>CAWBIN010000006.1:0-323828 GCA_963788955.1 uncultured Alphaproteobacteria bacterium | reverse complement strand
AAGGGGGCGGTGTGGGAGCAGCGAGAGCGCTTATGGTCATAGGCGGCAATTCGAGCGGCTGCTTTAGAACGGCCGGACTTGGGCCGAGAGCAGACCGGCAGCTTTGGGCTGAGAATATTCAAGATCGGACATTCAGGTTGGTGTGGGCATCGTCGTGACCTGACCCAACTCAGACAATGGGACCGCTTACATCGAACGACCGCTTGATGTCGCTACCAAATCCTTCCGTCACAGCAGAAATCCCGTCTCGAATTCTTTGCCACGTGTAGGTTTGACCTGACGGAAGCCGAGAATTACAGATAGACTTATATTAGCGGATGATATATTAGGGTACGGGGACGCGAGGGGCCGCTAATGTACTCGGATGGCCACCCTTTCCTTAGATTGATTGGGCCATTCGCGATTGAGAACGCGGACGGCGCGGACGTCACGCCGCATGGCAGACGGTCTAAAGCGCTCTTGGCCATGCTCGCCCTGGCACCCAACGGTACGCGGAGCCGAAAATGGCTGCAAAGCAAGCTCTGGAGCACTCGCGGCGAGGAGCAGGGTGCAGCAAGCTTGCGGCAGGAACTGTCCGAGGTTCGGAAGTCGCTCCGCAGCGCCGGCCTTGATCTAATCTCGACCGATCGTGATGTGGTTCGAACTCGACGTCGCTTCGATCGGCATCGATTTGAACGATCCGCCCGAAGGCTCTGCCACGCGTGATCTGCTTGAGGGCCTCGATATTCGCGATCCAGAGTTCGAGGATTGGCTTCGTGAGCAAAGAAGCCAATGGCCCCGGCCTCGCACAGTGCCAGCAAACGTCTCTCCTGTTGCCGCGGCAGATCAGTTGTCCGGACAGCGAAGCGCCTCACTTCTGAATTCGTCGCGGCTATGCTTGGGCCTGGTTCGCGATGCCAGGTGGACGGAGGGCTCCGCTAACAGGGCCGTCAGCGACCTTGTCCTGGATCTCGTGGTTCGATCGATCCTGAATTTCGAAGTGGTCGACGTCGTGGATTTTCAAGCGCAGGGACCGCTGACCCAAGCGCCTGACACTGCGCTACCAGACTGGCTGTTGCAAACCAGGGCAACGGTGGTGGGCGACAGAGTGGGCCTGACATTTGCATTAATTGCGCCCGGTGACAGCCGGCTCTTGTGGTCGCATACGGATTTTCTCGAGCCGGCCGACCTGACTGGCCCGGCGAGCCTGAAGCTGATGTCGTTGGTCAATCAGATCGTGTTTTCGATCCTCGAATTCGTTCTCGATCCTAAGTCTATCCGCGACGAGCCCCGACACCGGGCGTCTCGGCTTGCATTAACAGCGCTGCGACAGGTATTCCGCATGCGCGATACGGACCTGGATTCGGCGGAGCGCATGCTCGCCGAAGCATATGAGCTCGACCCGCGTAGCACGTATCTGGGGTGGCAGCTGTTTGTGTTTGTCACCCGCTTTGGCGAGAGACGAGTCGGCCGCTCGGGCACCTTTCACGATCAGGTTCGGGAATGCGCCAGTCGCGCCGTCGAAGTGGCCCCCTTCAATCCTATCACCCTGGCGTTGGCCGCCCATGCCCATTCGTTCGTCTTTCGTGAATACGCACAGGCACTGGAACTCGCCGATCGAGCGATAGCCGCTAACCCGCTACAAGCCATTTGCTGGGACATGCGTGCCTTGACGCTCGGCTATCTCGGCGAGGTGAAGCGTGGCTATGAGGATGCGATGCGCGCACGTGCACTGGGCGGGCCTCCCCTGTATCGTTACTGCATCGATACCACGTGCTGCATCTTGGCAACTCTGAACGGGCGCTTCGAGGAGGGGATACGACACGGCGAGCGTGTCCTTGCGCAGCAACCCACATACCTACCCGCTTTGAGATACTCGGCTGCCTGCCACGGGCATCTGGGGCAGACTGTGGAAGCAGTTCGAACTATCGAACGCTTGCGCGCCTGGGAGCCGGATTTCTCGCTCGAGCTGCTTTCGGAGGAGAATTATCCAATTGCAGGCGTACTCGGAGTTTCAGTTATCAAGAGCGGGCTGTCGCGGATAACGCTGCCAAGGTACGCACCCTAGCGTTGCGCACCGCAGGCGTTACGTCGAGGCTCCGACCACCAGTTGGCGCGGATCAAATTTAGAAGCTTTAGTTGAGGGGGGTGGATATGATGTCGACAATTGATCTTAATAACAAGTTGTTTAACGCCCGATTCTTAGTCAGTGGATCGGACATAAGGCAATATCCGCTGATATTGGGTGACGCAAAACCTGAAAAATCTCTTGAGGAATACATCAAAAATAGAGGCGGCGAAAAACTGCATCCTTTCGTGTCTATGATGACCAAGAGCAGCGTTCTGTCGATTCAAGAAGAGCAGATCGTGATAACGATTTCTGATGACCCTGTGGAGGGTGTCATGCGCCTTTCGCCAGCCTTCCTGGCGGGGCCGAGCGCAGGTCGAGGTCGAGGCAGGGGCAGAGGGCGCGGACGAGGACGGGGACGCGGCAGGGGGCAAACGGCTTTCGAAACTGGCGAGGAGGCTTTGCCGGCGTGGCACGACAAGCGTGCCTTGCACACGATCGGACTAAGCGTCGCCAACAAATATCTCGGCGCGATCTGGGAGAACATTCTTATCGATCCCCCGCCCGGACCTTCAGAGAGCCTCAGGGAGACAGAAGCGCTTATCGATCTGCAGAAGAGGAGGGAAGGTGACCCGCTGCGGCGCGACGAGATCGTCCGCCAGGCATCGTTCGGGATTTTGGACTACACGGCACCGCTCGGAATAGACACTCTCGCGGGCTTCGAGGGGACATGCGCATTGATTGTTGCGATCCTCGAACTCACGGAGGAGATCGGGCTCAACTACAAAGATCAATTCAATCGGCCACGGCCCAACATCATTGAGCCGAGGCTGCGGCCGGCGCTTCCGGTTCCGTCGCACGCTTCCTACCCGTCCAACCATTCATTTCAGTCATTTGCGGTGGCGAACGTTCTGCAACGGATGCTGCCCGAGCACGCCGGCGTAACCGCGCTTTATGAGCGCGCCCGCCGGGTGGCCGAGAACAGGGAATGGGCCGGGCTGCACTACGCCAGCGACACCGATGCCGGCGAGGAACTGGCTGCGCGCATTTCTCCGTACTTGGTGGACGCGATGGATGAAACGATCCGACGCGCCCAGAGCGAATGGTAGGTGGGTGCCATTATGGACGACATCAAGAAGGGCGAAGGCCATCTTTGTTATGACTGGTATCACTACCTGTGGCACCTGATCGCAATCGGCGCCTTACGCGATCGTCCGCGCATCCCTGAAGCGCGGTTGCCGCACGAGGCCGCATACCTGCTGGAGGCCGACGCCTGGGATTTGTTGGGTACTGACAAGCCCGGTTACGGCGAGGTCATTGCCCAGATCGATACGGGGGTGAACTCAAGCCATCCCAATCTCGAGCCTCGTATCCTTTCTGCGGTCAGCTTCGCCGCTCACCCTTTCGGGTTGAGTTACGTCACACCCAAGCAGCAACCGCGCGTCTTGCGAGGGCCGGAAAAAAAGCAGAGCACGAGCTTTGTGGGCGACGATACCTGGGCGTGGGCGGCAGGCCTGATCAAATCGAGGAACAATGCGCAGGAAATCGAGGTTCAGAAATCGCTGCTTCGAGCACTGAAAGATGGGCGCGGAGTAATTCAGGAGACTGCTGAGACCTCGCGTATGCGCTACTCAGCGCACGGGACCGCCTGCGCTGGGCTGATGGTCGGCGCCCCTGCGGCCCCGCCCGCGAAGCTGAGGCAATTTAGCAACGGTGAAGGCGCAATACCGTATTGGGGGGTCGCCCCAGGCGCTGAACTCCTGCCGATCGAGATTTCAGCACGGCCCGACGCAGCGCAGCTCATTCTGGCGTTTCTCTATGCCCGCGACCAGAAGGTTTCGTCATACACTTTCCCCGGGAAGTACCCGATCCATGGCGAGCGCACCGTTCCTATCCTGGATATGGCGACAGCAGATATACTTCGGTCGAACAGGCAAAGCCAATTTGGGATTATTTCGAGACGCTTTTCGAGGCGATCAGCGAGGAAATCCCCATCATCTGCGCAGCCGGCAACGATGGCTACGACCATCTGATTTACCCGGCGAGCAAGGCCGGCGAAAGCAATGGCGTGGTTGCGGTGGCGGCCGCCACTTATCTGGCGAGACGTTCAGCATATTCCAACTACAGCGGCGATCCGACCGACAATTCCGTCACCATTTCCGCGCCGTCCGACGACCAGGAGGTGTGTACGCGCTGCCAAATACGACTGGACCGTGAGTCGCTGCGTTCACGTGACCACAATTTCGAGATCTACGAGAAGCTCCCCCAGGTTGAATACGCGCCGCAGGGCGTGCTCACCACCGACATCCCGGGCCACCACGGCTATTCCGGCGGACAGCTGGAAGGGATCCAGCCGCCGCGCGTCGAAAGCAGAGACCGCGCCGGGCTCTACACGGTATTTGGCGGAACATCTGCAGCCTCGGCCATCGTCGCGGGAGCAGCCGCTTTGTTGCAGTCGAAACATCGCTCCACCGGTAGGCCGCTCAACGGCATAGAGGTTAAGGCGCAAGATGACCCAGTCGGGCGCAAAGGAGGTTTCATGGCCTTGGCTTGAAAAAGCTGACGTTCCGAATTCTACCGGACAGCCCTAATTGCGAGAGAAGGGTGCCTTCGTTCGATCAGCAGTTTGGAGCGGGGCTGCTTGACCTCCCGTAAGTTGCTGAGCTGAGGGTCCCGCCGAATTTGAATAAAAAGGGTCGGCTGCAAGCCGCTAAAGCCGGGCCCGAATGGATTTCTGACGTAATTCTGACGTGCCCGCCACGGCGGGCTTACGATCCGCCTACGCCGTCCAGTCATATTCGAGCGACGTTTGAAACCGCTCGGGGGCCGGACTCCAATGCATCCGATCACTGCCTATACGAATTCGCAGACTGACCGCGTGCTCCCGTCATTCGGCATGGGTGAAAACGAAATTCCAGCGCGCCATCGCCACGATCATGTTTACCGACGTGGAGGACTCGACCGGCTTGGCGAGCGCGCTTGGCCTGGTCGAAACCACGCGGTTCATGATCGAGCACTTCACGTTGACCCGCCAGGTCGTGGTGGCCAATGGGGGGATCGTTCGAAAACTTTACAGGCGACGGCGTGCTAGCTCTCTGGCTGGGGAGCGAAATGACGCCCAGCGAAACGGCGCTAAAGGCGCTGGCCGCCGTCGCGGAACTGGTACCGGAAATCTCGCTCGGCAACGCTTGGAAGCGTTCAATGGGCTCCCTGTCGCGCCGCATCAGGATCGGCTTACACTCCGGCGAGGTGATGTTCGTCGACGATCGCCAGTGGGATTTCTCTGTTCTGGTCGGCTCGGAGGTAAATTTCGCCCGCCACGTCGAGCAGGCTGGCAAGAAGGAGAATGGCGCAGGCGTCGACGCGCTGGTGATGGTCAGCGGTGCCACCCTCCACCTTGCTGGCCTGGCGACTGCATCGATCGACCCCTACAAGCTTGTGCGGCTAACCCCCGCCGAACTGGCTCATCGCCAGTCGGTCGACTGGCGTCGACCGTGTTCGCGAAGCAGAACTATGGCGCGTGCAAATGTCGGCCTTTGAGGCGTTTAGCTGACGTTGAACCTACTTCGGCCAAATGGCGGCTCCTGGCGCAACCACGACCCTCAGCGAGGTTCTTGGATGTCGGCTTTCAGGAAGTGGCAATGCTGATCTCAATGTCCGACATGCGGCGCGAAGCAGTCATTCGGGTTGGCCACTGCCCAGTCGCTCTTGGCCACCGCTCGATGCCGCCGGCGGCAGGCCGTCAGTGCCGATGATCTTGACGTCCCTGCCCTCCCCTCAGCGCCCCCCTCCTTCATGATGATCTCGCGGTGCGGATAGGGGATGCTTATGCTGTTTGCCTTGAGTTCCCATAGCGCCAGCAGCACCTTGCCGCGCACGTTGGTCAGGCTTTGCTGGGGATCGCGGATTCAGAAGCGCAGGACGAAGTTCAGCGAGGAGGCGCCGAGCGGCGTGGCACTACGTCGGCTGAGCACCAGAACCTTGACGGCGCAGGCATGCCAGTCTCTTGTCCCGACAGGCTCGGCCGACAAAAGAGGTGCCACCATGGAAAAGATCATCCTGGACTGCGACCCTGGGCATGATGATGCGATCGCCATTCTGCTCGCGGCCGGCAATCCGAAGATCGATCTTCTCGGCATCACCACGGTTTCGGGCAACCACAATGTCGAGAACACCACGCGCAATGCGCTCTCCGTCTGCACCGCCTATGGCATCAAGGTGCCGGTGGCGAAGGGCTCTCCAGGTCCTTTAATCATCGACCAGGTGCTGGCCGTCGAGATCCACGGCGATACCGGGCTCGACGGCCCCGTGCTGCCACCGGCGTCGTTCGAGCTCGACAAGCGGCATGCCGTCGACTTCATCATCGACACGGTCATGGCGCACGAGCCGAAGACGATCACGCTGGTGCCGGTCGGTCCCTACACCAACATCGCTCTGGCCGTCCGCAAGGAGCCGCGCATCGTCGAGCGGGTGAAGCGAGTCGTCGCGATGGGAGGAAGCTATACGCGCGGCAACATCACGCCCGCGGCGGAGTTCAACGTCTATGCCGACCCGGAGGCGGCCGACGTGATGTTCCGCGCCGATTGGGACGTCACCATGGTGGGGCTCGACCTCACCCACCAGGCGCAGGCCACCCCGGACCTGCAGGACAGGGTGCGCGCCGTCGGCGGCCCGATCGCCAGGTTCGTCCTCGACATCTGGGCGTTCATAGCGACCACGCATGGCGGCCTGCTGCAGATCGCGTATCCCGCGGTCCATGACGCATGCTGCGTCGCGGCCATGATCGACGGAAGCGTCTTCACCACCGAGAAGGCCGATATCCGCGTCGAAATTGCCGGACGCTGGACCAAGGGCATGACGGTCTGCAATTTCGAGAAGATGGGCGGCATGCGCCATTTCGGCGGCACGGCGAGCGAGCAGACCGACTTCCGCCACGCCGTGGCGATGAAGCTCGACCATGCGAAGTTTTGCGATCTGGTTGTGGATGCGCTGGAAAGGCTGACGAAGGCCAAGGGGTGATCCCCTCTTCCGAACGATCACGTCCGGAACCACGTATCGCCATCGGCGCCTGCCGCCGTGGGTATGGACGAATCCAATCATGCGCAATAAGGATGGGGATATGGTCTGCTGTGGCGCTTTCGTCGCCAAGGCAGGCGACGAAAACGTTTGTTCAACGACGCCGCGCCGGGCGCCTTTCGATCTGACGCCGCCCTGCAAAAGTGTCGATACCGGGGGACCTGGTCATGACCGACAACAAGCCGACCACAGACGTTACCAAGGATTGGCAAGCAACGCAGGGCCAGAAGTCCAGCGCCACCCGCCTCCGCCTGTTCGCCGCACTCTCGTGGATCGTTGCCATTGGCGGTGAGATCGCCGGGATTGTTTTGCTCTACCGGCACAAGTTCGACCAGGGAAACCTGCCGCTGCTGATCGGCATTCTGGTCGGGATCGCGATTTTCGCCATCGCCGGCAGCTTGCTTTGGAAGGCGGCCAACAGGAAGGATCCGGCCCGCGCATCCGAGACATTCAGGTTCTTCGTCCAGAACCAGCTCGGCGCGATCATCACGCTGATTGCCTTCCTGCCTCTGGTTCTCCTGATCCTCAACGACAAAAACATGGATCCGAAGAGCAAGAAGGTTGCCGGCGGCGTCGGCGCCGTGCTGGCCGTGCTCGCGACGCTGATCGGGGTCAGCTACCAACCGCCATCGGTCGAGCAGTACACCCAGGACATGAACACGTGCGCGGAACAGATCAAGGCCGGGCAACCAACCACAGCCTGTTCGCCCGAGGTCGCCGCCCAGGCGCAGGCGATCGCCACCGACTCCACCACGGTGGCTGCGGCGACGAAGGACGCGGCACACCCCAATGGTCAGGATATCGTGTACTGGATCGCGCCGGAAAACGGAGCCGCGAAGTCCGAGACGGAGCATGTTTTCCACCTCTGCGCGGCCGTCAGTCCGCTAAAGGACAAGACCGTGAACAGCGGCTCGGTGACGGAGGCCTACGCACAGAACGCCATCCGCATCACGAAGCAGATCGAGATGGAACAGAAGCAGTGCGGGTTCACGACCACGCCGTGATCCCGACCGCGTCCAGGCGCGCCTAGTAGGGCGCGCGCCAGCATGGCGGCAAAGGCGCCCTGCCCGGCACCCGGCCGGCGGCCTGCCCGGCCACGGCCTGAGCGCGCAGCCGCACAGGAAACCGGCCTATAACTTTCTGAAAAAGCCGGACAGGATGTTCGGGCCTGCTTCGCCCGGCCGCAACCTGATCCCGTCCTCGAATCCATTCAGCGTCACGCACTCAAAACCGTGATGCGCGAGCAGTGCGACCAGCGAGTCACGGTCGAAATGGTGCAAATGCTCGTTGGGCAGGCGCATGCGCCACGTCCGGAACCACGCATCGCCCTCGGCGCCAAGCTCACGCCAGCGGCAATAAGGCACGGCGATGGCGAGGTGGCGGGTCTGAAGGCGGGCGAGGAAACTCAAGTCAGGGATGTGCTCGAGCACGTCGAACATAGCCACGAGATCCCACGAGCCGGCGAGCGCCTCATCCCAATCGACAAAGCGCACACCCTCGGGCAGCGGAAATCTTGTGATGTCGCAGCCGGCGCAGTCGGCAACCCCGGTAATCTTCGCGGCCTCGACGAATGTGCCGGTGCCATAGCCAATCTCCAGCACCGACCGAGGTATTTCGCCGGTGATCCCCAGCACCCAGCCAAGCCGCTGATAGCCGAGCTTGATGGTCCGGTCGCTCAGATCCTCGTAGTAGGAAATGTATTGCTTGTCGTAAGTGATCGGCGTGGCGTCGATCTGGTGGATCACGCCAAACCGGTCCACTTCGTAGTTGTCGAGCATGAACGTGCGGCCCCAGAGATTTCGAAGACTTACATGGTGGAGCTAAACGCAACGTAAGCGGCCGGCGGCGGCACGTAGGCGAATGGCTGCATTTGCCAATCCTGCCAACGTCGAAAGTCCGCCCCTGCCCTCTCCAGGTCTTGACGAAAATTGGTGCGCCTGTTTGAGACACGGGGCAAATGGGGCATTTGCTCCGTGGGGGTATGAGCAAGCGGTGGGCAGGTTGTGAAGCGCGTTTTTCGAATGCTTGCCGCTGTCATCATGGCATCCGGGGTGACCGGTTGCACAAGCATTTCCTACTACGCGCAGTCACTGGAGGGCCACGTGCAGATCATGGCCGCGCGGAAAAATGTCGGAAGGCTCGTCCATGATCCGTCGACGCCAAAGGCATTGCGCGCCAAGTTGACGTCGGCGAGCGCCATACGCCGATTTGCGACAGATGAACTGGCACTGCCCGACAACAACAGCTACCGCAGCTATGTCGACATCGGTCGGGACGCCGTGACCTGGGCCGTTTTTGCCGCGCCGCAATTTTCGCTCACGCCACGAACAGAGTGCTTTCCGGTCTTCGGCTGCGTTCCGTACCGGGGTTACTTTTCCCGGAAATCCGCGACTGAAAGCGCTGTCGAGCTTCATGGACAGGGGCTGGACGTTTACGTCACAGGCATCACCGCATATTCCACACTGGGCTGGTCCAGTGACCCGCTGCTAAGCACGATGCTGCGTCAGGACGACACCTATCTCGCAAGCCTAATCTTTCATGAACTGGCGCATCAGCGCATCTATGTGGATGACGATTCCGCATTCAACGAGGCTTTCGCGGTTGCCGTCGAAACCACCGGCGTCAGGAAATGGCTCCGCGCCACCGGCAATCGCGCCAGCTTGCGCAGCTACGAGATCGATCGCAAGCGCAAGGCGGACTTTCTCGGATTGATATCGAAAACCCGGGATGAGTTGAGCCAGGTCTATGGAAGTCCCCGTGCCGCGGAACAGATGGCCGCTGCCAAAGCAGCCACGATAGACAAGCTGCGGATGCGCTACCGGCAGATGCGCGACAGGCGATGGGCCGGATACCGGGGCTATGACGCCTGGTTCGATGCCCCGATCAACAACGCAAAGCTCGCCGCGACAGCTGTCTACGGTGAACAGGTTCCGGCGTTTCTTCGCCTGTTCGACTTGTGTTCGGGCGACTATCCCAGGTTCTATGCGTCTGTTCGACGGATCGCGAATTTGCCCGAACCTTCGCGCGCCCAGGCGTTGAAGACCGCGGCTACATGTCATTGACGAAGCAAGGCGGCCGGCCGCGCGAGCCCGTGACGGGCGCGGCTCTGCTAATCCGAAAAGCTCACGCTCACGCCGCGCTGCCGAAAATAGGCCTGCATCAACTTGCGGCCCGCGCGGTTGTTCTGCACCAATTTGCTCGGATCGAACACCGCCTGTTTTAGCCCTTCTCGTGCCAGCGCCGCCTTGAGCGTCGCGATATGTGCGTCGATGTCGGCATTGTCGGCCCGCAGCGAGGCATAGATGCTTTCGGTCGCCTCGGCCACGGTCAATTCGCTCATAGGTGTCGTCCTTTGGTTGGTCGGGCGGCGGCTTAGCACAGATTCGCGGCTCCGCCGATACCGATGAGACCGTCAGTGCACAGCGCCGAAGCTGCCATTCTTCGGCAGGGCCAGCCTTCCCCCAAAAACAAACAAGGCCCCTCCGGGGGGCCTTGCGCACGAGGTTGTCGCTGAACGACCAGAACGTTCCTGATACGGTGCCATGCCTACCGGAAATCGGCGGCAGTCAAGGTGTAGGAACTGCGGCGGTCGCGGGAATAGGCTTTACCGGCAACCTTGTGGATGGATGATCGCAAGGTGTCGAAGGCTGACAGGTATTTTGTTTCCGACGCCGCTGTCCCGGCCAGGGCGCTGTCGGATTTTGCCAGCGCTTCGATCTCGACGAAGAAGCGCACTTCGAACATGCCGTCATGGCCAGTGAAGCGGACGGCGTTGCGGGTTTCGTCAAAGCTGCGGCTGGGGTTGGGAAACGAGAGCGTCATGACTGGCCCGCTGCTGTCTCGTGCGGGACAATTGGCGGCGCGGCAACCCGCGCCCTGCGGCGCTCGGCATTGCGCTGGTTGAGGGACAACATGCTGCGCGTCGCGTCCGACCGGTTGAGTCCGGTCATCGCAACGCCGTCCTCATGCGCCGGAATACCGGTGAAGACGTGATAGACGGTCCAGGAACGATCCGCTTCGACGCGGCGGCCATATTGACGATTTGTGAAGTCGCGTCCCGACGCGCCACCCTCGTTTTCCCAGATCCGAAGCGCGGCGGCATTGCGCTGCCGATCGGTTTCGGTGTTGCGGGCATTCATGATGCTGGCCTTTCCTCGTTGACCGCTTGCGTGGCGAGAGCGCCCGAATAGAGTGCTGCGCCATTCGCGTCGGCGATCGTCATGGCGTCCGGCCGCTGCGGCATGTTCAGGGTCTTGGCCAGAAGCCTGGCGATTTCGATCGCATCGTCGAGGTCGACGGCTTCCACGGTCTCGCGGCCGATCAGGGCATGCGCATCGTCCGTTTCCCGGGTGCGATAGAATTCGATCAGGATCTTCATCGCCGTCTCGCCGCGTCAGTTCTTGCCCTTGCCGCGCGGCGAACTGATGTTGGCGGCAAGCCTGGTCTGGGTGCCGAACACGCTTTCAGCTTTGGGCAGGACCTTTTCCTGCTTCGGCTTCCTGATCTCCCGGCTCGAGCGTTTTTGTCCCTTTGACATGGTCGAACGTCCTTTCGATGAGCGTTATGGTGTCACCGGGCGACGTGTCGACCGGTTCGAGACTGTCCTGCGTCGCCACCCGTTCATGAAGTTCGCCGTCGCTGCGGATGCGGTATTGCAGCGAATCTCCCCTCGGCGGCAGCGTGGCTGTGATGCGGTAGATTTCCGCGGTCTTTGGAAATGTGCCGAAGCCGCCCTTCAGCCGGACAGCCTGTCCGACAGCAAAGAGATGCGTTGCGGCTTCGCGGCGGACCGGGCGTGCGTTGCGTTGCATCAGGGTGGTGGTTCTCATCATTGTCTCTGGTCCTGCTCCAGTGCGGCTTCAAGCGATGCCGGTTCGATCGGCACCATCTGCTGCGTGGCTCCGCCGGCCGAGATCGCCGGCAGGTGAATGAAAGTGGCGACGCGGCGCCATGCGATCAGCGAAGCCCCTTCGAGGGCTTCCTCGTCATGATCGACGCGATACTCTCCGGGTGGTTGCGGCGCATCAAAGCCAGGCAGCGAAAACGCCGACCTGAAGCGAACGATTGACGGTGTGGTGCGGCTGGTCATGAATTGCGGCTTTCCGCGGAAACGCGCGCCTGCGCCTTTCCGTATCATTCCCACTCGGACCGCCGGGACGATGCCCGACGCTGCCAGTACATCCGTGGTCAGCGTAGGTTTCATTCCAGGGTCCGAACGGAACGAAATGTGCGCCGGACCGGCGCATGCACTCGTTTTCGAGAATTCGGTGGTGAATGGCGGGGCTCTGACACAAAGCCAACTCGACCAAATCAACGAGCTTTACATATGCGCCTCAATTGAGTTGCAAACAAGGTCGCGGCGCCCTTTTATTTCTCCTTTGAAATAACAAATCAGCGTCCGCGAAAATCACGGCGGCAGAAAGTTTTCCTCCAATGCGAATGATTTTCTGCGCGTCTCGAATTATTTCATTCGATTTCTTGGATATTCGCGAGAATTAATTCTGGCACTCCTATCTATCGAGTGCCAACGCGCCTATATCAGGGGTAGCGGCCGCCTATGCCGGCCCCAGAAAGAAGTTCCCCATGAAATTCCGGCCACTCCACGACCGCGTCGTCATTCGCCGCGCCGAAGGCGACACCAAATCCAAGGGCGGCATCATCATTCCCGACAATGCCAAGGAGAAACCGCAGGAAGGCGAAGTGATCGCCGTCGGCCCGGGCGCACGCGACGAAAGCGGCGCGCTGATCGCGCCCGATGTGAAAGCCGGCGACTTCATCCTGTTCGGCAAATGGTCGGGAACCGAGGTCAAGATCGACGGCGAGGACCTTCTGATCATGAAGGAGGCCGACATCATGGGCGTCATCGACAAGAGCGGGATGGACGTCGAGAAAACCGCGGCTGCCAAGAAGGCCGCCTGACCGGGCTGGCCTCACGGCAAAACCGCCCACTCCAATACTCGAACGGGATGAACAATCATGTCTGCCAAGGAAATCAAATTCTCCACCGATGCCCGCGACCGCATGCTGCGCGGCGTCGAGCTCCTCAACAACGCTGTCAAGGTGACGCTCGGCCCCAAGGGCCGCAACGTCATCATCGACAAGGCCTATGGCGCGCCGCGCATCACCAAGGACGGCGTGACGGTGGCCAAGGAAATCGAGCTCACCGACAAGTTCGAGAACATGGGCGCGCAGATGGTGCGCGAAGTGGCCTCGAAGACCAACGACCTTGCCGGTGACGGCACCACCACCGCTACGGTGCTGGCCGCTTCGATCCTGCGCGAAGGCGCCAAGCTGGTCGCCGCCGGCATGAACCCGATGGACCTCAAGCGCGGCATCGACCAGGCCGTTGCCGCCGTGGTCAAGGAAGTCAAGGCACGGTCCAAGAAGGTCAAGTCCTCGGCCGAGATCGCGCAGGTCGGCACCATCGCCGCCAATGGCGACGCCACCGTCGGCGCCATGATCGCCAAGGCGATGGACAAGGTCGGCAACGACGGCGTCATCACCGTCGAGGAAGCCAAGACCGCCGAAACCGAACTCGACGTCGTCGAGGGCATGCAGTTCGACCGCGGCTATCTCAGCCCCTATTTCGTCACCAACGCCGACAAGATGCGCGCCGAGCTGGAGGACCCTTATGTCCTCATCCACGAAAAGAAACTCGGCAATCTGCAGGCGCTGCTGCCGATCCTCGAAGCCGTCGTGCAAAGCGGCAGGCCGCTGCTGATCATCTCCGAGGACGTCGAGGGCGAAGCGCTGGCAACACTGGTCGTCAACAAGCTGCGCGGCGGCCTCAAGGTCGCGGCCGTCAAGGCGCCGGGCTTCGGCGATCGCCGCAAGGCGATGCTGGAAGACATCGCCGTGCTGACCGCCGGCCAGATGATTTCGGAGGATCTCGGCATCAAGCTCGAAAACGTCACCATCGAGATGCTCGGCCGCGCCAAGCGCGTGCTGATCGAGAAGGACACCACCACGATCATCGACGGCGCCGGCACCAAGGCGACCATACAAGCGCGCATCGCCCAGATCAGGGGCCAGATCGAGGAAACAACCTCCGACTACGACAAGGAAAAGCTGCAGGAGCGGCTGGCGAAGCTCGCCGGCGGCGTTGCCGTGATCCGCGTCGGCGGCGCCACCGAATCGGAAGTCAAGGAAAAGAAGGACCGCATCGACGACGCGCTGAACGCCACGCGCGCCGCTGTCGAAGAAGGCATCGTTCCGGGCGGCGGCGTGGCGCTGCTGCGCGCCAGGTCGGCGCTCAAGGGCCTGACCGGCGCCAATGACGATGTGACGGCCGGCATCTCGATCGTGCTCAGGGCGCTCGAGGCGCCGATCCGCCAGATCGCCGAGAATTCCGGCGTCGAGGGTTCGATCGTCGTCGGCAAGCTCTCCGACAGCAAGGATCACAATCAGGGTTTTGACGCCCAGAACGAGGTCTATGTCGACATGATCAAGGCCGGCATCGTCGACCCGGCAAAGGTGGTGCGCACGGCACTGCAGGATGCCGGCTCGATCGCCGCGCTCCTGATCACCGCCGAAGCCATGATCACCGACATTCCGGCCAAGGACGCCGCGCCTTCACCCGGCGGCGGCGGCATGGGCGGAATGGGATACTGAGAACCTGGCGCCAGGAGAAAGCCGTGCGTGAACCGACACTGCTTCCGGTATTCGGCAGGCTTGGGGTCAAGCCGCCGGTCGCCGTTGCGGCGACGCCGGCCAGATCCAGGAGCATGAAGAACGTGATTGCCAGCATGCGGGAGGAGCTCGCTTCACACGGCGGCCTGGCTTTGAAGCTGGGCGTGGTGCTGTGGACAGTCGTTGTGCTGGCGGCAGTGTTTTTCATTGTGCGGGCCTGAACCGGTCGGTGGCGGGCGAAAAACGAAAAGGACGCGGACTATGGCAAACCGCTACGCGCTTCGCATGGACCATCCGGACAGCTGGACCGTTTTCGACGTCTTCACCGGCCAGCCCGCCGAGTCCGATCAGAAGGTCATGGTCGGCATCAATGCCGGCGAAGCGGACGAGATAGTCGGCCGGCTGAACGATCAAGACTTCAAGCGGCGGGAAGAGGCCGGTCGCTGACTTGTGCTGATGCACCAACGGACAAATCTGCCGGAATGATTCGCGTAATCAGCGGTCGGGGGCGTACAGTCCCGTCGTCGCCGGCCAGAACAAGGGCACCGGCGCTTGAGAGCGTCCACCGTACTCCCGCCCCCTAAATGGGAGCTGCATCATGGACAATGATCATTCGGCCGATGTGATCTCGACTTTTGACTGCAATATCCTGCGCGACGCCTTCAGAACGTCGGTCATCGAAAATGGGATCCCCGAGGATCAGTGGCAAGGATACGCCGCGCTTTTGATCCGTGACTATACCGGCAACTCCGATTGTGAATTGGCGCTGCTGGCCTGGGTCGTGCGAAAGTAACTTTGTCGCGGTGCATAAGGTGCCGGAGCGGACAGCCGCTCCGCGCCTGCTTTGATTTTTGCCAGAAGGACAACAAGCATGAGATTCATGAAAACCCCGGACGCCCCGATTGTAACGGTCGAGCCGATCGTCGAGGCCACCAAGGTCCTGTCGAAGCGGCTGACGATCAGAAGCGACGAAGCCGCAAGACGAAAGATCGCCGACACCGACGGCACGGTGCGGCGGGCGCGTCAAACTGCGGAAAGCAACCGTTTGATTTGATGTGCCGACGTCCCCGCCGGCGGCAGGCCGTCGGCTCCGACGATCTTGACGTCCCTGCCCGCATCCCCTTGGCGGTGAACACCGCACCCTCAGCGCCCGCCCGCCTCTCTCATGATGATCTCGCGATGCGGATAGGGGATGCTTATGCCGTTTGCCTAGAACGTGTCCCACAGCGCCAGCAGCACCTTGCCGCGTAGGTTGGTCAGGCCTTGCTGGGGTCGCGGATCGAGAAGCGCAGGACGAAGGTTCAGCGAGGAGTTGCCGAAGTCGGTCAGCCAGCAGACCGGCCGCCGGTCGGCGTCGACCCGGCCGACCCTGTCACAGCGGCAATCGGGCCTCAAGTCAGAAAGAAAGCAGTCACCAACAACGCTATTCGCATTTGATCCTTTTGTCCCGACGGTGTTCGGCGCTACAATCAGCGATCGCTAAAATTAGGACCGAGCAGCCGTAAAACCAGAAAAGCGTCCGTCTTTGGGCCGGGGACCGACCATGGGAGGCCAAACATGCTCAGCGCCTTATACAAAACCTGCGCAGTGATCCTTTTGTCAGGGAACTGCGCTTTCGCCCAATCGGATCTGATAGAGCCAGAGGCTGGAACGTGGAAGACGTGGGTGATCACGTCGGGCGAGGAATTCCGAGTTCCGCCCCCACCGGATAGTTCCGCAGCCGAGCTGGAGCAGCTCCGCGATATAATCGCAAAGAACGATGCGCAGGTCGCCGCAAAGATCGCGTTCTGGGATGCCGGCTCGCCTGGCTATCGATGGATCGACCTGGTCAACAACCGCATTCTCGAAGGCAAACCGATTCCCAACACACACCGCGTCTATACCTATTTGACGATGGCGATCCACGACGCCACCATTGCCGCGTGGGAGTCGAAGTACTTCTACAATCGCCCGCGCCCGAGCGAGGCGGATGCGGCACTGTCGATTGTGCTGCCTACGCCACGGAGTCCCTCCTATCCATCTGAACACGCGGCAGCCGCCGGGGCCGCCGCGACGGTTCTGTCCTATTTCTTTCCGGACGAGGCGTCGTCGTTCCAAGCAATGGCCGAAGAAGCGGCGCAGTCGCGCGTCCTTGCCGGTGTCCAGTTCCCGAGTGACTCTTCCGCCGGGCTTGAACTGGGCCGACGGGTGGCAGAGCAGGTGATTGCGCGGGCAAAAGCCGATGGCTCCGACGCTGTCTGGACCGGCAAGGTCCCGACCGGGCCGTGCAAGTGGGTCGGAGATAAACCAGGCAATGCAACGATGCCCAACTGGAAACCGATCGTGTTGGCATCAGCCGATGAATTCAGGCCACCGGCCCCACCCGACTGCCATTCCGAGGCGGTAAAGGCCGAGACGGATGCTGTCCGACAATTTGAGCGAAAATTCCCTAGCAACTACAAAGCGTTCTATTGGCAGAGCCCATCCGGCCTGTTCACCGACTGGTATGACTATGCCAGCAAGTGGATGTTCGAGGACAAGACGGATTTCGAACCCGCCGCGTGCCGCGCGGGCTTACGCGATGCTCGCAGCAATCCATTTCGATGCGTTCATTGCAAGCAACGACGGTAAGTTCGCATATTGGTACTTGCGCCCGAACATGCTTGACCCGAGCATCACTCCCCTGTTCGCGGTGCCGCCTTTTCCCAGCTATCCGTCCAACCATTCCACTCTTTCAACTGCCCGATCCGAGGTTCTTGCGTACCTGTTTCCCAGCCATGCTGACTTCATCCGCAAGGTGGGCAAAGAGGCCGGCGATTCGCGCATCTGGGCCGGCATCCACTACGAGATGGACAACCAGGCCGGTGTCGCACTCGGCAAAGCGGTCGCCGGGAAATTCATTGAGCGGGCAAGAAAGGACGGAGCAGACTAGCGGAAGGAGAGGACGAAGCAGTCATTGGGACGTCGCCCAGTCGCCCTCGGCCACTGCCTCGATGCCGCCGGCGGCAGCCCGTCGGTGCCGACCTTCTTGACGTCCTTGTCCTTGACGCCGCCCTTGGCGACCAGCAGCGCCCCCACACCTCAGCGCCCGCCCGCCTCTCTCATGATGATCTCGCGATGCGGATAGGGGATGCTTATGCCGTTTGCCTTGAATGTGTCCCACAGCGCCAGCAGCACCTTGCCGCGCACGTTGGTCAGGCCTTGCTGGGGGTCGCGGATCCAGAAGCGCAGGACGAAGTTCAGCGAGGAGTTCGCCGAAGTCGGTCAGCCAGCAGACCGGCCTCCGGTCGGCGTCGACCCGGCCGACGGTGATCGCGGCCTCTATCGCCAATTCGCTGACCTTGTGCGGATCGGCATCGTAGGAGACGCCGAAGTTCACGTCGAGGCGCACGAGGTTGTCGCTGAACGACCAGTTGATGACCCTCTGAGTGATGAAGTCCTCGTTGGGGATCAGGAATTCGCGGCCGTCGCGCGTCACCACCGAGACAAAGCGCGCCCGCAATTCGCGGATCCAGCCGAAGGTGCCTTCGAGCGAAATGGTGTCGCCGGGCTTGATCGACTTGTCGAGCAGGATGATCACGCCGGAGACGAAATTCGAGACGACCTTCTGCAGCCCGAAAGCGAGACCGACGCCGACAGCACCGGAAAACACCGTCAGCGCCGTCAGGTCGAGACCGACGGCGGAGAGTGCCACGGCGCCTGCCACCAGAACGAGGCCGATCTTGGCGACCTTGCCGACGAGGACGCGGATCGACGGCGTCAGCTCCTCGGAGATGCGCACACGCTCATCGATGTAATTGCCGGTGACCACCGCAAGCCAGACGGTGGCGACCAAGAGCAGCGCCGCCTTCAGCACCATCAGCGCCGAAAGGCGAACCGCGCCCAGAGGGATTGCGACGCCGTCGAGGAAAGCGGCTGCCTCGTCGCCGACGCCGAGGATGACGAGGGCCGCGTAGATCCACGCCAGCCAGCCGAGCGTGCGCGCGACGAGGCGGTTGCGGATGATGCGCGACAGCACAGTCGCGAACAGCCACGCCAGCGACAGCAGCAGCGCGACGAGCAGGAGATGGGAGCGGCTCGGCCAGGTGATGGCGCGCAACAGGTTGAGCGCGGCAAACAGCAGGATCGTGAACAGGATCCAGTCGGTGCGCCGCAACAGCGCGATCACGACCCTCAGCAGTCCGGGATGGCCCTTGATCTGGCGTGCCTGGTTCTCGACCAGCGGCTCGACCCGCAGCGCCGCGAGCTTCGCCACCAGGAACAGCGAGACGATGATGGCGGCCTGATAGACGAACCACGGCGTGGCGGCATAGTCGAACCATCCGCCGGCCCAGGCCAGCGATCTATCGATGGCGTCGCGAAAATCCATTGCCACACGACCACTTGGCTACGAATTGCACGTCAACAATGTCGTCGGCCCTGTGATTGGTCAAGTTGACCTTCCGGGCGGTTTTGCGGGCGGTGACGGAGGAACAACCGCAGCGCGGGAAAAATGACCGCATGGCGACCAGCGTGGTTTCGATTTTGCGCACTGCGCAATTTCGATCAAACTGGCCGCGCCAGGAAACGGCAGCATGATCCCGGCCAATGCGAGGAGAAAATGAACCCGACCGAAAAGGCGCTGTGGTTCGTCGAGAGCCATCTGCCGGAAGCGGTGTCGCTCGACGATGTCGCGCAAAGCAGCGGCGTGTCGCGCTTCCATGTGACGCGCGCCTTCGGCGCAGCCACCGGCCGTTCGGTGATGGGCTATATGCGGGCGCGCCGGCTGAGCGAAGCGGCGCGCAAGCTCGCCGCCGGCGCGCCCGACATCCTCTCGGTCGCGCTCGATGCCGGCTACAACTCGCATGAGGCTTTCACCCGCGCCTTCCGCGACCAGTTCGCCACCACGCCGGAACTGGTTCGTGCGCAAGGCAGCCTCGACAATCTCGACCTCGTGGAGCCAATCCTGATGAATCAATCCCCGCTTGCCAGCCTCGAGCCGCCGCGCTTCGAGACCAGCCGACCCTTCCTCATCGCCGGCCTCGGCGAACGCTACAGTTGCGAGAGCAGCGCCGCGATACCGATGCAGTGGCAGCGTTTCGGTCCCTATATCGGCAACATTCCGGGCGAGATCGGCGATGTCGCCTATGGCGTCTGCGTCAACGGCGACGATGCCGGCAATTTCGACTATATCGCCGGCGTCGAGGTCTCCGATTTCTCCGACCTGCCGAAGGAGTTCTTTCGCGTGCGGGTGCCGGCGCAGAAATACGCCGTGTTTTCGCATCGCGAGCACATCTCGACCATCCGCCGCACGGTCAACACGATCTGGAACAAATGGCTGCCGGCCTCGGGCCATGAGATCGCGGAC
This sequence comes from uncultured Alphaproteobacteria bacterium, assembly GCA_963788955.1. Taxonomy (GTDB): domain Bacteria; phylum Pseudomonadota; class Alphaproteobacteria; order Rhizobiales; family Rhizobiaceae; genus Mesorhizobium. The sequence continues at coordinate 303,750 of CAWBIN010000006.1, read as the reverse complement.
GCGCCGGAGTTCGAGCGCTACGGCCCTGAATTCGATCCGCGCAGCGGCAATGGCGGGCTGGAGATCTGGATCCCGGTGAAGGGGTGAGGAGCGGTCGGCCGTAGGCCGATCAATCGACAACGATTTGTCGATTGAAGCGACGAACGCCCGAAGCCATAGCGAAGGGCAGGGCCAACTCTACAATTCCAGGTTCCAGGTCTGGCCGACCAGATCCTTGCCGAAGGAATGGTGGCGTTCCTCCTCGGCGAGGTTGAAGCCCGCGGCCTCGTAGATGCGGCGCGCCGAGACCAGGATGTCGTTGGTCCAAAGCGTCATCGTCTTGTAGCCCTTGGCGCGGGCAAAGCTCACGCATTCATCGACCAGTCGCTTGCCGATGCCCAGCCCACGCGCCGAAGGCTCGACATAGAGCAGGCGAAGCTTCGCCACCTCGTCCGACTTGCGCACGACGAAGACCGAGCCGACGACCTCCCCTTCCCGCTCGGCGATCCAGCCGCGCTCCCATTTCGGGTCGAAGGATTTGACGAACGCCGCGAGGATCTCGGCGACCAACGCCTCGTAGGTTTCGTCCCAGCCATAGTCCTGCGCATAGATCATGCCCTGGCGTCGCACGATCCAGCCGATATCGCCGACCTGCAGCGGCCGCAGCATGTAGGGAATTTTCGGCTCGGCGTTGTCGCCGCCCAGCAGGCGCTGCACCGTCTGCATGGCCTTGACCAGCCTGTCCTGGTCCGATGCCGCCAGCCGATCGAGCAAGGCCGCGACCTGGTCGTGCGAATCCCGGTTCAGCGGAGCGAAGGCCTGCCGTCCGGCCGGCGTCAGCGCAATCGACGAGCGCCGGGCATCGGCTTCGGTGGCGGCACGCTCGACCAGGCCGCGCTCCTCGAACTTCTTTAGCAGACGACTGAGATAGCCGGGGTCGAGTGCAAGGTCGCGGACAAGGTCGGTGGCGGTCAGGCCGTCGCGATGCGCCAGCTCGTAGAGCACCCGCGCCTCGGTCAGCGAGAAGGCGCTTTTCAAGAGCCCTTCGTCGAGCAGGCCGATCTGGCGGGTGTAGAAGCGATTGAAGGCCCGCACCGCGTCGATGCGTTCCTTGCCGGGGTGGTGATGAAGGTTCATGGCATTCTCCTGTCCGGGAGAGGATCGGGTATTTAGTTGACGGAGTCAAGTAAATGCGGCGACCACAACCTTCGTCATCCCAGGGCAGGTTTTCAGATGGCGCAGGAAATTCAGCCGCTGGTCGCAGATCCTGGCGATCAGGGCGTCGTGGTTGTTGACGCACTTCAACGCGTCAAGCGTCGAAAAGCCCATGACGCCATCGATGGCTCCCTTGTAAAGCGGCCCGAGCGCGCTGCAGCCATTTGATCGACTGGCTGACACCGGAATTGACAGCGTCGTCGAGTACGACATAGTCGACGCCATCGGGCAGAAGGTCACCCTTGAAGGCGTCCCAATACTGTCGGTCGTAGATCTCATAGACCTCGCCCATGGTGATGTTTTTCACCGAGCGCGTGTCTTGCCCTTACCCTTGCGATAGGCCTCATAGACGCGCTGGGTGACGCCCTTATTGGTCGGCCCGCCCGGATCCTTGGGATGGTTGACGTAGCCGCCTTCATGCACCAGCAGTTTGTCGAGCGAAGCCCGTTCGCGCGATTGCGCCATGGCCATTTACCTTTCAGCGATCTCGGAAGTTGTGTTCTCTGTTCTGTTGAAGCACTGTCGCTCGGTGGGGGAGGATATTCTTGTGACAGACAGCTTCAGCGCCGCGCTGCGGTCGATGTTCGATGAGATGAAGGCGGCCCCTGCAGAGATGCAGCCTTCGAAGTTCTGGCAAGACTTGAACCGGCGGCATGCCGAGCGCACAGCATCGTCCGGCATCGCGAATTTCAAACGGACGCTAGCCAAGGACTATTTCACATGGATGCGAGTTCTGCCTTGGGATCCTCAAATTCGTTTTTTGGTCGGCCACCTTCCGCTCGCAGCTTCGCTCCGGGCCGCGCTTGGGGTCCTGTCTCCCTTCAAGCATCGCCATATTCCGTTGCTCGAGGGCTTCGCCCTGAACTTTCTCACCCGGCTCGTCTGGCAATATGCGGAGCAGGAATTTCCGGAAGAAATTAGGGCCCTGTCGGAGCCATCAATCGGCAATCCGCCGGCTATCCGCATCGGCGGAGGAATTGTTTCTCAGGATCTCGCAAACTCAATCCTGGAATATAAATCGATCGAACCGGTCGCGGCGGGTACGATTTGTGAGCTTGGTGGCGGCTATGGTCGAACAGCGTTCGTCATTGCTTCGCTGCGTCCGACCGTCAGATACATCATGGTTGATATCCCGCCTGCGCTCGGGGTCGCCCAGGAATATCTCTGCCAGGTGTTTCCGGACAGGAAGCATTTCCGCTTTCGTCCCTTCGTCGATTTCGAAACCGTTCGAGAGGAATTCGAAGCATCCGCACTTGCCTTTCTGTTGCCTCACCAACTTTCACTTTTGCCCGATTCCACCGTCGATCTGTTCATCAACATCTCATCCCTGCATGAAATGCGGATCGACCAGATCGAATGTTACTTGTCGGAGATCTACCGCCTTGTACGTCCAGAAGGACACTTCTACCTCAAGGCCTGGAAAGTCTCGAAGGTACCATTCGAGGGAATCATCATCCGCGAGGGTGACTATCCGTTGGAGCGATGGCACCGGGTCTATCGTCGGCTGCCGAAGGTCCAGTCGAGTTTCTTTGAAACCTTGCTTCGCAAACCGAAAAATTGACTATGCTGAGAGCGCTAGCAGATCAGCAGATTGCGGTCAAAGCCCGGCGAACGACACGACCACCAGTGATCCGCCCCTGGCGGCGCTGGTCTCGACCGTGACTTATAGCGTCCCGGCAGCGCCATCAATCCGGCCGTCGAATGCCGTTCATTGGCAAAGCCGGCCGTGTCGAAGTTGCTGATCTCGTCAAGATTGCTCCATGTGGCGCTGGCGCTGTTGTTGTTGCAGAAGCCGGCCAGTACGATACCGTCGTCATCGGCACTGACCGACGCATTGAAGCTGTCGTTGAGGCCGCTGGCATAGACCCGCGATGACGCTATGGCTGCGCTGGTCGACCAGGCGGATAAGCGAATTGCGCACCGTGATGGTGAACGACGGCAGGTCGTCGGTCTGGTCGATGTCATCGGTGACGCGCAACACGATAACAGGAGAAACGCCGGTGCCGGTCGGTGTGCCGGAGATTTCTCCGGTCGTTGAATTGATGCTCAGCCCGTCGGCGTAGCAGGAGCGAAGCGACGTCGCGGAGACCCTGGGATCCATGCCGTTACGGCTGCCGGAGAGCACACCGGTCCAGAACGCAATGCGTTTAGATTCCGAACCGCAGCAGTGGAGTTCAGACGTCACGGCATGGATCCAGGGTCTGCGCCGCGTCGCTTCGCTCCTTGCTCCGCCCCAGGATGACGACATCGTGGAGGCCATCGCCAATCGCGAGCACTGAGAAGCGGCTCACCGCATCGGCAGTGCCGGCCAGCGATCGACAATCCTGCCGCCGGAAAGCACCGCGATCGAGCCGAAATGCTGCAGCACCGCTTCGCTCTGCGTTGGCCGCAGAAACGCGTAGTCGCCGGGCCTGACCACGGCATCCCCGGGCAGACCCATGAACTGCTGGTTGGAGGACAAGCCGATCAAGCTGTTGGTCTTCATGCCCTCGGGAAAGACCGGCTTGGCCATCCATTTGCCGCCATAGAGATAACAGCCCTGGCGCGGGAATAGGCCGAGCGTCTGCAACATCCGCGACAGGGCCGCCGGGCCGGGCAGCGCCGGCTCGACCGCCTTCAGGATCGGCGTCGCGATGAAGGCCGCCGGCTGGAAGCCAGCGAGCCCAGGTTTGTCGAAATCGCTGGGCAGGACGAAGGCGGAGCCGATCGACACTTCATTGGCCACCCCGCCATTGTGCAGCAGCGCCGTCTTCGAGCCGCCGATGTTGAGGATGCGGCGCTGGTCCTCGCCGAGGCAATCGGCGAACTCCTCGGCCAGCGCCGAGGCCTTTTTCAGCGCGCCGGCCTGGCCGCCGAACAGGCCGGGAATTTCGGGCGCATGCGCCTCGTAGGCCATGACGCCTTCGCAGTGCAGCCGTTCAGGAATCGATAGCGCCTTCAGCGCCTCAGGGCTGGCAAAGCCGCCGCGGTGCAGACCGACATCGACCTCGAAGGCGAAGCGCAGTTCGATGCCGAGCTCGGCGGCCAGCGCGCCGTATTCGGCCAGCCGCTCCTTCGTGTCGATCAGCCAGCAGACGCGCGACCAGTCCGGCGTCGCCTCTCGATCAGCATGGCCCTCGCCGCGCCGACCGGCATCGGCTTGCCATAGAGCATGTCGGCATCCGGAAAGGCGTCGAGCACGGCCTGCGTGACCGGCGGATGAAAGGTCATGAAGCGGGTCGTGCCGAGCGCCCTGGCGATGTGCGACAGCAACGGCAGGCAAGCGAGCGATTTGTCGACCAGCCGCACGGCAAGGCCGGGGTCCAGTCGCTCCTTCACCAGAGCGATGTTGCGGTCCAGCCTGTCGCGGTCGAGCAGCAGGCACGGCTGGAAAATGCCGGCCTCCTTCAGCGCGTCCGACAGCGCGGCGAAATACGGCGCTCATGTCTCGATACCAAACAGGCCCGCCATGTAGGGCGAGACGAAGCGGTTTTGCGGATCGATGTCGCGGCGCACCGCCATCGCCTCGTCCCAGCGCGGATATAGTTTTTTGAAATCCGCCGCCTTCAGGCTGTGCATCTTGCCCCAATGCGGCCTGCCGCCATATTTCAAGAAGATCGGCTCGGCCGCCCGCATGAACGGCAGACGGATCGTTCGCGGCATCGTGGTGGATGGCGATCGAGCAGGTGGGCCTTTTGTAGAACGGCGACAGCCAGAATTCGTCTGCTGCCACCGAGCGCACCTCCATCGGGAAATAGACTTCGGGAAAGCGCGTCTCGGTCAGTGCGATGATTTCGGCTAGCGCCTTTGGGCCCTCCTCGAAGGGCAGATGATATTCCATCTCGTTGAACCGGGTTTGCCGGTCGCTGGCATAGACGTTGAGCCAGTCCTGCACGTAGTCCTCCGCCGGCAGTTTGGCGATGGCGCCCAGGATCAGCCGGCGGCGCAGCGACGGCAGCCAGCGGAGTGCGGTGCGCAGCCGTCGTAGTGTCCGCAGCCCTGCCTCGTCGTCTTCGGTCGGCCGCGGCGTCGTCGCTGTGTCGCTCAGATCGCTGGCGATGAACTGCGCGTAGCCGGAAAACGGAATGTAGTAGAACTCGGCCGAGCGATGCGCGCGCATCATCGTCTCGAAGTCGCGCAGCATGTCGGCGATTGGCAGCACCCATTTACGGCGACGCAGCCGGTAGCTGCCGATGTTGTTCAACGTCACCTCGGTCAGGATGCCGAACGCGCCGAGCGCGACGCCGATGGCGTGGATCGTCTCCTGATCCCCTCCCCTGGAGTATTCGCGCAGCTTGCCCAGCCCGTCGACAATCTGCACCGTCTCCAGTTGCGTGTGATAGGCGCCGAGCGTCGGCCCGGAGCCGTGGGTGGCGGTGCCGAGCGCGCCGCCAATTGCCTGGCGGTCGATGTCGCCCATGTTGGGCAGGCCCTGGCCGATGCCTTGCAGCATGTGCATCAGCGGGCCGAGCCTGGTCCCTGCCCGCACGCGCGCCTGATGTTTTGCCGCATCATGCGACACCAGCCCTTCGATCTTCTCCAGCGAGACAATCGTGCCTTCGGACTTCACCAGCGGGGTGAAGGAATGGCCGGCGCCGACGACACGCAGCGGGCCGGGCGCGGTGCGCACCAGATTGGCGAGCTCATTCGTGTCGGCCGGGGTGGCGATCAGTTTCGGCTCGGCGCGAACGAAGCCGGACCAGTTGCTCCAGACTGTTCGACATGGCGCCTCCTCCTACTCAGGCTTTTTGTTGGAGCATGATCTCTTCCGAAAACCGGTTTCCACTTTTCGGGATCATGCTGCGACGCGGCGCCGCCGCGACACGAGGACGAACAGGCCGAGCAGTACCACGCTGGCAAGCGCGCTGGCGGCGGCGAATTCCGGCACCGGGCGGAAATCCTTGCCGTCGATGAGTAGCGATGCCGCGATGGGGCCGATGGCCAGGCCGAAGAGCTGTGCGGCCGGCACCAGCAGCACGGCCGTGCGCGTCTCGTCCGCGGTGATCGCCAGGCGGATCTGGTAGGGCACGATGAACAGCAGGATAAAACCCATGACCAAGGCCGCGACCCAGAATGTCGTCAGACCCGGTCCGCCGGCGAGAACCAGGGAGCTGGCCAAAGCGACAGCGCCGATCGCCGCGATCGCAACACGATAGTCGATGCGCGCCTCGAACATTGTCGCCGTCATCGCACCCAGAACCTGAACCGCGAGGCTGGCCGAGACGATCAGGCCGACGGTGCGTCCATCGATGCCGTACTGCGCGCCAAGCGGCTCCAGAAAAGCCCAGACCGCGCCGAAGAACATGAAGTAGCAGAAGACCGACAGCAGCGCGGTCATCGAAGGGAGCGTCAGCACATTGGCCAGGTGCTCTTCCTTGGGCAGGTCGGCATAGTTGCCCGGCACCTTCCAGGCGATCACCAGCGACGCCAGGCAGACCAGGGCGAGCGCAATGAAGCCGCCGGCCGACCCGGCAGCCGGGATCACATAGAGGGCGAGCACGCAGCGCAAGCGCGCATTGCATGAGCGTCTGGATGGTGACGAAATAGCCGCCGATGCGCTCGGCCCGCCGTGAGCGGGCAATGAGCTCGGTGGCGACCGCCACCAGGCCGCCCTCGGCGAGCCCGGCGACGGCGCGCGCGGCGATCAGCGAATTCGGGCTGACGGCATAGGCCGTCCACCAATTGGCCAGCGCCAGCAGGACCAGCAGGACGGCACTTTTCCAGCGCATGTTGCGGGCCGCAAGCAGCATCGCCACGATCGCCGAGCCGATGGCAATGGCAATCATCTCCGCCGTCGCGACGAGAGCAAGTTCGTCGCCGCTGACATGGCCCTCGGTGTAGAGGGCGCCGAGCAGCACCGGCTGCAGGCCGAGGATGAGCAGGCCGACCGAACCGATCCACAGGGCCGAGGCAAGCTCGGCGCCGGTCGGATTGCCGACCAGCCAATCGCCATTCCCCTGATGTCCGGCATTCGATGCCAAAGGCGCCTCCCCAACGTCCTTGCCGCATGGCGAAAAAACTGACAATCTGTCAGCATTTCTGGAAACTGATAGTTAATCATGTTTCTTGTCAACCCGAAATTCGGACCTGTCGGAAAGGGTCGATGTAGTGGAAGCAAGGGGAATGGTGACCAAGCCCCGGCGCCTGCCCAAGCAGGAGCGCAGCCGCGAGCGCATCGACGCCATCCTGTCGACGACCATGCGGCTGATCGGCGAGAAGGGCATCGATGCCGTCACGATGAAGGAAGTGGGCGCGCTGGCCGGGGGGCCGATCGCCACCGTCTATCACTATTTTCCCAACAAATCGGCGATCCTGGCGATGCTCTACGAGCGCTTCTCCGAGGTCAGCCGCGCCCGCTTCGGCGCGATCATCGCGGAGATCCGTGGGCTGGACGACGTGACGGCGGCGGCCGATCACCTGCTCGACGATTATTATGAGCGCGTTGCCAAAGACCCGGCCATCCAGGACCTGCAGAATGCGATCCAGGCCGACAAGGCGCTGCAGAATCTCGACATCGCCGAGACAAGGCAGCAGGCGAGGATGTTTTGCGACCATGTCGGCCCGCTCATCGATCCGGAAAAGCGCGAGCAGTTCGGGCGCGTGGTCTTCCTGATCTTCCAGCTTGCCGGCGGGGTGGTGCGGCTGGCGCTGACGCAGGATGAACAGGAAGGTCGGCGGACGATTGATGATTACCGGTCGATCATTCACGCGCAGCTGCGGTTGTTTCTTTGATTGACCTCAGGGATCCAGCTTCGGCGCCAAGATCTCGACCAGCCAGTCGACGAACACCCTGACCCGCGGCGACAACTGCCGGCTGCGCGGATAGAGCACCGAGATGGGCGTCGCTGTCGGCGGATAGTCGCTCAGCACCTCGACCAACCTGCCCGCGGCAAGATCCGCAGCGAAACGAAGCCCCGGCGCCTGGTAGAGGCCGAAGCCGAGCCGCACCAGAGTGGCGCTGGTGTCGGAATTGGCCACGGTGACCAGCGACGGCAGGACGATCTCGCGGACCTTGCCGTCGACCATGAACTCCAGCGGCATCACCTGTCCGGTGCGCGAGGAGACGAACCCGATCATCCTGTGCCCGGCAAGATCGTCGAGAGAACGCGGCACGCCGTGGCGCTCGAGATAGGCAGGGCTGGCGACGGTGATCTCGCGCGCGGTGCCCAGCCGGCGCACGATCATGTCGCTGTCCGGAAGCATGCCGGCGCGGATGACGCAGTCGACGCCTTCGCGCACCAGATCGACCAGACGATCCCCCTCGCCGATGTGCACGCTCAGACCCGGATGGCGGGCAAGCAAGGTCGGCAGCTCCGGCAGGATGAAGGTGCGCGCCATGTGGCCGTTGACGTCGACGCGCAGCCGTCCGCGAACCTCGTCGGCAGCAAAACTGCCTTCGGCATCCTCGATGTCGGCCAGGATGCCGGTGCAGCGCTGATAATAGGCCTCGCCGTCGAGTGTCGTGGTGACATGGCGGGTGGTCCGCCGCAGGAGTTGCACACCCAATCGTTCCTCGAGCTGCTTGATCGCGGAGGTAGCGGTGGAGCGCGGCAATCCGAGATCGGCGGCGGCGGCCGTGAAGCTGCGCCGCTCCACGACGCGGGTGAAGAGGCGCATGCTGTCAAGCTTGTCCATTTTCGATTGTTCGTCTTTTCTGAATAGAGAAGGCAATTCTTGCCTGATTATATCCGCAGGGCGGGAGAATAAATAGACGCCATCGCAAATCGATGGAGACGACCATGACCAAGACCAATCGCCCGATAGCCCTGATCACCGGCGGCAGCCGTGGACTGGGACGCAACACCGCGCTCAGCCTCGCCCGCAAGGGTGTCGACCTCGTGATCACCTACCGCTCCCGCGCGGATGAGGCCCAGGCGGCCATCGCGGAGATCGAGGCAGCGGGCGGCCGCGCCGCGGCACTGCAACTCGATACCGGCGCTGTCGTGACCTTCCCGGCCTTCGTCGAAGCATTGAAGCGGACGCTCAGCGAGACCTGGCAGCGCGACCAGTTCGACTTCCTCGTCAACAATGCCGGCACCGGCCTGCGCAAGACCATCGCCGAGACGACCGAAGAGGAATTCGACACGCTGGTGAACATCCACTTCAAGGGCGTCTTCTTCCTCACCCAGGCGCTGCTGCCGCTGATCGCGGATGGTGGCCGCATCATCAATGTGTCGAGCGGGTTGGCGCGCTTCTCGGTCCCCGGCTCATCCGCCTATGCGATGATGAAGGGCGGCATCGAGGTGTTCACACGCTACCTTGCCAAGGAGCTCGGCGCCCGCAGCATCACCGCCAACACGGTGGCGCCCGGCGCGATCGCGACCGACTTCAACGGTGGCCATGTGCGCGACGACGCCGACATCAACCGCATGGTGGCAGGCGTCACCGCGCTCGGCCGCGCCGGCGTGCCCGACGATATCGGCCCGATGATCGCCTCGCTGCTGTCGGAGGACAATCGCTGGGTCAATGCCCAGCGCATCGAGGCGTCGGGCGGCATGAACATTTAGCCAGTATGCCTCATCTTCCCACGCCCGCTGTTCCGTCGATCCTGGCCGGCGCAGCGGGCATTTTTCGTGACCAAAGCCAACAGCAATCGGCGCGTTCCAAAACCGGGCGATTGCTCAAACAAAATTTCGCACGATTGCGCCCCCTCGCGCGCCTTGACTCTCGCAAGCCAGCAGCCTATTTCACCGCCACGTTAGCACTCGCCATTGGTGAGTGCTAACCATGTCCGGCTCCGGCTTTTGTCCGGCTGCCGGACGGAGGAACTGTTCTCACCGTTCTCATTCGAGGAAGAAAAAATGGCAAAGTCGAAGTTCCGCCCGCTTCATGACCGCGTGGTCGTTCGCCGGGTCGAATCCGAAGCCAAGACCAAGGGCGGCATCATCATTCCGGATACCGCCAAGGAAAAGCCGCAGGAAGGCGAGATCATCGCCGTCGGCTCCGGCGCCCGTGACGAAGCCGGCAAGCTCGTCCCGCTCGACGTCAAGGCTGGCGACCGCATCCTGTTCGGCAAGTGGTCGGGCACCGAAGTCAAGCTCAACGGCGAAGACCTTCTGATCATGAAGGAATCCGACATCATGGGCATCATCGGCTGATCATCGGCCTCACCGTCATCTGAATTCTACGGGCTCGATCGAAGCCCCTGCCAGGAGCTTAAACATGGCTGCCAAAGAAGTAAAATTCTCCCGCGACGCGCGCGAACGGATGCTGCGCGGCGTCAACATCCTCGCCGACGCGGTGAAGGTCACGCTCGGCCCCAAGGGCCGCAACGTCGTCATCGACAAGTCGTTCGGCGCCCCGCGCATCACCAAGGACGGCGTCACCGTCGCCAAGGAAATCGAGCTTGAAGACAAGTTCGAGAACATGGGCGCCCAGATGGTCCGCGAAGTTGCTTCGAAGACCAACGACATCGCCGGCGACGGCACCACGACCGCGACGGTTCTGGCGCAGTCGATCGTCCGCGAAGGCCACAAGGCGGTTGCCGCCGGCATGAACCCGATGGACCTGAAGCGCGGCATCGACCTCGCCGTGACCGAAGTCGTCGCGGCGTCTCGGCAAGGCCGCCAAGAAGATCAAGACCTCCGAAGAAGTCGCCCAGGTCGGCACGATCTCGGCCAATGGCGACGAGTCGGTCGGCGCAGATGATCGCCGAAGCGATGCAGAAGGTCGGCAACGAAGGCGTCATCACGGTTGAAGAAGCCAAGACCGCCGAGACCGAACTCGAAGTCGTCGAAGGCATGCAGTTCGACCGCGGCTACCTCTCGCCCTACTTCGTCACCAACGCCGACAAGATGGTTGCCGACCTCGAGGACGCCTACATCCTGCTCCACGAGAAGAAGCTCTCCAACCTGCAGGCCATGCTGCCGGTCCTCGAAGCCGTCGTGCAGACCGCGCAAGCCGCTGCTCATCATCTCGGAAGACGTCGAAGGCGAGGCCCTGGCCACGCTCGTCGTCAACAAGCTGCGTGGCGGCCTGAAGATCGCTGCCGTCAAGGCTCCGGGCTTCGGCGATCGCCGCAAGGCCATGCTGGAAGACATCGCCATCCTGACCGGTGGCCAGGTCATCTCCGAAGACCTCGGCATCAAGCTCGAGAACGTCGCCCTCGAACATGCTCGGCCGCGCCAAGAAGGTGTCGATCTCCAAGGAGAACACCACCATCGTCGACGGCGCCGGCAAGAAGGCCGAGATCGAAGGCCGCGTTGCCCAGATCAAGGAGCAGATCGAAGAGACCACCTCGGACTACGACAAGGAGAAGCTGCAGGAACGTCTGGCCAAGCTCGCTGGCGGCGTTGCCGTGATCCGCGTCGGCGGTGCGACCGAAGTCGAAGTCAAGGAAAAGAAGGACCGCGTCGACGACGCCCTCAACGCGACCCGCGCGGCCGTTGAAGAAGGCATCGTTCCCGGCGGCGGCGTCGCTCTGCTGCGCGCTTCGGCCGAACATCAAGGCCACCGGCGCCAACGCCGACCAGGCGGCCGGCATCAACATCGTGCGCCGTGCGCTGCAGGCTCCGGTCCGCCAGATCGCCGAGAACGCCGGTGACGAAGCTTCGATCGTTGTCGGCAAGATCCTCGACAACAAGGGCGCGACCTACGGCTACAACGCCCAGACCGGCGAATATGGCGACATGATCGCCATGGGCATCGTCGACCCGGTCAAGGTCGTTCGCACGGCCCTGCAGGACGCGGCTTCGGTCGCCGGCCTGCTGGTCACCACCGAAGCCATGATCGCCGAGGCTCCGAAGAAGGAATCGGCTGGCGGCGGCATGCCTGGCGGCATGGGCGGCGGCGGCATGGGCGGCATGGGCGGCATGGACTTCTAATCCAGCCAAACGCTAGGCTTACGAAAAGGGCGGCAGCAATGCCGCCCTTTTCATGGGCGACGTTCTGCCGCTCTGGCCAAAAACCTGGCCAGTGCCGAACTTCGGCCGGCGTGACCTTCAATTTAGAATCACGAAACCGTTGTAACCGTTTGTTTTTGCGCAGTTCCGGCCGGAAACCGACGCCCTGGACTTACGCCTCAGACGGCGGCCTCCGCGCGTTGCCGCGCTTCGCCGGCCAGCACGGCGACTTCGACCAGCGCCGCGACTTCGTCGGCCACGGCCAGCAGCGGGGCGCGATCACGGGTGGCGCGCGCAATCACCATCAGCCCTTCCAGCGAGGATTCGACCAGCAATGCCAAGGCATGCGCACGGCGTTCGGGCACCCCTGCCCTGACGAAGGCCTGACGCAGCAGGCCGATCCACTGCTCGAAGGCCGAGCGGCACAGTTCGGCCAGTTCCGGCACGTCGCGCCGGTGAATCCAGCACCACGGGCGCGATCGGGCAGCCGAGCGTGAATTCATTGTCCTCCAGCATGCGGGCGACCGACTGGTAGATGTGGTGGACGGCCACCGCCGGGCTCGTTTCGGCGGCAAGGTCCTCGCCCAGCCTCTCGGTCACTTTGGCGATGCTGTCGCGCGTCACCTCGATGACCAGTTGGTCCTTGCCGCCCGGAAAATGGAAATAGAGCGAACCGCGCGGTGCGCCGCTGGCGCTCAGTATGTCGTTGAGCGAGGTGCCGTGATAGCCGCGCTGCCCAATCAGCAGCGCCGTTGCCTCGATCATGCGGGTGCGGGTGTCGTTCGCCATGTCAGCCTCTGTCAGGAGAGAGCCATTATAGGCCTTGTTACTAAATATGACAATCGGTCTACATAATATGTAGATCGGTCTACATATGCCTTTTCAATCGAACTCATGGAGGACCCAATGACAATTCGTGAGGCTTCGGCCGAGTGGCAAGGTGCGCTGAAGGAAGGTTCGGGCCGGCTTCGGCTGGGCAGCGGCGTCTTCGAAGGCGCCTACTCCTTCCCGTCGCGTTTCGAAAATGGTCCCGGCACCAATCCGGAAGAACTGATCGCGGCGGCCCATGCCGGCTGCTTCTCGATGGCGCTGAGCGCCATCCTCGGCCGGGAGGGTCACATTCCCCGGAATATCCGCACCACGGCGAAAGTGCATCTCGGCGCGACCGCGGCCGGGCCGACGATCACCCGCATCGAGCTCGAAACGCAGGCGGAGGTCGCGGAACTCGGGGCAGAGGAGTTCGAGCGGTTTGCGCAGTCCGCCAAGACGACTTGCCTGGTCTCGCGCGCGCTTGCCGGCGTGTCCGACATCACCCTCAAGGCCGCGCTCGTCGACGCTGTCGAAGACCAATGAAAGCAGGAGAATGAGATGACACACGAGCTTGTCATGGACATCACCGCGAATGATCTGTCCCGCCAGACGGCCGAGATCATGCGGCGCTTCAACGACGTGTTCCAACGTCATGATCCGATCGGCGCTTGCGGAGCTGGTGGCCGAGGATTGCGTGATCGAGAACACGGTGCCGGCGCCGGACGGCGCGCGCCACGCGGGCAAGGCGGCATGCGTGGCGCTGTGGTCGGCGATCGCCACCCAGCCGGGCACCCGCTTCGAGATCGAGGAGACCTTCGTCGCCGGCGATCGGGCAACGATCCGCTGGCGCTATTTCATGGCCGACGGCAACTCGCTGCGCGGCGTCAATCTGATGCGCGTCGCGGCGGGCGGATCGTCGAGGCGATGGGCTACGTCAAGGGATAGGTCGACCGTGGCTATATGATGCTACAGCAGATGAAGGCGGGCCTGGCTCGCCTTCTCATTGTCTTGGCCATGCAGGCGACAAAGCCCGTAACGGACGCTACCGGTCCGCCAGCGCCAGCTTGGCGCCGAGCATGACGAAGGCGCCGGCGAAGGTGCGGCGCATCCAGGTCAGCACCCTCGGCCGCGACACGACATGGCTGCGGATCGAGGCGGCGAAGATGCCGTAGCCGACGAAGACGACGAAGGTCAGAAGCATGAAGACGCTCGACAGTTCCAGCATCTTCGACAGCGCGTGCGGTTCGGTGGTGCTGACGAATTGCGGCAGGAAGGCGAAGAAGAAGATCGACAGTTTCGGGTTGAGGATGTTGATCAGGATGCCGGAGGTGATGACCTTGCCGGCCGAGCGCGGCGCGACGTCCTGGTCGACGCTCAGGCCGCCCCTCTCCTTCAGCGTGTTCCACGCCATGTAGAGCAGATAGGCGACGCCGAGATACTTCAGCGTCTCGAAGGCGACGGCGCTGGTGTGCAGCAGCGCCGCAAGACCGGTGATGGCGGCCGCCATATGCGGGATGATGCCGAGTGTGCAGCCGAAGGCGGCGATGATCGAGGCACGCGCGCCGCGCGACAGGCCGGCGCTTAGCGTGTAGAGAACGCCGGTGCCGGGCGAGGCCACGACGATCAGCGACGTCAACAGGAATTCGATGCTCACGACTTGCTCCTCCGGCACCCGGCCCGGCGGCAAGGTACCGGGCAAGGGCGCGCTGCACAAGCTGTGGGCTCACGCTGATGCGCTCACGCTGTCGCGGTTCGCAAGCGCGTCGAAAATCGATCAGCGGCGCATAAGCAGGAGAACTGCCGCCAAAGCCGTCAACGACAATGTCACACTGGCGACTATGTAGCCGATGGCTGCCAGATGCTGGCCGCGTTCCCACAGCGTCACGGCGTCGAGCGAGAAGGTCGAGAAGGTCGTAAAGCCGCCGATGATACCTGTCGTCAGGAACAACCTGACGTCGTCCCCGCCGATCTCGAACAATGCGAACAGGCTAACGACAAGGCCCATCAAGGCCGATCCGACGATGTTGATGGAAAGCGTTCCGAAGGGAAAGTTGGCACCGAGCAGTCGGAGCGACAGAAGCCCGACGCCGTAGCGGAGAGCGCCACCGATACCTGATCCGATGAACACGACGAAAAATCCCATGACAGCCTCCTGCGCGCCCGAAGGGCGTTTGTCAGCAGGCGTCATCAGCATCAGCGCGGTTATCAGGGAGACACCATTCCCGAGCGCTATATGGCAAGGACTTGCATGGCAGGCAAGGCCTGCCATGCAGAACCGCAACCTTTGCCCCGCCACATCCCACTGTGAGCCACCGACAGCCCTACAGTGGCAGCCCGTGCGCCTTGCGCGCCATCAGGCAGTCGTCGCCGCCGGGCATGCAGGCGCGGCAGACGTCGGGGCGGACGTCATAAATGCCGCAAGCGGTATGCTTGCCGACCTCGCCGGACAGAGCCGAACAGCGCACGCCGTCGCAGCGCATACCGGATTCGTCGGCAGCGACGAATTTCTGCGGAATGCGGTCGAGCTGCGCATCGTCCTCGGTCGAAAAGCGCGGCCATTCGGCTGAATAGGAGCAGCAGGCGCCGCAGGCCTGGCAGTCGAACAGGGCCGCACCGGCCCCTTGCTCTAGCGGCGAAAAGTCTGCGGCTGCCGCCAGGGCAAGCAGGCCCGGCGCGACAGGATCGCGGTCGGCATTTCGCGGCAAGGCGCTATTTCTTCTTGCGTCGTCTTCCGGGCCGCATCCGCTGGCGACTTGAACAGATCGGTTGCGACCGGTTCGTCAGCCTTCGGCGCGGCAGCCGGCTTGGCCGGCTTGGCAGTGGCGGCCGGCGCTGCCGGCTGGTCCTTGGCGGAAAATTTTATGGCCATGTCAGTCCTCGTCAGAGAAACGCGATGACGGCGCGCGCGGATTGCGCAGGCGGCCGATCAGCGCCGACACCGCCGTGATGTTCATTTCCTCGGGCGACCAGTTCCTGGCGTCCTCGATGTGATGCGGCGCCAGTTCGCGATGCGTGCTGCCGCTATAGGCGGCATCCTGATGGGTCACCCGCTCGCGCGTTTTGGTGTCCTCGCGCACATATTCGATCAGATAGTTCGGGGCTTCGGCGCGGCCGCGCACACCGACGCGCACCTGGGCATCGCCATGGGCGCGCTTGCAACGCTCCAGCTTTTCCAGCACGCGCCGGACAAATTCGACCGGCTTGTCGAGAAGTTCGACCATGTCGGCAATGGTCGCGTCGCCGGCGATCGGCGTTGGCGGCACGCGCTTGGTGGCCATCAGCGTTTGCCCGCGCGCTTCGGCATGCTGGCCTGAGCGAGAGCAGCCGCCCTGTCGCCGGCCTCTTTTTCCAGGCGCAGTTCGCGCAGCCGCGCGGTCTTGGCTTCCCGGGCATCGCTGACGGCATCCCGTTCGGAGATGATGCGATTGAGCGACATCGACTGCGTCCGGGTCTTGCTGAAAAGCGACTCGGCCTGCTCGCCTGATGTCTTTGAAGTGAGGGACATCTTCTTCTTCCTGGTTCTGGGGATCCACGTTGGCGCGAGGTGCTTAGCACATACCAAGGGACCTGCGGCGCACAATTCACAGCCAGAAACGAAAAAGGCCAGGCATTCGCCTGACCCTCCTTCGCCATCTACCGATGCCAGTACATCCGTGGTCACCGGGAAGGCTGAATTCCGTTTTAGGCAGCCTGAAGCTGATCGGCGGACATCTTGCCCGACTTGTTGTCGCGGACCATCTCGTAGCCAAGCTTCTGGCCTTCGACGATGGTGCGCATTCCGGCACGCTCGACGGCCGAAACATGGACGAAAACGTCGGCCGAACCGTCGTCAGGCTGAATAAAGCCAAAGCCCTTGGTGGCGTTGAACCATTTTACTGTGCCAGTGCTCATAACGAACCCTTTCCATGGCAAATATTCGTTCACCGTCGTGCGAATGCACAACAGCGTTTGTCTCGATTTTTGATGGGAGGAAGTTCGTCAAAGGCGCGCATTGCGCGCGGATAACAAAAGTCGGGCAAACAAATATCGACAAACTTCTAGTAGACTTCTTTTGCCGCCATGTCAAATTTCTTGTTTTGGCGACGACAGCCGAAACGCCGCATCGCTGCCGGGCATGGCACGACGAAGCCCCTTTCCCGTTGCGTCCGGGATGCAAAAAACCGCCAAGCGCCAGATCGAAAAAAAATCGCAACGGGCGGGAACCATTCTGGCATCCGCGCATTTTGATACGGTCAGCAGTTCATGAGAGCAATCTCAGGAAAGGCTGACAAAAAGGACGCCTCCCGCGCGATAAAAGGCGCGAGGGGCGTTCTTGTATTTGGGGCCTTCAAATTATCGTCGACTTCACATTATCGTCGACTCATATTCGCTGACATCAGCGGCAGGATTTCATAGCGAAAGCCCTGCCCCGAGCGCACCACCGGGTCGGCGTCGGTCAACGCCCTTGCCTCGGCCTCGGTGCCGACGCGCAGGATGGCGAGGCCCCAGGGCCCGGCCGGATCGGCAACCGGGCCGGCCAGCATCATGGTGCCCTCGGCCAGCTTGCCGCGCAGATAGTCGGCATGCCGGTCCATCAGCGCCCTCTCCTCATCCGTCAAGGTAAAGGCGAAATCCGGGCGCGGCGGGATCAGCCGGCAGTGGAACACGCTTGGCGACTTGATACCCGCTTCGGCGGCAAGGAATGCGCCCAGCCAGCCGAGTACGCGCTCCCAGCCGGAGCCATGATCGCGGCATGCGTCCTGACGTGCGCCAAAGCCTTCGTGGCGCAGCGTCAGCCGCGTTCCAGTCTCGACCGCTTCGAGCGTGTAGGTGACGGTCGTGACATTGTCGCCGTCCCATGGTGCCTTCCAGGTCATCACCAGACGATGCGGCGGCTCGACCTCGAGATACTCGCCCTGGACGTGGAATTCATGGCCGTCGGCGCCCTTGCCTTGCGAATACCAGGCGCCGCCCGGCCTGACATCGGCGGTGTGCTTCGTCGTCCGGTAAAGCGCGTCCGAACCCCACCAGAGCGGGATCTGGTCCTCGGCGGTGAGCGCGCGAAACACCCGCTCGGGCGGCACTGCGATCGTCACCGTGGCAAGGATGGTGCCCACCGAGACGTCGGCGACCGCACGCGGTCCGTCGTTGCTGGCCATCATTCGTTCTCCAGATAGGATTTCAGGTTGCCGAGGCTTGCCTGCCAGAAATCGCGATAGGGCAGGATCCACTCGGCGACATCCTTCAGCTCCGCCGGCTCCAGCCGGTAAAGCCGCTCGCGGCCATGCTTCTGCTCGGAGACGACGCGCAATTCGCGCAGGATCCTGAGATGCTTGGAGATTGCCGGCCGGCTCTGCGAAAAGGCCGAGGCGAGTTCGTTCACCGGCGCCGGGCCTTGCCGCAATCGGTCAAGGATGGCGCGCCGCGTCGGATCGGCGATGGCGCGGAAAACGGAACGATCGGGATCAGCCTGCGGCATAATGCGTATCCATTTGGTTACGTATTTATGCCGATCGCGACTGCTCGTCAACAACGCCGCAGCGGGATGAACTCAGCGATCCTCGTCCGGCGACGCCCTCTTGGTCAGTCCTGTTCGTGCGGGCCGGGTTCCGGCCACGTCTCCTTGGCGGCTTCCGCATACCAGTGCCGCATCGCCGGCGTTGAAAGCACGGCATCGACATAGGCGCGTGTATCCGGCGCCAGCTCGCCGCCATAGGTGTCGAAGCGGGTGACGATCGGCGCATACATGGCATCGGCCGCAGTGAAATGGCCGAACAGGAATGGGCCGCCCTTGCCATATTGCGCACGGCATTGCCGCCAGATCGTTTCGATGCGCGCCCGCTGCAGTTCGCCTTCGGCGTCGAGCGGCTTGTGGCCCTTGGGCCGGCGCAAATTCATCGGCCAGCCATAGCGAACCTCGCGAAAGCCGGAATGCATCTCGGTCGCCACGGAGCGGGCCAGCGCGCGGGCGCCGATATCATCGGGCCAAAGTTTTTTCTCCGGGAAGAGATCGGCCAGATATTCAAGGATGGCAAGGGTTTCCCAGACAATTTTGCCATTGTGATTTAGGACCGGTACCAGGCCGGTCGGCGACACCTTGGCCAGGTTGGCGCCGGTTTCCGGCGTGCGCAGGCGCACGAAGCCCTGCTCGAACGGTATCTCCAGATGCCGCATCGCCACCCATGGCCGAAGCGACCAGGACGAAAAGCATTTGTTGCCGATGAAGAGGGTGAATTCAGCCATGGTTTCTCCCGACTTGCCTGCGCAGCCAACCCTGCCTGCTTAGCCCGGGAGAAGCCGGGCCGATCCCGAAAATACGACAACTGCCGCCGGTCCCGCGAGCGCGCCTCAGAAGCTCATTCTCTTCGAGAAGGCGTTGGTGAACATCACCTCGCCATGGTCGCCGGTCGCCTCGCCCAGCACGACGTCCATGGCGTCACCGGTCACCCGCACCAAAGCGAAGCCGCCCATATAGGCGGCCTTCGGCTTGAACAGGTCGAGCCCGTCGCGGCTGTAGATCATCGGCACCTCGTGCTGATGGCCGTGGAAGATGGCGATGACATTGTAGCCTTTCAGCGCCGACAGCAGCGCCTGGCGGTCGCTCTCGCTCCACCAGTGCGGCGCACCGGCGCCGTCATCGTCGTAGGTCCGCTTGGCCGGATCCCATTGCTCGATCGAAAAAGTATCCCAGCCATAGTGCTGGAACAGGATGACCGGGCGGCCGTCACCGGCATAGGTGGCCAGATCCTGCTTCAGCCATGGCAGGCTGGAGATGGCGCCGTGGCCCGTATCGCCAGCGAAACGATGCGTCTGGATAAGATGCAGGCCGCCCCAGTCCCAGGAGTAGCAGTCGGTGTCGACATCATATTCTGTCGCCGGCACCGGCGGCTTGAAGAAGACGCCGGGGCGGTGGTTGACCTCGACATAGTCGCGCATCTCGCGGCGGTACCAGTCGACATGTTGCGACGGTCCGTTCTGGTCGAGGTCGTG
This sequence comes from uncultured Alphaproteobacteria bacterium, assembly GCA_963788955.1. Lineage (GTDB taxonomy): Bacteria > Pseudomonadota > Alphaproteobacteria > Rhizobiales > Rhizobiaceae > Mesorhizobium. The sequence continues at coordinate 283,957 of CAWBIN010000006.1, read as the reverse complement.
ATTGCCGAGCCCGACATAGACAGGCATGTGGACGCGGTCGGGGCCGATCCCTTGCTGGTAGCGCTGGCTGAACTGCAGCAGCTGCGTGCCTTCGCTGGGCTGGGTGATCTGGCCGCCGCCGTCGTCGGTGATGTCGCCGCCGACGACGAGGCCGAGCGGCGCGCCGATGCGACGGCCGGCCGAACGCAGGCCGGTGGCGACGCCGTTGATCTCGGCCGGCCAATCCTTGTCACCGAGGCCGTTCAGCGCGGCGACGTTGCGCAGCAAGGCGGCGTCGGTCTTGCCTTCGTTGCTGGCAGTTGGGACTGAGGCCGCTCGCCATGCGGCAGGCATGGACGTCGGCGATGAACAGGAAGGTGGCGTCGATGGGCTGGATGCGCTGCCCGGTCTGGCCGAGCGCCGGACGCACAAAGACACTGGCGGCAGCAACCCCCAGCGCCCGGGTCAAAAAGTTGCGCCGGGACAGCAGGCGGGGCGGAAGGCTGTACATCATGCGCTGAAATTCAGCACAGCCGGCACCCGGCCGTCCAGTGCGGCGCCCATCCATCGACATGGCGCTGCAGGTCTGGCATGTCTTGGCCTTCAACTTGCACGGGCAGAGGAGGACGCCATGAAAGCTGCATCGATCGTCATGGTGCTGGCCGCGTTGCTGCCGGCGGGTGTTGCCCATGCCGCCGATTGCATCGACGCGAAATCCGCCAAGGCCGGCTTCGTGCTGGAAAAGCCCGGCATCCGCAGCGAGTTTCGCCCGACGGCCGGCAGCATGGTTGCCGTCGTCAACAAATACCAATCCGATTCGCCGCAGACGCAGTTCCTGTTCGGCGGCCTGATCGAGGTGTTTCGCGACAGTGATACCGGTCGGGTGGCGATGATCCCGTTTTCCGATCTGCGAAAACTGTTTCCGCTGAAGACGGGGGCAAAGAGCACGATCGAATTCGTCGAACTGTCGCCGAACAAGCAGCCGAAGAGCACCAAGACGCTGACTTTGGTCGTCAAGGGCAAGGAGACGTTCAGCCTGGGCGACTGCAAATACAAGGTACTGGCGGTGAAGGAGACCTTCAAGAACGGGGCCGGCGAGACGCTGGATGCGTTCACTTCGCTCTATGCACCCGATCTGCAGGCAGCTCTCGCCCGGCGCTACGACGAGGGCACCAGCGCGGAATCGGTGAACGGTTACGAGACGATCAAACCGCTGGCGAATTAGAGCGGCGCCCCTTCCGCCCCTCCGGCTTTAGGGCTTTCCCGGCCGCAGCAGCACCCTGCGGCGTCGCTTCGCTCCCGTTCGGCCCAGGGACGACGCAGCAGAATTGGTGCTGCGTTCCAATTCCGCCAGGCAATCGCGCAGTGGGCCGGCGTCCTGTGCCGTCTTGGCCATCGACATGGCGCCGGAATAGGCGGCGACCGCCAAGGCAGCGAAGCGATCCGGATCAGTGCCCTGTTCCTCGCCCGTTTGCTGATCGGTCCTGACCTTGCCGGCGATCGCCTGGCGCCAGGCGGCAAAGATGCTGGCAAGGGCAACGCGGAAATCCGGATCGGCGAGCGACAATTCGTGCGCCAGGTTGTTGAGCGGGCAGCCGCGCACGAAGTCTTGCTGCTCGAGTTCCGCCACCACCGCCTCGAACACGGCGCGTATGCCCTCGCGGGCCGATCCCGCAGCCTGCACCGGCGCAATCCAGGTCTCTTCGACGGCGCTGGCGACGCGCTCCTCGATCACCGCCAGGGCCAGCGCCTTCTTGGTCGGGAAGTGGTGATGCAACGCGCCGCCGGTGACACCGGCCGCTACCATCAGGTCGCCGATGCTGGAAGCGTGATAGCCACGCTCCTGAAACGCCGCTTCAGCGACATCGAGCACCCGATTGCGCATGCCTTCGGGGTCGTTGGTGCGTTTTTGAGCCCGCGACCTTGGGCGAGCGGAAATCCCTGCTGACATTTTCAAACGATAGCAGATTGACAAAACAGGACAACCGGTCTGTTTTGTAAACAGGACGATCATCCTGTTTTGGAGAGTGCGCGATGAACCTGCCCCTGAAAGCCCCCGCGACAGCCGGCCTGCTTGCTTCGCCCGTGGTCGAATTGCGGCAGTACACGCTAAAACCCGGCCGGCGCGACACGCTGATCGATGTCTTCGACAGCCGTCTGATCGAGGGCCAGGAAGCGGCCGGGATGACCATCATCGGCCAGTTCCGCGACCTCGACCGGCCCGACATGTTCGTCTGGCTGCGCGGCTTTGACGGCATGGCCGAGAGGAAACAAGCTCTGACGACCTTCTATGACGGGCCGGTGTGGGCCGCATGGCGCGACGCCGCCAACGCCACGATGATCGATTCCGACGACGTGCTGCTATTGAAACCGGCATGGCCGGGCGCCGGCTTCGACCTGTCGGATTTGCGAAGAGCCGATGGGTCTGAGCAGGAAAAACCGAGCGATGACAGCAGCTTGAAGGCTATTGTTGCAATCACGATTCATCATTTGTGGCCTGGCACCGAGGCCGGCTTTGCCGAAAACTTCGAAGCCCGGGCCGTTCCGCTGATCGAGGCGCTCGGCGCAAGGTTGCTCGGCGCCTTCGTCACCGAGCACGCCGAAAACAGCTTTCCGCGCCTGCCGGTGCGATCGGGCGAAAACGTGTTCATCAGCGTCTTGGGATTCGACAGCGCCGACGCGCACGCAAATCATGAAGCGACCCTGGCCGCTTCACCGATGTGGCGGACCTTCCACCGGGCAACGGAACCGAACCGCGCCAGGCCGACGCAGACCCTGCGGCTTTCACCGACCTCGCAATCGCTGTTGAGGTAGCCCTGCCCTGAACTTGTCGGTGACGGCCGCGGCAACAAGCGCCGGATCCTCCCAGTGCGGATTGTGGCCGCAGCCTTCGATGCGGATGAAGTCGGAACCCGGAAGACAGTGCCGCAGCGCTTGCTGATGCGCTTCGCCAAACAGCGGGTCGACTGCACCGGCGATGATCAGCGTTCGCACCTGTACAGCTCGCGCGGCGTCAGTCAGATCCGTGCGACGAATTTCTTCGAGGACCGCGCGCCAGCTCGCCACCGGCATTGTCGATGCGTCTTTCGCCATGCCGGCGAGAAAGGGTTGGGGCACACCAGGCCGGCAGGCATGCCACCAGTCATAGAAAGGATCGGCCGGCGAGATCGGATCGCGCAGAGCCTGAACGCCGGCGACCAACGGATGATCCGGCGCGAATTCGGGCTTCAACGTGCCGGCCAGGACCACCAGCCCGCCGATGAGCTCCCTATGCCGCGCGGCCAGCGCTATAGCCACCATGGCACCAAGCGAATGGCCGACGAGGACCGGCCGATCGAGCCGCAACTGCTCGATCAGCCCGGCAATGTCGTCGGCGAAGTCTGGCAGGCCGGAAGGCTCGCAACCCGGCCTGCGAGGCGCCGTGGCCACGCAAGTCCGGAATGATCAGCCGGCGTCCGGCAAGGTGCGGCGCCAGCAGCGAAAAGCTACGGCTGGTGTCGGTGAAGCCATGGATCAGCAGCAAGGCCGGCTCGGCGCCGGGGAATTCGACATAGGCCACAGAGAGGCCATCGACATCCGCCATTCGCTTGCGGCCGGCCCAGGCTTGCTGCCCGGCTTCCAGTCCAGCGGAATTCACAGGCCGAGCTTTTCCTTCACCGCGGCAAGGCCCGGCTTGCCGTCGAAGGTGGTGACGCCGGCGAGCCAGGCGTCGAGACGGCCCGTGTTCAGGGTGATCGCCTTCAGTCCGGCCTCTTCCGGCTTCATGCCGTCATTGATCAGATAGCCCATGCCGACATTCTCGAAGTCGACGTCGAAGACAAGATTCTTCAAGAGCTGCCCGACGTTCGGACACTCCTGCACATAGCCCTTGCGCGCCTGCGTCGTCACCGTCGCGGCGCCGAAATTCGGGCCGTAGAACTTGTCGCCGCCGGTCAGATACTTGAAGTCGTACATCGCATTCATCGGATGCGGCGCCCAGGCCTGGAAGACGATGAAATGCTTTTCCTTGATCTGATAGCCGACCTCCGACAGCATGCCGGCTTCGCTGGACTCGACCACCTGCCAGCCATCGAGGCCGAGCGAAGGGTCGGCGATGGCATCCATCATCAGCTGGTTCGATCCGGGCTCGATGCCGTACATCTTCTTGCCGAACTTGTCGGCGAATTTGTGCAGGTCGGAGAAGTCCTTGACCCCGGCCTCCCAGACATAGGTGGGCACCGCGAAAGTGTATTTGGCACCTTCGAGATTGACGCGCACATTCTCGACCGAACCGTCCTTCTTGTAAGGCTCGTAATAGATGACGCTGGCGGGATCCCAATAGCCGAGGAACAGCGTCCAGATCCTTGTTCTTCATGCCCTCATAGATGACGTTGATGCCGAGCACATCGCTTTTCGCCTGATAGCCGAGGGCGTCGAGCAGGACGCTGGCGACCCCAGTCGTGAAAGCGAGATCGTTCCATCCGGGTTCGGCCATGCGTACCGTCCTGCACTGCTCGGTCTCGCCCGCCCGGGCCAGCGTGAGAGGCCAGCGCCAGCACGGCTAGACAGACGCCATTTGCAAAGATGCGCAACATTTCGGTTCTCCTCACCGTATGATATTGACCGATTGGTCTATTTATTGTCCCATTGGTCAATTGTTGATCTAGATGGACGAAAATGTCAACGTGGTTTTTCGCTACATGGATCGATCCGGTGAAACTCAAGCGTCTCAGTGACATACGCCGCAAGGAGCTGCGGCAGGCGGCCTTCGCGGTGCTGCAACGCGAAGGCATTGCCGGCGCGACGCTGGAAAAGGTGGCGGCCCATGCTGGTGCCTCGAAGGGCATCGTGCTGCACTATTTCCGCAACAAGCAGGAATTGTTCGAGCATGCGATGCGCGAGGCCAATACCGTCCTGCGCGATGCGGTGATCGCACGGCTTCAGCTGGGCACGGACGCCGATGGAGCGTCTGGATGCGGTGGTCGAGGGCAATTTCGAGCCGCATCTGTTCCAGCCTCCACTCTGCCATGCCTGGCTTTCGCTCTGCGCCGAGGTGCCGCGCGACGAAAAGCTGGCGCGTATCCAGAAGGTGATCCACGCGCGCATGCGCTCGAATCTGCTGTCCGGCCTGCGTGGCCTTGCTTCGCGCAGCGAGGCCGACGACATCGCGCTTGGCGTCACCGCGCTGATTGACGGGCTATGGCTGCGGCTCGGCCTGCAGCCGGGAAGTATGTCGCGCGAACAGGCGATCCGCCAGGTCAAGGATCATGTGACCGCGCGGTTGGCCATGCGGGAACCTGTGACCGCCGGCGCGTAGCCGGGCGCGGCTGGCCTGCCAGCCGAAGTTCATACTATGCGATAGGCGCACGGCTTGACGCTCCCGCCGATCGGCGTTGCCCTCGCCGACTGATGACAGGCGAGAACGCGCGAGGATCCCATGAGACTTCATGGCAAGCGGGCGCTGGTCACCGGCGGTTCGGACGGGATCGGCCTGGCGATCTCTGAGGCATTCGCACGCGAAGGCGCCGATGTTCTGATCGTCGGCCGCGACGCCGGCAAGCTTGAGGCGGCGCGCCAGACGCTGATTGCATCAAGCAAGGACGGCTCGACGGTCGAAACCCTGTCGGCCGACCTTTCGACCTCAGCCGGCATCGATGCGGTGGCCGCGCATGTGAAACAGGGGCGGCCGCTCGACGTCCTCGTCAACAATGCCGGCGTCGCCTTCCTGGTGCCCTTCGATAGCGTTACAGAAGAGCAATTCCAGCAATCCTTCGCACTCAATGTGACGGCGGCGTTCTTCCTGACACAACGGCTGCTGCCGCATTTCACCGCTGCCGCCTCCGTCATCAACATCTCGTCCTACTTCGCCAGCAAGATGATCCCGAAGCGACCGTCGAGCCTGTACTCGCTGTCCAAGGGCGCGCTGAACTCGCTGACCAAGTCGCTGGCCTTCGAGCTTGGCCCGCGCGGCATCAGGGTCAATGCGATCGCGCCGGGCACGGTCGACACCGCCATGCGGCGCAAATCGATCGAAAACCTGCCGGCGGAAGCGCAAGCGGAGCTCAAAGCCTATGTCGAGCGCAGCTATCCGCTCGGCCGCATCGGCCAGACCAGCGATCTCGCCGGCATCGCCGTGTATCTGGCCAGCGACGAGGCGGCGTGGACCAGCGGCGGGATTTTCGCGATCGATGGAGGGTATACGGCGGGGTGAGTGTTTGTTCTTGCGAAATTCCGGACGGAAAACCGCCACACACGTTTCCTGGAATTGCTTAGCCCTGCGAACCGGTGCTTTCGGCACCCTCGAAGTCACGGAATCCGAGAGCCTCGACAGCTTCCAGAATCCGGCTGCGGATCCAGCGGTGAGGCTCCTCATCATCGTGACGGGCCGACACCCGACATGATCGAGGCCCTGACGCGGATCTGCGCGAAGAACGGATCGATATTGTCGGTCCGCCCTTGGGGTGAGAGGCATTCTTTGCCTTCTCCCTTGGGGAGAAGGAAGATAGCGCCATTCCTTCAACCGATTTGCATCGCCACGCGCCCGCAATCTCCGCTTGAAGCGATTTGTGCAACGCGATACGCCGTTGCCGAATTTCGAAACGCGGAGACATCCAGTGAGCGCTGAGAAGACCAGAACCGAAACCGATACGTTCGGCCCCATCGAGGTCGCCGCCGACCGTTACTGGGGCGCGCAGGCGCAGCGTTCGCTCGGCAATTTCAAGATCGGCTGGGAAAAGCAGCCGGCTTCGATCGTGCGCGCGCTCGGCATCGTCAAGCGGGCGGCGGCCGAAGCCAACATGGAGCTTGAAGCGGCTCGACCCGGCGATCGGCAAGGCGATCGTCGAGGCGGCGCAGGAGGTCATCGACGGCAAGCTCAACGACCATTTCCCGCTGGTGGTCTGGCAGACCGGCTCGGGCACGCAGTCCAACATGAACGCCAATGAGGTGATCTCCAACCGGGCGATCGAAATGCTCGGCGGCGTCATGGGCTCGAAGAAGCCGGTGCACCCCAACGACCACGTCAATATGAGCCAGTCGTCGAACGACACCTATCCGACGGCCATGCACATCGCCTGCGCCGAGCGCATCGTCCACGACCTGCTGCCGGCGCTGAAGCATCTGCATGCGGCGCTGGAGGCCAAGACCAAGGCGTTCGCCCACATCATCAAGATCGGCCGCACCCACACGCAGGACGCGACGCCGCTGACGCTCGGCCAGGAATTCTCCGGCTATGCCGCGCAGGTCGCCTCGTCGATCAAGCGCATCGAGATGACGCTGCCCGGCCTGCAGGAACTGGCGCAGGGCGGCACCGCCGTCGGCACCGGCCTCAACGCGCCGGTCGGCTTTGCCGAGAAGGTGGCGGAGCGCATCGCCGCGATCACCGGCATCGCCTTCGTCACCGCGCCGAACAAGTTCGAGGCGCTGGCCGCCCACGATTCCATGGTGTTCTCGCACGGCGCCATCAACGCGGCCGCCGCCGCGCTGTTCAAGATCGCCAACGACATCCGCTTCCTCGGCTCCGGCCCGCGCTCGGGCCTCGGCGAACTGTCGCTGCCGGAAAACGAGCCGGGCTCCTCGATCATGCCGGGCAAGGTCAACCCGACCCAGTGCGAGGCGCTGACGCAGGTCTGCGTGCAGGTGTTCGGCAACAATGCCGCGCTCACCTTCGCCGGCAGCCAGGGCCATTTCGAGCTCAACGTCTACAATCCGCTGATGGCCTACAATTTCCTGCAGTCGGTGCAGTTGCTCGCCGATGCCGCGGTCTCCTTCACCGACAATTGCGTCGTCGGCATCGAGGCGCGCGAGGACAACATCAAGGCGGCGCTCGACCGCTCGCTGATGCTGGTGACGGCGCTCGCGCCGACCATCGGCTACGACAACGCCGCCAAGATCGCCAAGACCGCGCACAAGAACGGCACCACGCTGCGCGAGGAAGCCCTGGCCACCGGGCTGGTCAGCGAGGCCGACTACGACCGGCTGGTGCGGCCGGAGGACATGACGCATCCGGGGTAGAGTTCGGCAGTGATCACCGATTGCTCAACCTTTGTGAACGATCTGTCGCCGAAGATCGACGATCTTCTGGTGAACGAGTTCGGGACTGCGTCTATCTGGACGGTGACAGTCATCTCACAGCATCAACCCTGGAGAACCACCATGTCCATCAACACTTCCACCGCCGGCTCCGGCACCGCTTCCAACGCCTCCACCTCCATCCTGCTCGGCCGCGTCCTGCTCGCGGCCATCTTCCTCCTCTCCGGCTTCGGCAAGCTCACCGCGATCGCCGGCACCGCCGGCTATTTCGGCAGCCATCGGCCTGCCGCTGCCGACCGTAACCGCCATTGTCGTCGGCCTGATCGAACTGCTCGGCGGCCTTGCCATCCTCGTCGGCTTCCAGACCCGCATCGCCGCCTGGGTGCTCGCGATCTTCACGGTCGCCACCGGGCTGGTCGCCCATATCGACTTGGGCCGACCAGATGCAGATGATCAGCTTCCTGAAGAACCTCGCCATCGCCGGCGGCTTCCTTGTGCTGGCCTCCTCCGGCGCCGGCGCCTATTCGATCGACGCCAGGCGCGGCTGAGCCATTTCCGGATCCCAGCTGAGAAAAGCGGCGCGGAATTTTCCGCGCCGCTTTTTCGTTGTCGATCCAGGCGCCCGGATTCCCGATTCCTGCTAGGATCGGGAAGTCGGGATAGTCGGCCGACAGACGACGGAGGTCGTCCATGCCCCGCAACGCGCTGCTTCTGCTTGTCCCGGCTGCTGCTCGCCGCTCTGTTCGTGCCGTCCGGCTTCCAGGCGCTGGTCGACATTGCCGGCACGACAGGCTATTTCGCCGGTCTCGGCCTGCCGCTGCCGACGCTCGCCGCCTGGGGAACCGGCCTGTTCGAGCTGATCGCCGGGCTGTTGATCCTGGTCGGCTTCCAGACGCGGATCGCGGCGCTGCTGCTCGCCGCCTTCTGCATCGCCGCCGGCTTCATCGGCCATTACGGCCAGGGCGGCGACGATCCGACGCTTGCCTTCCTGCACCAGCAGATGCTGATGAAGGACATTGCGATTGCCGGCGGCTTCCTGGCGCTGGCGATGGCCGGCGCCGGCGCCTGGTCGATCGACGGAAGGAGCTTCGGGATCGGCGCTGACGCCACCTGATTCTAGCTGACGGCCTATTTCACCGAAACGCTCGGCCCGCCCTCAACCGCCAGCACCAGCCGGCGTCCGGTGACCCTCGCCAGTTGCGCCAGGCGCCCGGCCGGCCGCTCGCCGTAGAGCTCGGCCAGCGACGCCGGCAGCACCAGCGCCAGCGCGCCATTGGGGCGCGGTTCCCATTTCAGCCTGGGCATGACGCCCGGCATCGACGCCGTCAGCAGGTAGACGACGCGCAGCATCGCCGCCAGCAGCGCGGGCGCGCTCGAGATAGCGCGGCGTCGCCAGCCCGCGGATTTCCGGCGACCGCTTCGTTGAAGACGCCCTCGTGGCGGAACAGGCCGACCAGCGCCAGGAAGGCGCGGCCGGGATGGTCGACGCCGATGAAGGAGGCGTGGGCGATGATGTTGAGCGACTGCTTGCCGCGATATTCGGGATGCGCGCGCCAGCCGATGTCGGCCAGCAGGCAGGCGGCGTGGCGATAGCGCGCCTCGTCCTCGGTCTCGTCGATGCCGAAGGCGGCGAAGGCCTTGCCGGTCCATTCGACCAGCTCATGCGCATGGGTGACCGAGCGCGAGCGCAGCAGGGCCAGTTCCTCGGCCGCCGAGATCAGCGGATCGGCCTTCTGCTCGGCCTCGTCCAGCAGCGAATAGAGAAACCCCTCGCGCACGCCGAGCGCCGAGACGACGATCTTCGAGGGCTGCATCGCCGCCATGATCTCCTGCAGCACGACGGCGCCATAGGGCAGCAGCGAGCGGCGGTTCTTGGAGACGCCCTCGATGCCCCTGACCTTCTCGATCTCGCCTTTCGCCACCTGCTTGAGGAAGTTCTGGCGCACTGTCGGCGCCGATCTCGTAGTGATGCATGACGCCGAGCGGATAGTTGGTCATCTCCATGTGCAGCCGGGCGAGGTTTCGCCAGGTGCCGCCGACGGCATAGAAGGCCCTGCCCTGCCCGCCCTTCAGCAGCTTTGCCCGTGCCAGTTCGCTCGCGTGCGATCTTTGCCGCCTGGGCAAGCGAGTTCTTCGCCATGTCCTGCAGGCGCAGGCCGCCGAGCGGCAGCGTGATGCCGTCGCCGATCGCCTCGCCATTGACGTCGATCAGTTCCAGGCTGCCGCCGCCAAGGTCGCCGGCAATGCCGTTGGCCGGATGGAAGCCGGAAATGACGCCGAGCGCGGAATAATACGCCTCCTGGCGGCCGGAGAGCACCCGGATCTCGGTCTTCGAGCACGTCCTCGGCGCGGTGGATGAAGTCGGGGCCGTTCACCGCCTCGCGGGCGGCGGCGGTCGCCAGCACATACATGTGCTCGGCGCCGGCCTGGTTCGGACAGCGCGCGGAAGCGGCGGAACTCCTCCATCGAGCGGGTCACCGCTTCGGGATCGAGCTTGCCGGTCGAAACGATGCCGCGGCCGAGGCCGGCCAGCATCTTTTCGTTGAACAGCACGGTCGGCGAGCGCGCCAGCCCTTCATAGACGACAAGGCGGATCGAGTTCGATCCGATGTCGATGATGGAGAGCGGTCGGCGATCCTGGAGCCGGCCCTGGGATGTTGAAATCATCCGCCGGTCGCTGCGTGTCTTCTTGCGGCGCTTGAACTGCGCGATGCGCTTGGGCGCATGCGACTTCAGCGCGTCACCCCGTCCGGACAGGCTCGGATTGGTCATGAAATATTCCTGCGCGTTGAACGGTTCCTCGCCCTCCTCCAGCACGACGCGCCGCGAGGTTCCGTCAGCCAATACGTCGAAACTTTGCTGGTTGTCCATGATGTTGCCGAGCATGATCTGGCCAAGCACCTGTTCATGCACAGTTGGATTGGTGATCGGCACCATGGTCTCGACGCGGCGGTCGAGATTGCGCGGCATCAGGTCGGCCGAGGAGATGTAGACGATCGCCCCGTCCGAGGGCAGGCCATGGCCGTTGCCGAAGCAGTAGATGCGGCTGTGTTCGAGGAAGCGGCCGACGATCGACTTGACCCTGATGTTTTCGGACAGGCCGGGCACCTGCGGCCGCAGGCAGCAGATGCCGCGCACGACGAGATCGATCTCGACGCCGGCACGGCTGGCGTCGTAGAGCGCGTCGATGATGATCGGGTCGACCAGCGAATTCATCTTCATCCAGATGCGGGCCGGCCGGCCCTCCAGCGCATGGCTGATCTCGTCCGCAGATGTGCTTCAGGATGCGGCTGCGCAGCGTGAAGGGCGAGATCGCCAGCCGCATCTCCTCGGCGGGCTCGGCATAGCCGGTGATGAAATTGAACAGCTGCGCGACGTCGCGGGCGATCGTCGGGTCGGTCGTGAAGAAGGACAGGTCGGTGTAGATGCGCGCGGTGACCGGATGATAGTTGCCGGTGCCGAGATGCACGTAGTTGCGCAGCTTGCCGTCCTCGCGCCGCACCACCAGCGACATTTTCGCGTGGGTCTTCAGCTCGAGGAAGCCGAACACCACCTGGACGCCGGCGCGCTCGAGATCGCGCGCCCAGCGGATATTGGCTTCCTCGTCGAAGCGCGCCTTCAGCTCGACAAGTGCGGTCACCGACTTGCCGGCCTCGGCGGCATCGACCAGCGCGCGCACGATCGGGCTGTCGTTCGAGGTGCGGTAGAGCGTCTGCTTGATCGCCACCACTTCCGGATCGGCCATCGCCTGGCGCAGGAACTGCACCACCACGTCGAAGGATTCGTAGGGGTGGTGGACGACGATGTCCTTCTCGCGGATGGCGGCGAAACAATCGCCGCCATGCTCGCGGATGCGCTCGGGAAAGCGCGGATTGTAGGGCATGAATTTGAGGTCGTCGCGCGGCGACGGCGACGATCTCCGAAATCTGGCTGAGCGCCAGCGGACCGGTCAAGACGCTGATGCGGCTCGACGAGACGCCAAGCTCGCCGGCGACGAAGTCGCGCAATTCCGCCGGCATCAGCATGTCGAACTCGATGCGGATGACCGAGCCGCGGCGGCGGCGCTTCAGCGCCGTCTCGAACAGGCGCACCAGATCCTCGGACTCCTCCTCGACCTCGATATCGCTGTCGCGGATGATGCGGAACGTGCCGGAGCCCTTGACCTCGTAGCCGGGGAACAGCTTGCCGATGTAGAGGCCGACCGCCTCCTCGAGCGGAATGAAGCGGACATGGTTCTTGCGGTCCGGCAGGCGGATGAAGCGCTTCAGCGCCACCGGCAGGCGCAGGAGCGCGCTCATCTCCTCGCCATTCTTGCGGTGGCGCAATTGCAGCGCCATCGAGAAGCCGAGATTGGGAATGAACGGGAACGGATGCGCCGGGTCGATCGACAGCGGGGTCAGCACCGGAAACACCTGGTCCTGGAAATGCTCTTCCAGCCAGGTCCTCTCGTCCTTGGTCAGCGCATCGCGGGTGATGCTCTCGATGCCTTCCTTGTTGAGCAGCAGCATCAGCGCCGAAAGGCTCTTCTGCTGGTCCTCCTGCAGCCGCTCGACCTCGCGCAGCAGTTGTTCCAGCTGCTGCTCAGGCGTGCGGCCGTCGGGGCTCTTCAGCGCGATGCCCTCGCGCACCTGACCGGCAAGGCCGGCGACGCGGACCATGAAGAACTCGTCGAGATTGGCGGCCGAGATCGACAGGAAGCGGACCCGCTCGAGCAGCGGATGATGCGCATTCTGCGATTCCTCGAGGACGCGCCGGTTGAACTGCAGCCAGGAGAACTCGCGGTTGACGAAACGATCCGGGTTGCCGCCCTCGGGGCTGGCCATTTCCACGGTGGTGAATTCGCTCTGTACCGGCTTCAGTTCGTTCATTGTTCCTGCTCTTCCCGTGCCAGGTTCCGCCTGGCCGCAATGCTCAAGCCGGTTAACCGGCTTAACTTATCCTCTGACAGGCTTTTGCGACAGTTTGATTTCATCGATCTTGCAAACAGACGGGTTATGATCCAGATGCAGGCGAGACCGAGTTAAGGAGACGACGATGGCAGGCGGTTCCATTCCCCATTTCCAGAACGATGCGGGCCACCCGGCGATCGACATCGGCGTCAAGGAATTCATGTGCACCGGCGCCAACCCGCCCTTCGACCATCCGCATGTGTTCCTCGACATGGGCGACGACAATGAAAAGGTCTGCCCCTATTGCTCGACGCTCTATCGCTATTCGCCAAAGCTGAAGGCAACGGAAACGCAGCCCGCCGGCTGCCTCTATATCGACCAGGCCGCCTGATCCTCTCGCCAGCCATGAGCGACGCGCGGTCCCGGCAAATCGTCATCGCCGGGGCTGGCATCGCCGGGCTGACCGCAGCGCTTGCCTTTGCTGAACGCGGCTATCCGGTAAAACTCTTCGAACAGGCCCAACGGCTCGAAGCGACCGGCGCCGGCATCCAGCTTTCGCCCAACGCAACACGCATCCTGCGCCAACTCGGCGTGCTTGACCGGCTCTCGCCACACGCGGTGCGGCCGGAAGCGGTCGTGCTGAAGGATGCCGCGACGCTACGCGAACTGGCCCGCGTGCCGCTCGGGCAGGCAGCCGAAAGCCGCTGGGAGGCGCCCTATCTCGTCGCCCATCGCGCCGACCTGCAAGCCGCGCTGACTGGCGCAGGTAGCGCGAACGGCCGGGGATCGAGCTCGTCACCGGCGCCCGCGTCAGCGACGTCGCCACCGGACCGCACGGCATCACGGCGACGGCCGCAGGCCGACGGCAAGATCAGTCGACGCCGAAGGATCGCTGCTGGTCGGCGCCGACGGCGTCTGGTCGCAGGTTCGGGAGCGGTTCCCGGACCACAAGGCGATTTCCGGTAAAAGCCGGTTTTCGGGCGAACTGGCCTGGCGCGCCACGGTGCCGGCCGACAGTGTCGCCGGAAAGGCCTTTGCCGCAGTGGGCGCAACGAACTGCAGTCACCACCTTCCTGCATCCCGGTTTCCACCTGGTCGCCTATCCGGTCAGCCGCGGTACCGCCTTCAACCTCGCCGCCTTCACCAAAGGCGAGCGCATCGCCGAGGCCTGGTCGGGCCATGCCGATCCCCGCATCCTCACCGAGGCCATGCGCGGCACCGCGCCCGCACTTGCCCGCCTGGCCGAGGAAGCCGGCCCGTGGACGGCCTGGCCGATCCATACGGTCGACCCGAAGCAGCCTTGGACGGCGCCGGACGGCATCGCGCTGATCGGCGACGCCGCGCATGCGATGACGCCATTCGCGGCGCAGGGCGCGGCAATGGCGATCGAGGACGCTGTGACGCTCTGCCGACGTCGTCATGGCCGCCTCGCCGGCCGACCTGGCAGGAAGTCTTCAAGTCTGGGAGAATTTGCGACGACCGCGCGTCGCCAAGGCCGCACGTCGCGGCGCCGTCAACCGCCTTGCCTGGCATGCTGCCGGCCCGGTGGCCTTGGCGCGCAACCTGTTCCTGAAGATGCGGCCGCCAGAGAAGCTCGCGGCCGATCTGGACTGGCTCTATGGGTGGCGGATGCCGGAGGTTGGCGATCAACGATGAAAGCTCGATAGGCTGGCGGGACAGCGCGAAGGAATGAGGCGCTGGCGTAAGACCCAAGGCCCTTTCAATTGTAAAGCCGCATCGACAACCCCAGCGACACCGGCAGCGGGTTCCACCAGCCGGTGCGCAGGCCGGCGGTGCGCAAGGCTGCCGCCGTCCAGGTGTTGCAGCCGACCAGCGCGTTGAAATGGCCGTTGGCCTCGTAGAATCGGTCGAAGCGGGAATAGGCGGCATTCTCGATGACGACCGGGCCGTTCGGCCCCTGCTGGAAGCTCGCCGCGATGAAATCGAGCAGCGCGGCAAAACGCTCCTCGCCGATGTCGAAGCCGGCGACGTCAGGATGCGGCTCGGCGATGGCGCCGGCGATATCGACATGCATCACCGAGGCGTCAAGCGTCAGCGCCTTGAGCACCGGCATCGGCCTTCAGGTCAGACCAGGTCGGCGTCTCCAGATAGAAGGCGCGGCCGCCCCAGCCGAAGACGATGTAGCGCACCTCCGGAGCGTCGGCCGGAATGCCGGCATCGGCCAGGAAATGGAAGCGCTGGCGCACATCGTCGTCGACCGGAATGGCGATATCGGTGTGGATCGGGTTGTTCAGCACCAGTATGTGGCGCGTGCCGGCGGGCGCGGCGGCCGCCGCTCTCCACAGCGGCCGCGGCACCAGCGTGCCAAGTGCTGCGGCAAGCGCAACCGCGGCAACCAACATGGCCAGAAAGCGCAGGAATTTTCTCATCAGGCTTTGCGGTCCCGTCGCGTCTCACCGCAGGCGATCATTACTGACCGCCAAAAACGCAAAAAGCCCGGCCGCGATGCGGCCGGGCTTTCTCGATCTGCGTCGGATCGTTCAGTGCAGGATCTGGGACAGGAACAGCTTCGTGCGCTCGTGGCTGCGGATGGTCGAAGAACTCGGCCGGCGTGTTCTGCTCGACGATCTGGCCCTGGTCCATGAAGATCACGCGGTTGGCGACCTTGCGGGCAAAGCCCATCTCGTGGGTGACGCACAGCATGGTCATGCCTTCCTCGGCGAGGCCGACCATCGTCTCCAGCACTTCCTTGATCATTTCGGGATCGAGCGCGGAGGTCGGCTCGTCGAACAGCATGATGCGCGGGTTCATGCACAGCGAGCGGGCGATCGCCACGCGCTGCTGCTGGCCGCCGGAAAGCTGGCCCGGATATTTGTTGCGCCTGCTCCGGGATCTTGACGCGCTTGAGGAAGTGCATGGCGATTTCCTCGGCCTGCTTCTTCGGCGTCTTGCGCACCCAGATCGGCGCCAGCGTGCAGTTCTCCAGGATGGTCAGGTGCGGGAACAGGTTGAAGTGCTGGAACACCATGCCGACCTCGCGGCGCACCTCGTCGATCTTCTTGAGATCGTTGGTCAGTTCCTTGCCGTCGACGATGATCTTGCCCTTCTGGTGCTCCTCCAGCCGGTTGATGCAGCGGATCATCGTCGACTTGCCGGAGCCGGACGGGCCGCAGATGACGATGCGCTCGCCGCGCATGACCTTCAGGTTGATGTCCTTCAGCACATGGAATTCGCCGTACCATTTGTGCATGCCGACGATCTCGATCGCGACATCGGTGGTCGGAGATGTGCATCTTCTTGGCGTCGACCTTGATCTCTTCCGCGCTGACGGCGTTTTCGGTGGTCATGGCAGGTTCCCTTTTTTGTCTTATCGTTTGTGGCCGGTGTCGAGCCGGCGTTCCATGAACATCGAATAGCGCGACATGCCGAAGCAGAACAGCCAGAAGACGAAGGCGGCGAAGATCAGGCCGGTCTCGGCGGTCTGCGGCGTCGCCCAGTTGGCGTCGGAGAAGTTCTGCTTCACGATGCCGAGCAGGTCGAACATCGAGATGATCGAGACCAGCGCTCGTGTCCTTGAACATGCCGATGAAGGTGTTGACGATGCCCGGAATGACCAGCTTCAGCGCCTGCGGCAGGACGATCAGGCCCATCTTCTGCCAATAGCCGAGGCCGAGCGAATCGGCGCCTTCATACTGGCCCTTCGGGATCGCCTGCAGGCCGCCGCGCACCACTTCGGCCATGTAGGCGGACGCAAACAGCGACACGCCGATCAGCGCCCGCAGGAATTTGTCGAAGGTCACGCCCGGCGGCAGGAACAGCGGCAGCATGACGCTGGCCATGAACAGCACGGTGATCAGCGGCACGCCGCGCACCGTCTCGATGAAGATCACGCACAGCATCTTGATGACCGGCATCTTCGAGCGCCGGCCAAGCGCCAGCAGGATGCCGAGCGGCAGCGACACGGCGATGCCGACAAAGGACAGGACCAGCGTCACCAGCAGCCCGCCCCACAGCGAGGTCTCGACATGCGGCAGGCCGAACATGCCGCCGACGAGCAGGAAGAAGGCGACGAACGGCAACGCACCGAAGAACAGGATGGCGTTCAGCCCCTTGCGCGGCACACGCGGGATCAGCAGCGGCACCAGCAGCGCCACGAACAGGATGGCGACCAGGATCGGCCGCCAACGCTCCTCGATCGGATAGCGGCCGAACATGAACTGCCCGAACTTGGCGTTGACGAAGGCCCAGCAGGCGCCGCGACCAGCCATCCGGCTGGATGCCGCCCTGCGCCACGGTGGCGCAGACGGTGCGGTCCGGTCCGGTCCACTGGGCGTTGAGGAACGCCCAGTTGACGATCTGCGGCAGCGACCAGCACGACAAGCGCAATGCCGATGACGGTCAGGATCGTGTCGCCGACCGAACGCGAACAGGTTCTTGCGCACCCAGGCGCCGAGCCCGCGCACCCCGGCTGGGGCCGGCTTGCGCCAGCGCCATTTCGGTGCGGACCCAGGACATGTCGTGTTCCTGCATGGCCCTACCTCTCCACCAGCGCCATTTTGGCGTTGAACCAGTTCATGAACAGCGAGGTCAGCAGGCTGATGCACGAGGTAGACGACCATCATGATCAGCACGATCTCGATCGCCTGGCCGGTCTGGTTCAGGATCGGTGCCGCCGATCGCCGTCGAGATCGGGATAGCCGATCGCGATGGCCAGCGAGGAGTTCTTGGTCAGGTTGAGATACTGGCTGGTCAGCGGCGGGATGATGATGCGCAGCGCCTGCGGAACGACGACCAGCCGCAGGCTCGGCCCGGCCGCAGGCCCAGCGCGCCGGCCGCCTCGGTCTGGCCCTTGCTGACGCCCACGATGCCGGCGCGCACGATCTCGGCGATGAAGGCGGCCGTGTAGAAGGACAGCGCCAGATAGAGCGACAGGAATTCCGGCTTGACCTTGAAGCCGCCGGTCAGGTTGAAGGTCGACTGCTTCGGAAAATCGAAGCGTCAGCGGAAAGCCGCTCAGCGCATAGGCCGAGCAGCGGCAGGCCGACGATCAGCGCCAGCGATGTCCAGAACACCGGGAACTGCTGGCCGGTCGCCATCTGCCGCTGATGCGCCTTGCGGGCGACGAACCATGCCATGGCGATGCCGACAAGCAGCGCAACGCAGGATCAGCCAGGAGCCATCGCCCCAGACGACGCGCGGAAAATAGAAGCCGCGCTGGTTGAGGAAGGAGCCGAACGGCAGGATGATAGCTGTCGCGCGGCGCCGGCAGCACCGACAGCACGCCGGAATACCAGAAGAAGATGACCAGCAGCGGCGGGATGTTGCGGAAGATCTCGACATAGACCGTGCAGATCTTGCGGATCAGCCAGTTGCGCGACAGCCGGCCGACGCCGACGATGAAACCGATGATCGTCGCCGTGATGATGCCGGCTGACGGCCACGATCAGCGTGTTGATGAAGCCGACGACGATGGCGCGGCCATAGGTCGAATCCGATGTGTAGGCGATCAGCGCTGTCGGAGATGTCGAAGCCGGCGCGGCCGCGCAGGAAGCCGAAGCCGGATGCAATGTTGCAAGCGCTGCAGATTGTCGATGCGTGTTGTGGACGATCCACCAGACGCAGAGCACCAGCACGACGACGTACCACAGCCTGGAAGACAAGACTGCGGACTTTCGGATCGTTGATGAAGCGAAGCCTTGGCTTGGCTCCTGCGCGAAGAATTTCCTGCGATGCCATGCGATTCCCCGTCCCCTGGATAGAGAAACCGGAAGGCAGAGGATCTGCCTTCCGGATCACATTTCGATCAGCGGATCGGCGGAGCGTATTGCAGGCCGCCCTTGGTCCACAGCGCGTTGATGCCGCGCGCGATCTTGAGCGGGCTGCCCGAGCCGACATTGCGCTCGAACATTTCGCCGTAATTGCCGACCGCCTTGACGATGTTGACGACCCAGTCGTTGGCAGACGCCGAGATCGGTGCCGATCTTGGTGTCGGCTTCCTGCGCCGAGCACGCGCTTGATCTCCGGGATTCGTCGGAGGTCTTCATCTCCTCGACATTGGCCTTGGTGATGCCGAGTTCTTCGGCGTTGCAGCAGCGCGAAATAGGTCCACTTGACGATGTCGATACCACTGGTCGTCGCCCTGGCGCACGGCCGGTCCGAGCGGCTCCTTGGAGATGATCTCGGGCAGCACGACGTGGTCGGCCGGGCGCGCCAAGCGTCAGGCGGATGCCGTAGAGGCCCGACTGGTCGGTGGTGTAGACGTCGCAGCGGCCGGCGTCATAGGCGGCGTTGACCTCTTCCAGCTTCTCGAAGACGACCGGGTTGTACTCCATCTTGTTGGCCTTGAAATAGTCGGCGAGGTTGAGCTCGGTGGTGGTGCCGCTCTGCACGCAGACGGCGGCGCCGGAAAGCTGCAGCGCCGAATTCACGCCCGGCAGCTTCTTGGCGTTGATCATGAAGCCCTGGCCGTCATAGTAGGTGACGCCGGCGAAGTTCAGGCCGAGCGCGGTGTCGCGGTTGATGGTCCAGGTGGTGTTGCGCGACAGGATGTCGATTTCGCCCGACTGCAGCGCGGTGAAGCGCTCCTTGGCGCTGAGCGGCGTGAACTTGACCTTGGTGCCATCGCCGAAGACAGCCGCCGCGACGGCGCGGCAGAAGTCGACGTCGATGCCTTGCCAGTCACCCTTGTCGTCGGGCGCCGAGAAGCCGGCCAGGCCGGTCGACACGCCGCACTGGATGAAGCCCTTCGCCTTGACGTCGTCGAGCGTGCCGGCCGAAGCGGCCGATAGCCGTCAATCCAAGCGCGGCGGCGCCGAGAATGCCGATTGCAATGTGTTTCATAACCCACAGACCCTTTTCTGTTTTACAGGTGCCCCTGTTTCTCAGGCAAATCCTGATCTTTTTCCCGTGCGTGAATACAGCTCCCATTCCGGCCCATTACCGGAACCCCGCATCGCAACCGACGCGCTGCCTCCCATTCACGAACTGCATCGAAGGCGATTATTCCTGTGAGGTCAAGGGAAATGACCGAATCCGAATGCGTTTGAAAATCAATTGCCGAAAATGCCTGAATTGCATACAAGGCCGCCCGCAAATTGGTCAGCACCGCAAACAAAGTCGGCAAAGACCGATCCACGCAAGTCCGCGCCACAACAGCGAAATCCGAGGTCTGGATTTGCTTTGCGTCGCAGGCTTGATCACGCGATGAACCGGATGACGGGAAACGGCTGCTCAAAGCGCCCGAACGAGCAGCCACGCACCGATTGCCGCCATCAGCGCGCCGGAGATGCGCGGAATCAATTGCCCGGTGGGCATGGTCTTTTCGAGGAGAACGAGGATTGCGATGCCGGCAATCCACAGGACGTTCATGACACCGCCGACGAAGAGGAGCGCCATCAGCGCCCAGCAGCAGCCGAGGCAATAGGCGCCATGCTCGATGCCGAGCCGAAGCGCGCCGAGCGGATAGGAGCGGAAACCGCCATGGCTCGCCAGGAACGCGATCGGCGCCTGGCATTGCCGCAGGCAGACGTCCTTCGATCGGCGTCCATTGATAGAGACCGGCAGCGATGAGAATCGACGCCGCCGAAAACCGCACTGTTGGTGGCCATCATCGGGCTGAGCAATGCGAGGCGGGCAAGCAGCCATTGCGCGCCGGTCGCGGCAACGCTGAAGGCAATCCAGACGAGGAGATAGCCGGTAAAGAACCATGCCGTCGAGGCGATCGGGCGGCCGCCGGCCTTCGCCTTGCGGCCGACGCCGGCGTAGAGCAGCACCATCGGCGCAACCGACGGCGTCATCATGCCGACCATCATCACGGTCCACATGGTGAAGATGAAAGCGAAATCGGCCGGCGCCCAGGCACGGAAACCCGGTGCTGCCGTTGTGCCCATATCCATGCCGCGACATGTCCATGCCGGCCATGTCGCCGCCCGCGGCCGGCGCGGTCGCGGCAGGCATGGCCATGTCGGCGGCGAGCCACAAGACATAGGCCCAGGCGAGCCCGGCGATCAGGACCAGCGCGACCGCACACGACCGCGCGGTCGCGCCGCAGCACCGCCTCCAGGGCTGTGTCGCTCATCGGGTCAGGTCAATGCACGATGCCGCTTTGCGAGAGATTGCAAATTGGCGAAATGGCTGTGGGAATCAGCCAGTTCGAACTTGATCGGGCCGGACGTCTTGGTCCAGCCGCGCCCGACCTCGGCGAGCGCATATTCGAAACCGTGCGTGAGATCGATGCGCGCCCGATGCTCGTTGCCGGTGACGGGATTCTTGATCGGTTCGCCATGGCCCTTGGTCACGCCGGGCACGTCCAGACGAGCCGTTGCGGGCATCGATGTCGACCTCGAAGTCGATGGCCGCAAAGATCGGATCGTGGACCTTCTCCAGCGTGGTCGAAAAGACCTGGAATATGGTCGCGCCGGGTTCGGTGTCCTCACCGCTGAGAATGCGAAGCAGCGCTGCGCGCTGAGCTTCGGTCGCCCGCTCGTCGATGACCACCGCCGCCTCGCCCTTGCCGTGGTGGATCGCGCCAGGCCAGCGGAAGACCCCGGCAAAGCGCAAGCCGTCCAGCTTGGTGTCGCCGTGATAGCCGCTTTCGATTTCCACGCCGACCACAGCCCGGCAGGATCCGTGCGTCGGCAGGGCGTTGAACTGGCAGGGGCAGCCATAGGCGCAGTTGCAGTTGACGAATTCGCGCGCCTTGATCATCCATTTGACGTCAGCCATGACATTCCTCCCCTGTTGTTGCGTTCATGCTCTGTGAGCGCGATATCCGGATTAGGGACCAGGAATGTAACCGGCTACGTCGGCCGCTCTGATCGGGCAATCCGGCGATAAATATTAGAATTCAAGTATATGCCTTTCGCGGCCACCGACAATAGGCCGATCGGCGGAGACCGGATAGCAGCCGGCGAGGCGCTGACCGACACGCTGCCGGATCCCGCGGGAGACCTCACCGCTTTTGCCGCAGTGAATTGGCATATCCGAAGACTGCCGGCTGGCGGGTCTCGGCCGGTTGCGCCGCCGGTGCCGCCGCACTATGGCTAGCGCCCTCCCCACGTGACCAAGGACGGCAAGAACAATGGCGAAAGACGGCAGCGAAATGGGCATCAACACGCGGCTTGCCCATTCGGGCAACAATCCGCGCGACTATTTCGGCTTCGTCAATCCGCCGGTCGTGCATGCCTCGACGGTGCTTTATCCCGATGCGGCGTCGATGGCGGCGCGCAGCCAGAAATACACCTATGGCACGCGCGGCACGCCGACCACCGATGCGCTGGCTCTGGCCGATCGACGCGCTGGAAGGCTCGGCCGGCACGATCGTCGTGCCGTCGGGCCTGGCGGCCGTGACGATACCGCTGCTGGCCTTTCGTCTCGGCGGGCGATCACCTGCTGATCGTCGATTCCGTCTATCATCCGACGCGCAATTTCGCCGACACGATGCTGAAGCGGCTGGGCGTCGAGGTCGAGTATTACGATCCGCATGTCGGCGCCGGCATCGCCGCGCTGATCAAGCCAAACACCAAAGTCGTGTTCACGGAATCGCCCGCCTCCAACACGTTCGAGGTGCAGGACATACCGGCGATCGCCAAGGCGGCGCATGCGGCCGGCGCCATCGTCATGATGGACAATACCTGGGCGACGCCGCTCTATTTCACGCCCGCTCGACCATGGCGTCGACATCTCGATCCATGCGGCGACGAAATACCCGGCCGGCCATTCCGACGTGCTGCTCGGCACGGTCTCGGCCAATGCGGCGTGCTGGAAACAGCTCTGCGAAGCGTTTCTGCACGCTGGGCTGCTGCGCCGGACCCGACGACGTCTACCAGGTGCTGCGCGGCCTGCGCACCATGGGCGTGCGGCTCGAGCACCACCAGAAGAGCGCGCTTGCCATCGCCGCCTGGCTGGAGGGCCAGCCAGGCGTGGCGCGCGTGCTGCATCCGGCGCTGCCCAGCCATCCCGACCATGCGCTGTGGAAGCGCGATTTCTGCGGCTCGAGCGGCATCTTTTCCATCGTGCTCGAGGGCGGCGGCCAGAAACAGCAGCACGCCTTCCTCGACGCGCTGAAGATCTTCGGCCTCGGCTATTCCTGGGGCGGCTATGAGAGCCTTGCCGTGCCGGTCTTCCTCGGCGACCGCAAGGTCGCCAAGGGCCCCTATGACGGCCCGCTGATCCGCCTGCAGATCGGGCTCGAGGACGTCGAGGACCTCAAGGCCGATATTATGCGCGGGCTGGAGGCGGCCAGCCGCCATCTGATACCGACACTTACCACGGTGAATTCGGCAAATCCGGCGCAACATCCTGAAAGGACTGGCCGGAAGGCCTTCGCGAGACGGTCCGATGTCGCAAAGCCGCTCATTGCCCGGACCGTGCGCAATGTTATTTCCGTAATCCGCGCATTTTTCGGATTGGTTTGGCTTTCAAATTGGCCTGCCCGGCACCATTGCGGGCACTTCGAGCCCAGATGCCGCACCCAGTCCCGAGCTTGCCATGGCCTTTCGCCTCTTTGTTCCCATTCTCGCCGGCGCGACGCTGCGTGAACGCCTCATCGCCTGTATCGGCGCGATGATCGGCATTGCGCTGACCGGGCGCGATCGGCGCGCTGGTGCTCGGCAACGGCCCGCATGTGCCGCTGCTGGTGGCGCCGATGGGCGCGTCCGCGGTGCTGTTGTTCGCAGTGCCTGCAAGCCCGCTGGCGCAGCCGTGGTCGATCATCGGCGGCAACACCATATCGGCGCTGATCGGCGTGATCGTGGCGCATTTCGTCCATGAGCCGGCGCTCGCCACCGGCATTGCCGTGGCACTGGCCATCGCCGCCATGTCGTTCACGCGCTGCCTGCATCCGCCGGGCGGGGCCGCCGCGCTGACCGCCGTGCTCGGCGGACCGGCGGTGACCGCGCCGGCTTCCTGTTTCCCTTCGTGCCGGTGGCGCTGAACTCCATCATTCTGGTCGCGCTCGGCTATGGCTTTCCACAGGCTGTCGCGGCGCAGCTATCCGCATGTCCCGGCCCCTGCCGCCGAACAGCGCCATGGAACGACCGACCCGCCGGCGGTGCAGCGCGTCGGCTTTCGGCCCGAGGATATCGATGCCGCGCTCGGCGCACTGGACGAGACCTTCGACATCGACCGCAGCGATCTCGAAAGGCTGCTGCGCCAGGTCGAATTGCAGGCCATGGTCCGCACGCACCGGACGTTGCTGTGCGCGGACATCATGTCCCGCGACGTGGTCTCGGTGCCTGAGCATGACACTCGCCCGATCAGGCGCGACAGCAACTCCTCGACCACAACATCCGCACCTTGCCGGTGGTCGACACCGAGGCAAGGCTGGTCGGCGCCGTCGGCCTGCGCGAACTGACGAAAGCCACCGACACGGTGAAAGGCGTGATGTCGAAGGCCGGCACCGCCTCGCCCGACACGCCGGCGATGAGCCTGCTTCCCGTGCTCACCGACGGGCGCAGCCATGCCGTGGTCATTGTCGACGGCGAGCGGCACATTCTCGGCCTGATCACGCAGACCGACCTGCTGGCGGCAGCCGCGCGGGTGCAGACGACAGACAAGGCGCGGCCAGAAGCTGTAGGATAGATCGCTTCCAGCGCGTGAGAAAGGTCGGGAACCTTTTGCCCGCGGCGCATCCAATGTCCCGATCAAGCGTTGGCAGATCGGGTCGCTGATGAGGAAATCAGCAATGCAAACTGTCGCAGTTTCTGCACCTGACGCCCTGTCCAGCGACATGCAGCTTGTCCACCGCGCGCTGGCGCGAGAACGCGGATGCCTTCCGCACCATCATCAAGACGCATAACCAGCGGCTCTACCGCATCGCGCGCGGCGTCGTGCGCAACGACGCGAGGCCGAGGACATCGTCCAGGAGGCCTATGTCAGGGCCTTTGCCCATCTCGACGACGTTTCGCGGCGATGCCTCGCTTGGCCACATGGCTGTCGCGCATCGTCATCAACGAAGCGCTCGGCCGCCTGCGCAAGAGGCGGCGCACCGTGGCGATGCCCGAAAACCCGGAAGCGCAGATCATCCGGTTTCCCCTCAACCCAAGTGACGATCCGGAGCGGACGATGGCGCAGCGGCAGATCCTCGGGCTGGTCGAACGGGCGACCGACAGCCTTCCCGATGTCTATCGGACGGTCTTCGTCGCCCGCGTCATCGAGGGCCTGAGCATCGAGGAAACCGCCGATCTGCTCGGCGTGCGGCCCGAGACCGTCAAGACCAGGCTGCACCGCGCCCGCGCCCTGGTGCGCAAGGCGCTGGACGACGAAATCGGCCCGGTGCTGCTCGATGCCTTCCCCTTCGCCGGCCGGCGCTGCGAGCGGCTGACCGACGCCGTGATGAAGCGGCTCGGCCTGGAAGGCTGACTCGCTCGCCTCGACTTCAGCCGGCTGATTTCCTAGCGGGAACGTTTGCCGCCTCCCCGCATCCAATGACCGTCAACTGAGAACGAAGCCCGATGCGTTTGCGCATCCGGGCGAAGGAGATGCCATGCTTATTCGATCACACCGCCGCCCTGGCCGCCTTGCTGCTGGTTGGCACTGCCCCGCTCGCGCAGGCTGCCGACAAACCGACCGACCCGCAGATCGCCCACATCGCCTACACGGCCGGCGTGATCGACGTCGAGGCGGCCAAGCTGGCGATCAAGAAATCGAAGACCAAGGAGGTCGTCGATTTCGCCAAGGACATGGTGCGCGACCATGAGGCGGTGAACGTGCAGGCGCTCGACCTGGTCAAGAAGCTCAAGGTGACGCCGGAAGACAACGCCACCAGCCAGGCGCTGACCAAGGCAGCGGCAGAGGAGCGGGCCAAGCTCGCCAAGCTCGAGGGCGCCGCCTTCGACAAGGCCTATGTCGACAACGAGGTCGCCTACCACAAGCAGGTCAACGGCGCGCTCGAGACGCTGCTGATCCCCTCGGCCAGCAATGCCGAGCTGAAG
Source organism: uncultured Alphaproteobacteria bacterium (assembly GCA_963788955.1). Classification (GTDB taxonomy): domain Bacteria; phylum Pseudomonadota; class Alphaproteobacteria; order Rhizobiales; family Rhizobiaceae; genus Mesorhizobium. The sequence goes on along the minus strand of CAWBIN010000006.1, from coordinate 258,186 downwards.
AGCCTGCTGGAGACCGGCCTGAAGATCTTCCAGGGCCATCGAGCAGCATGCCGAACACGTCGCCGGCATGCTGAAATGAGAACCGGCGCTGCTGATACCGACAGCTCTGTGGACTGCGCTGGCGCTGACGCTCGTCGCCGCGCCGGCGCTGGCCGAAACGATCCAGGTCACGATCGACAAGCTCGTCTTCTCGCCGGCAAGCGTCGAGGCGAAGGTCGGCGACACGATCGAGTGGGTGAACAAGGATGTGTTCGCCCACACGGCCACGGTGAAAGGCGGCTGGGAGGTGATGATCCCGCCGAAGTCAAGACGGCAAGCATGACGCTGAAGGCGGCGGGAGCGGTCGACTATTTCTGCCGCTTCCACCCCAACATGAAGGGCCGTGTCGACGTGGCGCCGTGATGAGTTGGGACCGGCGGCGAAGCCATCGCTCGCCGCCGCCGGTTGCCGACAGATCAGCCCTGGCTGCTGCGCTCTGCGCAAGCAGCCAGTCGATCATCTGCGCGGCCTGGGCGGGCGGGCGGTCCGGCGCAAGGATCGAGAGGCTGAGGCCGGTGGACGACGCGCCCTCCGGGAACGGCGCAACCAGCGAACCGGCAGCAAGCGCGCGCGACACCAAGGCCTCATGCCCCATCAGCACGCCGGCGCCGTCGATGGCCGCCTGCAGCGCCATGCTGTAGAGCGAAAACTCGGAGCCGGACTCGATCGACGGACCTTTCACGCCGGCAGCCTCGAACCACAGGCTCCAGTCGCCGGTCCAGGTGGTGTCCCACAGCAGAAGCTGCGATGACAGATCGGCCGGTGTTTTCAGCTGCCGCGCCAATGCGGGCGCGCAGACCGGAAAGATGACGTCGTCGCAGAGCTTGAACGCGCGGCTGCCGGCTGGAGCGTGCCTGGTCAGGAAGATGGCGAGGTCGAACGGCTCGCGCCTGAAATCCGGCGGCTCCTCCAGTGCATGGATGGATGGGCGAAGCGCCGGAAGGGCGGGCGCAGCGCCGGCAGGCGCGGCGCCAGCCAAAGCTGGGCGATCGACGGCAAGCGCGGCGATGCTGACCTGCGGCCTCGGCGCCGAGATGCGCAGTTCCTGGACGGCAAGGCCCATGGCGTCGAAGGCGGTGGAGAAGGCCGGCAGCGCCGCGCGGCCGGCCTCGGTCAGATGCAGCCCCTGGGCATGGCGGACAAACAGCGCCGAGCCCAGCCATGCCTCGAGCGCCTTGACCTGATGCGATACGGCCGCCGGCGTCACGCCGAGCTCGTCCGCCGCCTTGGCGAAGCTTTCGTGGCGGGCGGCCGCCTCAAAGGCCCGCAAAGCATTGAGCGGCGGCATTCGAGGTCGCGGCGGATTGACGGCCATCGTCCGGTTCCCAGGAAAACGTCGGCGGCCGATGCGCGGCCGCCGACGCGGTGTTTCTATTTGAGGGCCACCGGGGTCAGCTTGCCGTCGACCTTCCGCCACTCAAATACGACGAACCCCGGCTGCTTGATATCCCCCTTGTCGTCATAGGAAATCGAACCGAGCACCGTCGAGATGCCGGCGCCGGAATGAAGATAGTCGGACGCCGCCTTGGGATCGTCGGCCTTGGCCTTGGCGATGGCCTCGGCAATGATCTGCGTTGCGGCATAGGCATAGAGGGTCACCGCCTCGGTCGGCACATTCTTGGCCTTCAGGTCGGCGACGGCATCCTTGGCCTCCGCGAATGTTGCCGGGTCGGGGAACGACGTCATCAGGGTTCCGGCAGCACCGTCGCCGCCGATGGCGCCGAATTCGCTGTTGGAGATGCCGTCGCCACCCATCAGGATCGTGGTGACGCCCTGGTCGTGCATCTGCCGCACGATCAGGCCGGCCTCGGTGTGCTGGCCGCCGTAGTAGACGAGGTCGGCGCCCGACTGCTTGATCTTGGCGACGAGCGGGCTGTAGTCCTTCTCGCCGGGGTTGATCTCCTCGTGCAGCACTTCCTTGCCGCCGCCGGCATTGTAGGCCTTGGCCATCTCGTCGGCGAGGCCCTTGCCCGCCGTCGACTTGTCGTCGACGATCGCGATCTTCTTGTCCTTGAAGCGGGCGAGGATGAATTTGGCGGCGATGATGCCTTGCTGGTCGTCGCGGCCGCAGGCGCGGAAGGCATTCCACAGGCCGCGCTCGGTCACCATCGGGTTGGTGGCCGTCGGCGTGACGAACAGAACCCCATTCTCGGCGTAGACCTCGGAAGCCGGAATGGTGACGCCCGAGTTATAGTGCCCGACGACATAGCGTACGCCGTCGGCGACGAATTTGTTGGCGACCGAAACGCCCTGCTTCGGGTCGGAGACATCATCGCCGACAGAGACAGCGAGCTTCTGGCCGAGGACGCCGCCATTGGCGTTGATGCGCTCGACAGCCGTTTCGACACCGACGCGGTACTGTTCTCCATAAGCGGCATTCGGTCCCGACATCGGTCCGGCGACGCCGAACACGATATCCGCCCTCGCGGCACCGACAGTCGCGGCAGTCATTAGGGCAGCAGTCATCATCTGCACGATCATGCGCATTTTCATTCCCCTGTTTTTTAGAGAAAGGCGGGCTTTTTCCCGCCGCTTCAGGCGTCAGTTCACAAAATGAAGTTTGTTGAACCGGCGCCGGAATGCCGTGACATCCGCCGCGACCTGTTCGCTGGCGTCGTTGCCGCGCAGCGCCCTGGCGATGAGGGCCGCAAGTTCCGGCATGTCGTCTTCGGTCATGCCCCAGCGGACGATCTCGGGTGTGCCGAGGCGCAACCCGTTCATGTCGCCCTCGACAGCGTCGATGGGCAGGCCGATGCCGCAGGTCAGGATGTTGGCCTGCCGCAGCTTCTTCGCCGCCGCCTGGCCGCCGCCGAACCCGGCCGCCTCGATGGCGAACTGATGCGATGTCGTGTAGCCCTTGCCGGTCGAAAACACCGGCAGGCCGCGATCGGCAAGACCATCCGCCAGCGCCTTGGCGGTTCGCGCCATCGTCGCGGCGTAGGCCCTGCCGTGGTCCTTCCAGTCCAGAAGCGTGATCGCCAGAGCGGCCGACTTGGCGGCATCGAAGTTGGCGGTCATGCCGGGAAAGGCGATCCTGTCGAGCTTTTCGGCGACTGCGGCGTCATTGGTGACGATCAGGCCCGAAGGCGGTCCGCCAAGGCTCTTGTAGGTGCTCATCGTCATCAGATGGGCGCCTTCCTCGAGGGGTTGCTGCCAGGCGTGTCCGGCAATCATGCCGCACAGATGCGCCGCATCGAAGAGCACCAGCGCGCCGACCTCGTCGGCGATCGCCCGGATCTCGCGAATGGGATGCGGCAAAAGATTGAGGCTGCTGCCGATTGTTATCATCTTCGGCCTGACCGATCTGGCCATGTCGCGCAGCTTGCCGACGTCGACAGTGTAGCCGTCGGCATCAACCGGTGCGGTGTGGATGTCGAGCCCGTAAAGCCCGGCGCAGCCCGCCATATGGTGGGTAACATGGCCGCCAATCGCCGGCGACGGGACGATGATCCCGTCGCCCGGCCGAGCCGCAACCATGAACGCATAGAGGTTGGCGATGGCGCCGGACGGCACCCGGATCTCGGCATAGCTGGCGCCGAAAACTTCGGCCGCCAGCTCGGCGGCGATCACCTCGATCTGCTCGACACCCTCCAATCCCATTTCATATTTGTCGCCGGGATAGCCCAGCGACGGGCGCGATCCCAGGCCGGAAGCCAGTGCGGCTTCGGCCTTCGGGTTCATCACGTTGGTCGCCGGGTTGAGGTTGATGCAGTCCGCATCGTGGATCGACCGGTTCAGCTCGATCCCCCTGTTGATCGCCGCCATGACGGCGTCGGTCTTCTGACCGCTCGTCTTCTGCGCCAACTGCTGGGCAAATTCGTCGCAGAGCGATGGAACCCAGGGCCTGCGAGCGAGAGCGACCATCGATGCCTCCTTTGCCAACCGCCGACAATGCGGCTGCGAATGGAGCCTAAGGTGGAGCCGTCGGTCGCCAATGCGCAAGCGAGTAGTTCTAGCGCCTAGGCTTAGGAAAATTAGGTCTACCCGCCCAGCGCCTATCGGTAGACTATTTCTGCCGCTTCCACCCCGACATGAAAGGTCGTGTCGCGGCGGCGCCTTGATCCTGTGCGCCAAGCTCATCCAGCGCCAATGAGGCTCGCCTCGCCTCGTCCGGCCGCGTGATGTGCGCCCACGAGCCGCCAAAGCCCGGCTTGCGCCGCCCGATCCAGGCATCCAGCCCTTCGCGCAGGTCGGCAGTCGGGGCCATGCGGGCGAACTGCTCGGCCTCGACCAGCAGTCCTTCGGCAATGCTCTGGTTGAGGCCGCGGGCCACCGCGGTGAGTATGCTGCCACCGCCGCTGGCGAGTGCCTGACAATGCGATGGGCAAGATCAAGTGCGGCCGACATCAGTTCCGCGTGCGGCACCACCTGGTTGACGAGGCCGAGTTCGAGCGCGCGCTGCGGCGAAAACGTCTCGCCGGTCAACAGCAGTTCGAGTGCCCGCTTGCGACCGGCGAGCCTCGGCAGGCGCTGCGTGCCGCCGAAGGTCGGCGGCATGGCAAGCCTGATCTCGGGCTTGGCGAACAGGGCGCGCTCGCTGGCAATGGCAAGTGGCACGGCTTCGGTGATTTCGCAGCCGCCACCGAAGGCGAGGCCGTTGATGGCGGCGATGATGGGCTTGCGGAAAGCCTCCAGCCGCGCCGTCAGCCGCTGCCCGCGCATCACGAAATCGCGCAAGGCGACATCGGCGCCAAGCGCCAGGCTGGCCGAGAACTCGTGAATGTCGCCGCCGGCGGAGAAGGCGCGCTCCCCTGCTCCGGTGAGAATGACGGCACCGATGGTATCGTCGGTCTCGACCGCATCGAGCATCGCCAGCAGGCGGTCGATAAGGGCGTAGTTCAAGGCGTTGAGTTTTTCGGGACGATTGAGGGTCAGCACCGCGACGCGGTCGCGGATCTCACAAAGCACTAGCTTGGTCATGTCTTTCACCTCCTGCGTGTAAGGGCCGCAGGGGATCAGCTTTCGGATTGCCTGTATATTCACTAGTCGGTATACATGGCGGCATGACCGACCTCGCCAGCCCTACCCGCAAACGCATCGTCGATGCTGCGACGAAGCTCTTCTATGCCGAAGGAATCGGCCGTGTCAGCGTCGACGCCGTGGCTGAAAAAGCGGGCCTAACCAAACGCACGCTCTACTATCACTTCAAGAGCAAAGACGATCTCATCGCCGCCTATCTCGATGGCCGCGACCAGCCTAACATCAAGCAGATGGCCGGCTGGTTCGAGGCGGCGGAAGGTAGCATTGAGCGTAAGGTCGAAGCGATCTTCACCAATCTGGCGCGCGTGGCCCGGCACCCGAAATGGAAAGGCTGCGGTTTCCTGCGAACGGCGGCGGAACTGGCCTCGATGCCCGGGCACCCGGCGGTCAAGGCCGGATCGCGGCACAAGAAGAATTTCGAAACCTGGCTGGCCGGCGAACTCTCGGGCCATGGCGTCGGCGAGCCGCAAGTGCTGGCGCGCGAAATCGTCCTGCTGATGGACGGCGCCTTCTCGATCATGCTGATCCACCGCAACCCCGACTATGTCGAGGCAGCCGGACGCGCCGCAGCGACGCTCGTCCGGGCACGATCATGGCACAAGGACTGATCGCAGGCTCTGGCGCGTGTCGTGCATGCCTAAAGCGCCAGCCAGGCGGTGCCGGCAACTAGGGTGATCAACGTCAGCGGCAGGCCGACCTTGAAGAACGCCCCAAAGGACAGAGGCGTGCCGGCGCGCCGCGCCTGCTCGGCGACGATCAGATTGGCGACCGAGCCGAGCAGCGTGAAATTGCCGGCCAGCGTCGAGCTCATGGCCACGACCAGCCAGGCGCGCTCCGGATTTTCCAGGCCCGGGATGAACGGCCGCAGTGCCAGAACGGCCGGCACATTGCTCATGATGTTGGACAGAACCGCAGTGAAGCCGGAGAGCCGCCAGACGTCGTCCAGACCAAGGTCTTTGGCCGAGGCGATCATGTCTGATGTCAGCAGCGTCTTTTCGGCACCGGCAACGACGATGAACAGGCCAGCGAACATGAACAGCAGCGGCCCGTCGATCTCGCGGTAGATGCGGGCAGGCTTGATGGCACGGGTGAGCAACAGGATGGCGCCGCCGATCAGCGCCGCTTTGGCGACGGGCACGCCGGCGAAGAAGGCGATCGCCAGGCCGATGCAGACGACCACCGCCTTCAGCACCTGCCCAGGCAGCATGCGGCCACGATAGACCTCGGGTGTTAGCTCGGCCGTGCGCGCGAATTCGGCCCGGTAGACCATGCGCACGATGACGATGACGACGACAAGGCCGAACAGCGCAACCGGCGCCAGTGCGGCCGAAAAGGCCGGGTAGGAAATGCCCGACAGCGCACCGATGACCATGTTCTGTGGATTGCCGGTGATGGTGGCGACGCTGCCGCAGTTGGAGGCCGTGGCGGTGGCGATCAAATAGGGGATCGGATTGCGGTTGATGACGCGGGTGACGTGGACGACGATCGGCGCCATCACCAGGCAGATCGCGTCATTGACCAGGAACGCCGAGAGCACACCGGTCAGAAGCGTCAAAATCACCAGGAGCATGAACGGCGCGTGCGCGTGCTCGATGGCGAAGCCGCCGAGAGCGCGAAAGGCACCCGAGACCTTCAGATGCGCCACTACGATCATCATGCCGAGCAGCAGCGTGATGGTGTCGAAATTGATGGCGCGATAGGCGTCCTCCATGCTGAGCGCGCCGACGGCGATCATCGCCGCGCCGCCAAGCAGCGCGATGCCTGCCCGGTCGAGGCGCAGTCCGGGGATGCGGCCGACGGCGACGCCGGCATAGGTCAGGACCAGGATCAGAAGTGCCGCCGCGCCCGTCAATGTCATTGGCAGAAGTTCCGTCCAAGCTCGTCAGTCCCCTGCCTCGACAAACTCGGCCCGGCAGACAGGTCGCTTCACCTTTAGCAAGCATCCGGCAAAGCGAAAGCGCCGGACGCGCTTTGCGCCCTTGAAACTTTCACGCGCCGGTGCCGGACCACGCGGGCTCGGCCGATCGGCAGATACAGGGCGTCTACGACGCCTTTCGAGTCCATTTTCATCACGCAAGGGGAAAATTGCGAGGGAACCTTCGCCAGCATCGCAGGCTCGAGCGGAAATGTCCGAGAGGAACCAACCGGGCAGCCGCGGCGTTTTCCACCACGTATTTGATTTTGATTTATTTTAGAGACTTGGGAGAGAAGACGTGGCGTCATCAGTCCTTATCGGCATTCTGATCACCTTCCTGGTGATCATCCTAGTGCTCTATCTCGTCCAGCGGCTGCCTCTCGATGGCCGTACCCGGCAGATCGCACAGATCGTCGTCATCCTCATCGGCATCATTTCGCTGTTGAAATATCTGGCGGTCTTCTAGACACTTTTACTCGCCGAGGGATCCAAAGATGAGAGTTCACGCGATCGCATGCATTGCCGGTGCGATGATCGTTGCCGCGACACCGGCCCATTCGCGGCCGGATACCCGAACGATGACCTGCGAACAGACGCAGGCCCTTGTCAAAAGTCATCGCTCTGCTGTGCTGACCACCGGGCAGAACACTTATGACCGGTATGTGCGCCAGTTCGGCAATGAATGCGACTGGCCGGAGGTGCCGACCGCCGCCGCCGTGCCGACACGCGACGGCCAGTGCCGCGTCTATCACTGTGAGGAACCAACCTTCAATCGATCCCCTTGAGAATCGCATCGCCCTCGTACATGGCGTGGAACCGTAGTGGCCCGGTGTGAATTGTAACCGGCAGCGGTCCGCAGCGATCTTGTGTCGAGATTTTTGCTGCGGCGAATGCAGGAGGAACAGCCATGTCCAGCGATATCAGGCGAAGCGGCAGCTGCCTGTGCGGCGGTGTCCAGTTCTCGGTGACCCGAGAGCCGCTGCGGGTTGGCCTTTGCCATTGCAAGGATTGCCGCAAGACCAGCGGATCGGCCTATTCGGCTTTCGCCGTGTGGCCGCTCGAAGCGTTCGAAACGGCCGGGATCGTCAGCACCTACGGCGGCAGGAGCTTTTGTCCGACTTGCGGCGGGCGCGTCACCTCGGTCGGCGAGGACGAGGTCGAAGTGATGATCGGCAGCCTCGACGTGGCGCCGACCGAACTGCAGCCGGACTACGAACTCTGGGTCAGCCGGCGCGAGCACTGGTTGCAGCCCCTGCCCGACGCCCCGCAGTTCGAGCATGACCGCTTCGACGGCGAGAGCGGCGTTGACGACCCGACAGGCAGGCCGGACGCCGGCGAGCCGCTGTCAGGCGGCATCCGCCAGTTGCTCAAGTCGGCCTAGCGTGCAGCAGCGGCCCCTCTAACCCAGCACGGCAGGCCGATGCCGCATTTTGCAACCGGCGGTCGCTTTGCCGAGGTGGTGATGGTCAGCTAAGAATCATCTTGCGGTGGACCTTTGGAACCCGCTTTGGCCGGCGCGGCTCAGGCAACACTTCCAGCATTGCCGCGTCGGCCTCGCAAAACCTAAGAATGCCTGAACCTATTCTTGACCGGCGATTCATACAACTTTCAGTATTATTCTGCGACTCAAGCGTTTTGGTTATCTGGTGAAGTACCAAGTTGTGGTTGCGCTACCAGATCATATATTCTTTTAATGAAAGAAAATTCTCCCGGGTTCATGTCTCTGGATATGTCAACTACCCTACTCAAGTACGTGGTCGAGTTGGCGTGGAGAGTCTTGCTGGGCTTGTACAAAAGGCCACCTTTGTTTCTTTAGGCTTTTGCTACATAGTGTTGCGAATCTTGAAACCGAACGGGCGGTTTTCATGGAGTCGGCACTTGAACGTGGTCGCGGAGTTCATCGGCGATATCCACCGATCGATGGGTTCTGGACCTGGGACATCAAGCGTGACCGGGTCTACGGTGACGCCAATCTTTCCGACTATTTCGGGCTGACGCTTGAAGAATTTTCCCATGGCGCATCGCTCGAAAGATGCATGCAAAGCGTCGAGGCCAAGGATCGCCTGAGGGTCCATACGGCGATCCGCAGGGCGGTGGAGCGGAGATCGAGCTTCCGCGAGGTCTACATGGTGCGCTCGGAAAAGATGGGGCTTCGCAAGATCCTGTCCGTTGGCCAGTGCTATGTCGACAATCTCGGGGAAGCGGCTCTCTATCCCGGCTGGTTCGTCGACCTCACGCGGGAAGCCGATAGCGAGGAGGCCTCGCTGCGCGAGATCCACAGCCTTATCGAGCAGGCCAAGGAAATTTCGCAATCGATCGGGCAGGATCTGCTCGGCTATCTTCTGGACAATGCCCAGGACGAAGTGCAGCAACGCCTTGGCGGCGGCGGATCAAGGAGGCGCAAATCGTCCTAGCGCAAACCTTGCTAGCTTCTGGGCGGGACCTTGCCGTGCCTGCTGACTTCGGCGGTCACCATGCGAGCGAAATGGGATTGGGGCGAGCGGCCCTCCAGCAGCCTGGCACGTTCCAGGGCCGTGTCGCCGTAAAATTCGACCAACACCGCGGCTGCCGCAGCGGCATCCGCCTTCAGCTTGCTGACATCGGCCTGCGCACTTTGAGTCGAGTTACCGCTTCTGGCGATCACATCCAGCATGGCCTGCAACTTGTCCGGAGTACTGCCCTCGTCTTCGTGCATGGTCGCGGTCCGATTGGTCGCGCAAAATATCGACATTTCCGAAAAATGTCCAACAGCTTCGCTGATCAGCCGCTGTTGCAACCGAGTACAGCTTCGCCGTGAGTTCCACTACAATCTTCATGCAAGCACAGTCAGCCAGAATTCATTTGCAGACTTTGGGGGCACCGATGGACCAGCCTAGCAAAATGGAAAACCTGCAGTTCGCGCAGGGAATATTGCGGGAATTGCGCCAGAAGGCCGAGGCCGATGGCGAGAAGCTGCTGACCTATCTGATCGACATGGCTTACCTTGAAACCAGCGACCGCATCCGCGCGCACTGGATCGGCAGCCACGAGACCGAAAGCCGCCGAGCCAAAGGCTGAGGCCGACGGCGTATCCTGGCGAGCAGTCCGGTGCGGACGCGGAGCGTTGCCGAACCCCTGAAACAGAAAAAAGCCCGCCGTGCCTTTTAGCACGACGGGCGGGATCCTGGTGGTATCTGGCGCCGGAACTGGTCGTCGACACAAAGCAAGCCCGCGCCTCTCGCAGAAGACGCGGGCCGACCGGGATGCCGGTCCCGATCAGGCAGCATACCGTTGCGCGCTGCCGGAAAAAGAACTCTTAGCGCCATCTAATGTTCCGGCGGTGGCGCGCAAATGCGCCGCGCGCTGATCGGGCCTATGAAGCGGCCTTTTCGCGAACCGGAAGCTTCCAGCCCGGCCTGACGAAATGGCAGGTGTAGCCGTTGGGATATTTCTCCAGATAGTCCTGATGCTCTGGCTCGGCCTCCCAGAAGTCACCCACAGGCGCGAGCTTCGGTGGCGACCTTGCCCGGCCACAGCCCCGAAGCATCGACGTCGGCGATGGTGTCTTCGGCGATGCGCTTCTGTTCGTCGCTGGTGTAGAAGATCGCCGAACGGTAGCTCATGCCGACATCATTGCCCTGGCGGTTCCTGGTCGTCGGATCGTGGATCTGGAAGAAGAATTCGAGCAGGGTCCGGAAGTCGATCCGGGCGGGATCGAAAATGATCTCGATCGCCTCGGCATGGGTGCCGTGGTTGCGGTAAGTGGCGTTGGGCACGTCGCCGCCGCTGTAGCCGACGCGGGTCGAGATCACGCCGGGATAGCGCCGTATCAGGTCCTGCATGCCCCAGAAGCAGCCGCCGGCAAGGACTGCGCGTTCGGTGGAAGTCGCCATAGCATGTCTCCTTAGGATTTCCCCTAAGGTGGGCATTGTCGCTGGCTTTCGTCCAGTCGGAATGCCATCGACGCGCGTGTCACTCCTCCCTGGCCGCCGCCTTGAACCTTCGCACGACCACATCGAAGAGGATGTCGGAGATCCACATGGCGCTGACGCCAATAAGGAAAGCGGCGGCGAGCGTGGTGGTGTCGTCGGCCGGATCGGGGATCGGCAGGCCGGTTGCCTTGAAATACGATGACGACCGGCAGCGTGAGATAGGCTGCCGCCAGCGCGCCGCAGATCGGCGAGGCGACCATCTCGCGCAGCTTGTAGCGATGGCGCGACAGCGCCCTGAGCACGCCGCCGGCAAGGCCGGCGGCCACGACCGGTCCCTTGATGCCGAGGAGATCGAACAGATCGTGCATCGACAAGGCCTCCAGCCACAGAGCTTTTGGCCCTTGCGATTGTGCGAAAGCAGCGCCCTCGCCTCTGCGTCAGACAGCGCATCGACGGCCTTGGCCGACAGGCGCAGCGGGAGGAGACCGCGCAGAAGCCGCTCGAGGCGGTCGTGCAGCCGGCGACGACAAACGCGACAAGCACCGGCAGTGCGAGGATCAGTCCCTTGCCCATGATTTCAGCTCCTTTCGGACTGTGTCGGCGCTGAGCGCGCCGATATCGTTGTCGACCTGGTCGGCGATGTCGCGCGCCGCAGCCTCCTTGGCCGCCTGCCTGGCGCGCTCGGCCCTGGCGCCGGCCAGCCGCTGGCGGAGACCCCAGCCAAGTGCGGCAACCACCGACGCCAGCAGAGCGGATATCGTCGGGTTGCCGAGGAAGAAGGAGAGCAATGCCGTCATGACAGCCACCACACGACGATCGCGCCGGCGACGAGCAGCACGCCGATAGCCCAGGGCAGCGCCTGGCGGATGAGCTCGGTGAGAGTTCTCGATCATTTTCGCGTCTCCTCACTTCGCCCAGTGGAATTTTCGTGCCAGCGACGTACCAGGCTTCGGTGGCGAGCGCTGAGCGCCAGGCCGACGCCGGTCTCGAGCGCCATCTGGATCTCGGGATCACCGGACAGGACGGCGGCATCGTCGGCGCCAAGCAGGCCGCGCGCGACGAGGACGCCGGCGCCGTAGCGCAGCCAATGCGGATGATGACGGCGATCATGCTGGCTTCCTTCAAAGATGATTTTGAAAATCGCGAGAACAGGCGCCAGAACGGCATTGCGCCCGGCAGGCGCGTCCGGGATAGCCGGAGCAGCGGCAGGCGTCGGCGAAGCGTCCGATGACTGGGTCCGCGGGGGTGCAGGAGACGGATCTGGAGGCGGCGCGGCCGCCGAAAGCAACAGCGCCTGCGTGCGAACCGAGCCGGACCCGCTCGCTCCAGCCCCTGCCGAAGGTCGGCCAGGTCGGCAGCCGCCTCAGGAATGCCAGCCGGGCATCGCAGAGCGCGTCGATGACAGCGCCGGCGGGCCTCGCCTGCACGGCGCTCAGCGTCGCCGGGCCGATCCTGCCGTCCTGGGCGGCGCCAACGATCGCCTGCAGGTATTTCGCCGCCCTGCCCGGCCCGCTGTTCACGGCAAAATCGAACACCGCGTAGTCGAGGCCGCCCGGAAGCTCGGCACCGGCAACGGCATCCCAGTAGAAGCGTCGATAGACGGTGCCGACCTGTTCGTCGCTGATCTTCCTGAGATCGGCCTTGCTGGCATCCGCCTTCACATAGCGGCGGAAATTGGCAAGCGTGACGCCCTTCATGGTGGCGCCACCCGGATCGGCCGGATTGTCCGACCAGCCGCCTTCGGATTTCAAGACGAGCGCAAGCGCCCGCGCAAAGTTGCGGTCCATGGAAAACCTCTTGAGGTTGTGGGGGGAAGAAATGGTCGCGCAGTGGTGGCCGAAAACCGTTGGCAAACGCGCCGTTCGATAGGCCGCGCCACACCAGGCGGTGGATTTCCGGCCGGGGCCTCGGAAAAGAATTGGCGTTTTAGAGAAACCTTAATTACCCTTCCCTAAGCTTGACGAACGGCGAGTGGGGCTCGTCGCACTGTCGGCTTGGGGATTGGCGCTTGGGAGACAGCGCCGGGTTTGGGCGAGATGAGTTTGTTATTTTCCGAAGCGGGCGAGTGCCAGGGCTGCGGCGGCACCGGCAGGATTTTCGAGTGTCCGCGATGGCGCGCCTCGAACGGACATTGCTGTCCCGCAGGCACGCATCGCCACATATGCCCCGGTACGACCGTCCACTGCTCGGAATGCACGGGCACCGGCGACACAGCCCGCAGGCAGCCGCTTGAAGCGCGTCGCCTCAATCCCTTCAGCCGCGACGCGCTCTAGCGGACAAGTCGCCGGCAAAGCGGAACCCTTGCGCCGATACTTTCGCCGCCCTCAGGCTGGAACCTTCTTCCTCCATCTGCGCAGCCGCGTCCTGACATAGGACCGCAAGCCGAAGGGAAGCCGGGGCCGCCCCGTTTGTGGGGCGGGACGGCGCTGCATCTGTCGATACACGAGCTCCATCAGCCGTTGGAACGCCGATGTTTCCGCCTCTTCCAGGCGCGCGGCAAGACGCTCTGGCAGCGGCTGCGAGCGCCAGGCGAAATAGGCCTCATAAGCGTCCGGCGTTTCGATCAGATGGCGCAGATATGCCGCCAGATCGGCCGCATCGCTGAAATCGGCCGCGTTGATGTAGGAATTCGGCGGCACGTATTCGTCGACATTCGGGGCTCCCAGATAGACCGGCACCGTGCCGGCCTCGAAGGCATCGAAGATCTTTTCGGTGACGTAATCCGTCTCGCTCGAGTTCTCCAGCGCCAGGCAGAATCTGTAGCGCGAAACGGTCTCGATCTTCGTCGTCCGCCCGAGATCGGGGCCTTCGATCGTCCGGTTGCGGAAATGCCGCCCGTAGGAATCGACGCCGATGTGCCGGGAAAGCTCGCTCACCAGGTCGATGCGCCTGCTATGGTTCAGCGGCGCCGATTGGAAAAGCACGAGCGGAGCCGCTTCCGTCTTGGCCGCGACCGGTTTTGCCAAAACCTCATCCCACCAGCACGCGCGAGGAAGATAGGGCATCCAGACATCCGATCGGCGCTCATGCGTCATGGTGAAGTCGAAATGGCGCATGTAGTCCGGATCGGCGAAAGGCTTGTAGTTCTGCCGGCTCTCCATCGTCCAGCCGATCCAGTACTGGCCGGGATATTTCCAGGCATCGCCGATCTCACGATGGTCCGGAATGTGGAAAACCACCGCCGCCGCCTCGGCGATGCGACGCTTGTCCAATGTCCAGCGCCCGGGAAGGTCGCACTGTATGGAGGCGATGTCGACGGGCTTGCCGAAAAGCGTCGTGTAGAAAAGGATCAGCGGCTCTGTGGCGTCGGCCGGCATCTCAGAGTCCGCGGTCGATATCGCCACGCCGGACGCCAGACGGCTGTCCAGCGGTCGGCAAATCCACACGCTGCGCGATGGCATGACAGACCGCGGCGAAGCCTCGCGGCATGTCTGTCATCGGGAATGTCTGCCGGGGCTCCATGGCCGTCGGAGTTACCCGTTCATCCTTCCGGCATCAAGCACATTTCATCGGGGAGAGTTCGGCCCCTGCAGCGCCAGCTTGCTTAGCGGATTCGGGTGGATCGGGGGTTCGGAGCCACCGTGGCCTTTGGATTTGACGACGAGCGCAAGCGACGCGTGAGGTCTTGACGTCCGTTGTCCGCAGTGCGGTTGATGATGGCCTTTGACGCGCTCGGGGATCGTCGCGCGAGATCAGCCGCTAGGGATGCGGTAATGAGAACCTCTTTGAGGTTGTGAGGGATTTGTCGATGTTCTAAGAACTCGATGCCCCCTAAGCATTGAGTCCCGGTTAAAGGCGATGCTTGTCGAGCGCCCAACCGCCAACAACATGAGCGTTATGACCGCATTTTTCCACGCCAGTACACGATCCAGCTATCGAAGCCTGGCAACACCGATCATAAGGCGGCTTAGGCAGACACAATACTTTCCATTGCTCACGCTCTTCGATCGCCATTGGTACGCTTCCCGCTACCCGGATGTAGTCGGCTTCAGAGGCGGCGCTTTCGCGCATTACATCCGCTTTGGAGCGGCGGAGGGCAGAGATCCGAGTCCATATTTTTCGACCTCCTACTATGTCCGTCAAGTCAGCGCGGTCTCACCCGGGGGCGCCGTCCAGCACTATCTTAAAAAGGGCTGGCGCATGGGTTTGAATCCTCATCCTCTCTTCGACACCAAATGGTATCTCAGCGAAAATCCCGATGTTAAAAAAGCGGGAATCAACCCGCTTCTTCACTGGATTCTTTTTGGTATCCGCGAAGGGCGGATGCCGTCTCCGGCAATCGATGGCCCTTGGTATCTAAGCCTTTACCCCGATGTGGCCGCGGCCGGTGCCAATGCGGGCGATCACTTCCTCCGTTACGGCGGATCCGAACTCCGCAATCCGAATGCATATTTCGATGCCGGATGGTACGTGGATACCTATCGCGATGCCGAGGATTTGGCACAAGACCCACTTTCACACTTCGTCGAATTCGGCGCGGCAGAGGAACGTGATCCGGGGCCGAAGTTCTCGACCCGAAAATATCTGGACCAATATCCGGCCTTGCGCGCCGAAAAGACGAATGCCCTTGTCCATTATCTGACGCAGGGCCGCCGAAGCGGGTTGCAACCATTTCCGAGCGATCGCGGTCTCACAGTGCCCCGTCGCTACTTTTCATTTGGCGAGCTCTCAGCCGGTGCCGTTTCCGGTCTTCAAGAACCAGAACTGCTTTCCGTCCGACAGAACTTCCTGTTTCGGCCCCTGAACGTCGAAGTGGATCCCACGCTTTCGGCTGATCCTCGGGTCCTGATCCTGCTGCCGGGGCTCAATCGGCGACACGCCACCGGCGGTCCGAACACCGCATATATCCTCGGGGCGCTTCTCGCGGAGGCCGGCGTTCCGCTCAGCTTCGTTTCGGTCGATGCTCCTCCAGATACGGACATCGGCCCGTTGAAGAGCCATATCCAACAGTTGACTGGCGTCGATTGCGACAAATACGGCGTCCAGTTTCTCGACGCCAGCAATCGGCAGCGGCCATTCAAACTCGGGTATAACGACATCCTGTTCGCAACGGCGTGGTGGACGGCCCAACCCGCCAAAGCCGCCGCGGCAATGCTCCGAAATCGCCGTATCTACTATCTGATCCAGGATTTCGAGTCTAAATTCTATGGCGGCAACGACACCCATTCTGTCGCGCAACAGACTTACAGCTTCGACCATCTCCCGGTCATCAACACCACATTTCTGCGCGACCAATTGGCGACCGAGCGGATCGGTCGATATGCCGATCAGGCTTTTGCCGCCTCGGCGATAGTGTTCGAACCTGCTGTCGACAGGAGTTATTTCTATCCGCAGCAGCGCGCCGCAAATGCGCCACATCGCCTGCTGTTTTACGCGCGTCCCACCATGGCGGAACGAAATCTCTTCGGCTTGGGTCTGGCAGCCCTGAGAGCAGCCGCATCCAATGGCATGTTCGACGAAGGCGCCTGGGAATTCATCGCGATGGGCGAGGATATCCAGCCTGTAGCCTTGGGCGGCAAACATATGCTCAAACCTGCCCCGTGGCTTGATTTCCCGAAATATGCGGAACTGATGAGAACGTCGGACATGCTTTTGTCGCTGATGTTTTCTCCCCATCCCAGCTATCCGCCTCTCGAGATGGCGGCTTGCGGGAAGCCGGTCATTACAACTTGCTATGGTGTAAAAACACGCGAACGTCTGGCGCAGGTTTCGCCATACATAGTTGGTGTCGAGCCGACCATCGATGAGATCGCATACGGCATCTCGCGCGCGCTTCTCAGGCGGGACCGCCCGGTACCGGGGCTGAGCGATCATCTCCAGGCTTTCCCGACAAGCTGGAAATCGAGCCTGTCGCTCATATTGCCTCAGTTGCTGGGTGAATTGAAAAAGGATGGGATCAGGCCGCGGACCGAACCACCCTTGCCCCGGTCGGTTAAACAGCTTCATCGCCGAATACTCCCGGGGGAAGTCGAGCTGGCCATCGAGCGACGCAAAGCTTTTTATCGAGACGCCGCCGATGGCGACCTGATTGCTTATCTTGGCGCCGGCAGGAGCCGTGTCGAGTTGAAAGCTTTCGAACGCTCTCTTTTGGCGCAAGATTCCAAACATGCGCCGGAATGGATGGTGAAGGCCGCCGACAGTCACGCACTCGGCGACATTTCACATGACATGGTCCATGTGCAGCATGTCGACAGCGCTCTGCGAGACACCCTGGAACGGAGCCGAAAGCGGTATGTCGTCTGGGTCCAAAGCGCCTGCGAACTCCTTCCCGATGCTACAAGGATCATCGAGGCAGCCCTGGAACAATCGGGGCTTCCCGAGATACTCGTCGTCACGGGCGAGCCCTATGACAACAGAGGGGAGTCTGCATGGTCTGTCGGACCCCATCGTTGTTATTGACCGACGGGCTCTTCTTTCATCAGGCATCGATCTGGACTCATTGATCCGGAACTCGCGGTGAAGCGCATCCTTGGCGATCCTGCCAAGGCGCCTCGATTGGATGAACATCTGGTGCTTTTCAGAAGCGAAAATAAGTAATGGCGAACTCCCCTCAAGGCGCAATTCCATACGCGTCCTACTTTGAGCGACATCTGGAAGGTCGATTGGCGAAAGCACCGACTGACCGAAACACGCCGATTTCGGTGATCACGACGGTCTATATCAAAACGAATGTAACTCTGTTCCTGGAGACGGCGAAGTCGATTAAAGCGCAGACCGTTACGCCGCACGAATGGCTCGTCCTATCCCACGGCCCGATTTCCGATGACCTTTCGACCGCGTTGGAGCGGTTGAGGGATGAAGGTGTTCTCAGATGGCTGACGCTGGACAAGAATCTCGGCATCCAGGGCGGACTGAGATATTGCCTGGAGCAGGCAACCGGTGAATTCGTCCTGAGCCTCGACGCCGACGACCTGCTGACGCCGGATGCCATTGCGCTGCTTTCCGACGCGGCCGCGAAGTCGCCGGAGACTCTCACTTTCTATAGCGACGAAGATATCCTCGTCGATGATGTGCCAGTTCATCCTTTCTATCGGCCGGCCTTCGACCCGGTCCATTTCTTCTCACATTCCTACATTTGGCACTGTATCCTCTTCCACCGCGCGACTGCGCTCGAACTGGACGTCTACACAAACGCACAGACCGAATATGCCCAGGACTGGGACCTGCTGATTCGATTTGTTCGAGCCGGACATGAACCGGGGCATGTCCCCGAAGTCTTGTATCACTGGCGTCACCACCAGTCTTCGCTGTCGAACAGCGGCAGTCTTTTCGATGGATCCGTCCGCTCGGTCAAAGGCTGCCTCGACGCGATCAGGCTTGGCGACTATGCGGATTTGCTTTCGATCGAGGAATATCCGATCGGGCCACCGGCGTCGGATTTCTACCTGCGACGCAGCGCCTCGAATGTGCCGCCGTGCCTGTTGCTCACCATGTCGGACTCCGACGATATGCCTGGCGGCATCGAGAAGGATGTCTTCTCCCGATCGGCCCATGTGCAAGCCGACCGCGGAACCAAGGGGCTGCATACGCTCAAGGAAGCAATCGAGGACAGCGGCGAAGCCCTTGTCTGCTTCCGAAACGACACCGTGACCGATTTCGAGCAACTTGGAATTCTTCAGGCTTTCAAGCATCTCGAACTGGTGCCAACGGTCCAGATCGTGAGCGGCATGCTATCCAGCAAGTTGGGGACCGTTGTTCACGGTCCAGTGGTGAGGCTCGACGGTAGATTCAGCGACCTGAGCGCAGGCAGGCCGGCTATCGGCAACAACGCTCATATGTTCAACATCTGGAAGCCACATTGCGTCGATCTTCCCTGCCTCGATCTGATGATCGCCCGACGAGAGTTTCTGCTCGACGCACTGGCTGCGGCGCCGGCAAATCTCGCGCTGCGCTCGCTGGCCTGGTGGCTCGGCAGGACAGCCTATCGAACAAAGCAGAGAATAGCTTTCGAGCCGCTTTTCATGGGATTCGTGACCGACGAGACAAAGCTCACGGGTGATCCGCCTGCATCGCTATCAAGAGCCGAAGCGGCTTTCGGGCCATCGGACCTCCACGGCAGCCCACCGCGCGGGCTTTCGAGGATCGCAGGCATGTCCAGCCATCACACGCGTTAGGAAAGAGGCGCGACAACTATCTAGTCGACGCCGGCCGTTGGTTCGCTCTTCACGGGGGCGAGAGGACGCTTTTTTCACGAGATGCGGTTGTGGGATCTCTTCTGGGGTTGTGGTGACCAGTTCTTTTTTTTCGGGGAACAGTGCTCTATTCTCGACCGTCGAGCGAGGGACTATGAGACTGGAAGCCGTTACAGATCAGAATTTTTGCGAAGACGACTATCTGATCGCCAATCCGGATGTCAGAGCGGCAGTGGAAAAGGGTATTCTCGCCAGCGGCCGGCGCCATTTTCAGCAGCATGGCTATCGGGAGAAGCGGCATCAGCGCGCGCCACTCATCTTTTTCGTGCATGTTCCAAAGACCGCCGGATCGACGGTCAACTCGCATCTGATGGAACTGCTTTCAGACGGATCAATCCATTCTGAAGGGTGGTTCTTCGACGATGCCAATATGTGCCGGCTGGACACTTTCTCGTGGGTCTCAGGCCACATCACCTATTCCAGGGCGAGCACACGCATCCCGCAGTTCACCAACCGCCGTGTTGAGTATTTTGCCTGTGTTCGAGATCCTACGGATCGGGTCCGGTCGCATTACAACTGGCTGATAGAGATTTTCCATCGCAGCGGCTACGACGACAATCCCGATTGGGTGAAAGGCATGTCGGAGCAAATCCGAAAGTCCGGCTACAGCATACCAGCCATTCAGGCCAATTTGCTCGAATACAAGTCGCATTTCCTCAACTGTCAGACTTTGTTATTAGCCAGGGATGACCAGCCTGTAGCGGGCGCGTTTGGCTCGTTCAAATTTGTTGCCACGCCTGACCGGCTCACGGAGCTCCTATTCACAATGACCGGCAAGGAAGTACACTTGGTGAGGCGGGAAAATGAAAGCCCCCACCATTTTGACCCGCAGCTGTTTCGTGAGCCGGAAATGGAGTCCTTCCTTCGCCGACACAATGCCCTCGATGAACAATTGTTTGAGTTCGCCCGATCCGGCAAGCTGTCCAACCCGACTGAGGCATGGACCTCGCCGCCGTGGAGAGCACGGGCGCACGTTCTGGCGCTTCGAACCAAGCGACGTCTGGCGCATTGGTAGAATCATGAAAATTGCCGTCCTGTATCTGGCCCGCAAGAGCGGCGAATATATCGCGCGGTTTGCCGCATCTTATAGGCAATTTCCGGCCGGCGCCGACCATGAGCTGATCATCCTTCACAAAGGCGAAGGCGCTTCATGGTTTGCCGGGGGCCAGCCACTGTCCCACTTCCGGCACAGGCCTATCGTCGTTCCTGAAAGCATCGGCCAGGATATCCATGCCTACAAATACGCGGCGCAGAGGATCGATGCCGACCTGATCCTTTGTCTGAATACGTACGCCGAGATCAAAGCTGCGGACTGGTTGGCGAAGATGGTCAGCCACATTACCAAGCCTGGCGTCGCGGTGGTTGGGGCGATGGGATCTCACGAGAGCTTTCGCGACAGTTACAAGCTTTCGGTCAAGGCTGATTGGGTTCTGGCTAAAACACCTCGCTTCAATGCCCGCATCGCGCGTGAATACCGGTTTATCGCAGTCGGCCGCAGCGCGGAGTGGCTTACGGCAGGCGATTCTCGGATGAACAGGGCGCGCCGGTTCATCGCAGATTTTTGCCAGCGCCGCCCGCGCCTTCAAGCCGTCGCGGATGATTTCGAGCGGTATTGGGACGAAGCCGTGCCGAAAACAAGCTGGCTCTATCGGTTTCCTTCTTTCCCAAATCCCCACATCAGGACCAATGCATTTCTAACAAGCCGCGAAACGCTTTTGGCCACACCTCTCGATGGTGACAATGACAGGGAGGCATGTCTTTTGTTCGAGAGCGGCGAGCGCGGTCTGTCCAGATCTGCAACCGGGCGTCTTCTGGTCATCAACTCCGCCGGCGAAGCATTTGAAACCGATCGATGGGTAGAAAGCCAGACCTTCCGCCTTGGCTCTCAATCCGGACTGCTGGTCGGCGACAACAACACGGACTTTTGGAACACGTTTGACGAGGACGAGCGGATAACCGTTTCGGGCACGACGTGGGGCGTCGGCCACCCGCGACGGTTCCCCACCTTTCCCTGAGCGTTTCTGGTCCGACAGCACCCCTTGCTGAGGATCGTTTGTGATAGTCGCCGCCTGGTTAAGCCGTCTCGCCCGCATAGAGGGGATGCGGTCATGGGATCTCTCGGATTGTGGGGATTGCCAGGCAACCATCGCGGACAGTTCATCAGGCCGGTTGTGTCTGCGGACAGGTCAGTTACTAGGAGACTCAACCACGATCTTGGGAGGGCCTTATGGGCACCACGACACTGCTTCGGAAACTGAAGGGTTCCATGTTTCCGAAGCTTGTTTTGGATAGAACGCTTTTGGACAAACATATCGTCGAACTGCAAAAAACTCTCAGCGATGTTACCACCAAATATGAGGCCGAGCTGAATGCTGCGCGGGCAGCGGCGGCAGCAGCAGTAGCGGCAGAGGCAGCGGCTGCGGCAGCAGCGGCAAAGGCAGCGGCAGCAGCGGCAGAGGCAGAGGCAGCAGCGGCTGCGCGGGCGACCTTCTATTTCAGGGGTTATGACATCCCTGTCGACCTGATGCGGATGACTGGTGGCGGGCCGGAAACCTTTGAAACAATTTCCGATTTGCATCAAAGGAACCTGGCGAAGTGGATCGGCATCGAGCCTCAGCACAGCATCCTCGAGATCGGCTGCGGCATCGGCCGCGATGCTATCCCGCTTTCGACAACCCTCACGCGAGGCAGCTATGTCGGCGTCGACATCATCGGGCGATCGATCGACTGGTGCACTGCTTACATTGGAGCCAGGCACCCCAACTTCAAATTCGTCCACTACGATGTTGACGACCAGCTCCACAATCCAGATGGAACGACGAGCACAGAGGCCATCGTCCTGCCGATCGAAGATCAGTCCGTCGACAGGATATTTCTCTTTTCCGTCTTCACCCACATGTATCAGAAAGACATCGAGCACTATTTGCGCGAGTTCCGCCGCGTCTTGAAACCGGATGGCCTGGTCTATGCGACCACCTTCATCTACGACGACGCCATTCTGGAGAGCGCGCGCCGCACCAACAAGACGATTTTCAATCTCCGGTTCGAGCATGAACTGCACGAGGGGTGCCGGATCAACAGCCTTGAATACCCGCTTGGTGCGGTCGCCTTCACAAGGGAGCACTGGCGGAAGATGCTGATCGCCGGCGGCATGAAGTTGGCCAAGCCGATTCTCAACGGACAATGGTCGGGCTTCTACGACAAGTTCGACGACGGCCAGGATGTTTTGATTCTTCAGCCGGCATAAATTATGTGTTCGCTGACCGGCCTTCCTCATACCAGTTGGTGCCGTCCCAAGTCATGACCAGCATATCCGATGCGGAGGTGGTGAAGTTTCCGGCCATCTTCAGATTGCTGCCGGCGGTGACCGTGATGATGCCGTCGAAGATCATGCGGATGGTCGTGCCGGGCCGGATGTTCGTTCCGCTGATCGACGTGATGCCAGTGGTCCCGGTAACATGGAAAAGGTTGCCGGTTGGGATGATGGTCGCGGCGCTGGCGACATCGGCACCCTTGAAGTTATGGAATATGCCGGTTGCGTTCCAGCCGGACTTTATGTCGGTCGCATCGAAGTCCGCCGTATCGTTGACGGTCCGGATGAAGACATCGAGTAGGCCGCGACCATTGGTGTTGTTCCGGGTGAGGCCAAAGCCAGCCTTTGCGGAGCGCGTTTCGCCGGCACCTGAGCCTGTGACCGAGAGTCCAATAGCTGCCACGCCTGCGCCGCCATTGTCGTTCTCGATTCTCTCCACGATTTGGAAGGAGTTGGCCGAGGTGTAGGCGTGGATCGGGCTTTGTGGTGCCTTTGTATAGCTGCCGATGATGAGGTTGCCGACCGGATAGCTGCGTCCGATCTCGGTCCATACGGTGCCGATCTTGCGGAAGGCCAGGATGGCTCCATTCGGCGGGCTGGTGTTCTGGTCTCCAAGCAGCGCCAGGGTCGCCCCGTCAACCAGCGTGGTGTTAGCATCGCCGATCTGGAGTTCGATCAGCTGCTCGTTGACGCCGTCATCAAAGGTGGTGATGCTGGTCGCGCCGGCGTTGGCCGTCTTAAGAACATTGTCGATGAGATTGGCGACCGATGGCGTGGTGTCACCGCTGGTCGCGGTGGCCAGGTTGGTGATCGGCTTGTTGCCGTTGATGGAACTTGTCGTGGCCGTACCGTCACCACCAATGATCGCATCAACGGAGGTGTCACCAAGATTGCCGCGAATGATGTTGTTGAAGGTGCTGCCTGACTGAAAGACGCCAGTGAACCCACCGGTCGTGCTGTTGAACGAGTTGTCGGCGACGATGTTGTCAGCACCGCCAGACACCTGAATACCGATGTTAGTGCTCACAACCGGTGCGCCGGGCGTCGAGAACGTATTTCTCGTCACGATGTTGAAGTGGGGGCTATCCATATAAATGCCCACCCAGAAATCCTGCGACGAGAGGTGCGTTTTGTAGATCAGGTTCTCGGAGATTGGGGTAAAGTAGATGTTGTCTAGATCTATACCCCTGACGCCGGCATTGATGTGGGTGTTGCGGATGCCCAGCCATACATTGACAATGCTGCCATCCGAGACAACGCCCGTGCCAACCCCGACGATGCGACAGTCATCGATCATGAGGCCGTCACCGTAGGATGGGGTATCGGAGGTGGAATGAATCCCGACCTCCATGTGATCGGCCTGAAGCCTGACGATGTGGCAGTCGTTACACCGCACCATCTTGATGCCATCGGTCATTTCGAAGGGCGAGACATTGTCGCCGGCGATGCCCTTGATCTGGCAATCGACGATGAGCCCGTTCCAGCCATCGGTGATGACGATGCCGTTGTCCCAATAATCCACGCCGGTATCGAGCCCCTGAATGCTCAGGTTCTGATAGTCAAACATGCGGGAGGTGCTGGAAGAGCTTGTCGGATTGAGGGTATGCGACACGGCAGTTCCGCCGCTGGCTTGATTGGTCTTGATGCTAAAGTCACTCATGGCGACTTGACGTGACCATTGCACGCCCGCGTCCGCATAGGTGGACGTGATGGCGATGCCGCCATCAGCCGCCGTGAACAGAAGGATAGACATATCCACGCCGCGCCCTTTGAGGGACAGCGCCGCGGCGCCGATGTTCCTGGTGATCTTGGAGGCCAGCGTGATCGTACCCTCGGGCAGTTCACCGGGCCGACCCTGCGCCACCATGGCGTCGATGAACAGGCCGAACCCCGTCGAACTGTCCGCACCATCAAGGGTGCACCCGAAATCGAGCGGGCTGAGCGGAGCATTGGCAGGCGTCAACGGGATCGGGTCCGGATCGATCTCGAGGTCGGTATCTCCAATGACGGGATCAAGCGTGTTGAACCGGAACGTTCGGTCGGCATAGGTGCCCTCCTGCACTGTGACCGTCGTGCCCTTCTGCATCGCTCGCGCCGTCCGCGCATCGGCTGCGCGGAACCACTGACCAGCGCTGGCCGTGCGGATGCCGTTCTCACTGCCGTCGGTTTGGCCGGTCAGGAGGATGCGATCTCCAACCTCAGTCTGCACGCCGTCGATCGTCAGCAGGCCGCCGGTATCGACATCGATGTTCCCCGTGGTGGCGAGGCGTACAGGTTCGCGTTCGCCCGTGAGAAGACGGACGGCGGCAGTTGCAGGTCGGGCCATAAGGCTTGCTCCATGAAAAAAGCCCCGCGGCAGCGAGGCTTGGATTTTCTGATCCAGCGCGTGCTGGCAGAATGTGTGTGGAACGACCGCTCAGGCCGCTTGGCCTAGCGCTATCGGGAATCTCCCCAGGCAGCGGCGGCGCTAGCCCGCGCCCACTGCGTCGCCCAGCGTGTTGTCAGAGAGGTAGAAGGCGAGCGTGATGGCATCGGCGCCGATCACCGGATCAAATGTTTCGAAGACATAGACGAAATGGGCCGAGACCGTTCCCTGCTGCACGTACACCGTCGTGCCCTTCTGCATGGTGCGGGCGTTGTGGGCGTCGGCGGCGCGATGCCAATGGCCTTCGCTCGCCGTATAGATGCCGTTCTGCGTGGCATTCGTCTGGTCCTTGACCAGAACGCGGTCGCCGACCTCGATCGACGCGCCATCGATGGTCTGCAGCCCGTAAAGGGCGATGTTGGCCGTGGTTGCCAGGCGCACAGGGGCTCTCTCACCGATCAACAGGCGAACGGCGGCAGTTGCCGGTTGGGCCATAAGGCTTGCTCCATGAAAAAAGCCCCGCGAAGGCGAGGCTTGAGGGTGGCAATATCGCGGATGCGGCAGGCACAGACGGGTTATCACCTGAAAGCGCTTTTGCGGTGTTGCTGCGCCAGGCAGCTTCGGCCGCTTGTCTTGCCACCGGGTTGCCCATCTTGCCGATCAGGTCGAGCCCGCTCTGCCTGATCGCCTCGAACGTGCTGGTGTCAGTTGGGTCGCTCTGCGCGATGGCAACAAGCGAAGCGTCCTGCACTTTGGTCCATTCGGCCAGCTCATAGTCGTCGCGGCGCGCCTGCTGTTTCGCAGCCATGCGCGCCGAGCCGGCCGCACGCAACACTTCCTTCTGCCTGGCGAAACCGGCGCGCTGGCTCTCGGGCATGTTCGGCAAGGCATCGTCGAACAGCGTGTCGAACAGGCCGGGCTTGACCACCCGGCCGGTGCGCGGATCGACCTGGCCGTACATGGCGTCGTGCAGGCCGGCGCCGTCGGCCGGCGCGTTCGCCACCACCTCGTCTTCCGCCTGCGCGATCCGGCCGTTGAACCGGCGGCGCGCGAGCTCGGCGTCGAACGCCTCCTGCCGCTCCTTCATCTGCCGGTAGTGCTCGGCGACGGCCGAAAGCTCGTCGCCAAAGCCCTGCATCGCCCGCCGACCGGCGACCCCTCGGGATAGGAGACGACATTGCCGGTATCGAGCCGGCGCTGGGCCACATGGAGAGGAATGGTCGCCATCAGTAGAGGCCTCCGGTGGAAAAGCCGCCCGGTGCCGGCGGGAAGGCGCCTTTGCCGAAGGTCACGGCCTTGGCCGGGTCGTAGAGAGCCGACACGAGATTGCCGCCGACCTTGAAGATGCTCGCGGTCGCCGCCTGCCTGCCGGAAAAGCGCGAGATCGCGGCTTGGCGGTTCAGATTGTTCTGGCGCAGCTGCGAGCCGTACTGGAGCGCCTTGAGGTCGAGCTGGCCCTGCCTGGCATTGGCGGCCAGCACCTCGGTCGGCGAGCCGGATATGCCGACGCCCGATGCGCCGGCCTGGGCGCGCGCCTGCGCCTGCAGGAGATCCTGCCTGTGGCGTTCCTGGCCTTGTTCGAAGGCAGCACTTTGCGCGTCGGCCTGCGCCTGCTGCTCATAGGCTTTGGCCTGATAGTCGGCCATCTGCTTCTGCTGCTGGCCCTCGGCCAGCGCGCCGCCGACGGAAATAACGGTGCCGAGAAGAGCAAGTGTGCACATGGTCAGCCTCGCGCGCCGGCATTGGGGATGAACTTGCTTCTGACGCCGTCGACCGGCGCGCCAAGCGCCGGGCGCGGGTCGAGCGCGCCGCCGGGGCGGAGGAAGGACAAAAGCATCCTGTCGGCCTGGATCGCCGGGCGGCTGAGGCGGGCGGGTGCGGCGGCCCGCGCGCCGGCCATGGCGGCGCGGCGGGTTGTCGTCAGGTTGACCTTCAGGTCGGGCACGCCGGCGGCATCGAACAGGCCGTTGGCGGTGGCAATGGCGCGGGCGAGCGCATCGGCCTCGAACAGCTCCTGGCGCAGCAGTTCGACCAGGCGGGCAACATTGCGCCAGCGCGCGGCGAGCGCTTCGGCCCTGGCGCCGATCTCCTCGCCGAGCGCCGCGATGTCGGCGCGGGCCTCGCTTTCGGCGGCGGCGGCGCGGCGCTTGGCGGCGGCCTCGATGGTCTTTTCGATGAGCGCGATTGTCGCGTTGCAGGCGTCGAGCGCGGCGCGCGCCTCGCTGAGGACGCCATCGCCGAAGATGGCACGGTCCTCGGCCTGTTGCAGGTCTCGCCTGCGGGCGAGCGCGTCGTTGAGGTCGGTGTCGAGCAAGGCGATGACGGCCGCGAAATCGGCAGCCGTCCGCGCCTTGCCGAGGGCATCGGCATGGGGGGATGTCATGGGAGTGTCCTTCTTTCGGAGAACGAGAATGATTTGCGCAGAGGAGCGCGGCGCTACGGCTCCGCGTCGAACACCGGCGTGAATGCCCTGATCGTGCAGGGCGTCGGGTTGACGTGGCGGATCCTGACCCTGCCCTGCCCTTCCCAGCTGTCGTCGATCGGCACCTCGACATTGCCGGTGAAGAGCCTGGCCCTGCCGTCCGGCGCGACGATCGAGGGCATCCGCACCGCCTCCCAGCGGCCGCGGATCAGCGACTGCACTTCGAGCCCCGTGGTGTCGGTCTCGAGCAGCGACAGGATGACTTTGGCCACCTTCTTGCGGCGGCCGACGATCGAGCCGTCCTGGCCGCCGACGTCGAGCTCCAGCGTGTCGGCCTGCGCCTGACAGGGAAGCCCGACCTGCCATTTCGCCGCGGTGGCGCCGCCGGGCAGCGTCACCTGGCCGGCGGCCACGGTGAGGTTGCGGTAGACCTTGCCCGACGCCAGCACGTCGACCGACTGGCCGTTGAGATGGCCGAGCCCGGAGACGGCGTTGATGGCGGCGCCCGAATAGGTCAGCCCGCAATCGACCTGGAAGGCGTCTTCCAGCGCGCCATATTCGAAGGGCGGCGTCATGATCTCGATATAGCGTTTGGTGACACCCGCCGATGGTGCGCTTGACGATCAGCCAGATGTCGTCGACGCCGTTCTGGCCGGGCGTCGCCACGGCGCTTTCGACGACCGCCCAGGTGGAGCCGGCGAAGGTACCGCCGAAGCGATGGCGGTGCATGCCGCGCACCTCCTGGCTTGGCTGGTGCGTGTAGCCGCCAAGCTCGCCATTCTCGAGCGGAAACCACAGCATCGGGTCCGGGTCGGTCTGGAAGGCGAGTTCGACCACGCCCTGCTTGGCGATATGCTCGGAGATCTGGCCGATGTCTTCGGACGAGAACCTGCCGGCCGAGGTCTGCGTCAGCTCGGCGATCGAGCGGCGCGAGCGGGTGACATAGAGGAAGGACTGGCCGGCATCGACCGGGCGGATGCCGGCGCAGCCGAAGGTGCGCGAGCGCCGGTTCTTGAAGGATGACGGGGTCAATGCCTCGTCGATGCCGGAGCCGGAAAGAGCGCGCACCCCGCCAAGCGGTCCCGATCAGCAGCGCGCCATCGGACTCCGCGATCCAGACGATGTCGTTGGCCTGGCCGCCGCCGGCCTGAATGAATTCCAGCGCGTCGTCGTCTGCCTCGCCCGTGCGCGAAATTGTCGAAGTCACCGGTGGCCGAGGCATAGACCGAGAACCTTCGGCTGAAGGCCAGCCGCTCCTCGTAGAGCGAGCCGCTCTCGACATATTTGCCGGCGACGAACGTGCCGAGCCGCCAGCGTGAGATCGGGCTCAGGTCGGGAAGCGCGTGGCCATAGAGGCGGATCGTGACGACCGTGGTGCTGGTGCGCGCCGCGATCTTGGCCCAGCGCCAGCGGCCGTCGGATGCCGAGCAGCCGGATGGCGCGGCCGACATCGCTTGTCTGGAACCCGGCACCGCCGTTGATGCCGACGATCGAGGAGGCCGTCAGGTTGAACGGCGTCATCAGTATCGCCGTCTTCGTTGGGAGCCAATTCCGCGCAATGACGTGTTTGCGCTGTCGGCGCCGCCGCCGCCCTCAAAGTCCCATCGCAGATATTCGAACGCGGCCTTGTTGAAGAATTCGAAGTAGCGGCGCTCGGAGGCGCTCCAGCCGGTTTCGCCCTGCCTGCGCATCGATGGTTACCCAGTTCACGCCATCGTTCGAGCCCTGAACCTCCCATTGCGTGGGCATGTCCGTGGCTGCGCCCGCGGCGCCTGTCGCCTGCAGCCAGTAGGCATTGCAAACCTTCTGAGCGCTGCCAGCGAGCCTGTACTGAACCCATGCCCCGGTGCCGCCTGTCACGTTGCTGACCGTCTTGCTGCTTTTGTCGAACAGCACCCACGCATCAGCCGCCCCGGTGGAGCTGGACACCGTACCGGCTGGAGCCGCCAGGCCGGTCATCTTCGGCACGAACGAGCCGTAGGATGCCGGCGTCAATGTCGTCCCGGTATCGTTGATTTCGTCATAAGGCCCGTCGATCGAAACTCGTAGTCCTCCAGCGTCCAGGTCGTGTGCGCGGTGCGGGTCAGCACCTTGAGCGGATAATCCTTGTGGCTGATCCACATCTGGTCGGCCGACTGCACATAGGCGAGGTCGAACAGGTCGGCCTCCAGGTAGGGCGAGGCCACCTCCACCGTGCCGACGCGGGCGCCATAGGCATAGACGCGGATATAGAGGTCGCCGAACTCCAGGCAGTAGGCCTGGTCGGCGCTGAAGATGAAGGGGATCGGCCGCGTCCTCTCGGCCGAATTCTTCACCTCGCCGACGAAATAGCTGCCGCCGCGCTTGCGGATGCCGCCATGCGGCAGCGTGACGAAGTTTTCGCACTTCGACAGTGCCGCCCGATAGAGATCGAGCGAGGCGCGCGCATGCAGGCGCGGCGAGATCTCGCCGCGGGTGAAGACGTCCTGGACCGGATAGAGCGTCGCCATCAGCGTGCGTACCTGCTGTCGCCGCGCTGGATCGCCCAGGACGCGGTGTAGGCGCGGCCGCCGCGCTGGATGGCGTTGGCCGAAAAGGCTGCGTCGAGCGCGCGGTCATAGGCCGAGCGGGCGATGTCGATCATGCCGGCCTTGTGGGTCAGCGGATGCGCGATCTTGACGGCAAGGGCCGCCACCAGCACTTCGGTGAACAGCGCGTCCCAGTCGTTCGGGTCGGTGAGGTTGGCGATGTAGCGGATGGCGAGCGGGCCGGGTCGATCGGAATAGATGATCCCGGCCTCCTGGCGCCAGGAAATCGGCACGCCGTCCGGTTCGCCATTGTGGGTCGGCGGCAGCGGGCGCAGGCAATCGGCCGGCAGTTCATAGGCGAAGTTCAAGGTGCAGTCGCCGCTGCCGGTGTCAGACCCGGCAACGGATGGCCGACAGGATGGCGAACACCCAGGCGTGCTTGGTCAGTTCGGCTTCGCGCGTCAGGTCGAAATGCAGGTTGAGCAGGCGCGCCGCCTTGACGTCCTGGTCGAGCTGAATCGATCGGCGCCTCGTCGAGGACGGCGAGCGCCATGTTGGCGATGTCGAGCGGGGTGATGGCCATGGGTCAGCGCCCCCTCAGGAGAATGGGTCGGGCAAGGGTCATGGTGTCTCCGGGCATGAAAAAAGCCGCTGCGAAGCGGCTGGGAACTTTTGGGGCGCGTGCGGGCAAGCGGAGCCGGCGGCAAAGCTACCAATCTCCCTGGCAGGACAAGGGCGCGCGAAGACGTGCCCGAGAGGATCACGCCAAGGATGGCATGGATTCTTAGGTCGGAATCGGTAGTGCCCTATCGACCTATCGGATCAGCACAGCTCGAACTCACGAACGTCGCGGCCTCGCCATGCTCAGCCCCCTGTCCAGGGCTTCCTCCAGGCTTGACGTGTAGTGCGCGGTGTCTTCCAGCCCACCAAAGAAGTTTATGCGGTGGACTTCACCTTTCTTGCTCATGACAATTCCTGCTTCTCTGAGCAGTTCCTGAACTGATTTGTAAGTCATCTCCACGATTACCCCTCTGCCACCACAGGTATATGCTCGCTCCTTTGTGTAACCGATTGGTGCCGTTGACTGTGAAGCCCGCAACATAGGCCGCTACATGATCCTAGGCCTATCGAGCTAAGGCCTATCGGACTAATTGTGCGGAACGCGAAACGCGCTCACACTCCATTTTCCGAAGCCCAGTAAGCCTCCAACGCCTGCTGATCCAGCTATCGGAATGTTTGCCGGCACCCAACTTCCCCCCGAAGCCCGTCGGCAAGCAAAAGGCGGACCCACTGTCCCCCGGGTCCGCCTTTTTCTTGTGGAGCGGGAGCTGCCGCCGCTTGCTGCTGGCCGACGAGAGCAAAGCTCTCGCTTCGGCGACCAACGAAGCGCCACATCGCCAGGGATAGTGGCCCGCCTCTCGCGCCTTTTCGAGGAGTTGTCGGCGTACCGCATCCTTGCGGGTCTCTCCGCTTGGCGTTTGGCTCATCATATCAGTCCTCCATAAAAACCGGCGTGCAACAGGGCCGCCAGCCTGCCTTGCTTTGGCCTATCAAGCCTCGGTGGTCTTCAGCGCGATGAACGTCATGTTCTTGACGCTCGACGCGGTGCGGTCCCAGTTCGCCGCCAGCGCCAGTTCGGCATCGGTGGCGAACTCGCCGGCCGAGGAGGCGTCGAGGAAGCGGGTGCCCGGCACGTGCGGCACGAAGTGGCGGCGGCCGACCATTTCGGTGACGCCGCCGCCATGGCCCTGGCGCGGCTTGCGGTCGAACTCCAGCGGTCCGCCCTCGGTGTTGACCGGAAGCTCGTTCCACAGGATCGCCTTGTCCTTGAACATGAAGGCGGTGTAGACGCCGGCCGCGACCGGGATGTCGTCGTCGACCACGCAGCGCAGCCCCATATAGTAGGGGATGAGCGGCCCGCCCTGTTCGGACGACGGCACGTAGTCGATGAGGTCGGCGAGCTTCAGCGCCTTCATCTGCTTGGAATGCATCCAGATCGTCTTGAACTTGTCGGCGCGGTCGCCCATCAGATAGGCGGCCTCGATGATGTCGGTATCGACGATGGAAGCGCCGGTGACGCGCACCAGGTCGCCGGCGTCGTTGGCGATGTTGTCGGCGACGACGCCCTTCAGGATGCCGAGCAAGGTCAGCTTGTTGGCGCGCTGCCAGTATTCGGTCTGGCGCTTGACGATCAGCTTCTGCGGATCGTCGCCGGCCAGGATCGAGGTCAGGTCCGGAACGCCCCAGGCCTGGGCGCGGACATTGCGGGCGGCGACCTCGCGGCGCGAGCCGATCTTCTTCATCTCGATCGAATCGGCCGGATCGTCATTGACCGGCTCGGACGGATCGTTGCCGAGATCCTTCCAGCCGGGCATGTCGACGGAACGGCCGCCCATCGACAGTTTCGAGGCGATGGCCGGGTCGGAAAACAGGATCCCGGCCTGGTAGATCTCGAGCGACTGGACATGCTCCTCGAACGAGTATTGCGCATAGACGGACGGAACGATCGCGTCGGCGATACGGGTATAGGCGTCTGCCATTTTTTCTCTTCCTTCAGGGGTTGATTGGCGGTGACCTCTCAAAGTCAGAGAGGATTGTTCGGCATCCAGAGGTCCGGGTTTTCGCCGGCCTCGCGTGCCAGCCGCCGGGCGCGGGCTGGGTCGCTTTTGACGAGGGCTGAAATCGCCGAAATGTTGCGGTCGCCGGCGGCGTTGCGCCTGAAGGGATTGCCTCCCCGCAAGGCCGCGCCGCCGTCGATCGTGTCTTCGGTAAACATCGCTTCGCCGATGGCCTGGAAGGCCCTGGCGATCTGCGGATCGGTCAACGCCCCGTCAGGCAGAAGGATGCCCTTCGCCTTGTAGGCGTCGACCAGGCCGAGCTTCTTCATCGCCCGGTTGGCGACCTCCAGCTTCTGGCGAAAGCCGTCGCTGTCGGTCGGCCCCCAGTCCCTGACGAGTTCGTCATGGGTGGCCTCGACCGAGCGGGCAAGCGCGATCTCCTGGCGCGCGGCCTGCTCGGCCATGTAGCCGACGAACCTGTCGTGATAGGCCTGCGCGATCTTCGGCGAAGCACCGGCTTCGACCGCCCAGGCCTTGGAGGCACTGGCGAGCTCGTCCGAATAGGCGAAGTTTTCGGGCAACCCTTCCGGGCGCCTGTATTCGACCTTCTCGGGCGAGGTGAGCGGACGCATTGCCTCGGGCAGCCGGGAGTGAAATTTCTCCCAGTCTTCCCTTGGCGCGTCCGCGGCCGGAACGCGCAGGCTTTCGCCCTGCTGCCGCTCCAGCTCCGCATAGGATGTGAAAACCCGATCGAGGCTTTCAGGCTTGGTCCAGCCCTTGGTTTCAGCGAGCTTGCGGTTGCCTTCGGAAAGACCGTCAAACCAACTTTTGGCCGTAGGCGGGGCGGACCCGTTGTCCCCGCTTGCCGGTGGCCGTACTGGGTTGCCCGCCGGCCGTGTGGCCACGGACCCGGCGTCTGCCAGATCTGTCATGAGATGTTCCTTTCTTCCCCTCTCCCCCTGTGGGAGAAGGTGGATCGGCGCGTCAGCGCCGAGACGGATGAGGGTGTTGGACGGAGTGAGACGTCGGCGATCGTGTCGCCGATTTGGACGTAGGTGTGCGCCAAGCTGGAGCACCCCTCATCCGACCGCGCTTCGCGCGGCCACCTTCTCCCACAGGGGGAGAAGGGGGAGCTTAAATATCCCCCCAGTTCTCCCACAGCAGCGTGATCGTGCCGGTCACCGCGATCGTGCCGTCGGCGTCGATGTCGGTGCCGGTGGCGAAAGCGAGGTTGAGATAGAGGTCGACCGGCGTCGCCGTGCCGTCAAGCGTCGCTGCAGCAGCGATGTCGGCGGTCGAGGCAGACGAAAGCGCCGCACCTGCCCCGTCCAGCGTGCGGCCTGTCGAAGCCAGCACGTTGACCATGGTGCCGGCCAGCGTGGCGCTCGACGCCGCCGCCGAGCCCAGCGACCAGGCGAGCGCCGCATTGTCGTTGATGGTCGAGGCGCGGGTGGTCAGCACCGCGAATTGCAGCCGCGCCGTGCCGCCCTTGATGCGCACCTTGCCGTCGGCGAAGTCGAAGATCTTTTGGGCAGCATAGGCGAGCGCATCGGTGACCGGCACCTGCATGCCGGCGAAGGTGAAGACGGTGCGGTACGATCCGCCCTGCCCCGTGGTCACGGCCTTGAGGCCGAGCTTAGGCGGGGCAAGGCCGGCCTCGCGGGCGGCGGCGCGGACAAGTGTGCGGGGAAGACCTCGGGTCATGGCATTTCTCCATTCTTTTGGGGTGAGGAGTGGTGCGCGCAGCGCACGGGAAGCCAATTGCTTGGCTTTCCGAGCGACGAACGCCCGAAGCGATAGCGAAGGGCTGGCTTCAACCCGGCGCGCCTCGGGCGGGCGCGGCTCGCAACCAGATTCAAGCCAAGGCGTTATCGTGCTGTTCGCTCAGGGTGTTTCCGGTTTGGCGACCATGATCTTCAAGAGCCGAGAAACCATGTCTCATTTCGTGAGCAACGGTGCCGCCGTTCCGCCGTAATGCAACCTCACTTGGCAAGGCATTGATCCAACACGCCAATTTCACGTCTTCAAAGGAGACCTTCAGATGATCATCAAGAAAGCCATTTTGGCCGTGCTCATGACTGCAGCACTTGCAGGCTGCGAGACGCAGACCGAGGGGCAGCAGAGAGCCACCACGGGCGCGCTGCTCGGCGGCGCCGGCGGCGCTCTCGTCGGCCAGGCGATCGGCGGCAACACCAAGAGCACGGTGATCGGTGCGGCCGGCGGCGCCCTGCTGGGTGCGGTCGTCGGCAGCGCCACCACGCCGCAACGGCGCGGCGAACAGCTCTGCCGCTACCAGGACCGCTACGGCCGCATCTACACCGCCCCCTGCGACGACCGGTATTACAACGGCGATTATTGATCGCTGGCGCAGGTCTTCCCTTCTCCCCTTGTGGGAGAAGGTGGCCTCGCGAAGCGAGGTCGGATGAGGGGTGCTCCAGCTTGGCGGCACCTTTTATCCAAACAGGACGCACGGCGACATGATCGCCATCGCCTCGAATTCTTCCAGCACCCCTCATCCGTCTCGGCGCTGCGCGCCGATCCACCTTCTCCCGCAGGGGGAGAAGGAAGAGCCATCGCTGGCGCCCTTACCCTGGTCCACGATTGACGCTATCGTCTGCCATCCAAGGGGGCGACGATGCGACTTTTGATGACCTCGCTGCTGGTTGTGTGTTCGGTTTCCGCGCTTGCCAAAGAGGCAGTCAGTGTCGACCAGATCGGAGGTTGCCTTCGGTTGCCGGTAGCCGCTGTCGACAATCACCTCAAAGCCGTTTTCGAGGTGACGTTGGACAAGGCCGGCAAGGTCAAGTCGATTGCCGTTGTATCCTACGAACCTCATTCGGAAGCAGCGGCGGGAGCCGCCCAACAACTTTTGAAATCGGTCCAGAGATGTTGGCCGCCGGGCGTCAAAACCAGCCCGATGCGGCTCACCGTGGATTTGAGCAAATTTTAGCCATTGGGCAACATTGCCTTCCCACCTACCCCTCCATCCGCGCCGCCTTCTCAAGCGCCACAAGCTGCGCCTCGTCCAGCGTCAGAAACCCCATAATGTGCTGCACCACCTCGGCCCGCGCATTGCTCAAGGCGCTGTGCAGCTCGAAGCCGTTCGGCGTTTTGGTCCGTGCCATCCACTCGCCGTAGGACGGGCGGCGGTAGTAGCCGGTCACTGCGGCGAGGTCGGCCAGCACCATCTCGCCGTCCTCGCCGGAGAAGACCCTGAGATAGGCCTTGGCCAGCGCATCACGCGCCCTGGCCGGGCCGCCGGCCTGCGTGGAATGGGCGAAGCGCTTGCGGGTCATGCGCCGCCTGCCTCGCCCGGGGTGCCAGCACCAGCCGCCGCCATGACCTGACCGCCCGTTGCGTCGACCGGCGCCCCCTGCCCGCCCATCAGCCCTTGCAAGCTGTCGAGCAGGCCGCTGTCGCGCGCCTGCACCGCGGCGGGCACCGCATCCTTCGCCACCTTGCCGGCGGTGGCGATCGCCGCCATGCCGGCCTGCGCCTGCTGCGCCTTGGCACGGGCATCGCGCATGCCATCGACCTCTTGCCTGCGGCGAAAGATGCGCTGCGGGCTGCGGCCGGCGCTCTGCACGATCTTCAGCGCCTCGTCGGCGTCGATATTGTCCATGATGCCGGGATCGAACTGCGCCATCTGCATGGCCGTCGACACCACCTGGATGGTGTCGCGCGCCTCCGCCGAGCGCCTCAGCACGTCGAGCGGGCCGGTGAAGGTCGGCCGCACCGCCTTGCCGGCGAGGCTCGCCGGCGGCAGGAAGCGGCTGTCCTCGTCGTAGAGGCCCTTGTCCTCGAGAATGCCGAGCTCGCGATCGAGATTGGTGGCAAAACCGGCCTGGATGATCGAGCCGGAGGGGCCGAGCAACGCGCCCTTTTCCTCCTGGCGGATCAGCGCCTCGGTCGCGCTCATCTGCGGGTTCTGCACCAATGTCTGGAACAGGTTGACGAACATCATGTCGCGGATTTCCTCGGCCCGGGTCGCCGCATAGTTGAAGGCATAGGTCGGGTTCTGGCCGGTCGAGATCGGCGCGATCAGCGGCCGGCCATTGTCGTCGATCAGGCCGGGATAGTTCTCGCCGGGATTGAGCACCGGCACATAGTCGAGCCTCGCCTTCGAGGCGGTCGCCGGATCGGTGATCTGCTGCAGCGCACGAAGCCCCGAGCGGCGCACGGCGTTTTCCTCGCGCACGGTGGTCAGCGCCTCGATGGTCGGCGAGATGCCGTAGGCGTCGCCCTCGTAGCGGCGCCAGTTGAAGGTCGAGACCGGGAAGGTGCGAAACCCGCTTTCCCTGACGATCTCCTCCTCGTCCTCGATGACGTGCCAGGAAGCGAAGGCCTGATCGAGATACTGGTAGGCGCCGCCGCTGCCGGTACATGCGGCGCTCGTCGCGCGGTTTTATGCACTGGATCAGCGAGATCTTCTCGTCGCATTTGGCGGGATCGTCGACCAGCATCTTGATCCGCGCCGGCAGTTTCTCGTAGCCGAGCAGCTGCGCCGCCTGCCTTGCCGTGCGCTCGTAGCGGCGGTGAAACATATCGACCTGGCCCCAGCGGTTGCGCGCGAGATAACCCTCGACCACGGGGATGGAGGCATAGCGGATCAGCGTGCCGCCAAAGCCCTCCTCGGCATAGAGATAGGCCGGGCCGTAGCGCACGACGTTGCGCAGGCAGGCCTGCGTTGCCGGCACGAAATTCGAATTGGCGGAGTAGCGCAGCGCAAACAGGAAATCGCGCAAGGCTTCCGCCCATTCCTTTTCCTCGTCGGTCTCCTCGTCGTTCATCTCGGCGGTGGTCAGCCCGTGCCATTTCTCCGACTGCGGGATGATCAGGCTTTCGAGCCCGGCGGCCAGCCGGTTGGCGGCCGAGTTGATGGTGTTGGCATAGACGCGGGCGCCGCGCCGCTCCTGCCGCTCGGCCTGCGAGCCCCGGCCGCCGACTCCTGCCGGCCGCTCCAGACATCGGGCGCATCGGGATCGCAGAATTCGGAGACGGCCTCCCAGACGGCCTCGTATTCGGCCGCGTTCGCTCTCGAGTTCGGCCTGGCGCGACAGGATATCGCGGGCACGGGAATCGCTCATGGTGGCAATCTTTCTTCGCTGTCGTTCACTTGCTTGCGAGCAGTCAAATTTCTTGCGCTTTGCGATGCTAAGGAGGCAGCGCGGCGGGGCATTGGAGGAGGTCGATGTGACGACAAGCCTTGCCGGTACCCTGACAAACCAAAGCAAACGCGCCGTGAAGCGGCTGATCGGCTATGATTCGCGCAACTGGCTGCGCATCCGCCAGAT
This sequence comes from uncultured Alphaproteobacteria bacterium, assembly GCA_963788955.1. Taxonomy (GTDB): domain Bacteria; phylum Pseudomonadota; class Alphaproteobacteria; order Rhizobiales; family Rhizobiaceae; genus Mesorhizobium. The sequence continues at coordinate 220,690 of CAWBIN010000006.1, read as the reverse complement.
CGAGGCGTTCACCGAGTTCCTGCAGGCCGGTGGGCGCAAATCCTCCGACGTGATCGAGATCTCGCCGGGCTGGAACCGTTACTGGAAGGCGATGTGCCCCAACTACACCTCGGTCGACTTCCCCGACTTCGACATCTGCAAGGACCGCACCGAGGAGCAGTATTCCATCGTCATCGCCGACCAGGTGCTGGAGCATGTCCAGCGGCCGCTGGCGGCAGCCGAGAACATCCACGCCATGACCCGGCCGGGCGGCTGGGCGATGGTGGCCACACCCTTCCTGTTCCGCGTGCATGCCAGGCCGCACGACTACAATCGCTGGACGCCGGCCGGCCTGAAGCAGCTGATGGTCGAGGGCGGTTTCCCGGAAGCGAACATCAAGGTCCATGGCTGGGGCAACAAGGCCTGCGCAAGAGCCCATATCGGCGGGCCGGTGCGCGCCTACGGCCTGTGGCGCGACTTGAGCAATGACGAGGAATATCCGCTGATGGTCTGGGCCTTCGCCCGCAAGCCAAGCTGAGATCCAACCTCAGGCGCGGCGGGCAGCCGCGGCCGGGCAAACGACGTCGATCCTGTCCTCCTCATTGAGGCCGTGCTAATATTGCCCGGCTTGGGAGGATCGTCAGATCGACTTCATCGGAAACCTGTTCGCCGGCCTGTGGGCCGCCGGCGTGCTCGCCGCCCTCTGGTACGTCTGGAGGCGGCGCACCCCGCCCGTTGCCGAAAGCGAAGAAGACAAGGCCCTGCGCGAGTGGCTGGACGGGCAGATGTAGGGGGTGAGAAGTGGTCCGCGCAGCGGACGAAAAGCCAATTGCTTGGCTTTTCGAACTTCGAACGCCCTGAGCCTGCGAAGGGCCGGGTGGTGGCCGATCCACCCTGCCGGGTCCCCGCTGCTTCGCAGCGTCCCGGCGTTCGCTGGCCTTTCATCGTGCCACTGGCACGATGAATTCGCCTTCGGCGAACCGGCTGCTCACCCCACAAGGGGAGAAGGGCAGAGCCCTCACCCCCTCCGCTTCAGCAACCGCGCATGCCGCCGCCAGTACCACCACGCCAGCACGCGCTTCCTGAAACTGCGCTTCATCGCGGTCATGGTCACACCCCCAGCAGCACGCGGCGACGGCCGGTGAGATCGCCGGGCGCGAGGTCGGTTTTAACCGTGCTCGCCGTGCCCTGGCGCTGTTCGAGCTCAGCCCGCAAGGCAGCTTCGCGCGCCTGCACGTCCTTGTCCTGCGCCGTCGGTGTCGGCGGCAGCGGCTTCAGTTCCGGTGGCTTTTGAAAGAGGCACATGGCTTTCCCCGAGTTGAGAGGTTCTTGTCCAGTCGTAGAGAAAAAAGTCCTCGCCGTTCCTGCCATAGCCCGGCAGCAGGCAGCGTTGCGTGGCGCCGAGCCGGCCGAGCCAGCGCAGCGCCAATTCGTTTTCAGCCAGCGCCCTCGCCTCGACCCGCCAGGCGCCCCGCGCCGCGACCTGGTGGGCGAGCACGTCGTGAAAAAACCGCGTGATCCCAGGCACGCAGCGCTTCATGCGGCGCGTGCCCCAGCTCCAGGCGATCCACAGCCCGCCGCGCTGTTCGGCGGCGCCAAAGCCGGCCTCCGGATTGCCGTCGAGCTCGGCGACATAGGCAAACCCCTGCAGCGCCGTCAGCGCCAGCAGCGCCGGCGACCAGTGGTCCAACTGGCAGTCGATCTCGGCGCGGTCCTCGGGCCGCAGATTGGCAGCGATGTAGGAGAGATCGCGCAGCGTGGCGGGGATGATGCGGAGGGTCATGAGGGCACCAAAGCGGTGGAAACCGGTCAACTGGCAGAAAATTGCCAGCGGTTTCAAAGGTTTGATGCCTGGATGGCCTTTGGTCCGGTTGGCGCCTAGGCTTGTTCTCCCGGTGGTCGATATCTAATCGACGATGCCTTTTCCAGTGCTGCAAGCGTGTCCTCAACGGTCAGGAGGACGGTCGTCTGGACGGAACTCAGCGCTCCACCCGCGCCGATCGCGAGCGCCGTAGCCGCCATCGACACGTTATCCGGAGCCTCCCACAAATTATATCCGTCATGCTCACCAAAGGCGTACCAGAAACCGTGCAACTTTCCGCCAACCGATTCAATGTACTGCTTTGCCGCTTCTCGGCGGTCCTCGGGATTCTTGATGAGCTTCGCCCATGTTGCCGGCGTGTAGCTGAACCGGGTCAGGTATAATGGCATGGTCTTATCCTCCCTGTTTCCCGCCTAGTATATCGAAGTTCGGGCCTGACGGCGACAGCGGCTGCCCACACCGTCATGTCGAAATGGACCCTCCGTCGCCAGTGACTACTTCGAACGCGCACGCTATCGGTTAGCCAGGAGGCGGGCGAATGGACATTCGATCGACACTGAGCGAGCTATGCGAAGCCTTCAACGCGCATGATCTCGATCGCATCATGGCGTGCTTTTCCGACGATTGCGTCCTGGAGATGCCGAGGGCGCTGATTGGCAGCAATGTAGGAGAGATCGCGGATGTTTCCACCGACGATGCGAACCGTCATCTGTGTCGCAACCCTGTGACGGGCACGATCCCGTAAGAGCTACAGCATCGCAAAATTGCATGATAAAGGGGATCCCGATTACTGGGGGAGATCAGTCTAGTGGAAGACCGCTTTGTAATTCGAGTCGCGATCTGCGCCTTAATTGTTTGGCTCGTTTGGTTTTTTCATCCATCTCTGGCTGAACGTATGATGATCCATTGGAATGGTGAAAAAGTCGGCCAGTGGGGTGATTCCTCCGGCGCGCTAAACGCGCTGATGTCGACGCTGGCTTTCGCTGCGGTTCTTTACACGCTGCGCTTGCAGCAGCGTCAAATCGATGACGCCCAGCGTGATCAGCATATTCAACGCTTCGAGAGTTCATATTTCGAACTCCTTCGGCTTTTCCGGGAAGCCCGGGCCGCGATAAAGTTTGAGTACAGCGCCGAATACAGGCAATCGAAAGGATACGCGAACCGAGCCGGTACCCCTTTCATTGGGGTGGGGGCAGCAATCATCTCAAAACCACAAACAGGTCAGCGCCAAGGTGATGAGGCATTCACAGCCGCGATGATCGAATTTCGCTTCTGGATGCAGACCGGAGGGGTAGTGAGTAAATCTAACAAAAATTTGCTGGTCGAGATCTATAGCAGGCGCATTCACGACCGGTACGAGGGCCAATTCGGGCCGTACTTTCGCTTAATGTACACCATACTCCAGCGGATTTCCGAAGATGATAAGCTGTCGCCAAACGAAAAAGCCCGCTATGGGAACCTATTGCGAAGCCAAATTTCTAGCTACGAAGCGGCTATAGCAGGATTTAACGGCCTTTCGCCGATCTCAAAGGATTTCTCAAGGCTCATCACGGAGTTTAGGCTTCTCAAATACCTCCCAAGCGGTGCAACGCGCCGCGTACTAGAGAGGCATTACCCACCTGAAGCGTTCAGTGCTCGAGACTGAGACCGCGACTCCGCTTCATCGGTAATCCTCCAGCGGGTCACTGTGGCGGGCCGGAAGCCGAGGCCGTTCTATCGGCTCGATCTCTTCGGCGTCCGCGAACTTGCGCGTCGACGGCTCGCCAATCACGCGTCCGATCGAACCTCGATCTTGATGTACTTGCCCGGCGCCATATCGAGGCGCTGCACGAATTCGCTCACCTGAACGCCCCCAGCGGATCGCTCTGCCCCGCCGACCTTCGCGCGCTCCTGAACTCCGCCGGATCGACCACCGCTTCCCGCAGCATCATCACGCCATAGCGGGTCGCGGCCATCAGATCGTCGCGCAGCTTCACCACCTGGCCGTCCTTGCGGTGGTAGAGGCGAAACTCCTCGAACCAGGGCAGCAGCGTCGAAAACACCTTGAAGCGGCCGGATTGCATGCGGTCCAGCATCTCCATCAGCCCGGCCTCGACCGAGACCGAGCCGTCGGCGAACTGGGCGTGGCGCGACAGCATGTTCAGCCCGTGTGCGGCATATTGCTTGGCCAGCGCCACGCCGGCGCCCTCCAGCGTCTCGCGGCGGCCGTCGCGCGGCCAGGCGAAGGGCAGCCATTCGCCCCACGGCTTCAGCGTCAGCGCCTGCATGGCCGGCGTCTGCTGCGAGGCCCGGGCGGCTTTGGTGACATAGACGATATCGGCCTCGGTATCCCAGGCGAGTTCGACCGCGGCCGACGGATGGTCCCAGCCGAAATCCAGCGCGCCGAGCCGCGGCCAATAGCGCGGCAGCCGGAACGGCTCGCAGGCAATCAGCTCCTCGGCCACCGGAAAGATGCGGCCGGAGCCCAGCACCGGAATGCCTTTTGCCCTGGCTTCGCGCTCATGCGCCGGATAGGCGGCAACGATCGCGGCGCGCTGCCCGGGCGAATAATGCTCGGCATCGTCGATGGTCATGAAGGTGACGTGACGGGTCATTGCGCCTGCCGGATTGATTCAAAGATGCCGTCATACGGTGTTGTTCGCGCACGATATCTTGAGCCGAGCGCGGCGGTTCTTGCCTTCTCCCCTTGTGGGGTGAGCAGCCGGTTCGCGTAAGCGAATTCATCGTGCCGGTGGCACGATGGAAGGCCGGCGAACGCCGGGACGCTGCGAAGCAGCGGGGACCCGGCAGGTGGATCGGCCACCACCCGGCCCTTCGCAGGCTCATGGCGTTCGAAACTCGAAAAGCCAAGCAATTGGCTTTTCGTCCGCTGCGCGGACCGCTTCTCACCCCACAAGGGGAGAAGGGAGAGGCATGGTCGCACCAATCCGCTCAGGATTTGTAGCCTTCCTTGAGGCGATCATACTGCCACTGAGAAGTCGAACTCCTGCTTCGACCAAGCTCAACCGGCAGGCCGGCGCCAACCTCAGATGGCCTGCTTAGGAACCGGCGCTTCGCCTGGCCGTGCTGCTGTTGAAAGACATCGGGCCAAGGTACTCCTCAGAAGGCAAGCACTGTACCTTGACGCCAACGATATCGTCCCACCCGTTGGTTATGATGTCTCTCGCCTTCTCCTGGTCCTTGAGTGTTGGAAAGACCGGGGCGACATCGTCCCGTTTGAGGTCGAGCAGGTGGGAGGCTTTCAACGAGGCGAACTGTGCCTCGTCTGAATAAAGATACTCCATCCATAGCCGAGCAGCGTTTGGATGCGGAGCATGGGCGCTGATCGCACGGGCATAGACACCCGCAACGACGCCGGTCTTCGGCCTGATGACTTCGATCCTCGTTGCCCTGCAAGGCGGTCGCGGTCGCCGAGCGCGAGGTAATCCCAGCGAACGAGGATCGGCGTGCGGCCGTCAGCAAGCGAGTTGGCATCACCGATGATGGGAACGAAATTGCCCTTTTCATTGAGATTGGCGAAGAACTTCAGACCCTGATCAGCGGCTTCTTCGACGTTGCCCTTTGCCGCCGACAAGCCCGCGGCGTACACGCTCTGGATCGCTTGATTTGAAGAAATGTTGCCGGCGAGGCCGACCGAGTTCCTATACTCGGGCGCAGCAAGATCCGCCCAATCCCGCGGCATTCTGGTTACCAGGTCAGCGTTGATCTCGAACGCAAGGACTCCGTAGTAGCCGCCATACCAATAGCCTTGCGCATCCTTGGCCGCTTCCGGAATTGTGTCCCACGTTGACACTTTGTACGGCTGCAACATGCCATCCTTCATCGCGGATGAAGCGAAGGGCATGCCAACGTCGACTACGTCAGGGGCGTCGGTCTTGCCTCGCCTGATCGCCGCAATCTGAACGGCTGAGCTCGCACTCGGCCGCAGTTCGTTGATTGCCAGACCGTATCTCGCCTTGAACCCGTCTATGACGACGCCGTATCCGCACCAGTCGCGAGGCAAACCCATGACGGTAAGCTGCCCTTCTGCTTTGGCGGCTGCAACCAGGTCTTCCATTGGGTCGGCGGACGCCGCAGCGGCGCAGACCGACACGGCACCCGTTGACAGGGCGGCGGCTCCAGCCAGACCTGCGGCCTTGAGCGCATCGCGGCGACTCATCGGTCGCCGACCAGCGGCAGGTTCAACCCTCGCTGTGTCTGTTGATCCATGTTTCATGGTTCGTTTCCTCCGTTGGCCAGCGTTCGTGATCGCGGTCTTGAAGGTGGGAGCGAACAGGCTGGTTCGCGACGTCCTCACTATGGCATATTGGGGGCGTGAGAGTCATCCGAGAGCGGCACAGGAGCGGTTCTTCCTTCTCCCCTTGTGGGAGAAGGTGGCCTCGCGAAGCGAGGTCGGATGAGGGGTGCTCCAGCTTGGCGATACGCTTGCATTGCCGCCGCCTCATTTCTTCCAACACCCCTCATCCGTCTCGGCGCTGCGCGCCGATCCACCTTCTCCCACAAGGGGAGAAGGGAAGTCCGCGCCAAGTCCGTCACCGCTTGCCCCTACGTCCGAGATGCCGAGCAGCGGGGTGACGATGGCGATGCCCTGGGTGGCGTTGGTGCGGTGTGTAGTGCCCGGCGTCGTCGATGGTCATGAAGGTGACGAGACGGATCACATTAGCTTACGGTAATTAGTTGCCGAGACGAGCTATCGCCATTGATAATACTGTTCATCGATGCGAAGTTGCTGATAAATTCGGGGGAGATACATGATCCGCATAGCAATCGTCGTGGCCATTGCCGCGAGCGCCACAGCTTGCCAGTCGAACGTGCCTTATGACACGAGCAAGCAAACCTGCGGGATGTACATGATCGGGGGGTGGAAACGCCAGGTTTGTATCCCGGATACACCAAACAAATCATGCCTTGTCTGGTCCAATCAGCGAGGAGATCATCGGGTATGGTGTACCCCGCTCACCCGGAAAGCAACCGACCCTAAAGCTCGCGCCAGGCAACTTGCGGGCAGCAAGTACCCCTGACCTATCAGCGTTTCGAACTGACTGAGGTTCGTTGTGGATCCGAAGTTGCTGAAATCTGGACGCGGGGCAGCGATTGGTGTCGTCTTCGGCCATATCATATACAGGATCGGATCCGGTGACCCGCTCCAACAGATCGTGACATCAGCCGCGATAGCAAGCCTGATCGCGGTCGGCGTGGTCCTGATTATCGAACGCGGGTTCAAGCGGCGGGCCGCCAAGCGCGGCCCCGCCGGGCGCTAGCGGTTCACAGGCTGTTGATCTGTTCGGCCGACAAAAACAACAGCACCACATCCGACATGCCCAGCAGCGGCGTAAACGTCACGATGGTGATGCCACCTGTCGCGTTGGTGCGCGTCAGCCCCTCGGAATAGATGTCGAGCGGCGGCTCCTCGTCGAACCAGACGCCGTCGAGCGTTTCGCCCTGCCATTTCTCGCGGCCCTTTTCGTAGCTCTTGAACGACAGCACGCTCTCGTCGGCCTGGACGTCGCCGCCGCCGCCCCAGCGCACCACGACGCTGTCGAGCGCACCCGGCGCGCCGCGTCCCATGGTGGTGTGGACGATGGCGTCGGCCGGGATCATGCCGGTGCCCCAGGCGGCCTGCTGTTGCGGTGGGCCGACCAGCACGCGCTGCGGGTTGTCGCGCGTGCCTTCGCCGGTGACGCCGGCCGCCCACAGCCGCACCGCTTTGTCGAAGGTCTTGCCCTGCCACCAGTCGGGATAGCGGCCGGTGAGGTGCATGGCCCATTCGGCGCCGCCGGCCCTGGTCTTGCCGAGCTGGTTGCCGGCCATGAACAGGCGCTCGCGGCTCTCCGCGCCGGCGGCATGGAACTCGGCCTGCCTGGGATAGGGCCGGTAGGCGGCCAGCTGGTTAGTGCGGCGCCTGCGGTCCAGCTCCTTCAGCAGCGCCAGATAGTCCCTGCGCGCCGCGATCAGTGTCGCCCGGCTCTTCGAGGACTGGCCTTTCGAGGCCCGGTCTGTCGAGGAACGGCTTGAGGACGGCTTCGAGGCCGCGGATTCGGCTCCGGATCTCGTCATCGCTCAGCGCGTCCAGTTCATTGATGTTGACATGCAAATCCTTGGGCAGCACCGACAGCACGATCTTCAGATACTGGTCGGGCTTGTCGGCCCGCACCGCGGCGATGACGCCGGCGCCATGGGTCTTGAAATCGGCGCGCACGGCAGCGACGAAATCATCGCCCAGCGTCTTTTTGGGGCGCTTCGGGCGGGGCGATACGGCGGCGGTTGCCTTCGGCTTGCGCTGCCGACGCGGCGTGGCGTCAGCCATGCGGCGCCCCGTCGAGCCCTGCCCTGCCCGCCGGCCGCTTCACTGCGTTCGCCTGCCTTGCACGCGCCGCCTTGGCCTTGCCAGGCTTGCGGCGCCCCTTGGCCTTTGCGGGCTTGCGAGCGGGCCTGGCCGTCTCGGGTTTTGCGGTGGCCGATGTCACCGCCGGTGTGGCCTCGGGCTGAACGGCATTGGCCCTTGCCAGGCAGGCCTTCGCCTTCTGAATCGCGGCGACGCCGACGGCCCTGTCGCCCGCGCCTTGCGACCCCAGCGGAAAACCGAAGCCGCCGACGGCATCGACCGGACCGCCGCGAACCATGCCGATCAGCACGCCGGCGGGAACGGATTCGAAACGGCCGGCGCGTGCCTGCGGCGCGGCTTCGAATTCGCCGATGGCGCTGACGATTTCCTGGCCGTCATCGTCGGTGATGATGGTTGCGTAGCGTGCGGGCATGGGCGTTCTCTTGAATGCTTGCGGATCAGAGGCGAGGCGTTGACTGCGAGGCCGCGTTCCTTCGCGCCCCCCTCTGGCCTGCCGGCCATCTCCCCCACGAGTGGGGAGATTGGCAGCTTCATCGCTCTGCTCAATCCTGTAACGTTGGTGATTGGCGAAAGCCGGGATGACGGCCAATCTCCCCCCTCGTGGGGGAGATGTCCGGCAGGACAGAGGGGGCGCTGTCCCGCCAGCGTTAATTACTGGCCAGATGCACTTTCGTTCGAAGGAAAACCAAAAACAAAAACCCGCCTCGGCGGCGGGTCGTTGGCGCAAATCAGCACCATGGACAAGATAGTAGCATAGCTGCCGTCACCCGGCAAGGTATTTTTTCCTATCCGCCTCGATTGCGTTCGCCGCGTCGCCGCAGCCTGGACGACCCGATATTCACAACAAGCCATTGCGGATGGCTGGCCACTAGCCGGCGCTTATGTGATCGTTCCGCCGGGACTCGGGGAGAGCAGCTTGGCGCGAAGGAAACCGCCGCAACACCAACGGCGAACAGGTCCAGCGCGTCGCCGGCTTGAAGCGAAAGCCCTCAGTCGATTTTAACGGCTACTGGCAGCGTCGCAAGGCGGCTTAGTCGTCATCCTCGACACGAGCTATGACCCCTCTAAGCTTCGCGATCATCCTGAGATTGTCAGCTATGATTTCCTCACTGAGGTTCACACACTTGTCGTTATCGGTGGCGCGACTGTCAGGATGTTCCGGCACGGATTGAGTATCTTCGTGCAACCGGACAATCGCGTCCTCCTGCCTTGCAATCAGGCCTTCGCGCGAGGTCATGGGACACTCTCCGTTACGTTGCGATAGCGAAGTAACTAGTTCCATTTTTGCGGTTGCCAAGGTCCAGGGGCGCGGACGGCCCTCATGCACGGTCACGTCACCGGCCAAGATGCACTTTCGTTCGAAGGGAAGCCGAAAACAAAAAAACCGCCTCGGCGGGCGGGTCGTTGGCGCAAATCAGCACCATGGACAAGACAGTAGCATAGCTGCCGTCACTCGGCAAGGTATTTTTTCCTATCCACCTCCATTGCGTTCGCCGCGTCGCCGCAGCCTCACCGGCCCGGTATTCACAACAAGCTTTTCCGGCCGTCTGGCCATTAGCCGGCGCTTATGGAATCATTCCGCCGGGACTCGGGGAGAGCGGCATGGACAAACCTGCCATGGCATCCGTCTTCAGGATGCGGCATCAGCCAGCAACCATTTCGGGCGTCCGCAGCCTTGGCACGGGCCAGGCGGATCCGATCTTCCACTCGAAGCCGCTCGGCGAGGCGATCCGCTTCATCGTCCAGGCCGACGGCCAGTACGACCTCAGCGCCACCGCCATCACCTATGGCGACCGCTCGACGCCGCCGCTTGGCGGCCGTGAGATCAAGGCGCTATGGGCCGAATATGGCCAACGCTGGATGGAGGCGTAGGCGCGATACGCATTGGCCGGCGGCCAACCGATCCGCGCCGCTCCGGATCGTATCAGGCCTTCGCGCGTTGAAGCCTGACCAATGAGAGGAACCGCCATGAACGTCGCCAATCTGCAACTTGAGGGCCTGCTGATGGCCGTCGCGTCGATCAACCAGGTGTTGGTGCGCAAAGGCGTGCTGTCGGTCGAGGAGATCGACATCGCCTTGCGCCGCGCCGAAGCCAGTGAAACCGGCGAGGAACGTTCCGGCGGCATGTCGGCGTCGAGCCGCGATGCCGTCAACTTCCCGATCCGGCTGCTGGAACTGGCCAACCGGTGCCAGCCGGAGGCGGACATACCGTCCTTCTCCAAACTGGCGCGCATGGTCGGCCAGATGAAAGAACCCTATAACGACCAGATGTGAGGCCCCTTTCCGATGCGGGCTCCTCACGCCCTGCCCGGCCAGCCCTGCCGCAGCGCCAGCACGTTGCCCGGTCCATGCGCGGCGGCGAAGAGCAGGCCGGCGGCGAACGGGAAGTGGGACATGAAGGCGCCGAACTCGGCCTGGTTGCCGGCCCAATGCGACGGGCCGTGGAAGGCGAAGCCGAGGAAGATCACGTAAACCGCGGCGATCAGCGCTGCCGGGGTCAAGAACGCGCCGGTGAGGAAGGCGATGACCAGAAGCGCTTCGAGGATCGCCGCACACCAGGCAAGGAACAGCGGGAACGGGAAGCCGGCACCGGCGATATAGCCGGCGGTCGCGCCCATATCCATGAACTTGAAGGCCACCGCCATCGCGAACATGGCGGCGAAGATCAGGCGGGCGATGAGGATGGCAGCGGTCTGCCAGGATGATTGGGTGGTTTCCACGTTATTCCTCCGGGTTGAAGCGGTCGATGTGCTCCAAGGACGGAGGAAGGGCGGCGGTTCCGACAGGGGTGGGGAAATTTTATCCTGGTGGAGGTGAAAACGGCCGCGGCCGGCGGGACAGCGCCCCCCTCTGGCCTGCCGGCCATCTCCCCCACAAGGAGGGAGATCGGATGTCACGCCGGCTTTCGCCAGTCGCCAACGTTGGAGGAAGAGCGCTGTCGACGAAACCGCCAATCTCCCCCCAAGTGGGGGAGATGTCCGGCAGGACAGAGGGGGGCGCGAAGGATCGCTCCCTAGCTTGGCCAGCTTCTAGCGCCGCTACCCCGCCTTTGCCTCCGGGTGGCTGATCGAGTCCCTCACCCTGCCGTACTCCGCGCCCCAGCGGTCGGTCATGTCGCAGCGTATGTCCCAGAGCTCGGGGAAGAAGCGGTGGCGGGCGCCGCCTTCCAGCATTTCGACCGGCCGGCCCTTCAGCGATTTCGAGCCCAGCCCGATCGAGCGATGGATGAGGTAGAGGTGGTTGGCGCGGAATTTCTGGAACAGCTCGTCGAACTCGATCAGCGCCTCGGCAACGACGTAGGAGTCGCCATGGTCGTAGCGGGCATCGTAGACATCCTCGACCGAGAGCCCGCGGCCGTCGAGGTAGTGAAGCCTTGAAGGCCCGCCAGAGGTCCGGCGGCAGGCGCAGCAGTAGCTTGAAGCCCGGCAATTCCTGGCCGCTGCCATTGCCGAGTTGCAGGCGGATCTGCTGGTACTCCTTGGGCGACATGGTCTCGAGCAGGTCGAGTTGCGCCGTCATCATGCGCATCAGACGGTGCACCCTGCCCATCAGCGTGACGATGCGGTGGGTGTCCTGCTCTCTCCAGATAGTCGAGGACATCGACCAGCGTGTAGGCGATGAGCTTCATCCACAGCTCCTCGACCTGGTGCACGATCTGGAACTGCAGCTCGTCGGCATTGACCATTTCGGCCAGCGGCTTCTGGCATTGCAGAAGCTTGTCGCATTGCAAGTAGACGCCGTAGTCGCGCATCTCCGGCGCTTCGATGCGGGCATGATAGTCGGGCTTGTGCATGGTGTTCTCCCCTGCCCGGCCTCCGGCTCGGGGCATCCATTCGGTTCAGGTCGCCATGATAGACGCTTTCGGCTCGAACATTGTTCCTTTCTGTTATCCGAATGAGAGGAAATGGAGTACGATGATCGCTTGTTTTGGAAACTGGGAGAACGATCTGTGCTGGATGCTCTCGACCGAAGGATCGTCGCGGCGCTGGAGCGGGATGCGCGAATCTCCTTTGCCGTGCTTGCCGACGAGGTGGGCCTGAGCAAGACGCCGTGCTGGAAGCGGGTCAAGGCGCTGGAGGACGCCGGCATCATCCGCGGCTACTCGACCCGCATCGATCCGGCGCGCATCGGCTTCGGCATCGAGGCCTTCATCCAGGTGTCGATCGACTTCGAAGTGTCGGACGCGTTCGAGGCGGCGGTGAAAAACCATCCGCTGATCCGCCGCTGCCACGCCACGACCGGCGAGGCCGACTACCTGCTGCAGATCGTCACCGTCGACATGATGGCGCTGGACAGGATGCTGCGCGAAGAGCTCAGCCGCCTGCCCGGCGTGCGCCGCACGATCACCTCGATGGCGATGCGCGAGATCAAGGGCGATATCTCGTTCGCCGATGCGGTCGGGCATGCGCTGAGGAGATGAGGCGCGTCGAGCCCTGACTTTTTCTGGGATGGTTGAAGAACGGGCGTTGAATCGGTCTATAGTTGGGATGGGGAAGCGCGCGACGGGGGCACGCGGGTGGTGGATATCGTCTCAATCAGAATTGGTGCGGAGCCGGCCGCACGGGTGTCGGCAGGACGCCCAAGGTTTTTCGCATTCATGGCGAACGCCAATGTCGCGCGCCGTTCCTTCTCACGGTTCAGGAGTATTCTGGCGGCGGCGCTGCTCGCGTCGACCATGCTGCTGCCGATGGCAACCCGCGCGGCGTCGGTCTTGCCGGAGCCGCGAGACGGATTCCACCGGTCGATGGATCCGAAAGCCCAAATGCGGGAGGCCAAGCGCGCTCTTCTGGCGCAAGTCGCAGGCGGCAATGGCGGCAACGGTGGAAATGGCGGCAATGGCGGCGACGCTGGTGGCAATGGTGGCGACGCTGGTGGCAATGGCGGCGACGCTGGTGGAAATGGTGGCAATGGCGGCGACGCCGGTGGGAATGGCGGCAACGGTGGCGCCGGTGGAAATGGCGGCAACGGTGGCGCCGGTGGAAATGGCGGCAATGGCGGTGCCGGTGGAAATGGCGGCAATGGCGGTGCCGGTGGAAATGGCGGCAATGGCGGTGCCGGTGGAAATGGCGGCGACGGCGGTGCCGGTGGAAATGGCGGCAACGGTGGCGCCGGTGGAAATGGCGGCGACGGCGGTGCCGGAAATGGCGGCTCCGGCGGCGCCGGTGGGAATGGCGGCGACGGTGGTGCCGGAAATGGCGGCTCCGGCGGCAACGGCAGCTCAGGCGGAAACGGCAGCTCTGGCGGAAACGGCAGCTCCGGCGGCAATGGCGGCAGCCACAGCCATCACGACAGCACCGGCCATTCGGACGGTGGCCGCCCCTGCGGGACCTCCCAAAGATCTTGCTGACGCGGCTTGACCTCAGGCCGCCTCAAAACCACCGGCGACGGTCGGAATGCAGCGTCAGGTTGCTGCGTGGACCGCGCTACGGACCGGTGCGGTAGGCGAAATCGTCGATCGCGGCCTGCCAGTGGTCCTGTGTCCGTATCTCGAGCCGCGTGATGCGCATGTAGTCGGCCGCGAAATAGACCGGGCCGTTCGCGGACAGGACAACCGAATCCTCATATACGGGCTGGTCGCCCCGCCAAGCCTTGAGAACAAGCGTCTCGCCCTCCGCGTCGTTCCAGCCGGCGCCGAAATAGGCGCCCGCGAAATCGAACGGCTTGTCGCTGAACACCTGCGCAGGATGTCCCGAGCTGTTGTAGGCGATGAATTCGCCCGACATGGTGGTGTTGATGTAGCCCGGACCGTCGGTGAAGCGCTGGTGCATGGCAACGAGATTGTACCAGTCGAGCCCGCCATAGCCGGACGGAACTTCGAACACGCCCGACGTCGTCAGCAGGTCGTCGAAGCCGACGACATGCCGATTGGGCAGCGGCTCCTCGGCGTCCCCTTTGCCCGAAGACGCGGAGAGCACGACCGGCGCCTCGCCGACCACAATTTTGCGCCGCTGCGTCGCCCCGTCGGTCGAAACGTCGACCAGCCATTCGCCTGATGTCGCGGCTACGCTGAAGCGCCCATCCGGGTCGACCTTGGCAGCGGCAGTTGCTCCGTCCGGCCCTGTGAGGGAAATGCGCGACCCGGCGGTGACCGCGCCGCTGATCGTCAGATCTGCCGCAAGCCCGACCGGGTGCGTCGTACGCATTGCGATCATGTCGCCCGGCGAGCCAGGTGAAACAACATAATCGCTTTCCTGCGACGCGTTCCCGCGTGGTGACTGACCAGCCTGGCGGAGGCACGACCCGGAATGAGTAGTGTCCGGGATCGACAACCTCGAGATCGCGCTGGATAACCGACATCCGAAAATTGGCAAAACCGCTGACATTGGTCCATCTCATGACGGTGTCGCCATTCGGCTTGCCAAGTTCGACGGCCACATGCGGCATCGGCCGATCGCCGAGATCGTAGACCCCATTCCGGTTGAGGTCGCGGAACACGAGGACCGACGTGTTCATCTGGCCACCGTTGAAGGAGCCCCATGCGCGCCTGGGATAATAGTCCTTCGCGCTGCCGGCACGCGCCGCGCCGCAGAACATGGCCAGACCGATTGCCGCCGCGACGACGAGGGAAAACAACAAACCGCGCTTCACGACATTCCCTCTCCGGCAGTCCCTGCGTATTCGATCCCCTGGAGCCGCGCGATGATCTTGTCGATGGCATCCGCATCGAAATAGGCAAGATAAAGCAACGCCATGGTGGCGCTGAACGTATAGACCGGCAGCGACAGATAGATGATGGCGTGAAAGGCCAGGCCCGGCACGACCAGATAGCGCCTTGTCCGACGAAACGGCAGGCCAAAGGCAAGGCAATATTCGAGCGCGACCACGGCGAGGGACACGATCGTGGCGAGCCAGGCAAGGCCGGGGATCGCTGGATAGTCCGAACCCGCGTAGTACCAGAGGAATATCTGCTCGATCCGCGCGCCGCTGAGAAAGGCGTAGTTCGACTTGTCGAAGGCGGAGAAGAAATAGAGCACCGAGAGCTGCACCACGATCAGCCGCAGCCCCCACAGATTGCCGCGCTCCGCCGGCGGCGGAAGGCCGGTTCGCCCGGCGCGTATCACCGCCAGGTAGCGGTCCAGCGAATAGGAGCGGCCGCAGGGGGTGAGCGCGATCAGCAGTGCTGCGACGGCAAGCAAATAGATATGATGATGGGTCCAGGGCTCGCGACCAAGCTGGAAGCCGAAATAATAGTACATCGCCAGCCCGACCGAGCCCGTCCAGACGGCGGCGATGCGGCTATGATAGCCAACGAAGAGCAGCGCTGTGGCGAGGAAGAAGTTGACTGCCAGAAACAGGCCGAGCGGCGATTGGTCCTTGTAGAGCAGCAACTCGCCCGCCCAACGCGACCAGAACAGCATTGCCAGGCCGATGCGGACCAGCGCGGACGAACGCGACGAGCCCTCCGAGTAGACCGCCCAGTCGACGAACCGTGCGGCAACAGCGTGCATCAGACGCCAGCCGGGCCGGTCAGCGATGGCGTCAGTCGGCGCAGGCATTTTCGGCATCGGCGTGGATGATCTGCCAGCCACTGCGCGTGGCCTGCCGAGCGCGGACACGGATGTCGCCGCCCTGCCCGGCGGCCGTGCAGAGCCGCTTGATGACGGAAGCCAGTTCGTCGCGGCTTTCGATTCGCTTCAGCCTGCCGTCGCGAGGACCGCCGAGCATCTCGAACCGGTCGAGCGGGAGAAGCGCGCCGTCGGGCCGGCGGATTTCGAAGGAAGCGTCGATCACGTTGAGCCCAATCGCACTGAACATGGTCCAGGAGCGCAGCAATGCCGTTCGCACCCCGAAGACCTGCTCTGCGACCGGACCGGCGATCATGAACGCGGCGATTGCCATGAATGCGAAAAACCGTAGGCGTCCTGCCGACACCCGCCCGGCAGGCTCCGCACCAATTCTGATTGAGACAATATCCGCCACCCGCGTACCCCCGCCCGACTATAGACCGGTTCAACGCCCGTTTTTCAAGCCATCCCAGAAAAAGTCAGGGTTCGACGCCCGCCTGTGGATGGGCAGGACAAAGGGGCGCGAAGGAAGGCTGCGGCCAGTATTCGGAAGTCAGTTCAGGCCAGGCTCCACACGAGCAGCCGGCTGAGGCTCGCGCGCAGCCTGTTCCTTCTCGGCGTCGGCCTTGCGCTTCGGGCAGTCCTCGTAGTCATGGTCTCGCCCGCCGCAATAGGAGCAGCATTTTGCCGGGTTGTCGGAGTGGAGCATCGAGGCCATTCCCAAGAATGCACGAAACGGTTTCCGGTTGCAGCAATTCGTGAGGCTGCTCCGGTTATAGCCCTGTGCCCCGATAGTCCAAGGAGCCCGCCGCTCCCGCGCCGGGCCCCCGCCTAGCCTGCCGTCACCGGTCACGCATGCGCGTGCGGGTGGCGGAAGTCCCAGACCGCCCAGGCCGACGCGGCAACCACCAGCACGCCGAGGACGACATGTGTCGCCATCGCGTTGGTGCTGGCCATGAAGCCAAGCAGCCAGGGCGAAACGATCAGCCAAAGCCCGATAACGAGGTTCGCCCACTCTTCCCATTCGGCAAACGCCGAAAGCGTCGCGAGAGCCAGGGCGCCGAGCACGAAGCCGGCAACCCAGGCATTCCACGCAGGCGTGGTTTCGGCGGTAAAGCCGATGATCCAGGGTGAGATGAACAGGCAGATCGCAAGGACCAGATTGATCCAATCCTGGCCCTTTCTTCCTTCCATCAGTTTCATTGCCATGACAACCTCCATAGAGAAGCTTGACAAAAGCACTGCGTTTCGCGTGCACCGCACGCTTAGTCATTGATATAATTACGCTTCAATGGGCCTTCAAGGATGGGCTGCCGGCGCCGGTGTCCGGCGAAGGTCCGGGCGGCGCCGGAAACGCCTGGCGCTGATCACCGGCAAGGCCTGCCGGATGCCCCTGCCCGCCATCAGGCATCACAATCTCCGCCTTTTGCATTGGCAAACAATGATACTATATTAGCTGACTAAAATGATTTAGCGTTGGCGATACGATGGCCAAGAAGAAATCCAAGCCGGCAGCTTCCGGCATATCGGCGGTCTCCCAGGCGGAAGCCTATGAGGAGGCGAGCTATTTTGCGCGCAAATGCGGGCTGACCAGGGACGAAGCGCTGAGGATGATGCGCGAGGCGCAAGGTTCGGTGAGCATGGCGAAGGCTTCCGGCGGCCGGCGCAAGAAGTAGTTTTCGCGCGAGGTGCCCGCGCTGGACGGGTCGCAGAAGCCCATAGCGTCCGCTAAGGCCGCAACAGTTTCCCGTTTTGGGAACTTACCCCTTGTTCCCGTATTGGGAATTTGCTATAGGCAAGCGTGCAGATCGTCAGCAGAAAGACCCTTGTCGCCTTCTGGACCAGACATCCCCAGTCGAAAGGGGCGCTGACTGCCTGGTATCAGGTGGTCGACAAGGTCGAGTGGAAGACCCCTGCCGACATCAAGGCCCAATTCGGTGCGAATGTGGATTTCGTAAGCGACAACCGCGCGATCTTCGACATCGCCGGCAACAAATATCGGGTCATCGTGCATGTCAGCTATACCTACAAGCGGGTGCTGATCAAATTCGTCGGCACCCACGCCGAGTACGACAGGATCGATGCGGAGACAGTGTGATGGAAAACATTCGCCCTCTTAAAACCGAAGACGACTATGATTGGGCCATTGCGGAGATCACCAAATACTTCGAGAACGAGCCCGAGGTCGGCTCTCCCGATGGCGATCGCTTCGATGTGCTGGCCGATCTGGTCGAGGCCTATGAGGCCAGGCACTACCCGATCGAGACACTCGACCCGGTTACGGCCATTCGCGCCCACATGGAAATGGCGGGGCTCAAGCAACTGGCCCTCGCCGAGATCATCGGATCGGCGTCCCGCGCCTCGGAAATCCTGAACAGGAAGCGCTTGCTGACGATGGACATGGCGCACCGGATTCACAAGAACTGGCGCATCCCCGCGGAGGTGCTTATCCAGCCTTACCATCTTGCAGGTGATGGAGAGGCGAAAAAGGCCGGCGCGGCTGCAAGACGGCGTTAGGTCGACCTGTCTGCTCCGATGCCGACGGTAGGATTGCCCGGTGAACTCGTCTGAACAAAACCTGGCGGATCTGGTGCCTGTCGACAAGCTCGATACCGACAAGGCCTCCGCCCTGACGGCGCTCGGCTATCCAGCAATCGAGCCGATTCTGCCGCAGCTTCTCGAATGGCTTCAGGACATCAATTGGCCCGTAGCGCAAGCGTTGCAGCCGCTCCTGGCCGGCATCGGTCCACCGCTCGCGCCGTATCTGCGCGAGATCCTGCGTGGTAACGACGACATCTGGATATACTGGATACTCGTCAGCGTCGTTGCCTACTCTCCTGCCCTCGCCGACTGCCTGACGGATGAGCTTGAGCATCTCGCGGCCAATGGCTCCTCCAAAGAGGGCGTTCGTAATGCTGCGCGCGATGTCCTCAATGGAAATTTCGGAAATTTCCGCGAGCCCGCCTGATCCTTGCGGTCGGCGAAACAGCGGTCGTAGACAGTCATCCCGACGACCATAGAGGCGACGAACAGGAAAGAAGGCGCGAGCCCGAGCGTCAGGCTGGCCAGCGCGGGACCGGGGCAGAAACCGGCCATGCCCCAGCCGATGCCGAACAGCGCCGAGCCGAGGATCAGCCGCCGGTCGATGCCGGTATCCGGCGGCAGATGGAATGCCCGGTCGAAAACCGGCCGCGTCATGCGCCTGGACAGCAACGTGCCCAGCATCGCCACGGCGACGGCGCCGGCGAGCACGAAGGCAAGGCTCGGATCCCAGTCGCCCGCGACATCGAGGAAGCCGCGCACGCGGGCGGGATCGAGCATGCCGGAAAGCGACAGGCCGAAACCGAAGATCCCGCCCGAGACCAGGGCGGCAAGAAAACGCAGTGTCTGGAGATTCACAGCCCGGCGCTCCTCATCAGTGTAACGGTCGCAACCCCGGCCGACAGGAAGGTCAGCACGGCAACGAAGGAGCGCGGCGAGAGGCGCGCGAGACCGGCAACGCCATGGCCGCTGGTGCAGCCGGAGCCCATGCGCGAGCCGAACCCGACCAGCAGGCCGGCGGCGGCGATCATCGGCAGCGAGGCGGTGATGGTCACCGACGGCCAGTGGCCGAAGCCGGCGAGGAACAGCAGCGGGCCGACAAGCAGGCCGATGACGAAGGCAGCGTTCGTCGAAGCGCGCGCCAGCAGCAGCCTGCCGACGATACCGCTGACGCCGGCGACGCGGCCGTTGAGGAGCAACAGCAGGCTGGCCGAGAGGCCGATCAGCATGCCGCCGAAAAGCGAAGGCCAATAGGGCGTCATGGCGTGGCCGCCTCGGCGCAGAAGATCGTGTAGAGAGCCTCGACGAGGCGCGCGGCCTTGGCTTCCGTCAGGCGATAGAAGATCTGCTTGGCCTCGCGCCGCGTCTCGACGATGCCGGCGTCGCGCAGCACAGTGAGTTGCTGCGACAGCGACGGCTGGTGGATGCCGAGTTCCTCCTCGAGCTGCCCGACGGCGTATTCGCCCTCGACCAGCGTGCAGACGATCATCAGCCGGGCGGGATGGGACAGTGTCCGCAGCAGGCCGGCGACCTCCCCTGCCTTGCCTTCCATGTCGGCGCGAGTCATCGCGGCTTTGGCTGGCATCGTCATGATCAACCCCAGGCCGCGCCGGCAAGCGCATCGAGCGGGAATTTCAGATAGCGCCGGCCGTTGTCTTCCGGTTCCGGCAGGCACCCGCCGCGCAAGTTCACCTGCAACGCGTGCAGGATGAGCTTCGGCATCGGCAGCGTGCGGTCGCGCGCCTGGCGAAGCGCGATGAAGGCCGCCTCGTCGATCCCGGCGATGTGCGGGTTCGAGCGCTTCTGCTCGGCCACAGTGCTTTCCCAGCGCGGCTCGCGGCCGCCCGGCTGATAGTCGTGGCCGGTGAACAGGCGCGTCCCGTCCGGCAGCGAAAGAATCCGCTGGATCGATCCCCACAGAACCTTCGCGCTGCCGCCGGGAAAATCCGCCCGCGCCGTGCCGCTGTCCGGCATGAACAGCGTGTCGTGCACGAAGGCCGCGTCACCGATCACATAGGTTATGGAGGCCAGCGTATGGCCCGGCGAGAACAGCACGTGCGCGTCGATCGAGCCGACCTTGAAGCGATCGCCATCGGCAAACAGCCGGTCCCATTGCGAGCCGTCGGCCGGCAGCGTGGGCCAGTTGTAGATATTCTTCCAGAGACGCTGGACGTCGACGACGCGGGCGCCGATCGCGGTCGGCGCGCCCGTCCTGCCTTTCAGGTAGGAGGCCGCCGAGAAATGATCGGCATGGGGATGGGTGTCGAGGATCCATTCGACCGTCAGGCCATTGTCCGCAACATAGGCAAGAATGGCATCTGCATTGCGGGTCTCCGTCGCGCCGGATTTCTCGTCGAAGTCGAGAACCGGATCGACGATGGCACAGCGCCTGGTCGCCGGGTCGGAGACGACATACTGAATGCTCGAACTGCGCGGATCGAACAGGCCCCAGACGACGGGCCGCGCGACGGGCGGCTGTCCCGTGACCGAGAGCTCATTGGTGATTTTGCCTGGCTGCATCGCCGCGCTTCCTCTTTCAATATACAATTGCATATAATGTATAATGTAGAGGAGTCAACAGGCGTCGCCAAGGCTACGCAATTCCGAGACGTTCGAGAAAGCCGACAAAAAGAGAATTACGCTCGCCGCCTTTTCGGCAGAACCGCCTGAGCCGTCGCTCGCGAAACAATCGCTTCCAGCGGCTCCGGCCGGTGCAGCAGAAAACCCTGGCCGTAGGCGACGCCCATGTCGCGCAGCATGTCGAGCGCGGCCTGCTGCTCGATCTTCTCGGCCACCACCGAGCAGCCGAGGCTTCTGGCGATGCCCGTTATGGCCGAGACGATCTCGCGGTCGAAGCGGCTTTGCGCGATGTTCTCGATGAAGGAGCCGTCGATCTTGATGGCTGTCGACGGGAAAGCGCCGCAGATATTCGAACGAGCTCATGCCGGCGCCGAAATCGTCGAGGCTGACGCGGCAGCGCCGCTCGCGCGCCTTGCGCACGAACTGTTCGGCGGCGTCGAAATTGGTGACCGCGGCGGTCTCGGTGATCTCGAAGCCGATGCCCGAATGCGGCGCCCCGGTCTCGGCGATGACGGCGTCGACGAAGTCCCACAGTAGCGGGTCGCTCAGCGTCTGCGCCGACAGGTTGAAGCCGAGCGTAATCGCGCCCGAGCGCATCGCCGGACCATGCAGCGAGAGCGCCGTCCTGATGATCCAGCGGTCGAGCCGGGAAGCGATGCCGAAGCGCTCGGCGACCGGAATGAATTCGCCGGGCGGGATCAGCCGGCCATTGCGCCCGATCAAGCCGCGCCAGCACCTCGACATGACGGCTCTCCTGCCAGGGTTTGCCAAGCAGATGGATCTGCTGGCCGAACAGTTTCAGCCTGCCGTCCTCCATGGCGTCGACCGTGTCGGCGGCGACCCGCGCCGCGTTGAGCCCGCCGGAGCCCGACGCCGTCTCCGGCGAAAACACCGCGAAACGGTTGCGGCCGGCGGCCTTGGCCGCGTAGCAGGCGTCGTCGGCGCAGGCCAGCGCATCGGCCACGGTGGTGTTGGGGTCGTCGACGAAGGCGATGCCGATGCTGGCCGCGAGCCTGCGCGACGTCGCCGCCGCGCCGAGGTCGGCGTCGCGTACCGCCGCAAGAATGGCGGC
The DNA here is from genome assembly GCA_963788955.1 of uncultured Alphaproteobacteria bacterium. Taxonomy (GTDB): domain Bacteria; phylum Pseudomonadota; class Alphaproteobacteria; order Rhizobiales; family Rhizobiaceae; genus Mesorhizobium. Next base: position 198,845 of record CAWBIN010000006.1, on the reverse strand, counting down.
GGCCAGCCGCTCGGCGCGCAGCCGATCGCAATTCGGCACCAGCAGCGCGAACTCGTCGCCGCCGAGGCGCGCGGCATGCGCGGATGGCGGCAGGCAGCCGACGATGCCGGCGGCGACGCCCTTCAGCGCCAGGTCGCCGGCGGCATGGCCGGCAAAATCGTTGAGCGCCTTGAAGTAGTCGAGATCGACATAGAACACCGCCAGCGGCAGCAGCCGCGCGGTGGCGATATGGTCGGCCAGCAGCCGGTCGAAGGCGGCGCGGTTCAAGAGCCCGGTCAGCGCATCGTGGTGCGCGGCATAGGCGAGTTCCTGCGTCGCGCGTCTTGTCCTCGGTGATGTCGCGCACGGTGCCGAGGATCTGGCCCGCAGAGTCCGGCGCGCGATGAAGCGCACCAGCGATTCGACATGGCGGATCTCGCCGTCGCGCCGGACGATGCGGTATTGCGAAGCGATGACGGTGTCGGATCGCAAGCGGCACCAGATGGGCGCGCTCGGTGGCTTCCTTGTCGTCGGGATGCAGATAGGTGTGCCAGAGGTCGGCCGTCACCTCGTCGGTGTCGGCGACGAGACCGAAAATCTCCCTGGTGCGGGCATCCCAATAGCTCTTGTTGGCGTCGATATCGTGATGCCAGATGCCGGTGCCGCTGGCGGCGAGCGCCAGCCGGAAGCGGACATTGACCTGCTCGAGCTCGGCTTCCGCCTCCTTCTGCCGGGTGATGTCGGTCTGCACGCCCATCAGCCTGAGCGGCTTGGCCGTTCTCATCACGCTCGACAATGCCGCCGCGGTCCAGCACCCAGACCCAGTGGCCGTCCTTGTGCCTCAGGCGCAATTCGGTCTCGATCGAAGAGGTCAGGCCGGCAATGTGGCGGTCGCCGCTGGCCATCGCCCGCTCGCGATCGTCGGGATGCGTCAGCTGCAGCCAGAGGTCGGCTGCGTCGGCAAGCTCGCCCTCGTCATAGCCCAGCATCTTCGACCAGGTCGGCGAATAGATAGCAGTCGCCGCTCTTGATATCCCAGTCCCAGACGCCGAGATGGGCACGCTCGAGCGCCAGTGCCCAGAACTCTCCATTGCGTGTCTTATCGTCTGCCATGCCCGGTTTTTGTCCACCCTGTCGCCGACAATGTGCACAAAAGCAGAGAAGAATCCGTTACCGGAGCCGGCAACCGGGGCGCTAGCGGAAGCCTGGCGCCGGTTGTATCGCCCAATCTGGCCACTTCACCTCCAACTTCGCCCGCTGGCTCCGGCCGGCGGGCTTTGTTCAGCCGTCCAGCTTCCGCGGTCGTGCTCGGAATTCGGCATGAGCAGCCAGATGCTGCCGCGGGCTTCCTCCGTTTCAGAATCAAGGGCGTTGTTTTTTCGGTTTCTATAATTTTTTTAATAGAACCGAGCGCTCGGATCGATAATTGTTCACCTCGCAGTAACGCCTCTACGGTGCTGCATGTTGGGGTGACCCAATCGGCCCGCGCCTCCGCTAGCCTAGGGGCGCGGGTGCGGCCAGCGTCGGCCCAGAATGCTTCTGGACGCTCTCCAAGAGGCGTTCCCACACTCCCGTTCTTAGCGAGGCGAGCCACCATGCCCGGCCGCCATGGGTCAGGCCAGGTTTGATCGGCCGTGTGAAGCACCTGCGGGGCGAGGACCACGCGCTTCGATGCAGGATTTCAGGGAAGCGGACTAAAGACGCGGGCTTCTACATGAAATCGGAAAGCGAGCGCCGGTGCCGGTCGGGCTAGGGAAGAGAAGATCAGCAGGTGTCCGGCGCTCAACGGCGCAGGACAGTGATCTTAACAACTGCGCCATATCTAAATTAGCAGATGCGAATATACGTGAAAGGGAAATGGCGGGTGATGGTTAGCGCTTTCCAGCCGTAGAGGTTAACAAATGGCCGGGTGCAGTTGGGACTAACGTCAGCTGCCGACAGGGCCGGCAAGGACGCGCGCTGGCGGCGGCGCGGATATTCCGACCTTTCTTTTCTCCGCGTAGAACCTTGCTGACCCGAATTGTCTATCCGCGCTAGCTCAAGCGGCCGATTTGGGGGCGATCTACATCGGCTACTATTGATCTGTCGCTTGACGCTGGGGTCAATTGGGTGGGCACGTACGTCAGGCCGGGTGTGCGGTTGGGGTTACGGAAGTCGCAACGTCTTGAAGGTCCGTCCCCCGGCCGCACTCTTGCGACGCCGCCTCGGCATTTCATCGCTCAGTCACCTATTTTGGTTGTGCTGCCACTGCACCCTGCGAAGGCAGCTCAAGGCAGCGGGGACCTACCCCTGGCCCCCCACCCGGTCCCCGCTGCTCCTTCTCGATCGCGGAATCCCAGCCTAGACATTAGCGATGGTTAATGGTTGTGTCCCGGTTGCATTTCACCGCTGGTGACGTGCAACAGGTGGCAACCTGGCCCGCGTCTCCCCGGACAAGGAGAGACGCGGGTTTCCCGCCCTCTCCATGGCGCAATCAACTGTGATTTGTCTGACCACCGAATAGGGAGCAATCTCTTTCGGGGCTCCGGCTTTCGAGACCGCCGGGGCACGGCCCGGCCTGCAAATCCTGTGGCAACCCAACGAAGCAGACCGGGCCATCAGGCCTCAGCCTACCGGCCCTGTCCCGCGCCATCGAATGAAAGCTGCATCCTTCCCAGTAGTGTCCGCGCTCTGAACCTGCGCTTTCAGCACTGTAGGACTGCTCGCCGCTCCTGCTTCATCGCCTTGCGGCGCTCGATCTCTTTCCATGCTTCATGCTCGGAACGGCCAGATGCAGTCCCGACTTCGGGATCGAACACGATGATTGTTCCGGCATTGGTCCAGATGGCGATCATGCGTTCTCCGGCACTTGGCCGCCGAAACGCGCGCTGGCGAGGCTTGAGGCTCGGCGACCGAGCCGCCCAGCGGCCGGGAGGGCTCGTGGGCTCGAATTCGGCCGCCGGGCCTAACCAGCAACGGTTCGCCGGCTGAAAAGATTGTAGTCCGGCCATGCATTACCGCTAACTTGGCAAAACGGCTGTGTTTCGGTTCTCCCAACCATCCAATCGGATGAGCCAGAGTTGAACCGCCCACAAAGGTATGGCGACCACGCAAGAAAATCGTGCTCGACGTGCCGGCTCTCGCCGGACGCCTGGCGACGACCACGGATGCACACACTGGGATCTGACCAATGTGTTCCATTGCCAGCCTGTCGAGAGGGCGGGCCGCGATGACCGAACTCTGTCTTTCACCAGCCAGCTCTCGAGCTTGGGTCGGCAAGTGATCGAGCCCTGGAAAGACTGCTGGCTTTTCGTCCTCCGAGGTACATTCTGCACAAAGGAATGAAATGGCCGGTGCGGTCGGGCGCTCGTTGCTAGGTCTATCGCACCGCACCGGCCATTTGCGGGAAAGGAAGAAGCCCCCCGCGCGAACCAACTTATAGATATATTAGAACTGACTCAATTAAGACTGAGTGCCCTAGTTCACTCGGCCCAAAGCGCCGATGCCAATAGAGAAAAGCCCGGTGCAAAACCGGGCTTCCTTTGGACGGTGTCGCTTCTGCTCGAAACAGGCTGGCGAGATGTCGGCGGAGGGACGTGGTTATTTTTCTTCGCACCACCACCGGGAGGGCCGAGGTGGATCTGATCCGTGTCCAATGTCGGCGGCTACAAACCCGAAGGCTTAAGGTGGAAGGAAAAAGACGACCAGCGGCCCGGCGTCCGGGGCGTGGCGGCTGGGGTCGACCGCCGGGCCTAACCAGCAAACGGGGCAGGTTCGCCGGCTGGCGATTTATAGGCCGGCCATGCATCGCGGCTACTTGGCAAAACGGCGGTGTTTGGGTCCTCTGTGGCCGTCAAATTGGATGAGCCCAGAGGCGCATCCGTGCGGTACGCCTCGGCACGACGCCGGCTGCCGATCGGACAGCCAACAGGGATCGACAAACCGGCGCTCTGTGTACGCCCCTCCGCTTCGTCTAGTTTATCGGTGCGTTTGCGAGCGCACAATTCAGCCAAAATGATAGGGGCGCCCTATCTTAGGCTGAAGAATTTGCGGTTCCCTGCCGGACCTTGGGTCTCTACGATCATCGCGCCATTCGCCAGCCCACCGAGCTAAGAGATGGAGATGTCCTATGGAAGCAGCCGAATTGCGGGCGATTAGCGACACTCTCATCCGGGTAGTGACGCCGGAGATGACTCCCAAGCAATTGATCAAAGCGGCACGCAAGGTGCATCCACACGCCTCGAAGAAGAATATCGTTCGGGCCGCGTTCTTCTTGATCATTTCCCATGCTGATCAAGACGTCGGCAAATCAAAGAAATTGTGGTGGCAACGGCGATGATCGGCAAGGGCGCCAAAATCGAACGCCTAGCCTGAGAGGGCCGACGCGCCGATGCGCAGGCAGGTGCCAGCCGCCGCCGGAACAGCAACAGGCAGCTCCCGGCTCAGCCCGGGCGCCGCCAGCGATAGGCTTCGTCGACGAGGCGCAGCGTGCCGAGATTGTCGGCGGGGCTGTTTTCGAGGATGCGGCCCGCCGCCAGACCATCGATAAAGCATGCGATCGTGTCGCGATAGGATGCGGCGTAGTTCGCCGCCAGGTCGATCGCCACGGTTTCGGATCGTTCGCCGTCGAGCGTGAGCCGGTCGCGCTCCAGAAGGATACGACCGCGCTCGCAAAAGACCTCCAGCCGGTCGAAGACCTCGCCGGGATAGCCGCGTGCATGGAGATTGCCTTGCAAGACCACCGGTGTTCCATCGCTGGCGACCATCGACAGCAGCGCGTGGTCGTCGCCGATCACCGCATCGCTCAGCCGGCCGACGGCGGCGGAGCGCAGGCTGAGCTCGCCGAACAGGAAGCGCAGTGTGTCGATGTGGTGGATCAGGATCTCCTTGACCAGCATCTCACCCAGCGCAGCCAGCATCGGCTGGCGCTTCAGTGCCGGAAGCTGGCCATCTGCGTCCGGCACCAGGCCGCTACTCAGCACGCTCATCTGCGCCTGCACAGGACGGCCGATGCCGGCCGCGTCCAGCCAGCGCCTGATCTGCCGGTAATGCGGCCGGAAGCGCCAGTTCTCATGCACCATGAACGGGACGCGATTGCCGATCTCGGCGACCAGCGTTTCCGCTTCGGCAAAGCTCGGCGCCAGCGGCTTTTGGCAGAGGATCGCCAGCCCCGCTCGCGCCGCCAGCCGGACATGGGCTGCATGGAATTCGCGCGGCGAAGCGATGTCGACGGCGTCCAGCTTTTCGGCCGCCAGCATTGCTGCGGCATCGGCATGGATGCCGGCAATGCCGTACTCGGCAGCCCGGCCATTGCGCGCCTCGGCGGACGGGTCGGCGATGGCGACCACGACGGCCCGGTCGGCCAGGGCGCGATACGCATCGAGGTGATGACGCGTCACCCAGCCGGCGCCGATCATGCCAATGCGCAAGGTCATGCCGGCTCCTGGCGGATGCGGGCGGCGCTGGACGACACTGACGTCATCGGGCGCCCCGGCGGCTCACCAGCCTTTCCACCAGCACGGCGGCGATGATGATGGCGCCGATCGCCGAGCCCTGCCAGAACGGCGAGACGCCCATCAGATTGAGGCCGTTGCGGATCATCACCATAATGAAGACGCCGATCAGCGTGCCGATGATCGAGCCGCGTCCGCCGAACAGGCTGGCGCCGCCGATGACGACGGCGGCAATCGCATCGAGCTCGAGCAGATTGCCGGCCAGCGGGTCGACGGAGAGGATCTTGCCGGCGAGGAGCAGCGCCGAGACCGCCGACAGCGCGCCGGAGACGACATAGGGCAGGATGGCGTAGCCGACGACGTTGAGGCCGGCGGTTCTGGCGGCTTCGGCATTGGAGCCGATCGCATAGATCGTGCGGCCGCCCTTGGTGTAGCCGAGATAGAGATAGGCCAGCAGGTAGAGCACGAGCAGGACGAAGACGTTCATCGGGATGAAGGCGACCTTGGTGTAGACGAAGTCGCTCAGCGACTCCGGAATGTTCGAGATCGAGATGCCGCCGGAAAAGATGTAGCAGAGGCTGCGGCCGATCGACATCATGCCGAGCGTGACGACGAAGGCGGCGAGGCCGAAATAGCTGATCAGCACGCCGGAGACGAGGCCGATCAGGCCGCCGGCGACGATCGCCACCAGCGCGCCGACCGGCAGGCCGAGGTCTGGCACGACGAGGCCGAAGATGATGCCGGTCAGTCCCGCCACCGCACCGACGGACAGATCGATGCCGCCGGTGAGGATGACGAAGGTCATGCCGATGGCGACGATGCCGACGACCACCGACTGGTCGAGCAGGTTCAGCACATTGATGGTGGTCAGGAAATAGGGCGATGCCAGCGACAGCGTCACCGCGATCAGGATGGCGAGCAGCAGCATCCTGACTTCCAGCCGTGCCGTCAGCCATCTGAGCGCCTGGCGTGGCGGCGGCGACCCATAGGCGGTGCCGATCGTTTCGTTCGCGGCCATTGCGGGGCGTTCCTTGTCAGTCATCAGCGGCATCAGTCATGGGCGGCGTAGTGGGCCTTGATGACGGCAGCCAGTTGGCCGGCGTCGGGCGGCTCAGTGTCGTGCGGCAGGACAAGGCCGGCCGCGCCCATGGCATGGCCACGTGAGCCCGCGACATCAACGATCAAGGTGTTCAGGCCGCCGTCGGCCTCGGCGACGAATTGCGATTTCGCGGCGCCGAGTGCCGCCGGAATCCGCGTTTCTGCGAAATCCACTGCAGCGCCGTCGCCGAAGCCGGGCGCGGCACGTTGATCGGCGACGGCGACCTTCAGGCAAAACAATTTCTCGTCCTCGATCAGCCCCCAGAAGGCGGCGCCGCGATAGGTGGCGGCGAGGTCGCGCAGGAAGCGCACGTTGCGCTCCATCGAGGTGCGGGGCGCGGCCAGCAGCGTCAGCTTCTCCTCGTCGAGCACCGCGCTCGGCATGTCGGCGATCGACATGCCGTCGCTGATGACGACGACGCGCTCGCAGATGCCGAGCAATTCGTCGAAGTCGGACGAGACGATGAGCACTGCGACGCCACGGTCGGCGATGGCGCGCAGCATGGCGTAGATCGAGGAGCGCGTGCCGATGTCGACGCCCTTGGTCGGCTCGTCGAGCAGGATCACCTCGGGATCGAGCATCAGCCAGCGGGCGATGATGATCTTTTGCTGCATGCCGCCGGAAAAGTTCAGCATGCTGGCGTCGAGCAGCCGGTCCGCCGGCAGGCCGAGCATGGCGAGCAATTCGCTCACCTTCTCGTCACGCCGACGGTAGGCGAGGCCAAAGCCGCGATGGGCGCCGAGATGAGCGAGCAACAGGTTTTCCCTGACGCTCAGATCCGGCACGATGCTCTGGCGGCGGCGGTCCTCCGGCACGAAGCCGATGCCGGCGCGGATCGACTGCGCCGGCTTGCGCGGCGCAAACGGCTTGCCGTTGAGGCGCACCGAGCCGCCGTCGCGGCGCCTCAGCCCGAAGATCGCTTCCAGCGTCTCCGAGCGTCCGGCGCCGACCAGGCCGCCGAGGCCGACGATCTCGCCGCGATGCAGGCTGAGGGAGACGTCGCGGACCAGCGGTGCGCTTTTCAAATTCTCGACTTCGAGCACGACGGGCTTTTCGGCATGCGCGCTCGGCGCCCGCTCGGTGTAAATCTGGCTGAGCTCCCTGCCGACCATGTGGCGGATCAGTTCGGTCTGGGTCAGCTTGGCGGTGGCGACGTCGGCGGCGACGGTGCGGCCTTCCCGCAGCACCGTCACCTTGTCGGTGACGGCGAAGACTTCCTCCAGCCGATGCGAGACGAAGGCCAGCGCCCTGCCCTCGTCGCGCAGCTTGACCATGATGTCGAACAGCCGCTCGACCTCGCCGGGGCTGAGCGATGCCGTCGGTTCGTCGAAGATGATGAGGTCGGATTCCAGCGCCAGCGCCTTGGCGATCTCGACCAGCTGGCGCTGCGCGGCGGAAAGCGCGCGCACGTCGCCGTCGAGCGGCAACTGCGCGCGCTGGCCGAGGCGGGAGAGTATGTCCTCGGCTTTCCGTCGCATCTCGCCGAACCTGGGCAGGCCGGGCCGGCCGAGCTCGGGCAAGAAGATGTTCTCGACCACCGACAGATCGGGGGCGAGACTGGTTTCCTGCATGACCAGCGAAATGCCGGCATCGATGGCGTCGCGGGCGCGGCGGATCGAGAACGGCTGGCCCCTGATAGGCGATGTCGCCTGCATCCGGGCGGATCTGGCCACAGATGACGCGCGACAGCGTCGACTTGCCGGCGCCGTTGGCGCCGAGCAGGGCGTGGATCTCTCCGCGCCTGAGCGTGATCGAGGCGTCGGCGAGCGCACGGGTGCGGCCGAACGATTTCTCGACGCCGCTTGCCGTGAACAGGGTTTCTTTCGCTGCTGCCGCCTGCATCTTGCCTTCGCTGGAAAGCCGCGCCGGAGCATACCGGCGCGGCATTGGAACTTGCCGACGCTACTCGCCGAAGACGTTCTTCTTGGCTTCGGGAAGCAGCTCTTCGATGTTGGTGCTGGTGGCGATCATCACCGGCACCAGAACCTCCTTCGGCGGCGTCTTGCCGGCCAGGTGCTCGGCCAGCGACTTGGCCGCCGTCTCGCCCATCAGCCAGGGTTGCTGCATGCCGGCCGCCGTCAGTTCGCCGCTCTTCAGAAGATCGACGAATTCGGGAATGCCGTCAAAGGCGCCGACGATGATGTCGCCGGAGCGGTTGCTGGCCTTGATGGCGCGCAGCGCGCCCATGGCCGGCGTGTCGGCCTCGATGAACATCGCCTTCAGGTTCGGGTTGCCGGTCAGCATGTCCTGCGCGAACTTGAAGGACTCGTCGGCCGTGTAGGCCTGCATCTGCTGCAGCGCGATCTCCTTGCCGTAGCCGCCCGCCTCCATCGCCGAGCGGAAGCCGTCGGTGCGCTTCTGGCCGTTGATGCGGGCGAGCGAGATGGTGATCATGCCGTAGGGCGCTTCCTTCATGCCCTTGGCTTTCGCCGCCGCGGCGACCGCCTCGCCGACACCCTTGGCGCCAGCCGTGTTGTCGGAGGCGATGAAGGAGACATACTCGCCTTCGGTGGTGCCGATGTCGCAGATGACGACCGGGATCTTGGCGGCGGCGGCGAGCTTCAGGACGCTCGGCGCGGTCGAGGAATTGGTCGGCGAAATGACGATGCCGGCGACGCCGCGGGTGATCGCGTCCTGCGCATTGGTGAGCTGCTTCTGCGCGTTGTTCTGGGCTTCCAGTGCCTGGAAGGTGTAGCCACCCTCCTTGGCGCCGGCCTCGACGCCCTTGGCCACGGTGCGCCAGAACGGCACGTCGAGCGCCGGGGCGAGATAGACGATCTCCTTCGATTGCGCGAAGACGGGCGAAACGCTGATGGTCGTTGCTGCCGCCGCTGCCGCAGCGAGTGCGATGAATGTACGTCTTTTCATTTCCGTTCTCCTCCGTTGATGTTTTCCTGCGATGCACGCCCGAGGTCCGGCCGGCGCGCTGGATTTTCGAACTCCTCCGACGGACCTCCCTTTTCTTCTCCGTAGACTCCGTGTCTCAACCGGCCGTGGCCGGCGCGTGCTGTGCGACGAAATCGGTCTTGCCCAGCCGCGAAAACAGTTCTGTCCGCTCGGCCGGCGACAGGCGGCGCAGCGGCGGCATCAGCCGCTCCCAGCCGCCATCGCCGGTCATTGCGGCCAATGCCGCCTTGACACTCGGCATCAGCGGGAAGCCGCCGAGCACGCCGCGAATGGCCATGGCCGAGGCCGCCGCCTGGCGGCCCTTCTCGCTGTCGGGATCCGACCAGGCAATCTGCGACAGCGCGCCGGTGACGTTGGTGGTGGCCGAGATGCAGCCGGCGAAGCGCGAGCTCTTCCATTCGGTCAGGCTGCCTTCGGAACTTGGAAAGACGTCGAAGCCGGGAAACTGCACAGCCAAAGAGCGCGAAAAGGCGATGTCGCCGGAAGAATCCTTGAGGCCGACGACGATGTCGGGATAGCGCTCGCGCAGCCGCGCAATGGCTTCGGCGACGAAGGGCACGCCGGTGTTCTGCGGGATGTGGTAGAGGTAGATCTTCAGGCCGAACGGTCCGGCCTTGGCGATCACCTCGCCGACATGGTTGGCCAGGCTCTCGGCATCGATGCCCTTGTAGTAGAAGGGCGGCAGAAGCAGCGCTCCCGCGAAACCCAGCTCCCGCGCGGCCCTGGTCAGCGCCACCGCGTCGGCGAGCGCCGAGGCGCCGGTGCCGACCATCATGCGCTGCAGCGGAACGCCGGATTGCGCCACCGCCCGCATCGCGGCGATGCGCTGCTCGACCGAGAACGAGGTCGCCTCGCCGGTGGTGCCGAGCAAATTGATGCCGTCGCAGCCGCCGTCGCCGAGCAGCCAGCGGCAATGGCCGACCAGGCGGTCGATGTCGATCGACAGGTCGACGTTGAGCGGCGTGGGCGTGGCGGCGATGACGCCTTTCAGGGTCTTCATGCTTTGGATCCGGAGGCTTTGGTTGAAGCGGGCTCGCCGTCTGCAAAGAACAGGCGGCGCGGTGTTTCGACGAGCACCTGCCGGCGCAACTCCTCCGAGGGCAGCCAGTCCCAGACGAGGTCGAGAATGACGCCGTCGTCGGGCACGGCCTCGAAGCATTCGGTGTGCGGCCAGTCGAGCGCCCAGATCAGCGAGGCCGGTGCGCGGTCGACGAGGCGTTCGACGAAAGGCTTGAGCGCCGCGTAGCGATCGGGAGAGACGCGGTAGGGCGCCGACATCTTGACGACGCATTGGCCGGCCGCTGCCAGCTCGACCAGTTCGGCAAAGGCGCGGCCATCGGGACCGTGCGCCAGCTCGGGGAAGCCGAAATGGTCGATGATGACGGGAACGTCCGCAGCGGCGACGACGCTGCCCAGATCGGCAAAATCCTCGATGTCGACCTGCAGCTGGATGTGCCAGCCAAACGGCTTGATGCGCTCGGCAACGGCAGAGAAATCCTTCATCGTCAGGCCGGCAGGGTTGCGCGGATTGATGCGCAGGCCGCGCACGCCGAGACGGTGCGCCCAGGCGAACAGGGTTTCGGGCGCCTTGGGCGAGATCACCGCGACGCCGCGCAGTCTCTTGGGCATGGTCTCCAGCGCCTCGAACAGCACGCTGTTGTCGAAGCCGTAGACGCTCGGGTGCACCAGCACGGCCCGCTCGATGCCATAGGCGTCCATGACCCGGCGGTAGTCGATAATGGTGACCGGCGAAGGCGTGTAGCCGCGGCCGGGGTCCAGCGGGAAGCGCGCGACCGGCCCGAAGACATGGGCGTGCGTGTCGCAGGTTCCCGGCGGAAGGCGGTTGGCGACGCGCCGCACCGGCGCATTGGGTGGCAGGCATTGCCGGGGTTCTGTCCCTGGCTGAGAACGCGCATTCATTGCGCGGCTTCCTCGATATCGGCGGCCGGCGCGGCGACGAGGAAATCGAAGTCGCAGCCCTGGTCGGCCTGCAGGACGTGGTCGTGGTAGAGCTGCGCATAGCCGCGTTCGGGCCGCTCTACGGCGGGGCGTGCCGCGGCGGCGCGCCTGGCCAGTTCCGCGTCGTCGACAAGAACGTCGATGCGCCGCCCGGCGACATCGAGCTTGATCCGGTCGCCGTTGCGCACCAGAGCGAGCGGACCGCCGGCGGCGGCTTCCGGCGATACATGCAGGATGACGGTGCCGAAGGCGGTGCCGCTCATGCGCGCATCCGAGAGGCGGACCATGTCCTTGACGCCTTCGGCGGCGAGCTTCTTCGGGATCGGAATGTAGCCGGCCTCCGGCATGCCGGGCGCGCCCTTCGGCCCGGCATTGCGCAGCACCAGCACATCGTCGGCCGCAACGTCGAGATCGGGATCGTCGATGCGCTCGGCAAGGTCGGCGACCGATTCAAAGACCACCGCACGGCCGGTATGCTGCATCAGCGCCGGCGAGGCCGCCGAATGCTTGATGACGGCGCCGCGCGGACAGAGATTGCCCGACAGCACGGCCATGGCGCCTTGCGCTTTCAGCGGCCGGCCGAGCGGCCGGATGACATGCTGGTCGTGCATGTGCTCGCGCTTCATCACGCGGTCGGCCAGCGTGCCGCCGCCGATGACGGGCACCGTGAGATCGAGGAAGCCGGTGAGTTCGGCAAGCAGGCGCGGCACGCCGCCCGCCTCGTGGAAATGCTCCATATAGTGCTCGCCCGACGGCTTCAGGTCGACCAGCACCGGCACCTCGCGGCCGATCTGGTCGAACTCGGCGAGATCGATCGCGTGCCCTGCCCGGCCGGCGATCGCGGCAAGATGGATGATGCCGTTGGTCGAGCCGCCGATCGCCTGCATGACGACCATTGCGTTGCGCAATGCCGCCGGGGTGACGAGCTCGCTGGGAAACGGCCTGCCACTGACGGCGAGCGCGGCGGCGACCCGGCCCGAAGCTTCGGCCGAACGGACCCGCTCGGCCAGCGGCGCTGGAATCGAGGCGCCAAAGGACACAGTGAGGCCGATGGTCTCGGCGATGATGGCCATGGTGCTGGCGGTGCCCATGACCATGCAGGTGCCGACCGACGGGGCCAACCGGCCGTTGACCAGTTCGATCTCGGCAGCGTCGACCTCGCCGGCGCGGTGCCCCGACCAGAGCCGGCGGCAGTCGGTGCAGGCGCCGAGCGTCTCGCCCTTGTGATGGCCGACCACCATCGGCCCGACAGGAACCACGACCGTCGGCAGGTCGGCGCTGATCGCGCCCATGATCTGCGCCGGCAAGGTCTTGTCGCAGCCGCCGACGACGACCACCGCGTCCATCGGCTGCGCCCGGATCATCTCTTCGGTGTCCATCGCCATCAGATTGCGCAGCACCATCGAGGTCGGGTGGGCGAAGGATTTCGTGGATCGAGATGGTCGGGAACACCATCGGCAGCGCACCCGACAGCATGACGCCGCGCTTGACCGCCTCGATCAGCTGCGGCGCGTTGCCGTGGCAGGGATTGTAGTCGCTGGTGGTGTTGACGATGCCGACGATCGGCCGGTCCAGCGCATCGTCCGAATAGCCGGCGGCCTTGATGAAGGCCTTGCGCAAAAACAGCGAGAAGGCCGCGTCGCCGTAGCTGGTCACTCCCTTTCTGAGGCCGCGATAGACCAATCGACACCTGTGGACTCAATTTGCGCTGACATCGGGACCGCGTCGCCGGAGCGAGGGCCACCGCTGACGTCGCACCATAGGCGAGCGGCCAAGATTGTCAATAATTCTTGCTTCCAATTTCTAATGACTGTGCGAAATGAGGCAATCTCCTTGCTTATGCACACCACATTATCGATTATCTGAGCCCTTTGCGCCAGTTGCGGGAAGGCTCGGTCTGCGGCTAGAGTGGCCCACAGGACGGCGCGAGGACGACACAATGCTCAACATGGCAGACTATGGCGGCAAGGAAGCCGACGTCGTTAAGGCGCTGGAGGAAGACATCATCTTCGGAAAGCTGGCGCCCGGCACGCGGCTGGTCGAGGATGTGCTGCTCGCACGCTTCCCGGTCTCGCGCCACACCATCCGCCAGGCGCTCTACCAGCTGGAAAAACTGGGCGTCGTCACCCGCGAGCGCAACAAGGGCGCGATGGTCAGACGCCTGTCGCCGGACGAGGTGCGGCAGATCTACGAAGTGCGCGAGCTGTTGCAGCGCCAGGCGGCGCTGATGATCCCGCTGCCGGCGAGCGATGCCTTGATCGCGGAACTGATGGAGATCCACCGGGTCTACAGCGCCCATGTCGACGCCCACTATCTGCGCGGCATCCATGAGGCCAATGACCGCTTCCACCTGACCATGTTCTCGGCCTGCGGCAATGACTATCTGGTGTCGTCGATCGACCACTACATGCGGCTCAGCCTGCCGGTGCGGGCGAATTCGCTCGCCGATCGCGACAAGCTCGAAGTTTCGCGCCAACACCACTGGTTCATGATCGAGGCGATGAAGCGCAAGGACAATTGGGTGCTGGCCCAGCTCTGCGTCGACCATCTGCAGCCGAGCAAGGTCTTCTATCTGGAGGAGATCGAGAAGACGGGTGATGGGGCGTAGCTTTCGCCCAGAGTCTCACTCCGTCCCAAGCGCCGACATTTCGGCCTCTCGGCTAGCCGGCTACGACCTCACCCCGGCAGCCGCCTCCGCACCACCGCCGCGTGGAAACGCGCGCCATGCAGCAGTCCCTGGTCGTTAAAGTCGTAGGCCGGATTATGCAGCGGCGCGCTGTCACCGTTGCCGAGGAAGACGAAGCAGCCCGGCACATGGGTCAGGAAGCGGGCGAAATCTTCCGAGCCGGTCATCGGCTCGGCCGCGACTCCGACGGCGTTGTCGGCCAGCACGCTCCTGGCCGCCACGAACGCCTCGTCGACCAGTGCGGCATCGTTGACCAGCGGCACGAATTCGCGCGTGTAGGTGACCGCGGCCGAGACATTGTGTGCCAGTGCGGTTCCTTCGGCGATGATGCGCATCTGCCTCTCGATCTCGGCGCTGACTTCCGGCCGGAAACTCCTGGCGTCGCCGAGGATGCGGGCGAGCCCAGGCAGTGCGTTGCGGGTGCCGTCGGTGATCAGCTCGGTGACCGAGACGACGCCGATGTCGGCCGGGCTCAGCCGGCGCGAGACGATGGTCTGCAGATTGGTGACCAAAGCGCAGGCGGCGACCAGCGTCTCGCTGCCGGAATGCGGCCGCGCCGCATGGCCGCCGATGCCTTTCAGCACGATCTCGAAATTGTCCTCCGCCGACATGATCGGCCCGGCGCGGGTCTCGAAATGGCCGACCGGCAGGCCCGGCATGTTGTGCAGGCCAAAGATCTCCTCGAAGGGAAAGCGCTCGATGCAGGCCGTCGTCCAGCATGGCGAGCGCGCCCCTGCCCCATTCCTCGGCCGGCTGGAAGATGAAGCGCACCGTGCCGTCGAAGCCGCCTTCTCCGGCCAGCAGCTTGGCAGCACCCAGCAGCATCGACGTGTGGCCGTCATGGCCGCAGGCGTGCATGGTGCCAGGCGTCTGCGAGCGGTAGGTCATCGTGCCCTGTTCGGCGATGCGCAAGGCATCCATGTCGGCACGCAAGGCGATCGCGCGGTTGCCGCTGCCCTTGGTCAGCGTGCCGACGACGCCGGTGCCGCCGACGCCTTCGGCAACCTCCAGCCCGAATTCACGCAGCTTTTGCGCGACGAAGGCGGAGGTGCGCTTCTCCTCGAAGCCGAATTCGGGATGGGCGTGCAATTCATGCCGCCATGCGGTCATCTCGCGGTGAAGGTCTTCCCGATCGAGTTCGGCCATGGTCATCCGCCTTTCACGCAGTCTGCAGCAGGACATCCTCCGGCGCCATGCCGACCAGTTCGGCATAGCGGCCGGGATCGGTGGCGCCCTCGGTGTTGACGACCAGCACGCGCGAGCCTGCATCGAGGCTGAGCGCTGCCCGCGCATCGGGTCGACGCCGCGGCGCGGATCAGCCCGGCGAGCCCGGCGCCGCCGCTCTCGCCGGAGACGATCGCCGGATCGTCGCCCGCGGGCCGCGCCAGCCGGTTCATCACCGCCACTGCATCCTCTTCCTCGACGGTCATGAAGGCATCGCCGACCCTCGCCAGCACGCGCCAGGCGACCGGCGAGGCCTCGTAGCATTCGAGCATCGCCATCACGGTCGGCTCGTCATGCGGGATTTTCACCGGACGTCCGGCTTCGGCGGTGGCGAAGACGCAGGCAGCCCGCGCGGGCTCGACCACCGTCACCGTCGGCCTGTCCTCGCCGAGCGCGATCGCCAGATGACCGGCGATCGCCGCCGCGAATGCCGCCGACGCCGGCCTGCAGGAAGACATGGGTGGGTGGCTTGGGCAGATGCCGCAGCGCCTCGCGCACGATCACCGTGTAGCCCTGCATGACCAGGCCGGGAATGCGCTCGTAGCCCGGCCAGGATGTGTCGGAGACGACGGTCCAGCCGCGCTCGGCGGCGACCTCGGCGGCTTCCCTCACCGAATGGTCATAGCTGCCGTCGACCCGCACCATCTCGGCGCCGAAGCGGGCGATGGCGGCGACGCGCTCGTCGCTGACGCCGGAGTGGACGAAGATCACCGAGCGGGCGCCGACCAGGCCGCGCGCCCTGCGCCACCGAGCGGCCGTGATTGCCGTCCGTGGCGCAGACGAAGGTCATGCCGGCGGCAATGGCGCGCACTGCGGGCTCGATCCAGTTCCGTTACATCCACGGTCCGGCCGAGCCGCTTAGCCGCCTCCTCCAGCACCAGCCGGATGACGGCATAGGAGCCGCCCAGCGCCTTGAAGCTGCCGAGCCCGAGCCGCAAACCCTCATCCTTGACGTGCAGCGAGCCGACGCCGAGTTCGGCCGCCAGCGCCGGCAAGGCATGCAGCGGCGTCTCGGCATGGTTCTCGCGATGGCCGAGAAAGCGCTCGGCCTCGTCGGCCCCGGCAAGGCCGAGCGTCAGAGGCGTCGGCCGCCACCAGCGGCTGGCGATGTTCAGGACGAAGGTTGAGCAGGATCATGGTCTTTTCCCCTTGAGCGCTGAAATCATATTGCAAGGCGGACGAAAATTGCGCTGTGTTTCGACCATCTGATTGCAAGTTTGTTTCGTCTGGATGTCGCCATGCCCGCTACCGCAAAGCCTCGACAGCTTCGACCGCGCCATCCTCGCCATCCTGCAGAAGGACAACACGACGCCGCAGCGGGTCATCGGCGAAGCCGTCAATTTGTCGGCGCCGGCCGTGCAAAGGCGCATCAAGCGCATGGAGGAGACCGGCATCATCCGCGCCAATGTCGCGCTGGTCGACCCGGCCAAGGTCGGCCATCCGATCACGCTGTTCGTCGAGGTGGAGGTGGAAAGCGAGCGGGCCGAGCTGATCGACGCCGCCAAGCGCGGCTTCATCGCCCTGCCCGAGGTGCAGCAATGCTACTATGTGACGGGAGATGCCGACTTCATCCTCGTCATCACCGTCGCGACGATGGCCGAGTACGAGGCGCTGACACGGCGACTGTTCTTCGACAACAACAATGTCAAACGCTTCCGCACCTTCGTCGCCATGGACCGGGTGAAGGTCGGGCTGGAAGTGCCGGTGTGAGGTGAGCAGGCGAGACCTTATTTAAGCAATTGGGGCTTTGCTTAAATAGTGACATCACTAAAGTAAGGCCCTTAATCAGCGGTTTGATGAATTTCGGGCGGCGTAAATCTCGCCTCGAGGCCAGCCGAAATGCGGATTTGGTTGCCCTTTGGCGGCAACATCATGCCGCCAACTGGGCGCAGATGAAAATCCGTATGGACGAGGCGACCCTCGCGAACGGCGACTTCAAACAAAGTGCCGTGTACCCGATGGTGACCTTGGCCTCAAATCCCAGCTTGGCTAGAGTTCGTGGCATGCTGAACGCCATTCACCACGTCGCACTCATCTGCACCGACTACGACCGGTCGCGACGGTTCTATGTCGAACTCCTCGGCCTCGATCTGATCCGGGAGGTCTATCGGGAGGAGCGGCAGTCATGGAAGGCCGACCTGCGGATCGGGTCCGCCCAGCTGGAATTGTTCTCCTTCCCTGCACCAGTGATGCGGCCGTCCCATCCAGAGGCGACAGGCCTGAGACATCTGGCATTTGCCGTGGCGAATCTTGATCCCGTAATTATGCGCCTGGAAGCCGCCGGCGTTGCCGTTGAGCCAATCCGGATCGACCCATATACAGACCAACGGTTTACCTTTTTCAGCGACCCAGATGGATTGCCGCTGGAACTCTACGAAGCCCCATGAGGGACGGTTCGCTTTCGCCACCACGTTATCGGAGGTGGGAACGGCAGTCGGCAGATATAATCCGCCGACTCGGGTGCGTCACCGGGCTCCTTACCACGGGCTAGGAGGCCGACCGCTCTGCGCCGCTTGTCGGTCATAAAAACTGCTTTTCTGGCTTCTCGAAAGCGGACATTGCAGGATCCATCACCAACGTCGTACTCGCGCGCCATCAACGGACATTGATCGATGGAACCCACGTGCACTGCCCTCACAGCCAAAAGATGAGCCCATGTCTTGATCAGAGCAAGCCGGCGATCCAAAACGATGCGCTCTTAGTCGGGAAGGCCAGCCTTGCGGTAGCCTTCGACGAAGCGCTGGAGCACTTCCTCGTTGTCGAATGGCTGCGATGTTGCCCAGTGCCTGATGCTGAAATGGGGATCGTTCATCATGAAGAATTCCGCCTCCTGACGGGCTTCATCCAGGCGCCCGAGCTGCGCGAGGGCTGCCGCAAGCATGCGCCGCGACGTGGTGCGGTAGGTTTCCGGCTTGCGCAAAGCCTCAACCGCGGATTGATAGTCGCCGAGCGCATAATAGGCTTGGCCTGCCATCCAATAGTACCATCCCGGGGGGTGCGGATTGAGCCGCAACGCCCGCTTCACGAATTCGACGCCCTTGACCGCGTCGCCCCTCAGGGTGATGAGATCCGAGCGTATCGCCCAGGCATCGGCATGATTAGGATCGAGGTTGAAGGTTGCCTCAAACTCGGCATCCGATTCCGCGTAACGCCGTTCGTGACCAAGTATGATGCCCAGCCCCCAGCGGTTCCCCGCATCGTTAGGGTCGAGCGCCACAGCCCGCTGCGCTTCCGCCAGCGCGCGAGGCTGGTTGGTTTGCTTCGGCTCGTTCCAGAACAGCCAGCCGAGCCAAAGATTGAGGGCCAGCAAGCTATGTGCCTCGGCATAGTCAGGATCGAGTCCGATCGCCTTTTCCAGGAGCATGCGCGCTTCCCGCGCGCCTAACCCGGTCTGAAAACTGACGCCGCGGGCTCGTACGCAAAGGTCATAGGCTTCCAGACTCGTCGGCCGTTTGCGCGCCGGCTGTCCGGCCAATCGGCCGACAAGGGCTTCGACGATCTTGGCCGTGACCTCGTCCTGCACTGCAAAGATGTCCTCGAGGCTGCTGTCGTAGCGTTCGGCCCAGATATGATCGCCGCCGATCGCGTCGATCAGCTGCGCGTTGATGCGCACGCGCGCCGCGGCGCGCCGGGCGCTGCCTTCAACCACATAACGCACCCCAAGATCACGCGCGGTCAAACGCACATCGACCGACCGCCCCTTGTAAGCAAAGGTTGAGTTGCGCGCGATGACGAAGAGGCCGGCTGAGCGAGACAGGTCGGTGATCAGGTCTTCGGTCAAGCCGTCGACAAAGTTTCCTGCTCCGGATCGCTGCTCATGTTGGTGAATGGCAAGACCGCGATCGCGGGCTTGTCGGGCAATACGAGCGATGCCAGTCGGCCGACCGGAGCGGCTCTCGGAACGTCCAGGTTCACGCGATAGCAGCATATCGGCTCGGCGATGTTCTTCACCCGCTGCTCGCCCATGGGCTCGAACCCAAACGCCAGCTTCTTCCTGACCTCCTTAGACACCTTCTCCGAAACGCAGATGCCACCGGGCTCGGCGAGCTGTTGGAGACGCGACGCCACGTTCACGCCCTCGCCGTAGCGATCGTCCCCTTCGACGATCACTTCTCCAAGGTTGATTCCGATCCGGACTTCGAAGCGCTGGTCTTCGGCGACGCTCGCATTACGCTCCGCCATGCCGCGCTGAAGCGTGACCGCGCATTCGACCGCATCCACCACGCTGCCGAACTCCGCCAGCAGGCCGTCTCCCATCAGCTTGAAGATTCGCCCGTGTCGCTTCGCGATTTCGGGCTCGAACAGCTCTTTGCGGCCCCGTTTCAGCCGGTCGAAGGTGCCCGCTTCGTCCGCCTCCATGAGCGCCGAGTACCCGACGACATCGACGGCAAGGATGGCAGCGAGCTTGCGCTCCATGTTGGGCCTCAGTAAAGCTTCACAACTCGCAAGTCGCAGGTCAGAGGCAGGCAGGACCGGCACCTCCGGCCTTACCGGCTTATGATACCACGATCACGCCTCTTGAGACTATGGCTCGCGCGACGCCCCAGCTCTCCTGCCGCAGCGCCACTGACGCGCGTCCGACCCATCCCGATGTCTCGACCGACCTGCACACGATGACGGCGATCTGGATGGGGCTGACGACGGTCGAGAAGGCCGGTGCGAAGGTCGCCTTGACCGGCGACAAGGCCATCGGCAGGAAGATGCAGACCTGGCTCGGTCTCAGCCCGTTCGCGGTGGAACCCAAGCGCGCTGCGTAAGGTGGGTCAAGACCCAATCATTCCGAACGACTGGTTCGACCTCCATCTTGGCCGCAACGACGTTGCTGACCGTTACCCGAAAGCAGACATTCGACTGCCGCACCGCGTTGGCCGCTTTGCGCCGATGTCGGCCGTCGAGGTGATCTTTGCTGTTGCCCGATAGCAGACGTTGCCGGCGACCACCCTGGACATCGTAGTCGCGTCATGAGCGGCCATTCCCTTTTCGATCGCAAACGACCGGAGTCGACCCGTTGCAGACTTCGACAGTGTGTGTGCTGAACGGGTTGTCGTTAGCGGCAGACCGTCGCCACCGATCTTATGGCGGCAAACCTGCTTCCCTTAGCAAGCGGCCAAGCTCCCGAGCCTTCTCAGGATCGCGGTAACACTCGCGGCTGGTGAAGTTGGAGGCCGTTAGAGCTGCCTCGCTGCCGACAGCTTCCCTGACCATCCGGCCGGCTTCGTCGGATCGATCGAGCGCGACGAGCGCGGCCGCCCGATAGAGGCGCGATCGAGTGGTTTGAAACGTGAGTTTGCGGAGGGGATTCAATAGCCTCGGCATAGCGGCCCAGCGCATAAAGAGCCACACCCCGTTCCTCGACGCACCATACAGGAAGGAACGGGTCGAGCATCTCGGCTTCGTCGAGCAAGGACAATGAACGCTCTGCTTCGCCCACAAAGGTAAAGACCGCGGCGCATCTTGCTTTGATGTAGGCATCCGTCGGGTTCAATTCCATTGCTCTGCGGCTGTGCGCCAGGGCCTCGTCGAAGTTGCCACCCATAAGTTCAAACGCGCCCATGATCCGGTTTGCCTCGGCATCGCAGGGGTCAAGCTCGAGCGCGCGGCAAATGTCCCGTCGACCTTGCTCGGGGTCGAAACCCGGCAGCCCTGACGCTGCGCAGACCCTCCACGCATAGGCGGCCGCGTAGTGCGGGTCGGCCTCGATCGCCTTTGAAAGCCAGCCGACGGCCTGGCGAGCATTGTCGTCGGTGACGCCGCCCAGGCGGTGATGATCCAGCCCGCGCAAGAGGCAGTCGAAGGCGGTCATGTTTTCTGGCGGCTTTCGGCGCGCCGCCACCATGGCTGCGTCCTCCATCCGTCCGGATACCGTCGCGGCGATCCTCGCGACGGTTTCATCAACCAAAGCGGAGAATTTCCTCGAACGGACGCTGGATCTTGTCGCTCCAGACCACCGTCCCCTGGTCGGTTTCCGACAGCGTGAGGCTGATCGAAACCCGCTCTCCGATCTTGCGCACCTGTCCCTCAAGCACATATCGAACGCCCAAAGCCTCGCCGACCCTCACCGGATCCGGGTGGAAGTCCGCAACCGCGAAGCTCGCACTCCGCGAACTGACCGAAAGACGCCGAAACCGCCCCAGTTCGACAATAAGCTCCTCGGTGAGGCCCTCAGCGAGATAGCGCTGGTTCTCGTCGTCGCCCGAAACCCGGAAAGGGAGCACCGCGACCGATGCCGGCCGCCGTTCCGTCGTGATGACCAGTTGCGTCGGCGCCGACTGCAGCCGATGCGCTCCGATCTCGCCGCGGACCCGATAGAGGTGCACCGATTCTGTAATGTTCTTGAACGCCCGCTCGCCCATATCGTCGAATATGAACGCAGAATTGCGGCGGACATGATCGAAGAGCGCACCGCTCACATAGATCGAGTTCGGTTCGGCTGCCGCCTGTATGCGCGCCGCGAGGTTGACGCCGTCTCCGACCAGATCATCGCCCTGCACCACGACATCCGCGATATGGAGACCGAACCGCATCCTGAAAGGTTCGGTATCGGGCTCTTGCGCGCCTGCAAGCGCGCTGCGGATCTCGAATGCACTGCGCACGGCGTTTACGGCGCTCGGAAATTCGGCGAGGGCCCCATCACCCGTCGTCTTGAAAACCCGGCCGTCGAGCAGATCGACCTTTTCCGAAATGAGGGCCTGACAGCTAGCCAAGCGTTCCGCGGTTTGCTCCTCGGCTCGCTCCATCATTCCGGAATAGCCGACGATATCGCCTACCATCAGGGCGGCCATTCTGCGCTTCATGGGCGAAGCTCCTTCAGGGGGCGACCAATCGTCGGGATCATCACCCCAGCAGGCGGTGCCGTCGTCGCGGACGCGGCGGTCTGGGAGTGTAGCGCATTGCAAAGCCGGCCGCATCGGGAAACGCGCCCTGCGAACGTCTCGAGGAGATCGCCAAACCTTTAAACGCTGAGACGATGGGCGTTTGTGTGAAGCCCGGGTTCGCTCCCTTTTCGCGACCTTCAGGTGGAACGAGGCGATGACCGGAATGGGTCAGTTCACGTCGATGCACGCAGCCCGACTGAAGGTCCGCTTCTGACATTCCGAGCCTCTAAGCCGCAAGTCCGCCAACGGCCAATGACAGACATAGAAGCGAGCGAACTGCACGTCTGCTTTCCTGAGCTGCTCCCCGAAATCTGCCGTTCGCCTTTCCACCCATCTCGGTCATTGGCGGCAGCCAGCTGATTGAGGTTTTGTCCCGATTCTGTCCCATCCTCACTGCACCGGTGCCGGCGTCGGTCAGCCTCTGCAGGAAGGCGACGATGTCGTCGATCTCGGGATCGGTCAGCGCTCTCCGCCGTCTGCCGTCGGCCCCAGCCAGCGCGCGTAGATCTCGCCGACGATGCCGCGGCGGAAGACGAGCACGCAGACCATGAAGATCAGACCGGTGGCGATGGTCACCGGGAAGCCCGAGGTGGCCAAGCGTGTTTTCCAGGCCGACGACGAGGCCGGCGCCGACGACCGGGCCGACCATGGTGCCGATGCCGCCGAGCAGGTTCATCAGGATCACCTCGCCCGACATCTGCCAGGTCACGTCGGTGAGCGTGGCGAACTGGAAGACGATTGCCTTGGTAGCACCGGCAAGCCCGGCAAGTGCCGCCGACATGACGAAGGCGGCGAGCTTGTAGCGGCCGACCGAATAGCCGAGCGAGATGGCGCGGTTCTCGTTCTCGCGGATCGAGCGCAGGATCATGCCGAAGGGCGAATTGACGATGCGCCAGATGGCGAACACGCCGATCAGGAAGATGGCGAGCACGACGATAGTACATGTTCATCGTGACGTTCAGGTCGACGATGCCGAACAGAGTGCCGCGCGGCACGCCCTGGATGCCGTCCTCGCCTTCGGTGAACGGTGCCTGGACGCAGAAGAAATAGAACATCTGCGCCAGCGCCAGCGTGATCATGGCGAAATAGATGCCTTGCCGGCGGATGGCGAGGAAGCCCATCACCAGCCCGAGCACTGCCGCGCCGCGCCATGCCGAGCAGGATGCCTGCCTCGGGCGGCCAGCCCCAGTGCCTTGACGGCATAGGCGCAGAAATAGGCGGCGCCGCCGAAGAAGGTGGCGTGGCCGAAGGACAGCAGCCCCGTGTAGCCGAGCAGCAGGTTGAAGGCGCAGGCAAACAGCGCGAAGCACAGCATCTTCATCAGGAAGATCGGGTAGATGAAGAACGGCGCGGCGATCAGCGCCGCTATGGCCAAGCGCCACCAGGCCCCGTTCCAGCCGCACGGAAGCGGCAGTGCGCTTTCCTGAAGGGTCGCTCGCTCATCTCAGGCATCCCTTCCGAACAGGCCGGCCGGCCGCAGCAGAAGCACGATCGCCATGATGACGAAGACGACGAGGTTCGACGCCTCGGGATAAAATACCTTGGTCAGGCCCTCGGCGAGGCCGAGCATGTAGCCGGTGACGATGGCCCCGAGGATCGAGCCCATGCCGCCGATCACGACGACGGCGAAGACGACGATGATGAGATCCGAGCCCATCAGCGGGCTGACCTGGTAGACGGGTGCGGCCAGGATGCCGGCAAGCCCCGCAAGGGCGGCGCCCAGCCCGTAGGTGAGCGTCAGCAGCAGCGGCACGTTGACGCCGAAGGCCTGCACAAGCTCGGGATTCTCGGTCGCGGCGCGCAGATAGGAGCCGAGCCTGGTCTTCTCGATCAAGAGCCAGGTGCCGATGCAGACGATCAAGCGAAGCCACCACCACCCAGCCGCGATAGTTGGGCAGGAACATGAAGCCGAGATTGGTGCCGCCGGCAAGCAGCGCCGGCACGGCATAGGGATTTCCCGAGACGCCGTAATAGAAGCGGAAGACGCCTTCGATGACCAGCGCCATGCCGAAGGTGAAGAGCAGGCCGTAGAGCGGATCGAGCCTATAGAGCCGCGACAGCGCCAGCGCGCTCGACCGCCATGCCGAACACGCCGACGGCTAAGCGGCACCAGGACCAGCGCCGGCCAGTAGCCGATGCCGAGATGGACGAGCAGCAAATAGCCGATGAAGGCGCCGAGCATGTAGAGCGCGCCATGGGCGAAATTGATGATGCGCAGCAGGCCGAAGATGACGGCCAGCCCGAGGCTCAGCATGGCGTAGAAGGAGCCGTTGATCAGCCCGACCAGCATCTGGCCGAGCAAGGCCTGGATGGGGATGCCGAAGATCATCGTCATGGCGCCATCATACCCCCAGCACTTCGTGCAGCAGTTCAGTGTGCGCAGAGAGCTCGCTTACCGGAAACCCTTCCACCACCTTGCCATGCTCCATCAGATAGAAGCGGTCGGCGATGCGGGCGGCGAAGCGGAAATTCTGCTCGACGAGCAGGATGGTCATGCCGCGCTTCTTCAAGGTCGCCAGCAATTCGCCGATGCGCTGGACGATGACCGGCGCCAGGCCTTCGGTCGGTTCGTCGAGCAGCAGCATCTGCACGCCTGTCCGCAGGATGCGGGCGATCGCCAGCATCTGCTGTTCGCCGCCGGAGAGTTTTGTGCCCGGGCTGTTGCGGCGCTCCTTGAGGTTGGGGAAGAGATCGAAGATCTCCTCGACGCTCATGCCGCCCTTGGCCACCACCGGCGGCAGGATCAGGTTCTCGTCGACCGTCAGCGTGGCGAAGATGCCGCGCTCCTCGGGCACGAAGCCGATGCCCTGATGGGCGACGCGGTGCAGCGGCAGGCGCATCAGGTCCGCTGCCGTTGAACGTGACGCTGCCGGTGCGCTTGCGGACCAGCCCCATGATGGCACGCAGCGTGGTGGTCTTGCCGACGCCGTTGCGGCCAAGCAAGGTCACGGTCTCGCCGCGAAAGACATCGAGGTTCACGCCATGCAGCGCATGGCCCTCGCCGTACCAGGCGTGGAGATCGCGCACGGCAAGCAGCGGCTCACTCATGCTCCGTCCCCATATAGGCGATCCTGACGCGCTCGTCCTGGCTTACGGTCGCGTAGTCGCCGGCGGCGAGCACCTGCGCCGCGCTGCATGACGGTGATCCAGTCGCAAAGATCGGCGACGACGGTCAGATTGTGCTCGACCATCAGCACGGCGCGGTCGCGAGCCAGCGAACGGATGATGCTGCGAGATCGTGCCGACATCCTCGTGCCCCATGCCGGCCATCGGCTCGTCGAGCAGCAGCACTTTCGGATCGAGCGCCAGCGTGGTGGCGATTTCGAGCACGCGCTTCCTGCCATAGGACAGATCGCCGGCGAGCCGGTTCGCAGCATCGTCGAGGCCGACGATGCCGAGAAGTTCGCGTGCCCGTGGCGTCAATTCGTCGAGTGCCGACAGCGAGCGCCAGAACTGGAAGCCCAGCCCGCTCGGCCGCTGCAGCGCGACGCGCACATTGTCGAGGACGCTCAGATGCGGAAAGATCGCCGATATCTGGAACGACCGGACCAGGCCCATGCGCGCAACCCTTGCCGGCGAGGTCCGGCTGATGTCGTGTGCCGAGCAGCTCGATCCTGCCGCTGGTCGGCTGCAGGAATTTGGTCAACAGATTGAAGATCGTGGTCTTGCCGGCGCCGTTCGGCCCGATAAGCGCGTGGATCTTGCCGTGATGGACGTCGAGATCGACATTGTTGACGGCGACGAAGCCGGCGAAGTCGCGCCGAAGGCCGCGGGCGGAAAGCACCACCCGCGGCACGTCCTGGTTACCGTCCGGCCGGACGGTCGCGGCGGTTGCGCTCGTCACTTGGTGACGAGCGGGCAGCCGCTTTCCTCGGCCTTCATGAAGGCCTTGTCGCCCGGAATGGTCGCAAGATAGGTATAGTAGTCCCAGTCCTTCTTGCTCTCCTCTGGCTTCTTGACCTGATAGAGATACATGTCGTGCACCATGGAGCCGTCGGCCTGCACCTTGCCGTTGGCGGTGAAGACGTCGTCGACCGGCATTTCATGCAATAGCTTGGCCACGGCCTCGGTCTCGTCGGTGCCGGCCTTGTCGATGGCCTTGAGGTACTGCGACACCGCCGAGTAGGTGCCGGCCTGGATCATGTTGGGCATCCGGTTGGTGCGCTTGAAGAAGCGGTCGGCGAAATCGCGGCTCTTGTCATCACGGTCCCAGTAATAGCCCTCGGTCAGCACGACGCCCTGCGCCGCCTGCAGGCCGAGCCCGTGCACTTCGGCCAGCGTGAACAGCAGCGCCGCCAGCCGCTGGCCGCCTGCGACGATGCCGAACTCGGCCGCCTGCTTGATCGAGTTGGAGGTGTCGAGGCCTGCATTGGCGAGCCCGATGACCTTGGCGCCGGAGGACTGCGCCTGCAGCAGGAAGGACGAATAGTCGGTGGAGCCCAGCGGATAACGCACCTCGCCCTGCACTTTGCCGCCGCTGGCTTTAACCAGCTTGGCGGTCTGCTCCTCGAGCGAATAGCCGAAGGCGTAGTCGACGGTGATGAAATACCAGCTGTCGCCGCCTTGCTGCACCAGCGCTCCGCCGGTGCCGACGGCTTGCGAATGGGTGTCGTAGGCCCAGTGGAAACCATAGGGCGAGCACTGCTTGCCGGTAAGATCGGTCGAAGCGGCGCCGGTCACGATGTCGATCTTCTTCTTTTCCTTGGAAAGCCCCTGGACGGCGAGCGCCACCGAGGACGTGGTCAGTTCCATGATGGCATCGACCTGCTCGGTGTCGTACCACTGGCGCGCTATGTTGGAGGCGATGTCGGGCTTGTTCTGGTGATCGGCGCTGATGATTTCGATCGGCGCGCCCTGGACCTTACCGCCAAAATCCTCGACCGCCATCTTGGCGGCCTCGACCGACCATTTGCCGCCGAAATCGGCATAGACGCCGGACTGGTCGTTGAGGATGCCGATCTTGACCTTGCCGTCGGAGATTTCGCCCGCGGCTGCAGGCATGGCGGTCGCCGCAAGCAACGCGACCGAGACGAGATAGGATGCTTTCACAGGTGGTTCCTCCCTTGTGGCCAACCGCTTGCAACGCGGCAGCGTCACGATGGTTCAACAGTGTCGTCCGATTTGCTGAGAATACGGCCGGCGTCCCGCTCAGTATGCCTCCGTCTTGCGGGCCGCTGCGTGCCTTGGGTGCACGGGCCGCGACCCTAGCATCCACCCCAAGGTGCGAGAATGCTATTTTCGTAGCATGCCGCGCGTCACCCCGGCCGGCCGGTCACGACTGCGTGAAGCTGCTCGCTGGCCTGCCGGCCCTCAAGCGCCGACGCCGGTGAGAATCCCGGCCGCTCACTGCACCGGCGGCGCGCCGGCCTGCTGGTCGGCGTCGGTCAGCGTCTGCAGGAAGGCGACGATGTCGTCGATCTCGGGATCGGTCAGCGCCGGCTTGCCGCCGGGCTTCTTGCCGAAGGGCGGATCCTGGTTGAGGTTGGCCCAATAGGCTTTGGGCAGGTCGTCATTCTGGCGGACCGTGCCGTCGGCATTCTTGGGATACCAGCGGCCGGGATCGGTGTCGCGCGTGGCGTAGAAGGCGACGGCGTCGCGCAATGAATGGAAGTAGCCGTTGTGGAAAAAACTCTGCTTCAGCGCCACGTTGCGCAGCGTCGGCGTGCGGAACAGGCCGCAATACTGCGCCCTGCCCTTGAGGTCGGTCCTCAGCGGACCGCACAGGCCGAGATCGAAATAGGCCGGATCGGCATTGGCCTGAATGGCCGGATTGCGCGGCACGCCGATGCCGAGGAAGCCGAAATCGGTGAATTGCGGCGGCTCGCCGTCATTGGCGGGTTCGCTCAGGTGACAGCTGGCGCAATTGCCCTTGGCTTCGTCCTCGAACAGCGCGCGGCCACGCAGTTCCTGCGCAGACAGCGTCGCCTTGCCGGCGAGGAAGCGATCGTAGCGGCTGGAATAGGGATAGAAATCGGCAGCACTCTGCTCGAAGGTGCCGAGCGCCTCGACGGCGGCGTCGAAGGCGCTGTCCGGATCGTCGAACACCTTGTCGCCGAAGACCATCTTGAGCTCGCCGGCATAGGGGGCCTTACGCAGTCTGGCCACGACATCGCCGGCATCCTTGTTGGCCATCTCGAAGGGCGACAGCAGCGGGATTCGCGCCTGGTCGCTGCCGTGGTCCGCGCGGCCATCCCAGGTCAGGCCGCCGGTCGGCCCGTTGTCGACGCTTTCATCGCCCTCGTCGTCGGAATCGTAGAAATGCTCGGTGAAGGCCGGCACCGCCTGCAGATAGCGAAGCGACGGCACGGCGCGCACCCCGGGCCGGTCCATGCCGGGCCCGCCCATTTCGACCGGCGCCGCCGATGCCGGGCCGAAGGCATGATCGCGGATCGTGGCAGGACGAGCAGGCCTGCAGGCCGGAGGCCGATAGCGAGCGATCGAAGAACATTTTTCGGCCAAGCCCGGTCAACGCGGCCGCCCTGGCATAGGCCTCGGCGCGCGACATCGGTCCGGGATGGACGCCATCCGGCCCGGCAAGGACCGTTTTCGCAGGCATGGCGAGCCCCAGCATCGATGCCACGGCGATTGCGATCGTCAGGCGTTTGCGTCGTGCCGCAATCATAGGGTTCAGTCCGTTCTGCTCGGGAAATAGGTAGCCACTGCAACGGATTGATGACCGGTTCTCTCCCTCACGAAACCGTGTTCGCCAGGGAGGAAAATGTCACAAAGGTGACAAGGCAGAGAAGTTAGCTCCATCCCTGCTGGTTCGTCGCCCCCGCGCCAGGCATTGCTCCTCCAGCCAACCCAGCCACGAGGTACTCCCCATGACGAGGCTCAAGCTCCTCAATTCGCTTTTTCTGGCCGGCTCAGCCCTGGCTCTATTTGCCACCGCGGCCAGCGCCGCACCCGCCGGCCTCGACAAGATCGACACCGTCGTCGTCATCTATGCCGAGAACCGCAGCTTCGATAATCTCTATGGCGGCTTTCCCGGCGCCAACGGCCTGTCGAGCCTGACGGCGGACCAGGCGCGCCAGCTCGACCGCGACGGCAAGCCGCTTGCCGAACTGCCGCCCGCCTGGGGCGGCCTGACCGCCAAAGGCGTTGTGCCTCCGGTGACCGAGGCGCAGTCGGCGCATCTGGCCAATGCCAGTTTCGCCATCGACGATGCCAAAGGCTTCAACGAGAAGACCTCCGTCATCACCCGCGATCTCTGGCATCGCTTCTACCAGGAGCAGATGCAGATCGACGCTGGCCGCAACGACAAGTTCGTCGCCTGGGCGGATTCGGGTGGTCTCGTCATGGGCCACTATGACGGCTCGGTGCTGCCGATGTGGGCGGTGGCGAAGAAATACGTGCTGGCCGACAATTTCTTCCAGGGCGCCTTCGGCGGCTCCTTCCTCAATCATATCATGCTCGCCTGCGCCTGCGCGCCGGTCTATCCCCATGCCGACACCAGCCCGGTCAAGGGCCAGATCGCGGTCGTCGACGCCGATGGCAAGACGCTGAAGGTTGCCGACAACTCGCCGCCCTCGGCACTCGGCGGCGCGCCGAAATTCGTCAATGACGGGGCCATCACGCCCGACTTCTACGCCGTCAACACCATGCAACCGCCCTATCAGCCGAGCGCCAACAAGCCAGCAGAAGGCGGCGACAAGGCCCTGGCCGACCCGGCCCAGCCGACCACGCTGCCGCCGCAGCACGAGATCACCATCGGCGATCTGCTGTCGCTGAAGGGCGTCTCCTGGGCCTGGTATGGCGGCGCCTGGCAGGCCGCGCTCGACGGCAAGAACGCCACGCCGGTGCCGAACTTCCAGTTCCACCACCAGCCCTACAATTATTTCGCCGCCTATGCGCCGGGCACGGCCGCGCGCGCCGAGCATCTGAAGGACGGCGGTTTGGATGGTGTGGCGTTCATCAAGGACATCGACGACGGCAAGCTGCCTGCGGTGAGCTTCTACAAGCCGCAGGGCAATCTCAACGAGCATGGCGGCTATGCCGATGTCGCCAGCGGCGACCAGCATCTCGCCGATCTTGTCTCCCACCTCGAGAAGAGCCCGCAATGGAGCCATATGCTGGTTGTCGTCACCTATGACGAGAATGGCGGCTTCTGGGATCACGTCGCGCCGCCCAAGGCCGACCGCTGGGGCCCGGGCAACCGCATTCCGGCGATGATCATCTCGCCCTATGCGAAGATGGGAACCATCGACCACACGCAATATGACACGACGTCGATCCTGCGCTTCATCACCGCGCGCTACGACTTGCCGGTGCTTCCCGGCATCGTCGCCCGCGACAAGGCGCTGCGCAACAATGACCAGCCGCCGATGGGCGACCTGACGGCGGCGCTCGATCTCGGCCGGTAGAGTACACGGTTCCAGCAATCTTGCGGGCGGTCTCGGTCGAGCCGCCCGCGGTTATTTCCTCGCCTGCGGATGGATCGTCTCGCCGCGCTTCAGCATCTCGACGAAGGTCTCGATCTTCTTCCTGCGGCCGGCTTCGGTCTTCATGTTGTGGGTGCGGAAGGCGAGCGCGAAGCGGTTCTGGGCGCTGAGCCTGGCCAGCATTTCTTTCGCCTTGGGCTCGGCATCGATGGCGGCCTGCAGGTCGTCGGGGATTTTCATCTCCTTGCCGCTGCCATAGGCGCGGTCCCAGCGACCGTCGGCCCTCGCCGCCTCGACCTCCTTCAACCCATGCTCGGTCATGCGGCCCTCCGCGATCAGGCGGGCGACATTGTCGACATTGATCTGGCTCCAGATGCTCTTTTTGCCGCGCGGCGTGTAGCGCTGCAGGTAACTCATGTCGTCGAGGCTCTTGCGTACGGCGTCGATCCAGCCAAAGCACAGCACGACGTCGATGGCCTGCTTGGGTGTGATCGACGGCAGGCCGGAACCCACCTTGTGGACCTTGATCCAGACTTCCGTCTCGGTGGCGTGATGCTTGCCGAGCCAGGCGTAGAAGCTGTCGGGGTCGGGAAACTCATGCACCTTGTCGGGGTCGACCTTGACCGGCGCCATCAGGCGGATTTTCCTTTTGCGAGCATCAGCGGCTTTCCTCCTCATCCTCGAAGCAGCAAGCAACTGCCTGACGGCAAGACGGTGCGCAAGACAGTGTCGGTCGAGAGCGCGGTTATCCCGTTCGCCGAGTGGAACACGGGCACGGGGTTTTTGGCTTGTGGGGAGTGAGCCTCACTGCAGATGCGGCTTCTTCAGAAAGCTGTTGCGATCCGCCGATTTCACCCGCAGCCAGGTTTCGCGACCGTCGCGCACCACCCTGAGCGGGATCTCTGCGCCGGCCGGGCTTTCCCACAGCTTGCGGTAGAAGTCGGCGAGACCATCGACTTCGCCGTCGCGCACGTCGGAGATGATGTCGCCCTGGCGCAGGCCGGCCTTGGCGGCGGGGCCGCCTTCGGCAACGCTCATCACCATGACGACGCCGTTACTCTCGGCCGAGAAGGCGCCGAGCCATGGGCGCGGCGGCTTGGCCACCTGGCCGCGCGTCAAGAGGTCGTCGAGGATCGGCGGCAGGAGGTCGATCGGCACGATCATGTTGATGTCGGCGACCTCGCCGGCGCGGCTCATCTGCAGGCGCAGCGATCCGACGCCAAGCAGCCTGCCGTCCTCGTCGAACAGCGCCGCCCCGCCCCAGGACGGGTGGGCCGGCGCGATGAAGATCGCCTCGTCCAGCAGATATTCCCAATAGCCGGCGAATTCCTGCTTGGTGACGATATGCGCATGGACCTGCTGGCCGATGCCGTCGGCAAGCACTACGGCATCGCCGGGTTTGGCCTTGTGGGCATCGCCAAGCGCCACCGCCGGCAGGCCGAGCGGCGACAGCGCCTGCACCAGGCCGAAGCCGGATTCCTGGTCGTAGGCGAGCGCATGGGCGGGGACGACGCGGCCATCCTGGTCGGTCAGCCAGACCTCCTCGGCCTCGGTGATCAGATAACCGATGGTGAGCACCAGCCCGTCGTCACGGATTACGACGCCACTGCCTTCGCGGCGGGTGCCCAGCGCATCGGCGGTGAAGGCGTCATCGGGGATCGTGGCGCGGACGGCCACGACGGAGCGCGAAATGGTATCGATGTTCATCCGTTCATCCTGGCTAGGTCGGTCTTTTCCATAGGTATGGCGGATTGAGTGAGGTGCAAGGGTTGGCGCCCTCCTTCCCGCAAGCGGAAAGGGAGCCGGGCGTCGGATCGATTGTAGTTCAACACAAGTTGAACTTTCCGCAGCCTTCGCTATCTATATCGGGGTATAGACCAGACCCGCCCCATCCAACCTCGCGCAAGCCAACCCTCCCCGTCGAAAACCACAAGGCCTCCCCCCGATGAACCAATACACACCGCCGAAAGTATGGACCTGGAACAAGGCGAATGGCGGCACCTTCGCCAGCATCAACCGGCCGATCGCCGGCCCGACGCATGACAAGGAATTGCCGATCGGCAAGCATCCGCTGCAGCTTTATTCGCTGGGGACGCCGAACGGCGTCAAGGTGACGATCATGCTGGAGGAGCTTCTGGCGCGTGGCCACAAGGGCGCCGAATACGACGCCTGGCTGATCCGCATCAACGATGGCGACCAGTTCGGCAGCGGCTTTGTCGAGGTCAATCCCAACTCCAAGATCCCGGCGCTGATGGACTACAGCGAACCGAAGCCGGTCCGGGTGTTCGAATCCGGCTCGATCCTGGTCTATCTCGCCGAAAAGTTCGGCGAATTCCTGCCGACCGAGCGGGCGGCGCGCACCGAGGCGCTGTCCTGGCTGTTCTGGCAGATGGGTTCCGCGCCCTATCTCGGCGGCGGCTTCGGCCATTTCTACGCCTATGCGCCGGAAAAGATCGAATATGCCATCGACCGCTTCGCCATGGAGACCAAGCGGCAGATGGACGTGCTCGACCGGCGGCTGGCGGAGAGCGAATATCTCGGCGGCCCCGACTACACGATCGCCGACATGGCGGTGTGGCCCTGGTATGGCGGGCTCGCCAAGGGCCGCATGTACAATGATTCCGGCGAGTTCCTGGCCGTGCAGGAATACAAGCACGTGCAGCGCTGGGCCGACGCCATCGACGCCCGGCCGGCGGTGAAGCGCGGCCGCATGGTCAACCGCGCCTTCGGCGACCCGGCCATGCAGCTGCACGAACGCCACGACGCCAGCGATTTCGATACCAAGACGCAGGACAAGCTGGCGGCGGAGTAGGCTGAGCGGGCTGACGCTGCCGATCTCCCCCCTCGTGGGGGAGATCGGATGTCGCCCCGCCTTCGCCAATCTCCAACGTCAAAATTAAGGACTACTCCGCAGCGCTGCATTCCTCGGCGGGCCGAGCCGTGAGGTCCCCGACGGCCGACATCCACAGCCTGTCTATGTCCGCCAGGCGCGTCTCGTCGATCTCGTCGAGGTGGTTCCAGTACTTGCCGTCCTCGTAGAAATAGCCGAGATCCTGCTCGATCTTTTCGGCCTTGTCGGCCGTGTCGAGCTCGATGCCGGCCAGGATTTCGGCTTGCATCCGGGCGACGTCTGCCTGCGACAAGCTGCAAAGTTCCTCGAATGTCAGGCGCGGAAAGATCAGCCGGCTGCGCGGCAGGTCGGACAGGTTGATGCACAGGCATTGCCGCCGCAGCGCCTGAAGAAGCAGGCGGGCGGATTTGGCCTCGAGGTTGCGCAGCGTCGGGTCGTCACGCAGCGGATCGGCGCGGCCGATGCCGTAGAAATGCGTCTTTTCCGGCCGGTCGTAGATCATGTCGCAGCCAAGGAAGGCGAGCACGTCCGGCTTCTGGCTGTAAATGGTCCAGTAGGCCGCTGTCATCGCCATGGTGCCGCCGGCATAGACGAAGCCGCCAAAACTGTTCTGCGCCGGCACGTAGTGCGCTGCGCTGAACATCTGCGCCTGGCGCAGCATCTGCGGCGGCGGCAGCCGGTCCGGCGGAAAATCGCCGGAATGAACGAGGAAATCCCAGTCGGGGCGCACGCGCCAGGCATTGTTGATGGCGACGATCCGGCTGAAGGCCGCCTTCGGCCAGGCCTCGCAGCGCACCACATCGGGCGCGCTGCCGATGAGCAGGATGATGCGGGGCGATGTCGACGCGGCGGCCATGGCGCGCCAACCTGTCACCTCCCGGCGGAGGGCTCAAGGGGTGAATGGTGCAGCGCCCCCTTACCCCTTCAGAAGCGCCGCCAGCCTCGGTATGCCCTCTTCCGCCGCGCGCTTGTGGGCGAGCGTGAAGCTCAGCCGCAGCGTGTTGCGGCCCGAACCGTCGGCGAAAAAGGCGTTGCCCGGCACGAAGGCGACGCGCGCCTCCTTGACCGAGCGGGCGAGCAATGCGGTGGCGTCGGTGCCTTCGGGCAGCGTCACCCAGACGAACATGCCGCCATCCGGCCGGCTCCAGGTCACGCCTTCGGGCATATTGGCCTCGAGCGCGCCAAGCAGGCCGTCGCGGCGTTCCCGGTAGGCGCCGATGAGCTTGTCCACCTGGCGGTCGAAGACGGCTTCGGCGGCGCGGTGCATGGCCACCTGGTTGATCGAGGGGCTATGCAGGTCGGAGGCCTGCTTCATCAGCACCAGGCGCTCCACGACGCGGCGCGGCGCGCAGACCCAGCCGACGCGCATGCCCGGCGACAGGATTTTCGAGAACGAACCGCAATAGAGCGTGCGGGCGTTTTCGATGCCGCCGGAACGCGCGCAGTCGATCGCCAGGATCGGCGCCACGCCCTCGCCGTCATAGCGCAGCGCGCGATAGGCGGCGTCCTCGATGACGGCGATGTCGAGCTCGCCAGGCGAGATCGAGCACCGTCTCGCGCTGCCTGAAGCTCAGCGTCTCGCCGGTCGGGTTGGCGAAATCCGGCACCAGATAGGCAAACTTCACCTTGCCGCCGGCGGCAGCGGCGGCCGCGTGATAGGCTGCTGGCGTCATGTTGCCGCCGTCCGGCGTCAGCCGGTCGTAGCGCGGCTCATAGGCGTTGAAGGCCTGCAGCGCGCCGAGATAGGTCGGCCAAGTAACCAAAGCCGTATCGCCGGGCGAAAGGAACAGCTTGCCGAGATAATCCAGCGCCTGCTGCGAGCCCGAGGTGATGAAGATGTTGTGCTCGTCGCAGGCCACGCCGAGCTTGCCCATCTGGCCGGCCAGCCATTTTCTGAGCGGCAGATAGCCTTCGCTGACCTGATACTGCAGTGCCGCTCCCGCCTCGGCGCCGCCGAGCACCGAGGCATAGGCATCGGAGATGGCCTCGGTCGGAAACAGCGCCGGGTCGGGGATGCCGCCGGCGAAGGAGATGATGTCGGGCTGGTCGAGCAGTTTCAGCAGCTCGCGGATTTCCGACGCCTTCATGCGCGACGAGCGCGACGCCAAGAGGTCCATCAATGTCACAGCCCACCTCCCCGTGGATTTTCTTCGAGCGTGACCAGGATCAGCTCGGGCAATTAGGTCAATCTGGCTGACCTATTATCAGGCTCCCCTGCCTGCTGGAATAGCCAGAAGGTCCTTCCGCGTGGCCCAAAGCAAAAATTCACGTTTCATGGTTTGCGCATGGAAATTTGTTGCGCGCCTGCCGGGGTCGATGCAACCTCGTTTCGGATGGATCCGCATAAAAAGAACAGCGGTCCAGAAAATGGGGGATGGGAAATGGCGCTCAAGCTCATCGGGGCCGGATTCGGCCGCACCGGCACGTGGTCGACCTTTGCCGCGCTGAACAGGCTCGGCTTTCCGAGCTACCACATGCAGGAAGTCATCCTCAACAAGGCCAACAAGGGCCATCTCGACTTCTGGCGCAAGGTGGCGAACAGCCCGCCCGGCAGCCAGCACGACTGGAACCAGGTGTTCGCCAAGTACACGGCCACCGTCGACAATCCCGGCTGCTGCGTGTGGCAGGAATTGCTGGCCGCCTATCCCGACGCCAAGGTGCTGTTGACGCTGCATCCGCGCGGCGCCGAAGCCTGGTACGAGAGCACAATCGACACGATCTACTTCACCGAGAATGTCTGGCAGTTCAAGATCCTGGAGTGGCTGACGCCGTTCGGCCGAAAATTCGGCGACATGTCGAGCAAGCTGGTGTGGGGCCGCACCTTGGCCGGCGTGATGGACGACCGCGCCAAGGCGGTGGCGCGCTACAACGCCTACACCGAGGAGGTGAAGGCGGCGGTGCCGGCGGAAAAGCTGCTGGTGTTCAAGGTGACCGACGGCTGGGCGCCGCTCTGCGACTTCCTCGGCGTGGCGCACCCGAACGAGCCTTTCCCCAACCTCAACGACCGCGCCAGCCTCAAGAAGATCATCGGCGATATCATCAAGGGCGCCTACATCATGCTGGGGCTGTCGATCGCCGGCGTGCTGGCGGTGATCGCGGCGCTGTGGTGGTGGCTGGGGTAGCCGGGATTGTCGTCATATTAGAATAGGCGCATATTGCGGTAGACCGAAGCTCGCTCCGGTCATGAACTGCCGTTGGCCATGGCTGCCCAGGCGGTCCACAGGCCACGTCAAATGTCAATGAAAAGACAAGCACCTCCGTGCTGCTCAAACATTTGAGCAGCCTGAGACAACGATATTTGGAGGAGACAGCCATGAAGGTTACCATATTGGCAAACTATGAACCCCACGCCGCCAAGGGACTGATGCAGGGATCAGACCGGGAAGCTGCGATCAAGGCGCTGTTCGAAAGCGTTGGCGGCAAGATGGCCAGCCTGATGTTTACGCGCGGAGCTTACGACGTCGTCGTCAATGGCGAGGTGCCTGACCAGACAGCCGGGATGGGCATGGCCCTTGCCGTGCGGGCAAGCGGTTCGGTGAGCGACCTCGTCATCCTCGAAGAACTCGACATGAAGGGGGTGCTCGCCGCCGCCAAAAAGGCTGCCGGCTCTTACAAGCCTGCCGGCTGATCGGCCTGAAGGCAGCACGGCTCGATTGAACGCGCCCGTGCTGCCGGGTCCGAAATGAACCGCAGTCAACGCGCCAGCCAGGCTGGCCCGGCGCCAGTTCCGTCCTTGCGTATCAGATAACGATCTTAGGCGGTTGCGCCGGTGTTAATCCGGTGCCTGCGAACCGGCCTGCTGAGCGGTCTGGGCCGAGAGCCGGCCTTTTCTGACCAGTATGGGCTTCGAGTATTGTTTCTTCATCGCGCGTTCCCCTGCCTGGCCCAAAGGCTGAGGCAATG
Source organism: uncultured Alphaproteobacteria bacterium (assembly GCA_963788955.1). Lineage (GTDB taxonomy): Bacteria > Pseudomonadota > Alphaproteobacteria > Rhizobiales > Rhizobiaceae > Mesorhizobium. Next base: position 161,549 of record CAWBIN010000006.1, on the reverse strand, counting down.
GGGCCGGCCTGTCAAGCAGGCGGGCGCGGCCATCAGCTGCGCTGGGCCTTGCCCTCATTGGCCAGATACTGGTGGACGAAGGCGATGGCCATGCTGCCCTCGCCGACTGCCGACGCGATCCGCTTGACCGGGCTCAGCCGCACGTCGCCGCAGGCGAAGATGCCGGGCGCGCTGGTCTCGAGCAGATAGGGGTCGCGGCCATGCGACCAGAGTCCGGCCTTCTTCACGTCGTCGCCGGTCAACACATAGCCGCGCGCATCGCGCGCGACCTCGGCCGGCAGCCACTCGGTCTCGGCGTTGGCGCCGATGAACACGAACAGCCCGCCGCATTCGTGCCGGCTCAGCGCGTTGCTTGTCTTGTCGAGAATGTCGATCGCCGTCAGGTGCGTCTCGCCGTGCACGGCCTGGACTTCGGAGCTCGATGCGCATGACGCGGGACGGTTCGGCGGCGCGATAGCCGCCCGGAAAACCCGAGCCGAGCGCGATCGGCACCTCGCCGAAGATCGTTCCCGGCAGCCGCCAGCCGAGCGTCCGCTCGACGCCGTCGAAGGTTTTCACAACTTCGATCTTGCCGGCGAGAACCGCAAAAAGTGCTGCCTCTCCGCCCTCGTGGACCGCGAACTCTCCGGGGCTGAGATGAAGGTCGGCCGCCATCCGCGCCAGACGCTCCAGTTCGGCCGCCGGCAGACCCGAAAACAACGGGATCGCTCCCACTTCATCAATTGTCAGCATTGCCCCTCGCAGGCATCAATTAGCGTTGTTTTTTGGCCGCGATCAACAGAAAAAGGCGGGGAGCGTTACCCCTGACGCAAGGATACCGACCGATGCCGATCAGCCTTTACGAGTTCGCGGTCCTGGAGGATCAGGAGTGGGTCCTGCCGGTTGATGACAGTTACTTCGAGTTCTTCTTCGGCCTGGATGGAAGAGTTCTCGACAGATGGTATCCGCCGGTCATGCAACGCATCGCCGACGACGACCGCGTCTATGCCTATTCGGATTTCCCCTGGCTTGGCGAACACGCGCCGCTGCTGCGCAAGCCCGCGGTCGATGCGCTGGCGGCATCATTGCAGCCCTATGGCCAGTTGCTGCCGCTTCGCGGCGAAGAGGTCTGGCTCTTCAACGTCACCAATGTGATCGACGCGCTGGACAAGGAGCAGTCGCAGATCGTCACTTTCGAGGACGGCGACATCCTCGCAATCGAACGCTACGCGTTCCATGCGGACCGGATCGGCAATGCCGAGATCTTCAAGCTGCCGATGCGCGCGTCTTCCGTGTTCGTCAACGACGTGTTTGTCGATCGGGTCCGAATCGCGGGCCTGAAGACGGTGTCTTTCAAGCCCGTATGGACATCGGACGAAGCCAGGCAGCGCTGATCCGTGATCGCGACGCTGCGGTAGTGGTTGGGCAAGAGGCGACCGGACGCCGCTGGCCGCATGCGTTCGACAGAGCAAGGCGTCCGGCTCGACCCCTCAGAACGGCAGCCGAATTTCGTCAGAAGGGGACTTCGACCAGCCGATATCCTTCTGGGTTTCCGGCGGCAGATTGTCCAATGCGCGCATCGTCTCCTTGCGCTTGCCGGCTCGCTTGAGAGCAGTTGCAATTCGGCCAAGGGTTTTGAACATCGACATCCTCCATATCGTAGCGGTGGAAAAAGCAGTGCTGCCCTGTCGCGCCGCGCCGGTTTTGCGATGCCTCTGTATCCGATCGATTGCGCGGGAACGGTGAAGTGCTTCACGAAACCGTGCCAATCCGAAACATTTGCATGCAAATTAATTTGGAGGGATGTGCGCCACCGCCGAGCATGCTGCCTGCGATATCCGCCACTTAGCCTTATTGGCTGATGCGCTGATTCATCTTCCCGGCTCCAAAGACCGCGCCAGCCAGATCATTTGTCAGCACATGGCGGATCAAGAACTCCAGGCGAGCGGGCATCGGCACACCGGCCAGTGCATCGCGCTCGGCCGGCGTGATGACGCGCGGCACGGAAAGCGGCGCGTTCGTGTGCTGGTCGAAGAGCGGATTCGGCCGGCCGAGACCGCACAGCCACCAGACGAGAAGCTTTGAGACGCGCAGCGCAAAGAGGCTGAACGTCGGTGGCGGCGGCGCGTTGGGTGGCAGCGGGCCAATGGCGGAGAGTTCATGGATCCGGCAAAGCGGCGCGCCGAGCACCGTGTCGCGCGGCTCGGCATCGTGGCACATGAAGGAGTGAGTGATGGCGACCACCGGGAAGCGCGGGCCGGCCGAGTTGCCGATCGGGGTCCGGCAACAAGAGGTGTACCAGCGCAGCACCTTGTCGGAGAATTGCAGGCAGCGCACGGCATCCTTGCCCGTGGCAAGCGTCACGCGGCCAGCCGGCATCTGGAAGATGTCCGTGCCGCCGGCGACGTCGAGCATGTCCGGCCGATCGAGGAAGCGCGCGAAGGCCTGGCAGTCCCGGCAGTAGCACGTGAAGCGGAAGCCGGTATGCGGTTCAATTTTTTTGGCGACGCCGCTGACGCGGCCGCAGCGGCAACGAAGCCGAACATCCTTTGCGGCCAAGCCATGCGACAAGCTCCCTGAGCCGGCGCGTCATGATTTCGGGGGCGAGGCTTGCCCCAGGGCGCCGTGTGGAATGATGTCCCTCGCACATCTCTCCTGCGGGCCGAACCGGGCCGTTCATGGGCATCGCGGTTCACATTGACGGCATTGGTTGCCGCAAGAAGTCAGCCATGGCGATAACGCCGTGCTTCAGCGTTGGAGCCACATCGGGATGATGGCCGTAGGTCAGGGCTTGCTGCCCAGCGCTCAGAATTTGTAGTTGATCTTTCCGACGACGACATTTTCTGTGTCGCGATTGTCTACGAAGAAGCCCGTATTCACGTCGCTTTCGCCAGACTTGGTCCCAAAATCATAGTAGTTCCATTCGACGCCCGCGGTCCAATGGTCGGTGAAGGCGTATTCGACGCCCAGGCCGGCGGTCCAGCCAACCCGAGACCCGCCTCCAAACGATTGCTGAAAGCTGTCGACTTCCGCAAATTTGTAGTTGGTAAAGGCAACACCGCCATCGCCATAGACCAGGAACCGATCGACAGCATAACCGAGACGCCCGCGCACCGAGGCCAGATAGTCCTGCTTGGTTTCGCAGACCGTGCCGGTAACATTGGAACATTGGTTGTCGCCCTTCACAGTCGAGCCTGCAAGGTTGCCTTCAATGCCGATGACAAACTGGTTGATCTGGTAGTTGTAGCCTATCTGGCCGCCGAAAACACCGCCGGACCCATTTGTATTGAAGGGAACAAAGGTGGTCTACCCGACCAATGGCTGTCATTCCACCCGCCGCCGGCTTGAGCGCCAACGTAGAAGCCGGTCCACGAAAAAGGCATGGCGGCGACGGGCTGGCCAAGGTCCGCTGCCAGAATTGGAGAAGTGGCTGCCAGAAATGCAACCGAACAGAGCAATACCAGTTTCATGAAGCCCTCCGCGTAAATCGACTAAGGTTGATATCGCTCGGCAAATCAGCCGCTTCAACCTAAAGTTTCAGCTCTCGAAATTGTGATCGATCGCAGTTGCAAAGTTGCAACAGGCCGACCGCCCCTTTCGCATCGGCATAAGTCACCACGCCGAAGCTCGCAGCCTGTTCCCGGCCTCGTGGAAGCCCGGAGCGATAGCCTCAAGTCCGCGATCCCAGCGACCTTTGGTGCGGACCATGGTCCGCCTTGCGACACCAGCCGGCACAGGCGCATTGTTGCTGTCGAACCCGACGGCAAGGGCCTGGCACCACACTACCCCCCGGTGTCAGGCCCCTTGTCCATCCACCCGGCGGCACGCAATTTTCTTTGCAACTTATTGTGTTGCCGCAGCGTATCTGCCGAAGACGGCAGGCCGCTTGGGTTGGGGTAGGTGCGGCGGCGCTGGCCTGCCGTCGCCAGGCGTGTTGGCCACGGCCGACGAAGGTATATTAGCTGCCCCTCATCACCGCGCCATCTTCCCATCCTTCGCGACCGCCCTGCCCCAGCGATATACGGTGCGCGCTCTCGGCACGGCGACGACCGCCTCGGGCACATGCTCCGCCTGCATGGCGACGAAGTCGGCGGCGGCGCCGACCGCGATGCCATAGCCTTCAAGCCGCAGCGCTTTGGCGCCGGCATACGTCACCACGTCGAAGGCTGCCGCCAGTTCCCGGTCCTTGTAGAAGCCGGAGCGGTAGCCGATCATGTTGGCGCGCGCAGCATGTCGCCGTCGCCATAGGGCCACCAGAAATCGCGGATGTTGTCGGAGCCGCTGAAGACAGTGACGCCGGCCTGGCGCAGAGCCGCGACCGGCGGAAAGGCATGGTTGCCCCGGCGCGTTGGTCATGATCGAAACGCCGCGGTCGCGAGCATCGCGCCGGCCTTGTTGAGCGCATCGGCGGGAATGTCGCCAAGCGCATAGGCGTGGCTGACCGCGACATGGCCCGCATGCCGAGTGCCTTTGTCCGATGCGCGATCTCCTCGATCTGAAACAGCCCGAGCGTGCCGCCATCGTGCAGATGGATGTCGACGCCGACGCCGTGCTTTTGCGCGAGGCCGAACACCACGTCGAGATGGCCCTTCGACATCGCGATCGAAGCTGGCGGGGTCGAGCCCGCCGATCAGGTCGCAGCCCAGCCTGAGCGCCTCGTCGAGCAGTTCCGGCGTGCCGGGCGAAGACAAATACCGCTTTGCGGGAAGGCGACGAGCTGGATGTCGATCAGGTCGCGATACGCCTCGCGCACGGCAAGGATTGTTTCGAGGTGCTTCAGGCCGACCGAACCATCGACCATGACATGGCTGCGCATGGCAAGGCTGCCATTGCCGATGCAGAGCTCGAGCTGGCTTTTCGCGCGTTCCGCCATCGGCGCGGCGGCGGCGAGGTTTTGTGCCTGGAAGGCGACGCGCTCGCGCACGTCGAAACCGTCGGCGCACGGGATGTGCGGACGCCAGGCGTCGCCGTAGAAGCGACGTGTCGAGATGGATATGGCCCTCGACGAAACCGGGCACGACGAGCTGCCCACCGAGGTCGATGATGGCGGCGGCGGTTGCTAGCGTCCGCTCGGCTGCCGGGGTGATGGCGCTGAAGCGCCCGTCGGTGACGGTGAGATCGACCAGCGCGCCATCGGCCAGTCTTGCGTTCAGGAAAATCGTCTGCTCGGTCAAGGGCGCCGTCCATCGGTTGAAGCGCCAGTCGTCGCCGCTCGTTCGAAGGAGGTCAATGCGGGAAAAGAGAGAAAGTGTTTGCGCCGACTCCGTTCTTTAGCGCCCGCATATTCCGCTTTCGCGTAAGTTTCGGCGAACCAGCGATGTGCGATGGTGATTTTGCGGCGGTACGAGCCGCCCTGGTCGGCGCGCGCTCAGAGCACACCCCAACATGCGCCCCCGCAGCCGCGTCGACCACGGCAGGCCCGCGCCCCCATCAGGCAATATGTGGTGGCAACCACCCCTGCTCCGTCGGCACCGGCGCGACCAAAAAGCGATCAGCCGGCGGAGCCGCCCGTCACAAAATCTTTAGCAAACTCGGCCGTCAGCGCCTCATATTCCTCCATCGCCGGCAATGCCGCGTAGCTGTGCACGGCCGGCGTCGTCGCCCAGGGCAGCTTCTCGCTCGTCCAGGTCTCGACGAAGGGCGTGAACCAGCCTGGATCGTCGAGCATGGTCGGGCGCAAATTGACGAACCAGTCGAGCCCTTCCGGCCGCGTGAACATCCAGCTCATGCAGTGCGGACAGAAGAAATGCCGCGAGGCGCCGTGCAGGCCGCCGATCACCGGTTCGCCCTCAGTGACTTCGAACCCGTCGCTCGGGATGGCGGCGCTCAGCGAATAGGCGCTGGCCGACATCGACTGGCAGCCGGTGCAATGGCAGGCCATGGTGAGCAAGGGCGGCGCGGAAATTTTCAGCCGCACGCGCCCGCAACGGCATCCGCCTTCGGCCGGCAAGGTCAGGTGTGGCAAGGTGGCCTCCTGTCTTCGTGCGGTTGGCGCTTCAGCTGCCCGTCAGCGCCTTCGTCGTCACCAGCGTGGCGCCGGCCTCGGTGAAGTCCGCGTTGTGGCGAGCGATGATCTCGACGGCGGTCTCGCCGGGCGTGTCCAGCGTCGAGTGGGCGTCGGACACCACGGTGACGGCGAGCCCTTCGGCCAACGCACCCTTGACGGTGCGCGGCGACGCAAAAATCGGTCTGCGCGCCGGCGAGCACGACTTCGCCGGCGCCCTGCCCGGCCACCCATTCGCCAAGCTCCGCATTGGAGAAGGCATTGCCGACGCGTCTTGGCAGAAGGTCGGCTCGTCCCCTGGCCTGGCCGAGCGCCGGCCATACCGGCCAGCCCGGCTCGCCCGGCGCCAGCGGATCGCCCGCCGGCCCGTCATGCCTGATGAAGGCGACCTTGCGCCCGCTCCGCCTCGCCCAGTCGATCAGCGCACGGGTGCGCTGAGCGACCATGCCGTCGGCATCATGGATCGGCGGCTCGAAGCGGCCGTCGAACATGCCGGTCTGGAGATCGATGACGATAAGGGGAGCGAGGGCTGGTTCTGGCATGGCGCGAAGATAGCGCGGGTGGGAAAGGGGTCAAGGAGGAGCGGCGCTGAAGCTGCGATCTCCGCCGTGGGGAGATTGGCGGTTTCACCCCTCACCCAATCCCGCCCGTCACCGCATAAGCGCCGCTGATGCGGCCGTCGGGCAGGCGGACAATGGCGGTTACGATCGAGCCGTAGGAACCGCGCCAGACGCTGTGGAACCCCGCGTGCTTGCGCGCCGGGACCAGGATACGCCCGGCGAAACGCGCGCCGTGCGCTCGCAGGCGACGGGCTCGCCATTGATGTGAACGTTCAACACTCGCCGTTGCTGCTTGGTCCGGGTCAGCCTGCAGGTCGAGCATGACGACGATCTCGTCCTGAGCTCCGGAATGCCGCGTCTCGGCAGCAAGCGTGACGCCGAGCGGCTCGCCTTGCCAATCACCCGCCCGGCCGCGACCAGCGGCAAACACATCGCCCGGCAATTCCGGCGTGCGCGGCGGGCTTGTGCGGCGGGCGGCTGAGCGCTCGAAGTCGCCGGCGCATGCGAAGCAGTTCCACATCGCTATAAGCCTTGCCGGCAAAGGTGAGGCCGACCGGCATGCCGATATCGGCCATGGTGCCCATCGGCACGGTGACGGTCGGGATGCCGAGATGACGCCAGACCAGATTGCCGTTGGCGACCCAGGTGCCGTTGCGCCAGGCAAGCGCTGCCGAGGCCTCGTTGACATCGGCGTCGGCCGGCCCGACATCGGCGACGGCCGGCAGCACCACGGCGTCGAGGCCTTGCGCGTCGAGCCAGTCTTCGAAATCGATCCGCCGCGTCGCCTCCAGGCCTTTCAGGCCCGCTTCCAGCGTCGGGATGTCGGCGAAGGGCGTGACGCCCAGCTTCGCGCGCTCGACATACGCCGCCAGATCGAAACCGTCATCGCCATAACGGTCCGGCAGCGTGCCCGGCGGCTGCGGGAAGATCGTCGGGCCGTCGACCGAGACGAGATCGGGAATGGCCGGATCGGCATTGGCGCGCAAAAAGTCGTCCCAGGCAAAGATGCAGAGGTCCCAGATCTCGCGCTCGGCGAACTGCTTGCGGCACCAGCCCGCGCTCGACCATGGTTTTCGCACCCGGGCGGTCGCGCTCGTAGTTGGAGACGACGGGAAAATCGACCTCGACCACTTCGGCGCCGAGCCGTTTCCAGATCGCGCGCCGCCTGCTGCCAGAGGTCGAGCACCGAGGCGCGGGTTTCGATTGGCTTGCGCGGCTGCCGCTGTCGCGGCCGATATACATTCGTCGGCACGCCGAGCCGCTTGCCATTCAGCGCGCCTTCCAGTCCGAGCGCCGGTGTAGCTTTGCGGCCGGAGTCAGCGGTCTTCGGCATCGCCACCCAGGGCTGCGCGCGCCAGAAATCGCCGCGCGTTTCGGCGTCGTCGGCGACGATCACGTCGAGCAGTTCCAGCATGTCGGCATCCGACGCGTGTGCGGCACCACCACGTCCATGGTCGGCACCAAGCGGCCAGTTGCCGCGCACCGAAATGACGCCGCGCGACGGCGTGTAGGCGACCAGCGCGTTGTTGGAGGCCGGCGCCCGGCCGGACGACCATGTCTCCTCGCCGAGCCCGAAAGCGGCGAAGCTCGCGGCGGTCGCCGTGCCGGAACCGTTGGACGAGCCGGAGGCGAAGGCCGCCGTCAGGTAGTCGGCATTGTAGGGGCTTTCGGCGCGGCCATAGACGCCGCGCTGCATGCCGCCATTGGCCATCGGCGGCATGTTGGTCAGCCCGATCAGCACCGCGCCGCCGGCCCGCAGCCGGGCAATGGTGAAGGCGTCCTCATTGGCGACGAGATGCTCGAAGGCGGGCGAGCCGGCAGCGACCGTCAGGCCGCTGACCTTGTAGCTGTCCTTGGCGGTGTAGGGGATGCCGTCCAGAGGGCCTGAGCGTGATGCCCTCGCGGCGGCGGCGGTCAGACGCGGCGGCCTCCGCGAACATTGCGGGGTTGAGGACAGGCACGGCGTTGAGCGCAATGCCGTGGCGATCGTAGTGGGCAATGCGCCTCAGATAGGCGCCGACCAGCTCGACGCTGGTGACGGTGCCGGCTTCCAACGCGCGACGCAGGTCGGCGATCGAGGCTTCGACGATGTGGAAATCGGGCATGGGTGTTCCAGTATTTTGTGTTTGTGTCGAGCCGGTATTGGCCTCGATCGAATGCCGCGGTGACAGCCGATCTCCCCACAAGGGGGGAGATTGGCAGCTCTGGCCTCGGCGCTTTCCCGCAGCGGCAGAGCGCGTCAGTGCTCACTCCGGCGCGCCGGCGAATAGCACCACGCCGTCACCACCGGCACCTGGCCAGTCCCTGATGGTGCGGTCGTAGCCGCCGGTGAGCAGCGTGCCGTCGGCGGCGAAGGCGACCGAATAAAGCGGCCCGGTGCCTGGATCGAACTCGGCAATCTGGTCGCCGGTGTCCATGTTCCACAGCCGTGCCGTGCCGTCGAGCGAGACCGAGGCCAGCCGCTTGCCGTCGGAGGACAGCGCGATTTCGTAGACGGTGCCGGAATGGCCCTCGAAGCGGCGCACTTCCTTGAAGGTGTCGAGATCCCAGAGCTTGATCGTGTAGTCGCCGCTGCCGGTCACCGCATGGTGGCCGTCGGCGGTGAAGACGGCGCCATAGGTGCCCTGCTCGTGGCCGTGCCAGCTGCGCAACTGCTTGCCCGAGACGATGTCCCAGAGCTTCAACTCGCCGTCGATGCTGCCCGAGATGGCGCGCGTGCCGTCGGGCGAGACGGCGACGGCGCTGACCGACCAGTCGTGGCCCGGCAGCACATGCAGCACGCTGCCCTTGTCGATATCCCAGACGATGACGCTGCCGGTGTCGTGGCCGCTGACGGCCAGCCTGCCGTCCGGGCTGATCGCCAGGTTCCTGACGCCACCATTCGTGCCTGAGGAAAAGACGTGCAGCACCGCGCCATCCGAAAGTTGGCGCAGCACGATCTCGCCGTCGTCGCCGGCAGTCAGTGCCCGCTTGCCGTCGGGCATGAACAGCGCCGTGCGCGCCATGTCCTTGTGGACGCCGAGATCGCGGATCAGCCGCTTGCCGTCGATGTCCCAGAGCTTGATCATGCGGTCGGTGCTGGCGCTCATGATCTCGTGCCCGTCGGCCGACACCGCCAGCCAGACCACGGCGTCGCGATGGCCGTCGGGCTGGGTGGGCTGCGGCGGCGCGGATGGTGGCGGCGGCGCCACGGTCTGCGGCGGGGCAACCTCAGGCGCAGGTGCCAGTGCGGTCTTTGGCGGTTCTTCCGGGGTCGGCGCAAGGGCTGGCGGCGGCGTGACCAGCACCGGCTCGGCTGGAGGCGGCGCCTTGTCGGCTTGCTCCGGTGGCGGAGTGACTGGTGCTGGAGCGACTGGCGCCGGAGCCGGCGTCACGGGCGATGGGGCCGCCGACGCCGGCGGCGGAGCATCGGCTACATCCTGACCCTTCGGCTCGGCGGGCACCTCCCCGCCCCACGGACCGAACTGGTCGGCCAGCAGTGCCAGCACGGCGAGCGTCGGCAAGGCAAGGAAAACCAGGCGCAGGCGCGGCCTGCCCGCGTCCGGCACCTCCGCGGTGCGGCCGAACAGCGGCGCGCCGCGCTGGTGGCCTGGCCGGCCCGGCAACAGGCCTTGCCAGAACAGCAGCGCGCCGAGCGCGCAGACCAGGGCCGCCGCCAGGAATGCCGCGAGCCGCAGGGACGCCGCATCCGCCAGCGGATGCGCCAGGCGGCTCAGGGCGAAAGTGCCCGGCAGCAGGTACGCATGCGCCAGGCAGGCCAGGGCAACGGCCAGCACAAGAAACGCCAGCAGCCTGTCGACAGACCTGTTCATCGGTTCCCCCCGCAGCGGCGCCAGTCTCCCCCCGCGGGAAGAAAGCGGCATCAACATCCTAGCCGAGCTCGTCGCGAAGGCTAGGGCAATTCCGGGAAAGGCGCGTAGCGGCTTCCGTCCGGAATTGCGTAAAAACAAATAGTTAGAGCGGGTCGGCGATTTAATCAATTCAATCAAAACCGGTGCAAGTGCCGGAAATTGCAAGATCGGCGAAGCCATTACGGGCTCAAGCTTTCGGGAAAGATCTTCGAATCCACAGATCTATGCGGCCGACGCCCGAATATCCGAATGCGCAACGCGCTGCTGCCTGTGTCTTTCGCGCCACTCCGCACGGGCGTCGAGAGCAGAAATGCCGACTTCTTCAAGAATAGAGGGCAACAGCGGCCGGCATGGTTGACAGGAAACACGAGTTTGACATTATCCGCGCGGGATATTCTGGAGAGTTCGAGCATGAAAAAGACCTATGAGAAGCCGGTGCTTGTCAAAAAGAGCAGGCTTTCCGCGATCACGGCCGCCAACGGCGCTTCTGGCCCTGTTGTGCTGCCGGGCTGATCTCTGCCGGGCAGACACTCATCCATGATTGACGGAAGACGGCAGCCCGACATTGTCGGGCCGGGAATTTTGGAAGTTCTGGGCATGAAAAAGACCTACGAGAAGCCGGTGCTTGTCAAAAAGGGCAGGCTTTCCGCGATTACGGCCGGCAACGGCGCTTCCGGCCCCATCGGGCCCGCGGGCTGATTTCGGCACACTTGATTGAGCGAAGATGGCAACCTGACTGTATAAAACGCTTGGAGGACTTGGACATGAAAAAGACCTATGAGAAGCCGGCGCTTGTCAAGAAGGGCAGGCTTTCCGCGATCACCGCCGTCAACGGCGCTTCCGGCCCTGTCATCACGCCGCAATAATCTCGGCGGGCCAGGCGCCCTTCCGCGATTGGGCAAGCCGATGTTGCCGGCACAGGATTTTTGGAGAGGTCAGGCATGAAAAAGATCTATGAGAAGCCGACGCTTATCAAGAAGGACAGGCTTTCGGCGATCACGGCCAACGGCGCGCTCTCGAACCCAGTAACCTGATTGATCTCAGAGGACCAGAACCAGGTTTGGTCTCAGAGGACCAGAACCAGGTCATCCACGACAAGCTGCCAATGGTGCCTGGTCGACAGGCGAACCTGCGTCACCGCTTTGAGCATCGGCGCATAGTGGCACGGCGTCAGTGCCGACAGGACTATCTCGTCGCTGCGCAGCAATTCCTCCCCTAGCCAGCTTTCGACCAGCGCAATCTCGCCCTCGCAGGCCAGCCACGCGGCGGTCAGCATCACCGAATGAAAGCCGAAGGGGCGATCGCGGCCGAATTCGGCCGGATGGCCGCTGCTGGTGTAGGCGATGTGATCGCCGGAGACATTGCCGTTGACGTAGCCCTCGCTGTTCTTCGTGTTGTCACGCGACATGGCGTTGAGATTGCGCCAGTCGAGCCCGGCATGGCCGCAGGGGACCTTGCGCAGGCTGCGCTTGGTGACGTCGTCAAAGCCGATCGTTCGCAGCGGTGCGTCCGGCGCGACGGAGCCGGGCGACAGCAGACCGAGATCGGTCGGATAGGACGACAGCGCCAGCCGCCGGTCGAAGCCGCCGCCGGAGATCTCCACCGCATCGGCCGCACCTGCGAGATCGACGCGAAACGACGAGCCAGGAGCCAGTGTCCGGCTTTCGAGAACCTCGCCCTTGCCCATCACCGAAAGCGTCGCTTGCGCTGCCGCCGGCATCCTGCCCGCCAGGTAGCGGCCGGGTACAAGGCCGACCGGCGTCGGCAGGCTATCGCCGGCGAGGCCGACCAGGGACTCGGGCGCGGCGTGCAAGCGTATCGACTGGTTCTCGTTGGCACCACTGGCGCGCCAGCCCGGCGGCACGGAGACCGAAAACCGGTAGAGTGCCGGGCACGCGGAGCGCGGTCCGGCGCCGCTTCGTCGACATGGTGAAGTTGGCGAAGCCGCCATTGTTGCTGCGCGCCGCCTTGACGAAGGCGCCCCGTTCGTCGAACAGCCGCACCATGATGCCGGCCATCGGCCGGTCGGCAAGGCCGTATTTGCCGTCGCCGTCGACGTCCATATAGACGAAGGACGAAAAGTTGAGCGTGCTGGTGGTGCTGGGGGCCCAGCGCGTGCGCACCGCATAGTCGTTGGCGGGATTTGCCCGGCGCCAGGCGATCTTGCGCACACGCGCCTGCCGCAGCAGCAAGACAAGCAGCGCGGCTGCCGTGAGGATAGCGCAAGAGGTGACGAGGACTGCGGTCAGGCCGATGTCAGGCAAGCCCGGCACCTCTCGGCGGGGACGTGTCGGATTTGGCGAATGGGCTAGGCATCGTTGCGATCCCCGGTGGTGGTTTGCCCGCAACCTAACTTGGGATGTGGCCGCTGGACAGATAGCGCCTCCCCTTCTCCCCTGTTGTGGGAGAAGGGAGGGTCTGCCTCACCTCACTTCCACCCACACCGGGGCGTGGTCGCTGGCGCCGTCTTCGCCGCGCACGTCTCGGTCGATGCCGGCGGCGGTGAGCCGGCGCGCCAGCTTCTTGGAGAGCAGGATGTGATCCAGCCTGAGCCCGGCGTCGCGGGGCCAGCGGTTGCGGCGATAATCCCAGAATGTGTAGAGCGTCTCCTTCGGATGCTTCTTGCGCAGCGCGTCGAGCCAGCCCTGGTCGAGCAGCCGCTGGAACGACGCCCGGCTCTCCGGCTGCACCAGCGCGTTGTCGTCATAGGAGCGGGTCGGGTAGATGTCGCGCGGCTCGGGAACGATGTTGTAGTCGCCGACCAGCGCCACCGGCAGGCCGGTGTCGAACAGCTGCTCGGCATGCACCTCCAGCCTGTCGTGCCAGGCCAGCTTGTACTGGAATTTCGGGCCGGGCTGCGGGTTGCCGTTCGGCGCATAGAGGCAGGCGATGACGATGCCTGATGACCGCCGCCTCGATGTAGCGGCTCTGCTTGTCGGCCGTCGTCGCCGGGCAGGACATCGCGGGTCAGCACCGGTTCGGAACCGCGCGCGAGAATGGCGACGCCGTTCCAGGTCGGCTCGCCCTTCCACACCGCGCCATAGCCGGCCGCGGCAAGCGCCGAGCGCGGAAACTGCGTGTCGCGCGCCTTCAGCTCCTGCAGGCAGACGATGTCGGGCTTTGCCGCGGCGAGCCAGGCCAGCAGGTTATCCAGCCGGCTGTTGATGTTGTTGATGTTGAAGCTGGCGATTTTCATCGGGCGGCGTCAGGCGGTGATCCTGCCCGTCCACGTCTTCACCGTCTCCGCCAGCGTCTTCAGATGATCGGCGGTCGAAAAGCCGGAGATGGCCTTGCGCGGCTTGAGGTCATGGTCGCCGTCCTCCAGCCAGATCACTTCGATGGCATCGGAGAGATCGTAGGTGGCGACCTCGTCCGGCGTACCGAACTCGTCGCGCGTGCCCTGGAAGATCAGCGTCGGCGTCTTCAGATCCGGCAAGATGTTTTGTCCGCAGCTGCGTCGGGCTTGGCCGGCGGATGGAAGGGATAGCCGAGGCACAGCGAGTCCGGCGATCTCGCCCTTGGCAAACATCTCGTCGGCGACCATCGAAGCGACGCGTCCGCCCATCGACTTGCCGCCGATGATCAGCGGGCCGGTCACGCCCTTCGCGCTGAGATCGGCGATTGCCTTGATGTATTCCGGGTTCACCGTCTCGGCGCGCGGCGGCGGCTTGCGGTGGCCATAGCGGCGGGCGGCCATATAGTGGAATTCGAAGCGCGCGACCTGGAAGCCGGCCGCGGCCAGCGCCTTGGCGGTGGCGGTCATCGAGGGCGAGTCCATCGATGCGCCGGCGCCATGGGCGAGCAGGATGGTGACCGGGGCGGTGTCGTGGCCGTCGAAGAGGAAGGTGGTCATGGGGTGGCCTCCGGCGGTGAGGTCGAGCTCCTTCTCCCCCCTTGCGGGGAAGATGGCCGGAGCGGAGCTCGGTCGCGAGAGGGGTGTTCCAGCTTGGCGGCCACGCCTCGTCCAGGTTCCAGCGGCATGGAGACTGGTCTGACGCGCCGCAGTGTGACAGCACCCTCTCCGTCTCGGCCTGCGCGCGATGCACCTGCTCCCACAGAGGGGGATGTATCACGCGCGCAAGCATCTCACCCCGCCGTCCGCGCCAGCTGCAGATCCACGAACTGTATCCCCTTGGCCGCCATGCGCGCCCATTCGGAGTCAGCGTCGAGTTCGAGATAGCGCACCCAGTTCCGCCGCGCCTCTGCCAGATTGCCGGCGTCGAATTCGAGCCGGGCGAGGTTGAACACCGGATCGGCATAGCTCTTGTCGAGCGCAATCGCCTTGACGAGATGCCGGCGGGCCGAGGCAATCTTGCCTTCGTCGCTCATCAGGCCGGCGAGATTGAACCAGGCCTCGACGAAACCGGGATCGAGCTTGATCGCGCGGGCATAGTCGTGCGCGGCCTCGGCTGTGCGGCCGGCGCCGCGCAGGCAGTTGGCGCGGTTGAAGGCGGCGATGGCGTCGCTCGGATCGATGGCGAGGCAGCGCTGGTAGAGGGCCGCCGCATCGTCGTGCCGGCCCTCCTCTTCCGCCGCTTTCAGCCTCGGCAAAAAGCTCCTCCAGCGTGTCGTCGCCGGAGGCTGCCGAGATCGAACAGCAGCTGGCCGTCGAGCTCGCTCTGGCCGTCCTTCGAGATAGATCGCATCCGGGCCGCCCGTGCTGCGAGCCGACATTGAGCGACTTGGCGGTGAGCGAGGCGACCGGGCCGGAGCGGTGCACCGAGCGCGCGATCGCGCCCCAGGACGCGCCGCCGGCGATACCAGCCCGGCATATTTGCGGGCGAGGATCAGGTCGCGGAAGGAATAGGGTTCGCCATCGTGCTCGAAGGCATCGAACAGGCTGAGCAGGTCGAGATCGGCGCCCGACAGCCGCGACTGGTCGATGAGCGACTGCCTGGACAGCGAAGACGCCTCCGGCGCCTTCATCAGGCCGAGCAGGCGCAGAAAGCCGTTCTCGCTGATGAGCGCGCGGCCGGCGGCGCGCTCGGCGTTAACGCGGCGCTCGATCTCGGCATCGCCGGCCTTGGTGATCGCGGCCTTGGCGAGCAGCGCGCGGCCGAACACGACATGGGTCGTGCGCCGGGTGACGCCGCGCCGCAACTGGCCTTGCCGGCGCTCGACCTCGCGCGCGGCGAGCCGAGCGGAAACGCCGCCAGCGCACCGACGACGCCGAAGACGGCGCCGGGTGGAACTATACCAGTAGGCGCCGTCACCCTTTGCTCTTACCGACGGCCTTCAGAAGGTTGGCCTTCAACGGGTTTTCCTTGGCAGCGCCTGCCTTGGCCTTGGCGGCGTTTCGCCTCGTCATCGGCCTTGCTCTTCGACTTGGCCGGCGGCTTCGCCTGACTGCGACAGGCTGGCCTTCAGCGCATCCATGAGGTTGATGACATTGCCGCGCTCGGGGGCCGCCGCGATGATCGGCTTGTGGCCCTTCAGCTTCTCGCGGATCATCGCCATCAGCGCGATCTCGTAGCGATCCTCGTAGTTCTTCGGATCGAAGGTGGTTTCCTTCTGCTTGATCAGCGCTTCGGCGAGTTGCAGCATTTCGGCATCCGGCTTGCCGGCCGGGATGTTGCCGAAATATTCAGCCGTTCCACGCACTTCGTTCGGGTTCCTCAAGGTGCAGACGAACATACCGTTCTCGCGCGAGCCGATGGTCACCACGCGCTCGCGGCTGGACAGGACAAGGCGGGCGATCGCCAGCTTGCCGGACTTGCGCATGGCTTCGCGAAGGACGGCGAAGGTCTCCTCCGCCATGGCGCCGTCCGGCGCCAGATAATAGGGCGCGTCCTGGTAGATGACATCGACCTCGTCCTCGTCGACGAAGGCCTCGATGTTCATCGTGTGGTTGGATTCGATCCTGACCGCGTCGAGGTCGGCATCATCGATGATGATGTACTGCTTGTCCTCGTACTCGTAGCCCTTGACCAGGTCCGAACGCTCGACCAGGCCGAGTTCCGGGTCGACCGGCTTCATGTTGATGCGGTTGTGGGTCTTCTTGTGCAGCTGGTTGAAGCTGATGCGCTCGCTCGCGCTCGTGGCCGGATAGAGCCGGACCGGACAGCTGACGAGGCTGAGCTTGAGGTAACCTTTCCAACTTGCCCTGGGCGCCATGAACTCTCTCCTACGCGGCCATGCACTGACAACTTTTGCAGCGCTTCGTCCGAAGGACGAATGAGGCCGCGGAAATCCTACATCGAGCCTCAAGATACCGGCAAATCCCTAGCGAAATCTTTCAGCGCTGGTGGGTTGCCGACGAATAGTTCAGATGCCTGAGGCGTGAGAATAGGTTCAAATTGTCCGCGGACCGTCGATGGAGTTGGAATTGAGAGGAATGACGAGAACGCTCTGCACTCACGCGTAGGCTACTTCCCCGCCATCACCGGCAAATCCCTTGCCGCAACTCCTCCATCTCGCGCCCAGGGATCGCCCGAAGTCGCCAGCAGGCCCGGCAGCGACGAGTAGTTCAGATCCTGCGGCGCATCGATCGCTTCCAGATCCGCCCAGCTCACCGGCGTCGAGGCCGGCAGATTGGTGCGGGCGCGCAGCGAGTATGGGGCGGCCGAGGTGTGGCCGCGGGCGTTGCGGTGGTAGTCGATGAAGATGCGCCGCTTGCGGTTTTCCTTGCCCATGGTGGTGGTGAAGGTGTCGGGCGCGGTCGCCGCCAGATGCGTGGAGATGGCGCTGGTTGCCTGGTGCAGTTTCTTCCAGTTCTGCTTCTGGGTCACCGGCACGGTGATGTGGATGCCGCTGCCGCCGGACGTCTTGGCGAAGGGCACCAGCCCCAGCGCCTCCAATCCGGCCCTTGATGTGGACGGCGGCCTCGACCACGTCGCGCCAGGCAATCCCCTCGCCCGGGTCGAGGTCGAAGACGATCTGGTCGGGCTTGTCGAGGCTCGTGCGGTGCGTGCCCCAGGTGTGGAACTCGACGACGCCGAACTGCGGCAGCGCCAGATAGCCTTTTGCATCCTCCACGGACAGGTAGGTTTTGGTCTCGCCCTCGGAATTGATCGACTCGAAGACAGCCACCGAAGGCGGCATGCCGGTGAAGGCGTGGCGCTGGAAGAAACAGTCCTTTGGCAGGCCGGTCGGGCAGCGCACCAGCGACACCGGGCGGCCCGATGATGTGCGGCAGCATGAAGTCGCCGACCAGCGCGTAGTAGACGGCGATGTCGAGCTTGGTCGGCCCGGTCTTGCCGAACAGCCGCCGCTCGGGATTGGTGACCCAGATGGTGGCGAGGTCGGCCTCCGAAATCAGCCGCTTGCGTTTGGCCGAGACCGGCGTCGACAGGCCGACATCCCTGCAGGCCACGGAAACACGCCGTGGCGCAACGCATTGTCGGCGGTGCGGTTGGCGTAGTGGATGCGGGCCGACAGCAGCGGCCGCACCCAGTTCATCTCGCGCATGATCTCGCGCGGCACGCCCTCCGGCGGCGTGGCGCCTGCGGCGAGCGGCTCCAGCCGGGCGAGCAATTCTCGTGCCGTCTGCGGCATCGAAGCCGGTGCCGACCTTGCCGCGATAGTGCAGCTCGCCGTCCTCGAATTCGGCCATGCCGAGCGCGGCCAGCCCTTCGGCCGCGTCGGAGGTGGTGTAGCCGGCAATGACGAAATCGTCCTTCTGCAGCGCCTTGACCTTGGTCCAGCTCTTGGTGCGGCCGCTCTGGTAGGTGGCGGTGGCGCGCTTGGAGACGACGCCTTCCAGTCCGAGCTCCGTCACCTGGTCGTAGAGCCCCTGCCCGTCGCCTTCGACATGGTCGGAGAACTGGATGGCGGAGTTGGCGCCGAGGCCGGCGAGCAGTTGCGCGAGCAGCGCCTTGCGCCTGACGAGCGGCGCCTTCCTCAGATCCCAGCCGTCCAGATGAAGCAGGTCGAAGGCATAGAAATGCAGCTTGTTGCCGGCGCCCTCGGCCAGCGCATCCTGCAGCAGGGCGAAGCGGCTGATGCCCTTGGCGTCGAGCACGACAATCTCGCCGTCGATGATCGCATCGCGACACGGCAGTTTGCGCGAAAGGCGTGCGGCAGGTCGCCATAGCGCTTCGTCCAGTCGATGCCGCCGCGGGTGATCAGCCTGACCTCGCCGTCCGCCAGATGCGCCATGGTGCGATAGCCGTCGAACTTGATCTCGTGCAGCCAGGCTTCGCCGGTGCGCTCGGCGGGGTCGTCGCTGCCCGGCGGTTTTGGCGACCTGTGTCGCCAGTTGCGGCTCGATGCGCGATGGCGCGGGTCCCTGCACGGCGCCGGGCAGCGCGCCGGGTTTGAGGACAAGCGGTTTGGCAGGTTTTGCCGCAGGTTTCGGCGTCGCCACCAGTTCCTCGATGCGGCGGCCGGATTTGACGCTTTCCGGCCGCTCGCTCGAGGATGTCGAGCCTGGCGTCGGCGGCGAGGTCGCGCTCCTTGAACAGCAGCCAGTTTTTCTTGCCTTCATCCTCGCCAGGCTTTGGCTTCAGCCTGGTCAGCATCCAGCCGCCATTGAGCTTGTCGCCGGCAAGGCGGAACTTGAAGGCGCCGGTGCGAAAACTCTTCTCGACATCGTCCATCGGCGCCCAGGTGCCCGTGTCCCAGACGATCATCGGCCCGCCGCCATATTCGCCTTCGGGGATGACGCCCTCGAAGTCGATATATTCGAGCGGATGGTCCTCGGTCTCGATCGCCAGGCGCTTGTCGGCCGGGTTGAGCGAAGGACCGCGCGGCACCGCCCAGCTCTTCAGCACGCCGCCGACCTGCAGGCGCAGGTCATAGTGATCGGCGGTGGCGTGGTGCTTGTGGACGACGAAGCGGTTGCCTTCATCGGCAAGCAGCCCGCCCGCCGGCTCCGGCGTTTTCGTGAATTCGCGCTTGGCGCGATAGGCCCTCAGTTTCGGCGGGGTGGTCATCCCAGCATGCTAGGCGGGATGCAACGGCTGCTCAATCGCCGGCGGCTCAATCGTCGGTGGCCGGCGTCAGTTCGAGCTCGGCAGGTGACAAGCCCCGCTGCAGCTGGCTCAGCCGGAACTCGTCGACCCAGATAGGCTTCGCCGTCGACCAGCACGCGGGCCTGATAGGTGCCGCCGGAGAAGCTCTGCGCGGTGACATAGACCTTGTGGCGATCGAGCGCCTTGCGCACCGCGGCGCGCTTGGATTTCTGGGCAGTGACAGGACTGGCCATCGGCTCACTCTTCACACATGGCCGCCATCGCGGCCTGCCTTAAGGATGGCGGAGAGCGTCGATTGAGTCAATTTGCGAGGCGGCGACGCGCGATCTCCCCCTCATCGCGGCTCGGACGCCACGCAGGCGGCCCCTATAGTTTTCACCGAGATACTCTTCTCCGGAGATAGGCAGATGACCCTCGGCACACACAAACTTGGCAGCCAGGGGCTGCAGGTATCGGCGATCGGCCTCGGCTGCATGGGCATGAGCCAGTCCTACGGGCCGGCCGACGAGGCGGAGTCGATCGCGACGCTGCACCGCGCCATCGAGCTCGGCTGCACCTTCCTCGATACGGCGGAAGTGTACGGCCCCTAC
Source organism: uncultured Alphaproteobacteria bacterium (assembly GCA_963788955.1). Lineage (GTDB taxonomy): Bacteria > Pseudomonadota > Alphaproteobacteria > Rhizobiales > Rhizobiaceae > Mesorhizobium. The sequence continues at coordinate 141,653 of CAWBIN010000006.1, read as the reverse complement.
ATCAATGAGGAATTGCTCGGCCGGGCGCTGAAGGGCCGGCGCGACCGAGGTGACGATCGCCACCAAATTCGGCTTCCGCATCGAGAACGGCAAGCAGGTCGGCACCGACCGCGACAGCCGGCCCGAGCATATCCGCGAGGCGGTGGAAGGCTCGCTGCGGCGGCTCGGCCACCGACCATATCGACCTGCTCTACCAGCACCGCGTCGATCCCGACTGTGCCGATCGAGGACGTGGCCGGCGCGGTCGGCCAGCTGGTCGCCGAGGGCAAGGTGCGCTTCTTCGGCCTGTCGGAGGCGGGCGCTGCCAACATCCGCCGCGCGCATGCCGTACATCCGGTCTCGGCGCTGCAGAGCGAATATTCGCTGTGGGAGCGCAATCTGGAGCCGGAGATCATCCCGCTGCTCAAGGAACTCGGCATCGGCCTGGTGCCGTTCGCGCCGCTCGGCCGCGGCTTCCTCGCCGGCGACGTCAAGCGCGCCGAGGACTATCCGGAAGGCGATTTCCGGCGCGGCGACCCGCGCTACCAGGGCGCCAACTTACGACGCCAATGTCGCGGCGGCCGCGACCGTGCGCGACATCGCCGGTGTCAAGGGGTCAAGCCCGGGCAGATCGCGCTCGCCTGGCTGCTGCACAAGGGCGACGATTTCGGCATCGACATCGTGCCGATCCCCGGCACCAAGCGGCGACACTATCTGGAGGAAAACGTCGCGGCGGCCGCGATCGAACTCGACGCCACCGAGATGCTGGCGCTCGACGTGGCGCTCGCGCCAGGCAAGGTTTCCGGCCCGCGCTACAACGAAAAGACCATGTCGATGGTCGATCGGTAGGGATCAGGCGAGCGCCGCCATTCCTTACCTCTCCCCTTCCGGCGTAGCCACCAGCTTTGCCGCGGCTTCGTTGGCGGCGGTGATTGCGGCCTGCACCGGCTTGCCACGGGCAAATGCCGTCGCAAATGCTCCAACGAACTCGTCGCCGGCGCCGTGGGTGCTGACGACCTTCACCGGGATGCCCGCCAGCGCGAGGGCCTCACCCGTTCGGTCGCAATAGGCGACCCCATCCCCGCCGGCGGTGACGATCGCGGCCGGGTAGGCATCTACCAGGCGGCGCGCCGCTTCGACGGCGCCGTCGAGCGTGTCGACGACCGGCACACCGGCCAGGAATTCCGCCTCGATGGCGTTGACGATGACGATGTCTACAAGCGCGATCAATTCGCCCGACAGTTCGCGGGCCGGGGCGGCGTTAAGAACGATACGGCCGCCGGATGACTTCACGGCGCAGGCGGCGGCGATGTTGGCGGCTTCCGGCACCTCGTTCTGCAACAACAGCACCGAGGTTTCGGCGATCGTTGCGCGGGCGGCGGCGATGTCCTGTTCGCCCAGAGTGAGATTGCTGCCCGAGACGATCACCGCGCCGTAGTCGCCGCTCGGCGTCGGAGATCGCGACGCTCATGCCGGAGCCGGCGCCGGCGTTCGATCCGCACGAAGCTTCGGTCGACGCCGCCTGCGGTCGAGATTGGTCGAGAAGGACCTGCCGAACTCGTCGTCGCCGACGGCGCCGGCCATCGCCGCTCGCCGCCGGCCTTGGCCGCCGCGACGGCCTGGTTGCCGCCCTTGCCGCCGAACTTCGGGCGCCAGGCGTAGCCGGTCACCGTCTCGCCCTTGCGCGGCCGGTCCGGCGCATCGACCATGATGTCGTAGTGGAGGCTGCCGACGACGACGACGACGCGGGCTGTCCGGCGATGTCATGTGCATCCGTCGTTTCGTTTGCCGTGCACGGCACCCATGGTCGCGGCGAGGTTGCGTTCGGCCGCCTCGAGGTCGCGCTGCGCGACGGCGACGAAGACCGCATCGAAGATGATGAGCTGGGCGATGCGGGCGGCGGCGTTCTCGCCGAGCAGCGGCGATCCTTGCGCGGTCGAGCACAGCACGACGTCGGCGATCTCGGCCAGCGGCGAGGCGGCGTAATTGGTGAGGGCGATGGTGCGGGCGCCGCGCCGGCGGGCCAGCTCCAGGGGCTCGATGACGGCGGTGGTCGTGCCCGAATGCGAGAAGCCGATCGCGACGTCGTCCGGCCCCGAGCAGCGAGGCCGACATCAGCATCATGTGCGCGTCGTCGAAGACGCTGGTGCGCACGCCGATGCGCAGGAACTTGTGCGCGACGTCGCGGGCGATCTGCGCCGAGCCGCCGATGCCGTAGAAGTCGCGCTGGCGCGCGTCGTGAAGATCAGGTCGGCCGCCCGCTCGAAGGCCTCCGGGTCGAGGATCGACAGCGTTTCCTCCAGCGCATGGATCGAGGTGCGGAAGACCTTCTGCGACGATCTCGGCGCCGGTGTCGTCGGGCGACAGCTCCTGATGCAGCTCGGCGCGTCGGCAGGCGGTTGTAGTCGACGATCGCCGGTGCGGAAATCCTTGAAGCCGGCGAAGCCGAGCTTCTTGGCGATCTTGACGACCATCGCCTCGGACACGCCGGCATCGTCGGCGATCGTCTTCAGCGACGTGGTCTCGTCGAAGTCCCGGCGCCCGAGGATCATGTCGACCACCCGCGCCTCCAGGGGGGTCAGGTGCGGCATCATCATGCGGATGCGCGGCCCCACGGTCCTCGGATCGCTCAAGGTTCATGTTCATTCCCGCCCTCTCGTCGCGCGATCGATCAGCATCGCGACGAGGATGATAAGGCCGGTGGCGAGCAGTTGGTAGAACGCCTGGACGTTCAGCAGCGTCAGACCGTTGCGCAGGCTGCCGAGGATGATGGCGCCGAGCAGCGTGCCGACGATCGAGCCCTTGCCGCCCATCAGCGAGGCGCCGCCGATGGCGGCGGCGGCGATGGCATCGAGTTCCCAGAGATTGCCGAGCGTCGGATCGGCGGCGCCCAGGCGGCCGACCAGGATCAGGCCGGCGACGGCGGCCAGGCCGCCGGAGATCACGTAGGCTGGCGATCTTGGTCATGGCGACCGGCACGCCGGCGATGTGGGACGCCTCCTCGTTGCCGCCGACGGCCAGGAAATATTCGCCGAGCGGCGTCTTGTTGAGCACGACCCAGACCGACGAGCGCGAGCACGGCGACGATCACCACCGGGCTCGGCACGCCGAAGAGCGACGAGTTGAAGAGAGCGCGGAACTCCGGCGGGATGCCGAAGATCGGATTGCCGCCGGTGTAGATCAGGGCCGAGCGCGGTAGAGCGACAAGGTGCCGAGCGTGACGATGAAGGGCTGCAGGCCGCCATAGGCGACGAGCACGCCGTTGAGCGCGCCGGCCGCCATGCCGAACAGCGAGGGCCGCCGGGATGGCGAGCGCGATCGGCACGCCCGCCGCCATCAGCACCGCCGCGATGACCGCCGCGATGGCGGCGGTCGGGCCGACCGACAGGTCGATGCCGCCGGAGATGATGACCAGCGTCATGCCGAGCGCCACGCAGGCGTTGATCGACGACTGCTGCAGGATGTTGAGGAGGTTGCGCTCGGTCAGGAAGTTCGGGCGTGAGCGACCGCAGAAGACGACCACGATCGACGAGCAGGCCGATCAGCGTGCCGGCGTCGCGCAGGCCGAACCGGTGAAGCCGAAGGCCGGCGAGCTGGTGCGGCCGCAGTGGCGTGTGTTGGTGCTGGACATGGCTCAGGACCTTGCGACAGCGGGTGCGGTTGCGGACGGCGTGTCGCGACTGCGGCACGGCATGCGCGACGATGGCCTCTTCGCTCAGCTCGTCGCGCTCGAGCTCGCCGGCGATCCGCGCCCTCGCGCATCACCAGCACGCGGTCGGCGACGCCGCAGGATCTCGGGCAGCTCGGACGAGACACGACGATCATCGAACGGCCCTCGGCGGCGAGCCGCTCGATCAGGTGCGTAGATCTCGGCCTTGGCGCCGACGTCGATGCCGCGCGTCGGCTCGTCGAACAGAAGGATGCGGGCGCCGGCCGCGATCCAGCGGCCGATGATCGCCTTCTGCTGGTTGCCGCCGGTGAACTGCCCGATCGGCCGGTCGATCAGCGAGCGGCCGAGATTGAGCCGCGCATCATCTCCTCGGCCGCTCGTCCGCTCAGCGGCGCTGATCGACGAAGCCGAGCGCGCGAGAACCGCCGCATCGAGGCCAGCGCCGATGTTGCTGCGTATCGGAGCGGCGCGGCACGATGCCTTCGCGCTTGCGCTCCTCCGGCAGCAGGCCGAGGCCGGCGGCGATGGCCGCGCGCGGGCTGCCGAGCGTGACGGCCTTGCCCTCGACGCGGATCTCGCCGGCGTCGGCCGGTCGACGCCGGCGATAAGCCGCAGCAGCTCGGTGCGGCCCGCGCCGACCAGGCCGGAGATGCCGAGCACCTCGCCCGTGTGAAGCTCGAAGCTGACGTCGCGCACCGCTGGTCGCCGCGGGTCAGGCCGCGCGACGCTCGAGCATGACCTCGTCGGTGGCGATGCGAGCTGGTGCTGCTCGCTGCGGCCAGCTCGCGGCCGACCATGCGCGCGACGACGGCCTCTTCGCGACGTCTCGTTCAGTCGACGACGTCGACCACCTTGCGCCGTCGCGCAGGATCGTCGCGCGCTGGCAGACGCCGGAACACCTCGTCCATCTTGTGCGAGACATAGATGATCGAGACGCCCTCGCGCCGCCAGCTCGGCGATCAGCACGGCCAGGCGCTCGAACTCGCTCGGCGTCAGGCTCGACGTCGGCTCGTCCATGGCGAGGATCTTGGCGTCCTCCATCATGGCGCGCGCGATCTCGACGATCTGGCGCTGGGCGACCTTCAGCGTGCGGATCGGCGCCGCCGGATCGATCGACGGGTCGAGCGGCGCAAGGGCCTCGGCGGCGCGCCGCTCCTGCTCGCCGCGGCGACGAAGCAGGCCGCCGGCGGTCTTCAGCGGATGGCCGAGGAACATGTTCTGCGCGACGGTCAGCTCGGGAACCTGCTGCAGTTCCTGGTGGATCATGGCGATGCCGGCGCGCGCGCGCCGCGACCGGGCCGTGCAGGTCGACTGGCTGGCCGTCGACCTCGACGTGTCCCGAGGTGGGCTGAAGACGCCGGACAGGATGCGCAGCAGCGTCGACTTGCCGGCGCCGTTCTCGCCGAGCAGCCCATGGACCTCGCCGGCGCTCGACCGTCATGGACGACGCCGTCGAGCGCGCGCACGGCGCCGAAGCTCTTGCAGATATCCGCGAGACTGCAGGCGTCGCGGTGATCATTGGTCCATTCTCCCTCCCGGTGTCAGCCGGGCGAACAGGCCGGCCGACAGCCCGGCCGCCGCTCGCCCTGTCGTTAGTGCGGCTGGCTGCGGCCAGCAGGACCTTGCGCAGCTCGTCGCCCTTCGACCGCGATAGGTCTCGACATTGTCCTTGGTGATCAGCGCCTGCGGCGTCGAGACGACGCGCGGCAGCTCCTGCCCGCCGAGCAGGCGCAGCGCCACTTCCATCGCGACCTCGCCGGTCAGCACCGGGAAGCAGTCGACCGTGCCGGTCAGTTCGCCGGCCGGATCGAGGCGTAGGCGTCGGAGATGCCGTCGGTGCCGAACACCACGACCTTGTCCTGCAGGCCGGCGGCCTTCACCGCCTCGACGACGCCGAGCGCCATGCCGTCATTGTTGGCGTAGAAGCCGACGAGGTCGGGGTTCTGCTGCAGGATGTTGGTGGCCGCGTCATAGGCGATCTGGCGGTCCCAGTTGCCGGGAACGCTGGCGACGACGGTGAACTTGCCGCCTTCGGTGATCGTGTCTGTGAAGCCCTTCGGTGCGCTGGCCGGCGGCGATAGACGCCGGCCTGGCCCTCGATGACCGCGACCTTGCCGCCCTCCGGCCGGTTCTTCGAGGAACCATTTGGCGACGCGCACGCCGTTGTCGCGCTGGACATTGCCGACATAGTGCTCGGCCTGCGGGATGACGGCGTCGTTGACGTTGACGACCGGCACTTGGCTGCCTTGGCCTGTTCCATGGCCGGCTGCAGGTTGGCGTCGGTCTGCGGCGAGAACAGCAGCGCATTGAAGCCCTGCGAGATCAGGTTCTCGGCGATCGAGAGCTGGCCGAGCTGGTCGCCCTCGCTCTGCGCCGCCTGATAGACGACCGGCGACGCCGACGCTTGTCGCCGCATGCCTGGTAGCCCTCGCCGAGGCGCGCCAGTATTCGTTGGTCAGCGTCTTGGAGACGCCGCCGACCTTGGTGCCGTCGGGCGGCTTCGGGAACGCGCCGAACTTTGCCTCGCAGCTGCGGACCAGTCGATGCGGTCCGTCTCGGTGTCCGAGTTGAGCGGCGCCAGGTCCTGCGGCGAACGGCGCCGGCCGATGGACAAGGCCGTCAGCGCGGCGATGGCGGTCGTCAAGCAGAAGTTTCATGGTCTTCCTCCCTTGGTTGAAAGTCGGCGTATGGCGGCTCCGGCGCGCTGCAGGTCGACTCAGGCTGCTCGCGCCGAAGCATGCGCTTCGTTGACGATGGCCTGGCGGCGACGGCATCCTGGCGGGCGATCGCCTCGGCCAGGCGGTTGTCCGCTCGAGCCGGTCGACGACGCCGAGCAGGCGCTTGACGGTGGCGATGTTGACCTCGCACTCAGCGCACCGGATCGAGCCCGGTCATGTCGGGGAACGTGTCGAAGTAGAGGGCGCCGTCGTAGCCGTCGCGCCGGATCTGGCGCAGCAGCTCGAGCGTCTGCAGCGCAGTGCACCGCGCCGACCATCAGGCCGTCGTCGCGCTTGGCGTAGCCGTCGTTGAGATGGACGCCGAGCAGCCGGCTGTGGCGATGGATGAGCGCGGCGGCGAAGGCCGGCTGCTCGTCGGCATAGAGGACATGGGCGAAGTCGAGCGTGACGCCGAGATTGGGCAGCGCCGACCTCGCTGGATGGCCAGCAGGTCGTCGCAGCGTCCGGCAGCAGGCTGTAGGCGCGCGGCTCGTTCGGCTTGTATTCGATGCTGATCTGGCAGTCCGGGATCATGCTCGGCAACCTCACGGATGCCGTCGATCTCGCGTCGCCAGACCGCGTCGTAGTCCGCCTGGAAGGCGTAATCGAAGCCGTCCTGGCCGAGCCAGATCGTCATCAGGTTGGCGCCGGCTTCACGCGCCGCGTCGATGCCGCGCCTTTGTCAGGTCGATGGCCTCGCGCCTCACGGCCGGGTCCGGATTGGTGAAGGCGCCGAGCTTGAAAGCCGGATTGGTGTAGTAGCGCATGGCGAAGCCGTTGATCGACAGGCCGAGATCGCCGATGCGCCGGGCGATTTCTGCTGGCTTTTCACCGACATGGTCGGGAAAGTTCAGGTCGAGGTCGGTCAGCCCTTCGACCGTGGCCGCGCGCTCCGCCATCTGCATCATCGTCGGCTTGCCGGCAAGGTCGGGCCATTCTGCCTCGGGCCGCGAGGCAAAGGAATTCAGACGGGTGGCAAAGCGGTGCGATGTCATGGATGGCCTTTCAGTTGAGTTACTTCACATAGTTACGAATTTTTGTAAAGTTATTATTTCGAGAGACGCGCACGGCACGCCGCGCGCCGTGCCTTTGTCGGGGAGATTGGCAGATTCGGCGCTGTGCGGCTGCGGCCCTCACGGTTCTTGCGAGATCCCCTGCCCTTGGCTAGCATCGCCGGGCTTGTCGCGCTTGAGGCGGTGAATTTCGAGGCCACCCAGGACAGGAGTTGGCGATGAACCGGATCAGGGCGATGACCGAACAGGACGTGGCGTCGGCATCAAGGCTGCTGGGAGACTCCTGGCGCCGCACCTATGCGCCGATCATGGGTGCCGAGACCACGGCACGGCTGTCGGACGCCAAGCATTCGCCGGAGCGGCTGGCGGTGGAACTCCGGGACGACAACAAGATGTCCTTCGTGGCTGAACGGCCCGACGGCTCGATCGCCGGCTACGCGATGGCGGCGATGGACGAAAAGGGCGACGTCATGCTCGACCGGCTGCACGTCGACAAGAGCGAATTCGGCTCGGGGCTGGCGACCGACATGCTGCATGCGGTGCTTGCCGCCCATGCGGGTATTGCGAGCATTGCGCTGGAGGTGATCGAAGGCAACGACCGGGCCATCGCCTTCTACCGCAAGCACGGCTTCGAAGTGGTCGAGAAGCGCGCAGCCGCGCATGGCGTGGGCGGCCATGCTTCGCTGATCATGCGCAGGGTGCTGTCGAGGGCGTAGAGGAGGGAATAAGGCAGTGGGAGTGGGCAGTAGGAAGCGCAGGGTGCGCGACCCACGCATACCTCTTCCTACTGCCCTACTGCCCTATTCCCATACTCCTGCGCCGCCGGCGCCCTTGCCCCATCCTCGTCCTCAGGCACTTCGAGAATCTCGATCAGCCGCGCCACCCTGGCATCCGGCAAGGGATGGCCCTCATTGACCAGCGCCTCGTCGGCGCCGATCCAGGCGAAGGCCTCGCGCAATTCCTCGAGGCTGGCGCCGGTCAGCGCGATGTCGGCGATGACGGCCTCGTCCACAGGCCCCAGAACCGAAATGATGTCGTTGCGTGTCATGGTGTCCTCCGTGCCCGATGCAAGGGTGACGGTGCGACGCCGGGGGCGCTCAGCCGGAGACCGGCATCGGTAAAATCTACCGCGGGATGGAATCTGGGGCTTGACTTCGAGCCGGCAACCTCCAATTCGACATTTGCCGGTTTGCCGAACGGAACCGGCGCAGGGAGCGCCGGCTCCTTGGCCGCCCTGCCTGAAACCCGGAGCGGCGGCACGGTTCGACTTCGAGAGTTTGCGGATCCAGGCTGAAGACGCGATGCGGGCCGGCATCGCCTGATGTGACCAGTCGAGAAAAGGAGGCTAATGAAATGACTATTCGTGATCTCATGCCCTGGAGCCGGGAAGGCAGTCAGGCTCCGAACTTCTATCGCGAGGGCGAGCGCGATCCCTTTATGATGCTGCATCGCGAGATGAACCGCCTGTTCGACGACGCCATGCGCGGCTTCGAGACGCGGCTGCCCTCCTTCGTCGGGGGTTTTGGTGCTCGGGCCAACTGGCCGAGCGTGGAAATCTCCGATGGCGAGACGGAAATCCGCGTCACGGCGGACATCCCCGGCATGGAGGAAAAGGACGTCGAGGTGGTGCTCGACGACGGCATGCTGACGCTGCGCGGCGAAAAGCGCGCCGAGACCGAGGACAAGGACAAGCAGTTCTCCGAGCGCTTCTACGGCCGCTTCGAGCGGCGCATCCCGCTCGGCACCGAGGTCGAGGAAGACAAGGTCCGTGCCGCCTTCCACAATGGTGTGCTCACCGTGACGCTGCCGAAGACCCAGCGCGCCCAGGCCAAATCCAGGCGCATTCCGATCAGTGGCAGCAACGTCGGAACCGGCAAGAGCAAGCACTGACGATACCGGAACCGGGCGCCTCGTGCGCCCGGCTGCTCAGGCGCCGGAATGCGGATCTGTGCCGTAGGGATGCACGGGGTAGCCCGGGCCGATGGCTTCAGCGCGCGGCCTGTCCAGCGAGCACCGCCGGATAATCCATCAGCAGGAAGCCGCAGTCCTGCACGCGGTGGCCGTCAGACCGCCCGGATGATGCCGCCGTCGACGCGGATGTTCTGGCCGGTGATATAGCCGGCACCTTCCGAGGCGAGGAAGGCGATCGTCGCGGCGATCTCCTCGCTGGTGCCGTAGCGCTGCATCGGCACGCTGTCGCGCCGCTCCTCGGTGGCGGGCAGGCTGTCGATCCAGCCCGGCAGCACGTTGTTCATGCGCACATTGTCGGCGGCGTAGGTGTTGGCGAAGATCTTGGTGTAGGCGGCAAGGCCGGCGCGGAACACGGCCGAGGTCGGGAACATCGGGCTCGGCTCGACGACCCATGCCGTCGAGATATTGATGATGGCGCCGGCCTTCTGCTTGACCATGTGCGGCGTGACGATGCCGCACCGGCCGGATGACGTTCATCAGATAGACGTCCATACCGGTGTGCCACTGCTCGTCCGTGATCTCGAGGATCGGCGCACGCGGCCCATGGCCGCCGCTGTTGACCAGCACGTCGATGCGGCCGAAGCGTTCGAGCGTCAGGTCGACAAGGCGCTTGCAGATCGTCGTTCGACTGGTTGGACCCGGTGACGCCGAGGCCGCCAAGTTCCTTGGCCAGCGCCTCGCCCTTGCCGGAAGAGGACAGGATGGCGACCTTGAAGCCGTCCGCTGCCAGGCGCTGAGCCGCCGCCGCACCCATGCCGCTGCCCCCGGCAACGACCACTGCTACTTTTTCTACACTCATTTTTTTGCCCTTCCTGAGCGGCTCGCCGCAATATCTTCGATGTCTTCGCCATGGTATATCCGGTTTTCGCCTCTGGCTCGAACCAGAAAGCCTGAAATCAGACTGTAGAAAAACTGCTCGATGCCCGAAGCCTTCCTCCGCCTGCCGCCGCTCAATGCGCTTCGCGCCTTCGAGGCCTCGGCGCGGCATCTCAACCTCCGCCTCGCCGCGCATGAACTCAACGTGACCCAGGGCGCGGTGGCGCAACACATTCGCGGGCTGGAGGCCAGCCTTGGCACAAAGCTGTTCGAGCGGCTGCCGCGCGGCCTGGCGCTGACCGACGAGGGTCGTGCCTATGTGCCCAATATCCGCCGCGCCTTCGAGCTGATCTCGGAGGCGACGGCGCTGCTGCGGCCCGAACCGGCGCGGCTGACGATCAGCGTCACGCCGAGCTTCGCCACCAAATGGCTGATCCCGAAACTGCCGGAATTCGTGGCGCACAATCCGCTGGTCGACCTGCGCATCCTGGCCAGCGAAAGCCTGTCCAGTTTCCAGGCCGACGGCGTCGACATCGCCGTGCGGCAGGGCCAGCCGCCGTTCGGTCCCGGCCTCATCGTCGACCTGTTGTTCCCGCAGCAGATCATCGCCGTGTGCAGCCCTGCCCTGCTGCCGCCCGGTGTTGGCGGGATCGCGCCGGCCGACATCCAGCATCATGTCCTGATGCACGATGCGCATAATCTGTGGCCAGAATTCATGGAACGGGCGCTCGGCCTGAAGATGGCGACGGAAGCCAAACGCATGCGCTTCAACCAGACCGGCCTTGCGATCGATGCGGCAATCGCCGGCCAGGGCATTGCGCTGGCCAGCCGCTTCCTCGTCGCGGCCGACATCGCGGCCGGCCGGCTGGTCCAGCCAATCGACGCGGAAATGCGCGGCACCTATGATTTCCACGTCGTGATGCCGAGGAAGCAGCGCCATCCCGAGCCGACGCAGGCCGTGCGGCAATGGCTGCTGGATGAGGCGGACGCGGCGCGGCCTTGAGGGGGTCCGATGCGGCCGCAGCACGGGCTCAAGCCGAGCTTCGCAGCATCAGCTCGGCATTCAGCAGGATGCGGCCGCTTGCCTGTTTCGCCGCCGGGGATTTTTCATCCAGGCGCTGCAGCAGAAGTTCGATCGCCAGGCGGCCGATCTCGTTGTAGTTCTGCGCCACGGTGGTGATCGGCGGGCAGGCGTAGCGCGACAGCGGATGGTCGTCGTGGCCGGCAACCCGGATGTCGCAGTCGACGCCGTGGCCCACCTTGAGGCCGAGCTGATAGGCGGCCGCGATCACGCCGAAGGCGACACGGTCGTTGGCGCAAAGCACCGTCTTGGTTGGAAACCCCTGCCCCTTCAGGATGCGCAGCGCCTCGTCATAGCCGAATTTCTCGAAATCCCACGACCGGACATCGGTGACCGGCACGATGTTCGGCGTCATCTTGAACTGCTGCATGGCCTCGACATAGGCGACCTGCCGGCCGAAGCGTTGTTGTTGACCAGCGGCATGGCGAAGTAGCAGGGCGGCTCGCCGGACCGGCAGAGATAGTCGACGATCAGCCTGAAGCTCTGCCGGTTGTCGGTGCCGACGAAGGAGGAGGTCTCGTCGAGCGGCGAGTCGACATAGATCAGCGGGATGCTCGATCCGAGTTCGGCCAGGATGCGGTGGTGCGACTGCACGCCGAGCGGCGCGATGATGGCGCCGGCAATGTTCATCGACCTGAACGTCTGGATCGCCTGGTCCTCCATTTCGGCGCGGCCGTCGGAGGACAGCACGAACGCCAGGAAGCCGGCCTCGTTGGCGATCAGCTCGATGCGGCGCGTCAGCGCCATATAGAACGGATCCGTCGAGTTCGGGATGATGACGCCCAGAATGTTGCTGCGGCGGCGGTTGAGATTGACGGCGAACATGCTCGGCCGGAAGTCGGATTTTTTCAGCGCCGCCTCGATGGCGCTTCGCGTGTTCTTCCGCACCGAGTCGGGATCGTTGAAATATTTGGAAACCGTGGTGCGAGACAGACCGACAAAGGCCGAGAAGTCCTCCATCGTCCTTATCGTCTTTGCCATCCAGCGCTCCCCCGTTCGAGCTGTCGTCGCGATTGCCTACTCGAGTCACGTCTTTGCGGAAAGAACCAGCAACGGTCTTTTCCGGGTGCACGAACAGGCAATCCGGCCATGCGCGGCTTCATTGTTTGAATTCAGGCGTCCGCGCAAAACTGTACTTTCATCGTCGCCGGGTCGCCGCCGCCCTTGGCGAAAAACGGCAGCAGTTCGGCAATCGGCAAGCGGTGGCTGACCAGCCGCGCCATCGTGCCGTCGTCGCGGCTCAGAATGTCGAGCGCCTGCGGGATGTTGCGGTTCAGCGAATGCGACCCTGCCAGCCTGATCTGCCGGCGGAAGATCTCGAACGGAGCGACCGAGATCCTGGCATCGGGCGCGCAGACGCCGAAGATCAGTGCCGTGCCGCCATCGGCGGTGAAGCCGATCATGCCTTCGACCACCTTGGCGACACCGGTGGCGTCGGCGACGAAATCGAAGCCGCGCGCCTTTGCGGCGAGCTCCTGCGATCCGGACACGAAAGGCTGCAGCCCGAGCGCCTCGGCGAAGGCAAGCCGCGGCTCGCTGATGTCGGCGACCGCCACGCCCGGACGCCCTTGGCCTTGAGCGACAGCGCCAGCAGCAGGCCGATCGGGCCGGCGCCGAAGACCAGCGCATTGCCGGGCCTACCGGCGTCGAGCCCGGCGGCGCCCAGGCCGTTGAGGACGCAAGCGAGCGGCTCGGCCAGCGCCGCCGTGGCGAAAGCGAGATCGCCGATGCCGTGCAGATGGTCGACGGCAACCAGGCTGAACTCGGCGAAGCCGCCATTCTCGGTCACGCCATAGGCCTTCAGCCCGACGCACAGATTGGTCAGGCCCTTCCGGCAGGCGGGGCATTGCCCGCACGGAATGTTGGGATCGACGGCAACCCGGTCACCGGGCCTGACGGCGGTGACATCGTCGGCGACCGCCTCGACCGTTCCGGCATATTCATGGCCGGGGACCAGCGGAAACGCGCCCTCCCCGTAGCGGCCATGCAGAACCTCGATGTCGGTATGGCAAAGCCCGGCCGCGCGGACCCGCACCAAAGCGTGTCCCGGCTTTATCTCGGGCAGCTCCATCTCCGCCATGCCGGCGACGCCAGCGGCGGCAAATCGGATGGCCTTCATTTCAGTCTCCCTGGTCAGTGCTCCTTGGGGACGCGGCCTCAGCTCATCCAGTTGCCGCCGTCGACATTGTAGGTCTGCGCCAGGATGTAGTCGCTGTCGGACGAGGCCAGGAACACGGCGAGCCCGGCAATGTCTTCGGGCTGCGCGAAGCGGCCGATCGGGACGGACTTGGCGACGGCGGCCTTCTTCTCGCCCGGCTTCAGGCCCTCCCAGCGGGCGAAATGCGCGTCGACGACATCCCAGTGCTCGCCGTCGACGACGCCGGGCGCGATCGCATTAACGTTGATGCCGTGCTTGACCAGCGCCAGCGCCGCCGACTGCGTCGCCGAGATGATCGCCGCCTTGGAGGCGCAGTAGAGCGTCACCAGTGCCTCGCCGCGGCGGCCGGCCTGGCTCGCCATGTTGATGATCTTGCCGCCGCGGCCGCGCGCGATCATCACATTGGCGACCGCCTTCATCATGAACAGCGGCCCCTTGAGATTGATGTCGAAGACGCGGTCGTAGCTTGCTTCGGTGATGTCGGTGATCGGCGCCATGTCGAAGATGGCGGCGTTGTTGACGAGGATGTCGATGCCGCCGAACTCGCGGTCGATCTCCGCCACGACGCTCTCGATCGCCTCGAGGTCGGTGACGTCGAGCTTTACGGCGCTGGCCGCCGGCACCGATCGCGGCAGCCGCCCGCGTCGCGCGCTCGATGTCGATATCGGCAATCACCACCCTGGCGCCTTCGCGCGCATAGGCCTGCGCGAAGCCGAGGCCAATGCCGCGCGCACCGCCGGTGATCAGGGCAATCTTGTTCTTCAGTCTCATTTCAGATTCATTCACGAGTTCTCGAAAGGACGCTATGCGGCCGGCGCGCGTCATGACAGTGTCCTGGAATTCGCTCTGGGAACGCACGGACCCGCCTTGGGCGGGTCCGTGCATCCTCCCGGGCCTGCTGCAACGGGAGGTCTTACAGGCCCGGATCGCCAGGAGGCGGCACACGCTCCGCCGCCTGGCTTTTCAGGCACGAACGCGCCTACTTGATGTAGCCCGCCTCGGTCATCGTCCTCTCCACCTGCGGCCTGGGCGCCGGCGAGGACGTCGTCGACCGACTGCTGGCCGGTGACCGCGGCGGCGATCGCCTGACCGACCTCGGTGCCGATGCCCTGGAATTCGGGGATGGCGACGAACTGGATGCCGGTATAGGGCACCGGATCCTTGGTCTGCTTGGTCGGGTCGGCGGATTCGATCGCCGACAGCACCGTCGCGGCGAAAGGCGCCGCCTTCTGGTAGTCCGGGCTGGCATAGGTGGACTTGCGCGTTCCCGGAGGTGCGGCGACCCAGCCTTCGGTCTCGCCGACGCGCTGGACATAGGCTTTCGAGGTCGCCCATTTGACGAAGGATTTTGCCGCATCCGCCCTTGGTCGACGTCGCCGGGATGGCCAGGCTCCATGCCCAGCCCCAGGCCGAGCCATTCGGGCGTGACCGCCACCGGCGCCTTGGCGAAAGCGACCTTGTCGGCGACCTGGCTTTGCTTGGGATCATAGACGCGACCCGCCGCGGACGTGGCGTCGATCCACATGGCGCAATGGCCGGAGGCGAACAGCGTCTGGTTCTCGTTGAAGCCGTTGGAGCTTATTCCCGGAGGTCCATCCTTCTTCATCGTGTCGACATACCAGCCGATCGCCTTCTTCCACTCGGGCGAATTGATCTGCGGCTTCCAGTCCATGTCGAACCAGCGGCCGCCGAACGTGTTCACCAGCGTGCCGAGGAAGGCCATGTTCTCGCCCCAGCCCGGCTTGCCGCGCAGGCACAGCCCATACTGTTCCTTCGACTTGTCGGTGAGCTTGTCGGCGAACTCCGTGATCTGGTCGTAGGTCGGCTGCTCCGGCATCTTCAGGCCGGCGGCGTCGAACAGATCCTTGCGGTAGAGCGTGAACGAGCTTTCGGCATAGAAAGGCACGGCGTAGAGCTTGCCGTCGACGGTCAGGCCACTGCGGACCGGCGCGATCAGATCGGCATAGTCGTAATCGTCGCCGAGATCGTCGAGCGGCATCAGCCAGCCGCTCTTGCCCCAGATCGGCGTCTCATAGCCGCCGATCGTCAGCACGTCGAACTGGCCGGCCTTGGTCGCGATGTCGGTGGTGACCCGCTCGCGCAGCACGTTCTCCTCGAGCACCACCCAATTGACCTTGTTGCCGGTCGCCTTCTCCCATTCCGGCGACAGCTTCTGCATGATGATCATGTCGCCATTGTTGACCGTCGCGACCGTGATCTCCTCGGACAGCGCGGCACTTGCCGCCAACGCCGACACGGCGACCGATACGGCGAGCATTCCAATAAACTTACCCATTGGCATGTCGTCTCCTCCTTTACGAATGCGCATGTAGAACTGAACATGCGTCTATATCTATTGCGCTGGAGGAAAGGTGAGTCAAGCGCGGCAGGGCGTGATCCGCCCTTCACGATTTCTGGAGCTCTCCCCATGGTTGCGATGCAGCCGTTTGCGATGTTCGCATTGTTGATTTACACGGGCATGATATAACCTGTACTCACGTACAGGTAATGCTCACTTCCCGTGCTACCGGCATTTCTGAAACGGGGGGGCATCGTCGACAATGCCGGCAGAAGCTCATGAGCCCGGTCGGCCAGTGCCTTGAAGCTGGCGCCTCAGCCCCGCCGTTCGATGTCGGCCACCACCGCGGTCGCCTCGCGGCCGATTTCCCTGAGCAGGCCGGTGACCGGATTGTGGAAGCCGACCAGATAGAGGCCGAGTTCGGAGGCGCGGAGGTTGACGCCGCTTTTGGCCGGCCGCAGCTCCGCCGGCAGGAATTTGTCATAGGCCGGCCGGTAGCCGGTGGCGAGGATGACCGCCTCGAACGCCTCCTGGCGACCGTCGGTGAAGGAGGCGCCGTGTTCGGTGAAGCCGGCGACGTCGGGCGCTATGCTGATCTTGCCGGACTTGATCGCCGCCACCGTGCCGACATCGATGACCGGGATGCGCCCGGCGTCGACCTGCTTGAGGATGCCCTCTCTCGGCCTGACGATGCCGTATTTCTCGAGCTTGCCGAGTGCGAAGTCGAGGATGATCGGGAACATCCAGTCGTTCAGCGCCTGCGGCATCGGCCGGCTGGCGATGCCGACCATCTGGATCGGCACGCCGAACAATTGCCGCGGCACGATGTGGACGCCCTTGCGCACCGACAGCGTCGGATGGGCGCCGAACTCGGCAAGGTCGAGCGCGATCTCGGCGCCGGTGTTGCCCATGCCGACGATCAGCACCTTCTGGCCGATGAACGGTGCTGCTTCGGTATAGTCGGCGCTATGCAGGACCTTTCCCTTGAAAGCCTCGATGCCGGCAAGGCTCGGAACGATCGGCTCGGCATTGTTGCCGGTGGCAATGACGACATGGCGCGACGTCAGCCTGTCCGATCCGGTCTCGACGACAAAGCCGCCATTCTCGCGCCGGATCGCCGTCACCGTCTCGCCGAAGCGCGGCCGGAGCTCGAAGCGCTCGGCATAGGCGTCGAGATAGGCGACCACCTTTTCGCGCGGCACGTAGCGCGGATGATCGCGCGGAAACGGCACGAAGGGCAGCGAGGAGAACGACTTCACCGTATGCAGATGCAGCCGCCGGTAGTGGCGGCGCCAGGCCGACGCCACCTCATGGGCCTTTTCGAGGATGATGAAGTCCACCCCCGCCCGCCTCAGGCAGGCGCCAACGGCAAGACCCGCCGGCCCGGCGCCGACAATGACGACATTGGTGTCCAAGCGATTCTCCTCCCCGCCAGGCTGGGCTGAGGCTATGCGCAAAGCGGTCAAGCGCGCAATCTCCCCCCTTGCGGGGGGAGATCGGCAGCTTCACCGGCCTAGCCCAGCTCCGCCAGCTTCGCGGCTTCGCGGATGGCCTTGACGGCATCCGGGTTGGTCACGGGATAGCCCGAGATGAAGCCCTCGACGGAGAAGTCGGGAAACTCGGCACGCAGCCGGGCCACGAATCCGGCCGCCTCGGCGTCCTCACCCGCCGCCGCGTGCGCCAAAGCCAGGAACATCAGCACATTGGGAGAATCCAGTGTGCTTCTGCGCAATGCCGCGATGGCTTCCCGGTGCCTGCCGGCGCAGAACAGGACGCGACCGTGCATGCCGAAATACCAGGGCGGAGCGAGCGGATTGAGGCGCATGGCGCGCTCCATCAGCGGGATCGCCTCGGCAGGATCGCCGGCGACCAGCGCCTTGCTGCCGGAAAGCAGCGCCAGCGTGTCGGCGTGGTTGGAGCCGTACTGGTAAACTCGTTGGTAGGCGCGCTCGGCCGCGTCGAAGTCGCCGAGGCATCCCATGAGATCGCCAAGGCAGTTGCAGGCGCAGCTGTCGTACGGGTCGAGCCGGACCGCATTTTCGACCGCCGCGCGCCATTTCTCGATCGATCCCCTGGGATCGCGGCCAAAACAATTGCCGGCTTCGATTGAATAGGCGTAGGCGAGTTCGGTCCAGGCCCTGACCAGGGTCGGGTCGAGTTCCAGAGCGCGTGAGAACAGTCGGATCGCTTCCGCGTTGCCGGCGCGGCTGAAGGTGTTGTGCTGCTCGACGCCCAGAAGATAAAGATCATAGGCACGCAGGCTGGCCGGCGGCTTGCGGCGAACCGCGTTGCGCCCGATCGTGGCGATCGCTCCGAAACAGCCGGCGAGTACATTGATGACGGTTTCGGTCAGGCTGTCCTGCAGCGCGAAGATGTCCTCGACCGGACGGTCGTAGCGTTCGCTCCACAGGCTGACGCCGTTCCTCGCATCGGCGAGTTCGATGGTCAGCCTGATGCGGGTGTCGTCGGCGCGCAGCTGGCCGGACAGAATATAGGTAGCGCCCAGCGCCTTGCCGTCGGCGGCGAAGTCGGCTGGCTTGCTGCCCAGCGATTTCATGGTGTGGAAGGCGATGACGGGCAAATCCGCGTAGCGCCCCAGGTCGATGGTGATGTCCGACGACAGGCCATCGGCAAAGCGGCGCCAGCGCTCCTCCGAATTCAGACATTCGATCGGGAACACGGCCAGCACCGGCCTGGTGTCAGCCAAGAGCGACGGCACGTCCACGCCCGCGGCGCGGTTGACATGCGCGGCAAGCGCCACCTTGTTGCGGACGCCGAGCTTTTCATAGATCGCGGCGAGATGGGTGCGCACCGTCGACGGCGCGATGAACAGCGCCTCGCCGATCTCGCGATAGGTCAGGCCGGCCGCGAATTTCTCCGCCACCGCACGCTCGCGCTCGGACAGCGCCGGTGAGGACGGTGAAGACGTGACCGGTGTCGCGTTGTGGTTCATGCCGATCCCCTGCCCGCGGACAGGCACCTTATCAACGCCTGCCGCGGCAAAATACTACAAATGCAGGACCCAAAACACCGCATCTGGCCGATCCCGCCGCAGGCGCGCAGGGCGCAAACTCCCTTGCAGCAACAGACTGCAATCAAGGGAGGTTTCCATGCGACGTGTTTCCATAGTGCTGGCATGCGCGATCCTGGGTTTTGCTTCCGCGTCGCCGTCATTCGCAAGCGGGTGCAGGCAATTGCTGGAATCGAACGTGAAAATCACCAGCATGCGCCTCTATGCCGACATCCTGGCCAGTGCAGCCCGCAATGGCTGGGACTATACGCCTGACGCCATCGTCAGCGGCTCCAAGCGGCATTTCGACGAGATGAAACTCCAATTGATCGCCGCCGGCTATGAGATCGTCCCCGTTGGCCCCCGGCCGCATTGCCCCTCGTTGGAAAAGCTGGCGAGCGACTAGCAACCAGCGATCCATCCCTGCGACAGGCTTTGCCGAGACACCGATATACCGGCATGATGGGCGGCAAATCGCCCGCTAACTCGGGCTCCATATTGGCACCAGTCCGCGGGGTCCTATGAAACCTGGCATCCTCTTCCTCTTGCTGGCGGCCGTTCTTGCGGCCTCACAGGCGCATGCCGACTGGACGCCGGTCGAAAAGGTCGAGGCCTACGCCATCGCCGGGCAGACGGCGCCCGAACTCTATGCCTCGATCGGTGAGCGCGGACCGCTCATCGGCAAGGACGTCGTCGGCAAAAAGGTCCGCGTCATCGCGCATACCAATTTCAAGCTGACCTGGACCAGGGACTACCGGCCCGAAGGCGGTGCCTGTGTGCTCAAAACGGCGCGGCCGAAGCTCATCATCACCTACACGCTGCCCAAGCCCGCCGGGCCGCTGCCTGCGGAGTTGCAGAAGCGCTGGGATGCCTTCGCCGCCGGCCTCGCGGCCCATGAAAAGGTGCATGGCGGGCAAATCATCGACATGGTGCAAAAGATCGAGGCGCTGAGCGTCGGCTTCACCGTCGCCAACGATCCCGGTTGCAAGAAGATCAGGACCGAACTGACGACCAGGCTTTCCGAACTTTCGCAAGCGCAGCGCCAGGCCAGCCGCGACTTCGACCGCGTCGAGTTTGGGCCGGGCGGGAATTTGCAACAGCTGGTGCTGGGGTTTGTGAACGGCGACTAGCATCGGCCCGCACTCGAATTCACCACACGGACGACGAAGTTAAGCACTTGGCGCCACGCGGGTTTACAGGCCGGTTTGGTAGCGCTACCGTCGCTGAGTCTGTCGCGTGACCAGAGGGGACTGGAGGCTGTCGCGGGCGGGACTGGAACGGTTTCCTCAGGGGCGTCGGGAAACCGTTTGGGAGGAGCAATGAATGGCGTCTGTCGCGATTCGCGACGTCTACAAATCATTCGGAACAGTCGAAATCCTGCACGGCGTCAGCATCGACATCGTCGATGGCGAGTTCGTCACGCTGGTCGGGCCGTCGGGCTGCGGAAAATCGACCCTTGCTCAGGATGATCGCCGGCCTCGAGAAGCATCATCGCGCGGCGAGATCTCGATCGGCGAGCGCGTCGTCAATCATCGTCGCGCCGAAAGAGCGCGACATCGCCATGGTGTTCCAGAACTACGCGCTTTATCCGCACATGACCGTCGCCGAGAACATGGCGTTCTCGCTGATGCTGAAGAACGCGCCGAAAGCCGAGAGCGACGCCGGCGTCCAGCGCGCCGCCGAGATCCTCGGCCTCATGCCGCTGCTGGCGCGCTATCCGCGCCAGCTCTCCGGCGGCCAGCGCCAGCGCGTCGCCATGGGCCGGGCGATCGTGCGCGATCCGCAGGTCTTCCTGTTCGACGAGCCGCTGTCGAATCTCGACGCCAAGCTGCGCGTCGCCGATGCGCGCCGAGATCAAGGAACTGCACCAGCGCCTGAAGACCACGACGGTCTATGTCACCCACGACCAGATCGAGGCGATGACCATGGCCGACAAGATCGTCGTCATGCATGACGGCATCGTCGAGCAGATCGGGCCGCCGCTCGACCTTTACGACCGGCCCGGACAACCTCTTCGTCGCGAGCTTCATCGGCTCGCCCGCCATGAACTTGCTGCGCGGCGAGATCGGCGACGACGGCGCGCCGTCCTTCCAGGGCGCAGGCGGGATTTCCGTGCCGCTGGCGAGGCTGCCGGCCGCCGGCAAGGGCGCGCCGGTGGTGCTGGGCATCCGGCCCGAGCATCTCAGGCTGTCCGACCAGGGCTTTCCGGTCGAGATCGTCGTCGTCGAGCCGACCGGGTCGGAAATCCAGATCATCGGCCGCACGCCGGGCGGCGAGGATATCGTCGCGAATTTCCGCGAGCGCCACGCCTTCAAGCCGGGCGAGACCGTGCGGCTCGCCGCCGAGCCGGGCCTGATCCACCTGTTTCAACGGAGAAACCGGACAGCGCCTCGAAAGCTGAGCCGGACGGTACTGCGACCTACACGAACGAGGAAACCCAAGGAGGAAACGACGATGAAATTCACCAGACGCGATGTGATCCGCACGACCGCCGCGGCCGCCGCGGGCGCAGTGGGCAGCCGGTTCGTCGGCTCGCCCGCCTTCGCCCAGGACGCGCTGACATACACGCCCGAGGCCGGCGCGACGCTGCAGGCTGCTGCGCTGGTCGCCCTTCGTCCAGGGCGACGAGGACGCAGTGGCTGCCAACACCAAGCGCTTCACCGACGCCACCGGCGTGCAGGTGCGCGTCGACAAGGAAAGCTGGGAGGACATCCGCCCCAAGGCGGCGGTGGCCGCCAATGTCGGCTCCGGCCCCGACCTGATGTTCGTCTGGTTCGACGACGCCGCACCAGTATCCCGACAAGCTGCTCGACGTCACCGAACTCGGCGAATATCTCGGCAACAAATATGGCGGCTGGTATGACGGCCCGAAGGGCTATGCCACGCGCGACGGCAAGTTCATCGGCCTGCCGCTGGCCAGCCATCGGCAACGCCATCGTCTACCGCGACAGCTGGGTCAAGGAAGCCGGCTTCTCCGAATTCCCGAAGGACACGGCAGGCTTCCTGGAACTCTGCAAGGCGCTGCAGAAAACCGGCCATCCGGCCGGCTTCACCCATGGCCACGGCGTCGGCGACGGCAACAACTACGCCCACTGGCTGCTGTGGAGCCATGGCGGCAAGATGGTCGACGAGAGCGGCAAGGTCGTCATCAACAGCCCCGAGACGCTGAAGGCGATCGAATACGCGCAGGAGCTCTACAAGACCTTCATTCCCGGGCACCGAAAGCTGGCTCGACGTCAACAACAACCGCGCCTTCCTGGCCGGCGAACTCGGCGTCATCGCCAACGGCATTTCGGCCTACAACACCGCCAAGATCAACAAGGACAATGATCCGAAGCTGGCCGAGATCGCCAAGGACATCCGCACCACCAACCTGCCGATCGGCCCGGTCGGCCAAGTCGGTCGAGCTGTACCAGGTGACCACCGGCGTCATCTTCGACTACACGCCCTACCCGAATGCGGCGAAGGCCTACCTGCAGTTCATGTTCGAGGAGCCGCAGATGACGGACTGGATCACCTCGTCCGCAGGCTATTGCTGCCAGACGCTGCAAGGCTTCGACAACAATCCGGTGTGGACGGCCGACCCGAACAATGCCGCCTACGCCAAGGCCTCGGCGACGCTGCGTCCCAACGGCTATGCCGGCCCGCTCGGCTACGCCTCGGCGGCGACCATGGCCGACTATGTGCTGGTCGACATGTTCGCCAAGGCGGTGACCGGCCAGGCGACGCCGCAGGAGGCGATGGAAGAGGCGGAGAAGCGCGCCAACCGCTACTATCGCGTTTAAGCGCACATACCCGCGACGCGGGCAGGTCACGAGTGCGCTGCCCGGGTCCGGCTGCCTGAAATGCGCGTGGCGGCCTGCCCGAGGCCGACAGGGAGCACCTCCGTGACGGGGAGATAGATGTCACCATAGGAGCCGATGGCCGTCCATCGCCGCCCAGCCGCGCCCGTCCGATCCTTTCGCGCCTGTCGGAAAGCCGCAACTCCCTTGGCTTCGGCTTCATGCTGCCGGCAGCGGCGCTGCTTCTTGGTTTTCCTGACCTATCCGCTCGGGCTCGGCGTCTGGCTCGGCTTCACCGACGCCCGCATCGGCCGCCCCGGCATCTTCATCGGCGTCGAGAACTACGAGTATCTGTGGAACGACGGCGTCTTCTGGCTCTCTGTCTTCAACACGCTGCTCTACACGATCAGCGCCTCGATCCTGAAATTCGTGCTCGGCCTCTGGCTGGCGCTGCATCCTCAACGAGAACCTGCCGTTCAAGTCGTTCTTCCGCGCGATCGTCCTGCTGCCGTGGGTGGTGCCGACGGTGCTGTCGGCCATCGCCTTCTGGTGGATCTACGATTCGCAGTTCTCCATCCTCTCCTGGGCGCTGCATCGAGATGGGCCTCATCGACCACCGCATCAATTTCCTCGGCGATCCCGACGAACGCGCGCGCCTCGGTCATCGCGGCCAATGTCTGGCGCGGCATTCCTTTCGTCGCGATCACGCTGCTCGCCGGCCTGCAGACCATCCCGCAGTCGCTCTACGAGGCCGCCACGCTCGACGGCGCCAGCCGCTGGCAGCTGTTCCGCTATGTGACGCTGCCGCTGCTGACCCCGATCATCGCCATCACCATGACGTTTTCGGTGCTGTTCACCTTCACCGATTTCCAGCTGATCTACGTGCTGACCCGCGGCGGCCCGGTGAACGCCACCCACCTGATGGCGACGCTCTCCTTCCAGCGCGGCATTTCCGGCGGCCAGCTCGGCGAAGGCGCGGCGATCGCGGTGGCCATGATCCCGTTCCTGCTGGCCGCGATCCTGTTCAGCTATTTCGGCCTGCAGCGGCGCAAATGGCAGCAAGGCGGCGGAGACTGACATGGCCGCGACCACACGACGAACCAAGCGCCCGGAAATCGACGAAGGCGGCATGGGCTACCTGCAGAGCCTGCCGCGCCGCGTCGTGACGATCTATCTGCCGTTGCTGGTCTTCGTCATCGTGCTGCTTGTTCCCGTTCTACTGGATGGCGATCACCGCGGTGAAGCCGAACGAGCAGATGACCAACTTCAACGATTTCAACCCGTTCTGGGTGGTCGGCTCCGACGCTGGAGCATATCCGCTACCTGCTCTTCGAGACCTCCTATCCGGGCTGGCTGCTCGAACACGATCCTCATCTCGACGGCCGTCGACCTTCCTGTCGCTGCTGGCCGTCGGTCTTCGCCGCCTACGCGATCGAGCGGCTGCGCTTCTCCGGGTCGCGCCAGGTCGGCCTGGCGATCTTCCTCGCCTATCTGGTGCCGCCGTCGATCCTGTTCATCCCGCTGTCGGTGATGGTGTTCAACC
Source organism: uncultured Alphaproteobacteria bacterium (assembly GCA_963788955.1). Lineage (GTDB taxonomy): Bacteria > Pseudomonadota > Alphaproteobacteria > Rhizobiales > Rhizobiaceae > Mesorhizobium. Next base: position 117,614 of record CAWBIN010000006.1, on the reverse strand, counting down.
TCGGCCTCTACGACACGCCGTTTGCGCTGATCCTCACCTACCCGACCTTCCTGGTGCCCGTTCTGCACGTGGCTGCTGATGGGCTATTTCCGCTCCATCCCGTTCGAGCTGGAGGAATGCGCGCTGATCGACGGCGCCAGCCGCTGGCAGATCCTGACCAAGATCGTGCTGCCGCTCTCGGTGCCCGGCCTGATCTCGGCCGGCATCTTCGCCTTCACGCTGTCCTGGAACGAGTTCATCTACGCGCTGACGTTCATCCAGTCGTCGGAGAACAAGACCGTGCCGGTCGGCGTGCTGACCGAACTGGTCCGCTCCGACGTCTACGAATGGGGCGCGCTGATGGCGGGCGCGCTGATCGGCTCGCTGCCGGTCGTGGTGCTCTATTCCTTCTTCGTCGAGCACTACGTCTCCTCGATGACCGGCGCGGTGAAGGAGTAATGGCGGAAAGCGAACCGCGCGAAAGCGGCGACAATGGCCACTTTGCGCGAAGGTCCGGCAATTCGCCGATGGCACGGCTAGAAATTGATCTCCACCGAAGCGGCGCTGCGCTTCGCCTCACCATGGAACACCGCCTCGATGTTGTTACCGTCCGGGTCGAGCAGGAAGGCGGCGTAGTAGCCGGGGTGGTAGGGACGCTCGCCTGGCGCGCCATTGTCGCGGCCGCCGGCCGCAAGTCCCGCCTTGTACCAGGCATCGACCATGGCGCGGTCCTTGGCCTGGAAGGCGAGATGGTGACGCCCGGTCAGCACGCCTTGAGCGGCCCGGCTGTCGAGCGCTGGAGACGAACAGCTCGTCTGCCCAGAAGTAATCCTCGGCCTCGCCGCCGACCGGAATGTCCAGCACCTCGAACACCGCGCCGTAGAAGCGCCGGCTCGCCTTCAGATCGCGCACGACGAGCTGGATGTGGTCGATAAGACGGCCGCGATGAAGCTCCATATGTCTCACTCCTCATGATCGCAATGACTTCAATCTAGGTTAGGATGGCGTCCGGTCAATTCGTAGCAGCGTGGTCTCGCGCCGGCACCGCTGTCAGGCCCGCTTTGCCGCCACGGCAATTCGCAGTTGCTCTAGCAAGCCGCTTCCCACGGCGACGGCGATTTCTGCCATATCGCGGCCGAGCCAATCGAAATATCCGATATCGCCTTTCGGGTTCTCGCCCAGCCGCGTTCCCGCGCCAACCGCAAGAGACGGTCAGCTATTCTTCCGGCGCAACCGCGCGCTTGCCAGTTTCTCCATGCCGGTCAGAACTTCCAGAACGGATACGGATCGGCGGCGTTGCCGAGCCTGCCGATCGAGATAGGTCTCGGCCAGTTCCAGCGCTTGTCTTTCATTCCCCTCATTGCCGAGCATGAGGGAATACTTCCGACAAGAAGAAGTGCTCGTGTCCAGTGTCTATCAGCGGCGCCGTAGCGCAGCGCAGGCGTTGCTGTCCTTGTCGAGCACGGCAAGAGCAGCGCCGCGTAGCCGAAGACGCCGATCGAACATCGCTCCTTTATGGCTCGTAGTAGCGCTCGTCAGCGGATCGAGGTTCTCGCATACCGCTTCCAGCAATCGGCCGATGCAGGGTGCAGCCCCCGGACAGTTTTTTTCGACATGGGCGAAGAAGGTCTTTTCATCGAGCTTCTTGCGGCCGTCGACGAATTCCGCGCGCAGTCTGATTGTCGTGCGGCCGATCTTGATATCGGGGCCGATCTGCGCCGCAAGCGCATCGATGGCCGCCACGCAGCCGGGCTCATCCAGGCGTCAGTTCGACACGATAGACGCTGCGCTTCTTCGCCAAGCTCCTCGCCTTTTGCGCCAGCTTCACGTCCAGCTTCGGCGGCTTCCGTCAGCTGCCATCGCGCGGCATTCGTCTTCCAGTCGCGTGATCGTGCGGATCGCCGTTGTCGGCGCCTGCGCGTGCCGTCGGCGATGACGATCTCATTCTCGAACACCATCTCCAGCCGCCGTCCATCGAGCGGCGTCGCGGATTTGAAATTCGCCGCGCAAGGCAGCCAGGTGCCTTGCCGCATGCCGAAGCGCTCGAACCTGATCTTCGGTGAGTGTTTTCCGTCGACACCGAGCAGGCGACGAAGTTGTTTCGCTTGACCCAGAACGCCTGGCCATCCGGCTGCCAGCCGATCATGTCGTCTTCCCTGAAGCCGAAATCGATCAGGTTGGAATCGACGTTGGCGTAGAAGCTCTTCTCCTCCGGCCAAAGCCAGTCGGCGTTCTTGTGGCTGAGATTGCGCCAGGTCGATTGCGGGTTCTCCTTCAGAAATTCGACAGCTTGCGATAGATCTCGCCCCGCCTGGCAGGCCTGCCTTCTTTCCATGCTTGGTGTCCAGATTGCCTTTGTCCGGCAATTCATGCGCGGTCATCCACATTGGCGCGGCGACAGCAACGAGCCTTCAGCGGAGATGCCTCCCAGATCTCGATCCCGAAGCTGAAATAGTCCTCGCCCTGTTGCATGACATGCGGCAGATGCGAATTGTCGGAGCGCAGCCAGTAGCGGCCGTCGGGGCTCGGCGAATGCAGGCTTTCATCGGCACTGCTGCCCTGCAGGAGCCGCTTCAATATCGCCGGATCGAGGATCTATCGAGGTCAGTCCGAATCGCGCCGCCCCGCGTCGCCGACAAGGGCTGCGTAGGTGACATTGCCTCGGCCGTCCAGCACAGCGTTGCGAACCGGTTTGCCCACCCGGCAAGCCCTCGACCACTTTGACGACAGCCTGCCGTTCGAGGTCGACAATCGGAAGATCCACCGATCGGATTCCGTGGCTGACCAGGTGATAGACCAGCGCCCTCGGGCTTTGCAGCATCTCTAGTTCGAGTGCTCGTGGACGGTTTGCCGTTCTATCGTCGCCGGCGGTAGCTTGAGATTGCGGCGCAAGAGCGGCCGCGACATCGTAGATGAACAGCCCTTCCTTGGGGTCAAGAACCAGGCAAGACCGCTCGACGAGATGCCATACCGAACGGCACATAAAGCCGGCTCGGCTTCATGACCCATGGCTCCGCACACCGACCGTACAGCAAAGTAATGCGTATTCTTGATGTGCCTACGAATCCATACCACCTCCCACATTTCTAGGCAGCCAGTTAATTATTCCCTTGCAACAGCCCGGCCGCATGCCTTCGCCATCCGATGGAATTCCGCACAAACCGGATAAAAAATGCAACCGGATTTGTAGGATCGGCGCCAGCGCCGACGTCCTTCGGACGCAAGCGGCTCGACAAGGCACGAGAAACGTCGCGCCGCATCGAACTGATTTCGGGAGCAAATCATGAAGCCTTCCTATCGTTGGGTCATCGTCGCGGCTGGCGCGCTGATGAGCTGTGTCGCCATCGGCGTGATGTTTTCGCTGGCGATCTTCCTGGAGCCGATGGCGCTCGACACCAATTGGTCGCGCGCCGGCATATCGAGCGCGATGACGCTGAATTTCTTGGTGATGGGCCTCGGCGGTTTTGCCTGGGGCGCCATCTACGATCGTGTCGGTGCCCGCCCCGTCGTCTTCGCCGGCACGCTGCTGCTCGGGCTGGCGATGGTGCTGGCCAGCCGCTCCGGCTCGCTGCTGGCGTTCCAGCTCACTTATGGCGTGCTGGTCGGGCTCGCGGCCAGCGCCTTCTTCGCGCCGATGATCGCGCTGACCACGACCTGGTTCGACACCAACCGCAGCCTTGCGGTGTCGCTGGTCTCGGCCGGCATGGGTGTGGCGCCGATGACGATCTCACCCTTCGCGCGCTGGCTGATCACCGCCTATGACTGGCGCACCGCCATGTTCGACATCGGCGTGATGGCCTGGGTGCTCTTGTTGCCGGTCGCCTTCCTGGTGCGCCAGCCGCCTGTCCCCGTTACAGCCGCCGACGGCGCCGCTGCCGGTCCCGCCGCCGACGATCCCGGCATGTCGGTCGGCCAGGCGCTGCGCTCGCCGCAGTTCATCGTGCTCGGCCTCACCTTCTTTGCCTGTTGTGCGGCACATTCCGGGCCGATCTTCCACATGGTCAGCTATGCGATGCTCTGCGGCGTAGCACCCATGGCGGCAGTCACCATCTACAGCGTCGAGGGCCTTGCCGGCCTGGGCGGCCGGCTGCTCTACGGCGTGCTTGCCGACCGTCTCGGCGTCAAGCCGGTGCTGGTCACCGGACTGGCGATCCAGGCCGTGGTGATTGCCGGCTATCTCGCAGTAAGGCAGCTCGAACAATTCTATGTGCTGGCCGTTATCTTCGGCGCTACCTATGGCGGCGTGATGCCGCTCTACGCGGTGCTGGCGCGCGAATATTTCGGCGGGCGCATCATCGGCACCGTGCTCGGCGCAGCCACAATGCTCTCCAGTCTCGGCATGGCCTTCGGCCCGCTCGCCGGCGGCATGGTGTTCGATGCCTATGCCAGCTATTCTTGGCTGTTCATCGGCTCGGCCCTTGTCGGGCTGGGTGCGGCGGGAATTGCCATCGCCTTCCCTCCTTTGCCGCGCAGGGCAGAACTGCAGCCGGCATAGGCGTGCCAAAGCAATGGCCGCTCGCGGGAGCGGCCATTGCTCCAGGATTTGTCGCCGATCCCGTTGCCGAACACCACCAAAACCGGCACGATGTGTGGTATTCTGGCCAGGCGCATCGGGAGCCACCGCATTGACCAAAAGCTTGGAAGCCGAAGACGCCAGGGGGTGGTCGAGCCTGCTGGTCGCCGCCGAGAAAGGCGATGCGGAGGCCGTGCAATCGGAACTGGCGGCCGGAGCGGATATCAATCAGGCGGACGAAGGCGGCTGGTCGGCGCTGCATCTTTCGGCCCTCAACGCCCACACGGCGACGGTCGAAGCGTTGATCGAGCACCCCGAAATCGACGTGAACTCCCGCAACAAATGGAAGAGCACTCCATTGAGCCTGGCGGCGGCCAAGGGCCATTACGCTTCCATCGCGGCCCTCGTGAAACATCGCGCAATCGACATCAATGCTCGTGCTGACTATTACGGCCGCACCGCGCTGATCGAAGCCGCCAAGAACGGGCATCTGGATGTCGTGAAGCTGCTCGTCGAGCATGGCGCAGACGTCAATTTGATGGACAAGACCGGGCGCAACAATGCGCTGATCGAGGCCATCAAGGGACGGCATTTCGACATCGCCGAATATCTGCTGGAGACCAGGAAGGTGAACTTCCTCAACCGGGATATGCGCCTGAACGCGATGATCTGGGCGGGAAGCTGCCACAACCCTCCCTTCATCGAAAGACTGGAAGCCGCGATCCGCAGTTTCTTCGACGGCAAGTGAGCGCGAGGCGCCCAAGCCCCCGAGCATGGCGCGAGCATCTTCGGCGTGGTCGCCGACTTTCCGAGCGCGCCGCTCGCGCCGCCACGGTCACACGCTCAGGCGTTTCGAAAGCCGTCGATGGTTTTTCGATCGGCGGCGGCGTGGAGCTCAAGGCTAGCGAGCAACTGCGCCTGCGCACGGAATATCTCTACGACCAGTACAAGTCGGTGGACATCACTGTCTGGCGGCGCCGGTTTCGGCGGCACCATCGGCGACATCACCACAATCCTCTACCGTCAGTCCTGGCAGCAAGGTCGAGCTTTCCAACCAGACGGTTCGGCTCGACCGCGATCTTACCAGTTCTGACGCAGCACGGCTGGGTTCAGGCGTCCGGCGCAATGCTTCAGAGCGTTTCACAGAAACGCCTAACCGCTCTATCTGTTGTTTCGACGCAATTCCTGACGCAAAACCGTTCACACTTTTCCTGAATTGCGCTAGGTCGGCGACAAAGCGATCCCTTCGACAGCCAGGATGCGTGTCCTGGCGCTGCGAAAGCGGATCTCCTTCAAACGCTCGTATTCCGGCGAGTCATACCAGGCCGAAAGCGATGCCATGTCGGGAAATTCGATATGAGAGGCGGTGCGGATGCCAGTCGCCCTCGAACACCTTGTCGCACCGCCGCGCGCGAGATAGCGTCCGCCGTAGCGCTCCTCGGTGGCCGGAACCTCACGCCTGTATTGATCGAATACGGCCGCGTCGGTGATATCGACATCGGCGATAAGATAGGCCGCCATCCCGTGTCTCCTCCCTGTTTGCCAATCGTCCCTTCTCAAATTGCCTTGCACATCATCAGCAACGGCATCGGCGCCCGCCGAAGTCGTCGAAATCTGCTGATGCGGCAATCATATTAGTTTCAAATCATATTAAGCGAATCCGAGGAGACGGCTTGGTGAACCAAGCTATCAGACGCCGCCGGCCTCCACCGTCCTTGCGACCACCCAGCGATGCTTGCCGATCTTGCGGGCGCGTTGAAAACCTTGGCGTTCAAACATCGCCAGCGTGCCATTGTGCAGGAAGGCGCCGGCGACCGAGCGCCTTCCGCGCCGCTAAGGGATAGCTTTCCATCTGTGTCCGCCTCCGAGGCTGGACGATCAGCTCAGCGAGCGCGCCGGCAAGTCGCCGCTGCCGCGACGCCCTTGCCGACGGTAGGCGCTTGTCGGTGAAGAAGCAGCGTGGCACGCGGCGACTGCAGGGTGTGGCGTCCTCAGCCCCTGCTCATAGGCGCACCGGTGCATTGCACCGCCGTCAGGCATGCTCGCTGTGATCGGCTAGCAGAACAGGCACGTCGAGCGGCGACAGCGCGCCGATATCGACCACCGTCGGCAGGATGTAAACGAGACAGCACCGCATGTGCGATGCCCAGCGTGACCAGGACACCTTAAACGAACGCGCTTCTGCCGCCGCCGGCTTTGCCCGTTCAGCCACATTGAAGGTCTCGCCCGAAGTCCAGAACTGCACCGCCAGATAGCAGAGATAGACTACACCTGCTCATTTCATGTCTATCAGTAGAAAGCTGAAGGTCTCCGCGATGAAGTCCTGTCCAGCAAGCACGACGGCGAGATAAAGCACGTCGCCCAGCACCATGCCGCGCCATCCAGGCCGCCTGCCGGTAGCCGCTTTTCAGCGCCTGCGCGACGATTGCGACGATCTGCGCACCTGCAATGATGGCGGCGATCGCCAGCGCGCCGTAATAGGCGGCAAAACCCGACAAAGTCATTCTGTCGCCTTTCGATGACCAGATGCTGAATGGAGGCGCCTACAATCGGATCGCTGCCTTGCCTTGTCAACCGGTGCTGGAGCGCAGGCCACGCGGGTGTCGTCGCGGGGCAGCCGCTCGTCGGAAATCAGCACCACCGGGCAGCGGCAGCGCTGCAGCACGCTCGCTCGTCGTCTCGCCGAAGATCAGTTCCTCGCCCGGGCGCCGCGCCACGCCCATGACGATCAACGCCACCCCCCTGCCGGCCTGGCGGGCAATGGCATCGGCGGCGGCGGCCCGGCTGCGGATGGCGGTCTCGATCTCGACGCCGTAGCGGTCGGCAAGCGCGACGATGTCCTTCAGCACCGCCTCCCTGCGGCGATGCGAGACGGTGTCGCGCGGCTCGTCGCGGCCGACCCGCGCGACATAGAGCATCTTGACCGGCGCGCCGGTGACTGCTGGCGATGGCCAGCGCCAGCTCGGCGCCGCGGCGCGCGACCGACGTGCCGTTGACCGGCACCAGGATCCGGCCCGACTCGGGCCCGAGCCTCGGCATCTGCCGGCCGGCGCCGGCCGGCTTCAGCACCAGGCAGAGCGGACCGTCGAAGGCGCCGGCGATCTCGTCGAGGCGGCGGGTGAAGCCGCCCTTGGCGGTAAGCGCGCGACCGAGCCCGATCAACAGCATGCCGTAGCCCTTGCGCGCCTCCTTCGCCACCGTCTCGGCCGATAGCGGCGTGCCGTGCCGGCGGCGCGTGACGGGCGCCTTCGCGCGGCCGGCTGCTCGTCCGGCCTCCTTCGCCGCCTCGCGGCTGTCCTCGGCGCCCTTCTCGATCTCCTTCAGCTTGCGATTCCGCTCGCCGGGCTCGGCCTCGCTCTCGCCGCTCGACATGCAGCACCGTCGTCGGCTTGCCGGCGCCGATCGACGCCGGCCATGTAGGCGGCGAAGCGGCCGACGACGCCCTCGTCGGCCACCACCAGCAGCCGCTCCAGATTGGCGACGAAGCCGCGCTGGTCGATCTCCTCGCGCTCCAGCCGCTTCTTCTCGGTCTCGCCGAGCGGCAGGCGGCCGAGCGCCCAGCGCAGCGTCGGCGGCATCGCCATCGTGGTGATGACGGCCATGGTGACGATCATGGTGAAGAGGTTGTGCGAGAGCACGCCGATCGACAGGCCGATCGAGGCGACGATGACCTCGGTCGAGCCGCGCGCGTTCATGCCGCAGCCGACGCGCGACCGCCTTCGCGGCGGCGTCATGCCGGCCAAGCTCGGCGCCGATGAAGGCGCCGCCGAACTTGCCGAGGCTGGCGATCAGCGACCAGCGCCACGGTGAGCAGCGCAAGCTGCGGGTCGACCAGCACGGTGAGGTCGGCGGACAGGCCGGCGACGCCGAAGAACACCGGCATGAACAGCGCCGTGATGACGCCGCGCAACTGCCCCTCGATGTGGCGCGACAGGATCGGCGACTTGCCCGACCAGGATGCCGGCGACGAAGGCGCCGAGCACGGTGTGGACGCCGATCAGGTCGGTGATCAAAGCCATCGCGCCCATGATGACGAGGATGACGGTGACGACGGCGTATTCGCTGCGGAAAGCTGTCGTTGGTCCAGCGGATGGCGTCGAAGACGATGCGGCGGCCGAGCGTGAAGGAAAACAGCCATGAAGGCGGCGACACCGGCCATGCGTGAAGACGAGGCTGCCGATCTCGATGCGCCCCTTGGAGGCGATGCCGATGGTGATGGCGATGATGACCCAGCCGATCGTGTCCTCGATGATCGCCGAGGAGACGATGACCTGGCCGAGGTCGCGGCGCATGAAGTTCATCTCGCGCACCACCATGGCGACGATCTTGACCGAGGAGATCGACAGCGCGGTGCCGAGGAAGAGGCCGGCGACGAGGCGCTCGCTGCCGTCGGCGAGCAGCGAGGCCGGCATGAACTGCGCGGCGCGAAGCCGCAGCGCGAAAGGCACCGCCACGCCGGCGGCCGAGATGGAGAAGCAGGCGCGGCCGACCCGGCGCACCAGGCGCAGGTCGGTCTCCATGCCGGTGAGCAGGAGCAGCATCAGCACGCCGAGCTGGGCGATGGCATTGATCATCGCTCTTCTGCGCCGCGTCGCCGGAGAAGATCACGCGCTCCGCCTCCGGCCACAGCCAGCCGAGCAGCGAGGGCCCGAGCAGGATGCCGCCGATGAGCTGCCCCATGACCGCCGGCTGGCCGATGCGCTCCAGCAACTCGCCGATGCCGCGGCCGACGAGCAGCAGCAGGATGATTTCGAGGACGAAGATGCCTTCGCTGGACATGCCGGTCTTTTCGGCCGGCCAGGCGGCGGCCGGGGCCAGGAACAGGGCCGCCGCCGCGACCCCGACTGGCCAGCGCCATTTGTGCAGGAACGAAAGAATCATGCACCCCTCATTCTGTCGGAAACAACGGTTGCAGGCGACATCGGTTGCACAGGTTGCTCCCCGTGCGGCGCGTCCGGCGACGTCAGGACAATTCGATTCAAATGCGGCTGTGGATGTTTGCTTTCGGGTAAAGCGAGTCGCGCATCTTCGTTAGACGGCGGGCAATAAGGAGAAGCTAATGAAAAGCGACTTTGCCGCCGCTCGCCTGCATCTGGAGCGGGCCTGCCACTATCTGCGCGGCGACGACGAAACGAGCAGCGAGGCCCTTTCGGCGCTCGACCTGTTGATCGAGGCGATCGTTGCTGCCCAGTACACACGGCCGGCGGCGGAAGTGCTGGATTTCCCTCGGTCGGCAAGGCTGCGGTAGTCCCACGAAGCCCGGGCTGACGACACGGTCGGTGACCGGGCACTCCCCAAAAGGCCGTCCCACACGGCCGCAAGCAACATGGCAGAACAGCGAGGCCGCTTCGGACGGGAGCGGCCTTTGTTATCGGACGGCGGGTCGGCAATCACCCGTCTTTGATCGTTCATGAAAACGCTACGGGACAGGCTTCGGGGCTGATCGCGTTAGTACGTTAATAAGCATTTGGTAATAAAAGACCGACAATGAACTACAGGCTCGATCCAGCGCATAGGCTGCCGGCATTCTCGGCGGAATTCGTGCCATGCGCATTAGAAGCCAGATCATCCTCAGCATGGTTAGCGCGGCGGCCTTGATCGGGCTGGTTGGCGGCGTCGCCATCTTCACGCAGATCGCGGCGACCAAATATCTGGGACTGACCGAAGCGACCAATGTCGCGCAGGAACTGGCCGACACGATTGTCTTCAAATCATCCGACGGGACGCCTTCGCTGTTCGAGCGGCCTGAGGCGCTCATGCAATTCATGCAGCACCAGCACCGCCGCATGCATCGGGATTTCCTGGTCCTCGACCGCAACAAGGTCGTCGTCGCCCATGCCGCCGACGAAGAGCACCATGTCGGCGACAAATTCGAGCACGACCCCAACAACGAAATCGGCAAGACGCTGGAGGACGGCGTTGCACGCAGATTTGTCGACCCGGAGGAAGTGAACGCCATACTCGCCGTGCCGATCGAATATCCCGCCGATACGATCATCGGCGCCGTGCTGCTGGAATATGATCCTGTTCTGCATGCCGCGGAGCAACGCACCAACAGCCTGCTCTGGCTGGTTGGCCTCAGCGCGGCGGCGGCCGTGCTGGTCGCGGTGGGGTTTGCATGGCTGCTGCTCAGCCGTTTCGGTGCCGGCCTCAACGATATGATGCGCGGCATGGAAGCGCTAGCGAAAGGCAATGCCATGACGCGCATCAGCCATGCCCGCAAGGATGAATTCGGCCAGCTGGCCGATGGGTTCAACACGATGGCGGACCAGCTTGCATCGGCGCGGGCGCATGTCGAGGATATCGTCGAGACGGCGGCCGAGGGCATTGCGGTGCTGGGAGGCGACGGCCGTATCGCCAGCGCCAATCCGGCGGCCGCAACGATGATCGGGCGGCGCGCCGACAAGATCGTCGGGCAGCAATGGGATGCGGTGCTGACGTTGCGCGACCCGAGAGGCGGCGCGTTCGCGGCCGGCGCTTCTCCCATCGAAATGGCTTTGGCCACCGGCCGCCAGCACCAGGGCGAAGTGCGCCTGACCAGATCCGACGGCTCGCACCTGCCGGTCATCGCCAGCTGCAGTCCGCTCAGCCGATCCGACGGCGGCCTGGTCCTGACGCTCAACGACATCAGCGAGCTGCGCCGCGCCGAAGGGGTCGTCAACGAGCGAGCCGATCAGCTGGCAATCCTCAACCGCGAGCTGCACGAGAAGTCGGAAACCACGACACGCCTGGTGAAGCTTGGCGAGCTGCTACAGGCCTGCGTGACTTTCCCCGAAGCCTTTGCGCGTGGTCGGCACGGCGATGACCGAGTTCCTCGGCGGCTTGAGCGGAACCGTGCATTTGACCAGCCCCTCGCGCAACCTGGTCGAGGAAATGGCGCATTGGGGCGACGTCCGGTCGAGCGTCACCCAATTTGCCCCGGAGGACTGTTGGGCGCTGCGGCGCGGCCAGGAGCATGTCGCCGGCCCGGGCATGCTGACGCCGCGCTGCGCCCATATCACCGAGAACGGCAAGAAGGGCTATGTCTGCATGCCGCTGGCGGCGCAAGGCGAGACGCTTGGCATCCTGCATCTGTGCGAGCCGAACGCGGCCGACAAGCCGCAATGGCTGGCTGAACGGCAGCAGATCCTGCGTGGCGTCGTCGACACGCTGGCATTGGCGCTGGCCAATCTGCGCCTGCGCGAGACGCTCAGGCAGCAATCGATCCGCGATCCGAACACCGGCCTGTTCAACCGGCGCTATCTCGAGGAAACCAGCAGCCGCGAACTGCGCCGGATGGAGCGCTCGGCCCAGCCGCTGACGATCCTCATGCTCGACGTCGATCATTTCAAGCAGTTCAACGACACGTTCGGCCACGAAGCCGGCGACCTCGTGCTCAAGCAGGTCGCCGCGACATTGATCGAGCACGCCAGGGACAGCGATGTCGTGTCGCGCTATGGCGGCGAGGAATTCGCCATCGTCATGCCGGGATGCTCGATCGAGGAAGGCGCCGAGCGGGCGGAAGCGCTGCGCCACGCCATCAGGCAGCTGCATCTGACGCATCGCGGCCGCACGCTGGGCACCGTGACGGTCTCGTTCGGGGTCGCCGCCTACCCCGAGCATGGCGCGGGCTGGGCCGAAATCACCAATGCCGCCGATCATGCGCTCTACGATGCCAAGGGCGAAGGACGCGACCGGGTCGTCGTCGCCAAGAGCGGCGCCCCCGGCGAGCGGCCCTCGATCCAGCTGGTATCGGCCGCGAAAGCGAGCGCGGACATCAAGGGCTGAAGGACGCGCAACGCGACCGCGCCTGCTCGGTCTAGCGCCAGAACAGCCAGATCAGCCAAGCCGCCAAGGCCAGCACGACAGCTTGGAATATCAATCTTGCGAACCCGGGTCTGGGCAGTAGCGGCAGGATGGCGTGATGGTGGCATCGCGACGGCTCTCGCACATGAATGTGCGCAATTCGACCGTCACGTGCCGCAATCCATTCGTATCCTCAGGACGAACAAAGAAAATACTGGCGTCGATAGCGCATTCGCAACATCCTGTTCGCGATACGGACATTAGCCACAGTGAACACAGCTGAACATCCGATCAAGCGCTCGCTCGTCTTCTTCCTGGTGCCGGATTTCACCATGGTCGCCTTTGCGACTGCGCTGGAGCCGATCCGCATCGCCAACCGGATGCTCGGTTACGAAGCCTACAAATGGCGGCTGGCCAGTATCGACGGACGGCCCGTGCCCGCTTCGAGCGGCGTGTTGTGTGCGGTGAACACGTCGTTGCAGGACGAGCGGCGTATGATGGCAGGCCCCGACAGGCCATCGATGGTCATCGTCTGCACCGGCATCGACATCGAGCGCTATTCGAACAAGTCGGCCTTTGCCTGGTTGCGCGAGGAACATAGTCGCGGCGTTGCGATCGGCGGCCTCTGCACCGGCGCGCATGTGCTGGCGGCTGCCGGGTTGCTCTCCGGCAAACGCTGCGCCATCCATTGGGAAAACCTGCCAGGCTTCGCCGAGGCATTTCCGAATGCGCATGTGTTTGCCGACCTGTTTGAGGTCGATCATGACATCTACACATGCGCCGGCGGCACGGCCGCTCTCGACATGATGTTGAAGCTGATCGGCGATGATTTCGACAAATCTCTGGTCAGCCGCGTATGTGAGCAGGTGCTGACCGATCGAGTGCGCAGCGCAAGTGATGGCCAGCGGCTTCCTTTGCGCGCGCGGCTCGGCATTCAAAATTCAAAAGTGCTGACCATCATCGAACTTATGGACGCCAATCCGTCCGAACCAATATCGATAGGCGATATTGCCAAGCAAGTCGGACTGTCGCGACGGCAGATCGAGCGTCTTTTCCGCGATGAGATGGGGCGCTCCCCCGCCCGTTATTATTTGGAGATACGCCTTGAGCGCGCACGGCATATGCTGATCCAGTCATCCGTGCCCATAGTCGAGGTGGCCACCGCGTGCGGCTTCGTTTCGGCGTCGCATTTTTCCAAATGCTACCGCGAACTCTACGCTCAAACACCGCAGCAGGAACGGCTGGAAAGGAAATATCCCGCCGCTTCATAAGCGTCACCAGGTTTGCCACTTCCACGACCGGTTCGGCTGGGCCGTTTGTGCGCCTACGGGCGCCGCGCCGCGCATGGACAGCGAACAGTCCGGCTAACTCGACATTGGGTTTCGCAGCGGGCGTTTTGACGCGCCATGCATGGTGTGCCTTGCACGGGTAGGCCCTTCCCTACCCGGGATCCACCGGTTCCCCACCGACCCGCCAGTTTCCTCCCATCCCCTCTGCCCACCCTTTCTACCCTCACGGGTGTGGTGGGAAAGCGCCAAATCCGACACTTCCAAAACGATGCCAATTGCAGAAGCTGCAAGTGCGCCGTGCGCGACCTTGGCCTCGCGAGGTCGGTCTTTGTCGTCCAAGGGGAAGTTTTCACGAAATAGTTCCGAAATAGAGCAGGGAGGTCAAGCATGCCAACTTCAAGCAGACTACGAGGCGTAGACCCGGCGGTATTCTGGCCGGCCATAGCGATAACGGCGGCGTTCATCTCATGGGGAGCTGTGGCTCCGGATAGTCTCGCCTCAGTCACCCAAGCTATTCTTTCGGCGATCATCAATGGTTTCGGATGGGGCTTTGTTGTCTCGACCGCGTTATTCCTAGTCTTTGCCGGGTTCCTGGCGGTCAGCCGTTTCGGCAAGATCAGGCTTGGGGCCGATGGCGAACTTCCCGAATTCCGAACGGTTTCGTGGGTATGCATGATGTTCAGCGTCGGCATGGGCATCGGCCTGATGTTCTGGGGCGTGGCCGAGCCAGTCTTCCATTTTGGCGCACCGCCTCACGGGCTGGCGGCCGCGCAAACCAAGGAAGCTGCGCTGGTCGCGATGAAGTATTCCTATTTTCATTGGGCGCTGCACCCTTGGGCGATCTATGCCATTGTCGGTCTGGCGATCGCCTACTTCACCCACCGCAAGGGCTTGCCAATCCTGATCTCGAGCGCATTCACACCCTTGCTCGGCAACGCGGTCAACGGGCCGATCGGCAAGACGATCGATATTCTCGCCGTCATCGCCACACTATTCGGCACGGCGACATCGCTCGGCCTTGGCGCACAGCAGATCAACAGCGGGCTGAATTTCCTCTGGGGAACCGGTGAAGGAACGGCCATTGCCCTTACGATCATCGCGGTGCTGTCGGTGCTGTTCATCCTTTCGGCGGTGTCCGGGGTGGGCAAGGGAGTTCAGTTCCTGAGCAACATGAACATGGTGGTCGCCGCCGCATTGCTGCTGTTCCTGGCCGTCGTCGGTCCGACCATCTTTATCCTCAACACCTTCACCGAAGCGCTTGGCGACTACCTGGCCGATCTCGTCACCATGTCGTTCCGCACCGCTGCCTTCAGCGACGGCAAATGGCTGGGCAGCTGGACGATCTTCTACTGGGCGTGGTGGGTTTCGTGGGCCCCTTTCGTCGGCGTCTTCATTGCGCGCATCTCCAAGGGGCGGACGATCCGCGAGTTTATCACCGGCGTTCTGCTCATTCCGAGCGGCGTGACCTTCCTCTGGTTCACCATCATGGGCGGCACCGCGCTGCACTCCGAACTGATGGGGGTTGGCGGTCTTGTCGAGGCGGTCAACAATCAGGGTGCTGCCATCTCGCTGTTTGCTTTGCTCGAACAATATCCAGCAACCGCGCTCACCTCGTTCGTCGCGATCTTCCTGGTCGCCATCTTCTTCATCTCGGGCGCGGATGCCGCCTCGATCGTGATGGGCATGCTGTCGTCTCGCGGCACGCTCGAGCCCGCGCGCATCGTCGTCGTCCTCTGGGGCGTCCTTGCGGGAGCGTCGGCCTGCGTGTTGCTGGTGATGGGAGGCCTGGAGGGCCTGCAGACTGCGTCGATCATCGCCGCAGCACCCTTCCTCGTCGTGATGCTCGGGCTGTGCATCTCGCTGTGGATGGCGCTGCTGGACGACCTCGAAGGACGGCGCGAACCCGCCTCTCCCCTGCCCGAAGCCTCGCTTATGACCACAGCAGTCGCGGCAGAGTAGGTTACGGTCCGCCATCCAGGCGGCCAGCAAACCGCACCTGAAAATCGTAGGCAGCTGCATCTGACGCTCCGAGCGGCGGCGAGATGCGTTCAGGCGTTCTGGAACTGACTAACAGAGAAGGCTGTTCTCGCAGCCATGCCAATGGCATAGTGGGTCAGGGCCTACGCTTTCTCTATTCATGGCCCCCTGTCCTGGGTGACCGGCGAAACCCGCCCCCCGCTCGTCGGTCGCCCTATCTTTTCCACGCCAGACATTCTGAGCCGTGCTGGAACGTTTCAGCCGGCCGCGCGTTGTGTTTTTCGGGGTGTGGCCGGTTTGTTTCGGCCGGCCACTGCGTTCGGGAGGCGCATGGCAGGGGATGTCCCAGGTCCAGACCGTGAAATCCACCGAGGCGGCAGCAGCGCCGCGGGCGTCGGATGCGTTCGCGATGAAGCTCACCTCATCGGAACTGGCAACGACGATGTCGCATTTCCATCGCGCCGAGATCGGCCGCATGGCCGGCTGGCGCGACCGGCTCGACCGGACCAGCAACTGGGCGATCACGGTCGTCGCCGCCATGCTGTCGGTGTCGCTGTCGACGCCCAGCGCCCATCACGGGGTGCTGCTGTTCGCCATGCTTTTGGTCACGCTGCTGTTGTGGATCGAGGCGCGGCGCTACCGCTTCTTCGACGTCTACCGAGCCCGGGTGCGCCAGTTCGAACGCTATTACTTCGCGCAAATCTTCTCGCCGCAGCCGGACTACGCCTCCAACTGGCTGGCCATTGTCGGTGAAGGCTTGCGCTCGCCCCGCTTCCTGATCTCGCAGCGTGCGGCCCTGGTGCGGCGGCTGCGCCGCAACTACCTCTTCATGTACACGATCCTGATGCTGGCCTGGGTGCTGAAGATCACGACGCCCAGCCTGCAGCGCGAAGGGTCACCGATCGGCTTCGGCGCCTCGTTCCTCGACGCGATGCGGGTAGCATCGCTCGGTCCCGTGCCCGGCATCGTCGTCGCGTGCATCGTGGGGTTCTGCTATGCCGCGCTGCTCGCCGCGGTCTTCCTCGTCAGCAGTGAGGAAGGCGAGCTGTCGCATGGCACCGTGCATGTGTGAGCATGGCAATCCCGCCATCGTTCCGAAACGTTCGGTTCCTATTTTCAGCGACATTGTCGAGCGGAAGTCCTTGGCGCCGTTGCGGTTGGGATCAGGGCTGGTCTGGCACTGCAATGGGCGCAGAATATTTGGCCTTCAGCCATGTGTTCGACGATCCGCTCCTGTAGCGGCTGTCGGCGCGCTTGGAGATGATGCCCTCGAGCCCCATCTCATCGACGGCGCGGAAGATCGCTAGTGCACTGCCTTCGAAATGCGCGCTGTACTGGATCTTGCCGAGGCCGGGCTCAACCAGCTTCCACAGCGCCTGCTTGCGCTGCAGCAGGGGCAAGGAGGCAAGATTGCGACCGTCGAGATGGAGAATGTCGAATGCGACGAACACCAACCGGCTCGGCTCGTTCCAGATCGCGGCTTCCAGCGCGGGACAATCGGGAGCGCCCTGGTCGCCCGCTACAATGACCTCGCCGTCGAGAATGGCAGCCCGGCATGGCAGCTCGGCTGCCAGCGCGATGGGCCAGTATTTTGTGGTCCAGTCGTGGCCGTTCTTGCTGTAAAGACGCACGCCGCCTTTATCGATGATGATCTGTGTCCGGTAGCCGTCGAACTTGATCTCGTGAACCCATCCCTCATCTTCGGGCGGGTGCTTGACCGGAGTCGGGATCTGCGGCGGAATGAACTCCAGCCGGCCGCTGCTGACTTTGGTACGCTTACTCAAGACGGACCACCTTTGACCGCGTAGCGGCGGCATTGATCGGCACAGGCGGCCGACATCCCCAGCCATCGTGGACGCCTGCCGCCTGTGCCGAGCCCCCGCCAGCACTATCGAACATCTACGGACGAGGCCGGATTGTCGTTAGCTTCGCATCCAAATACTTGTCCGGGCGTACATATCTCGCTGTAGGCGGCGCTCCTGCACCGTTCTCACTGTCGGTACAGGCTCTCGCACCGTCCCTCGGCTGGCCTATGCTATCAGTGGGCAAGCCCACGCAGTCCCCTGCAAATTTCGGGCGACCTGGTCAGTCCATCAAAAGCACCACAGCGGGATGCAGCTTCTTCAAATTCGGCAATGATTTCGATTGCCAGGGTATGTCGGGCGTTCCACGCACGATGAGTCGAACATCGGGATGCTTGCGCACCTCGATGGTAAATTTCGCCAGCAAGTTGATGCCGGAAGAGTTGAGAAAGTGAAGGTCCTTTAAATTGAGCGTAATCGGAAGCGGGATTTGAGGCAAGAACACTGGTCGCCAAAGCCGTGATAGGCGCACCAGCCTCGGAACTGGCAAGCCGCATTGCACCGTCGAAAAAAATATCGCTTCCTTCAATCCACACGCGGTAGTCGTCTGTCTTGATTTCCATGGCCTGGCTTCGCTTCATCTAGTTGTGCGTTTGCGAGATCGGAATGGAGGCATATGTTTCCAGGCAAATCCGATCGCTTTCGTCGGCGGGGCTGAATATCCAGGCCAGCCGTGCGCCATAGTCGCTCATCAACGTCAGCAATCCGAGTCCGGAGCGCTGACATGTCGGGGTTCGCGGCATTCGCTTCAATTCGCTGTATCAGCAGGTCTCTGGGGTCGCCAACCGTGATGTCCGCCAGGAGACTTTTGAACTCGGACGCGTTTTCGCCATCGACGTCATTCGACACCTTGAGCTTGAAGCACTCCGAATCCATCGACGCCTCGATCACGATCTCGCCCGGTGCGCGAAACTTGACGGCATTCTCGATGAGCTCGTTGACCAGGTATCCGATGCTGTGCCGCACTTCCATGTAGTCATTGCGGGACGACTGGAAGCGCAACGCGAAAAGATCGGCGATGAAGTCCGAGGTCGTGGCGCAATGACGCCAACTCAAGTCGAGAGGCCCGTCGAACAGCCGCACGCGACTGACACTCTCCTTCATCCCGATTGCAATGTCAGGGGTACCGAACAGCGTTGTCATTTCCTAAGTGTGCCTTATGATCACGAGGGTGATGTCGTCATGGATCTTCTGGATACCGATATGGGCCATCAGATCCTCGATGATCCCGGTCTTGATGTCCTCGGCGCTCCTGCCGTGACGTTTCTGCACGGCTCTGGGAAAGGCGCTCGAACCCGAACAGTCTTCTGTCCTGGTCTTCCGCCTCGGTCACACCGTCGGTGTGCAGCACGATCACGTCGCCGCTCCCGAACGGGATGTCACGCGTGTCAATGAACTGCGAGATGTCACTCTCCAGACCAACCGGCAGACCCAGATCAAGCGTATCGATGCGTTCGACTTCCCCATCCGCGCGCACGACGAGAACGTCCTCATGCTGGCCGGATAGCGTTACCCGCTCATCCTCAAAGTCAAGAAAGGCCAGCGAGAGATGCTTGTCGGTGTTCGTCCGCTCGATGTTCTTGTAGATCGCTCTGTTCAGCCGATTCAGAAACTGGTGCGGATCCGCTTCGTTGGTCTCCTGCAGCGCGCGTGCAACGGATTGGACCATCAGCATCAGCACGCCGCTCTCGAGCCCATGACCGGTCACGTCGCCGATGCCGATCTTGACCCGCGATCCGTTCTGCAGGACGTCGTAGTAGTCACCGCCGACCTCGTCGGCCGGCCGCATGTAGGCTGCGATCTCCAGTCCCGGGATCGCTTCGAGTTCGAACTGTTTCGGCAGGACCATCATCTGGATATGCCTGGCAACCGCGAGTTCGGCGCCGAGGCGGACGTTCTCGTCCCGCAGCTTTTCGTTGAGTGCGGAAATCTCCTGATTTGCGTCCCCAAGCTCCCTGGTTCGTTCGTCGACTAGTTGCTCGAGGTTTTCCGTGTGAAAGCTGATCTCCTCGGCCATGCGGTTGAAGGCGATCCCTGCCGCACCAACCTCGTCGCGCGTTGGAATGCTCACGCGCACTGAATAGTCCTTGGACTGGAGCCGCTGGGCGGCGCTGGCAAGCGCCCTGAGGCCGGCAGTGATCCGCTTCGAAATTCCGAGCACGGCCGCAAAAACAATCAGAAGTGAAACGACGATCGCGGCGATCTGGAAAAGCAGGATACGATTGGTCGCGCGGGAAATACTCTTCTGCGCGGCGAACAGGGCCGCATAGATCTCCCGTTCGGGAACGACGATCCCGACCGACATCGTTTCGGACTTGATCGGTCCTGAACTCCACAGATTGGTCGGCTTCAATCTCTTGAGGACAACCATGTAGGGTACGCGTTCGCCCTTGTTGTCGAGCATGATATGCTGAATGACACCATCATTGTTCTGGTCGAGCGGCAGCGACGCGATAGCCGGCTGCGTGCTTCCCCGCAGGGACCTCTCCAGGCCGGTGACGCCCTGCGTGCCCGCATCGCTTGACGACGTCAGGCCGATGATCGCCTCGCCCGACGGATTGATCGCCACCACGTTGCCAGTCGACATCGTCAGGAAGCCGAACCCGGTTTCGGCGATCTTCACGCGTTCGACGACTTCCGCGAGCTGGTCGAGAGTGATGTCTGCCCCGGCCGTACCAGCGATACCGGTGCGATCGCGCGTCCACAGCGGCTGGAAAAAGCTGACGATCAGCTTTCCCGTGATTGCATCGGTGTAGGGCGCTGTCTGAGTAATGTCATCGGGGACCGGACGTGAGGCTGGATCCTTGGCCCATTGCTGCCATGACCCATAAATTCCCGGAAAGAAGAACTCCCAGAACTCCGCCTTGTTGTGGCCTGGATAGAGCCGGTCGAAGGTCTGTGCCTGGTCCGTATACGGTACCGTCCTGAAGATCGGCCGTTCTTTGGGACCAATGTAGTACATCTGCAGTTTGGACGACCCGCTGGCCATGAGAGTCGGCGCGACGAGATCGATCACGGTGCTGTCTTCTATTTCCTGCTGAACGCCCGGCAGCGGCCTGTGGTCGGCGCCGAGCAGGTAGCCCCAGACGCTTACCACGGAAGGCGCGCCCGGCAGGTTCTGCGCCCAATCGCCTTGCGCGTCGTAGACGACGTCCACGGAGCCGGGCGCCCCATGCGAAAGGGTCGCTCCGACCTGTTGCTGCCTCATCGGATCGTCGATCTGGGCCTGCAGCACGCCGGCCAGCGCCTTGACGTCCCCATGAACTCGATCGAGCAGCAGGTCGACGCTTGACGCCGTCGAACTCGGCGTAGGAGCGAATGTATTCCTGGTTTGCGGTCGTCAGGCCCTCACCGACTTCCGACGTGGCGTCGCGCGACAGCTGTTGAACGTTCCAAAGCGCCAGACCACCGCTCAGCAGGAGGTCGAACAGTACGGCGCCGCCAACGACCAATACGAATTTCGCTCGAAAGGAGCGCAGGCCGAAGCGCGGTGTAGGCTCACTGTCGGCTTTCATTGCGGCCGCCGCCCCGATGCAACCCAGATCGGCCAACCCGCATAACCCTTGGGGTGGAGCGCGGCGAAAATATGGTCCTGGAAGCCCTGCCGGAACCGTGCGACGAACTCGGGACAGTCGCCGCGTTTGCTCGCCATCTCGCCCGCATAGACATCGGCCCAGGCCGCAATGACATCGGCGAAGTCCTGCGGATCGCCGTCCAGGTTAGTGACCATGAAGGTCTCGACACGGATGTCTTCGAATCCGGCTTCGATCAGGTATCGCCGGCTCTTCGGCCCAAGCTCGACGTCCATCTCGAAATGCCCGAACAACTTCGCCACCTCGTCGTAGGTCCATCGAATGCTTTCGGCGCGCGGCTCGCCGAGGCAATGCGAGTTCTTCTCGTTGGTGATGTAGACCCGCCCGCCTGGCTTGCATATGCGGTAGAGCTCCTTAAGGATGAGTTCCGGTCGATTGAAGATTTGAAGGGAATGACGGCAGGTGACCAAGTCGAACTGCGCTTCGTCGAGCAGCATTTCCGACGCATCGCCATAGGTGTATTCGATGCCCCGGACACCGAACTCCCGCATCACGCGTCGAGCATAATCCAGGCTTGAAATGGAGTGGTCGAGGGCGACGATCCGCGATGGCTGGAACTCCTTCTGCACGAGCACGGCGAAATCACCGATCCCGCAACAGATGTCGGCCATGACGATCCCGGGCTTCATGCCGTGTCGCGGCAAGATTGCGCGTTCGTGGCGCCACGTCATCTTTGTCTGTGTGCGCAGGATTGGGACGAACCCGCCTTCCTCAAGGAAGCCCTGTCCTGGATAGAATTCGCTGTCATACTCCTCGACCGTGATGTTCGGTTCGATTGCGCTCAGGCGACCGAATTTTCGCGAGGTCCATCCGACGACGCTTGACGTGATGACGACGAATTTGAGATCGGGTCGAGCGCGGCAAGCGTCAATGATGATCCTCGAAAAGGTGTGAAATGCAGCGTTGTTCATCTGCGTCAGGCGTCTGACATTGACGTAGAGAACGCCGCGCACCCGGCCGATCGCATCACGAAGCAATGCTATGCTGGGCCCAAGCTCATCGATCGCCTGAGGCCGGACCACCCCCGATATGGAGAACTCCTGGTTGTTCGCGTCATATTGCGCCTTGAAGCGCGGGAGAAGGTCATAAGGGCTCAATGTTGCAGGCCCTCGAGCGGAAGATCCACGACAAGCTTGATCGCATCGCCGTCGGCTTCCCCGATCCTGAGTGTCGCGTTGTAGTCGACAGCCAGTTCCAGCAGCACGACCTCCCGGCTGGGCGCGAGATCCCCGGACACAGAATTGAGGTAACGCTCCTTGGCCTCGGATCCCGCGACTTGCGACACGGCCTCTTCGTAGAATTGGCGCTCCTCTGGCACACAAGGAAATGTCAGTTCGATCCTGTCCGTCGCGCCATGGCGGGACACCCTGCATGCCAGTTCGCCGTCGGCATGGCGCGTGCGAAACGCGATTTCCAGCAATTCGTTGAAGGCGGAGGAAAAGAGATTTGAATGGCGGACCGAGTCTGATCTCGTCTGACTGATCATCCGGGCCATGTATGTCGAGACATAATCGCAGTGTTTCCAGGCGGAGACAAAAGCTTTGATTTCCATGTCGATCTGGATCATCGGCTCAAAAGTCGGCTCGCCAGCCAGGTCATGATGAACAGGTTCCATCGGCATCCTCCCTTGTTCCATCAGTACTGTGCCCTGGTGGGGCGATGACCTCCGAGGCGGATAATTTCACCGCGGCCCGTTATAAGTCAGTCTCGCATCAACTCGAAGAATGCGCGGTATCTGCCTCGATCGTTTCTACAAATCTCCACTTCACAGTTAACAAAGGGTGCAAGGCGCTAGACCGCCCGATTTGATCCCTCCATCGCTCGTACCACCCTCAGCGGGGACCGCCTGATGAAATCGCTGGTTGCCTCGGCTCCGAGCGGGCGTCCCAGGAAATTCCCTTGCAGGCAATCGCAATTCTCCTTGATCAGCCACCGTGCCTGTGCCGACGTCTCTACCCCCTCGGCGGTAACGCTTATTCCCAGGCCGTGCGCCAAATTCATGATCGATCGCACGATGGTCTGGCTTTTGAGATCGGTCTCCAGGTCCGCGATGAAGTATCGATCTATCTTCAGCGTGTCGAAAGGAAAGTTCTTAAGGTAGCTCAACGATGAATAGTATGTTCCAAAATCGTCGAGCGATATTCGTATCCCCAAGACGTTCAGGGTATTTAACGTGTCGATATTGTCGATCGTCTTCTCAAGAAGAACCGTCTCGGTTATCTCGAGTTCAAGTCGGTCTGCCCGGATTCCAACTGCGTCGATGACCTGAGCGACCGTGTCCGTCAGCGAACCGCTAAGGAACTGAGCCGGCGACAGGTTCACCGCGACCGTCAGCGAGGAGGGCCACGTCAATGCCTGGCGACAGGCTTGCTCGAGCACCCATCGTCCAATCTCGTCCATCAGACCATCGGCCTCGGCGATCGGTATGAACACACTGGGTGGAATGATTCCGATCTCGGGATGCCGCCACCGCAGTAGCGCTTCGAAACCGATCACCGACGAGGGAGGACGAATGAGCGGCTGATACTCCAGATAAAGCTCGCCCCGCTCCAGAGCGGTTCGAAGGCTGCGCCTCAAATTCTCGCGTTGCTCGAGCAAGAGCAGCATCGAACGGTTGAACGTTCGAGCGCAACCGCGCCCATCCGTCTTGGCTGCGTAAAGTGCAATGTCAGCTGCTTTCATCAGCTGCTCGCCATCGGTCCCGTGCTCCGGCCCGAAAGCAATTCCGATACTCGAGCCGACGAAGACGGCAATGCCGTTGATGACGAACGGCTCCTTGAACGCGTCGACCAGCGATCCGGCGAGGCGCTCGGCTTCCGCCGGCTGATCCTTGCCCAATTGGATGACAGCGAACTCATCGCCGGCATACCGGTACGCGGATTCGCCGTCCTGCAGCGCGTCGCGAATTCGACCTGCCGCGAGCTGAAGAAGCGTATCGCCTGCTCCATGGCCGAGCGTGTCGTTGACCGCTTTGAAATCGTCAAGGTCGATTTGCAGCAGGGCGGCTTTCGATTTTGGTCCGCCGATGGCCTCCAGTGCCTGCTGCAGCCGCTCGCCGAATCTCCGCCGATTCTGCAGGCCGGTCAGCACGTCGTGCGTCGCCTGGTGGAGCAGAATTACATGCTCCTGTTCCTCCGCCGCGCTGCGCCCGCCGTGCTCCCTTGATTCGATGATCCCCACACCATTTGCAGTAGCGAAGACGAAAGCGGACCGTGGCGCTTGGCCCGACGATCGCGGCAAATCGATGCTGGCCGGGGAGCCGCCGTGGAGCACACGAAGAAATTCGTCGCGATGCCTCGCATCGAGGAAGCTCGGGTAGATCTCCCAAACAGCGGCGCCCGGCGCCACCGCGCCTCCGTACACACCTTTGAGCTTGGTTGCGTAGTGCGTCAGGTTGAAGTCGCGGTCATAGAACGACAAAAGTTCGGTCGTGTTCGCCAAAAGGGCAGCGAGAAGCGCTTCGTCGGCACGTGGAACATCGCTCGAGGAAGGCCCCTCACTCTCCGTGCCGACGCCTGATGCCTCTGGATGCAAGAGCCACCTCCGTAAACGGTGCAAGTCCGCGTCCCCCAGTCTAGAAATAGCATGACTATCTAGCTTGGCAAACTTTCAACTCGCAGTTCTTAACAAGCGCCGCATGCGGCGTAGTTGCAATGTGCGCTCCGCTGCAATTGGCGGAAAATTATCAATAACGATGAACAGTCGCAATTCGTTAATAAATCGGGAATTGGCGGGGATTAGCCATATGATTGTCGGCGCAATGGACGCAACACGAAGTATTGTGGTCTATGAGGCGGCGTGGCCTTCCTCGCCCCGGCAAGCCTGTTTTGAGCCCCGCCCCGTCCCAAGATCGCCGATCCCCTATTCAGTTTCCGAGCGCTTTGAGCCAACCTTCAAAGGAAGGGGCCTTCTCGTGTCCAGCAAGCGAAACAGAGTTGGCGGGGCGCGGCAACACCACAGCAGTCCGGCCTTCGCGGGGGCTGTAACCGAATTCCTTGCTGAATGCCCGGCTGAAATTCGCCGCAGAACTAAACCCGAAGGCTTCAGCAATTTCAACGATGCGCCGGCTGTCCGCCGGATCGCTAAGCGCAATATGGGCTGCCAGAAGGCGGCGACTTTGTATGTAATGGAGAACACCACCGCTCGGTTCGAACAACTGATAGAGACGAGAGCGTGATACGCCGAGCGCCCGGCACATTGTATCCGGTGTCAAATGAGCCGCATCCAGATTGTTTTGGACGTATCGACGCGCTCGCTCCATCAGCGCGACACTCGTCAATTGTTCGGCGGCCGCAACATGTTCCGCCGGAGGCGTGAGGCAGGCAATGATCATGCTGCGTGTTGCGTGTACGATGCGAGGCAGATCTTCAGCCGTGAGACTGCGCAGCCTTGCTTCAATGCTGTTGACGTAGTCAACCAAGAGGTTGGCAAAGTTGCCGGACAGAATTGAATTGTTCTTTGCGTCGAGGGTTGCCGCCGCATCAGAGAACAAATCACGCGGCAGATAGAGAAAGAGACTTTCGGAGTCCGTTGTCCTCCCGCGAAACGGATAGCCAAGCGACCTGATCTCCAATTTGCCCGGCTGGCCTTCTGCAACACGGCGATCGACCTCCGTCCACGACCGGCCAATACGTGGCAAGACGATATACCAGTGATCGATCGAGCTGGAGCGAAGCTTAGCGGCAGAACGGATGTAACTATGTGCCGGAGCGTGCTGCTGGACAATCAGCATGCCACCGAGGTTCCAAGCCGTGTGGGCGGCGGGAAAGCCATCGTCCAGCGATCTGTCATCCGGCAACCTGACCTCGACAAGCGGCGCCATATGCGCTTGCCAAGCGGCGAATTGATCCTCTGGCGCCAGTTCGAGCGTTGAAAAGGGCAGAGGTTCGAGCGTCGGCGCGAGTAACGGAGCAGCCTCATTGTGAGGTTGAGCTTCGCGTGCCCAGCGACGTCGATCGCGCTCCAGTGCCTGCTTCGCAGAGGTCTTGCCTTGCCTTTTAGCGTCCATCGCGTGGTGCCATATCCGAATCGGCTATGCCCATGCCCCTCTCAATCATGTGGTGTAACGCAGGCATCTGGCAAGACTGGTGGGCTCGAGTTCGACTGAAACGGCGATCACGCTGGATTACGGCAAGAAATGCATTCCGAGATAAGTTTCTGGATGCGAAGCTAACGACACTCTTCAACCTGATGCGTATAGAATCGAGCATCTTGAAATATTAGTTGAGGAGACCACCGAAGTGACCACAAAGCTCAACAGTGAAGCTCGTCGCAGGATAATTCTTGATGGATACGGTAACAACGAACCGTTGAAGGATATTGCGGCGAAGATCGGATGCTCCCTGGCGAGTTTGAAAGTCACCGCCAGTAAACTCGGCTGCACTCGAACTCCGAAAGAGGCGGCGGAATTTCGACGCGGCTTTCATGTTCCGGAACACAAACGGCAAGATTATTACCAACTTATGGTTGCAGGTCAGTATAAAGCTCGTGAGTGTGCGCTGATTTTGGGACTGATAACAGAGCAATCATCAGTAAACAAGTAAACTTGTTCCAGTACACTGCAGACGATATTGTCACTTAAGCAGTCCATCGCTTCAGCGGTTCATCAGCAAAAAGCCCGCCGCAAGCACGGGTGGCGGGCCCTGAAAGGTTCGCACGGATGCTGCGTCGGCGTTTCAATCGCACCTGCCTCAGCCCTCACGATCTGGCTATTTGCGAACGCGTATTCGATCAGGTCTGTGCGGATGAGCATCTCGACCCTTTGGACCCGGACACCGAAATCTTGGCGGTGATGGTTGTGGCCATTTTTCGAAATGCTCACACCAGCGAGCGCGAACTGCTGGAGGCGGTCAGATCTCGTCGGCAAAAGGTCGCGCGAAGCGGGCATTAGGGCGTGTCTGAGCGCGGCAATCGGCCATCGCTTTGAAAAGTGCGATCCCTATTTCAGCGACAGCCATGTCGAGCGGAAGTCCTTCGTGTTGTTGCGGTTGGGATAGGGCTGGTCCGGCACGGCAACGCCAAGATGGGCGCAGAGCGGCTCCCAGCCATCGCCCAGCCTGTGGACCAGCAGGCGCTCGGCCGGCACTGTGGCAATGACAGCCTCGACATTGGCCTCATAGGCGGCGATCGCGGCCGCGCGATCCTGCGGCCGGCCGGCGAAGACCTGCTTGGCGATGAGGGCGACGCCCAGCGAATCCGGCTCCTGGCTAGTGGCGATGCCGGCAACGATCGTCTTTTCGAAACTCTCCCACCAGCTTTCCGGCGAGCGCCAGGTGAGGATGACGCGGGCGTCGGGGTAGAAATCGATCAACTCCCGCCAGTAATAGGCCGAGGGCCAGTCCATGCAGGAGACATAGCCGGAGAACAGCGTGTTCCAGTCGGGCGCGGCACCCTTGGCCAGCGCGCGCCAGAGCCGCTTCTGCTCTTCGTTGGTGTTGACCGCGGACATGTGGTGGCAGGGGCCGTAACCCAGGATCGAAAGCGCCTCGCGCATCGAATCCGTGCCGGTGCGACCGAAGCCGGTTCCTATTATCTTGATCGCCATGCCACCCCTCCGCTTGATCGAGCAGATCAGTCTCCCGCCACCACGATCTGCAGACGGTTGCCCTCAGGATCAGCGAGGTGCAGTGCCCTATCCGTTTGCGTCGAAGGCATGCTCGCGTTGCCGAGCCGCCCCGCGACGGCAGCGAGATCCTCGGCCGATGGAACCACCACGATGAAATGATCGAGACCGGCGGCACCGGGCGGCGGTTCGCGCAATTCGTCGCGAGCCCAGATATTGAAGGCGACCGTGTGCGGGCGCCGGTCGGTGCCGCAGTCGAACAGGCCGAACGAGCGGGACTGGATGTGCGGCCTAAAGCCGAGCACGCCGAGATAGAATGCCATCAGCGCTTCCGGCGAGCGGGCGCGCATATGGATATGGCCGATGAAGGCATCGGCCGCCAACATGGGCTCGACATGGCCGGAATTGCCCAGTTCGCGCAGCAAGCCCGCGACATCCAACGGCTCGAGGCCGGAATGGGCGCTGCCGTCTCTGGCGATCAGGGTGACGCGGCCGTCCGCGGTCTCCTGTCTCGAGGCACAACGCTCGGGCGTGTCGAAACAGATCTCGATACCGTTGCCGGATGGGTCGGAGACATAGAGGGATTCGGAGATCAGATGGTCCTGGGCGCTGTGTCTCAGCCCCGACGCCTTGAGCCGGGCAGCAACGCGTGCCAATTCCTCGCGCGTCGTCACATGGATGGCGACATGGAAGAGATCGCGCGACTTCGGCGGCAGGACGGCATCCGCCCCGGCATGAAGCACGATCAGCGCCTTGCCATCAACGCCGAGTCCGACTGCTCTGCCATCATCGCCAAGCACCGCGAGGCCGACCGCGTCGACCCAGACCGGCAAGGCCGCTGCGATATCGACGACGCGCAGATGGACCGGCCCGAGAAAGGTCGCGCTGGGCAGCAATTCTTCGCTCATCGATCGTCGTCCGGATTGCAGCCTCGGAACATTAGCTTTGAACGATATAGCTGTCTTGTGCAAAGTAACCGGTCGCGCGTGCCTCTGGTCCTGCGAGGGAGGCGGGCGTATCCTGGGTTCAAGGGTCTGAAAATATCTCGCTGGGGAGATTGCGATGGCTCGGGCAACGCGTCACGACGCCTGGCAGGCGGGAGACAGCTGCGACCTCCATATGGGGCGATGGAGCCGTCAGATCGCCCTGCTCTTCCTGGATTGGCTCGTAGCGCAAAGTTCGGGTTGACCGCTCCCGGGCGCGAAGCGACTATCGGGTCCAGCCAGCCGGCGCAGACTGCAGGGAGGAAATGCAATGGACGAACCCGATCAGTGGCGTCACATGTCGAGCGCGCCACGGGACGGCAGCCGCATCCTGGTCACGGTGCGTCCGTCCGAACAGGGACCGGCAGAGGTCGACATGGCCTATTGGTCGCGCGCCGACCAGTTCGGCGCCGAAGGTTGGCGCGCCTCCAACTCCTCGCCGGGACGCGTGGTCGCATATGCTGATCCGGAATTGAAATGCTGGATGCCGCTGCCAAGGGCCAATGCCGGCCGAGCCTCGATGCCGGCGCCCTGGGAGGGCGAAGATGTGACGCTGCTCGACGGCTCCGGCATATGAGTGGGAGCGCTAATGCATGTCGTCCAAAAGTGTGCAGCGGTTTTGGGACAACGATATGCATAAAAACAACAACCTAAAGCGGGTCGCATGAGGCCGTTCAGGCGCGACGCGCTTTAGGCGACTGCCAGGGCAACCGCTTCAGGTTTGAGCCTTCGGCCCTCGCCTCGGCCGGCGCACCGCCCGCACCACTCCGTCGCGGCCGCTGCCGCAGAAGAGGCGGTCGCCGCCATCGGATTCCAGTCCCGAGACGCCCATACCGGCTGGCATGTCCAGCTTCTCAAGAACCTTGCCGGTTTGCGGGTCGACGCGGCGCAGGTCGCTCTCATCGCCTTCCCAGGTGGCGTGCCACAGCTCGCCGTCGACCCAGGTCACGCCGGTGACGAAGCGGTTGGATTCGATGGTGCGCAGGATTGCGCCGGTCTCCGGATCGATCTGGTGGATCTTGCGCTCCCGGTACTGGCCCACCCAGAGCGTCCCCTCTGCCCAGGTCAGGCCGGAGTCGCTGCCGCCGCCGGGAGCGGGAATGGTGGCCAGCACCTTGCCGGTGTCGGGGTCGATCTTCTGGATGCGATCCTTAGCGATCTGGAACAGATGTTGGCCGTCATAGGCCGTGCCGGCATGCGCGGCGACATCGATCGAACGCAGCGCCTTCCCAGTCTCAGGGTCGAAGGCGTTCAGCTTGTCGCCCGAGGCGAACCAGACGCTTTCCCCGTCAAAGCTCACCCCGGCAACACTATCCACCCCCGGAAAGGGTCCGTATTCGCGCAGGATTTCGGCCGCCGAATGTTTCATGTCTCTACCTCGCCAAGATGATCGAACTTGTGCCTTCTAGCCGTTCAGCCACGGCGCCGGGAGTAACAAGGTGGTCGTGAATCCCGCAACCGGCGGGGTCATCCAGCGGCGCGCCCGCCCGTGTCCGAACGACTGCACCTTGCCGGACACGGCCAACTGCTCGAGTGCCCGTTGCACGCTGCGCTGGCCGGTTGCCAGCGCCAGCGCCAGCGCCGAACTCGACCAAGCCTCCCCATCGGCAAGCAACGCCAGCACCGCCGCGTGCCGCTCCTCGATCGGCCGCGCCAGCACCACCGCCACGCGCGCCTGGCGCGGCGCCAGCGCAAAACCTCGCTTGGTCGCACCGATCTCGGCCAGCGTGCCGAGTTCGGCGCGAAGCCGCCCGATCTCGACCCGCAGCCGCGCGCGATGCGATTCATCGGCATTCTTGCCGCCGAAGGCCCGCGCGACGAGTTCTTTTCTGGACACATCGCCGGGCCACGCCTCGGCAAGCGTACGCGCCAGCGCAAACAGCACCGGCCGCGTCGCCAGCGAGATCGCCGTTTCGCCGCTGCGCACGACATAGCGAAAAGTATCGACGACCAGCGCCGGCGACGCCTGCAGCGCCTCGACCTCCTCGAGTAGCAGCGGGCGCTCTTCGCCGTTGGCGATCAGCCGCGCTGCCGGTGTGTCCAGCGCCAGGAAGGCGCTGTCGACCTCCGCCATAAGGCCCGCAATGCCGGCCCGGCGGGCGGCGTGGCGTGCCCATTCCAGTGCCGTGCGCGCGGCTCTCGTCTTGAGACGCCGCATGGCGATGCCGGCAACCGCCAACTCGTGCGCGGCTCTTGAGGCCGGCGGAAGCGGCGCCGGATCGAGCCCGGCCAGCACGTCTTCAGCCTCGTCGAGGCGGCCGATCAGCAGCAGGCGACGCACTTCGAGGTGCCCGGCATGTGCCGCGTTCAGCCGGTCGCCATGCTTTTCCAGCGTTGCCCGCGCTGCGTCGAGCGTCTTGGCCGGCCAGCCGAGATCGCGCGAGACCAGCGCGATCTCGGCCTCGGCAACAATGCATCTGGCGCGCGCCACGGGCTCTTTCGGGCTGAAGCCGCGCACGGCGCGCCGCAGTAGCAGCTTGGCGCGATCGAGGTCGCCGAGCTGCGCCATGGCGATGCCGCGCAGCGCCAGCGCCGGCGCGTCCTCGCGCAAGGCGACGCGGTCGAGCGCACCGAGCGGATCACCGGCCGCCAGCGCCAGCCCTGCCGCAGTGATCAGCGAATCCATTCAAATCCCGTCACGATTGTAACTCCCACCTTCCGGCGCAGGGCCCCTACTCTAGCTCACCATCCGCAACCAACAACACGTCGCAATGGCGAAGACAGACTGCAAAGGAGAAGATCATGACCAAGCACACCGCAATGAAGACCCCACCCGTCGTTTCGCAGCAAGCGTGGGAGGCCGCGCGCGAAGAGCTTCTGGTGAAAGAGAAAGCCACGCTGCGCGCCAAGGATGCGCTGGCCGCCGAGCGCCGGCGGATGCCGTGGATGGAAGTCGACAAGGCGTATGTGTTCGAGGGCCCCGATGGCAGAGCGAGCCTGCTCGACCTGTTCGAAGGCCGCCGCCAGCTGATCGTCTACCGCGCTTTCTTTGAACCCGGTGTCCATGGCTGGCCCGATCATGCCTGCCGCGGCTGTTCGCTCGGCGCCGACCAGGTCGGCCATCTCGCCCATCTCAACGCCCGTAACACCACGCTTGCCTACGCCTCGCGCGCGCCGCAAGCCGACATTGCGCGGCTGAAGAAGCGGATGGGCTGGGAGATGCCCTGGTACACCATTACCGACAGCTTCGACAAAGACTTCGGCGTCGACGAATGGCATGGCCACAACGTGTTTATCCGCGACGGCGATCGGGTGTTCCGCACTTACTTCATCAACAGCCGCGGCGACGAGGCGATGGGCACCGTCTGGAGCTATCTCGACGCGACCCCGCTCGGCCGCCAGGAGGTCTGGGAGGACTCGCCCGAAGGCTATCCGCAGACCCCGCTCTACAGCTGGTGGAACTGGCACGACAATTACGACGCCGCGCCCGACAAGAAATGGGCCGAAGTGTCTGCTGCCGGCGAGGCGGCGTTCCGGGACAAGCAGACTAGTCGGTCGGTATGAGCGCCCGGCACCGTTCACGAGCGGCGCCGGAGCTCTGCTCCTCCTTGGCTCGCGCCAATGGCCCCATCAAGGGATAAGAAACCATGAGCAAGACCCATACAGGCGCCGGCGGCGCGATCCACGGTGAGAACGCGAATGCGGCTACCCCTGGCGCGACACCCCTTGGCATCGCCGACTGGCTGTGCCTCGCCGCCGCTCCGACCTTCGCCCTGATGGCGCTGCTCGCCTGCATTCAAGGTGGCGATGCGGCCATGCTCTGCATGGGCGACAATGCTTCGCCGCTAACCAGCATGGCGGCGATGTATCTGTTGATGAGCGCCTTCCATCTGGCGCCCTGGCTGAGGGTGATGTCCGGCCGGCAAGCCCGGGCCGCGAATGACCGATCTCATGCATTTGAAAACCTTTGACGGCTGATGAGCAGACACAGCACGAACAGGAGACAGTCATGACCAATCGCAATTTCACCACCGCCTTCACAGTGGACCAGACGCCGGAGGCAGCCTTCGCGGCCATCAACAATGTCCGCGGATGGTGGTCGGAAGAAATCCAAGGCCGAACCGACAAATCCGGCGAAGACTTCGACTATCACTATAGCGATCTCCACCGCTGCAAGATCGCGGTGACGGAGCTCGTCGCCGGCAAGAAGGTCGCCTGGCGCGTGCTGGACAATTATTTCAGTTTTACCGAGGACAAGACCGAATGGACGGGCACGGAGATGATCTTCGATATCTCCGGCAAGGACGGCAAGACCGAGGTCCGCTTCACCCACCAGGGCCTGGTTCCGGACTATGAGTGCTACGACGCGTGCTCCGACGGATGGCGCACCTATATCAACGGCAGTCTGCGCAGCCTGATCGCAACAGGCAAAGGGCATCCCAATGTCGGGGACCCCATGACCGACAGCGAACGGACGCTTGTTGCTTAGATGGTCCCTGAGGGGTGGACGCGGCATCAATCCATCTGGTTCCTCGCCCCCACGGCATGGGGGAGAGAGGAACCCAGGTTCTGACATGCTGGCGGGACAGCCCCCTCTGCCATGCCGGGCATCTCCCCCACGAAGGGGATTGGCTGTTGCTCCCTCAGTGCACTTCCGCGACAACCGGCCCCGAAACCGGGTCCGTCACGCCGAGATTGCCGCCGAGGTCTTCCAGCGTATCGCGGAATGTGTCGAGAAGGCCGATCATCGATGGCCGCGCGGCGGCGAGGCTGTCCATGTCGTTCCACTCGCCGATAAAGCAGAATGTGCCCTCGCCGGTCTTGATCAGGGCGCCCTTGCGAAAGCCCGCGGCGTTGAACGCGTTTTTCTCATGCGCTTCGATGAAAGCCTTTTCCTTGCCTGGCTTGGTGCGAAAACGGACGACATTGTAGGCGGTCATAATTTCCTCCCATCGGTTCAAGTCATGCGCTCCGGTCCACATGGAACCGAACGCTGCTCTAACCATCTGTTTTTTCGCATTTATGCGGACACCATAGAATAGCATTCGGCAGCAGAATACTCTATAGCGGTTCTGCTTCTGATAGAGTGACTGACCCGCTCTAAATATTTGTTTTTAAGCAATTCCGGACGGAACCGATACGCAATCACATAGACGAGCTCTGGGGGCCGACCGCGCGCCCTCACCCGCCATCTCGGCCTTCGCCAAGGCAGTGACCGAGCACGACTGGCAAACGGCGGAAGCCTGAGCAAGGCCTCATGGCCAGGCGCGCACCATTGCATTTGTCGAAAGCCAGGCCATCAATGGCAGCGTCAGCAGGAGCGCCAGCCGAAGACCCGCCGATCGTGCCTCGTTCATTTCGCCACGCCGGAGCCGTCGCCAAGTCTGCAGGGCTGCAACAAGGGCGAACAGCGCGTAGAGGCCGGCCAAAGCCCAAATGAGCTGCATGCCCGTTAGCGGGACGCCGGCCTGTTTGAGCGCGTCACCGATAGCGGCTCCTGGTATTGCTACAAAGAAGGTAGCTCCGATTGCGAACAGGAAGCCGAGCATTCCTCCTGGAAACGCTGTCGCCGACAGAGCGACAGCCGCGGCCAGCAGGATGAGCGAGATGATGAATGTTCGCTGGGTCACTGTGTTTTGGGCCGCTGGATGGACCGGGGCGTGAATAGCATCAAAGACTTAGAAATCCGTTCCCGCCCAAGGCCCATTGCCGCCAAGCAAACGCGCCCTGCTTGTGAGGGGCAGGATGGGCAACGCCTCGGCACCCGGCCCCAGCGCCTGCGTCCTCTTTAATTGTCGCGAAATCTAAGCCTTTTGGAGAGCTGGTGACCTTAGACAGAAACGCTAAAGTAAATGTCTTGAAAGTGAGGGTTTAACATGGCAACGGAAAGCCCAAAACGTTCGGAGCCCGAGGCTCTGGTTTCAGAAGCTCAGGCGCGGCGCGATTTTCTCAAGAAGGCCGGGCGCTTCGCGGCAGTGACACCGCCGTCCGTAACGCTTCTGCTCGGCACAAGCCTGAGCTCGGCGGCGATCGCCAAATCGGGCGGATCACGTCCTGGCAATGGATGGGGGGACAAGAACCACATTCACGTCGGCCCTCCCGGTCAAGTCCGCAAGGCCGGTTCTGCTCAAGCCCGGAAGGCCGATCATGGTCGCTCCGACAACTCCGGCGGCGGGTCGCACGGGGGCTCGAGGTCCGGCGATCCCAACTAGCAGGGTACTGGCCATTTTATTTGATGGCCCAAACGACTGTGGCGTCGCCTTCTCCCTTGTGGGGGAAGGTGGGGCTCGCTGAACCTCAGCCCGTCCATCAGCAGCTTGATCAGCCTGCGCGAGCAGTCGCGCCGGTCCTGTCTGGATCCATGCCCGCGCCTGGTGGCGATGCAGCCGACGAAGCGCTGTGTTCGCGGCGCGGGAAAAGGACGCTTCCGATCCGCGCTGCTAGCGCCCGCAGGCGGCTTGCTGTTTCCGTGAGATCGATCCCACCGGGTCCCGTTTCCCGGCAGGCACGTTGTTTTTCAACATAGCGCGCAAGTTCGATGTCATGGCGCTGCGGCACGGGCTCGTCACGCCCATGCCCGTTCCGCCGGGGGTCGTCATGCCAGATGGGCCATTCGACTGTGTTCGGGGGCAGCATGGCATCGCTCCTTGACTGATCGTATCGACCAACTGTCGTCCGCGGCCGTGACGAAGGCGGTGAAGCCAGCGTGATGGAATCGTGAAAAACGGCGCTCAGGGCAGATCGCGGTTGAATTAGCGGCCGCTACACGAAAGAATTGCCGCCAAGCCATGGCTGGGGCGAAATCCAATGACGGGGCCTCATCTTCATCTGCTGGGTGGTTTCGACTTTGCCGGTGTCGGGGCTGCGGTCCCGGTCTTTAGCCGCAAGGCGCGCGCCATGGTGGCTTACCTCGCGCTGCAATCCGGGCATTCGCAATCACGCGAGAAGCTCGCCACGCTGCTCTGGGGCGTCAACAGCGAGACGCAGGCCCGGATGAGCCTTCGCCAGGCAGTGTCTTCCGTCAGGAAGGCCATGCACGCGTCCGGCGGGCGCTTCATGACGGACGGCGACAAAATCGCCCTCCATCTCGATGGCCTTGATTTCGACGTCGCGCGGTTCGAGGCGCTGGCCGCCAGTTCGGCGCCTGAAGACCTCGAACAGGCGCTTCTCGTCTATCGCGGCGACCTGCTCGACGGCTTCGGTCTGAAGGCGGAGCCATTCGAGGACTGGCTGCGGATCGAACGCGAGCGCCTACGGGCCATGGCCGTCGCGGCGCTGGATAAACTCGTCGCGCACTATTCCGCGACGAAAGATCCTGCCTCATGCGTGCGCGCGGCAACGCGGCTGCTCGCCATGGAGCCGCTGAGGGAGGACATCCACCGCGTCCTGATGCGAGCCTATGCGGCGCAGGGCCGGATCAATCTCGCGCTCAGGCAATTTGAGCATTGCCGCGATGCGCTGCAGCGCGAACTCAAGCTGCAGCCCGAGCCGGAAACCCGGCATCTACAGGAAGAGCTGCGGACGCGGCGCATGATGCCGCAAGCCACCTCCCGCACGGCCGCTCCGGCGTCGTCAGCGTCGCCTGCCTGAGCCGGCGAACGGCCAGCGTTCGAGAATGAGCCGATGCGCCCTCCGACCCACTATGTCAAATCGGCCGGGATCAACATCGCTTATCAGGTGACCGGCGACGGGCCGATCGACCTGATCTATGTGCCGGGATGGGTCTCCAACCTCGACCTTGCCTGGGCCTCGCCGCGGCTTTCGCATGTCCTCCGGCGGCTCGGCACTTTCTCGCGCCTGATCCGCATGGACAAGCGCGGCACCGGGCTGTCCGACCGCAATGTCGGCCTGCCGACGATGGAAGAGCGGATAGAGGACGTGCGTGCGGTGCTGGATGCGGTCGGCTCGAAGCGCACGGTGCTGTTCGGCAGTTCCGAGGGCGGTCCGATGTGCATGCTGTTTGCGGCGACCTATCCCGAGCGCACCGCGGCACTCGTGCTCAACGGAGCCTATGCCAGCGGCAGATGGTCGAGAGGCTATCCGTGGGCGAAGACAAGCGAGCAGGTGGAAGAAGATCTGGCGGTCGTCGAGAGAGAGTGGGGAGCGGCGGCGGATATGAGCAACGCGGCGCCCAGCCTGATGAGCGACACGTTCGAGCGGGAATGGTTCGCCGCCTATCTCAGGAATTCAGCCTCGCCCGCCGACGCGATCGCGCTCTGGCGCTGGGGAACCGAAATCGACGTTCGCGACATTCTACCTGCCATCCATGTTCCGACACTGATCGTGCAGACGGCCGGTGACCGCTGGATAAAGCGGGAGGAAGGACGCTACCTGGCGACGCATATCGAGGGCGCCAGATACATCGAGCTTGCCGGCCGGGATCACGTGATGTGGGGCGAGAATTCCGATCGCCTCGTCGACGAGATCCAGGCTTTCGTCACCGGCGCCTTGCCGGCGGCGCCGGGCGAACGCGTCCTGGTGTCGGTGCTGTCCGTGGAGATCGAGGGCTCCGATGCCGGCGCGGATCCAATCGAGCGGCATGCCGAGGATATCCGGGCCGAACTGCTCGTTGCCGAAGGCAGGCAGATCAGGCGCTCGGCAAGCGGATTTCTCGCCGTGTTCCAGCGGCCGACGCGGTCGATCCAGTGCGCGATCGCGATCCGCCATCGCCTGAGGCAATCCGGTCTCGACGTCCGCGCTGCAGTCCACACTGGAGAATGCGAGGAGCGTAGCGATGATTTTTCCGGCATCGCGATCGACCTGTCATCGCGGCTGCTCGACCAGGCGCGGCCGGGCGAGATCATCGCGTCGCGAACCGTGCGCGATCTCGTGGTCGGCTCCGGCCTGACGTTCGAGGAGCATGGTGAGATGGAAGCCAGTGGCCTGCCCGGCGTGCTTGCGTTCTTTACGGTCGACGGGGGATGATCTCCCTCCTCCCACAACGGAGAAGGGAGAGCATAGCTCAGAACAAAAACGCGGCCGTCGCGGGATTCGCCCCGTTGCGGCCATCGGGTGAATCCATGCCGCCGATCGTCTCGAGATCCTTTGAATCCAGCTCGAAATCGAAGACATCGAAGTTGGCGGCGATGCGCTCCTGGTGGTTCGATTTCGGAATGGCGATCAGCCCCTCCTGCAGGTGCCACCGGATGATGATTTGCGCCACCGACTTGCCATGCTTCTCGGCAATGCCCGCCAGCGTCGGATCGCTCAACAGCCGGCCGCTGCCCAGCGGGCTCCAGCTTTCGATGCGGATGTTGCGCCTGGCGTGAAAGTCCCTGGCGTCGCGCTGCTGGAACCGAGGATGCAGTTCGATCTGGTTGACGACTGGGGTCACACCCGTCTCGCCGATGATGCGCTCCAGATGGTCCTGGTTGAAATTCGAAACGCCGATCGACTTGATCCGGCCGGTCTGCCTGAGTTCGACCAGGGCCTTCCAGGCCTCGACATATTTGCCCTGGCTGGGCACCGGCCAGTGGATCAGGAACAGGTCGAGCTGCTCGATGCCGAGCTTCTCCATCGTCTCGTCGAAAGCCCGCAACGCGGCGTCGCGCTGATGCGCGCCGTTGCGCAGCTTCGAGGTTATGAACAGCTCGCCTCTCGGCACGCCGGCCTTGCGGATCGCCTGCCCGACCCCTTCCTCGTTCTGGTAGCCTTCGGCGGTGTCGATCAGCCTGTAGCCGGCCTCGATCCCCCAGCCCACCACTTCAGCGGTGATGACCGGATCGACCTGCCACACGCCGAGGCCGAGTTGGGGAATGGCGGCGCCGTCGTTGAGGGCAATCAGATCAGGTCTATTCAGGGTCATCTGTTCAGGCATGTCCAAGTCCTTCTGCAATTTTGCGCCCAGCGCAGGCCTTATCTAGGCACTGCGGCCGCCAGGGCCAGTCGCCATCAACAGAAAGTGCGGCGGTGAGTCTGCCAGGAGACCGCTGCTCCCCTCGCCGCAGTCGATTTCGACCGCAGCGGAACTTTTTGCATGGCTAATGTTTTCTTAACCACGCACCCGCAATTTCATCGGGGCGCGTTGCAATCGTTGCGAAAGCGTCTGCTTGGGAGGCGTCATGCCGATTCGCCGAAAAGCTCAGGAAGCTGGAATTTTCGATCCGTCCGAATTGGCTTTGCTGGCAAGGGTCTTCGAACGGCTGAAACGTGAAAGCGATGCGCCCGATCGCCTCGAGGGGCTGGCGTCTCGCATTCTTGCCAATTACATGGCCGGCATCCTCGACGAGGCGGAACTTGTCTCGCTGTCGAGGCAACCGCTGGGACGATAGGCGGATCCAGGCGCTCACCGCCGTGTCGTCGGGCAGCTTCGACGCCTCAACTCGCTTTCGCCCCGAACCGCAACCCATCCATCAAGAGCTTGACCAGCCGGCGCGAGCGGTCGCGCCAGTCCTTGGTGTCGGGCGCGGAATAGATGCCGCCGAGCGCATGCAGCACGTCGGAGGCATCGACGTCGCCGCGGATCGAGCCGTCGGCGACCGCCGCCTCGACCAATCGGCGCAAGGCCAGCGACACCCGGCCCGACATGTCGGAGAACAGGGTGGAATTGGTGGTGAGCAGAATACGCAGGCTGGTCGAGAGCCCGCGCTTGGTGGCGATGTAGTCGACGAAGCGCTGCATCCACTGTTCGAGCGCGACATCGGGCGGATGGTGGAGCGCAAGTTCGTCGGCGGCCGGCAGAGCCCCTCCACCTCGCGGCGGTAGACCACCTCGACCAGATGTTCGCGGGTCGGGAAATGCCGGTAGAGCGTGCCGATGCCGACGCCGGCCTGGCGGGCGATCTCCTCCAGCGAGGCGTCGACGCCGTGTTCGGCGAAGGCCGCCGCAGCCACTTCGACCAGTCGGTCACGATTGCGTTGCGCGTCGGCGCGCAACGGCTTTTGCGGAGCGGCGGGTGTCTTGTCCTCGATGGTTTCTGTCGGCTCTAGAGCCAATTTTATCTCCACATCGCAATTCGGGGCTTGAACCCAGGCGGGTCAGCCCCCACGTAATAAACGGAGGCGCCTCCGTTTTAGTGGAGCACCTTTATCATATAATCAGGGGGGCCGGTATGTCACGTGCTGAGAGTTTGAAGGCCAGCAATTGCAGTCGCCCCTAGCCATCTGACGCCCTTGCCGTCCCCCGGAGGGCACCAGTTCAATCCCCCTCAGCGTCAAGCAACTGGAGCCAGACGCCCCATGACAAGCCCAACCACTATCCCCATCCATCTCACCATCAACGGCCATGATCATTCGCTGGAAGTCGAGCCGCGCGTCACGCTGCTCGATGCGCTGCGCGACCGCCTCGACCTGACCGGCACCAAGAAGGGCTGCGACCAGGGCCAGTGCGGCGCCTGCACCGTGCATGTCGACGGCGAGCGCGTGCTTGCCTGCCTGACGCTTGCCGCGCAGGTCGAAGGCCGCGCGATCACCACCATCGAGGGGCTGGCCGGGGCCGACGGCACGCTGCACGCCGTGCAGGCGGCCTTCCTCGCAACAGGACGCCTTCCAGTGCGGCTACTGCACGCCGGGCCAGATCATGTCGGCGGTGGCCTGCATCCGCGAGGGCCATGCCGGCTCGGACGACGAGATCCGCGAATACATGGCCGGCAATCTCTGCCGCTGCGGCGCCTATCCGCACATCGTCGCCGCCGTGCGCCAGGCGGCCCTGGAGGTCGCAGTCATGAGGGATTTTTCCTATCTTCGCGCCGACCACGCCTCGAGGCCGCGCGCAACGCGGCCGCGCTCCCCGGCGCCATGCTGCTTGCCGGCGGCACGACGCTGGTCGACCTCGCCAAATGCGGCGTCGCCCAGCCCGACGACGCTGGTCGACATCACGCCATCTCAAAGGGCTGGACACGATCGAGGTCGACGAGCACGGCGCCACGCATCGGCGCGCTGGCAAAAATGAGCCATGTCGCCGACCATGCCGGCATCAAGAGCCACTTTCCCGCCGTCTCGGAAGCGCTGTGGCAGGCGGCCTCGGCGCAGCTCCGCAACATGGCGACCATCGGCGGCAATCTGATGCAGCGCACGCGCTGCCCCTATTTCCGCGATCCCTCGAACTTTTCCGGCCTGCAACAAGCGCGAGCCCGGCAGCGGCTGCTCGGCGATCGGCGGCGTAACCCGCGGCCATGCCGTGCTCGGCACCAGCGAGGCCTGCATCGCCATGTATCCCGGCGATCTCGCCGTGGCGCTCGTCGCCTTCGATGCGACCGTCCATCTCGGCGAGCGCGCAGCTCTCGGTCGACGACTTCTTCCTGCTGCCGGGCGACACGCCCGAGCAGGGAACACGCGATCCGCGCCCGGCGAGATGATCACCGCCGATCAGCATCCCGGCATCGGCCGCCGCGCGGCGCTCGACCTATCTCAAGGTCCGCGACCGCCAGTCCTATGAGTTCGCCGCGGCAAGTGCCGCGGTCGGCTCGAACTCGAAGCCGACGGCCGCACCATCCGCGACCTGCGCGTCGCGCTCGGCGGCGTCGCCACCAAACCGTGGCGGGCGCGGGCCGTGGAAGAGGCGCTGAAAGGCAAGGTGCTGGACGAAGACGCGGTCCGCGACGCCAGCCTGCTCGCCGTCGAAGGCGCCGTCGACCATGGCGCCAACCACTACAAGATCGAACTGGCGCCGCGCGTCGTCGCCCGCGCCATCCTCAAGACTGGGAGCCATGGCATGACCGTTCACGACCTCAGAACCCGGCACGGCGACGCTTCGGACGGCAGCGCCGATCAGGTCGGCGGGCGGCTGTCGCGCGTCGACGGCCCGGCCAAGATCACCGGTGCTGCGAAATACGCGGTCGAGCAGCAGCTCGAAGGGCTTGCCCATGCCGTGCTGGTCGAGAGCACGATTCGCCGCCGGCAAGGTGCGCGCGATCGACACGGCAGCGGCGGAAGGCCGCGCCCGGCGTGCTCCTGGTGCTGACGCCCGACACCATCCCGCCGCTCAAGACGCGCGTCGGACTGGTTCGGCACGCCGCCGCCGGACGTACCCTATTGCCCGCTGGCGCGCGACATCACCTTCAGCGGCCAGCATGTCGCGGCCGTGGTTGCCGAGACTTTCGAGCAGGCGGTCGCGGCGGCGGCCCTGGTCAAGGTCAGCTATGACGAAGCGCCGGCCGTCGCCGACCTCAGCGACCCCAAGGCCGGCGACGGCATCGCCGATCGACGCGATGACCAAGGAATGGGGCGACGCCGAAGCCGCCTTCGCCGCGGCACCGGTGCGCATCTGCGCCGCCTACAACACGCCGCGCGAATACCAGGCGCCGATGGAGCCGCATGGGCTGATCGCCGCGCTGGCAAGGCGACCGGCTCACCATCTGGGAGCCGAGCCAGTGGCTCGACGGCATGGCGCGCACCTATGCCGAATGGTTCGGCATGCCGTTCGAGAATGTGCGGCTGGTCTCGCCCTATATTGGCGGCGGCTTCGGCTCCAAGGCGCTGGCGCTTCCGCATGGCGCGGTGGCGGCCAGTGCCGGCGAAAATGCTCGGACGGCCGGTGAAGCTTGTGATGAGCCGGCCGCAGACCTTCACCGGCTATGGCGGCCGGGCGGCGACGCGGCAGACGGTGACGCTCGGCGCCGACCGCGACGGCAAGATCCAGTCGATCGTGCATCGCGGCGTCAACGAAACCTCGATCGACGGCATGTGGGTCGAGCCGCTGGGCTCGGTCACCTCCGATCATGTACGCGACGCCGAATTTCTCCTCGAAGCAGAATGTCGTGCGGGTGAATACGGTGGTGCCGGGCGCGATGCGCGCGCCGGGCGAGAACCCGAGCGCCTTCGGCATCGAAAGCGCCATCGACGAACTCGCCTATGAGGTCGGCATCGATCCGCTGGAGATCCGGCTCAGCAACTATGCCGAGCAGGATCCGCATGCGAAGAAGCCGTGGTCGACCAGGCAGTTGCGCGAGGCCTTCGCGGCGGGCGCCGAGGCGCTTCGGCTGGGCCAGGCGCAGCCCTGCGCCGCGCTCGATGCGCGACGGCAACCAGCTGATCGGCTGGGGCGTCGCCGCCGGCACCTATCCGGTGCGGCGCGCCTATGGCGAGGCCCTGGTGCGCATCCTCGCCGACGGCACGGTCGAGGTCGAAAGCTCCTCGATCGACATGGGCCAGGGCACCTACACGATCCTGGCGCAGACGGCGGCCGAGGCGCTCGGCGTGCCGGCCGACAATGTCGTGGTCAAGCTCGGCAACTCGCGCTTTGCCCGCGCCGGCGTCGCCGGCGGCTCGCGGCTGGCCGGCATTATGACCGGCGCCGTGCACAAGGCGGCGGGCTGCGGCGCTCGACCAGCTGGTCGGCCTGGCGATCACCGATCCGCGCTCGCCCTTCCATGCGCTGCAGGCCAACACGCTGGTCGTCGGCAAGCGGCCGCATCGCATCGCCGCGCGGCGACGGACCGGATGTTTCGATCGCCGAGCTGCTCGCCAGCGTCGGGCCGCGACCAGATCGAGGCCACGGGCGACACCATGCCGGCCAATTCGACCGCCGAGGATCGCTACAAGAACTACACCACCATCGCCACGCCGCTGCCGCACACCGATGGCGACTATTCCCGGCACTAGCTGGTGCGCGCATTTCATCGAGGTGCGCGTCGACGAGGATTTCGGCACGGTGCGGGTATCGCGCGTGGTGTCGGCGCTGGATTCGGGCCGGCTCTACAATCCGAAGCTGGCCGAAAGCCAGTGGAAGGGCGGCATCATCATGGGCATCGGCCAGGCGCTGCTCGAAGAAGGCATCGTCGACCGCCGCCATGGCCGCATCGTCAACAACAACCTCGCCGACTATCTGGTGCCGACCAATGCCGACATTCCGGATATCGAGACGATCTCGGTCGGCATCCCCGACCCGCATTCCTCGGCGCTCGGCGGCAAGGGCGTGGGCGAGTTGGCCATCGTCGGCGTGGCGCCGGCGATCGCCAACGCGGTGTTCCACGCCACGGGCAAGAGGGTGCGGGATTTGCCGATCACGCTGGAGAAGCTGATTTAGGGGCGGCCGATGGCAAGGGAGAAAGGACTGCGGCGGCGACGAAAGCCGCGGCAAGAAGGGCCACCCGCGCGAAGGTCACGCTCAAAGCTCCATGGATTCGATATGGGTTGTATTCCCGGCGAAGTCCATGAGGTGGCGAAGGCCGAGGAGCGAGTGATCTCCCCCCTCGTGGGGGAGATTGAGCGCTCCGCCGCTTTCGCCAATCTCCTTGAAAGAAATGCCACGCCATCAGTTATTCTGTATGGTCCCTAATGCCTGCGGAGCCTCGATGGCTTGGGAGGGAGATCATGCGAAGCGGATTGGCGATACTCATCGTGGCTGGCATCGTTGTGGCCACCCAGCCGGCGTTTGCGGCACCTTGCGGCTGGACGGC
This sequence comes from uncultured Alphaproteobacteria bacterium, assembly GCA_963788955.1. Lineage (GTDB taxonomy): Bacteria > Pseudomonadota > Alphaproteobacteria > Rhizobiales > Rhizobiaceae > Mesorhizobium. Next base: position 73,794 of record CAWBIN010000006.1, on the reverse strand, counting down.
GAAGATGGAGGAAGACGAAGGCGGCAGTGTGCTGACGGCGTCGGTTTGCGGCGGGCCGAAGGCCGATGCGCATCTGACGCTGACCTGTTTCGACAAGCCGGTGCTGAGCTACGATCTAGGCCCCAACGGCCAGCAGCTGGAACCCGGCATCAGCGCTTCGTTCGTGTTCAGGGCCGGCGGCAAGGCCGTGATCAAGACGCTCGAACTCGAGGCGATGTACAATTACTTCACCGTGCAGATGGACAGGTGCCGACCCGCTGCTGGCCCTGTTGCGCGCCAAGGGCGAAGTGGCCGTCGCCTCGGACAAACATGGCGAGAACAGCTTTCCGCTTCGCGGCTCGAGCGCCGCCATCGGCAAGGTGCTGGCCGAATGTGGCAAGGCTTCTTCCGGCGATGGCGACTGAAGCCCGCAAAACTGGCCGCCTCGCGCCTCCTACGAGGCAACCAGCGGCACGGTGACGGTTGTCGCGTAGTTGATGGGGTACTGGTCGAAGTAGGGAAAGTCGATGACGAAGGCATAGCTGGCGTTGACATGCGCCATCTTGAAGCCGCCGCTCGCTGGGTCGGTGGTGATCGTGACGCTGACGTTCTTCAGGCCGAGCGCCTCAAGCTTCTGTTTCGCGATCGCCTGGATCTGGGTCTCGGTCATCGTGTTGTTGAGCTGCAGGGAGCGCGCGGACGCCTCGAGCGCGTAGCGCACGCTGGACATGTTGTTCATCGACCAGCCGAAGGCGAAGATGCCGAACAGGAGCATGATCAGGAAAGGCGCGATCAGCGCGAATTCGAAAGCGGCGCCGCCCGAGGCATCGCCGGCAAACGCTCTGGCTCTCTGTTTAGCGGACACGGACCACCTGCTGATGGGAAATCGCGCTGTTGCCCGGGAAGACGCCGAAGGTGAAAGGCGGAACCCAGGTGCCCGACGCCTGGATCTGTACGAAGACCGAAGACACCTTCGGGCCCGCGCAGGTGGTCGTCGAAGTGACCACGGTCGTTCCGCACTTGTAGCTGCGGGTAACCGTGACCGCCGCATCGTCCGGTTTCTTTTCCCAGCTTGCCACCGCTGCGGCCTGGATGGCGTTGTCGTCGGTGGCGCCGGCCATCACCAGGTTCGCCGCCGTCTTCACGCCGGCCCGCATCGCCAGCGAACTGGTGACGTAGGACCAGCCGTCGGCGATGCCGAAGAGCGCGGTGCACAGTACCGGCAGCACGAGCGCGAATTCCACCGCGGCGGCGCCGGAGCGGTTCTTGCGGAAGCGGATCGCGAATGGCCCCATGCCGCTACTCGACGATCCGCACGGCTTGGGCGGCCGGAATATTCTTCATCCCAAGGCTGGTGCAGTCCTGCTTGATGATCGTACTGCCGGACCACTGGATCGTGTCCGCAACCACCTGGGTGCAGCCATTTATGCCCGAGAAATTGCCGAGATAGTTGACCTGCTGCCTGGGGAAATAGATGGCCCCGGTCAAAAGCGAGCTCGCGGTGCCGTTGAAGGTGCTCTGTGCCGCGGTCCCCGTCCTATCGCCGTAGAACAGCACGCCGGAATAGGCGCCCGAGGTCGGCGCGCTCAGCGTCACCGTGGCATTGCCGTTCATGCTGACAGTGTTGCTGCCGGACATGAAGATGGTCACGCCGGTTCCGGAGATGACCGCGTTGGCGTTGACCTTCAAACTGCCCTCCACGACATAGACGCCCGGAGAAAGCGTGACGTTGCCCTTGAGGTCCATGCCGCTGCAGTAGGTGCCGGCCTGGAGCGTTTGTGAGGTTTTGTTGCCGTTGACGTTCTTGCACGGGTTCGAGGCCGTGGGCGTCGGCAGGCTGGCGTAAGGATCGGCCGCAGGCAAGGCCTGGGTAATCGGGGCCTTGCAGACCATTCGTGGGTGTGTTGGCAAGCGAAACGCCGCCAACCGATATCAGGCAGTCGGTCTGGAGGGTCGCCGAGCCCTGTAGCTTGATGGCATCGCTGGCGATCGAATTCGACATGGTGACGCAGCCGGTCTGCTTGGGGCTGGTGTTGCCGGAAAAGAGTATCGCCTGCGAGGCCGACGCATTGAGCGCTATGTTGCAGGCATAGGCGCCATCGGTGATGAGCGCCACCGCCCTCGCCTTATCGGGAACCTGCCCCTGAACGAAGATCGAGGTGAAGATCCGGTCAAGGTTCTGGTTGAGGATCACCTCGACCGCCTTGTTGGCCGTGTTCGGCCCCGAGGTGGGCGGCGTGTGGACGACGATGGTGCCGGCGCCTAGTCCGTTCGAGGTGGCCGACTGGGTGGCGGCCGTCGTGATCGCCGCGGTGTCGGATCCCGCGATCTTCTCGAGCGCACCGGCATAGGCGGCGGCGTCCGCCGTCGCCTGCAGCTTCAGGCTCGAATAGTACCAGTAGGACGTCTCCACGCCGAGACCTGCCCCGCCGACGACGACGGGCAAAGTCAGCGCGAAAACGACGGCGACGTTGCCGCCTGCGTCGGCGCGCACGTAGCGGGCGACAAAGGCCGAAAAGGTACGCAGAAGCAGTAGCATGGTCATTTAAGCAATCATGAATAAACTAACCAATTCCTAAGGATTTGCCTCGATTTTCGCTCATCACCCCAATCGTGGGGACGACTACCCGCCATCGACTTGGTTTTGCCGCGCTTTAGCCGGCTGCCTTAGCCGCAGCATCGTCTCAGTGGCGCGAGAGGCTGCTATTTGCGCCTCTTCGCAGCATCGCCGGAACTTTCCCAACATGGCCATGAGCGAGGAAGACCCTACCAGCATGTCGAAGGAATGCAGCGACGAGGGAATCGCCAAGGAGCACAACGACTCTGCGCAATGACCAAGAAGCTCGGCGGCGCCAACTGAGCGATCGTCGCACGGAACACTGTTGGAAATGGCGGGCTGCGGCCCGCCATTCCTGCTTCCGGCGAGCGAGAGCAGAGGCTTCATGGCAATGGCAAAGCAAGCCCCCCGGCGGCGAAGCACGCCGAAAGAGCCGTTACGAAAATACACCCAAAAAAAGTCAGGTTCAAAAGCCCGGCGCGGAGCGCGCCCGGCCAGCGAAATGTAAACCGATTCAAGCGCCTAGATCAGGGCTGACGCAACGTCCCCTGCAAGCGCGAAAAGCCCGGAAAACCGGCTTTCTCGAGGTCTTTTCATGCCGGCAATAGCGTGATCGAGCGGTGCTCCGGGCGGCTGCCCGAAGACGGAAAATCCTCCCTTGCAGCCCCACCCAGGCGGCGTTGACAGGCGGCACCGCCAATGGATATTCGCACAACTACGGGTCACGCCATAACCGTGGCTGTTGGGGACGGACGGGGTTTCAACAGCATTGGCGGCGGCGCCGGACGGGCGGGCACTTGCAAGTGTACCGCCCGCTCCTGGCCAGCCTCTCCCTCGCGGGAAACTCAAGCCTGGATCAAGCTTTGGCCTGGCTCAAGCCTTCGGGTTGGCGTCTGAAACGGGCGCGCCCGCCGTCACCACGGACAGCTTTTCGCCCCGGCTAAGCGTCGGCTTGCTGTAGGCCTTTTTCATCGGCATCCCCTCTGCCAGAAGCGATCAGCGAAAGTGATCCCGTGGCGCTCGCTTTGTCAAGCATATGCTAAAATATGGGTGCACTCCTTCGCCCTTGCGTCTTGCCCGCCGATTGACCAATCTTCGCCGACACTGTCATGAGCCGCGGTCGGGGGAATCGCATATGCCTACGCTCTATGCACTGAAACCAGCCTTCCAGGCCAGGTTGCGGCCGCTTGCCGACCGGCTGGCCAGAGCCGGCGTCACCGCCAACCAGATCACGCTTCTCGCCGCCGCACTCTCCATCGCCACCGGCGCGGCGGTCGCCGCGTTTGCCGATCATCGCGCGATTTTCCTGTTGATGCCGGTGGTGCTGTTCGTGCGCATGGCGCTCAACGCCATCGACGGCATGCTGGCGCGGGAACATGGGCAGGCGTCCAAGCTCGGCATGTATCTCAACGAACTCTGCGACGTCGTCTCCGACCTGGCGCTGATCCTGGCCTTTGCCGTCGCCTGTTCCCGGCCTGGGGCGTCGTCGCCTTCGCCATCGCCGCGATCATCGTCGGAATATCGCCGGCGTGCTCGGCGTCGCCGCCGGCAGCGGGCCGCAACTATGCCGGGCCGTTCGGCAAGAGCGACCGGGCGCTGGCGCTCGGCATCATCGGCTTCCTCATCGCCTGCGGCCTGTGGGTGCAAGGCGATCACACCCTTTGTGTTTCCGGCCATGGCTACACTGTCGCTCGTGACCGCCATCAACCGGATACGCAGCGGCCTTAGAGCGGGCGACGCCTATGACCAGCGTCGAAGGAACCGCCGATGCATCCACGAACAGACCATCACCGCCGCACGCGCCGGCGGCGAAGCGCGTGGCGCGAGGAGCGCACCTTCAAGAGCCATGACGGCACCGAGATCTTCTACCGCTACTGGCCGGCCGTCGGCGCAGCCGCGCAAGGGCGCGATCCTGCTGTTCCATCGCGGCCACGAGCATGGCGGCCGCATGGCGCATCTGGTCGATGAACTCGCCATGCCCGACCACGCCTTCTACGCCTGGGACGCGCGCGGCAATGGCCGCTCGGCCGGCGAGCGCGGCTATGCGCCGTCCTTTGCCGCCTTGGTGCGCGACATCGACTGCTTCGTGCGCGAGATCGGCAGGGACGGTTTTGGCCAGCGACGACATCGCGCTGATCGCGCAATCCTTCGGCGCGGTGCTCGCCGCCGCCTGGGTGCACGACTATGCGCCGACATCCGCGCGCTGGTGGTGGCCTCGCCGGCCTTTTCGGTCAAGCTCTACGTGCCCTTCGCCAAGGAGGGCATTGCGCTGTGGCAGAAGCTCAAGGGCCGCTTCTTCGTCAATTCCTACGTCAAGGCGAAATTCCTGACCCATGATGCCGAGCGCATCGCCTCCTTCGAAGCCGATCCGCTGATCACGCGGCCGATCGCCTCCAACATCCTGGTCGAGCTCTACGAGCACGCCGCGCGCATCGTCGCCGACGCCCGCGCCATCACCGTGCCGACGCAGCTGCTGATCTCCGGCAGCGACTGGGTGGTGCGCCATGGGCCGCAGCACGAGTTCTTCGTCAATCTCGGCAGCCCGGCCAAGGAGCGGCATGTGCTGCCCGGCTTCTTCCACGACACGCTGGGCGAGCGCGACCGCAAGCATGGCGCTCGACCTGATCCGGCCGTTCCTCGAAAAGCAGTTCGCCGCGCCGGAGCAGACGATCGACCTGACCGCAGGCCGACCGCGCCGGCTACACCCGCGACGAGGCCGACCGGCTCGCCTCGCCGCTGCCGCTGCTGTCGCCGAAGGGCCTCTACTGGGCGATGAGCCGCGCCTCGATCCGCATGGGCGCCTGGCTGTCGCACGGGCATGAAGACGGGCATCGCCACCGGCTTCGATTCCGGCTCGACGCTGGACTATGTCTACGAGAACGAGGCGCGCGGGCTCGGCTCCGTCGGCCGCATGATCGACCGCACCTTCCTCGACGCCATCGGCTGGCGCGGCATCCGCCAGCGCAAGCTGCATCTGGAAGAGCTGATCGGCAACGCTGTCGCGGCGCTGAAGGCGGCCGGCCGTCCCGTGCACATCTGCTCGACATCGCCGCCGGCCATGGCCGCTATGTGCTCGATGCCGTCGCCAAATGCGCCGAGCCGCCGGCGAGCGTGCGGCTGCAGGACTATTCCGACATCAATGTCGGGCTGGGCTCGCAAGCTGATCGCCGAGCGGCAATTTGCCGACCAGCGTCTCCTTCCACCAGGCCGACGCCTTCGACGCCGAAGATGCTGGCCGCGCTCGAAGCCGGCGCCGGACCTCGCCATCGTCTCCGGCCTCTACGAGCTGTTCGCCGACAATGCGCTGATCGCCCGCTCGCTCGGCGGACTGGCGCAGCGCCATGCAGCCCGGCAGCCTGCTCATCTACACCAACCAGCCCTGGCATCCGCAGCTGGAGATGATCGCGCGCAGCCTGACCTCGCATCGCGGCGGCCAGGCCTGGGTGATGCGGCGGCGCACGCAGGGCGAGATGGACCAGCTGGTCGACGGCGGCCGGCTTCGAGAAGATCGACCAGCGCATCGACCAGTGGGGCATCTTCACCGTCTCGGTCGCGCGGCGCGTCTGAGAGCATGGCCGTGCCTGCCGCTGACCCTGCCCCCACTGCGGCCGAGCGGCCGAATGATCGCTTCAGCGCCATCCTGCTCAGGGCCGCGCTTTGGCTGGTGCTGCTGGCGCCGTTCTTCTACTCGACCTACGGCTTTGCCAACTGGCTGGCGTCGCAGCGCGACGATGTCGGCAGCATCGTCTTTGCCTGGGAGCGCGACATCCCGTTCATCGCCTGGACGATCGTGCCCTACTGGTCGATCAACCTGTTCTACGGCCTGTCGCTGCTGCTCAACGACACGAAGCGCGGCGTCGACCGCCTCGCCGGCCGCTATCTCACGGCGCAGACTCGTCGCCGTCGCCTGCTTCATCCTGTTCCCGCTGCCGGCGACCTTCGTGCGGCCGGAAACCGCGGCCTGCCCGGCTTCCTGTTTGCGGTGCTCGGCGGCTTCGACAAGCCGTTCAACCAGGCGCCGTCGCTGCACATCGCGCTGCTGGTGATCATCTGGGATCACTGGCGGCAGCGACTGCGCGGCATTGCCGGCGTCGTCTGGCACATCTGGTGTTTCCTGATCGGCGCCTCGGTGCTGACGACCTGGCAGCATCATTTCATCGACATCCCGACCGGCGCGCTGCTCGGCTTGTTTGCGCTGTGGCTGTTCCCGGCCAAGGGCGAATTGCCCTTTTCCGGCTTTCGCCTGACAGCCGACCCGAAAGTCACGGCGGCTGGCGCGGTTCTATGCGCTGGGCGCGGCTCTGGCGCTGGCGGGCGCTGCTCTCGGCGCTTTAGCCTCGCGCTGTCGCGCTGATCCTGCTTGTGGCCGGCGCTTGGCGCTGGCCATCGTCGCCTTCGCCTATGCCGGGGCCGGGGTCAAAGTGTTCCAGAAAGCCGCCGACGGCACCGCGCCGCTGGCCAGCCGCATCGTGCTCTGGCCATACCGGCTCGGCGCTCGGATCAATCAGCTGGGCGTGGACACGAAAACTGCCGGCGCATGTGGCGGTCACCGACGGCGTGTTCCTCGGCCGCTTTCCGACCGCCAGAGAAGCCAACAGCTTCGGCACGGTGATCGACCTTGCCGCCGAACTGGAACGGCCCGCGCGGCGCTGTCCTGCCGCTGGACCAGCCTTGCCATGCTCGACCTTGTGGCGCCGCCCGCGGACAGGCTTGCCGAGGCCGTGCCGGCGATCGAAGCGGCGCGCCAGGCACGGCACAGTGCTGGTCTGCTGCGCGCTCGGTTTCCAGCGCAGCGCCGGCGTCGTCGCCGAATGGCTGGTCGCCACCGGCCGGTCGCACACGGCAGCACAAGCGCGGAAAGTGCTCGCGGCATCCGGCCGGCCAGTGCACATTCATGCAAGGGTGGACGAACCGGCATGAGCGAACGGGGCAATGGCTTTACGTTGATGAGCGCTGGCGCGTCCTTATGGGAAGGCGAGCAATTGTTGTTTGCGCTGCCCCCGATGGCTTCGCCAATCATCAATAGTACAAAGATAGCGCCAAGGCCGCAGCCGGTCTCTTCTCCCCTTCACACCAAACCTGCCGTGATTGTTCCGGCATGAGCGGCAGCGCCTTCCAGGACAAAGCCGGCGCCTTCGCTGCCGGGCTGATGGTGCAGGCGGCGTGGCCGCTGCTGCTGATCGCGGCTTGCGTGCTTGCCACGCCTGTCATCGGGCTTGCGGCCGGGCCGCAGGCGACGCCACTGTCGGCGGCGGCCTGGTTCGTGGCAGCGGTGGGCGCCCTGGCCACCCTCGCCTTCTCCTGCTCATCCTGTTCGACGCGCTGCTGTTCCGGCTGATGGCCAGCCACGACAACGAAGCAGCCGGCGGTGCCGCGGTCGACGACGTGCTGGCGCGCATGCGGCTGAAGCCCGCCGCCTGCCGGCGACCGCTCGCTCGACCAGCGCATGGCGGGCACGCGCCGCCTGCTGATGAAGCAGCGCCTCGCCTTCGCCCTGTTTGCGGCGGCGTCGCTCGTCGCGGCATTCCTATGAGCCCTTCGATGACCAAGCTTCACCTGCGCGCCAACACGTTCACCCTGCTGCAGACGGTGACCTCGGTCGGCCTGTCGGCGCTGGCCTGGGTGGTGACCGGCGTGCGGCCGATCTGGAACGGCAGCCAGCCGTCGGAGCGGCAGCGCATCTACTTCGCCAACCATGCCAGCCATGGCGACTTCATCCTGCTGTCGGCCTGCCTCAGCGAAAAGGTGCGCGCCCGCACCCATGCGGTGGCGGCGGCCGAATACTGGGGCAAGTCGCGGCTGCGCCGCTTCATCGCCGAGGACATGCTGTCGTCCGTGCTGATCCACCGGCAGTGGACCGACGAGGCGCAGAACCCGATCTCGATCATGCTCTCGGTGCTCGACCAGGGCCATTCGCTGATCCTGTTTCCCGAAGGCACCCGCAACACGACGGACGCAGCCGCTGCTGCCGTTCCGCTCCGGCCTCTACAATCTGTCGATGGCGCGGCCCGAAGTCGAACTCATCCCGTGCTGGATCGAGAACATGTCGCGCGTGCTGCCCAAGGGCCAGTTCCTGCCGGTGCCGCTTCTGTGCCGCGTCGTCTTCGGCCCGCCGGTGGCCATCGCGCCCGGCGAGGAACGCCGCGCCTTCCTCGAGCGCGCCCGCCAGACGCTGCTTGCGCTCAACCCCCGCCCCGATCGAGACGACTAGACCATGATCAGAGACTTCCGGTATGATCACTGCCGCCGATGCATGAAACCGTCATCCTGCTGGTGATCGGCCTGGTCGGCGTGCTGACCACGGCCAGCCTCGTCGCCGGCATCCTGTCGTGGCGGGCGCCGAAGCCGCTGTCCTCGACGCTGGTCAACCTCACCCAGCGCATCAACGCCTGGTGGGTGATGGTGGTGGCGATCACCGTCGCCTTCTTCTTCGGCCGCACCGGCATGACCATCCTGTTCGCGCTGATCTCGTTTGCGGCACTGCGCGAATTCGTGACGCTGACGCACAGCCGGCGCAGCGACCATTGGGTGCTGCTCGGCATGTTCGGCATCATCATCCCGTTCCAGTACTGGCTGGTGTGGACCGCCTGGTACGGGCTCTTCACCATCTTCATCCCGGTCTACTGCTTCCTGCTGATGCCGGCGATCACCGCGCTCAACGGCGACACCGAGCGCTTCCTCGAGCGCGTCTCGGCGCAGCAATGGGCGGTCATGATCTCGGTCTACTGCGTCAGCCACGTGCCGGCGCTGCTGACGCTCAACGTGCCCGGCTTCGAGGGCCGCAACCTGCTGCTCATCGCCTTCCTGATCATCACCGTGCAAGGCAGCGACGTGCTGCAATACATTTTCGGCAAGCTGTTCGGAAAGCACCTGCTGTCGCCGGCCGTCTCGCCCTCAAAGACCTGGGAAGGGCTGGTCGGCGGGCTGGCGGCATCGAGCCTGCTCGGCGCGCTGCTGTCGTTCCTGACGCCGTTCTCGCCGCTGCAGGCGGCGGCCGTCGCGCTTCATCGCCTGCCTGATGGGATTTCTCGGCGGACTTGTCGCCTCGGCCATCAAGCGCGACCAGGGCGTGAAGGACTGGGGCCATCTGATCGAAGGCCATGGCGGCATGATGGACCGCGCCGACAGCCTGGTCTTCGCCGCCCCGGTGTTCTTTCACACCGTGCGCTATTTCTGGACGGCGTGAAGGGCCCGCCATAGCCCGCATGGCTCAGCCAATCGCGGTCGAACACGTCGAGGATGGCGCGGAATTCCGCCGGCGGAATCTGGTCGGCGCCGCCGTCGCCAAAAAGGAATTCGGTGAGCCGTCGCTCGACCGTCTCCGGGTGCTCGATGGCCATGCCGAGCGAGGCCAGATCCTCTGTTATCGACTGTTCCGGCAACAGATATCCGCCTCGTGCCTCGGCGCCGGGCAGCGGATCGCGCAGGCGGAAGACGAGGATTTTGGTGATCGAGGGCTGCGGTTCCGGGCCGATGATTGTGGTGCCGCACATGTAGCCGCCAAGCACGCTTCCCGGCTGCGACTGCGGGAACAGGCAAAGGAAGAACTGGGCATCGCCGCCGGCTTCCCTCAGATACATGTAAAGGCCGCGCTTTGCCGGCATGACCGGACCGCCAAGCGCGAGCTGGCCCGTCGGCAGGGCCTCGCGATAAATGGCACTGAGGCCATGCGCGCCAGGCCCCGCCTCTATCGACAGGTCGCCCCTGATCAACTGGCCGCGATAGTAGGGCGACAGCGCGCGTGAGTAGCAGGCATAGGTGCCGGCGAGCGCGATACCGAGACCGCGATCGTCATGCGATGACGATGCTTCGAGCTGGGCGCTGGCGCGGCGCTCCAGTTCGTTCCTGTCGATGCCATGGCGGGCCGATATCGCCGCCGTGAAGCTCGCCAGATCGCATTCGGCGATCCAGGCGCCGGGCTGCTCCAGCCGCAACACCTTCGCCCAATCGTCATAGACGCTGATCTGGCGCGGCTGCGCGCGGCCTTGCAGCCATTTGTCGGCACGGCCGAGGTCGAACGGCGTCTCCGGATTGACGCGCCGGAACGCCGCCGCCAGGTCCTTGCGGGTGACAGTGCCCAGCACGGCTGACGTCAGCCGCAGTTTCTGCGCAATGTGTTGTGCCATCCGGCTGCTGCTCCCCAGGGCATGTCACATTTCCCGGTCCGCGCATGGATCTTGTCCAAACCCGGTTCCCAATTTTTGAGATCATGCCCCTGCCCGGGCCATGCCATGCGCCGGCATTTCGCTGGCGCAGCGTTCCCTGCCTCATCTTATATTTTCATCGGCTAATAATCCAGCAATTCCAAAGAATTCCATGGCATTCCACGTGCCTGCCCTTCCAGGCCCGGCAGTCGGCGGTAACGTCTCGCCGGGAAAGACAGGGGAGCCGTCATGAAACTCGTTCTAACCATGCTATCCACGCTGCTCGTCGCGCTTGCACTGTCGCAAGCGGCGGAGGCCAAGAAGCAGACCCCAGCTACTGGGGACAAGGCCGCCAAGGTCGAGAAGACCCGGCCGCCGCTCGACAACACACCGACGGGCGGGATCACGCCTGCCGACGCAAAGGCGGCGCCGGCTACGGACGGATCGCAGTATCCGCCGGCCCTGTACCTCAATTTCCAATAGGTCGCTTTCTGCTGGCCGTGGCGCCCGGATCCAAATGGCCCGCGCGCGACGACGACTAGGCCTGCAGTCCCGTCGCCGCGGGCTCAGCCGGCTACCGCGAGCGCCGCCTTCTTGCGGGCGGGCGGGCGTCGCCGCAGGCGACGCTTCGCCGCGAGCTTGAGCTTGACCGGCGGCGCGTCGGTCAGCGCGCCCAGCACGGCGTCGACCATGCCATAGGCTACGAAATCGGCGCTGATGATCGGCGGCCAGAGCTTCGGCGGATTGCCTGTCGTTGCCTGCCGGCCTCCGACCAGAACACGATCCCGACCCGCAGTGCCGGCCTGGCGCGTTTCAGCCGGCGCACCAGAAAGCGGGCATGCTTGACGGAATCGCGATTGAGGAAGCCGACCACGACGGTGTCGACGGCGTCGAGTTCGAGGCGACGAATGCCTGCCGGCTCCATATCGACAAAACTTGCCTTCGACACCGTCGCGCCCTGGACTTCCAGCACCTGCGCCAGCATGGCGGCGGCGGCATCGTCGAGTTCGCCGCGCCCGCCGGCACAAAGCACCGACATGCCCGTGCCGTCGGGCAGCTCGGTCTCGTCCTCGCCCTCTGCATCCTTGCCTTCCCCGGCCGCGGCTTTTTGCGCATCCGTGCTGGCGTCTTCGGTCGCGGTCAGCTCATCCTCCTCGGCCGCTTCCTCCTGCGCACTGTCGTCGAGATTGGCGACAAGCGTCAGCGCGCTGGCCGCCACCTGCTGCCGCTGCTGATCGCCCATCACGCCACGGGCACGGTCCTGCTCGCCAAGCAGCAAGGCGGGAATGGCGACCTTGTCGTAGAAGTCGACCAGATACTTCTCCTCCAGCATTTCCTCGGCATGGTCGGTGGCTTCGTCGGGATCGCCCGCCAGCAGCCGCTGGTAGAGCCGGGCATGCGGTTCGAGCACCGGCTCGTTGCCGAACAGGACGTCGAGGAATTCGAACTGCGGCACGTGCCGGCCGAGCACGACCAGGCAGACGGTGAGCGGCGTCGACAGGACCAGGCCGAGCGGCCCCCAGAGCCAGGTCCAGAAGATCGCCGCGACGATGATGGCGAGCGGCGACAGCCCGGTGCGCGAGCCATAGAGCCAGGGTTCGATGACATTGCCGGTGAGCATCTCCATGACCACGAACAGCCCGGCGGTCCATAGCAGCAGCGACCAGCCGGGCGCCACGGCCAGCGCCAGGAACAACGGCAGCAGCGCGCCGATGACCGGGCCGATATAGGGAACGAAGCGCAGCGCCAGCGCCAGCAGGCCCCACAACAGCGCATTGGGAATGCCGAGGATCCACAGCCCGATGGCAATGGGTATGGCGTAGACGATGTTCACCACCAATTGCATCAGCAGATAGTGGCCGACCCGCTTGCCGGCGTCCTGAAGCGCCTGCGTCGTTCGGTGGAGGTCGCCATAGCCGACAAGGCGGATGAAACGGTCACGCAGATCCTCCCGCTCCAGCAGCATGAAGATGACGACGATGATGATCAGGCCGGCCGAAGCCAGCGGGCTGATCAGTGGGCCGACCATGTTCTGCAGTACTTCGAGCGGCCTTTCGCGGGCGACGATCTCGACCGGCAAGGGTTCGCGTTTCGGTGTCTCGGCCGCGGATGGCAGCTGCGGCTCCTGGCGCTCGATCTCCTGGCCGATGCGCTCGACCACGCGGCTCAGTCTGGAAACGATGCCGCCGCCGACGCCTGTTTCCTTGAGGGATCTGACCTTGGTCAGGATGTTTGTCTGGTAAACTGGGATGTTCTGCGCCAGTTCGCTGACCTGCGACGCGACAATGAAGGATAACAGGCCGAGTGCCGCGAATGCGCTGAGCACACTGACGATGACAGCAGGAATGCGAGGAAGGCCGATTCGTTTGAGGGCGGAAACCACCGGCGCAAGCGCAAAGGTCAACAGCAGCGCGATGGCGATCGGCAGGAAAACCTCGCGGCCGAAATACAGGGCGGCGATCGCCGCCACGACAGTCGCGACGGTGGGCAATGACATGCGCGGGGCCGTGGCAGCGGAAAGAATGCTCCCCAGCCCGGGGCCCGACGGGTCTCGACGACTGGTCGTCACTTGATGCCTCCACCCTGCAAGGTCATGATCGGGTATATTTAGTCGGCGCGCAACGTTTGCGTTCCCCAGGATAGTGCTGCCTCACAAGGCTTCGCGCGCCACCCGGGGCGGGTCGCGGCCAAACCCTATCGACACAGGAAGCGACGTTGCTGCTTAGATACCAGTGCATCTAACCCATACTTAAGACGCATCTTCATAGATCAGCTAAAGAAGACCCCAATCGTCATGAAAATTATACATACCCCAAAAACTGGCGCCAATAGCCAGCGAGCTTGACCGACGCTCTCATCCATCTTTTCCTCCTGAAAACTTGCTTCTGGCAACGGGTACTGGACCCCAAGGTTCCGGGCGATATGACACTGCAGACCTTTTAGCGCGGCACTCAGACTTAGGTCCGATAGCAGGATCAGACCGATACCCCTGCGGGGGAACATGTGGGGGCGCGCCACCTTCACCGATCGGTGCCCGCATCAACGCCATGACGTGATCCGGCTGCTCGCCCATAAGAGGGAGAAGGCAGGCTGGCACTGGCGGCCCGATTCAATTCGCGACAGAAGCCCGGCAACGGTGTAGTGATAGCCCTGAGAGGAGGCGAAAACGCCTCCAGATCGGCTTTAAGCCTTGTTCCATCCCATTGCCAATATCGAAGACGCGCAGACGCTGGCGCAGGCGATCGTCAATACGATCGTCGAACCCTTCCTCGTGCTCGACGAGCAGTTTCGCGTGCTGGCCGCCAGCCGCTCCTTCTACGAGACGTTCAAGGTCGATCCCGCACAGACGCACGGCTCGCTGCTCTATGCGCTGGGCGACGGCCAGTGGGACATTCCGGCGCTGCGCCTGCTGCTGGAGACGATCATCCCCGAGAAGACCGCCATGGACGGCTTCGAGGTCGAGCATGATTTCCCCGGTATCGGCCGCCGCACGATGCTGCTCAACGCGCGCAAGGTGCTCTACGACCACAGTTCGGCCATCACGATCCTGCTCGCCTTCAACGACATCACCGCCCGCCGCGCCATCGAGCGGGAGAAGGAAGAGCTTCTCGGCCGCACCGAAGAGCTGCTGCGGCAGAAGGAGGTGCTGCTGCGCGAGATGGAGCACCGGGTCGCCAACAGCCTGCAGATCATCGCCAGCATCCTGCTGCTGAAGGCCCGCGCCGTCACCTCGGAGGAAACCCGCCAGCATCTGCAGGACGCGCATCAGCGGGTGATGTCGGTGGCCGAAGTGCAGCGCCATCTCCACGCCTCGGCCGGCATCGACGAGATCGAGGTCGGGTCCTATCTGTCGAAGCTGTGCGGCAGCCTGGCCTCGTCGATGATCGGCGAAGACCAGCCGATCACGGTCAAGGTCACGGCGCAAGGCGGCAGGATCAGACTCGCAGAAGGCGGTCAGCCTCGGCCTGATCGTCACCGAGCTGGTCATCAACGCGATCAAATATGCCTTCCCGACGGAGAAGGCCAAGCGCGCTGATCCAGGTCACCTACGAGACCGACGGCAGCGACTGGAAGCTGACGGTCTCCGACAATGGCGTCGGCAAGCCGCGACCGGCGGTCCGCCGAGTGCGGGCCTCGGAACAGCCATCGTCGAGGCGCTGGTCAAACAGCTGGAGGCCAAGATCGAGGTCATCAGCGACACCGACGGCACCAGCGTATCTGTGACCAGGGCGACATTCATCTCGCGCATTCCGCGGGCGGCGTAGCCTTCCGCGCCATTCGGGCCTGCTCAGCCACCCCTGGAACCAATCCGCTGCCACTTCCGCCTGAGTGTTCGGAACTATCGGGCCGGGCTGCCCGTTTGGAAAGGAAACCAAACGGGAGGCCCCGATGAACTCTTGGCAAACCAACATCTTGGAGGCCGCCTGCCTTCTTGCCGTTCCGCTGTCGCTTGTCCTTACGGTTTTACTGGCTGGCCTCATCCTTGGCTAAGCGAGCGGCTGGTGCCCGGCGACAAGCCGGTCAAGCCAGCATCAAAGCCCGTCTGAAGCATCTCAGGTAGACCTTCGCAATGGAACTTCCTTGGCCAGTCGTCCCTTCAAGGAACGGAAGCCGATGTCATCCGTTTATCTTCGAGTGATTCTTGGGAAAGCTCTTGGGCAGAAGCATTTACGGTGATAGTCGCACCGGTCTTTTGGGCTTGCGTCTCAAACGCTTGGATTTTTTGTAATCTGAAAAGGAGATAAATTATGGCTGACGGCCCAACTGTTATCAATTCAGGCGGAGGCGGAGGTGGCACCACAGCTATCGCCGTCATCGTGGCAATCGTCGCAATAGTCGTATTGCTGTTTGCTACGGGTATCGTCCACATGCCTGGGGGCGGCGGAGGTGACGTCAACGTGAAGGTTGATGCGCCTGCGGCCCAAGCGCCTGCCGCACCCGCTCCGGCTGCACCCGCTCCGGCTGCAAGCGCTCCGGCTGAACCGGCGCCTGCCGCTCCGGCTCCGGCGCCCGCCGAACCCGCCCCGGCGCCTGCCGAACCCGCACCCGCCCCGGCTGCACCGGCCAGCGGCGGTTGATCCACTCGCCACCGCTTCAGCGATGAAACGCAGCCCATCGGTGTCAAAGCCGGTGGGCTTCTTTTTGGCCTCGAACGTTCGAAAGGAGATCTGATTTTACTGGCGCGCCCCTTCCAGCACGGGGCGGAACCATACTGCGGTTAAATCGTTTTAAATCCATAGGGACGTCAACCGCCCTTCAAGGAGAAAAAATGAACAAGATCGTATCGGGTTTGCTGGCGGCCACATTGTCAGTTTCGTTCGCGGCCACCGCTGCCGGGCCTGCCGGCGCTGCCGGGATATCCCAGCCGCAAGCGCCTTCCGCCTCGTCTGATGTGCAGGCGATTGACCACAAGCCGTGGAGGAAGCACCGGAGCGTCAACCGCAATCGCAATTTTTCGCAAAATTTTTCGCAAAATGATGGCGCCTACTGGAATGGCCATCGCGGCTACCGTGACTACCATCGCGGCTATCGCCGTCACGGCGACTACTGGTTCCCGCTGGCCGCCTTCGCCACCGGCGCGCTGATCACCAGCGCGATCATCAACAACAACCAGAACCGTGTCTATCGCGGTGGTGATGCCCATGTGGAGTGGTGCTACGATCGGTACAGATCCTACCGCGCCTCGGACAACACGTTCCAGCCCAATTACGGCCCTCGTCGGCAGTGCAATTCGCCCTACTGACAAAGTACGAGCCCGCGCTGGCGACGGCGCGGGCTTTTCAATCCATGTGGACCCCGCCTTTGCGCGGGGTTTTTGGTGACTGCGCCTTGACTACATTCCACCAGTCTCTCGGCCTGTAGCTTGGAGGCCTTGGGCACGCTACGCTGTCGAATGGCTTGCACCAACGGCGGGATCAATGGTCACGATGCCTGACAAGTCCGAACAGCAGAAGGACGCCGAAGCCGAAGTCGAGGGCTTTCAGCACGACCTTGGCCCGTTCGTTGTTGCCGCCGAGACAACGCGAATGGCCATGGTTTTCACCGATGCAAAGGAACCCGGCAATCCGATCATTTTTGCCAATGATGCCTTTCTCGCCCTGACCGGATACGACCAGGGAAGAGGTCCTGGGTCAGGTCCTTCAATTTCCTGATGGCGGACGGCGCCGACGCCGGAGGCGCTGGCACGTATCAACGCGGAGTTCGAAGGCAATTCGGAGGCGAGCACGGAAATCCTCTACAGGCGCAAGGATGGCAGCGAATTTTGGGCGGCCCTTTTCGTCAGCCCTGTCCGGGACAGAGAGCGGCGCCATCGTCCAGTATTTCACCTCCTTCGTCGATCTCACCAGACACAAGGAGGAGCAGGCGCAATCGCGGATGCTCATCGACGAATTGAACCATCGCGTGAAGAACACGCTTGCAACGGTGCAGTCGATCGTCTGGCAGGCTTTGCGAAGCGAATTCCGATCCCAAGGTGATCCGCGAAGCCGTCGAGTCCCGGCTGTTTGCGCTTTCCCGGTCGCACGACCTGCTGACGCCGCGAAAATTGGCACAGCGCCGGGCTGCTCGATGTGATCCACGAGGCCATGGAGCCGTTCGGCGTTACGAACGGTCGGGCGGAGCGCCTGGTGATCACCGGCGAGAACATCCGCCTCTCGACAAATGCGGCCCTGGCACTTGGCATCGCGTTCAATGAACTCGCAACCAACGCCGTGAAATACGGTGCGTTTTCCAATGACAAGGGTTCGATCCGGATCGACTGGACGATCGAGCCGACATCGGAGGGCCGACCGGCTGATCCTGTCATGGCAGGAGAAGGACGGCCCGCCGGTCACGCCGCCGTCGCGAAAAGGGTTCGGCTCGCGGGTGATCGAACGCGGCCTGACCCACGAACTCGAAGGCACTGTGCAACTCGACTATCGCCCGGACGGCGTTGATCTGCACGATGAACATTCCGGCACCGCGAGGAGCTCGCGATGGATAAACTGCTTTCTGGCCGTCGCTTCCTCGTTGTCGAGGATGAAATTCTGGTCCTGATGATCATTGAAGACATGCTGGGCGACCTTGGATGCGAGTCCGTGACCGCTGCCGCCACGGTCGAACAGGCGATCGCCCTGATCGAAGCGCAAGTTTTCGATGCCGCCATGCTGGATATGAATTTGGATGGCAACGACAGCAATGCCGTGGCCGACGCGCTTGCCGAGCGCGGCGTGCCCTTCATCTTCTCGACCGGTTACAGCGGTCGCGACATGAGTGACGGCTACAGCGACCGGCCCGTGCTGAAAAAGCCATTCCCGCTATGAGGAACTGGTCGAGATACTTACACGTCTTCTTCAACGGTAATTTGGATAAGTCATTGCGACAAACCGTGCCGGCGTCCAGATATATAGTCGGTGCTGGCGGTCGCGGCGATGCAGACGCAGCAACGAAAAGTTGGCGGCGAGACGGTCGTATCTGGTGGCGTCACCGCGAAGGGGGCTTGAAGGTGCATTCCGCCACCTCGCACCCAAACTTCAATTCCACTAACACCGCCTTCAGCAGCGCGGGCTGCTGCGACCTGTTCGTTTTTGATCATAATTCATTGAGCTAACTGAATAAGTAGTAAGGAACAAAAAGCGATCAAAAGCATTCCATATAGTTGAAGTCATCATGCGGTGCGCGGAAATCGCTCCGCGATTGGAGCTACACCATGGATATGACCACGATTCTTGTCATTGTCGTTCTCGTTCTGCTGCTTGGCGGCGGCGGCTTATACGGCCGTGGACGCTGGTACTAAACCGCGAAGATCATCGACGAGTCCGAAACCCTTCGTTCCCGCACTCCGCCCGATTGGCCCGCGTCCTCCGCCAGAGGCGCGGGTTTTTTATTGCCTCCTGGAAAATCTCTCGGGACTACGCTTTGTTGCGCAACCGGAACCCCATCCATCCGGTCGTTCCTCATGGCCCCGCCGCCTACCGCGGAAACACAAGAACTTCAGCCCTTCTTGACGTAGCCGGCGGTGACCTCATCTTTGTGGGCGGCGAAGGCTTCCAGGACCTCGGTCTTCTCGCGCTTCGGAACCTTGAAGTGGTCCAGGGTCCGTCCGAGCTCCGCTGCGACCTCATCGAATTCCGCGGGAGATATCCGCAGGTCCCGGTGCGCCTCCTCAAGGCCGAGCGGCGTCGTGCCGGGCTTGGTGGCCGTGAACTTGAAGGGCCCACCAGAAACCTCGCAGACCCACAGCGTGCGCATGAACTTGAGGCCGGGCAGCCTTTCCAGGTTCTTGGTGTGCCATTCCCCCAGCTGCGGGTTCTTGGATTTCTGGCCGACGATGGGATTCTTCACGACGGCGTCGCTGAAGTGATCCACCACCGCTGCGATGGCGAAGACGCCACCCAGCCGCTCGTACAGACTTTTCTCAGGCGTGGTTTGCTCATCCTGCGCGTGAGCGTTGTCCGCCGACAATATAGCCGTCGTGGCGGCGGTCACTGCCAGCCCTGCGACGACGATCCGTCTTGTGAAAGAGGTCGAAACAGCCGTTTTCATCTCCGGTTCCCTCCGAGTTGGGCCAGAACAAGCCGCGGCCTGTCTGGCGGCTTCAATGAAGGCAGAGTTTTACCCCGCCATCGTCTGAGGAATTAACGAGTTTCCCAGCCGAATTATTCCGATTGACGGCATCCCCACCATCAACATGCGAACCTTCGGCAATGGGCGAAGATTTGTGCATGGCGCCAACCGGACCTATCCGAGCAGGCTGACCAGACGGCGCTGATGGGAACGATAGGCAGCGGCCAGAGCTAGCTCCATGGGCTCGCCATAACGGGACTATCAAGCCAGTCGCCCGCGACGATCCAAAGGCGAAGCTCACAGGAGTTACAATGAAGAATTATCTTGTCGCTGCCGCCGCCGGGTTTGTTTTGGTCGCCGGTATTGGTGCGACCGTTGCACAGGACGTCATCGTGATTGCTCCCGAACAGCAGACCGTCATACGCGAATACGTGCCCAAGCAGAAGCTTGCGTCGGTCAGCCTGCTCGGCGTGGAACTCAATGTCGGTTCGCCGCTGCCAGACACGGTCGAGCTTCATCCGATCGATGTGCCCGACGTCGTCGTTCAAGATCGTACGGTGCTCGTTGATCCGGATACCTCGCAGGATCGTGCAGGTTATCGACTAAACATGGCCGCGAATGGAACAAACGCCTCGGTGATGTGTTGAGAGACACATCGAACGCCCCGAGCGTTTGGTCGTTAAAGGCCCGCTTCCAAAGCCCCCCTGGAAAGCGGGTTTTTTGCGCCCTCTGCCCGGCTTCACTGGGTGCTACAGAGCGCACAGCATCTACTGAAACGCCTGCCGTCCGGAGATGGCCTCGATCTTGATCTGATAGAACAGATGGCTGCCCGAAATGGCCGGCGTTGCGCCGCCCAGATTTCAGGGCGCCGGGCTCCCACCAGTTGGCATGTTTCTGCAGCAGCGACCAGGCGAACTCCCGGTCATGCTTCGACGTGGGGGCGGCTGGTCGACGGCGGGAATTGTGTTGTCGACCTCCGGCGCCTTCGGCAAGTCCTCGAACAGCCCATCGACGACGACGCTCTTCCAGCCGTCGCCGCCGACATCGTCGACCTGCAGGCAGACATGCGGGTTCTCCCGCATCCATTCGACCTTCTTGCCGGGCAGAGAGAAGCTGAAAATGGCGTTGTCGCCGAAGGCAAAGTGGATCGGCACCACGTAAGGCCGGTTTTCCCGGACGCAGGCCAGGCGGCCAAGCCTGGCCGACTTCAACATGGCAATGCATTCCGGCCGCGTCATCTCCTTGATGTTCATTGCGCTTGTCTTTCCGTTGATGTTCGTTTGCGTTGATGGTCAGGCTGACCTTGGGATCATTGTGCCAGATCGATGCGCCGGATGGCCGCGACCGCCTCCGCTTCGGCGACACCGATAAGCGCATCGATGGCCTGGATCGTCTCGATCTGGCCGCGGGCCGCGACCGTCTTGCGCAGGGCATGCAGGTCGTCGCGAATTTCGCAGAGCGTGGTTCGGACAGTGAGGGGCATGGGCCGCCTTCCTGCGACACAACAGCCCGAGATGGTGATAGGTTCCGCCAAGGCAGAGGTGCAGGGCAACAACCGCGCCTGCCCGCAGGACCATCGGGCTCCAGCTGCGGCTTGCCGGCAGAATCAGATTAGAAATTCATTTCTACAACAAATAAATTGTGGCAACCTCATACTCAAATTTGAAAATATTTGGAACCCTTTTCAAATGAGCCGTTTCTCTCTTGGTCGCAGCTTTGACGATCTGAAAAGCAAGAAGAGGAATTGATCATGAACATCAAGATGCTTTGCATGGGCGCGATGGCGCTTACGATGATGAGCGGCGCAGCCCTTGCGGGCAGCAGCACCGGAACCTCGGCGCTCGACGATCCGGCGAAGATGACGCCCTTCTTCACCGATGCCGACATGAAGACCATGAAGCCGGCGGAAGAATTCAAGGTCGCGTGGCTGGCGATGAAGGAAGAAGATCGCGCCGGCATGACGAAGGAATGCGGCGACGAGGCCATTGCCAAGACGCACGACGATTTCTGCAAGATGACCAAGCAGCTGGGCGGCGCCAACTAGCCACCGGCTCTTGCCAATGGAAATGGCGGGCAGAGATGCCCGCCATTTTTTTGGTATTGAGGAGCCCGGCCCGGCCGCCCTGTTCCAGCTACTTAACCGGGATCATGAGATGTGCGTAGGGCCGCGGATCAGGCGACCCTGACGACGAAATGCTTGGTCACCGGCTCGAGGATCTTCCAGGTGCCCTTGAAATCGGCTTCGACGACGAAGGCATCGCCCGGACCGACCTCGACCGGCGTGCCGCCATCGGGCGTGATGATGATGCGGCCGGCGATCATGTGCACGAACTCATAGTCGGTGTAGGTGGCGTGGTAGGTGCCGGGCGAGGCCCGCCAGGTGCCCGACATCACCTTGCCGTCGGCGGTGGTGTGCTGCACGGCGGTCTGCATGGTCGGCCTGCCCTCGACCACGACCCAGCCCGGCAGGTCGCCGCCCTCGGCATGCTCGACGGCGCCGAATTTGAGGATGGTGGTGTTGGTCATGGAGGGCTCCGTTTTGCGCCGGCATTGGCTGCCGGTTGGATAGCCGATGCGCATGACAGGGGCAACGTCGGCGGTGAGTTCATCTCCCCCCTTGTGGGGGAGATGTCCGGCAGGGCGAGCGAGGGGAGCGACTGTCCCGCCGGCGTTCCGGGTTATCGGAATCAGCTTTCTTGCGGGAGAGTGTCTCACAGCCAAAGCGAAAGGGATTGCAAGCCATTCGCGCCGCCCACTCTGCCCTGCCGGCATCTCCCCACAAGGGGGGAGATTGGCAGTTCATCGCCCTCAATGTTGCACTGCGTTAGATTTGTTGCATTGCGATATCGGCCCGTAGGGGCAGAGTTTTGCACGGGTGGGCTTTCAACGGTTGTGGTGCCGCGCGTTCGATGCGCGCGAGAGGCGCTGCAGCACGTGTGATCCCCGGCGAGCTGTTTCTCGCCGGCGCGGACCATCGGTTCGGGTCATGCACCAGCACGAGGTCTAACGATCGTGTCAGCATCGTTCCGGCCTGATATCGAAGGGTTGCGCGCCCTGGCGGTGGCGGGCGTGATCGCCTTTCATTTCGGCCTCACGCGGCCTGCCCGGCGGCTTTACCGGCGTCGACATCTTCTTCGTCATCTCCGGCTATCTGATCACCAGCCATCTGCTCGCCGAGATCACCGAGACCGGCCGGCTGAACCTGTGGCGCTTCTATGCCAGGCGCGCCCGGCGGCTGTTGCCGGCGTCGCTGTTCGTCATCCTCGCCACGCTGGTGGCCGGCGCCTTCATCCTGTCGCCGGAGGAACAGTCGCTCTATTCCAAGGGCGCCATGTTCGCCTCGGCCTACATGATCAATCTGTGGCTGATCCGCTGGTCGTTCGACTATTTCGCCGCGGATGCGACCAGCAACCCGTTCATCCATTTCTGGTCGCTGTCGGTGGAGGAGCAGTTCTATCTCGCCTGGCCGGCGCTGCTGATGCTGGCGGCATGGCTGCGCCCCGGCAAGCGCGGCGCGATCCTGGTGATCGGCCTTGCCGGCCTCGTCTCGTTCGCCGTCTGCGCCTGGCTGACCACGGTGGCGCAGCCCTGGGCCTTCTATTTCTCGCCGCTGCGCGCCTGGGAATTCGCCGCCGGCGGGTCTGGCGACCATGGTGCCGGCAACAATTCTGGCAGCGACCGCCCGCTGCTCGCCGCGCCGCTGGCGTGGCTCGGCCTGGCGCTGATCGCCGGCGCCTATCTCAGCTTCAGCGAGGAAGCCCCCTTCCCCGGCTTCATGGCGCTGGTGCCGGTGGCCGGCACCGTGCTGTTGCTGCTGGCGGGAGCGGCCAAGGGCGCGAACAATGCGCGCCAGGAATGGCCCCAGTGCCGTCCTGGCGCTGCCGCCCCTGCAATGGGTCGGCAAGCTCTCCTACTCGCTCTATCTCTGGCACTGGCCGGTGATCGTCTATGCGGCGATGCTGGTGCCCGAGCTTTCGCCGCTGCAGCGGCTCGGCTGCATGGCGCTGACGCTGGCGCTGTCGCTCTTCACCTATCATGTCATCGAGAACCCGATCCGCCGCAATGGCTGGCTGATGGCCAGTGCGGCGCGGGCGCTGGTGCCGGCCGTCCTCCTGACCGGCACCGGCGTCGCAGCCGCCTATGCCAATGCGCGGCTCGCCGTCCACGATCTCGACCCGGCAGCAGCGCAGCATCGCCGACAGCGCGGCGCGCCCCTCCACCGCGCGCGCGAGGCCGGCTGCGTTCTCAACTATGAGACGGTGACGCCAAAGCCCTGCGTGTTCGGCAACAAGGCCGCCGGGCGCACGATCGCGCTGTTCGGCGATTCGCATGCCGACCACTGGTCGACGCCGCTGATCGAGGCGGCCGAGAAGAACGACACCAAGGTCGTCACCTGGCTCAAATCCGTCCTGCCGGGCCTCGCGGCTGACGGTCTGGGTGACCAAGCTGAAACGCGACTACACCGAGTGCGATCAATGGCGCGAGCAATCGATCAAGGCAGATCATCGCCGCGCGGCCGAGCCTGGTGGTGATCTCGGAGATCGCGCTGGCGAGTTCGCGCAAGATGTCAGCCGACGCGCAGGATGCCCGACAGACCAGGACGCCGAGTGGCGCGCCGGCCTGCGCGCGACGCTTACAGCGTTCAGCCAGGCCGGGCTGAAGGTCGCCTTCATCCGCGACGTGCCGTTCAACGACGAGCATGTCGACACCTGCGTGGCGCGCGCGCTGTGGCGGGGCAGAGCGCCCTCGCTGTGCGACCAGAAGCGGACCGACGCCGCCAACGACGCGGCGGCCGCGGTGGAGCGCGATATCGTGCGCTCGGTGCCCGAACGCCAGCTACATCGACATGACCGACCGGTTCTGCGACGCCACACCTGCCACGTCTACATCAACGGCAAGATCGCCTACCGCGACCGGCATCATCTGGCGACGCCGTTTGCGGAATCGCTGGAGCCGGAGGTGGAGAAGGCGGTGTTCAGGCAAGTGGTGGCGCAGAGGTAGGGGGCTTCCAGTGATCCTACCCGGACACCGGGCGATGCCTCATCGCTCCCAGTCCTTCGGGTCGCGCGATGTGTGGCCGTGACGGAAGTCTTCGCGGATCGCTCCGCTAGGTCATCTGACGCTCCATTTCCACCTCGGCCTCCAGGCTCTCGATGTCGCGGAAGATCGAAGCGACAGCCAGCGTACGCCCTTCGCGCTTGAAGCGCAGCAGACAGTCCTTGGCGGCGATGTCTCCATCGACCGCGATCTCGTCCCATCGCTCGGCATGGCCGACATAGTTGATCGGGAACATCGTAGTGCTGGCTCCAGAAGAACGGCACGGCGACGAATTTCTCGCGATGGCCGAGCATGTTGAGTGCCGCGGTTTGCCCTTGCCTCTCGGCAACCACCCAATGCTCGACCCGAATGTTCTCGCCACTGTGAGGATCTGGCCACCGCGCAATGTCGCCGGCCGCGAAGATCCCCGGCGCGCTCGTTTCCAGAAAGGCGTTCACGACGACACCGCGATCGATGCCGAGCCCAGCCTTTTCGGCGAGCCCGATCCGCGGTCGCACGCCGATGCCGGCGACAACGAAATCCGCCGCCAACGTGCCGCCGCTGCTGAGTTTCACCGTGCTGCCGTCGATGCTGCTCGCGGTGTCCTCGAGATGGAATACGACGCCATTCTCCTCATGGAGGGCGCGGATGAAGTCGCCCATTTGCGGACCCAGGACCCGCTCCATGGGCCGTTTGTCCGGCGCCACGACATGAACTTCGATATCGCGCGAGCGCAGGGCCGCGGCAACTTCCAGGCCAATGAAACTGGCGCCAAGCACGATGGCGCGGCGCGCAGTCGTGGCTCGCTCGATGATCGCCTTGCAATCGGCGAACGAGCGCAGCGTGTGGACATGTGGCTGGTCGGCGCCGGGGATGGTCAGGCGAACCGGTTCGGCTCCGGTCGCAAGCAGCAGCCTGTCGTAGGGAATCCGGCCCCCGTCGGCGAGTACGACCTCGCCAGAGCGCGCATCGATGCTGGCGACGTTCGCATTGAGACGCAGGTCGATATCGTTCTTTGCATAAAAGCTTTCCCCGCGCAGCGGAACCCAATCCTCCGGCGCTTTGCCGGCGAGATAGTCCTTGGAAAGATTGGGCCGATCAACCGGCGGCGCTTCGTCGTTGCTGAGCATGACGATGCTGCCTTGATACTGTTCGCGCCGCAGTCTTTCGGCCGCGGCGAAACCGGCCGCGCCGCCGCCGACAATGACGATCTTCTCGGGAACCTGGCCGGAGCTCCATCGCGCGGCTTCGGTGCCGTCCGCTTGCGCTTCTCGCCGACGAATATCCTGTCATCGCGCAGTTCCACCGACCAGCAGGCGAGTGGATTGAAGGCGGGCGCGCGCAGGGCCTCGCCTGTGCGCAAATCGAAGCATGCGTGATGCCAGGGACAGCGGACGGTATCGTCCACCACAAGACCGTCGACGAGCGGCCCGCCGTAGTGCGTGCAGTGTCGCCCCGACGGCGAATACCTCGGCCCCGCGGCGCACCAGCAGCACCTGCTCATCGCCGCAATGGCCGACCAGCTTTCCGCCATCGGGAAGATCGGAGAACGCGATGCCCTGCACCAGATCCGGCCCGCTTGGTTTGGTATGACCTTCAGCCATTTTCTTCTCCCTTGGCGATCCTATCGCCTGCACGGCCAAGAAGCGGGAAATCCTCCCGGGGTTCGCCAACCTCGGACTTGTCTTCCGGCTCGCGCGCCTTCGGGTTCTCGACGCCGCTTCTGCCAAACGTTCAGCCACATCATTCGTTGCCAGTCGGCAGCATGCAGACCTCAATTTTGCGCCATCAAGCCAGCCGCCACGATGAAGACGCTGCCGCTGGTCCGCATTGGACCGCCATATCGAGGGAGCTGCCATCTGGGCCTGCCGCTTGCTCTGGGATATCGGGCTGCATTCCGTCCCATGAGTGAAGCCGTGAAGACATCCAGCCAGACAGGCGCCGTTTCCCCGATGATCCCGGTGCTCGTATGCGCGCTCGCGATCTTCCTGCTGTCGGCGATGGATGCGGCGATGAAGACCCTGGTTATCGCCGTAGGCGTCTACAATACGGTGCTGTGGCGCAGCATGCTCGCGACTGTGGTCGCGGGCGCAGGCTGGTCGGCAGGGTCGCGCTCGCAGCCAACCATTCCAGTGCTGAGGCTGCATGCGCTGCGCGCCGTGGTCATGGGCATCGTTCTGATTATCCTTCTTCTGGGGTCTTGCCAGGCTGCCGCTTGCGGAGGCGATCGGGCTTAGCTTCGTCGCGCCCTTGTTCGCGCTTTTCCTCGCCGCGCTGTTGCTGGGCGAACGAATCCGGCGGCAGGCGATCTGGGCGTCGATGGCCGGCATCGCGGGCGTCGCGATCATCATGGGCGGCCAGTTTGGGCAGGCAAGCTATTCGCAAGATGCCCTGCTTGGCACGGCGGCGGTGCTCGTTTCGACGGTGTTCTACGGCTACAATCTGGTCCTCGCCCGGCAACAGGCGCTGTTGGCCAAGCCAATCGAGATCATGTTCTTCCAGAACCTTGCCGTTGCAATCATCCTCGGCCTCGCCGCGCCGTGGCTCGCCGTCGCCCTGCCGACCAATCTCTGGCTTCCCCTGGCCGGCGTGACGGCGCTGTCGCTCAGCGGCCAATTCCTGATGAGCTGGTCCTACGCCCGCGCCGAAGCGCAATATCTGATCCCGACGGAATACTCGGCCTTCATCTGGGCGATCGCGCTTGGCTGGCTGTTCTTCGACGAGGCGGCAACCTGGACCACGCTGGCAGGAGCATGCCTGATCGTCGCCGGCTGCCTGATCGCCGCGCGCGCAAACCCGAAGCTTGCCGAGCCGATCGAGGCCGCAGTTTGAGGAAGGCGCTCTGTCGCCGAGTTGTACCGTGCGCGCTTCACCGGCCACCGCGGCCGTAGCGCCAACGGCAAGCATGCACTAACATTCCAGCTTGCCCCTTCGGGGCTGGCCAGTGATCTGTTCAAAGGGAAGTACCCATGACCAATCATTGCTGTGGACCGGGCTATGCTTCTCCAGCCGAGGCGATGACGGCACCTCGCGAAAAGCTGCTCTATACGATTGCCATCTACACCGGCACGGGCATCCAGAAGCCGGACTATCTGTGCACCATCGATGTCGACCCGGAGAGCTCGACCTACAGCCAGGTGATTTCACGTTTGCAAATGCCGGGTATTGGCGATGAGCTTCATCACTCGGGCTGGAATGCCTGTTCGTCGTGCCATGGCGATGCGAGCATGGAGCGGAAATATCTGATTGTGCCGGGTGTGCGCTCGTCCAATCTGCATATTGTCGATTGCGGTACCGATCCGCGCAATCCGACACTGTTCAAGGTCATAGACGGCGCTGAAATCAAAGCCAGGACCAATCTGTCGGCACCACACACGGTGCATTGCCTCGGCTCGGACATCATCGTCTCCATGCTTGGCGACGCGCAAGGCAATGCCCCCGGCGGTTATCTGCAGCTCAGCAAGGAGTTCGAGATCGTCGGCCGCTGGGAAAACTCCATGGGCGGTATCAAGTTTGGCTATGATTTCTGGTACCAGCCGCGACACAACGTGATGGTCAGCTCGGAATGGGCCGCGCCCAACACCTTCATGCCCGGCTTTGACCTGGAAGAGGTTGGCCATCTGAAATATGGCCGAGAGATCCATTTGTGGGATTTTGAAAAGAAGGAGCCAAAGCAAACATTCTATCTCGGTGAAGATGGCTTGATCCCACTGGAAGTGCGATTCCATCATAATCCCGACAGCAGCCACGGCTTTGTCGGCGCCGCCCTCTCCGCAAACATCATCCATTGGTGGAAGGATGCGGCGGGTGACTGGCAATGGGAAAAAATTGTCGATGTCGGCAATGAGCCGCATCCCGAATGGCCGATACCAATACCGGGCGTGATCTCGGTCATTCTGCTCAGCATGGACGACAGATACCTCTATCTGTGCAACTGGTTGCATGGCGACATCCGTCAATACGACATCTCGGACCCCCACAACGCCAAGCTTACCGGACAAGTGTGGATGGGCGGACTTCTCGGCCGTGCACCCGAGGTCAATGGCGTGAAAGTGACAGGCGGGCCGCAGATGATACAGCTCAGCCTCGACGGCAAGCGCCTTTATGTGACGACCTCGCTCTTCTCGACCTGGGACAATCAGTTCTATCCGGAAATCCGCACCAATGGCGGATGCATGCTGATGGTCAATTGCGACACCGAAAACGGCGGCATGGAAATCGATCCGCTGTTTGTCGTTGATTTTGGCAAGGAACCAAATGGACCGAGCCGCTGCCACGAAACCCGTTATCCCGGCGGTGATTGCACGAGCGACATCTGGGTATGACCAGCTTCACCATCACTCTTGCCAATCAAGGCGGCGCGGCCTTTGACGTCGACCGCCGCAAGCCCCTCCTGCAAAGCTTGCGCGAGCAGGGCGTGGACCTGCCCTATGGCTGCAAGTATGGCGGCTGCATTACCTGCGCGGCCAAGATGATCAGCGGCAAGGTCGATCAAAAGGCGCAGCGGGCGCTGAACAACCGCCAGATCAACAATGGCTACATAATCCTGTGCGTCGCCCGCCCTCTGAGCGACTGCACGCTGGAGGTCGGCGTTGAAAGCCACGACAAGCTCTATCGCAACCCCTTCCTTGACCCCTTGGCCGCACATGAATTGAAAGCCGATATCGCGACCCCGTTGGAAGCAAAGAAATGACCCATATGAATCATGATGAGCCCTATTCGGAGGCTTATCTGCAAGACATTCTGAAATCGGTCAAAACCATCGCGATGGTGGGGGCGAGCCCCGACAAGACCAAGTTTTCCTATGGTGTTCTCAGAGTGCTGCACGAAACCGGCTATGACATGATCCCGGTCAACCCAAGCTCCGGTCTGGAGGAAATTCGAGGGCTCAAGGTGTACCCGTCACTAGCCGCTATCGAACGGCCGGTCGATATGGTCGAGGTGTTTCGCCGCTCCGAAGATCTGCTGGAAGTCGCGCAGGAGGCCATCGCAATCAATGCCAAGGTTCTGTGGGGTCAGATCGGGGTTCGCGACGACGCTGCCGCCCGGCTGGCGGAGGAAGCGGGCTTGAAAGTGGTGATGAACCGCTGTCCCAAGATCGAGTTGTTCCGCCCCTTCTGGAAGCCGAAGCTGCACCTGGGAATATGATTGCAGGATCACGGAAGGGCTGCCACCATTCATTGAGCCATCGATGGGCGCTGTCTCGATCGGGGATTTTGAGGTAGACTTTGCCGTCTTGAAAGCGTGACGCGTACTCGCGGTTTGCCTTGGGAGATGCCAAATGCGCGTGTCCTTGCTTTTCATTCCACTACTGCTTGTACACATCCCGATTGTATCGCATGCCGCCGACATTCACGACGCCGCCATGAAGGGCGATGTCGCGGCGATCACGGCAGCGCTCGATGCAGGCGCCGGCGTAGATGAGAGTGATGGAAGCGCAACGCCGCTCTATTTTGCGGTCTGGATGGGCCACATCGAAGCGGCAAAACTGCTCATAGAACGTGGTGCGGACGTCAACGCCCAAGACGGCTTTGGGTCCTCCGCTGATGCCGGCTTTGGGGAAAGGCAAGATCGATCTGTTCAATCTGTTGCTGGAGCGGGGCGCAGATCCAAATTCCGAAGCGCGGCGGCGAATTCGCCCTCCATGTCGCCGTCAATCTCGGTTGTCTCGACTGCGTGAAGGCACTGGTCGAGGCCGGCGCGGACGTGAATGCGAAGACAAAGGACGGCAAGACACCGCTCCATCTGGCAAAATGCAGGAGGCAACGCGAAGTTGCCGACTATCTCATGTCGCACGGCGTCGTCTTGCCAACACCAGCCCCGATCTCGATGAAGTTGGCTTCTGCCGATGTCGAGAAAGGCCGAACCTACTTCA
Source organism: uncultured Alphaproteobacteria bacterium (assembly GCA_963788955.1). Classification (GTDB taxonomy): domain Bacteria; phylum Pseudomonadota; class Alphaproteobacteria; order Rhizobiales; family Rhizobiaceae; genus Mesorhizobium. Next base: position 43,658 of record CAWBIN010000006.1, on the reverse strand, counting down.
CCAGCGTGTGTGACCGTTGCCACAATGCCGAGCCACAGGGAGGGAACAAAACAGGACCGAACTTGTGGAGCGTCGTCGGCCGCGACAAGGCATCCGTGGCAAATATGCGTTACTCCGACGCTTTGCTCGGCTGGGAAGGCGTGTGGACGTACGAGGATCTGAACAGATATCTCTTCGGGCCCATGCTCACCACGCCGGGCGTTTAGATGGAGACGCCTGGTGTCCCGGACGAGACCGAACGGGTCAACCTGATCGCCTACTTGCGCACACTCAGCGACAAGCCGATCCCGCTGCCCTGAATCGATGGTAGTCGGCTAGCCGATTGAATTTTGCCTGAGGTATGATGCCAGATGGTCGCTGAGATCACGCGCGTCGTCGCCAGCGCCGTCGATCAGCGAAGACTTGCGGCGGCGCAGAAACTGCATCCCCATCAGGTACATGCCCGGATGTTCCGCGACACCGCCGTCGTGGCGGACGTAGCCCTTGCGGTCGAGGACCGATGCTGCTCCTAGCCAGGAAGTCAGCCAATGCGCTGGGCTGCCCGGATAGCTATGTTCGACCAGCGATGTGACCAAAGAGTTCGCCTCGACCTGAAGCCCGTTGCCCCGCCACTCCAGCAATCGGTCTTCCAGCCGCCGCACTGCACCGCCCCTGCGCGCAAAACTGCTAGCTTAGAAAGGCATATTGACAAAACTCGCGTTCGCTCGCTCTCCTAAAGCGTTCTCTAATATACGGAGGCAGCGATGCCGTACACGTATCGGTGCAGAGACTATCCGGGGATGGAAGCGTGCCCGGCGAGCTTCACGGCAGAGAGCGCGTCAGAGGTAATGAAGCACGTCGAACTTCACGCTGAAGTCGCCCACGGTGAAGACCCGAAACAGTGGTCGCAGGCTGACCGGGAGCAACTCCAAAACCTGATTGTCGCCAGTTAGGTCCGCTTTCGCCGGAACTGCGAACGCTAACGTCATCAAGTGTCCTGGATACTAGAGGCTCGTCCTTCACGTTTCTGGGCGACGCCTAGGGGATGGGCGCGCAACCGTCTAGCGAGGCGCTCACATGTTGCGAAAGCTTCCTTGCAACGATGGCAGGCGACGACACCGTGGGACTAACTGCCCGATGCCGGCGCAGGTCCGGGGCTCTAGGGGGCTTGGGAGGCCGCGCCGGCCACTGCGGGTGGTGGCAACCAGGGGCGCGTACTCACAATCCGGCTCTCTAAACGCTGCTCGTTGGATGTCCGCTTCGCTCCGAAAGCGACTGCGGCGCGGCCCGCTCCGGCAGGCCGGCTTTGCGGAGATTCTTGCAGAAGTGCTCAAGGTAAGTGGCATCGCTATAGGGCGCGAGCTTCGGATCGGTCCATTTTTCCAGCGTGGCGCCGACATCTAGTTCGAGAGCGCGTTTCACCGATTTCTGGGCCTGCTGCTGGTTCCCGGCGGCAGCGAAGCTGGCGGCCTGATAGATACGCATGATGGCGCTATCCAGCGAGCGCAGGCTGGCGAAGGTAGCGATGGCCTTGTCATATTGGCGGGCATCGAAATAGATCTGGCCCAGTTGGGAAGTGTACCATTCATAGTGAAACGGATTGAGGCGCATGGCCTTTCGTGCGTACTCGATGCCCTCTTCCGCCCTGCCCGCATAGCTCAGGCAAAGAGCGTAGTCGGTCGTCACGTCGGCGTCGTTGGGATTGCATTCGAGGGCCTTCCGGAAGGCCTCAAGTGCCACGGCATGATTCGATGTATACAAGTGATAATTAGCGAAAGCCCAATAGGACCAGGAATTGCCATCGTCGCAGGCAATCGCCTCCACTGCCCATTGGCGGGCCAGTTCCATCGAAACATCATAGTCGTCGGCCCAGCCGCAACAGGCGTCGACCGTGTGACTCATTGCCATTTTGCTATAGGCCTTGGCAAATCTCGGATCACATTCGATTGCCCTGGTCAGATGTTCCCTGGCAAGGCTCTCTCCTTCCTTGGTGAAACGACAGGCATCAATGGCGCGCTGTAGATGGTCCAGGGCGACGAAACTCTCGAGTCCGGCGGACTTGCTTCGGTCACGCCAGGCCTTGCCGAGCCTGCCGCCATAGCCAGACGCAAGCGTGCCGATGATCGTCCCGGTGATTTCGTCCTGGACCGAGAAGATATCCGTCAGTTGCCGGTCATAGGTCTCGGTCCAAAGCTGCCGGCTCTCGGCTCCGTCGACAAGTTGGACCGAGACGCGGATGCGATCCCCAGCTTTCTGAACACTTCCCTCCAGAATGTAGCGAACCGAAAGTTCACGCGCGGCCGCAGCCGATGTCACCGGCCGGTTCCGGTAGGCCAGGGTGGAAAACCTGTCGATAACGAACAACTCGTGAAAGCGCCCGAGGCTGGCGACGATGTTGAGCGCCAATCCTTCGCAGAAAATATCCTGCGCCGCATCGCCGCTCAAATTGGCGAAGGGAAGGACGGCGATGGACGGTTTGGTCGGCGACGAAGCCTCACCTACAACTGGCGCGGCCGATAACCCCGCGACTGGCCTCGGTCCCGCATATTTGTAGCCCCGGCCGTGCACCGTCATGATCATGCCGGCATCGAGCGCCTTGCGCAGCGCCGAGATGTGGACCTGCAGCGTGTTCTCCTCCACCACCAGGCCCGGCCAGACCGCATCGAAGAGTTCGGTCTTGCCGATCACCTCGTCCGGCCTCTCCAGCAACATGGCGAGGATGTCGAAGGATCGCGCCGAAAGTTCCACCGGCCCTTTCGGCCCCAGCAGCAGCCGTTCGGCTCGTTTCAAACGATAGTTTCCAAACTCCAAGTCCATTGGCCAAGAACCCGTCCCTCGCAGGCAGGATAATCCAAGATGATCCTGAAGGCGAACTTTCAGGGCTATTCAGGACTTTTCAGGTCCGGGCCAAGGACCTGAGTGGGAAGCGGTGTCATTCTCACCGTTATAGGAGGACACCATGACCGACATGTCCACAACCGCCCCGATCACCATCCGCCGCTTTAAACTGCCACGGCCAAGCTTTCCGAGGCTCGAAATCGGCGCATCGCTTGACGCCATGTTCAGTTTGGTGGGCGATGCACTCAACATGGCCTACGTGGCCCCTTACACCGGTCCCCGTCGCCAGCCGCAGGTCGCCCCGGACGATGATCTCGAAGGTCGGGATCCCAGTTGGTAACTACCCTTGCGTTCATCCGGTTGGCATCGATACGGCTATGGCTGCGTGCCAATAAGTCCACGCCCCTAGCCGATTGAATTTTACCCGAGTACGATGCCAGATGGTCGCTGAGATCACGCGCGTCGTCGCCGGCGCCGTCGATCAGCGCAGACTTGCGGCGGCGCAGAAACTGCATCCCCATCAGGTACATGCCCGGATGTTCCGCAACACCGCCGTCGTGACGGACGTAGCCCTTGCGGTCGAGGACCGGCAGTTCCAGCCAGGAGTAGTCCGGCCGGTAACCGGTGGCCCAGATGATCGTCCTGATCGCGCCTCCGGCGAGGTCGAGGCCGAGCGGCGGGTCGTCCTCGACACGGGTCGGCGGCAGGCGATCCGGCGGCCCGACGGTAGCGTCAAGGCCGTTGGCGTGCGCCCATTCGTCGATGAGGTCGAGCAGCCGGGCCATCTTGAGATCGGAAAGCGCGCACATGTTGCGCAACGACCCCGCAAACTGGGCCTTGCCGTCTTCGGTGATGCCGGCGAGACGGCCGACGAGCCTGACGCCGAGGTCGACCAGCGCATTGAGGTCGAGGGTGGTGCGGTCGGGCGTGCCGGCAAGCTGCAGCGAAGGAACCCGTCGCGCCCGCCTGATGTCGTCTACCTCGTCGTAGCGCTCGTCGAGCACGCCGGCGGCGTCCATCCACCATTCCAGGTCCTTGCCGCGATAGACGCGCGGCGCCCGGATGTGCTCGCCCACCGACAGGATCACCTGACGCCCCGAACGCTGCAGCTCCTGTGCGATCTGGGTGCCGCTGGCCGACGCGCCCGCCACCAGCACGCCACCGTCGGCGACCTGACCCGGATTGCGGTAGGACTGCGCCGTCAGCATGGCGACCGACGGCGGCACGCGGACGGCGAAATCGGGCAGGCGCGCGACGTTGCACGCGCCCGACGCCAGCACCACGGTCCGGCACCGCCACTCGCCGCGGTCGGTGCGCACGAGATATCCCGCCCCGTCGCTGCGAAGCGAGGTAACGGTCGTGTGCGTTCTGACCGGAGCCGAGATCGCCTTGGCATAGTTGCCGAGGAAGTCGATGACCTCAGGCATCGTCCGGTAGCCGTCGGGGTCGTCGCCGTCATAGCGGAAGCCCGGCAGCCGGCTCTGCCAGTTCGGGGTGAGCAGCCGCAGCGAATCCCATCGCTCGGTGCGCCAGGTATGGGCGATCTCGCCGCGCTCCAGCAGCACATGGTCGATAGAACGCTCCGCGAGGCAGCGGCTCATCGCGAGCCCCGCGTGCCCTGCGCCGACGATCACGGTGGTGACGGAACTGATCGCGCCCTCACATCAGGAAAGTCTACGGCTCGAAGCGCCTTTCAATTCACCACGACCGTGACGTTCGTCGGATTGGTGACAATGTCATAGACCGCCGACCGCTTCTGCGACTGAGCGACGAGAGCCTCGATGTCTTCTTGCTTGGCGTCGGCGTCGATGTTGTACTTCACCGTGATGCCGCTGAAGCCGTTGCGGACGTCGCTGTCGATGCCGAGTATGCCGGCGATATCCATGTCGCCTTCGATGGTCGCCTTCACCGACTTCAACTGGATGTTCCGGTTCTGGGCGACCGCGGCGATGCCGGCGGTCAGGCAACTGGCCAGCCCGACCAGCACGTATTCGACAGGCGTGGCGCCCTGATCCAGGGAAGCGAAGACCTCCGGATGGTCGGCATCGAATGCGAAGGTGGTCTTGCGATGCTGGTCCTGGCCGAGACCGTAGAAGCTCTCGACCGTCGAGTGGCTGTGGGTGCCATCCTTCCATTCGCAGGCCGCGCGCCACTTGAACTGCGCGGCCTCCGGGGCGTTGGTAAGCGCTTCTTTTGCTGCGAGCAGCGCCTCTACGTTAACGCCATTGTTTGCCTGTACTTCGGAAGCCATAATTATCCTCCCTACCTTGCACTGGCTCAAAAACCCGACCGATTCCACTGATCTCCTGATCAGATTTCACCATGACCTTCCATGGTACGGATAGCGAAGCGTTTCTTCAAGGTGATTCGGCAGAGGCATGGGGCCCCCTCGGGTGCCCTTTCGAGCTAAACCGGGCAGCCTGAACAGGTCCGGAATGCATCGGACGCAGCTAATCCCTGTTGCCGTCGATTTCCTTCACCACTTTCACCTCGACGGTCATTCCCTGAAAACTCGAGGCGCTGCCGGAGTAGCTTCCCGAAAGTGGGATGGCCTGCCGGGGATGGCGAGCCACGGCTACCCTGATCAAATCCCGGTTGCCGACAATGCCATTGGTGGGATCGAACTCGATCCAACCGGCCCCGGGCAAGTAGACCTGGCACCAGGCATGCGTTGAGCCTCCGCCGCGCACGTGCATCACTGTCGCGGCTCGGCACATAGACGTAACCGGTCACGAAGCGGGCGGCAAAGCCGAGCGAGCGGACCGCTTCCATCATGAAAAGCGCAAAGTCCCGGCATGTGCCTTTGCGCAGATGCAAGGTCATGAGCGGCGGCTGCGTTCCGGTTTCGATGCGGCGGGAATAGACGAAGCTCTCGTGGATGGCGTAGCAAAGCGTCATCAGCAGTTTGCCGGTCTCGGTGTGTCCCGCGGCACTGACGAACTGCCGCGCCCATTTGCCGACCTCGTCGCCGTCGTCGGGATGATGGCGCTCCATGGTTTGCGCGAGGTCGGCCGCCTCGTCGGGATCGTAAGAGAACGGATAATTCAGCGCGGCCTCATCGATGCGGAAATCGGGCGCATGCTGCGGCGTGTGATCGAGCCGGATGTCTGTCGCGAAAAGGAGTTCATTGGCCGAGCCCTTGAAATCGATCACCGCGACGCAATTGCCAAAAACGTCATGGATCCAGCGAACCTCCTTCGGCTCGGGGTCCACGGACAGAGCGTGGTCGAGAAGCCGCTGATCGAAACTGTCGCGCGGCCTGAACATCAGCCGGTGCTCGCCAAAGCTCACGGGCTGGCGATAGCGATAGAGGGTCGTGTGCTTGACTGAAAAGATCGGCATCGGCGTCGGTCGGCAAATTTACCTGCGGCGCGATCATACAGTGTTTTCGACGTGCGTCCGAAGGGGCATGTTTGGGGCGTGTGCGCAGAGCGGTGGGGTAGGCGAAAGTCTTCTAATGACCCAACGAAGACGTTCACGCCGCAACTAGAGCCTGGCAGCTTTGCGCCGGATTGCGGTCATTCGTAGGGTCTGTCCCATTCGCGAAAAGCGGCATCTTCAAAGCTGGTTTCGCGCAAAGCGATAAGGCGGGAGGTGCCCCGACGCGAGAGACGAGCAGCGACCATTTCCTTGCGCAAATTTTGGAGGTTGGGTAGGCTTCGCCCGCCGGCGCCGGGAGGAACACGAGCCGCAGCGAACCGGCCAATGGGAGGAGAGTAAGATCATGAATAGACGTGATTTTCTTTTATCGTCCGTAGCAATAGGCGCGCTGGCGATAGTCGCGCCCGGCGCCTTCGCCCAGGACAAGCTGACTATTCTGGGCTCGGTGCCCAGCCTGACGCTTTCCGTTCTTCGTCCACATGCTCAATCAGATCAAGGTTGAGGCTGAGGCTCAGGGCGTCAACCTGACCGAGAGCGACGGCCAGAATTCCGCGCCCAAGCAGACGGCCGACATCGAAGCGGCGATCGTTCAGAAGGTCAACGCCATCGTCATCTCGCCGCTTGACGTCAACGCGCTGGCGCCGGCCATCGAGCAGGCCGTCCAGGCCGGCGTGCCGGTCGTCACCATCGACCGCCGCGTCGACGGCGTCGAAGGCATTCTTGCCCATGTCGGCGCCGACAACGTCAAGGGCGGCGAGGCCGAGGCCCAGGCCATGGTCGACGCCTTCCCCAACGGCGCCAAGATCTTCCATCTGCAGGGCCAGCCCGGCGCCGGCCCGGCGATCGACCGCAACAAGGGCGTGCACAACGTGCTCGATCCGCTGAAGGACAAGTACCAGATCATCTTCGAGCAGACCGCCAACTTCGCCCGTGCCGAAGGCCCTGTCGGTCACCGAAGCGGGTCTTGCCGCCAACGGCAAGCCTGACGCGATCATCTGCGCCAATGACGACATGGCGCTCGGCGCCGTGGAGGCATGCGCAGCTCGTGGCTTCAACGACGTCAAGATCTACGGCTTCGATGCGCTGCCTGAAGCCATCGTCGCGGTACGCGACGGCAAGCTCGCGGGCACGGTCGAGCAGTTCCCGGGCGAGCAGTCGCGCACGGCGGTCCGTATTGCGGTCGCCTATGCCAAGGACAAGACCGAGCCGAAGGAGAAGCTCGTGCTCCTGACGCCGATCGTCATCGGCAAGGACAATCTCGACAAGGCCGAGCGCATCGGGGAAACCAAATAGTCAATCCCGATTTCGACGACGGCGCGGCCGGACCCGATGAAGATCGGGGCCGGCGGTGCCAGCGGTCGAGCCAACTCAAGGGGTTGCATACTTGTCCCTCGCCGAAGCGATAACACCTTCAACCAGCGACGTGCTGCTCGCCGTCGAAGGCATCACCAAGCATTTTGCCGGCGTTACGGCGCTGAACGACGTGACGCTCGATGTGCGCCGCGGCGAAATCCTCGGTCTTCTCGGCGAGAATGGCGCCGGCAAATCGACGCTGCTCAAGATTCTGTCCGGCGTGATGCCGCCCTCCGGTGGGCGCATTGTTTTCGACGGCGCCGAATTCAAGCCATCCAATCCGGACGATTCCAAGCGTCTCGGCATCGTCACGATCTATCAGGAACTGAGCCTGATCCCCACTTTGACGGTTGGCGGAAAACATTTTCATTGGCCGGGCGCCTATTGGGCCCCTCGGGTCTGGTGAGCTGGCGCCGCATGGTGGAAGCATCGCGCGAAATCGTCGCCCGCGTCGGTCTCACCATCGATCCCAGGACCGTCGGTCTCGGCACTGTCGGTGGCCGAGCAGCAGCTGGTCGAGATCGCGCGGGCTCTGTCGCTGAAGAGCCGCCTCATCATCATGGACGAGCCAACCTCCGCGCTGACCGAGACCGAAGTGCAGAGGCTGCTGTCGATCATGGACCGGCTGCGCAAGGACGGCGTCGCGATCATGTTCGTGACGCACAGGCTGGAGGAAGCCTCCGCCATCTGCGACCGCATGACGGTGCTGCGCGACGGCAGGCTTGCCGGCCATCTCGACCGTGAGGGCGGTCCCATAGAACTGCCGAAAATCATCGAGAAGATGGTCGGCCGCGCCGCATCCGAGCTTTATGCGCGACCGACCCAGCGCGAGATCGCCGGCGATGTTCGGCTCTCCGTTCGCGGCCTGCGGACCATGCGCGATCCGGAAGCGCCGCACGCCATCGTGCTGGAAGGCGTCGACCTCGACCTGAAAGCCGGCGAAATCCTTGGCGTCGCCGGCCTCGTCGGCTCCGGTCGCACCGAGCTTGCCCGCGCCATCTTCGGCGCCGACCGCATTGCTGCGGGCACGATCACGCTCGACGGCAAGGAGATTGCGCCGGCTTCGCCAGCCGATGCGATTGCGCTCGGCATCGGGCTGGTGCCGGAGGACCGCAAGCACCAAGCGATCTTCGCGACGCTCGGCATACTGACCAATTTTTCCGTTGCCGCGCTCGGGCGCTTCAGCAATGGCCTCGGCTTCATTGCCGAACGCCGCGAGCGTGAGGCGCTGGCCGACTACAAGAAAATGCTGTCGATCCGCATGGCCTCGGCCGAGCAGGCGATAGAAGGGCTCTCCGGCGGCAACCAGCAGAAGGTCGTGCTCGCCCGCTGGCTGGCGCGCGATCCCAAAGTGCTGATTGTCGATGAACCGACGCGCGGGGTCGATGTCGGCGCCAAGGCCGAGGTGCACCAGATCCTGGTGCAGCTCGCCGCGCGCGGCATCGCCATCATGATGATCTCCTCGGAATTGCCCGAGGTGCTGGCCGTCAGCGACAGGATCGTCACCATGCGTCGTGGGCGGATCACCGGCGAGATGCCGGGCGTCGAGGCCAATGAGGAAAAACTGATGGAACTGATGGCGCTCGATCGGCAGCAGGGGAAGACGCAATGAGCAGTCCGGTAGAGCAGGGACAGAGCAGCGGGATCAATTTTGCACGCCTGTTGATGAGTTTTGGGCCGCTGCTTTTTCTCGCCGCGCTGATCGTCGTCTTCACGGTCATGAAGCCGAGCTTCATCGACCCGATCAATATCTTCAACATTCTGCGGCAGATTTCTATTACCGGCCTGATTGCGCTCGGCATGACCTTCGTCATCCTGACCGCCGGCATCGACCTGTCGGTGGGCTCGCTCCTGGCTCTCTGCGGCATGGTCGCCGCGGTCGTCGCCAAAGGCGGAACAGCCAACACGCTGTCTCTCGGTACTTCGGCGACGCAGGGCTTTGGCTGGTTTGCGGCGCTGTCGGCTGCAGTATGCGTCGGCGCAGCCGCCGGCGGCATCCAGGGCCTTGCGATTACGCGGCTCAGGGTTCCGCCTTTCGTCGTCACGCTGGGTGGGCTAACCATCTTCCGCGGCCTCACGCTGACGATCTCCAATGGCGGCCCGATCTCTGGCTTCGATGCTTCGATGCGCTGGTTCGGCAACGGGCTGTTCGGGCCAGTGCCGGTTCCTGCAATCATCTTCGCCATCGCGGCCATTCTCTGCCACATCGTGCTGCGCTACACGCGCTATGGTCGCGCCGTCTATGCCGTCGGCGGCAATGCGGAAGCGGCGCGACTTTCAGGTCTGCGCGTCGACCGCATTCTGATCTCTGTCTATGTCATCGTCGGCTTCTTTGCGGGGCTCGCCGCCTTCGTGCTGTCGGCCCGGCTCAACTCCTCGGAAGCCGTTGCCGGCATGGGCTACGAGCTAACCGTCATTTCCGCCGTCGTCATCGGAGGCACGTCGTTGTTCGGCGGCATTGGTAGCGTCGGCGGCACCGTGGTTGGCGCAGCACTGATCGGCGTGCTTCAGAACGGACTGCAGTTCAACAACGTTTCCTCCTATACGCAAAGCATCGTCATCGGTCTGATCCTGATCCTTGCCGTTGCCTTCGACCGCTGGCTTAAGTCAAGGGTCCGAAGATGAATGGATCAGGGACTAGTCCGCGTGTCACCGTTCAGGCTTGGCCTGCTTTCGTGAGGCGCAAATGAAACGCCTCCAGGGCTCCGCGTCTCTAGCCTGCAAATGACCGCTACGGGATTTGGCGCGGCTGGCGCGGAACAGCCGAATTGAGGTCGGAAGTCGCCATTTGATCTCAGCGGTACAAATGTCAGCTATGGCCAGCCGCCAAACTAAAAGCAGTCGGTCCGCTGCCGGCCCATTGCAGTCACTCAAGGATCGCGTTCAGAACAACTGCTTCTGGCGCAAAGCGGCCGTCGAACTACGCCCCGTTTTGACCCATAGCGGTCGAATGGCCTCACCGAAGCGCATCAAAGAAATTTCCGCTCAGGCGTGCTCCGCCTTCAAACGCGCTCCGGACGGCATCCGCGCCAAGGATCCGCCAGTGTCGACATGGAGGCCAAGATATTTTTGCGCTTCATGGCGGGACCGCCGAGCGCCACCGCCGGTAAAGCGACTGCGATAGACTACAATGCCGGCGCTGTCCGTTGCGTCACGGGCAGTCGAGTGCCCGCTCCCTCCTGGCGCCCGCGCGCATATCGGCCCGGCGACTGGCCCACATGGCGATTGAACGCGGTGCTGAATGTGCTGGCCGAACCATAGCCCACTCGCCTGGCAACTTCATCGAGCGCGACGCTGTTGCTGCGCAGAAGGTCCTTCGCAACGGCCATTCGCCAGCCCAGCAGGTATTCCATCGGCCGGAGTCCGACGGAGCGGATGAAGCGGTCGAAGAAGGCCGAGCGCGACATGCCCGCCTCGCGCGCCAGGTCAGCCACCGTCCACGGCCGCTCGGGATCGGCATGCATCTGCCGCAACGCCCCGGCACAGCGCGCATCGGCGAGGCCGCGCAGCAACCCCGGCGGCGCGTCCTTTCCCCGGGTTGCCCGCAGCGCTTCGATCAGCAGCACCTCGACCAGACGCGCGAGCACGAGATCGCGGCCCATGCTCAGGGCGCTCGCCTCCTCGCCGACAAGCCGCACCAGGACCGAAAGCCGCGGAATGCCGCGCAGGTGAAGCAGTGCCGGCAAGAGCGATACCAGCAGTCCCGCATCTGGCGAATTCGAACACGAAGTAACCGCCGAGCAGCCGCACATCCGCGGGACCGTCGGGACGACCGTGACGAACCTCGTCCGTGGGCGCAGGCGTCACCCTGGGATCGATGCGCCTCGGCGTCACATGGTCGAAGCTGGACATGGTGAAGGCCGGCGTCGCCGGCAGCAGGACAAAATCGCCTTCTTCGAGACTGATCGGCGCCTGCCCGTCGACGGCCAGTCGGCATCGGCCTTCGATCACCGCGCAAAAGCCCGGCTGGCCGAATTCGGAGTAGCGCACGCCCCAGCGCCCGGCGCCACTGATCCCCTTCGCGAACACCGTGCGTGGACGCAGAAGCTGGATCACTTGCGAGAGCGGATCGGTCATTTCCGGACTTAGGAAGATGAAATTGAGACGCTTGATCGATGATAGTCCTGATATTGGCGGTTATTTGTCCTGCGTCAACACGAAAGAGGATATCGTCATGAAAACCGTACTGATTACCGGCAGCTCATCCGGCTACGGCCTGGAGACCGCACGTCACTTCCACGCGCAGGGGTGGACCGTCGTCGCCACGATGCGAACCCCGCGCGAGGGCATACTGCCCGCTTCCGATCGCATCCGCGTGCTGCCGCTCGACGTCACCGATGCCGAGAGCATCGCGTCCGCGCTCGAGGCGAGCGGGCCTGTCGACGTGCTCGTCAACAATGCCGGCATCGGTGTCGCCGGCGCGTTCGAAGCGACGCCGATGTCGCACATCCGCAAGGTGTTCGAGACCAACACATTCGGCGTGATGGCGATGACGCAGGCCATCATCCCGCAATTCCGCATCGGGATCAGGCGTGGTGGTCAACGTGACCTCGAGCGCGACGCTTGTCCCGATGCCCTGGCCGCGGCCTACACGGCCAGCAAGATGGCCATCGAGGGGTTCACCGGATCGCTGGCGCACGAGCTCCGGCCTTCGGCGTGCGGTCAGGCTGGTGGACCCGGCTATGCGCCGAGCACCCGTTTTGCGCACAATACCGAATTGCGCGTCGAGGATTTGATCCCCGAGGCCTATGCATCGTTCGCACAGCCGATCTTCGCCGGGTTCGCCAACCCTGCCATGGTCACGAAGGAGACCGACGTTGCCGAGGCCGTCTGGCATGCCGCCAACGACACCTCCGCCCGGCTGCGCTACCCGGCCGGAGCCGATGCCGTGGCATTGGCCCGCGCAGGCTGAGAACTGGCGGCGCGATCAATCCAGCCGGCCTCTGCCGGCCGGGTCGATTTCGCCCTGTCAATGCAGCCCGAACTCGCGCAGCAGCTCCTCGCGATAGCGCACGAACCGGCTCTCGCTGCGGTCGCGGGGGCGCGGCAGGTCGACGTCGATCAGCCGCGCCGCGCCGCCTTTCTCCTTGGGCAGGATCAGCACCCGGTCGGCAAGGTAGATCGCCTCTTCGAGGTCATGGGTGACCATGACCATGGTGACGTTCTCCTCGCTCCAGATGCGCGCCAGCTCCTCCTGCATGCCGATCTTGGTCATGGCGTCGAGCGCGCCAAGCGGCTCGTCGAGCAGCAGAATCTCGGGCTGCACGGTCAGGCGCGGGCGATGCCGACGCGCTGCGCCATGCCGCCGGAAAGTTGGCGCGGCCAGGCGTCGGCGAATTCGGCGAGGCCGACCAGCGCGATGTAGAAGCGCGCCCTCTCCTCGGCTTGCTGCCTGGGCACGCCGCGCACCTCGAGGCCGAAGGCGACGTTGCCGAGCACGCTCAGCCAGGGCAGCAGGCGCGGCTCCTGGAAGATCACGGCGCGCTCGGCGCCGACGCCGTCGACAGGCTTGCCATCGATTGCGACGCCGCCGCTGTCGGCGGCCTCAAGCCCGGCAAGGATGCGCAGCAGCGTGGTCTTGCCCGAGCCGCTGGCGCCGACGATGACCAGGCATTCGCCCGAGCGGATGTCGAGGTTGAGCGTCCTCAATACCTGAAGCGGACGCCCGCCAAGACTGAAGGATTTCGAGAGGTCGCGTATCGAGACCTCGGCGCCGCTTGTGCTGGCCATCGCCTTCGTCTCCCAGCTCAGTTGGTCTTGGTTTCGCCCGGCCGGTAGAGGATATCCGCGGCCTTCAGTCTGCCCTTGGCCAAGCGGCCGTCGCGCTCGAGCACGGCGACCCAGAAGTCGATGTCGCGGTCGGTCACCTCGGCGCCTTCGCGCAGGCCAAAGCCGGTCCAGTAGCGGGCGAGATCGCCATTTTCGCCGCGCTTGTTGAGGATGTTGGCCAGCACCTTGCGGGCTTCATCGGGGTTCTGGCGCGACCAGTCGGCGGCACGCGCCGATTGTTCAACGAAGTTGCGCGCGACATCCGGATGCGCGGCGATGAAGTCGCGCCTCAGCACGACGAAGCCACCGGCCAGTTCGCCCAGCACATCGGTGTCGTTGAACACGCCGCGCACGCCGCCATTGGCGACCAGCGCGCCGGCGAAGGTCGCCTGCCAGTAGCCGAGGCCGGCGATATCGACCTGGCGCGAGCGCAAGGTCTGCTCGAGCTGCGGCCCGGGCACGACGACGAGGTTGGCGGCATCCGGCGGCAGACCGACGCTGTGCAGCGCCTCGCGCACCGTATAGTCGAGATGGGCGCCGAGCGTGTTGACCGAGATGGTCTTGCCGGCAATGTCGGCGATCGATTTGATCGGGCTGTCTTCCAGCACATAGAAGACGCTCTGCACATCCTTGTTGATGCCGTTGCTCGGATAGGCGGCGACGAAGTCGTTGCCGCCCGAGATCGAGTTGATCACGGCAGCGGTGGCGGCCGAACCGATGTCGACGCTGCCGGACGACAGTGCAAACAGCGATTCCGGGCCGCCGGCGGCGTAGCCGGCATTCTGCAGCTCGACGCCGAGCCCCTTGAAGTAGCCGAGTTCGTCGGCCAGCTCATGCGGGGAGATGCTGCCACGGCTGGCGAGGTAGCGGAACTTGACGGGTGCGGCTTCGGCAAAGGCGAAGCGCGGCAGGCCGGCGGCGAGGATGCCGGCGGCAAGCGGTGCGCCGGCAAGCAGGGTACGGCGGGTGATTTTCATGATCCGGTCTTTCCTTGTTCGAGAAGAAGGTGGAAGGCGCTAATGTTCAAATGATGCGGGTCAGTTGACGGGCTGGCTCCAGCGGCAGAGCCGCCGCTGCAGGCTGACCAGCGCCTGGTTGGCGATCAGGCCGAGGCCGGCGAGGATGACGATCGCCGCGAACATCAGCGGGATCTGGAAATTGTACTGGGCGTTCATCACCTGGAAGCCGATGCCCTTGTTGGCGCCGATCATTTCGGAGGCGATCAGCAACAGAAGTGCAGTGGTCGCGCTCAGCCGCAAGCCAACGAAGATCGAGGGCACGGCGCCCGGAAGTACGACGCGGCGGAACACGGTGAGCCGCGTGGCGCCATAGACGCGTGCCATCTCGAGCAGTTTCGGGTCGACCTCCTTGACGCCGCTGATGGTGTTGAGCAGCAGCGGAAACAGCGTCGCCCAGAAGATGACGAAGACTTTTGATGCCTCGCCCAGGCCAAGCAGCAGGATGAACACCGGGTAGAGCGCCAGTGCCGAGGTCTGCCGGAACACCTGCAGGATCGGATCGAGCGCCGATTCGACCGATCGCACCTGGCCCATGAACAGGCCGAGCGGGATCGCCACCACGACCGCCGCGACGAAGGCGATGCCGGCGCGCTGCAGGCTGATGGCGATGTCGCCGAGCAAGGTGCCGCCGGCCAGCCCCTTCCAGAGGGCCGCGACGATCGTATCGATCGGCGGCAGCACCGCGGCATTGACCCATCCGGCGCTGCTTGACACCTGCCAGAGCGCCAGGAAAGCAATCAGGATGCCGTAGCGCGACAGGAGGCGCACGGACGCCCCCTTGGCCAGGCGCAGAACATCCGCGCCGAGCCTGGTTGCGCCGTCGCCGAGTATGACCGGCCGTTCGATGTGCTGCAAACTCATCGTCTTTGCCCTTTGCTTCAGGATTGTCGGGAGCTTCGCGTGTTCGGCGCTTCAGCGGCTCATTCGGCGGCCAGCACCTTCGAGCGCGCCGCGGTCCAGGGGTTTTCCGGCCGCCTGAGACCGAGGTTCTCGCGCAGCGTCCGGCCTTCGTAAGCGGTGCGGAACAGGCCGCGGCGCTGCAGCTCGGGGATCACCAGGTCGACGAAATCGTCGAGCGCGCCGGGCAGCCAGGGCGGCAGGATGTTGAAGCCGTCGGCGGCATCGCTGGTAAACCATTCCTCCAGCTGGTCGGCGACCTGGGTGGCGCTGCCGATGATTGTGTAGTGGCCGCGCGCCGTCGCCACCCACTGGTAAAGCTGGCGGATGGTGAAGTTGTGCTCGTCGGCAATCTGGCGGATCAGCGCCTGGCGGCTCTTCATGCCTTCGGTTTCCTTGCTGGGCGGCAGCGGGCCGTCGAGCGGATAACCCCGGATGTCGAGCGTCTGGCCGGCCAGCCCGTTGAGCAGGGCGACGCCGTCCTCGGGCAGGATGAGGTCGTTGAGCTGCCGGTATTTTGCCTGCGCTTCCTCTTCGGTGCGGCCGACGAAGGGTGCCACGCCGGGCATGATCAGCACCTGGTCGGGATCGCGGCCGACGGCGGCCACGCGCGCCTTGATGTCGCGGTAGAATTCCTGCGCCGTCTCCAGCTTCTGATGGGCGGTGAAGATGACCTCGGCCGAGTGCGCGGCAAGCCCGCGTCCGTCCTCCGACTGCCCGGCCTGCACCACCACCGGGTGGCCCTGCACGGGACGCGGCACGTTGAGCGGACCCTTGACGCTGAAATGCGCGCCCTTGTGGTCGACGTCGTGCAGTCTGTCCTTGTCGTAGAAGCGGCCCGACTTCTTGTCGCGGATGAAGGCGTCGTCCTCCCAGCTGTCCCACAGCGCCTTGACGGTCTCGACATGCTCATGCGCCCGGGCATAGCGCTCCGCATGGTTGGGTTGGACGTCGCGGTTGAAGTTTTGGGCGGTCTCGTCGCCGGCCGAGGTGACGACGTTCCAGCCGGCGCGGCCGTTGGACAGCAGATCGAGCGAGGCGAATTTGCGCGCCAGCGTATAGGGCTCCTCATAGGTGGTGGAGGCCGTGGCGATGAAGCCGAGATGCGTGGTCAGTGGCGCAAGTGCTGCAAACAGCGTCACCGGCTCGAAGCCGGCGATCTTGGCATTGCCGCCTTCGCGAGCGCCGAGGCCGACCGTCAGATTGTCGGCCAGGAAATAGGCATCGAACAGGCCGCGCTCGGCGGTCAGCGCCAGCTGCTTGTGGAACTCGAAATTCGTGGCGCCGTCGGCCGGCGCATCGGGATGGCGCCAGGCGGCGATATGCTGTCCGCCGCCGGGCAGGAAGGCGCCCAGTTTGATTTTTCGCGGTTTGCTCTGTCGGGATTTGCTGGTCATTTGCAGGCTTCCTTCTGGCGCTGTGCGGAAAGGGGAATTCCGGTGTTTCAGGCGGCAAGGCCGACGCCGTAAGGCACACCCGCCGCCCGGCATGCCTCGGCTACGGCTTGGCGGGCACGCGCCTGGATGGCTTCGGACACCAGTTGGCCGTTGGCGAAATCCTTGTCGGAAGCGTAGATCGCGGTCGGCACGGTCAGCGCCTCGAAGAAGCCGAAAAGCGGCCGCAGCTGATGCTCGACGATCAGCGAGTGGCGCTCGCCGCCGCCGGTCGCCGCCAGCACGACCGGCTTGCCGCGCAGCGATGACGGGTCGAGCAGGTCGAAGAAATGCTTGAAGAGCCCGGTGTAGCTGCCCTTGAAGGTCGGCGAACCGGCCACGACGATGTCGGCGCCGAGCAATTGCTCGACAAGATTGCGCGCCGACGGATCGAGATCGCCGATGCGCCTCGCCTGCGGGAAGGAGGGACCGAGATCCTCGATGTCGAAAACGCTCGAGGCAGCATTCGTCCTGCCGGCGATCTCGCCAACGATATGGCTGATGAACGCCTTGGTCTTGGACGGACGGGTCAAATTGCCCGACACCCCCACCACCAGCTTCTTCGACATGCCAGGCTCCTTCT
Source organism: uncultured Alphaproteobacteria bacterium (assembly GCA_963788955.1). Classification (GTDB taxonomy): domain Bacteria; phylum Pseudomonadota; class Alphaproteobacteria; order Rhizobiales; family Rhizobiaceae; genus Mesorhizobium. The sequence continues at coordinate 26,406 of CAWBIN010000006.1, read as the reverse complement.
CGCAAACGCTATCTGCATTAAGCCTACCGATTTTGTAGAATTAAATGAGCGAGAAGATTTCAAAACCGGCCCGGCAAGCGGATTGAGTTTGCGGAATGCGGCCCTCGATTGGTTCATTCGACGCGGGATGTGGCGGTGCGCGACGTCAAAGAACGAGCCCGGTCGAGGTCAATGCATCGCCTGCTGATGGCTTTGCGATTATGAAGCAAACGTGGCCGCCCCAGCATTTTGCGACCGACCGGGGTGGGTTTGCCCGTGGTCACTTCTTGCAAAATTGTGGAACAGGGCCGCGCCTCAAGGGTTTGATTGGATCAACCTTGAAAAGGAGGTAGCTATGAAAAAGCTCCTGCTCGCCTCCGTCATCGCTATTGCGTCGGCGGCGGCTATGATCGGCCCGGCCAGTGCCGACAGCCTGCGGCTCGGCATCGGCATCGGTCCTGCCTATGACGATGATTATTATGGCGGCCCGTACTACGACGATCCTTACGTCTATCGCCCGACATCGTACATTCTACGACGATGGCTACAGGCCGCGCTACTCCATGCGCCACCACCGCAATTGCTGGACCGAGTACCGCAAGCACTGGCGCAACCACCACCGCGTGATCGAGAAGATCCGCATCTGCGAGCGGTGACGTGAGCAATCGATCCGGCCGGCTTTTGTCGGCCGGATTGCTCGTAGCCCGACAGTGATCGATTCCGCTCCTGGCTTTTGGCAGCACAAGTTCACCTCCCTCACCCTGCCCTGCGCCCCATCATCCCATAATGCACGGCCAGTAGATCCAGCCCGATCTTGAGCATTTTGCTCACCACGTCGCGCACCTCGCCGGTCTGCTCGGCGAGGCTCTTTACCGAGTCGCCGGCGCAGCAGATCTTTTGCACCACGGCCGAGACCTCCCAATGTGCCAGCGCGCGGGTGGCCTCGGCATGGGCGCGGCCGGCCGAGAGGATACGGTCGGGAATGCCGCCATCACGCCGGCCGCCGTCGACGCGCTCTTCCCACGCCATCGGCCGCAGACCTTCGCGCGAGGCGCGCTCGAAATCTCCGCGAAAGCGCATGCCGGCCTCGCGCTGCTGGCGTGTCAGCGAGGTGATGCCCAGCAGCGGGTCGACATTGCGCACCCGCACGATGCCGCCGGTCGAGGTGTAGCCGCCGTTCGAGACTTCGTAGATACGCGCCGCCTCCTGCGTTCCCGTTGCCAGGCGCTTGCGGCCGAAGCGGTCGTCCCTCAGCGCGAAATCATGGCCGATCTCCCTGCGGATACGCACCTGCTCGGCCTCGCCCTTCGGCAGTTTCGGCGGTTTCGGTTTTTGAGCGGTTTTTCGGCTCATGGGTCGGTTCCTTGTGGGCTGGCTGTGGGGATGGACGGCGAGGTTCCTTCGCGCCCTCACTGCCCTGCCGGGCATCTCCCCACGAGGGAGGAGATTGGCAGCGTCACTCGGCGACCTTTTCTGCAACGTCGGCGATTGGCGAAAGCGGCGGCGACATGGCAGGCAATGCAACCGCACGGCATTGCCGCGCGTTGTTGGAGGTTACATCCAGAAAATAGACAGCGAGGTGTAAAGGCGTGGGCACGATGCGAACCGGACGTCCGATCAGGGTCAGCTTCGACGGCGAGGTCGAGGACATCGAGGATGTCAACGCCGCCGCCGACCTCCTGCAGCGCTGGCCGGTCGACCGGCGCGGGCACGTCTACCGCAGTGCGCTCAATGCCTGCAGCGCCGCCATCGCCGCGCAGATCTCGCCAGACGACGCGCTGAAGGTGTTCACCGGCTTTGCCCGGGTGACCGGGATTCTCGTTGTCGATGACGACCCGGCCATGGTGTTCGAACAGAGAAGCGTCCAGAGCCGGATGCCGAAATAGGGGCATACCAGACAAGCTCATCGCGCCGGCTCCGCCAACAAAGTGCGGCGACCGTGGAATTGTGCGTGGTGGTGGCTGCAGTAGGAGCGCGTCGCCGAGGTGCGCAGGCCGCAGCACAGCATCTCCGGCCCCGGCCTGGCGCCAGGGGCATCGTTCTCCGGGTCTTCCTCCAGCGTAAGGTCGAGCGGGGCGCGGCAGCGGCCGAACAGGCAGTCTATGAACCGCATGGCGGCGACATGCGGCTGGCGGCCGGGCGGCACCGGTGGCGGTGGCGCCGGCATCTTGTAACGAAGAGCGTCGGGCTTGTCCTCGTCGCGGAGAAGGCCACGCGGCGACAGCCAGGCCGGCGGCAGCGCGCGCGCCGGCTTCCTCGGCTTGTCGTGTTTTGGCTTTGCCGGCAGGCGGGCCGCAGAGGCGCCAGCAGGGACAAGCGGCGTACCGGCGCCGCCCTGCCCCTCGGCCCGCCCGGAAGCCATCGCCTGCCCGGCCAGCTCTGCCTGTCCGGCCAGCTTTGCCTGTCCGGCCAGCTTTGCTTGTCCGGACAACTTTACCAGCGCCGATAGGCTGATTTGCCCGGACGACTTGGCTCGTCCCGCAGCGTGCCTTCCCGCCGGCCTTGCCGCATTTTTCCGGGGCCGGGCACCGGGGCGGCCGCCCTTGGGGTTGGCAAAGCCGATGGCGCGCAGACCCGCGTTGCGATGGACGATACTGATGATGGCGTTGCGCGAGACCGGGCTGCCGCGCAGGGCGGAAAAGCGCTGAGCGATCCTGGTGGCCGACAGGCCATCCTTCAGCCAGAGCGCTATCGCGTTGAGTTCGGTGTCGGTATAGGCAGCGGTCATGTCGGTATCCATCGGTTGCGAAGGCCTCGCCCGGAGCGAGCGCCAGGGTCCGGCCCGCAGGCCGTTGCGAAATCGTTCGAAAGGATTGGTTCAGGCGGGGCTCACCGCTCCATTCAGGCGGCGGAGCGCGACCTCGGCGCCCCGGGTCAGGCCGGACACCGCCCTGCCCGTCAGCCTGTCGAACAGGATGACGGTGCCGTCCTCGGTGCGGATGCAGGAGGTGGCGGCCAGCTCGCCAGTCCCTGGCGGACCAGCGAGTTGGCGCGAAAAGGAAGCCGGAACCGGGGGAGGAACGGTTCCGGCCGATCCGGCGGCCTGCGATGACCGCAGGCGGGCCGGATCCGGGGCAAAAGCCCCGGTCTTCGTCCGGGCCGGGGAGGAGGACAGCCCGGACGATTCGAAATGGGTGGACAGGCGCACAGTCGCCTCCCCTAGCGCGGTATCAGCGGCGGGCCGGCGATCAATTGGCTGAGATGCTCGTGGGCAGTGCGGAAATGCTTGCGGGATGCTCGATCATGCGCTAAGCGTACGATATGTACGAAAGAGTCGCAAGCAAAATCGTACATATTGGACGATAAATTTCAGGCATTTTGTACGATGACGGATCCTCGACACAGATTGCAGCAGGCGCGGGCCGAGGCGGGCTATGCCTCGCCGAGCGATGCCGCACGCGCCCTGCGCGACATCAACAAGAACACGCTGATCAGCCACGAGAACGGCAACCGGCCGCTGTCGCGCCAGGCGGCGGAGAAGTATGGCCGCCTGTTCGGCGTCGATCCCGGCTGGCTGCTGTTCGACGGCAACGCGGGGGGCGGTGGCTTCCACGAGGTGGGTTCGGCCGCGCTCGATGCCCTCGCCGCTCACCGTCGACGTGCCGATCGTTTCGTGGATCAGCGCCGGCGAGCTCGGCAGCCAGGACAGCGTCGTCAACCTGTCGGACTATCCGACCATTCCCGCCGCCGATCTCGAGCAGGGCGAATGGATTGCGCTGCGCGTCGACGGCCCGTCGATGAACAAGATCTCGCCGCCGGATTCGATCATCTTCGTCAATCTGCGCGACAAGCGGCTGGTGACCAATGGCTGCTATGTGATCTCCGACGAAACCGGCCGCGCCACCTACAAGCGCTACCGCCCGAACGACAAGCCGCCGTTCCAGCCGGCCTCCTACATGGAGATCCCGCCGCCGGAACTGGAAGGCGCGATCACCATCATCGGGCGGGTGAAGCGGTCCATGATCGATATGTGAGGGGTAGAGTCTCCCTGCGGGGGGCCCTCAAGGGGGGGAGATCAGCTACCCACATATTCATTGCTGAAATACCCGGCGAAATCCGGGCGCTTCTCCAGCGCCTTGCCGTCGCCATCGCGCAGGATGCCGGCGGCGAAGAGGTAGTTGCCCATCGCGTCGATCTTGGCCTTGTCGATGGTGCCGATGGCACCGGCTTCGCTTTTCAGGAAATGCCCGTCGTTCAGCGCCTTCAGCGAGGCGTGGATCAGCGCCGGGTTGGTGAGCGCGTCCTTGTTGGCCGCGATCAGCAGGTCGCCCGCCTCTTGCGCGTGGTCGACGGCGAATTGGTAGCCGCGCCGCGTCGCCTGGATGAAGGCGGCGGCCGCTTTCGGATTGGCCTGAAGAAAGGCGTCGCTGGAGGCGATGAAGGTGGTGTGCTCGTCGGGCACGCCGTAGTCGGCGTAGCGGAAGCTGCGCTGCCTGATGCCTTTCAGTTCGGCCTCGACGCCTTCCCAGGTCGAGACCTCCAGCGTGAAATCGACCGCGCCGTTGGCCAGCGCCTCATAGGCCGAGGTGCCCAATGTCACCGTCTCGAAATTGCCCTTGCCGCCGTCATGGCGGATGATGGTCGAGATCAGCGCGTTCTCCCAGGCGCTGCCGAAGCCGCCATAGGTCAGGCCGTCGAGATCCTTCGGGCTCTTGATCTCGCTGCGGTCGGCGTTGAACACCACGCCGGCCGGTCTCGGATTGCACCACGGCATAGACGGCCCTGAGGTCGGCGCCGGCGGTCTTCTGGGTGAACAGGCTGATGGTTCCGTTGATGCCGAAATCGGCGATGCGGTTGGCGACCAGCGTGCCGGCGCCGGTGTCGCTGTAGGGCAGGATTTCGACATCGAGCCCGGCTTCGGCGTAAAAGCCTTTGTCGCGGGCGACAAACAAACCGATGTGGTTGGTGTTGACGGTCCAATCGAGCGCGACGGTGACCTTCTGTCCAGCGGCGAAAGTCCGGGCGGGCGAACGGCAAACCGGCGGCCAGCGTCAGCAGCAGTGCCTGGCGGCGGGTGAGTTCAGTCATGGTCATCTCCTTGGGACGGTCATTGGGCCGAGGGTTGCGGATCGGTGGCGCCGAGCAGCGTGTCGAGAATGCCGGCCTCGAGCGCGGCCGCCTCGCGCGCCACGCCGGCGTCGGTCGTGCGCGGGCGCGGCAGCGGCACTGCGATCTCGCTGACGATGCGGGCCGGGCGCGCGGAAAACACATAGATGCGGTCGGACAGGAAGCACGGCTTCGCGCACGTCGTGGGTGATCAGCAGCGCCGTCCAGCGGTGGCGCCGCCACATGGCTTCCAGCCAGCGCTGCATGGCCGCGCGGGTCAGCGCATCGAGCGCGCCGAACGGTTCGTCGAGCAACAACATGTCGCGCTCTTGCACCACGGTGCGCAGCAAGGCGGCGCGCTGGCGCATGCCGCCGGAAAGCTCGGCCGGCCAGGCGCGCTCGAAACCGGCAAGGCCGAACTCGGCAAACAGCGGCGCGACGCGTTCGCGCGCCGCCCGGCGCGGCACGCCCTGCACCTCCAGCCCCAGCGTCGCATTGTCGAGGATGCGCCGCCACGGCATCAGCGCGTCGCGCTGCGGCATGAAGGCGAAGCGGCTGCCATGGTCGTCGAGCGGCGCGCCGTCGAACAGCATCTCGCCCTCGCCTTTCTCCGCGCCGGTCAGCAACTGGAACAGCGTCGACTTGCCGGCGCCGGACGGACCGAGGATGGAGACGAATTCGCCGGCCGCGACATTGAGCGAAATGCCGGCCAGCACCTCGAGCGGACCAAAGCATTTTCGCACCTGGCGCAGCTCCAGCCGGGTCATTGCCGCCCCTCGCCGCCGCGTTCTGCAGCCTGCTCGCTCCCAGGGCATGGCGAGGCGCTGGACGAGCACCGTCAGGCCGAACAGCACCAGCGTCAGCGCCGCACTGACGCCGACCGCGGCGAGCACCAGATCGGGGCGGAAATTGTTCTTGGCGTTGAGCATGTAGATGCCCAGCCCCTTCGCCGCGCCCGCATATTCGGCGAAGATCGCGCCGACGACGGCATAGGTGATCGAGATCCTCAAGCCGGCGAAGAAATAGGGCAGCGCCGAGGGCAGCCGCGCCAGCCAGAAGACACGCCAGCGCCCTGCCCCCATGGCGCGCGAGCATCTGGCCGATCTCCTTCTCGGTCGCCTCGAAACCCTCGACCAGCGCCACCATCATCGGAAAGAAGGTGACCAGTGCCACGAGCAGGATTTTCGGCAGCAGGCCGAAGCCGAACCACAGCACGACCAGCGGCGCGATCGCCACCAGCGGCAAGGTCTGGCTGGCGATCAGCAGCGGAAACAGCGCGCGGCGCAATGACGGCCAGAAGTCGACCAGCGCCGAGAAAAGGAAGGCGGCGGACGAGCGAGCAGGCAAAGCCGGCAAGAGTGGCGCGGATGGTCGGGATGGCGTTGTCCATCAGCGCCTCGCGGTTCTCCCACGCCTGTCCGAAGACGCGCGAGGGCGCCGGCAACATCGTCGGCCTAACGCCGCCATAGCGGGCGTAGAGCTCCCACGCGGCGAACAGCAGTCCGACCGAGACGGCAGCCGGTGCGGCCCTGGCGATAGCCGACGAGACAGCTGACCTCCCCCCTCGTGGGGAAGGGCCAGAGGTAACTCCTCCAGACAACGGGACGGACGGAACAGCCACGGAAATATCCTCGACGGCGGCGAGCGCTATGGCTCAGACAGCAGACGGGCTGTTGGCCGATACGGTGACGTCGAGGGTTACGTGGCCGGCGCCCGGCCCGAAGCGGCAGAAGGCTTCGTTCAGCGTGGCGAAGATGGCGCCGGCATCGCCGCGCAATTTGGTGCAGAAATTCTTGGAGCGCTCGTAGACGCCGGACTGTTTGAGGAAGTCGATGCAGCCATAGATCTCGTCCATGTGGTCGCCAGTGCCCATCACATAGAGCGAGAATTGCGCCGCCGTCGCCTGACCTGTCACGGCGGTGGCCTGCACGGCGCGGATGGCGGCAACCTTGCGCTTGTCGAGCGGAAGAACGGGGCCGCCGACCTCGTCGGAGCGGCAGATCGGATCGTCGGGCTCGCCCGGGCAGCCGCGCGAGATCGCCGCCGAGAGCACGCAGTGCCTGCCGCTGGCGGAAGCCGCGACGAACAGGTCGCGCATGGCCGGAAACAGCACTTCGGGCGGCCCGACCAGCAAGGTCGAGATGTCGTCGGTCTCGATCCTCAGCCGGTCGCGATAGGGATCGAGCGCGCCAAGCGCGCCAAGGATGACGCCGACGAAATCGTCGGCCATGGGATAGAGGGAAATCTGTGCGCCAGAAAACATAGCCCGCCTCGCTCCGCTGGTATTACCCAGATCAGCTTTTAGGGTCTGTGGGCTTGCCGCCCCCGTCTCAGCCCCGACCGTACGGAGCACCCCTGTGGATGCCGGGGTTAAAGCACTGTTCGGCGGATTGGGGAAGAGGGTTTGTTGAGGCGTGACGCGAATGTGTGTTGGGCCAGGTTTTGACAGTCTCCCGCTTACCCGCGTTATAAGATTTTCGCCATTTTCTTATAACGCCCTTGAAATTCAGCTGGCGCGACGCGCTCCGGAAAGGCCTGAACCTGCTCGATCCGGACAGGCATGAGATGGTCGACCTGATCCTCGGAGGCGCTTGCCGAATTGGCGCGCAGCTCGAAGGATTTCCAATGCGGCTCGCCTGAAGCGCCGGCATTCCGATGGTTTCTGTCGATCTCTTTCGTTCAAATTGTACGAATTGCACTTGACCAATATTCGTACGTAAAGTACGATATCTTCTCTTTGAGGGGATATCCTTGAACACCGCAAATCACGCCGCCTTCGCCGATCTCTCCCGCCCGCTCATTTCTCCTGCAACGACCGACCAGAGGCAGCGCCTCGCCGGCGCCTGGCGCATGGCCAGCCAGGACATCGCGGAGGACATTCGCTTCATCCGCCAGTATCTGAAAGTCATCGCCGAAAAAGAGGAGCGGCTGTCGACCGGCACGCTGGTACACAGCCGCGCCTATGTCGAGGCCTGTGCCGGCTGGCTGCCCCAAACGGTGGCGCGCTATCTGCGCAACCTGCGGGCAATCACCGAATGCGAACTCGCCATGACGGCGGCCGGCATCCGCTTTGCGCTCTCCAGCGATGCCTGGGATGCGTGAGGAGCCGAGCGGCCGGAAGGCTGTCGGTCCGGAATGCAAGCCCACCGGCCTCGAGGCCGGTGGGCTCGTTTGCCGCTGAAGCGGCGAGTGATCGGCCGCAATCGGCCGGGCCGGAGCCCGTTGGGGCCTAGCCTATCTCAGACCAAGAAAACTCAGGATGGCGATGACGATCACAACGGCCCCGACCAGCCAAATGATGTTGTTCATGACGTGCTCCTTCGCCCAAAATTGGTGCTGGAAGCACAACATTAGCGAAGCCTAAAGGTTCCCGCCGGTCGGGCCGTCGAAAGCTGCAATCTCGGCGTGACGGGTCGACAATGCAGGTTCCATGAACGCAGCCAATCTCTACCGGAGACGGCGCTGCCGCGCCGCATCCATTTCCCATGGGTCATTAAAGAGAGATTTCGTGGCCGGCGCTCAGCCCTTGGCTTTTGGCTTGGCGGCCTTGGCGGGTGCCTTGGCCTTGGCGGCTGCCGGTTTGGCTGACTTGGCGGCCGCAGCCTTCTTTGGCGCAGCCTTGGCTTTCGGCTTCGCCGCTCCGTCGATCTCGGCTGTCGCCTGGTCCCAATGTTGCATGTCCGAGCCCTCGGGCCGGCCGGCCTGTTCCCAGATTTCGTGCGCCCGCTGGCGAATGCGTTCCTGCCTGTCGTCCGTCACTGTCGCCTCCGTGGTTGGGTCCAAATCGGATGGGTCCAATTCCCGCCAAAACATTAGCCGATATTTCGGCCGGCGTCTTGGGGCGTAGACACGCTCGTCGGCGCGATTCCTTTAGTGGTCGTTGGACAGGACCGCGACACCCAGCAAGGCCGCCTTCTTGGTGATCAGCCCGGCGAGATCGGCGTCGGAGCGCTCTGTGCCGGTGCGCCGGCGCAGCTCGTCGATCGCTTCCCTCATCGACAGCAAGCCAGTGCTTCGCTCGGCCAGCAGCTTGTCGCAACAGGCCGCGACATTGGTGGAGTTGGGGGTCTCGACATGCGGCAACATGGGAATGCTCCTTTGAACAAACCCGTTGCCCGCCGTCTCCTACCGGAGACGGCGGGACAGGTATCATGCATCACTCGATGACTTCGACGACCCTGCGCGTGCCGGGGTCGACCAGCACCGTGTGGTCGCCGACGACCGTGTATCTGTACCTGGTGTCGGGAATCTCCCGCAGCTCCACGGTATCGGGCAGAGTAGAGCCGAGATTAAGCTCGACGCCGAGAAGGTTTATCGAAGCCAGCGGGTTCCGGTGCACATATTCGCGGATGACCGTCCTTTCTTCGGGCGTGATCACGACCGCCTGCGGCTGGGTTGTAACAACCACGTCCTCCGCGGCAGCGACACCGACGCCTGCAACAAGAAGCAGCGCGGCGGCGGAAGGAATTAGGGTTTTCATCATTCTCTCCTGTTCGTGTTGGCGAGCTTCGCCCTCGCCTCCGCCTTGGCGGAAACATCCACAGGTCGATAAGTGGCGAGCTCTGAAGGCAAACGCCGCCACAACGCTGTTGTTCCGTAAACCGGGACTAATTGATCTATGGTTTTGCGGCTCTCTGCCCTCGCCTTTGCGTGCGAGAGACGACGCGATGGCCGCATCCCAGGCGATCGTTCTGTCGGCCCCCGCCATTGGCAAAGCCACCTTGTGCCTCGCCGGATCCCGCTGGGAACCGGACCGGCCCTATTCGCATTGAAGGGCCGGTCCATCAGGGAGGTTCTCACATGAACGACATGCCTTTCCACACTCCGCTGACAATTGCCGTCGGTGCCGGCTTCAAGCGCGAAATCGCTTCGCTGGCCGAGATGCAGAATTTTCTGAAGGAATGGCCGGCGGCGCGGCGCGGTCCGAGCTACGCCACCGCCATCAGGGCCTGCGAGGCAGCGCGCGCCGGACATCTCACGGCCGACCAGGCGCGGCGGGCCTTCATGGGCTTTGCCGAAGCAGCAGGCATAGTGTGGACAGGCGTCGATCCCGTCACCGCGCTGCGGCGAGCCAAGACGAGAAGCGTGCGCAGCCGAGCTGAACGGAATTGGCCCGTGCCGTGATTGGGCCAGCTGCTATTGCTTCGGCGGCTGCGCCGGCACCTCGCCGGGCCTGATCACAGGCGTCCTGCCCTCATTCGGTGCCGGCTGGGCCATGCCCTGGTCGCCGGTGGGCGGCGGCAGCAGCACGCCGCCGCAAGGTTCGAGCTTGCCGGTCAGGCCGCCATTGCCGCCACTGGTCGTCGATGGCTCCTGGCCTTCGTTCTGAGCTTGCGGCTCGGCCTGGCACGGTCCGCCCGGCGTCGGGGCGTTCATCTGGTCGTCGGTTTGCGCGGCCGCCGGTCCGGCGAGCGCCAGCAACAAGGCGCATGGCAAGAGTGGTTTCATGGTTCCAACTCCTTTCCCGCAAGGCTTGTCCTTCGGGAAAGGATGTCGGCAGCGATTGGTTCCGACCTGCGGCAAAGCGAACAAGACCCTAGCGTGGCCAAGATCGGCCTGACGGCCCGCTCCGCTGAGGTACCCGGCACGGCCTTTGTTGGACGCTGACTGCACGCACGCGGGCATCAGGCATCAGCGCCTTTACCTGCGCTGATGCTCAATAGACCGTTGTGCGCGATTTTTTCGACCGGTTCGGGCCGGGGGGATTGTCAATTCAGGGAGTGATCGCCCGCCCCCTGGGTGACGAAGGATGCCGCGATCAGATCGTCGGCCTCGATGCGTAGGGAGCCTTCGCCATCACCCATGATGGCTGCGACCTTCTGGAAGGTTCTCATCTCATGCTCGGTGATGCTTGCGCTGCGCATCCTGGCCCTCAGGTCAGCGACGCGCATCCCCAATGCGTGGGACGTTCCGATTTCACGTTTCGACATAATACCTTGCCTCCTCCCCAGCCCATGCCTGTTGCCGCCTCGCCGCTTCGCTGGCCCATGCTGCCTATCAATAAGGCAGCACCAAGTCAGTCGCGGCAACGTGTGGTGCCAAGGAAGGTTCCTGCCATCCCCCGCTTACATTAGTCACAAAATAATACGGCGGGGGCCGGCCCACCGCTCCGGCTAGCGGCGGGCCACTCCATGCGGGTCACTGAATGATCTTCACGATCTTGCGTGTGCCGGGGTCGACAAGCACGGTCTGGTTCTCGACGACGACATAGCGGTATTTCACATTGGGAACTTCATGGAGTTCGACCGTGTCGGGAAGTGCGGTACCGATATTGAGCTCCACGCCGGGAATCTTGATGGATGCCAGTGGTTTCTTCTGCACATATTCCCGAATCACGGTTTCCTGCTCAGGCTGGATGATGACGTCCTGGGCAGCAGCAGCGCCCACCCCTGCGAGCAGCAGAACGCCGGCGGCGCCGGTTGCAAGATGCAGTCTCATGATCGTCTCCTTTCGGTTGCAGCGGCCACTTGCGCCACGCGGCCTGAAGCCATTCGCGACTGGGTCGCCCAGTCGTAAACGCCACTGCATTGGGCTTGTTCCTGCATTTTTCAGCTCCTCGACGCGACAGCTCCGCTTGCCGGCAGGGGGCAGTTCAACTCGGAACAAAGGCCACGAGTTCGAAGTTAACCCAACGAAGGGACGACACGTTCGAGGAGACTTTTGATGAAACATCTTCTGATCACAAGCATGCTCGCACTCGGCGTCGGATGTGGCGCCGCCATGGCCCAGACGCAGACGCCCGCCGAGGTCCAGCCAAGCGATGGCTCCAATTGCGAAGCCGGCGCAGCGGACTGCCAGCAGGGCGGCAAGGCCGGTGAGCAAGCCCAGGGCAAGGCCAAGATGAAGACCGACGAACAGGCACAAGGCAAGGCCGGCGCCAGCACAGAAGAGCAGGCTCAAGGCAAGCCCAACTGAAGACAAGGCCGGCAACCACTGAAGAGCAGGCTCAGGGCAAGCCCAAGCTGAAGACCGATGAGCAGGCTCAAGGCAAGGCCGGCGCCACGACCGACCAGCAGGCTGAGGGCAAAGCCAAGGTCCAGACCGACGAACAGGCGCAGGGCAAGGCTTCGACCCAGACCGACCAGGGCTCGACCGCATCGATCAGCAATGTGACCGTCGAGCAGAAGACCGAGGTCACGCAGATCATTCGCGAGACGAACGTCGCACCGGTGGCGCGTGTCGACTTCGACATTTCGGTGGGCATCGAGGTGCCGCGGGAGAAGGTGCGGCTGCACCGCTTGCCGGCGCGCATCATCAAGATCGTCCCGGCGTACGAAACCTATATGTATTTCGTGCTTGCCGACGGTCGCATCGTCATCGTTGATCCGGACAGTTACAAGATCGTGCTGATCCTGACCTGATCCGGCCAGCACCACGAAGAGGCCCGCCGCGCATTCGGCACGGCGGGTCTTTTCGTGCGTCTGACGCCGGTTCTTCGAAGGTTATGGACCTCCCAAACCGAAACCCCGCCGCCTTCACGGAGAAAGGCGGCGGGGTCGGCCTTCCGCCGATGAAGGGACGTTCTCGGCGGGTCGCTGGCGATTTTCGATGGGCGCGGGTGGCCTATCTTTTTGCTCTAGCCGAACAGGATTCCGGCAGTGACAAAGACGACGCCCAAGGCGAAGACAGGCGCAAGTATCCACCGCGCCTCGTGGACGCTGCGTTCCATAAGCTCCTCCTGATTGATGTGGTTGGGGAACGGTCCCGCCTGCGCTTGGTTCCTGAATTCAGAAGTCCTTGGCCAAAGGTCCCCATGGCATCGACCAAAAGACCCAAAGGCCTTGGCCGCGCCCGATGAGGCGACCAACCTGCCCTGCGCAAAAACCAGGGGTGGGCCAGGCCGTTAATCCGATGGCAATCGTTCCATATTAGCGTCGCCGCATATTTCGGAAAATTGCTGAGGGGGTCAGCGGCCGATGCCGAAGGTGTCACGTATCCTGGCGAATGCGTTCGAGGTGGCCGAGCCGTCAGGGGCCGGCCTGCCGGGTCTGGCCGAAGCGATCGGGCGGATGGGCCAGCTGATCTCGCATTCGCGCGAGCGGATCCGGCTGCTGGAGGCCGTGATCGACAATTTCCCCGGCGGCGTTTCGCTGTTCGACCAGGATCTCAATATGGTCGTCTGCAATCAGCGACAACGCGCGCTGCTCGACTATCCCGATGAGCTTTTTGCCAATGGCTATCCCTCGATGGAGACGCTGTTTCGCTTCAATGCCGAGCGTGGCGAGTACGGACCGGGCGATATCGAGATGCATGTCGCGCGCCGCCTCGCCCTCGTCAGGCAGCGCGAGGCGCATGTCTACGAACGCACCCGGCCGAACGGAACCATCGTCGAGGTGCGCGGCATGCCGATCGAGGGCGGCGGCTTCGTCACCACCTATTTCGACGTCACCGAACAGCGCCGCAACCAGGCCACGATCGCGCATATGGCGCATCACGACGCGCTGACCGACCTGCCCAACCGCATGCTGTTTTCCGACCGGTTGCACGGCGCGCTTGCCCTTGCCAGGCGCGGCGCCCTGATGGCCGTGCACTACCTCGACCTCGACAACTTCAAACCGGTCAACGACAATTTCGGCCACAAGGCCGGCGACAGATTGCTGATCGACGTGGCCGGCCGGCTGCGCGCCGCGGTGCGCGACAACGATACGGTCGCGCGTCTCGGCGGCGACGAATTCGCCATCATCCAAACCGGGATTACCGGACAGACGGATGTGTCGGCGCTTGCCCGGCGCATTATCGAGCGCTTCCAGTCGCCGTTCAGGGTCGCCGACAGCCCGGTCGTCATCGGCGTCAGCATCGGCATCGCGGTGGCGCCTGGCGATGCCCTGGGCAGCGACGAACTGCTGCAGAAAGCCGATACCGCGCTCTACCGCAGCAAGTCGGGCGGGCGCGGACAATTCAGCTTCTTTGGGGAACCACACCCTCCTTTGGGTGGATAGGTCAAAATATTCGCAAACGCTAATATGATTCGCGCAAGCAAAGCACCCAACCCTTGCGCCGAGCGCCGGCGGAGTACCCTATAGCTGCCTCGGCCGGCGCTCGTCATCGAGTGCCGCCTTGATCGCGATCAGATGATGAGAAGTGCTACGCCGCCGAAACGCCTGGGCTCGCGAACTTTCGCGCATCGAGCCAACAGCGAAGCCAGAGCCGGCGACCTTGCGCTGATTTCGCCCGCGGCAAAACCGATTCCAGCAAAGCGCGCGCGATGCTCCAACGCCGCACTTGCACCGAAAGGCGTATGGCCCTAAGTCCTAAGACGTAGGTCGTATGCCGTGGGCCGAAAGCCCTCCGAGAGCGCGGCACAGTGCCAACTTGCGACCGCACAGGAAAGGTGCAACGCTCGAATTGGGTAGAGACATGGGCGGGCTTCCCGGGTTTCAATCGATCCGGGACGTTCGATTGGGCAAATGTATTTTCCGCAATTTCTTGTGGGAATGTCAGTAACGCTTCTCGTAATCCTTGGCTGGATTTACGCGGCCACCGGGTCGTTTTGGCAATCGCTGGGCTGGACATTTGTTGCCGCCCTGGTGCTGCAGGCGGGCTACTTCATCGTTGTGCTTTTGCTCATCTATGGCCGCACCTCATCGGCGGCCAAGGCCGACAAATCGCTCCCGGCCAAAGTGCCCGGGCCGTTCGAACGCGACGGCATCATCCACAGCTTGCTGTCGCGGCTTTTTTAACAGGCGGCGCGGCGCCCTTGTCCAAGACTTGTCGCACCAGCGCGAGCCGGCGTCCGGCCCAGACGCCGGCGCAAGACTTTCAGCCGGCAGGTGCGCCGGGGACCCGCTACGCCGTGGCATAGCAGCCCACCCGGCAGCGCTGCATGACTCCGGTCAGCGAGGTGCCGACTTCAAGCCGGAGGCGGTGGGCACCGGTTCGGACGAGAAGACCACGAAGCCGAAGACGAGAACGCCAGCGGCGACGATCATGGAGCCGGTGGCAACGACCGGCTCGATCGCCGTGTTGCCCTTCGCCAGCATCAGGTAAAGCGCCGGCAGCATCACCACCAGGCCGAGCGTATAGAGGCCGAAGTGGATCATCGCGATGCGGCGCGCGGCCTTGGCCGGATTGAGCGCATAGTAGCCGCCGAATATCGCGGAGGTTACCCAGCCCAGAAGGTTGATATGGGCATGCGCCGGAAAGGCAGCGTGATCTTGCGAGATCGCCATATGCAGGCCGACGGCGATGCCCACGATGAGAAAAACGATGGCCGTTTTGAAGAAAAGTTCCGAAACCCTAGGCATGTTGTTTTCTCCCCAATGCCTTTTAAACCCCGACATTGCGAAGGTTACACCCGGGAACCGAGATTTTCCATGCCGTGCCTGGGGTTAGCAACGGGTTTTGCGCAAGGTGTGGTGGCTCCCTGACGCCGGCGGACAGGGGAGGCGAAGGATCGCTGCAGAACCGATCCCAAACTTGGGCAACGGCAGGCAAAAAAAATGCCGCCGGGGCGAAACCCCGGCGGCATTGCCGTTCAGCCAAACTATTCCGCCGTCTCGGTCTCGGTCGGCTCGTCGACGGCCGGATCGGCAGCCGCGTCGTCGGCGTTCTCCGCTTCCAGCTTGGCGGCTACCTGGTCGATTTTGTCGGCAAGCACATCCGTGGCCCAGTCCTTGACCTCGGCGTCGACGGGTTTGTTGGCCATGTCGGCAAGCGCATCGTCGAGCGATGGAACGTCGGTAGCGGCTGCTTCTGCCTCCGCCTCGGCCGCGGCAGCCGCCGCCTCGGCATCCGTGACCGCGGTCTCCTGATCCGCGATCTGCGCTTCCAGATCCGCGATCTTTGCATCCAGGGCCGCCTGCTCCTCGGGTGTTGCGGGCGTCTGTGCATTCGCCTCAACGAGTTGCGCGTTCAGGTCGTCCAGCTTCGCCTGAGCTTCGACTGCCGCGGCGGCTGCCTCTTCAGCCGTGGCCTCGGCGAGCTTGGCGTTCGCGGACGCCATCACATAGGCCTGCACGCCGGCGAACTTCTTGCTCTTGGAGTTCATGTAGGCGTTGATGTTGCGCTGCAACGAGTTCAGCCGGCCAAGCTTGGCGTGGATATTTTTCTCCTTGGGAACGTCCACGACGTCCACCTCATCCACGGAGACTACCGTCGTGGCCTTCTTGCCCGACTTTGTCGACTTAGCCGATGCCGACTTGCCTTTCGTGCTCTTGCCTGACTTGCCGTTCGTGCTCTTGCCTGACTTGCCGTGCGTGCTCTTGCCGGAATTGCCCTGCGAACCGCTTTTGCCGGAGTTGCCGCCGCCATTCCCGTTGCCGCCGCCATTGCCGTGGCCACCGCCATTCCCACCACCATTGCCGCCGGCAGCGGCCAGTGCGGGAGACGCCAGAAGCGCGAATGCCGCAAGCGCGGCAAAGAGAGTCTTTCGGGATGTCATGAGTATTTTCCTCCGAGAATCGCCACCTCACCCAACCGCTAGTGAGCGCAATATGAGAAATTCCTAATGCCGTCGGTAAACTTTAGATAAATGTGGTTTCAATGCGAGAGCGAAGCAGCCCGCCAGCGAACAATCCGAATCGATAAACTGCCATAACCACTTGAAATTCTTACACGATATGAAATCTGAAAACCGACTTGCGCCATTTGGACCGCATTAGGCCCATACGGGTCAGACCATGGTCCCAAACGGCGACCCGCGGTACGAAAACGGTCGCCGCGTCGTCGATTGGGAAGGCGCTCAGGCAGCGGAAGTCGACCACAAAGCCAAGGCGCTCCGACCGCCTGATACGGCAGTCAAATGAGCGGTGCCACCTCTTGGCGACGCACTATGGCGCTCGCAAAATGTCGGCGCCCGGCTGCTCGTCGAACAGCACCGCGCAACCGCGCTCAAGCGCCACCGCCGACAGCGCATTGGCGACGGTCTCATCCGCCGAGACGAAATCCCCGGTCAGCACGCGCAATTCTTCCACGGCCCTCGCCATCGATACGAGCCGCCCGGCGGCACGGTCGGTGGTGCAGGCATCGACGACACAAACGAGATCGATGATTTCGAAGCGGTCCATCTCAGGTCTCCGCAAAACACAGTCCCTTCGAGCCAATCAACGCCGAGGCGAGCGACAATGTTCCGGGGGCGGATCATGGACCTTCGTCGATGGTGCGCTGCCCACTGACGGTGGGCAAAAAAACGAGATTCCGACTTGAAACCGCCCTTCATTGAAAGACATTTCGCCTGCCCTCGCCGACTGATCAGAGGCAGCTTGACAAGAGACCCTATTTGTTCTCTTTTTGTTCGGCAAAAAAGTCCTTAAAACAGGCATGGCTAATGCTGCAATGCCGTAGGGTGGAACGGGATGGAAACCAGCGCCACCATCCTGCATGCCGACCTCGACGCCTTCTATGCCTCGGTCGAGCAGTTGCTCGACCCATCGCTGCGCGGCAAACCGATCGCCGTCGGCGGCGGCGTGGTGCTGGCCGCATCCTATGAGGCTCGAGCGTTCGGCGTGCGCGGCGGCATGCCCGGACGCAAGGCCCGCGAACTCTGTCCGCAGCTGATCTTCGTCGGCGGCCATTTCGGCGACTACCAGCGACTCGGCGACGC
Source organism: uncultured Alphaproteobacteria bacterium (assembly GCA_963788955.1). Classification (GTDB taxonomy): domain Bacteria; phylum Pseudomonadota; class Alphaproteobacteria; order Rhizobiales; family Rhizobiaceae; genus Mesorhizobium. The sequence goes on along the minus strand of CAWBIN010000006.1, from coordinate 8,840 downwards.
CGCCATAAAAGTGCTCGACGATTTCACGCCGTTGGTCGAGCGCATCTCCATCGACGAGGCCTTCGCCGACGTTGCCGGCTGCACGCATCTGTTCGGGCCGCCGGCCGAGATCGCCGCCATTGTACGGCGCCGCGTGCGGGCCGAGCTCGGCCTGCCGATCTCGATCGGCGTGGCGCGCACCAAGCACCTGGCCAAGATCGCTTCGCAGGTGGCCAAGCCCGACGGGCTGGTGGTCGTCGATCCCGCAGGCGAGCTCGCCTTCCTGCACGATTTGCCGGTCTCCCTGATGTGGGGCGTCGGCCCGGCGACCAAGGCGCGGCTGGCGGAAATCGGCGTCGAGACCATCGGCCAGCTGGCCAAGACCCACAGTGGGGCGCTGGAACGGCTGATCGGGCCGGCCGCCGGGCAGAAGCTTGCCGCACTGGCCTGGAACCGCGACCCGCGCCGGCTCGAGACGAATCGGCGCGCGCATTCGGCGGGCGCGCAATCGGCGCTGGGCCGCAAGCCCGCCGTGGCGGATGTATTCGTGCCCACCTTGCTGCATCTGGCCGACCGGGTGGCGAGCCGACTGAGGGCCAAGGACCGCCCCGGCCGCACGGTGACGGTGCGCGTGCGCTTCGCCGACCTGCGCGCGGTGAGCCGCTCGATCACGCTTGACCAAGCTATTTCGGCGACGGCGATGCTGGCCGAGACCGCCGAGGAACTGGTGCGTGGCGTGCTCGCCGCCCATCCCGGCGAGAAGGTGATTTCGCTGCTGGCGATCTCGGTCTCGCATCTCGAGGAAAGTGCGGAATTGCAGCTGGAGCTACCGCTCGGACTTGCCGACGAGAAGCGCCGGCCGGGCAGCAAAAGGGGCCTGGCGCGCTTTGGCGCCGACCGCGCCGTCGACAAGATCCGGCAGCGCTTCGGCAAGCAGGCGGTCGGCTATGGTGCCGTGGCTCTGGAGGCGGCGCGTTCGGTGCCAGACGAGTTCCGCGAGCTGGCCGAGAAGGAACTGTGAAGCGGCGGTCGCGGTTTAAGAATGTTCGGCACGGATGTCGGACCAGCCAAGACCCGTTCGTCCTTGGAACATAGACCGGCAATCATTAGGAGAAACGATATGCCCAGCACCGTACGCTTGCACCGCGTTCTGACAACCAGCCCGGAGAAGGTCTATCGCGCCTTCATCGAAGCGGACGCGCTGGCGAAATGGCTCCCGCCCAACGGCTTCACCTGTACGGTCCATCATCTGGAAGCAAAGGTCGACGGTACATTCAAAATGTCCTTCCGAAACTTCACGACGGGCGACAGCCACTCATTTGGCGGCGATTATGTCGAACTCGTTCCGGGTGAACGCCTTCGCTACACGGACACGTTCGATGATCCCAACCTGCCCGGCGAGATACAGGTGACGGTGACATTGAAGAAAGTCTCGGTCGGCACGGAGTTGGATATCACGCAGGCAGGCATACCGGACGCCATTCCGGCCGAGGCCTGTTATCTCGGCTGGCAGGAGTTGCTGCGAAACCTGGCAAGGCTCGTCGAACCCGAGATCAATCAATAGAGGTTGATGGCGAAAGAGCCATGCGGCCCGAGACTGCCAATCTCCCCCTCGTGGGGTGTCCGGCAGGTCAGAGGGGCGCGAAGGATCGCGTCTGCCGGACCGCCCCTTCGCTGTCGCTCCGGGCGTTCGTTGTTCGCAAGGCCAGGCAATTGGCTTTGCGTCCGCTGCGCGGACCACGCCTCACCCCATCGCCTGGCGGATGGATTTGGAAAAGCGGGCGAGGAAGGCCGGCCTCGACGAGGCGTCGAGCTTCCACGACAGCACCGCCGCCGCCATTTTGCGCGGTAGCATGCCGACGGAGAGAAACCAGGCGGCAAGGATCGCTCGCCGCCTGAGCGACGCCGTTAGTTGGAGGCTGGCGACGGCGCCGGCCGCGCCCAGGACCAGCCTGGAATCATTGACTACCGGGTGCCGACGCCTGTCGGCGCAGAGTGAGGCCAGCCGTTCTTCGAGGTGAACGGGATCGTGCAGGAAGGTTTTCGACGGCTCCACGGTCAGGCCGACACTGGAGACCTGGTCGGAAAGCGCCTCCAGGCGGTGGAAATCGTGCGTCACCCGCCAGCGCGCCCGCTCGGCGAGCTTTTCGCCGAAGACGGAATGGTTGGCGCCGTGGATGCGGTAGGCGCCGACGCATTCGTCGATCGACTGAACATGACCATACAGCGGCGCCAGCGTCGCAAGATAGCCGTCGGCGCCCTGGCGGAAATCTGCTTCGGGGATCGGCATGATGGTTTCCAGCGTCGAGCGGTCGAAGGCCAGCCCGCTTGTCACCGTCGTCTGGTAGCGCCCCTTGTGCAGGAGCTTCGGCATAACATCGCCGTCATCGAACGGCAGTTCCGGCGGCGGGAAGACATCCTTGATGCGCTGCCGTTCGTCGACGATGTGGAGCCTCGATTGGACCTGGGCGGTTGCCGAATCCCAAGTGTCGACGATCCTCGAGACGGCGTCCGGATAGAGATAGTCGTCGGCGTCGAGAAACAGAACGATCTTGCCCGAGCTTGCCGCAAAGCCGGTGTTGAAGGCGGCGGCATGCCCGCCGTTCTTCGGCCTGAGACAAGCGCGGATCCTGTCGCCATAAGACTTTATGATCGCCGCCGAGCCGTCGCTCGACCGGTCGTCAACGACGATGACCTCGACGTCCGCGTGGTCCTGGCCGAGCGCGCTGTCGACGGCGCGTTTCAGGAAGCGCGCGTAATTGTAGTTCGGAATGATGATGGAAACCGGAATCCGGCTCGGAACGGGATGCATCGCGTTTGACCTCGCATCTTGCTTTGGTTTCAGCGGAACCCACCCCTAAGTCCCGCGGGTCTCAGGAAAAGCCTGCGCTTCCTTCACAGAAAAAGCGCGCCTTCCCGGGAAGACGAGTTGGGTCTTCCGTTGCGACATCAGCTGAGCGGCCGCTTTTTGCCTTCGGTATCCACGCGGTGCCGGGATCGAACCGGCGGCGGCAAGGTGCGGGAGTTCCCGGTCGCGGATGATGCCGCGGCTGGGCCGACGGAGCGCCGCTTCGTCAATATAGTGTCGAAGCGGCCCGTCGCCTTGAAGGCACTGCCGATAGTGACCTCGAAACGTGGTCGGCACAACCCCCGCGCCAAGGATCCGCTCCCGCGGCGGCTTCAAGGCTCCGAAACCCGCAGAAAATCCGCCCGACGGAAGAATCCTGCATACACAGCACGAAGGTCGATGTCGCAAATGCCGCGCTCACTCTATAATCTTCGCCGACAGGGGGAGATTGCGCGATTGCCTGGGACCTTCTTGGGGGATTATTTACAGTACTGGCGCAAGTTGTCGCTGGCCTTGCAGTTCTTCATCGCGGGCGGCATTGGGCTTCTGCTGGTGATGCTGGTGGTTGGCCTGTGGGTGACCTCGCAGATCCGGGAAGGCGTGATGCGAAATTCCGCCGCAACCACGGCACTCTATGTCGACAGCGTGATTGCGCCGCTGTTGCCCGACATGCGCACCAGCCGCGAGCTCAGCGACACGGTCAAGCGGGCGCTGGACGAGACGCTCGGCCAGGGCGCACTCGGCAAGAGGCTGGTCTCGTTCAAGCTGTGGCGGCGCGACGGCATGATCCTCTATGCCAAGGACACTGCGTTGATCGGCAAGCTGTTCGAACCGAACGCCAATCTGGTCGCCGCCTTTGGCGGCAATGTCGTTGCCGAGTACAATGACCTCGACGACGACCCCGAAAGCCACGAGGAAAAGAGAGTGAACGCACCGCTGTTCGAAATCTACAATCCGGTGCGCGAACCCTGGTCGGGCGAAGTGGTCGCGGTTTCGGAGTTCTACGAGATCGCCGACGATTTCCAGACGACGCTGAACGCCGCCCTGTGGTCGAGCTGGCTGGTGGTGGCCGGCGCCACGGCGACGGCACTGGCGCTGTTGTCCGGCATCGTCTTTCGCGGCAGTCACACCATCCAGACCCAGCGCGCCGCGCTCGAGGCAAAGGTCTCGGAATTGCAGTCCGCCTTGTCGCAGAACTCGTCGCTGCGCCAGCGCGTGCAGCGTGCCTCGCGCCGCGCCACTGCAATCAACGAACGCTATCTCAGGCGCATCGGCGCCGACCTGCATGACGGACCGGCGCAGCTCGTCGCGCTGGCGGCGCTGCGGATGGACAGCCCCATTCTGCTCGACTTCCGGCTCGTCCAGCGAGCAGCGCGAAGCCGAGATCGCCGGCATCCACAAGACGCTTGGCGAGGCGATGCGCGAGATACGCGGCATCTGCAACGGCCTGGTGCTGCCGCAGATCGAGACGCAGGCCGTGATCGACATCCTGCGGCTTGCGGTGAGCGAGCACGAACGACGGACCTCAAGCTCGGTGGCGCTGACGCTTCCGGCCCGCTTGCCGGAACTCGGCACTTCCGAGAAGATCAGCATCTACCGTTTCGTCCAGGAAGGGCTGAACAATGCCTGGCGGCATGGAAAAGGCAGGAACCAGGCGGTGAAAGCCGGGGTGAAAAGTGGCAGGCTGATTGTTGAAGTGATGGACGGCGGCCCCGGCTTCGAGCCCGGCAGGAGCGAAGGCCTCGGGCTTGCCGGCCTCAGGGAGCGCATCGAGAGCATCGGCGGGCAGTTCGAAACCCTGTCCGGCCCGCAAGGTACACGATTGGTGATTTCACTCTCAGTCGAGGAGCAACCGTGACCGGCATCATCCGCATCGCCATTGTCGACGACCATCCGCTGTTTCGCGAGGGCGTGGCGCGCAGCCTCGGCGAGATCGGCGGCTTCGAGCTGGTCGGGGAAGGCGCCAGTGCCGAGGACGCCGAAAGGCTGGCCCACACGATCGCGCCCGACATATTGCTGCTCGACATCAGCATGCCCGGCGGCGGGCTCAACGCTGCGGCCAGCATCCTGTCCGGGCACCCCGGCCAGAAGATCGTCATGCTGACCGTGTCGGAAACCAATGCCGACGTTGCCCAGGCGCTCAATGCCGGCGTGCGCGGCTATGTGCTGAAGGGTGTCGGTTCGAAGACGCTGGCCGAGATCCTCGGCGATGTCGCGGCCGGCCAGAGCTATGTATCGCCGACGCTGTCGGCCAAGCTTCTGTCGAACCTGTTGCAGCCGGCGAACCGCAAGCCCGACCCGCTCAGCCAGCTCACCGGCCGCGAGGCCGAGATCCTGCGGCTGGTGGCGGAAGGCTTGAGCAACAAGGAGGTCGCGGCCCGGCTGTCGCTGCAGGAAAAGACCGTCAAGCACCACATGACCAGGGTGCTGGCCAAGCTCAACGTGCGCAACCGCACGGAGGCGGCGCTGCTGATGCATGAGGCGAAGGAAAGGGAACAAGGCAGTAGGCAGTAGGGATTGGTCGCGGTAGCCCGCTCAGCGGCTCATATCCAAACCTGCGCTATCCTCTACTGCCTACTGCCCACTGCCTTATTCCCCTACTCCCGCCCCAAAACGTGTTACCCCCGCCCCCGGGGGCGGGGACGGGGGTGAAGTGAGAAACAGGGAGGGGGTAGTTCCCTGCCCTCACAAGGCCTGCAGGCGCGCCACATCCTCTGGCGTCGCCTCGCGTTCGATGATGGTGCGGCCGAGCGCATCCTGCATTTTGAAGCGGCCGTTCTCGATCTCCTCCTGCATGCCGTCGCGATGGATGACCGTGATCTTGTCGCCGTCGACCTCGACCGTGTCGCCGGTCGCCGCATTGACGTGGGTGCCATGGTTGCCCTGGTTGCCCTTGGCTTTGCCGGAGTTGCCCTGGCCGGCGTTTCCGGAGCCAGAATTGGCGCCGCCGCCAGCCGAGGATGAATTGCCACCGCTGTTGCCATTGCCGCTGTTGCCACTGCCGCCATTGCCATTGCCGCCGCCATGGCCGCCGCTGTTCCCGCCGGCGGCGTAAGCTGCCGAGGGAGCAATGCCGGCAGCGCCGTAGAGCTTGACGTGGGATGGCGCGAGCGTAAGCGCCAATGCCGATGGGGTCAGCAAGGCGAGCCATCCCAGGCGGATCAACGACAGTCTACGCATCCTCCCCCCGTGTCGGCCCTTTGGCGGCCTGGCCGAAACCGGCATGATCGAGAGGAGCATCCATGCATCGACGCGCGCGCGAAAGCGGCCCACGACCCTTGCCTTGCCCGTTCGGACTTTTTTGCCGCCGATGCCGGACTTATGTCGCAACGGCGTCGCCAGGCCTGACGTTGATCGGACTACGCACAGGATGAAAGCAATGCAAACGAGGCCGGTTACAGGGCGTTAACCAACCCTCTTGGAAAACTGACGGCAATTCTTTAAGATTGAAGTGCGGCGAAAAGGCCGGACAGCAGCAACAAACTGCGATGTACCAAGAGTTTCGTTTGCAGGAATGCAAGCCGGAGCCCAAAAAAATACCCCCGCCAACGGCGGGGGCAAGGTGAGTAGCGGGAGTTCTGTCATACGATGATCAAGAACCGAAGAGACGAAGCAAAAGGTGGCAACCTGATTTTGCAGCGCTGACCCACGGTCCCGAAACGATCACTTCCAGATAGAACCTCGCTCTCACAAACTCTTCAAACGCGCCATATCGGCTGCGGTTGCCGCTCTGTCGACGATGGTGCGCCCAAGCGCATCCTCCATCCTGAAGCGGCCGTTTTCGATCTCTTCCTTCATCCCGTTTGGATGAGTAACCTTGATGCTCTTGCCGTTGACCTCGACCTTGTCGCCAGTCAGGGTATTCACATGATCGACAGTGGAAGCCTTGCTCGCGCTGTTGCCCTTACCTTTGCCACCGCTATTGCTGTTTCCGCTGTTCCCGTTCCCGTTGTTGCCGCCGCTGTTTCCGTTGCCGTTACCGCCGCTGCTGCCGCCGCCGTTCCCGTTTCCGTTCCCGCCATTCCCGTTGCCGCCCTTGCCGGCATGGGCCTTGGCGGCAACTGGGCCGTCGATCGAGAAGTGAAAGGGCGCGATAACCAGCGCAAGCGCCGTAAGCGCTCGCAAGACAAACCTGCTGCCCATGCGCGGTTCGCGCATCCCACTCTCCCCATGCCGGTCACCCGGCCCGACTCCAAGCCGAAAACCCCAACGGCATTGTCGAAGTGAAATCATTCACAAATCGCAGCGGCTTGCGGAAGTGGCCCACGACCCTTGTCTTGTCGATTCAGACTTTTGCGGAAACAGATTCAGACTTAAGTCCAATTCAACCTCCGGATGTGGTCCTGTATGCGGGGCACGCGCGGCCTGGAACGGCTTAGCCGGCTAGGCATGGCCGGGCCCGACCAGGCTGACAGGGCACCGCCTTAAGCCGGCCAGGCACGGCTAAAAAGACCGTCTCCTGCCGATGCTGGCGACGCCCGGAGCATGGGCAGCAAGCAACGCGACACCGGGAGAGAGCTGGCCAGGAACGTCAAGGAGTTCTCGGCGGGCGCGGTGCTGGAAGTCACGAAGGCAAGGCTGCGCGCCGAGCATTGCGACGCGGCACAACGCCAGACGCGAAAGCCTATTGGGGCGACGGCACCGGCGGCTTTGACGTGACGGCGGCGCCGAAGGCGGCGGCGATGACCGCCGCGATGCCCAGGCACTGCAGGACCGTCAGGCTCTCGCGCAGGAACAGGAAGCCCATCAGCGCGCCCAGCGCCGGTTCCAGACAGGTGAGCGTGCCATAGACCCTGGCCGGCATCCTGGTCAGCGCCACCATCTCCAGCCAGAACGGCAGCGCGCTGGAGAGCAGGCCGACAATTGCGGCGCCCAACAGAATCGACGGATTGCCCAGCACCGGCGCTGCGGCGGCAAACCCGAAGGGCAGCGACAGCACCGCGGCGATCGCCATGCCATAGGCGACGGTGCGCCCACCGAGCTCGGCGCCGGCCTTCTGCGCAAAGACGATGTAGAGCGCCCAGCAGCCGCCGGCAGCCAGCGCCAGCATCACGCCCACGGGATCGAGCGCCTGGCGCGTATCGGCAAAAGGCGACAACAGCATGATGCCGGCCACTGCCAGCGCCACCCAGACAAAATCCATTGCGCGCCGTGACGAGAGCGTGGCGACCAGTAGCGGCCCGGTGAATTCGAGCGCCACGCAGATGCCCAGCGGAATCCTGGCGAGCGCGGCGTAGAAGAGAAGGTTCATGACGCAGAGCGTCACCCCATAGGCGGCGAGCCACGGCCAGACGGCGCGCGACGGCCTGACCCGCCAGGGCCTGAGCACGGCCGCCAGCATCAGCGCGCCGGCGACAAGCCTGAGCATCGTCGTGCCCTCGGCGCCGACCAGCGGAAACAGGGTCTTGGCGAAGGTGGCGCCGATCTGCACCGACATCATGGCGCCGAGCAGCGCCACAAGGGGGATAGTACCGGCTTCGGCCACAGGCTTTGCAATCGGCGTCGACGTCACCTTTCTTCGTTCCTCCCCTGCCGCCTCGATCGCTCGCCAGCGTACCAAGGCATGGCTGGAGATAGGGCCAACCAGCCGCCCTGTCGTGAGGCACGGCAACCATGGTTGATGGGGCAAGGGCAAACGATTTTCACGCTTGCGAAACCGTTGATACCGACGGGACAGAGGGGACGAAAGAACGCAATGGCTTCATTTTGCGCCCTGTTTCGCTGCATCGCACAAGCTTGCCGCGCCTAGCTCATCCGCCGCGGAACGGCTCAAACTCGGAAAATCAGAAGATTCTTACCCAAATATCACCCGAGTACTCGCAAAAATTGCCAAGCATTTCCAGGAATACAACTCGATAGATACTTGAAAACGAGCGGAACAAGCGCTGTGATCATTCACATGGCACTCCAGCCACCGGGGTACCATTACCGAAAATGTCAAAATATGGGCGATCTTCAGCCATTTTTTCGACACCGGCATCACAGATGGCGAGGTCGCGCATAGGTTCCGTCG
>CAWBIN010000005.1:0-238884 GCA_963788955.1 uncultured Alphaproteobacteria bacterium | reverse complement strand
TCGTGCCGGCCGAAAGCCACGGCTTCTACAGCTACGATGCCAAATACATCGACGAGGATGGCGCGGCATTGATGGTGCCGGCCGAGCTGCCGCCGGAGGTCGAAGCCGGCATGCGCGACATGGCGGCGAAGGCGTTCAGGGCGGTCGGCTGCGACGCGATGGCGCGTGTCGACTTCTTCGTCATGCCGGACATGAGATTCGTGATCAACGAGCTCAACACCATCCCCGGCTTCACCGACATCAGCATGTACGCCAAGGCGATGGCGGCAAGCGGCGTCAGCTATGCCGAGGTCATCGACCGGCTGGTGGCGCATGGGCTGGCGCGCGCCGGGCGGTCACGATGAAGGTATAAGCACCTCGCCAACAGATAGCGCGGCCAGGCGCGCGTCTCTCAAACGTCGGCGCTGCCCCTCACCTGCCTGCCGGCATCCTCTCCCCGTATAGTGACGGGGAGAGAGGCGCTGTCGCGGGTTTCGCCAATCACCAGCGTTGCAAGAAAGGCGCCGGCGTCGCGGCCAGTTCTTCTCCCCGTCACTATACGGGGAGAAGGTGCCGGCAGGCGGATGAGGGGCGGCGCCGACTTCGATAGTCAACAGCCTTGCTTTGCGATCCGAAAGCTTTCGCTGACCAGGACGTTACTTCGCGTTCGGGTTCGGCATCCAGGCCGGCATGGCGACATCGGCATGGGCGAACTGCGGCAGCTTGGCCGACAGGTCTTCCATGTTCTTGATGTCCTTGTCGATCAGGTCCTTCTGGGTGATCAGCGTCGGCGGCACGATGACGTTGTGGCCGGGATCTTCGCCGGCCAGCAGCTGCGCCAGCGCGCGCACCGAGACCTGGCCGACGACGGCCGGGTTGGTCGCGGCGGTCGCCGCCCAGGCGCTGTCGGGCTCGCGCATCGCGGCGATGTCGGAGGTCGAGATGTCGGCCGAGTAGATCTTGATCTCCTTGTTCAGGCCCGCCTCGTCGACGGCGATCTTCACGCCCTTGGCGAATTCGTCATAGGGCGCGAACATCACCTTGATGTCGGGATGCGCCGGCAGCACCGAGCGCGCCTGGTTGGCGACCGAGTTGGCGATCGGGTTGTCGAGCGTGCCGAACATCGCGACTTCCTTGATGCCGGGATACTTCTTCTTGACTCGACCCAGGTCTCGTTGCGGCGGTCGAGCGGCGCGATGCCGGCGACATAGACATAGCCGGCCTTCCAGCTCTCGCCATTGTCCTTGATCGCCTGTTCGAGCGCGAGGCGCGCCAGGTCGCGGTCGGACTGTTCGATCTGCGGGATCTTGGGGTTCTCGACGTTGACGTCGAAGGCGACGACCTTGATGCCGGCGTCGACCGCGCGCTGCGCGGCGTCCTTCATCGATTCCGTCAGGCCGTGCTGGATGATGATGCCCTGCACGCCGAGCGCGATGGCCTGGTCGACCATGTCGGCCTGAAGGGCGGCGTCCTGGCGGCTGTCGAGCACGCGCAGGTCGACGCCGAGCGCCTTGGCCTGTGCTTCGACGCCGGAGAGATAGGCCTGGAAGAAGTCGCCGGTCGAGAGATAGCGCACCAGCGCGATCTTGACGCCCGGGCTTGTCGAACGGCGCCGGCTTGTCCGGCGGCAAGCGCCGGCACCTGCATCAGCATTGTTGCGCCGGCCAGGCCGAGCGCGACCTTCCCGAGAAGTTCTTCGTGTGATGTTCACTGTTGTTTCCTCCACTTGTTGAACTCAAAATCCTGTTCCGGTCAGACGTTCTATCTCCTGCCCCTGCCGGAAAGGGCGAAGGTGAAGACAAGGGCGACGACCAGAACCACGCCCTTGACGAAATCCTGCGTGTAGTAAGGCGCGTTCATCATCGTCAGGCCTTGCAGCAGGATGCCGACGAACAGCGCGCCGATGGCGGTGCCGAAGGCGTTCGGCTTGGCGGCGCCGAGCACCGCGAAGCCGATGAGCGCCGCGGCAACCGCATCGAGCAGCAGATTATTACCCGAGGCGATGTCGCCGCGTCCAAGCCGTGGCGGCGAGCAAAATGCCGCCGATCGAGGCAAAAACTCCTGAAATGACGTAGGCCCAGATTTTGTATGCCTTGACAGGCGCACCGGCGAGTTCGGCGGCGCGTTCGATTGGAGCCCGACCGCATACATCATGCGGCCGAAGCGGGTGTATTCGAGGAAGAACCAGATCAGCACGGCGAGCACGAGCAGCACGACCACCGACACCGGAATGAGGTTCGGGATGAAGAAGTCGAAGCGGTGGCGGCCGAGCGCCAGGAAGGCGTCGGCTGAACTTGCCGTTGGCGACCGAGCCGTCGGGCATGGTCATGCCGGTGGCGATCGAGCGGCCTTCGGTCGGGATGCGCTGCAGGCCGACGAGCAGGAACATCATGCCGAGCGTCGCCAGGAGATCGGGCACGCGCATATAGACGATCAGCCAGCCATTGATCAGGCCGACCATGACGCCGATGAGCAGGCAGACGACGACCGCGACGACGACGTTCTGCTCCAGCACCACCATGACATAGGCGGCCGCCATCATGGCCGATGGTCGCGACCGAGCCGATCGACAGGTCGAAGCCGCCGACGACCAGCGTGGCGGTGACGCCGAGCGCCAGCACGCCGGTGATGGCGACCGACTGGAAGATGAAGACGGCACTCTGCGGCGAGACGAAGCCGTCGGCGGCGATGGCGAAATAGGCGATCAGCCCGAACAGCAGGACGATGAAGCCGTAGCGGATGGCGTAGTCGCGCAGCGTCATTCAGCGCACCGCGCGCTGCTTCGTACCCAACTCGAACCCATGCGCTGCCATTCCAATTCCATGTCCTTCGCTCATGCCGCGCTGTGCAGCGGCCGCCGGCGATCTCGGCCAGCAGGCGGTCGATGTCGACATCGGCGTTGCGGTGCTCGCCGACGATCGTCTGCTCCGACATCACCAGGATGCGGTCCGCCGTCTCCAGCGCCTCGTCGAGTTCGGTGACGAACAACAGCGTGGCGCGGCCGTCGGCGCTTGCCCGCAGCTTGGCGGCGATGTCGCGCCTGGCCGAGATGTCGACGCCCTGGAACGGCTCGTCGAGGATGAACAGGCTCGCCGTGCTGCGCCATCCAGCGCGCGACCATCACCTTCTGCTGGTTGCCGCCCGACAGCGTCGCCATCTCGTCCTTCTCCGAGCGGCAGACGATGCCGAGGTCGTCGATCTGCCGGCGCGCGGTGGCGCGTTCCGAGCGCCGCGCTTGAGAACGCCGAAGCGCGACATGCGCTTGTGGAAGGGCAGGCTGATATTCTCCTAGATGTTGAAGTCCGCCGACGATGCCGTTTTCGCCGCGGTCCTTGGCGACGAGGAACACGCCGGCGGCGATGGCTTCGCCCGTCGAGCGCGGCGCATAGGGCTTGCCGCGCAAAGTCATCGTGCCGGACAGCGGCTTGCGCAGGCCGAACAGCGTCTCGGCGAATGCCGTCTTGCCGACGCCGACGAGACCGGTGATGGCGACGACCTCGCCGTCGCCGAGCGTCAGCGAGAACGGCCGCGCGCCCGGCGGCGATGCGCAGGCCCTCGACTGGTCAGGACCGGCTTGGCGGCATCCTTCGGCGACGATCTGGTCGAGATGGATCTTGCTGGCCGAGCATGGCGTTGACCGCGCCCTCATAGTCGAGCGGCTTGGTGTCGAACACGCCGGTGATGACGCCGTCGCGCATCGACTGACGATGCGGTCGGCAAGCCGCCTGATGTCCGACATGCGGTGCGAGATGTAGAGGATGGCGACGCCGCTGCTCGCGCAGCCGGTCGATCAGCGCGAACAGCCGGTTGGCCTCGGCGCTGGACAGCGACGAGGTCGGCTCGTCGAGGATCAGCACCTTCGGCTCGATGCGCCATGGCGCGGGCGATCGCCACCATCTGGCGGTCGGCCAGCGACAGATCGCTGATCGCGCGCCTCGAGATCGATGGCCAGCCCCATGCGGGCGGCGACCGCCTTGCGCCTCGCGGCGCACGCGGCGCGGATTGAACAGCAGTCGGCGCGCCGCTGCCGCTCAGCCGGTCGAGCGTCAGATTGGTGGCGACGTCGAGATCGGCGACGACCACGCCGTCATTGATGTTCTGGTGCACGGTGACGACGCCGGCGCGGATCGCTTCGGCCGGCGTGGCTCGGCGCGAAATCCTTGCCGGCGAGCGTGATCGTGCCGCCGTCGCGCGTCATAGACGCCGCTGATGATGTGCACGAGGGTGGACTTGCCGGCGCCGTTGGCGCCCATCAGCACGGTGACCTCGCCGGCATGCAGTTCGAGGCAGACGCCGCCAAGCACCTGTTCGGGCCAAAGGATTTCCTCAGGCCGTCTATGCGGAACACGGCATCTCGCCATTCGTTCCTCCCTGACGATGACGCTATGGGCTATGTCGGCAATTGTCAATACGATTGACAATTGCCAGACGGCTTCCTAGCTTGGCCCGCCGCCATGCTCCATATGATCGGAGCGCCAAGCGGGAGGATGACGATGACGCGAAACTGCGGCTTTTCGAAGCCCTGATCGGTCGAGACGCTTGCCGGCGCGCCTCGGCGGCGATCGAGGCGCTGGCGCCGCGGATCGGCAGCGACTCCGGCCGCCTGGAAAGTGCGCGAGGTCGGCGACGGCAATCTGAACCTCGTCTTCATCGTCGAGGGCGACAAGGGCGCGGCGGTCGTCAAGCAGGCGCTGCCCTATGTGCGCCTGGTCGGCGAGAGCTGGCCGCTGCCGCTGAAGCGCTCCTTCTTCGAATATCACGCGCTGACCCGCCAGGAGGCGCGCGCGCCGGGCATCGGTGCCGGCGATCTATCATTTCGACGAAGGCCAGGCGCTGATCGTCATGGAATATCTGTCGCCGCACATCATCCTGCGGCGCGCGCTGATCGAGGGCCGCAGCTGCCGAAGATCGCCCGCGACCTCGGCCTGTTCATGGCCCGCACGCTGTTCCGCGGCTCCGACCTCTCGATGAAGGCCAAGCGACCGCAAGGACGATCTGGCGCTGTTCGCCGACAATGTCGAGCTCTGCGACATCACCGAGAACCTGGTCTTCTCCGACCCCTATTTCGACGCGACGATGAACCGGCACACCTCGCCGCAGCTCGACGGCCTGGTCGCCGAACTGCGCGCCGACCGCGACCTCAAGGTCGAGGCGCAGCGGCTGAAGCATATCTTCGCCGCCAATGCCGAGACGCTGCTGCATGGCGACCTGCATTCCGGCTCGATCATGGTCACCGACAGCGAGACCCGGATCATCGATCCGGAGTTCGCCTTCTACGGGCCGATGGCCTTCGATGTCGGCATGCTGCTTGCCAATTTCTGGATGTCCTTCTTCTCGCAGCGCGGCCATGAGCAGAACGGCGAGCGCGACGCCATGCGCGCCTATCTGCTCGGCGTCGTCGTCGAGACCTGGGCGGTGTTCCGCGCCGAGTTCTCGCATCTGTGGCGCACCGAGCGCACCGGCATGCTCTACCAGAAGAGCCTGTTCGAGGATCAGGGCGACACGCTCGGCGCCGAGCAGGCGCTCGACCACGTGCTGCATGCAGATCTGGACCGACATGCTGGGCTTTGCCGGCATCGAGATCCACCGCCGCATCCTCGGCCTCGCCCACAATGCCGATTTCGAGACCATCGCCGACGAGGATCTGCGCGCCACATGTGAGGCAAAGGCGCTGAAATTCGGCCGCCACCTCGCCGTCAACCGGCGCCAGATCCACAGCATCGACGAGGTCAACGCTCTGGCCGCGCTGATCGAGACGGGAGAGCAGCATTTGAACGTCGGCGAGCGCCACTACCGCACCATCTGGCTGAGCGACGACGGGCGTTCGGTCGAGATCATCGACCAGCGCTGGCTGCCGCATGACTTCCGCGTCGAGACGGATCGGCACGGTCGACGGCATCGCCACCGCGATCCGCGACATGTGGGTGCGCGGCGCGCCGCTGATCGGCGTCACCGCCGCCTATGGCGTCGCCATCCAGATGGCGGACGATCCGTCGGACGCAGCGCTCGACGCGGTCTGGGAGACGCTGCACGAGACGCGGCCGACCGCGATCAATCTGCGCTGGGCGCTCGACGAGATGCGGCGCGTCCTGAAGCCGCTGCCGCCCGAACAACGCGCCGAGGCCGCCTACCGGCGCGCCGCCGAGATCGCCGACGAGGATGTCGGGCTCAACCGCGCCATCGGCGAGAACGGCCTTGAAGATCATCAAGGAGATCGCGGCGCGCAAGAAGCCGGGCGAGCCGGTCAACATCCTCACCCATTGCAATGCCGGCTGGCTGGCGACCGTCGACTACGGCACCGCCACGGCGCCGATCTATCTGGCGACCGAGGCCGGCATTCCGGTCCATGTCTATGTCGACGAGACGCGGCCGCGCAACCAGGGCGCCCAGCTGACCGCCTGGGAGATGGCCGGCCACGGCGTGCCGCACACGCTGATCGTCGACAATGCCGGCGGCCATCTGATGCAGCGCGGCGCAGATCGACATGGTCATCGTCGGCACCGACCGCACGACGGCCAATGGCGACGTCTGCAACAAGATCGGCACCTATCTCAAGGCGCTCGCCGCCGCCGACAACGACGTGCCGTTCTATGTCGCGCCTGCCGTCGCCGACCATCGACTGGACGGTTGGCGACGGGCTGACCGAAATCCCGATCGAGGAGCGCTCCGGCGACGAGGTGTCGCTGGTCTGGGGCAAGACCGCGTCCGGCGAGATCGCCCAGGTGCGCGTCTCGCCGGAAGCGACGCCGGCGGCCAACCCGGCCTTCGACGTGACGCCGGCACGGCTGGTCACCGGCCTGATCACCGAGCGCGGCATCGCCAAGGCCTCGCGCGAAGGGTTGAAGGCGATGTTCCCCGAGCGCGGCTGATTGGCAGATGGAACGGATCGTTGTTCCAACACTTGTCGGCGATTGACAGCAACGCACTGCCCTTCCATACAAACGCCGTCAATGTTCTCAGGGCGGGGTGAAAGTCCCCACCGGCGGTAAGGGTTTCGACCCAAGCCCGCGAGCGCCTCCCGGCAACAGGAGGGTCAGCAGATCCGGTGTGATTCCGGAGCCGACGGTCACAGTCCGGATGGAAGAGAACGAACGGAAGACGGCCGCGTCCGCGCGGTCCGGATTTCGTATCGTGCGTCCTGATTCTGGTTCGAAACGGAAGGATGGACCCATGAATCAGCATTCCCCAAAAGACTATGAAATCGTTCGCGTTGCCGTCATTCGCGCGCGCTGGCATGCCGATATCGTCGACCAGTGCGTGGCAGGCCTTCGAGGCCGAGCTTGCCGTGCTCGGCGGCGGCCGCTTTGCCGTCGATGTGTTCGACGTGCCCGGCGCCTACGAGATCCCGCTGCATGCCAAGACCTTGGCCAGGACCGGCCGCTATGCCGCGATCCTCGGCACGGCCTTCGTCGTCAATGGCGGCATCTACCGGCATGATTTCGTCGCCGGCGCCGTCATCGACGGCATGATGAACGTGCAGCTGGCGACCGGCGTGCCGGTGCTCTCGGCGGTGCTGACGCCGCACAATTATCACGACAGCGCCGAGCATCACCGCTTCTTCTTCGAGCATCTTCAAGTGAAGGGCAAAGAAGCGGCCAAGGCCTGCGTCGAGATTCTCGCCGCGCGGGAACAGATCGCGGCTTGAAGCGCCCTTGCCGGGTGGAAATCCCGACAACACCCGGTAATATCTGGGAAAATACCGAGGCGGGAGGATGCCGGTGCAGACCAAGAAGATCATCAATGACGGCAACCGCGCCGTCGACGAGATGCTCGAAGGCATCCTCGCCGCGCATCCGCGCCATCTCGAGCAGCGTGGACGGCAGCCCGCGCTCGATCGTCGCCCGCGACGGGCCGCGCCCGGGCAAGGTCGGCCTCGTCATCGGCGGCGGCTCGGGCCACGAGCCGACCTTTCTCGGCTTCGTCGGCAAGGGCCTGGCCGACGCCGCGGCGATCGGCAACGTCTTCGCCTCGCCGCCGCCCGACCCGATCCTCGAATGCGCCAAGGCGGTCAGCGGCGGCGCCGGCGTGCTGTTCATGTACGGCAACTATGCCGGCGACGTGATGAATTTCGACATGGCGGCCGAGATGGCGGCGATGGACGACATCGAGGTGCGCACGGTGCTGACCACCGACGACGTCGCCTCGGCGCCGCGCGACCAGCGCGACAAGCGGCGCGGCGTCGCCGGCAATTTCTTCATCTTCAAGGCGGCCGGTGCCGCCTGCGACCGCATGCTGTCCTTCGACGAGTGCGAGCGCATCGCCCGCAAGGCCAACGACCACACCTTCACCATGGGCGTGGCGCTTTCGCCCTGCTCGCTGCCGCAGACGCGGCGGCCGAATTTCGAGATCGGCGCCGACGAGATGGAGATCGGCATGGGCATCCATGGCGAGCCCGGCATCGCGCGCGGCAAGCTCAAGACGGCCGACGAGATCACCGACGAGATGCTGGACCGCATCCTCGCCGAGATGGCGCCGTCGCGCGGCGACAAGGTCGCGGTGCTCGTCAACTCGCTCGGCTCGACGCCGCTGATGGAGCTCTACATCATGAACCGGCGGGTCAAGCAGCGGCTCGACGACATCGGCGTCGCCATCCACGCGACCTGGGTCGGCAATTACTGCACCTCGCTCGAAATGGCCGGCGCGTCGGTGACGCTGCATGCATCTCGACGGCGAGCTGCAGACGATGCTCGACCATCCCTGCGACTGCGCCATGTTCCGCGCCGGCTGAGGCACGACCATGACAGCATCGACACGGCCCGGCTTAAGCACATGTTCGATGCCATCGCCGCGGCGATCGAGGCCGACAAGGACCGGCTCTGCGCAGCTCGACGGCGTCATCGGCGATGCCGACCACGGCATCGCCATGGCGCTCGGCTTCGGCGCGGTGCGCGACGCGCTTGCGGCGCTCGACCTTGCCGCGATCGAGCCGACAGCGCTTCTCAACACGGCGGCAAAATCGTTCCTCAATGCGGTCGGCGCCTCCTCGGGTCCGCTCTATGCCACGGCGTTCATGCGCGCCGCCGCAGCCGTCAAGGGCAAGGCGGCGCTCGAGGATGCGCGACGTCGTCGCCATGTTCCAGGCGATGGCCAAGGGCATCCAGGATCGCGGCAAGGCCGAGACCGGCGAAAAGACGATGATCGATGCCTGGCGCCGGCGGCCGAAGCGGCGGCCGCCGCGCATGCCGCCGGCAAGGCGCCTGGCTGAAAGCCTCGACGCCGCGGTCGCAGCGGCCGCAGCGCTGGCGCGGAAGCGACCAAGGCCATGGTCGCCGCCAAGGGCCGCGCCTCGCGGCTCGGCGAGCGCTCGCTCGGCCATATCGATCCGGGTGCGGCGTCGGCGGTCACCGTCATCGGCCGCGATGAGGAACAGCCTGGCGATTCAGCCCTTCGCGCTTCGCATCGAGCCGGTCGATGGCCTGGACGTTGCCGGCCGACGGACCCTTCGGGTCGAACTCCGAAGCGAGCCAGGTGTCGACGATCGCCTTGGCCAGTTCCGGGCCGATGACGCGGGCGCCCATGGTGATGATCTGGGCGTTGTTGGATTTCGCGGCGCGCTCGGCCGAATAGGTGTCGTGGGTCAGTGCGGCGCGAATGCCCGGCACCTTGTTGGCCGAGATGCAGACGCCGATGCCGGTGCCGCAAAACAGGATGCCGCGATCGTTCTCGCCGTCGACGATCGTCTGCGCCGAGCTTTTGCGACAGGTCGGCATAGTAGCCGGCCTGGCTGAGATCGCTGACCGTCAGGCCGGGTTTGGTGGCGAGATGTGCGGCGATGACATCGAGCAGCGGCTTGCCGGCGCTGTCGGCTCCAATGGCTATCTTCATGTTCTTGTCCTTTCCTGTTCGATGGGTTCAGATCGCCGCCGAGGCGCCGCGCTGAGGATGTCGATGTAGCCTTCCGCCTGCCAGGCCGAGCGGCCGATGAACAGGCCGTCGATATTGCGGCTGGCCGATCAGCTCGGCGGCATTGCCGGGATTGACGCTGCCGCCGTAGAGCACCGGCGGCAGCGGACGGCAAGAGGCCGCCGGCGACCTGCTTGATCAGCGCCTGCTGCTTGTCGGCATAGTCGGCGCTGGCCGGAATGCCCTTGTCGCCGATCGCCCAGACCGGCTCGTAGGCGAACAGGATTTCTGCGACCCTTCGCCTCGCCGTCGAGGAATTGCAGCGCGCCCTCGCACCTGCGCGGTCAGCACGGCATCGGCCCGGCCGCCTTCGCGCTCGGCAAGCGTCTCGCCGACGCAGATCAGCGGCACCAGCCCGTGCCTGACCGCCGCCGCCGTCTTCAGGCCGACGGTCACGGTCGGTCTCGCCGAAATGCTCGCGCCGCTCGCTATGGCCGAGCTCGACCAGATCGAGCCCGCAATCCCTCAGCATCAGCGGCGAGATCTCGCCGGTCCAGGCGCCGGCATCGGCCCAATGCATGTTCTGCGCGCCGACCTTGACGCGCGTCGTCGGCAAGCGCCGCCTTCACCTCGCGCACAGCCGTGAACGGCGGAATGACGAAGGGCTGGATGCGCTCGTCGAAACCCGGCACGAAGCCGGCTAGCGCTCGGCGAAGTCGAGCGCCTCGGCGAGCGTCTTGTTCATCTTCCAGCTTGTGCCGACCCAGTAGACCACGCGTACTCCTTCTATGCATTTATCGACCACCGTCATCGAAACGCCGGCGCCATCCAGCGCCTCGCGCACCTGCGGTTCCAGCTCGCGACCGGTGAAGACGGTATCGAACGCCCTGAGATCAGTCAGGAAATGCAAGGCCGTGCGGCCGAACTTGCCATGATCGACCAGCAGGTATTTGCGCGCCGCGACAGCCATCATCGTGCGCTTGGTCTGCACCACTTCCTGGTCCTGATGGAAGGCCGACGCGCCGTGGATGGCGGACGAGGACAGGAAGGCGACATCGGCGCGCAGCGACTTCAGCATGTCCTCGGTGAGCAGGCCGAAGAAGCCATGGAACTTCTTGCTGTACTGGCCGCCGAGCGCGATCAGCGTGATGCCGCCGACGCCGGCCAGTTCCTGGATGACGGCCAGATTGTTGGAGATCACCGTCAGCGGGCGAAGATCGGCGAGGCGACCGGCAATGCCGCCCGCCGTCGAGCCGTCATCGATGATCACGGTCTGGCCCGGCTCGATCATCGCCACCGCGGCTGCCGCCAGGCGCTGTTTCTCCTCGGCCGCCTGCTTCTGCCGGTAGCGGAAATCGCTTTCGAACAGGCCGCTCGGCTGGATCGAGGCGCCGCCGCGCACCTTGCGCAGGAAGCCGCTTTCCTCCAGCTCATCCAGATCGCGATGCACGGTCATCTTCGACACGCCGAACCGCGAGGCAAGGTCGTCGACCGACGCCGTGCCGGTGTCCAGCAGAAAATCCATGATGCCCTGGCGGCGGCCGTCGCTCTTCATCCCGGCGCTTTCTCGCGCAACACGCTGCGCGTCCAACCCATGATCGGATATATAACGCTGGAAAACCGCGTTTGCACCAAAATTTTTGTGATAATGTTATATTTGCATGGGATATCGGTCCCGCCTGTGATTGCGATCCTGTAACAAGAATTGCTTCGGACGCGCGGTCCACAGGTTGCGGTCCGGCGGAAATCCGGCCAGAAGCATCAACGGGCTGGACGACGGTCGGCCAGCCAACAGACACGGTTCGAAACCAGACACGGGAGACTATTGGGTGGCTCGCATCACACTGAGACAATTGCTCGACCATGCCGCCGAACACGGCTATGGCGTGCCGGCCTTCAACATGAACAACATGGAACAGGGCCTTGCCATCATGGAGGCCGCCGAGGAGACCAAATCGCCGGTCATCCTGCAGGCGAGCCGCGGCGCGCGCGCCTATGCCAATGACGTGGTGCTGGCCAAGCTGATCGACGCGCTGGTCGAAATCCACCCCGACATCCCGGTCTGCATGCATCTCGACCACGGCAACAACGAAGCCACCTGCGTCACCGCGATCCAGTACGGCTTCACCTCGGTGATGATGGACGGCTCGCTGAAGGAGGACGGCAAGACGCCGGCCGACTATGCCTACAATTCCGGCATCACCCGCCGCGTCGTCGACATGGCGCATTGGGGCGGCGTGTCGGTGGAAGGCGAGATCGGCGTGCTCGGCTCGCTGGAGATGGGCGGCGGCGAGCAGGAAGACGGCCATGGCGTCGAAGGCGCCGTCAGCCACGACCAGCTCTTGACCGATCCGGAACAGGCGGTCGAGTTCGTCAAGGACACGCATGTCGATGCGCTGGCGGTCGCCATGGGCACCAGCCACGGCGCCTACAAATTCTCGCGCAAGCCGGATGGCGCGGTGCTGGCCATGAACGTGATCGAGGAGATCCACCGCCGCCTGCCGAACATGCATCTCGTCATGCACGGCTCGTCCTCGGTGCCGGAGGACCTGCAGGAGATCATCAACAAGTATGGCGGCCAGATGAAGCCGACCTGGGGCGTGCCGGTCGAGGAAATCCAGCGCGGCATCAAGCACGGCGTGCGCAAGATCAACATCGACACCGACAACCGCATGGCGCTGACCGGCGCGATCCGCAAGGTGCTGACCGAGAACCCCTCGGAGTTCGACCCGCGCAAATATCTGACGCCGGCCATGGCGGCGATGCGGAAGCTCTGCAAAGAGCGCTTCGAGCAGTTCGGCACCGCCGGCAATGCCCAGAAGATCAAGCCGCTGCCGGTCGCCGAAATGGCCAAGCGCTACAAGTCGGGCAGCCTCGACCCGAAGTTCGGCTGAGTTCTATCTGACCGGAATGACCGGTCCAAAGGGCGGGAGCCAGATCGGCTTCCGCCCTTTCATTTTGCCCGCGGCGACAGGTCCGCCCTGCCGGCATCGATGAACGGCGCCCAGTAGTCGACCGATTTACGGATCATGGCGACGACCTGGTGGTCGACCGGCTCGCGCTCGCGGAACGACAGTTCCAGGCAGATCTCGTTGTCGGTGCCGCCACCGCGCCGCACCGTCTCCAGGAATTTTTCCGGCGTGATGCGGCCGTCCTTGTTGTAGGCGGCGGTGAACGGCCAGTGGCCGCCCTTGTTCATCGACGACTGCTTGATGTGGATGATCGGCGACTTCTTGGGAAAGGCCTCGGCCCAGGCATAGGGGTCGATGTCGGCCGGATTGCTCGAGGTGACGTCGCCATGGTCGATGTCGACCATCATCTTGAGCGGAATGGCCATGCCGGCCGCCTCGATCTCCTCGATGCAGCGCCCGGCAGCTCTCGATCGTGTGGCCGAATTCGCGGCCGACCGACATCGGCTCCCAGAACAAATAGGTCAGCCCGGCCGCCTTGGCGTGCTCGGCGACCTCGCGCCAGCATTCGAGCGCGATGTCGAGAAGCCGAGCCCGACGCTCGGGATCGTCATAATCCTGGTGGGTGAAGATGGCGAACTGCGTGCCGATGCCGCTGGCGCCGAGCTCGGCCGAGATGTCGGCGAAGGTCTTGAACCAATCGACATAGTAGCGGCGCACGTCGGCGTCGGGATGGCCGAAATGGTTGAGCCGGCCATATGGGCCGGTCATTCCCGATGTGACGCGCACGCCCGTCCGGTCCAACGCCGAACGGAACAGTCGCACGAACTTGGCGATCGTCGCCGGCGGCCAGCCCGGATTGACGAATTCATGCGTCAGCTGAACGTCCCTGATGCCGATGTCGTAGGCGATCGCGTCGATCAGATCGTCCGGATCGGCAAAGCGATTGACCAGCGGGTTGGTGTTGAGGGACAGCGTAAAGGCCAAGATCGAAACTCCTGTTCAGGCCTGCCGGGCATCGCGCTCGACGGCACGATCATCCAGACCGCCACCATCGAGGCCGAGCGCCGTCATTGCAACGTGGCGGCGCTGCTGCGGTTGAGCTCCTGGCGGTATTTCTCGGCGTCCCAGTTCAGCAGCTCGGCATTCTGCTCGAGGCTCAGATAGTTGACGCGTGCCGCAGGATCGATGCGCGCGGCGACATCGGCGAGGCAGCGCGCCATCGCCTCGGCGCCGGCATTGGCGTCCCTGCGCATCAGGATGCCCTTGCCCGGAAACAGGATGGAGGCCGGGGCCGGCTGCCCGGCGCTCGTTGTCCTGGCCACCACGGCAGCGGCATTCTCGTTCGGACCGGCGATCACCGATCCAGCGCCGAGGAAGATGACATGGTCCGGATAGAGGCTGCCGGAGGCGGCGATGCGGCAGCTGGCGAGGTCGGTGGCGGCGGCATGCGCCTCGACCGCGACGGGAAGCCGGTAGCCGCTGCCCATGGCGAGCCTGATCAGCGCGTCGACATCGGGCGGCGGTGCGGCGCGCGGCGGGCGGGCGAGCAGGCCGGTGACGCGCCTGAGCAGCAGGCTTGCCGCGGCAACCGTGTCGGCGGCGACGACCAGCCCGTGATTGCCAAGCACCAGCACATTGGTGCGAGGCTGCAGCCGCTCCGCGATCCCTTGCGCCAGCGGCAGCCCCGGCCGGCGATAGGGCACGAAGGCCCAGTCGAGGCCGCGCAGACGCTCTTCCAACAGGGCCTCGGCATTGGCCTGCACAGCGATCGCGATCGTCTCGACGCAATGGACGTGGACGACGATCTTCTGCGGCAGCAAGGCATGCACCGTGGTCTCGATCGAAGGCCGCAGCCGGTGCGGATTGAGATCCGCCGGTGTGAATTGATCGGCCTTCTCGGCTGCCGGGCTCTTGCGCGCCACCGCATCAAGCAAGGGGGCCAGTTCCACCGGCACCATAATGTCGGTGGTGGCCGCGTTCATCAGCCAGGTGCCGGATGCCTTGATCCACAGCAGGCCGGCCTCTTTGAGCGAGGTGTTGCCGCCGGCGCCCTGGACCAGCAGCGGGTCGGCTCCAACACTGGCGGACAGCACGCGCAGCGCCTCCAACTCGGCGGCATCGTGATCAATACGAGCAGCCATCAGCCAGCCTTCGCCAATCGGTTCGCACACCAGTCCTCGAAGGAGGCTCGCTCAGCGGCGCTGAGATGCAGGCCGTGCTTGGTGCGCCGGTCGAGAATGTCGGCCGCCGTCAGCGCCCATTCGTGGGCGAAGAGAAAGCTCGCTTCGCGCTCGAAAAAATCCTTGCCGAAAGGCCGCCCCATATCGGCGAGCGAGCCGGCGGCACCGACCAGCGCGCGGGTGCGCGTGCCATAGAGCCGGCCATAGTGCTTGACCAGCGAGGCCGGCATCCACGGATAGTCGCGGCCGAGGTCGCCGAGGAACTGCTCGAAGTCGGCATTGGCGATGTCGCCGCCCGGCAGATGGGCTTTTGCCGTCCAAGCCTTGCCCATCTTCGGGAAGAAGGGCTGGATCCGGTCCAGCGCGTGCTCGGCGAGTTTGCGGAAGGTGGTGATCTTGCCGCCGAAGACGGAAAGCAGCGGCGCCTGGCCGGCCGATGCGTCGAGCTCGAATATGTAGTCGCGGGTCACCGCGCTCGGATTGTCGGCGTTGTCGTCGTAAAGCGGCCGCACTCCGGAGAACGAGTAGACGACATCGCTGCGCACAAGGCCGCGCTTGAAATAGCGGTTGACGACCCTGATCAGGTAGTCGATCTCGCTCTCCTCCGCCGCCACGTCCTCCGGCCGCCCCTCATAGGGAATGTCGGTGGTGCCGATCAAAGCCAGGTCGTTCTGATAGGGGTTGATGAAGATCACCCGCTTGTCGTTGTTCTGGACGAGATAGGCTTGCCGGCCCTCCCAGAATTTCGGCACCACGATGTGGCTGCCCTTGACCAGCCGCACATTGCGCTTGGAGTTCTGGCCGGCGACGCGGTTGACGATGTCGTTGACCCAGGGGCCGGCGGCATTGATCAGCGCCCGCGCCCTGACCGTGGTTCTGACGCCGGTCCTGCCGTCGCGCATTTCCACCGACCACAGGCCGTTCTCGCGGCGGGCAGCGGTGCAAGCGGTGCGGGTGAAAACCTTCGCGCCCCGCTCGGCGGCATCGAGCGCGTTGATGACGACGAGGCGGGCGTCGTCGACCCAGCAGTCGGAATATTCGAAGCCGCGCCTGAAGGCATCCTTGACCGGCGCGCCTTCGGGCGCGGTGCGCAGGTTCAGCGTGCGGGTGGCCGGCAGCCGCTTGCGGCCGCCGAGATGGTCGTAGAGGAACAGGCCGAGCCGCACCAGCCAGGCCGGCCTGTCGTCGGGGCTGTGCGGCAGCACGAAGCGCATCGGCCAGATGATGTGCGGCGCGGATTCCAGCAGCACCTCGCGCTCGATCAGCGCCTCGCGCACCAGGCGGAACTCGTAATATTCGAGATAGCGCAGACCGCCATGAACGAGCTTGCCCGAGCGCGAGCTGGTGCCTTCGGCGAGATCGTCCTTCTCGCACAGGATGACGGAAAGTCCGCGGCCGGCCGCATCGCGCGCGATGCCGGCGCCGTTGACGCCGCCGCCGATGACGAAGAGGTCGACGATTTCGCTCTCGCCGCTCATCGTGCCAGACCTTCGCCGCAGACTGTCCGTTTCATGGCGACGGCCTTAGCACGGATTGACCGGCGGCAGACCGGCGATGAAGCGACGCACCTCCTCGGCCGCCTGCTCTGCGGCATAGGTTACGGTGCGCACGGAAGCGCCGGCGATATGCGGCGTCAGCGTGACGTTCGGCAGTTGCAGCAGCGGCCAGTCCGACGGCACCGGCTCGACCGCGAAGGTCTCCAGCATGGCGCCGGCGATGTGGCCGGAGACCAGCGCGTCGTAGAGCGCGTCATAGTCGACCAGCGGGCCGCGCGCGGTGTTGATGAAGATCACGCCGGGCTTCATCCGGGCGATGGTGTCCTTGTTGATCAGCCCACGTGTTTCCGCCGTCACCCGCGAATGCAGCGTGACCACGTCGGAGCGGGCGAGAAGATCGTCCAGAGCCACCAGCTCGACGCCGGCATTGCGGTCGTCCGCGCTCAGCTGCACATAGGGATCGGAAACCAGGATGCGGCAGCCGAAGGCGCGCAGCAGGCGCACCACCTTCGTGCCGATATTGCCGTAGCCGATAACGCCGACGGTCATTTCGCTGAGCTCGCGGCCGGTGCGGTCGGCGCGGTAGAGATCGCCCCGCCATTCGCCCTTGCGCAAGGCTTCGTGGCCGACGCGGATCAGCCTTGTCTCGGCAAGGATGGCGCCGATGGTGAATTCGGCCACCGCGCTGGCATTGCGGCCCGGTACGTTGACGACGGTGATGCCATGCGTTTTCGCAGCCGCCATGTCGATGTTGATCGGACCGCCGCGCGACACCGCGACCAGCTTGAGCCCCGGCAGGCGCCGCATCATCGCATCGGACAGCGGCGACAGCTGGGTGACGAAGATCTCGGCGTCGCCAATGAAATCGACCACCTCGTCCGGATCGCCGAAATACTCCTTGACCTTGTCGAGGCCGAGCGCCGGGTTGCCGAACTCCATCGGCTCGTCGGGCCAGGCCATCTCGAGCGTGCGGATGTCGAGGCTATTACCGCAGGCCTTCTCGATCTCCGACCGGAACACGTCCGGAAGCATGAAACGGTCGCCGATGATCGCTATTTTCTTCTGCATGCTCGACTTCTCAATGTGCTTTCGAGGCGGCCATCGACCGCCAGACCGGACGCAGCGCCTCATGCGCCAATGTGTAGGACGGGGCCATCGCCTCGTAGATGGCGGCAAGTTTTTGGTCGCTCGGCTCGGCCGCACCGAGCAAAGGCATGACCCATTCGGCGACGCAATCGTCCATCGAGGCGTATTGGCCGACGCACACCGCCGCGATCATCGCGGCACCCGCCGCGCCCGCTTCCTCGCGCTCGCTGGTGCGGATGTCGGCGCCGACCGCGGCACCCAGGATTTTTCGCAGGGCCGGGCTGCGGGCCGCGCCGCCGGTGAGGCGCACTTCCTTGGGCAGCGGACCCATGGCGGCGTAGCAATCGCGCGCCGCGAAGGCCAGGCCCTCGAAGACAGCGCGCACCATGTCGGCATAGCCGTGGCGCGAGGAAATGCCGACGAAGCCGGCCCTGGCATTGGCATCGACGAAAGGCCCGCGCTCGCCGGCCTCCGACACGTAGGGCTGGTAGATCAGCGACGCCGGCTTCGACGATGCGATCCACTGGTCTACAAGCGCGATCATCTCGCCATTCGAGCGCGAAATCCCTTGCGAAGCGAGGATGCCGGAGGCGAGGCCGAGCACCCAGTCGATGTTGAGCGTCGCCGCCATGTTCGACTGGAGTTGCGCGAACACGCCAGGCGCCGGCATCGCCATCGTATAGCCGGTCGCAGCGTCGTTCAGCTGAACCTCGTCGGGCGTCTCGGCAAGCCGCATATGCATGCCGGTGGAGCCGATGATGGTGCAGCCCGGTTTGCGCTGCCGATCGAACAGGCCAGCGCCAAGCGCGGTGCAGACGACGTCGACATAGGCGAGCACGACCGGCGTGCCGGCGAGCAGGCCGGTGACATCGGCCGCCGCCTTGGACAGTACAGCGCTTTGCCTGGTGCCATCGACGATCGGCGGCAGGAGATGCCGGAGATCGCCGACGCCGAGCACGTCGAGCACATCGTCGGAGTAGTCGCGGGTGCGGAAGTCGCCGAAGGTGAAGGTGCCTTCCGACGGATCGGTCGCACGCTCTCCGGTCAGCCGGAAATAGAGCCAGTCCTTGCAGTGGAACGCCGTCGCCGCCTTGGCGAGCATGCCCGGCATGTTGCGCTTGATGAACGCGAACTGCGATCCCTGCTGGCAGGCGGCGAGACCGCTGCCGGTCTTCTCGAAGCGCAGCCGGTCCTCGGGCCGGGCGCGGATCTCCTCGACGACCGCGGCGGAGCGCGCGTCGAGCCACAGCCAACCCTTGGCGACCGGCTCGCCGTCGGTGTCGATCAGCCAGGTGCCGTCGCCCTGCCCGGTCACCGCGATGGCGATGACGCGGCTGGCGAGATCAGGCACCTTGTCGGCAAGCTGGCGCAACGTGGTCGCCGTATCGGCCCAGGTGCGCGCCAGATCCTGCTCGGCGCCGCCGCCAGGCAGTGTCTCGTATGCTGTTCGGCAGCGCCGCGGCCGCGATCTGCCGGCCCGCCGGGTCGAAGGCGACGGACTTGATGACAGACGTGCCGGCGTCGATGCCGATCAGCACATCCCGCATCAGGCAAGCTCCATCCCGTGCGAAATCGCATTGCCGCTCGCCTGATCGAAGACGTGCAGGTTCTTCGGATCGATGCTGACATTGATCGGCGCCGCCAGCTCCAGGCGGGTGCGGTCGTGCTCGACCAGCACCAGCGAGCCGCCGGCGAAATCGGCGGCGATATGCGTCTGGTCGCCGAGCCACTGGTTGGCAGAAACGGTGGCCGGCACGCCGTCCTTCGAGCGGCGCACCGCATAGGGCCTGACGCCGATCACCACGCGCTCGCGGTTGAGCAACTGGTCGCGAACCGGGGCGCTGAAGGCGTCCTTGTCGTAGTCGAGCGACAGCCCATCGGGCAGCTCGAGACTGATCTTGCCGGCGGCGTTGCCGACATAGGCCTCGAAGACGTTCATCGGCGGTTCGCCGACGAAGGTGCCGGTGAACAAATTGGCCGGCCGCCGCTTGATCATGTCGGGCGTGTCGAACTGCTGCAGCACGCCGCCTTCCATCACCGCGATGCGGTCGGCCAGCGCATTGGCCTCGGTCTGGTCGTGGGTGACCAGGATCGCGGTCAGGCCGCGCTCCTTGATGAAGTGCTTGATGCGGCCGCGCAGCACGGCGCGCAGCTGCGGTTCGAGCTGGCCCATCGGCTCGTCGAGCAGATGCAGGTCGGCATTGCGGATCAGCGCCCGGCCAAGGCTGGCGCGCTGCTGCTGGCCGCCGGAGATGGAGCTCGGATAGCGCTCCAGGATGTCCTCGATCTCGAGCAGCTTGGCGATGCTGGCGACCTTGGCGTCGACCTCGCTCTTCGGCAGCCGCGCCGCCTTCAGGGCGAAAGCCATGTTCTCGCGCACTGTGAGCGGCGGATAGAGCGAATAGCCCTCGAAGGCCATCGCCACATTGCGCTTGACGGGCGCCAGCGTGTGCACCTTGCGGCCGCCAACCGAGATCGCGCCGCGCGAGACCTCCTCGAAGCCGGCGATCATGCGCAATGTCGAGGTCTTGCCGCAACCGGACGAGCCGAGCAGCGCGACGATCTCGCCCTTGGCGATCTCCATCGTCAGGTTCTTGACCGCGTGCACCCCGCGGTCGATCGGACCATAGAATTTGTCGACGCCGGAAATGGTGATTGCGCTGGCGCTCATGCCGCTTCTCCGCTGCGCAAATTGACGACCTTGTTGGCGCCGATGCGCTCGCCGCTCGCATGATCGAACAGAAGCGCGCTTTTGCTATCGACGGCGATGTGGGCCTTGCCTTCGGCCTGGCCCGGCATTCCGGCCGGGCGCGAGACCAGGATTTCGCGGCCGCGCACGGTGCGCACCAGCGTGACGATCTTTTCGTTGAGCGGCGTCTCGGCCTCGACCGTCACCGGGAAAGCGCCGGGCGTGCCTTCGCCGACGAAGCTAAGCGCTTCGGGCCGCAGACCGATGACGCAGTCGCGCCCGACCGCTGCCTCAAAGGCGCCGGCGAGATGGACCTGGACATTCGACAGGCCGACATAGATGCCCTTGGCGTCGCGCGCCGGCTTGACGTCGAGCAGGTTGATGGTCGGGTCGCCGAACAGCCTGGCGATCTCGATGTTGGCCGGCTCACGATAGATCTGCTCGGGCGTGCCGAGCTGGCGGATGACGCCTTGCGACATCACGGCGATGCGGTTGCCGAGCGCCATCGCCTCCTTGTAGTCCTGCGTGACGTAGATGACGGTCGCGCCACGATCGTGCAGCAGCCGCGGCAGTTCGAGCCGCATCTCGAAACGCAATTTGGCGTCGACGTTGCGCAAGGGATCGTCGAGCAGCAGCAACGGCGGCGAGCCGACCAGAGCGCGGGCAAGTGCCGTGCGCTGCTTCTGGCCATTGGACAGGGCGCGCGGCTTGTGGCTCAGCACGTGGTCGATCTTGAGCAGCTTGGCGACGCTCTCGACGCCGGCCTTGATCGCGCCTTTCGAGGAGTGCCTGGCTTCGAGCGGCGACGCGATGTTGTCGAAGGCGGTCATATGCGGGAACAGCGCGAAATTCTGGAACGCCATGCCGACGCCGCGGAACTCGGCATCGACGTCGGTCATGTCCTCGCCGCCGATCAGGATCTTGCCCTCGTCGGGATCGATGACGCCCGCGACCAGCCGCAGCAGCACCGTCTTGCCGGCGCCGGACGGACCGAACAGGACCAGCGTCTCGCCGTCGGCGACGGTCAGCGACAGATCGTCGAGGACGGTCTGGCTCTTGTAGCGCTTGACGACATTTTTCAGTTCGAGGCTTGCCATCGGACCTATCCTTTCACCGCGCCGAGCGACAGGCCTTCGACGAGGTAGCGCTGCGCGTAGAGGGCAAGCGCCAGCGTCGGCGTGATCGACAGCACGATCGCGGCCGAGATCTGGCCGTACTGGATGCCCGAGGAGGTGATGAAGGCCAGCGCACCGACCGTCACCGGCTGCTTGTCGGCGGAGGCGAGCACCAGCGCGAAGACGAAGTTGTTCCAGGCGAAGATGAAGGCGAGCAGGCCGGCCGCCGCAATGCCGGGGCCGGCGAGCGGCAGCGCGATCTTGCGGAAGGTGGCGAACCAGGAATGGCCGCCGATGCGATAGGCGTATTCGATGTCGGCCGGAATGTCCTCGAAATAGCCGCGCACGATCCACAGGATCAGCGGCAGGCAGATCAGCTGGTAGACCCAGATCAGCCCGAAATAGGTGTTGGCCAGCCCGAGCTTCTGGAAGTAGAGGGTCAGCGGCAACAGCACCAGCAGCGCCGGCGCGAAGCGGAAGGACAGCAGCGTGAAGGCGATATCCTCACGAGCCGCGGAACTTGTGTCGGGCAAAGGCGTAGGCGGCGGGAACGCCGAGCAGCAGCGCGACGGCAACCGAGGTGACCGACAGGAACACCGAATTCCACAGGTTGCGCATGAAGGCGATGTCGAGCGTGCCGGACACCGTCGTCAGCTTGCCGGTGATCAGCGCGGTGTAGTTGGCCAGCGTCGGCTCGAACACCAGCTGCGGCGGTATGCGCAGGATGGTCTCGTTGGTCTGGAACGACATCATGAAGATCCAGACGATCGGGAACATGAAGAAGATGACGACCAGCGTCGAGCGCTATGCCGCGCAGGATGCGTTCGAGAAGTCGAGGTGTGTTCCATCGCCGGCCTCCTATGCCTGCGCCGCGGGCGCGTTCGCGCAGCCGCAGCCAGTTCTTGATGAAGATGTTCGACAGGAAATAGGTGATCGCCCACAGGATGATCATCAGCGCCGCCGAGCGGCCGACATTGGTCGACTGGAAGAAGTTGAGATAGGCCTCGACCTGGAAGACGGTCAGCGTGTCGCCGGGGCCGCCCTGGTCATCGCATAGATGATGTCGAACTGCTGGATGGAATCGAGCAGGCGAAACAGCGTCGCCGTCAGGATGTAGGGCGTCAGCATCGGCAGGGTGATGCGGAAGAAGACGAAGCTGCGCGGCACGCCGTCAAGGGCCGCCGCCTCGAAGGGCTGCGTCGGCAGGCTGCGCAGGCCGGCCAGCAGCAGGATCATGATGAAGGGCGTGTAGACCCAGATGTCGACCAGCACGACGGTGAAGAGCGCGGTCGACGGCGACGAGGCCCAGCGGAAATCCTGCAGCGCCGATCAGGCTGGCGAGATAGCTCAGGACGCCGAAGCCCGGATTGGTCATCAGCTTCCACATCAGCGCGGCGAGCGCCGGCGCCGTCATCAGCGGCATCAAGAGCATGATCGAGATGAAATTGTTGAGCGCGAGTCCGCTTCTGCAGGAGCAGCGCGATGGCGAGGCCGAGCACCAGCTCGAGCGCCGACGGTGATGCCGGCATAGAGCAGCGAGACCTGCAGCGTGTTCCAGAACTCCGGGTCGGTGAAGAAGTCGATGTAGTTGTCGCCCCAGTTGAACTGCCGCGCCCAGGGCTGGCTCAGCCGGTAGCGCTGGAAGGAATAGTACGACCGCGGTGAGGAACGGGATCAGGATGCCGATGCAGACCAGCAACGCCGGCAGGCTGAGCAGATAAGGCAGCACCCGCTTGCTGATCCTGAAGCCGGAGGGTCTCGGCCCTCTGCACTGTCGCCGCAGTCATCTGCTGCTCCATCATTCCTGTTGCTTCGCCCTGCCGGCCGCCCAGGGAGCCAGGCGGCCGGTCGGGCGCAGTGGCGGCGCCACCGGCGCCGCATCGCGAACATGTAACCGACGGTCGAGGCTGGCCCGCCTCGGGCAGGCCAGCCTTCGCAGCGATCAGCCGAGACCAGCTTCCTTGAGCTGACCGATCGATGCTCTCGGCCAGCTTGTCGAGGCCTTCGTCGACCGGCACTTCCTTGGCCACCATCTTCTGCAGCGTCGCCGCCCATTCGGTGGTGAGGTCGAAGAACAGCGGCTGCGCGCGTGAACTTGATGCTGGCGCCCGGTGCCGAAACGTCGAACATCTCGACATAGCCCGGATAGCTCTTGTTCAGCTTCTCGCGGAACACCTCGTCCTTCCAGACCGACTGGCGGACCGGATTGACGAAGTCCATCTTGGTGGCGCCGAACAGCGCATGCTCGGGTCCGGAGGCCCACTGCATGAAGTACCAGGTGGCGTCCTTGTCCTTGGAGAAGTTGGACATCGACAGCGACCAGATCCAGATGTTCGGGGTCGGCGCCTTGGCGGCCGGATTGGCCTTGAAGCCGGCGATAGGCGAGCTTGCCGGCCATCTTGTTGTCGCCGCCATTCATGAAGTAGCCAAGGATGTCGGCGTCGAAGATCATCGCCGAGGCGCCGGCGCCGAGATCGGTGCCGACCTGGTACCAGGTGTAGGTCGACCAGTCCTTCGGGCCGCTCTCCTGGATCATCTGCACCCACTGGCTTGTGGAAGGCCTTGGATTCGGCGGTATTCATGGCGGCCGACAGTTTGCCGTCGGCCGAGACGTTCAGGTCCTTCTGGTCGAAATTGGCGTAGGCCGACAGGAAGCCGGGATGGATCGTCGCCCAGGAGCGCGAGCCGCGCACGCCGATGCCGTAGACGCCGCCACCGACGTCCTTGGTGAGCTTGGCCGCCGCGGCGACCAGCTCGTCCATGTTGCCGGGCACGCTCGACGCCGGCCTTCTCGAACATCGCCATGTTGTAGGTGATGTTGTTCTGCTCGAAGCCCCACGGAATGCACCACTGCTTGGCGTCTTCCGAACCGAGTTCGCCGCCCGGCTGGCCGTTCCAGGCGCAGGAATTCCTGACGCCGGGCAGGAAGTCGTCCCAGGCATAGTTCGGGTTGGTCTTGGCCGGATCCTTGATCCATTCGTTGAGGTCGGTGATCCAGCCGGCCGGGCCATAGGTCCAGGTCATGTAGGCGCCGGTCATGAAGGCATCGTATTCCGGCGAGCCGGACGACAGCGCCGCCGTCACCTTGTCGAAATAGACGTCTTCCGGGAACACGTCATAGACGACGTCCATGCCGGTCAGCTGCTTGAAGTTCTCGAGGTTGGCGATCATCGCATCGGCATAGGGATGCTTGTTGAGCAAGAGCTTGATGGTCTTGCCCTTGTGCGCCTGCCAGTCGAAATCGGCGGCGAGCGCACGGGTCTGTCCCAAGTTGAGCAGCGTGCCGGCCGTTCCGGCGGCAAGGCCCAGTGCGCCGAGGCCCCTGATCAGGCCGCGGCGATCGACTTGTCCGCGCATGAACGCGTCGATCAGGTCTTTCTCTTTCTCATACATCTTCTCTTCTCCTCCACAGGGTAGTGTTCAACCAAGCGTTGCCGGCTACCCGACCGGCGTCTGTTCCACGAGCGATCGCGCCGTCCGCTCGTCGGTGATCAGGCCCTTGAGATAGCGGCCCTCCAGCACTGACTTGATGGCACGAACCTTCACCTTGCCGCCGGCGACGGCGACAATCCTGCGGTTGCGCGATGTCCTCGCGCGCCGAGCGCCAGCGCCCGGTTGGACAGCGTCGTCCCGACCGGCTTTCCGGCCTCGTCGAAGAAATGGCCGAGCAATTCGCCGACGCCGCCGTCGCGCGGGATCTCCTCCATCTCGCCCTTCTCGATCATGCCGGTGGCGACCAGCGAAGCCTCCCGCTCGGCGGTGCCGATGCCGGCGATCAGCAGGTCGGCCGACCTGGCGAGATCGAAGACCTCGCTGATGCCCTTCTGGCCGAGCAGCACCGTGCGGTCCTCGGCCGTGTTGGCGAACATCGGCACCGGCATGACATAGGCTTCGGCGCCGGTGCGCTCGGCGAGCCGATGGATGACGTCATGCGGGTTGGCCGAAAACTTCCGCGTCAGGCCGCCGAGCAGCGAGACGAAGCGGATCGTCGTCGGCCGATATGCGCGGCAGGTATTCGACGCAGGCGGCGAGCGTGCGGCCGTGGCCGACGCCGATCAGCGTGCCCTCGCCGCGTTCGATCTCGCGCTTGAGGAACTGCGCGCCGGCAATGCCCAGCGCCTTGAGCGGCAGGTCCTCGGAATCGAAGTCCGGCACCACCTCGCAATAGTCGAGGCCGTAGCGGCCGGAGAGCTGGTCCTCCAGCTCGACGCATTCGGAGACTTCGCCGTCGATATAGACTTTGACCAGCCCTTCCTGGTTGGCCTTGGTGATCAGGCGGTGCGCCTTGAGGCTGGTCAGGCCGAGCCGCTTGGCAACCTCGGACTGGGTCAGGCCGCCGGCATAGTGGAGCCAGGCGGCGCGGGTCGCCATGCTGGTCTCATCGTCGCGCAGCAGGCCGTTGCCGAACCCAACCATTTCCACCCTTTGATATTTTTATCAGTTGCTGCAAAATTTTTCACAAGGCCTTGCCGGAGTCAAGCGCCGCCTGTTCAAATCGTGCAACGGAGTGGCGGCGGCGAAGGGGAACCATCAATGCCCCAGCGATGTTGAGAGACGGGTAGGGACGCGACGTAGGACGCGGCGCGCCCAGGCCGCCGAGGTGGAAAAGATGTTCGAGCCGTTTTGCTGCGAGATGCCGCTTCATCCGACCTGGCCCGACCTCGCCGCGCGGCTTCTGCTGACGCTGCTGGCAGGCATCCTCATCGGCTTGAACAGGGAGTCGCGCGGCCGCACCGCCGGACTTCGAACGACCATCCTGGTTGGCCTTGCGGCTGCCATCGCCATGATCCAGGCCAACATCCTGCTCGACATAGCGGGCAAGGAAACGGATTCCTTCGGCCGCATGGATGTGCTGCGATTTCCGCTCGGCGTGCTGACCGGCGTCGGCTTCATCGGCGGCGGTGCCATCCTTCGGCGCGGCGAGCTCGTGACCGGCGTCACCACCGCCGCCACGATGTGGATCATGACGATGATCGGACTGGCGTTTGGCGGTGGCCAGTTCGGCCTGGCGGGGATTGCGACGCTGCTCACCCTGGTGACGCTCCAGGCCTTGAGATGGGTCGATCTCCGGATCCCGCGCGACCATCACGCAATTCTGTCGGTCTCCTGGGCGAAAGGGTTGCCACCCGACCTCCAGGAGATGGTGCGGCCGCTCGGCTATGAGGCGCGCTTTGTCGGCATGGAGCATGACGCCGGCCGCGACCGCTTCGTGTTCTCCTTCAACCTCGAATGGAAACAGCCCGATGCGATCGAACCTTCGACGGACGTGCTGGCGGTGGTCGGCCAGCACTGCGAGATCGAGCGCTTTGAACTGGTCGGCGAGAAGACGTCTTGAGGCGGTGCCGGGCCGGCCAACGGTCAACGAAGCTCAGTCGCCTGGCTTCGGCGCTTCGGTCTCGGCGCGGACGAGTTTGATGTCGGCGCCCGCCGCCCAGGCGCCGATATCCTCGCGCCGCAGCGCCGCCGCCATCATGTCCGGGAACAGGTCCGGCGTGCAGGCGAAGACCGGAACGCCGAGTGCGGCGACCGAGCCGGCCATCGCCGGGTCGTAGCCGGGCCGGCCCTGATCGGTCAGCGCCAGAAGCACGACGACGTTGACGCCGGACGCGCACCAGCGCTGCCAGCCGCTGCAGCAACTCCTGGCCGTTGCCGCCTTCGTAGAGGTCGGTGATCAGCACGAAATGCGACTTGGTCGGCCGCTCGATGCGCTCGGCGCAATAGGCGACCGCCTGGTTGATGTCGGTGCCGCCGCCGAGCTGCACGCCGAACAGCACTTCGACGGGATCGGCTGAGGTCCTCGGTCAGGTCGACGATCGCCGTGTCGAAGCAGACAAGCTTGGTGCGCACGACCGGCAGCGAGGCCATCACCGCCGCGAAGATCGAGGCGTAGATCACCGAGCTTGCCATCGAGCCGGACTGGTCGACGCACAGCACCACCTCGTCGAGGTCGACCAGCCGGCGCTGCTTGCGCATGAAGCCGACCAGCTTTTCCGGCACGATGGTCTTGTGCTCGGGCTGGTAGTGGCGAAGGTTGGCCGAGATGGTGCGCGGCCAGTCGATGTCGCGCGGGCGCGGGCGGTTGGTGCGCCTCGACCTGTCGAGCGCGCCGCGGATCGCTTCGGCGGTCTTCCGCTCCAGCCGCTCGCATCAGCTTGGCGACGATGTCGGCGATGATGGTGCGGGCGATGTCCTTGGTCTTCGACGGCATCACCGTTGCGCAGCGAGATCAGGTCGGCGACGAGATTGACGTCGGCCTCGATCGCCTTGAGGAATTCCGGCTCCATCAGCATCTGCTTCAGGTTCGAGCCGCTCGAAGGCGTCCTTCTGGACGATCTGCACGACCTGCGCCGGAAAGAAGGAGCGGATGTCGCCCATCCATTGCGCGACGCGCGGCGCCGAGCGGCCGAGCCCGCCGCGCCGCTTGCGCGGGTCGGCGGCGCCTCGCTCGGCGCCGTCGCCGTAGAGCGCGTCGAGCGCCGCCGAAAGCCGCTGGTCGTCGCCGGAAAGCGCTGGCGACTGTCTCGTCGTCGGCGCCGATCGCCAGCCGCCAGCGGCGCTCGCGCTCGCCATCCGGCGTGAGTGCGTCAGGCTCGGTTCGATTTCGGCCTCGTCATCCATCGCCAGCTCCCCCAGTGAGCAATGGCCGCAGGCCGTTCCAGATGCCGGCGCCAGCCCTCGCCACCGTCCGGCGCCGGCGTCAGCGCCGCCGGCAGGCGCGCGGCGCGGCCGAGCACCGCCTCGATCAGCCGCCGGCGCTCCATGCTGTCGAGATTGGAGAAGACGCGGCGCAGCAGCGGCAGATGCGCGACGAAAGCCTCTTCGTCGAGGCGATTTCAGCCAGCGCATCGACGGCGCCGCGCAGACCCTCGTCATAGATCAGCCGCTGGCCGGCGGCGCTGAAGAAGCCTTCGAAGAACCCCGCCGCGTCAGCGACCGGCGTTCCCGGCGACAGCCGGCGCTCCGAGCAGCCCGGCGGCGTCTTCGGCGCGACAGCTGGCCGGCCTCGTAGAGCAGATGCGCGGCGCAGCCGGCCAGCAGCGCCGTCGAGCGCGGCTCGTCGAGCACGTCGGCCAGCCCTTGCGCCAGGCCGTCGAGCACATCGTCGCCCGGGCTCGATCAGCCTGATGGCCGCGTCGGCCTTGCGCAGCGCGCCGACCAGTGACGCAGCGGCCTGCTGCATCGAGATCGCGCGCGGCATAGGGCAGCGCGATCGCCGCTTCGACGATCAGCCGTTCCATGCAGGCCGGACAGGCGGTCCGGCATCCGTCTTGCGCGCCTCGCCGTAGCGGATGATGTCGGCAAGCGGCGGCACCGACGCCAGCATCTCCAGGCATTCGCTGCTGCAGCGCCGCGCGCTGCCTCCAGCGCCGCGAGGCCGGCGGTCGAGGCTTCCGACAGGTCGGCCGTGATGGCGCCCTGGACCAGCGCGGCCAGCGTGTCGAGGGTCGCCGCCGCGCCGAGCATCTGGATCAGCCGGCCGTTGGCGGCCTTTTCGATGGTCGGGCCGTAGACCAGGTTCTCGACCAGCCGCACGGCATATTCCGGCTCCCAGGCCAGCGTCCAGCGCTCGCGAAACGTGCCGCGGCTGCGGCCGGCGTCGGTCGAGCTTGCCCCAATGGCACGCCGAGCACGTTCAGCCGGTGCAGCAGTGTCGAGCGGAAGAGCCCGCTTTCGCTGCGCAGGTCGACCGACAGTTCGCGCTCCAGCGCCTCGGGCTTCAGCCGCGCCGCCTTCTGGCTGCGCTGCAGATCCTCGATCAGCGGCGCCAGCGGCGTGTCGGGCGGGATCTCGCCGACGTCCGCAGCCCAAAAGCAGCTCGGCCTCGACCAGCGCCCACAGCATCGCTTCGCCGTTGAACAGGGCGGCGACCGCGGCGTCGCGCAATTCCTCGAAGCCCGGGTTTCGGCCGCTCGCGAATGGCGGCGAGCGTACGGCGCAAGCCGCTCCGCCTCGATCAGCGAAGCCGTCGAGATCAGATGCCCCTTGGCGCGCAGCACTGCCGCAATCATCGCCAGCCACAGGGTTGCCGCGTCGCGGCGGCCGCGCGTGCGCCAAAGATGCTTGCACCAGCCGGGCGCCACGACGCCGGCGCCATAGCCGTGGCCCGAACGCCAGGCGCGGTCCCGTCCACGGCGCCCATGTCATCGTGCTCTTGCGCCGGGCGATGCCCTTGAGCAGCGCCTGATCGTCTTTCTGGGTGTGCGCTGCCTGCAGCGCCGGCACGTGCCATGCGCCGCAGACCACCGCGATCGGTCCGTCGAACTCCTTTCGCGCCGCGGCGATTTCGAGCCGCATATGCGCTTCGCGCCTGGCCTCGAACTGCGCGATCGGCCCTTCGCCTTCGCGCAGCGTCGTCATCGCGTCGGCGATGGCCGCGAAGATCGGGCCCGGCTGCGGGGTTCTGCTCGATGATGTCCGACCACCAGCTTTCGCCATCCTCGTAGCCGGCGGCATGCGCCAGCGTGCCGATCGGATCGCGGCGATGCGGCGCTCCTCGCATCATCGCCGGCTTCGCTCGGCGCTTCGGCCAGCGTCGCGCTCATCTTCCGCGGCATCGATCGCCTGCGGCGCGGCGACCGCGCCGACGACGGCAGGTCGATGAAGCGCAACGCCGCCTTGTTGCCGACCGCCCAGAGCACCGCCTGATATTCGGGCGAGAACTCGGCGAACGGCCAGAAGCTGGTCGCGGCCGGGTCGTCCTCCGGGTAGCAGAGCAGCGCCACCGGCGGCTGCATTGCCGGGTCGGCCAGCATCGGCAGCAGCGCCGAAGCGTCGGCTCGGCCCTTCGATCAGCACGGCGACCGGCCGCAACTCCTGCAGCGCCTGCACCAGGCTGTCGGCGGAGCCCGGCCCGTGATGGCGGATGCCGAAATAGGCGATGTCGCTGTGCTTCATCGGCATCAGATCGCCGCGTTCAGCGCCGCGTAGTAGCCGGCGTAGTCGGGCCGCTTCTTCAGCACCGTTTCCAGATATTCCTCCAGCACCACCTTGTCCTGCACCGGATCCTTGACGATGGCGCCGACGAGGCTGGCGGCGAGGCCTTCGGCGCCGAGCTTGCCGCCGTCGAACCAGGCCGCCTGGCTGAGGCCGCCGACCATGGTGGCGATCGCCTCGGCGGTCGACAGCGAGCCGGACGGCGTCTTCAGCGTCACCTTGCCGTCGGCGGTCGCGCCGGAGCGCAACTCGCGGAAGATGGTCAGCACGCGGGCGATCTCCTCGCCGACATTCTTCGGCACCGGCAGGTCGAGCCCGCCTGCCATCTCGCCGACGCGCTTGGAGACGATCGCGACCTCTTCGTCCATGTCGTCGGGCAACGGCAGCACCACGACATTGAAGCGCCGCTTGAGCGCCGAGGACAGCTCGTTGACGCCCTTGTCGCGGTTGTTTGCGGTGGCGATGATGTTGAAGCCGCGCTGGGCATAGATCGAGGTGTTCAGCTCCGGGATCGGCATCATCTTTTCCGACAGCACGGTGATCAGCGTGTCCTGCACGTCCGAGCCCATGCGCGTCAGTTCCTCGAGCCGGCAGAGCTTGCCGTCCTGCATGGCGCGATAGAGCGGCGTCGGCACCAGCGCTTCCTGGCTCGGGCCCTTGGCCAGAAGCTGGGCATAGTTCCAGCCATAGCGGATCTGGTTCTCGTCGGTGCCGGCCGTGCACTGCACGATCAGCGTCGAGTTGCCCATGATGGCGGCGGCGAGATGTTCCGACACCCAGGATTTGGCGGTGCCGGGAACGCCGAGCAAAAGCAGCGCGCGGTCGGTGGCCAAGGTCGCCACGGCGGTTTCCATCAGACGACGGCGGCCGACATATTTCGGCGTGATCAGGGTGCCGTCGCTGGCCTTGCCGCCCAGCAGATAGGTCAGCACGGCCTTTGGCGAGAGGCTCCAGCCGGCGGGCTTTTGCTTGTCGTCGCCGCGCGCCAGCGCTTGCAGTTCAGCGGCATAGGCCTGCTCGACCGGGAGGCGGATGGCTGCGTTCATGTGTTCTTCTCCGGATTGATCATGTGTCGGTTCCAGACGGATGTTCGGCCAGCGCTGCGTTGAGACGCAGGAGAGCGAGTGAAGGAGCCGCGGGCGGCATGCCCGGCTGCGACGACCTCGTCGATCAGCCTTGCCGCCGTGGCGGTGGTGGCAAGAAAGCCCATCGTTTCGAGGATGTCGTCGAGCGCTCGCTGCGCATGGCGTCGTCGGTTGCGCCGATGACCTTGAACGCAGTGCCGGAAGCACTTGCCCGTTTGTCAGGTCATCCCATTCCAGCCAGCTTGCTTCGATGCCTTCGGCAAGGTTGAGTGCGCCAAGATGTTTCGAGTCCTTCAGGATCAGCCTGACGAGGACACGCTTCCTGCGGCTGTCCAAGCGCGGCATGAGGTGGAGGACGAACAGCGCCGGCTTGCCACCATCGGCGACAAGCGTATCCGCCAATATGCGCCACCGCGGCGTCGCTGCCCGAGGCGGCGACCATCCGTGCGATCAGGCATGTCGGCTTTGTCGTCGGCGCCGAACTGCCAGGCGCCGATGAATTCGGATTCGGTGGCACCGAACCGTGCGGCGAGGTCGACCAGGTTGCAGGTCTCGAACAGTTCGGCGCGACGCTGTTCCTGCGCCGCGCGATTTCAGTTTTGCCGGCGTGTAGGTGGTGCGGCGGCGGATGAAGCCGGATTTGCCTTCGCTGATGAAGGCGGCGAGTTCGGCAATGGGATCGTCCGCGCCGCCGTCGCCAAGCTGCCGTGCTCGCCCAGCCTTGCCAGCAGCCGCCCAGCCAGTTCGCTGCACCTTGCCGGAACGGTCGGTGGCAAGGCTTTTCAGGAAGGGCGCGTCCTCGAGGCGCGAGACCGAAACGCATGCAGTTCGATCAGCGCCAGCCGGACCTCCGCCGGTTCGCCCGGCGCCTTGGCTTCGATCAGCATGCGAGCCGCGGTCGGGTCGCTGCGGCGCATTTCGGCCAGCGCGATGCGGCGCGCTGCGGGATAGAAGTCATCCCAGTTTTCCGCCGTCAGCTTCTCCCGTGGGGCATGCGCCTGCCCTTCGACGCCGGCCTGCCAGTCGATCCAGGGCGCATAGACGTCCGGGCTGTTCTGGTCCGACGCGGCAGGCATCCAGTCCATTGGATGCAGCACGAAGCCGCGGCTGGCGACCAAGCGTCACCACGCGCGCCTTGCGCCTCGCGTCGGCAGCCTGTTTCAGCGCGGCCCGCAACAGCGGCCGCAACCGCTCCGGCAGCATCGGCAGGGCAAGCGCCGGCAGCGGCGGACGACGCTTCAGCGCCTTCGGCGCAGCAGGCCGCAAGCCGACGTCGAGCGCCTGTGCCGGCGATCGCCAGCAGCAGGCGCTCGCGCTCGTCGGGGCCTGCCGCCGCCGGCGATCTCCTTCCACGCGGCCGGAGCGAGGTCGAATGTCGGTCCGCCGGTGATCCAGCAGTCGCGCATTGTCGCCAGGCCGGTCTGCTCGAGCTTCGTTCACGACAGATCGAGCCTCCCGAACCCGCTTTGCGCCGCCAGCAGATCGAGCCGCGCGCCGTTCCACAGCGCCGCCGCGGCGGCAAGGTCGATGCCGAGCACGGTCTGGTCGACGGCACCGGCGATCGGCAAGGCGATCCCTTGCGGATCGTCGGCGGCCTGCCACCAGGCGGTGCCGCGATCGTCGAGCAGAGATCGCGCCGGCAGGCAGGATCAGCGGACTGTCGGTGAGCCAGGGCGCGGCGTCCTGCTGGGAAGCATGCGCCGCGAGCGGATCTTTGCAGTGCCGCGGCGAAATCAGGCCACGGCGCCCCGGACGTGACGTCGCCGCTGCGCTCCGCCACCAGCGCGCGCAGCGGCTGGCGCGACGGATAGAACACCAGCCGGGCGTCGAAACGGTCGCCTGGGGCGAAGGCGCTGCGATCGGCGTCCGGCCGAGGCCGGAAAATAATCGAGCAGCAGGGCAAATTGCGGCGTCAGCGCTGTTCAGATCGAGCAGCCAGGTCGAATGGCTGACGAGACCGTCGCGGCGGGTCTCGATCTTCTCGCCGAGCACTTCCCAGTGGCTTTCGACCTGCCTTGCGTCCGGGATTGGCCAGAATCTGTTCGCGGGTTTCGGATGTCGATACCAGCCGCTTCAGTTCGGGGTCGTCAGGCGCCGATCGCCAGGCCTTGGCCAGCAGCACCAGCTTGCCGAGCTCGCGGATCGCCGCATCCGGTCTCTCCTCGCTGCGCAGCGCCATCAGCCGCGACGGGATCTCGTCGATGCGGCCGGCAAGCGCGGTTGCCTTGATGTCGACCAGCCGCGCGGCAATGCGGCGGCAGCGCTCGCTGCTGGCGTCGACGAATCCGGACAGACCGAGCCGCAACTGGTCGGCGATCCATTGGTCGAGTTCATCGAGCGCCGCCGACACCGCGGTCCGTGTGTCTTCCGCCCGCTTGCGCTGCGCCGCCTCGCGGCGCTCCGCGGCCGCGGCGTCCTCGACGGCGGCGCCCTCATCCGGCTGCTACAGCTTCGCCGATGCTCTTGGCCGGCCGCGCCAGGTACGGGCGCCCGGCGCCTGCGGCGCCGTCTTGCGGCGCCGGCCAAGCCAGTCGTTCACCCATTCCGGCGTCGATTCGGCAGGGCAAAGCTGGTCTGGCGCCGTGGCGGCGATCCACATCAGCGCCAGCGTGTGCTTGCACGGGAAATTTTCGCGACGGGCAGGTGCATTTGTAGCCGTGATCGCCGGTGTCGACCACCACGCGATAGGGATTGGAGCCGGAGCCCTGGCATTCGCCCCAGATCAGCGCCTGCTGCTCATTCTTCTCGAGCCGCGGCCAGTTCGATCGCTTGGTCAGCTTGGAGGCGGCGCTCAGCGACGCCTGGTCGGGAGCCAGCGCCTCGATGGTTTTCAAGTCGAATTCCAAGCCGCCGCCCTCGTGACCCCGAACCAAACGTCGTCGCCAGTATAGGTAGCCGTTTGTGAAGAATTCTTGTAGGTCGGACTTGCCTATCGGCGCGCGCCGCTGATCACCAGAACCAGCTTGCGGTTGAGATCGAAGGTCCAGTCGTCTTCAGATGGCTGCCGCGGCGCGGACAAAATCGACGAAGCGCGCGAACACTTGCGTGTGACGATCGACATCGGCCGACATCGCGCCGTGATCGGCGCATGACATGTCGTTTCCGTCTCCGCCGCGGGCCTGAAAGACCTTAGACTTCGCCGGTCAACGGAGATCTGGACCATGCGTCTTTTCGGTCGTTTCGTGCTTGCCGCTTCAGTTGCCTTCTGCCTCGCCTCGGGCGCGGCTTTCGCCCAGGACAAGAAACTCAAGCTCGGCACCGAGGGTGCCTATCCGCCCTTCAACTACGCCAATGCCGATGGCACGCTGGGCGGCTTCGACATCGATCTCGGCAAGGCGCTGTGCGCCGAGATGAAGACCGAATGCGAGTTCGTCGTGCAAGATTTCGACGGCTCCATTCCCGCGCTGCAGGCCGGCAAGTTCGATGCCATCATCAACATAACCATCACGCCGGAGCGGGCCGAAAAGGTCGACTTCACGCGCAAGTATTACCAGACGCCGCCGGCCATCGCCGTGCCGAAGGATTCGACGATCTCAGGCACCTCGCCCGACGACCTGAAGGGCAAGGCGTTAGGCGTGCAGAGCGCGACCATTCATCAGAACTTCGCCGAGCAGAAATACAGCGGATCGACCATAAAAGCCTATCCGACCGGCGATGATGCCCGCACCGATATGGCCAATGGCCGGCTCGACGCGATGATGGATGGCTCGATCATCCTGACGGAATGGCTGAAGAAGCCCGACGGCGCCTGCTGCAAGCTGCTTGGCACACTGACGGCCGATCCGGCCATTCACGGGCCCGGCGTCGGCATCGCCCTGCAAAAGGGCAACAAGGAGCTGGCCGACAAGCTCAATGCCGCGATCGAAGCGCTGCGCGCCAATGGAAAATACAAGGAAATCAACGACAAGTACTTCTCGTTCGACGTCTACGGTACCTGACCTGACGACAGTCCACTTCGGCAGCGCCGCCCGGCGCTGCCGTTTTCATGAACGATGGAGACCTCCTTGGCTGAGCGGCGATCCCCTTTCTACGGCAGTATCGTCGGACTGGGTGCGACCATGGGTCGGGTCGGCGGTGATTTCATCTCGGCCAAATATTATTCTGGCATCGCCGACGAGCACCTGAACACCCGCGCCAATGTCGGCGTCCAGGACCTCAGCACCATGGGCAAGATGGACATCAAAGGGCCGGATGCCGAGGCGCTGGTCAACCATGTCATCGTCAATGATGCATCGGCGATGAAGCCGGGCCAGGTGCGCTATTCCACGGTGTGCCGCGAGGACGGCGGCATCATGGACGACCTCACCGTGTTCCGGCTGGCGCCGGAGCATTTCCTGCTGGTGACCGGCTCGGTCAACCGGCTCAAGGTGCTGCCCTGGCTGCTGCATCATGCCGAGGGGCGCAAGGCCTATGTCACCGACATCACGGCGGCGATCGCCTTCCCAACGATCCAGGGGCCGCGCTCGCGCGAACTGCTGAAGGCGCTGGTTTCCGACGCCGATCTGGATGGGCTGAAGCGCTGGTCGTTTACCTCAGGGCGCATCGGCGAAACGCGCGTGCTGATCTCGCGCA
The DNA here is from genome assembly GCA_963788955.1 of uncultured Alphaproteobacteria bacterium. Classification (GTDB taxonomy): domain Bacteria; phylum Pseudomonadota; class Alphaproteobacteria; order Rhizobiales; family Rhizobiaceae; genus Mesorhizobium. Next base: position 202,993 of record CAWBIN010000005.1, on the reverse strand, counting down.
CCGGCGTGACCGGCGAACTCGGCTTCGAGCTGTTCGTGCCGGCCGACGAGGCGGCATCGATCTGGGACATGCTGATGCGGACCGGCCGGGATTTCGGCCTCAAGCCATATGGCGTGCTGGCGATGTTCACGCTGGGGCTGGAGAAGGCCTATCCTGCGCATGGCATCGACATGGACGAAAGCCGCACACCGTTCCATGTCGGCCTCGGTCGCTGGATCCGGTTCGACAAGGGCGACTTCGTCGGCCGCGACGCCTTGCTCAAGGTTCGCGACCAGGGTGTCGACGAGCGCTGGACCGGTCTGATCCTCGAGGGCGACAGACCGGCCGCAACCAACGCCCGGGTCATGGCCGGCGGCGAGGATGCCGGATTGGTGACCTACAGCGACCATGGCTATTCCCTGGGCAAGGTGCTGGCGACCGCGCATCTCAAATTGCCGTTCACCGCAAATGGCACCGAGCTCAGCATCGACATTGACGGAACGCCAACACGGGCGACAGTGGCGCCGATGCCGTTCTTCGATCCCGAGGGCTTGCGGCTGAGAGTCTAGAGCGGCTCAGCTTTTGATTGAACCGCCGACCCCGAAGATGATCGCAGTGCCATGTGGCCGGCGACCGCTCAAAAGAAAAAGGCCGGGCGCGAATGCCCGGCCAAAAATGAAGGTCAAACCTTCAGAGGGGAACACCGTTCGGGGAATGGGAGGAAACCGCCGAACGATAGCCCTTATGTGGGCTTGCCCAGGCGCATTTGCGACGAACAAAATTCCAAAAAACGCGCCGACGGCGAAAAATTCGGCTCCATTGCTGCATCAACAATCAGCCTCCCGCGGCAGCCGTTTCCAGCAGGTCGGCATAGTGCCGCTTCGCCACGTCGGGATGCGAGCGCAGCCGGCTTTTCAGCACATTGGTGCCGACATCGCGAAACAGCGGATTGTCGGGATCGCTGGCCGGCCCCCGCGCCTCGCCCGTAAGGTCCTCGGGCAAGGTCAGCAGCGGGATCGTCGCGTCGAGCCGGGCGCTGAAGAAGAACGGAACGGAGATCCGCTCGACACCGGGTGGCGGCGTGACGACGCGATGCACGGTCGCCCGAAGATAGCCGTTCGACGCCAGTTCGAGCAGCTCGCCGATGTTGACCACCAGCGTTCCGGGAAGCGGGTCCACATTGACCCAGCTGCCGTCATACTCGACCTGCAATCCCTTGTTCTCGTCCTGCAGCAGCAGGGTCAGGAAGCCGCCATCCTTGTGCGCGCCGACGCCCTGGTCGTCGCCGGTCGCGTCACGGCCGGGATAGCGGACGATCTTCATGCGGTGGTTGGGCTCGTCGCGATAGATCGGATCGAAAGCGTCCTCGGCCTGGTCGAGCGATTGGGCAAAGGCCTTCAAAAGGCGGATCGCCACCTCGGTCGCCCTCGCCTGCCATGCCAGCAGCGCCGGCTTCAGCTCCGGCAGGGACGCCGGCCATTGGTTCGGCCCTTGCAGCCGCGTCCAGGCGGGAACGCCCGGCCCTTGCGGGATAATCGGACGCTCGACGCCGATATCGAGCTGCTCGCGCCAGTCGGCCTTGCCCTTGGTCAGTTCGCCGCCGGCGCGCGTATAGCCTCTGAATTGAGAGGATTTGACCATTTCGATGGCCAGCTTGTCGGCCTCCGGCAAGGCAAAGAAGCGGCGCGAGGCGTCGAGCACGTCGGCGATCTCCGAGGCCGAAATGCCATGGCCGCTGAGATAGAAGAAGCCGACATCGCGCGCGGCGGTGCGCAGGTCGAACAGAAAGGTTCGGCGCTCCGATGCGCCCTGTTCGAGGCGGTCAAGATCGAGCACGGGGACAATTCTGGGCATGCTCAGGCTCCTTATGCGGGGCGTTGCGCCTGACCGCCACGGTGGCACGCAGGCCTTTGCGATCCAAGCAACGCGACGATCCAAACTCGAGCGCCGATGGGAGAACGCCGGCCTGCATTTTGCCGCCGGCGGGCAAATAACGTCCGAACGGATACCAAGCCTGCTTGCGTCCGGCGGTCATGCGCGGTGGTCCAGCCTGGCGACCAGCCGGTCGCCCGGCCCACTGGATGCCGCAGACCAGGATGATCAGCACGATGACCACGGCGACCATGACGCTGGTCTCGAAGCGCTGGTAGCCGTAGCGGATGGCAAGGTCGCCCAGCCCGCCGGCGCCGATGGCGCCGGCCATGGCCGAGGCGCCGATCAGCGTCACCAGCGTCACGGTGAAGCCGGCGACGATGCCGGGCAGCGCCTCCGGCACCAGTACCTCGCGGATGATCGTCCAGCGGTTGCCGCCCATGGCGCGCGCCGCCTCGATCAGCCCGCGATCGACCTCGCGCAGCGATACTTCGGCGATGCGGGCATAGTAGGGCGTGGCGGCGATCGACAGCGGCACGATGGCCGCCCAGGTGCCGATCGAGGTGCCGACGATCAGCCGCGTCACCGGGATCAGCGCCACCAGAAGGATGATGAAGGGCACGGAACGGAAGCCGTTGATGACGGCGCCGAGCGCGCGGTTCACCCATAGATTTTCGGCGATGCCGCCGCGATCGGTGGCGACCAGTGCCAGGCCGAGCGGCAGGCCGAAGACCAGCGAGATGAGGCCGGACGCGCCGGTCATCAGGACCGTTTCCCAGATCGAACGAAGGAGAAGCTCAAACAGAACCGGCGACATGGCCAAGCACCTCCACCCGCGCCTGGCGGGCCTTCAGGAATGCGATCACTTGCGGCAGATGATTTGCATCGTTGCCCGCCACCGCCAGGAACAGCGTGCCGACCGGCTGCTGCTGGATATGGTCGATGCCGCCATGGACGAGGCGGAACGGACCCGGCAGCGGCGCGGCAAGATCCGATAGCAGCGGAGCCTCGCGCGGCCTCGCCGGCGACGTCGATCCTGAGGATCGCTTCGCGCGCCGGCTCCCGGCGACAAGCCGGCTGGCGATCTCGTCCGGCAGTTGCGGGCGGATGCCGCCGAGCAGGCTTCTGGTGATTTCGGAGCGCGGGTCGGCAAAGACCGACCAGACCGGGCCTTGCTCGACGATGCGTCCGGCGTCGATCACCGCCACGCGGTCGGCGATCGAGCGGATCACCTCCATCTCGTGGGTGATCAGCAGGATGGTCAGGCCGAGCCTGCCGGTTGATGTCCTTCAGCAAGGCCAGGATCGAGCGCGTCGTCTCCGGGTCGAGCGCCGAGGTCGCTTCGTCGGAAAGCAGCAGCGCCGGGCGCGCGGCGAGTGCCCTGGCGATGCCGACACGCTGCTTCTGGCCGCCCGACAGCGAGGCCGGATAGGCCTTCGCCTTCTCCGACAGGCCGACGAGTTCCAGCAGCTCGGCGGCACGCGCCAGCCGCTCGGCCTTGGGGCGGCCCTCGATCTTCAGCGGCAGCGCGACATTGTCCTCGACGGTCTTGGCCGACAGCAGGTTGAAGTGCTGGAAGATCATGCCGATGCGGCGCCGCAGCGGCTGCAGCTCGCGCTCGCCGAGCCGGCTGATCTCGCGGCCCTCGATGAAGACCGTCGCCGGAATCCGGCCGCTCCAGCCCGTTGAGGCAGCGGATCAGCGTCGACTTGCCGGCGCCGCTGCGGCCGATGATGCCGAGGATCTCGCCCTTGCGCACCGTCAGCGAGACGCCGTCGAGCGCCGGCGTCGCGCCGAAGCGCCGCTTCAGATCGGTGAGACGGACGACATCTTCCTGCCCGGCGGCAATAGGCCCGGATCGCGCCACTTCAGCTGTGACATGCTGGTTCATCTTCGTTTTCCGTCTCAGCGTTCCGCAAATGCGATGGCGGCCCGCTCCGTGGCGGACCGCCTGTTTCTGCCAGCCACGGCGCCGATCAATAGGCGCTGATCCCGGTGCCCTTGTAGACCTTGTCGAACTCGGCCTTGACCGTCTCGTTCTGGTAGGAGGCGACCAAGCGTCTTCACCCAGGGCTCGTTCTCATTGCCGGCCTTGACGGCGATGAAGTTGCGGTAGGGATTGTCGGCCACCGGCTCCTGGGCGATGCGGTTGTCCGGGCCGAGGCCGCTCTTCAGCGCCCAGTCGGTGTTGACGACGGCCGCGTCGAGATCCTCGACCGAGCGCCCGACGATGCCGGCGTCGAGCTCCTTGATGACGACCTTCTTCGGGTTCTCGGCGATGTCGGCGGTGGTCGCCAGGATGCCGGTGCCGTCCTTCAGCTTGATCACGCCCTCGTTCTGCAGCACGCGCAGCGCGCGGCCTTCATTGGAGGGGTCGTTCGGCACGCCGATGACGGCGCCCTCGGGCAGGTCGGCGACCTTGGTGTACTTCTTGGAATAGAGGCCGATCGGCCAGACGCCGGTATAGCCGACGCGGGACGATGTGATAGCCCTGCGTCTTGATCTGGTTGTCGAGATAGGGCTTGTGCTGGAAGGCATTGGCGTCGATCTCGCCGCGCTCCAGCGCCTCGTTGGGCTGGGTGTAGTCGTTGAAGACGACGGTCTCGATCGTCAGGCCCTTTTCGGCGGCCTGGGTCGACGACGACGCGCCAGACATCCTCGTCCTCGCCGCTGATGATGCCGACCTTGATCGCCTTCTTGTCCTCGGCGAAGGACGGTGTCGGCGCGGCCAAGGCCGACAAGTGTGCACGGCCGAAGCCAAAAGTGCCGCAAGGGCAGCGCGCCGGCTGATGACTGATGAAAGAAAGGCTTAAAAGCGTTTCCGCGTTCGGACATTGTCGTTCCCTGCAATCCTGAAGTCATATCGGCCAGGCGGGATGCCAAGCCTTGACGACATCATCGGCAATGCTGCCTTGCCGGATCAAAGAACCGGATTTCTTCTTCAAACACGAAGCCGGAAATATTCTCTCAAAGATTTCGCACTGCGAGAACGGCCAGCCTGACCGATCAGAATGTCTCGACCCAGGGCCGTAGCTCGACCTCGAAACTCCAGGCGCTGCGATGCTGGCGATGGGTCGCGAGATAGGTCTCGGCGATCGCATCGGGCGACAGCTGGCTGATCCGGCCGGTCGGGCTTTCGCCTGCCCGGGCGGCTCGATCTGGCCGTCGATGATGAAATGCGCGACATGGATGTTCTTCGGCGCCAGCTCGCGCGCCATGGACTGGGCCAGCCCGCGCAGGCCGAATTTCGGCATGGCAAAGCCGGCCGAGCCGGGAAACCCCTTGATGCTGGCGGAGGCGCCGGTGAACAGGATCGAGCCGGAGCCGCGCGCCAAGCAGCCGCCGCGCCGCCTGCTGGCCGACCAGGAAGCCGCCATAGGCGCCGACCAACAGGGCCTGCTTGACCGCATCGGGATCGAGTTCGGCGATCGGGCCGCGTGTGCGGCCGCTGGCGTTGAAGACGGCAAGTGCCAGCGGGCCGGCCTTGTCGGCGGCCTCGAACAGGCTTGCGACGGAGGCCGGATCGGCGACGTCGGTTTCGACGGCCAGCGCTCCGGTCTCCTCGACCAGCGGCGCGAGCTTGCCGGTGTTGCGGGCGGCCAGCACCACGCGAAAACCCTTCCTTGGTGAGAAGGCGCGCCAGCGAAGCGCTCAGGCCCGCGCCCGCGCCGGCGATCACTGCGACTTCGGATGCCATGTCGTTCCTCCTTGTTAGCCTCCGGCGGAAGCATTTCGCCAGATGCTGCTCGTAAGGCTCGCGCCTTCGCGCGGCGACAGGCAAGAATGGCGTTGCTCCGTTTTTCAGCCAGTCAGCCGCAGAAACCAAAATACCGCTCCGCCGGCAAGGCCTGCGGATCGACTGTCGACAAAGACAAGGCTGACCTTGCCTGCCGAGCCGAACCGTCCGACACGTCTTCTCGACAGCGGCGATCTCGTCAACGGAGCGTTAGGGACTGACCATGGAACCGATCTGGGCCGTCGGCCTGATGACCGGCACCGTGCTCGACGGCAATATCGACGTCGCGCTGCTCAAGACCGACGGCGAGCGCATCGCGATTTCGGCACCTACACGCTGGCGCCCTACCCGCAATCGATCCGCACCCTGCTGGAGGAGACGCTGCGCCAGGCGCGGATGTGGAATTTCGACGGGCCGGAGCCGGCGATCTTCGCGCGAGGCCGAGGAGGCGCTGACGCGCGCGCAGTCGGCGGCGGTGAAGGACCTCGTCGAGAGCTACGGCCTGACCATGGCCGATATCGGCGTCGTCGGCTTCCACGGCCAGTCCGTGCTGCATCGCGCGCCGCAGCCGGGCCGGCTCGGCGCGACGCGCCAGCTCGGCGACGGCGAACTGATGCATGCGATTCTGGGCGCCAAGGTCGCCTACGATTTCCGCTCGGCCGACGTGCGCGCCGGCGGGCAGGGCGCGCCGCTGGCGGCCACCTATCACCAGCGCTGCTGCGCGAGGCCGGACGCCAGCGGCGACACGGCGGTGCTCAATCTCGGCGGCGTCGCCAACGTCACCTGGTGGGACGGCGAGGACAATCTCGTCGCCTTCGACACCGGCCCGGCCAATGCGCCGCTCAACGATTTCATCAAGGCGAATGGGCTCGGCGACATGGACCGCGACGGCGCGCTGGCGCGCAGCCGGCACGGTGGACGAGGCGCGGCTGGCCAAGCTGCTGGAGCATCCTTATCTGACCAAGCCCTATCCGAAATCGCTCGACCGTTTCGACTTCACCGCGGCGATGGCCGATGGGCTCGACGCCGAGGACGGCGCGGCGACGCTGACGGCCTTCACCGCTGCGGCCGTCGGCAAGGCGCTCGACCTGCTGCCGCACCGGCCGAAGAGGCTGGTGGTCTGCGGCGGCGGCCGGCACAACCCGACGATCATGGCGATGCTGGCCAGCCGCGCCGGCGTCGAGGCGGTGCCGGCCGAGACGCTCGGCTGGCGCGGCGATGCGATCGAAGCCGAGTGCTTTGCTTTCCTCGCGGTGCGCGTGCTGCGCGGCCTGCCGATCAGCTTTCCCGAGCACCACCGGCGCGCCGCAGCCGATGCGCGGCGGACGGCTCGCGGGCTAGAGCCAGCTTCTTCTGCAGGAAGGTGCGGGTGCGGCCGTTGGGAAAGTCCGGCAGCGCGCCGAAGGCAGGTAGCCCTGCGCGCTCATAGACCTTGCGCGCGACCGGATTGAAGGTGTCGATCTAGGCGCCGTGGCAGCCGCGCGCCGATCGCTTCGCCCTCGGCCGCCGCCAGCATGTGGCCGGCCATGCCGCTGGCCGCGCAGCGTTTCGTCGACCCACAGCCATTGCACGTAGAGCCAGCCCCAGGCGGTGTAGCCCGAAATGCCGGCGACGACGCTTGCCGTCCTCGTCGCGCACGAAGACGGCGAGCGCCTTGCGGCCGGCAGGCCCGACATCGCCGTCGTTGAACGCGGTCAGCCGCTCGGCCAGAAAGGCGAGTTCCTCGGCCAAGGGATCGGCGGTGGTCTCAAGCGTCGTCTTCATCAAATGCGTTGCATTCCTGGACAGGCACTATAGTTTGCTGCCTCATCCTAAGCGGTTATTCTGTAAAGATAAAATGGATTTGACCAGCTCTCTCGACCTGTCGCGTCTATCCCGGACGGCGTCCCGAATTCTGGAGGTCGTGAACTCGCATACTTGTGGCCAGCCGACGCGGGTGGTCATCGCTGGCGCCGATCTGGCGCCGGGGCTCGATCCAAACGAAGCTCGGGAACAGTTGCGGGGCGAGCGTGACTGGGTGCGGCGTGTCTCGGTGTTCGAGCCCAGAGGCCATCGCTCGATGTTTTCCGTAGCTCTTATCCCGCCGGCGCACCCTGGCGATGACTACGGCCTCGTCTACATGGACGCCGCGACCTATCCGGATATGTGCGGTCACGCGACGATCGGGGCCGCGACGACCTTGATCGAGTTGGGGCTGGTTGGGCCGACGATGCCGGGATACGACGGCGTCTTCGAATTCGGATTGCGCACGCCGGCCGGCCGCGTCGAACTGCGGGCCACGTTGAAGAACGGGCGCTGCCAAGCGGTGGCTTTCCGGCTCGGCTTTGCATTTTTTCTATGCACACTGGAACTGCGGGTCGGCGACGGCCGGACCGTGCCGGTCCATATCGCCCATGGTGGCCAGTGGTACGCCTTCGTCGACGTAAACGCCGCGGGCCTTCGCATCGATGCGAATGCGATCGATGCGCTGATTGCCGCCGCGCAGGACATCCGGGCCAGGATCGCGGCGCAACTGACGATGGCCGACCCGAGCAGCGGTAAGCCTCCTGTCGTCGGCAATATCGTGTGGACCGACACGCCGCGTGATCCGCAGGCGGCGGGCTTCAACGTTCCGGTATCAGCGGCGGGATCGTTCGATCGCTCGCCATGCGGAACCGCGACCTGCGCGCGCATGGCGGCACTGGTGGCGCTGGGGCAACTTGAAATCGGCCAATCCTTCATCAACGAGGGGCTGATGGGCACACTCTATCGCGGCATGCCGGTTGGCGCGGATATGCGGGACAAGATCAGCGGCATCATTCCCCAGGTCGAAGGAAGCGCCTGGATCACCGGCCATTCGCGGCTGCTCGTCGATGAGCGCGATCCACTCGGCAATGGCTATCTGGTGGGTGGCGGTCCGGCGGTGCTGTAGCTCGTAGCGCAAGTGTCGTCATGGCAAGGGTGGAACCGCCCGCCCGGAAAACCCCGGATCGCCTGATCCGGGGTTTTGCAATCGAGACTGTGCCTATTTGTTCAGCGTCGCCTGCAAGGCGTTGACGTCGTCGGTGGTCATTTCGCCGTCGGTCGTCACCTTGCCGTCCACGATCTTCCACAGACGGAACGGGCCGGTGATGTCACCATACTTGTCGAAGGCGACCGGGCCGATGACGCCTTCGTAGCGGATCGGCTTGCCGTCCTTGATCAGGCCGAGCGCCTTGGCGAACTCTTCCTTGCCGGCAAAGATCGGCGTGCCGGCCGGGTCGACCGCCTTGTACATCGCGTCCTTGATCTTGGCCGGATCCTCGGAGCCGGCAATGGCGATGGCCAGGCCGACGATGGCGCCGGCATCATAGGAGCGGTCGGCGGCCGGGTTCGACGGTTCGATGCCGGAAAACTCCTTGTAGTTCTTCATGAAATACTCGGTCGAGGCCGTCGGGCTGGTGCCCGAGGACGTGCCGTAGGCATCCTTCAGATAGTCGGCGCCGACGGATTCGATGAAGTCCGGGCTGTTCATGCCGTCATTGAGCAGGAATTTCTGCACGCCGCCCTGCGAAATCCAGGTGCGGGCGATCGTTGCGCCATCGACCGGCGTGCTGACGAGATAGAGCCCGTCCGGCTCGCCGCCCATCGCGGCGGTGACTTCCGAGGCATAGCTCGACTGCTTTTCGTTGTAGGGCGTGTCGGAGACGATGGTGCCGCCGAGCGCTTTGTAGGCGCGCGAGAACTCGGCCACCATGTTGACGCCGAAGTCGTTGTTGACATGGATGATCGACAGCTTCTTGAAGCCCTTGTCGATGGCATATTTGGCGGCGGCGACGCCCTGCAGCGCATCCGAGGTGATGGTGCGGAAGAAGATGCCGTTGGTCTTGCCGTCGCGGCCGAGCGCGGTCAGCGTCGGCGAGGACGAAGCCGGCGAGACCTGGACGATCTTGGCCGGCGCGGTGACCGAGGTCAGGATCGGGATCGACACCGAAGAGATGATGCCGCCGATGATGACCGGCACCTTCTTGACCTGCACCAGCTGGGTCGCGGCGTCGACCGCGATGTTGCCCTGGCTCTGGCTGTCGCGCGTGTCGGTGGCGAGATCGCAGCCGCGCACGCCACCGGCGGCGTTGATGTCGCGGAAGGCCATCTCGACCGACTTGGCGCCGGCCTGGCCGTATTCGCCGGCCGGGCCGGTCAGTTCCATGACGAGGCCGACGGTGATCTTGCAATCGGCGGCATGAGCAGCACCGGCTGTCGTCAGCAAGAGCCAGCGCGGTGGTGATGTTGAAGTATCGTCTTTTTCATTGTTGTTCCCCTTTCGTTACTCGACTCTAATTTGATCTCTGGAGCCTGTTCAGCCTTCCGGCACCTGCAGCCAGGTTTCATGCAGATGTCGCCATTCGACGCCGTTGGGCGCCGATGAACTGGTGGTGAAAACGGCACTCGACTGGCGGCGGCTGTGCTTGCCGCCGCGCAGCTGCGCCTCGACATAGAGGACGACGATCGTGTGCGCGGTCTGCCAAGCCGGCACGGATGTCCTCGATCGAGATGGCAAAGCCGTCATCGCAGGTGGCGCGGCTTGTCGCGGACATGGCCGACGACCGCGTCGCGATCGAGGATCTTGCCGCTCGGCGCGATCATGCTGAGGCCTTCGCCCATGACGCGTTCGAAGCGGCTGAAATCCACCGCGTCGGCGCGCGCTTCGACGAACCAGTCGACGAAGAAGCGATGCAGATCGACGATCTCGGCGCTGGCGCGTGAAAACAGGGAGGATTGTCGCTCATTTCTTCCCCGCATTGAGGTTGTAATGCATGATCGAACCGTGGCGGCCGTGGCGATCGCGCTCCAGCGTGTAGACATCGCCTTCGAGGCCCCGGCTCTCGCGCGATCACGGCGCCGATCGCCGCCCGGTCATCCGGCGTCAGCGCGACGTCCATGATCCCGGCATTGGCCAGCGCATGCGCCTGGTTGCGGGCGCCGACGATGACGGCCGCCACTTGCGGCTGCTCGAGCACCCAGGCGCTGGCGATGGTGGCGATGTCGACGCCGTGGCGATCGCCGACCGCCTTCAGCGTGCTCGAGCAGTGCCTGGAACAGATCCCAGCCGCCGAAATCGTCGATGATCAGCTTGTATTTGACCAGCGAGCGGTTTTCGAGCGGCGTCTGCGGGCTCGGCCACGCCAAGCCATTTGTCGCTGAGGAAGCCGCCGGCCACCGAACCGTAGCAGAGGAAGCTGATGCCGTGCTGGCGCGGCGAGTGCGGCAAGGCTGCTCGCCGGCCGCTGGTCGAGCACGGAATATTGCAGCTGCTGGCTGACCAGCGGCATGCCGGCCGCGAGGATTTCGGCAAGCCGTGGCGTGTCGAAATTGGTGGTGCCGACATTGCGCACCTTGCCTTCCAGGCGAAGCTCGTTGAGCCAGCCCATCGCGTCGACATAGCGCGGCCATGCGCATAATCCCACCAGTGGAACTGCACGAGATCGAGTCCGCTCGGTCTTCAGCCGCCGCAGCGACTGGTCGACGATGCCCCTGATATAGTCGCGGCTGATGCTGGCCAGCCGTTCGAGGTCGGGCACCAGCTTGGTGTGCACCTTCATCCTGGCGGCGACATCGAGGCCGCGCTCGCTGGCCAGCCGCAGTCGCGCAGCACCGATCAGCTCCTCGACGCCGGTGTAGATATCGGCGCAGTCATAGGTCCAGATGCCGGCATCGAAGGTGGCGATCAGGTCGGTCACCGCCTGCTCGCGGTCGATGGCGCCATGGCCGCCGGCAAGCTGCCAGCCGCCGCGGATGACGCGCGAGATCGTGTAGCCGGGGCCGAGTTCGAAGGTCTTGGCGGTCATTACTGGTCATTCTCCTTCGGCAGCGGCACCGCCGTGGTCTCGGCATGGCTGAATCGCCGCTTGGCCAGTCCTGACGATCCTCAGCCGGCTGGCGCAATTGGGATCGGGACAGGCGATCTCGGCGTCCGAGGTCATCCAGTCATTCGCTGTGCGGTCGGGCGCTGCTTGGCCGCCAGCAGCGGCAGCACGGCCGCGATCGAATAGATCGAAAAACCCTGCCCGGCCGGCATCGACAGCATCTCGCCCTTGAGCTCGAAATAGTCGCCGGCCTTGGCGCCGCAATAGATCGGCTTGCCCTCGGGGATGACCGCCTCGACGCGGAGATCGAAGAGCTCGAAACTGTCGTCGGCCATTCAGACCTCCACCAGGCTGAAGGTGACGTCACAGGCGCCGTTGCGGCGGATGACGCCGCAAGCAGCGGCGAACTGATCGCGTTCTTCGGGACGCACCTGGGCAACGACGCTGCCGGCCAGCCAGCCGATCGGGAACAGCAGGCGCGCGCCCTGCCCGTAATACAGGCCGATGTCGAAGATCGCATTGGGATTGCCGCCCCACATGCGCGGCGGCACATAGGACAGCACGATGTCGCCCGGCTGCGGCGTCAGCGTCGCATTCTCGGCCGGCAGTGGCCTGGCATAGGCCTGGCCATCGAGATGCGCTGATGGAACCGGGCAGGAAATCTCCGGCCCCGTCCACATCGCATGGATGCCGGCGACGACGCGTGGCTCGCCGAGATAGGCCAGCAGGAAGGCAGCGTTGTCCGGCGCCTTCTCGAGCAACAGCAGCGCCGTCACGGAAAGGTTCGAGCGCGGCTCGGTGATCCGGATGGCGGGCTTGGTCATGTCGAGTCCTTCGCAGCGGCGGATTGCAGCTTGTCGCGCAGGAAGGCAAAGGGCCGGCTGATGTCGGCGACCAGCGCCTCGCGCGCCGCCTGCGCATCCTGCTTGGCGAGCGCTGCGACGATGCGGCGGTGATAGTGGGCGGTGTCGACCTCGCCGGCTTCCGAGAAGGCGTAGATGGCGACGCGGATGCAGGGGCCGGATTGCAGCCAGAGGCTTTCGATCATCGGGATCAGCACGGCCGAGCCGCAGCAGCGGTAGATTTCGAAATGGAAGCTCTGGTTGAGCGTCGCTTCGCGGTCGATGTCCTTCTTGTGCTTCAGCGCCCGCATCTCGTCCCACTCGCCGAGCATGGCTTCGATGGTGGCGATCTGGCGCGGACCCATGCGCGCGGCGGCAAGCGCGATTGCTTCGCCTTCGATGAGCGAGCGGGCACGCAGCAGATCGTCGATTCGCTCGAGCGTGATCGGCGGCACGCGCACCGAGCGGTTGGGCAACGCCTCCAGCGCCTTTTCCGTGATCAGCCGGCCGAGCGCCTCGCGCACCGGCATGGTCGAGGTGACCAGCGCATCGGCGAGACCGCGAATGGTCAGTACCTGGCTCGGCTCGAAAAGACCGCCGATCAAGGCCCGGCGCAATTCCGAATAGACGCGATCCTGCACGGTCTCGCGACCGACCGGCGTAAGCTGGGCTGCGATCGCCTCGTTGTTCCGCTCGATGGCAGCCTTTTGCATGGCATTCCCGGTCTTGGCCCGATTTGGCCGTTTTCGGCTTGCGGAGAAAATTAAAGCCGATTAGCGTGATCAAAGCAAGTGTGATCACAAATCAAAAAAATCAGAAAGCGGCAACGACCGCTCGGCCAGAGGGTGCATGAGCGAGACTATCGAACGGCAGGACGAGATACGCGCACCGGTTCTGGCGGCGAAGAACGTCGTCAGGCGCTTCGGCGGCCTTGTCGCGGTCAACGACGTCTCGTTTGACGTCAGGGCCGGAGAAATCCTCGGCCTGATCGGCCCGAACGGCGCCGGCAAGACGACGATGTTCGATCTGCTCGCCGGCAGCATCCTGCCTTCCAGCGGCGAGATCCTTCTCAACGGCACGCTTGCGTCTCGGGCGAAGCCGCGCATCGCCGGATCGGCCGTGGCCTTGGCCGCACCTTCCAGATCCCCCGGCCGTTGCCCAACCTGACGCTGATCGAAAACGTCATGCTGGCGGCGCAGGGTCAGGCCGGCGAAAAGCTGCTCGCCAATTTCCTGATGCCGCGACGGGTTGCCGCCGAGGAAAGGATTGGCGAAGAAAAGGCCTTGGAGTTGCTCGAGCTCGTCGCGCTTACCCATCTGGCGCATGAACCGGCGCGGGTGCTGTCCGGCGGCCAGCGCAAGCTGCTCGAACTCGCCCGGGTGATGATGGCCGATCCGGCGATCATCCTGCTCGACGAGCCGGCCGCCGGCGTCAACGCGACGCTGCTCGAAGTCATCATCGATCGCATCCGCGACATCAACGCGCGCGGCATCACCTTCCTGCTGATCGAGCACAATATCGACATGGTGACGCGGCTCTGCCACCGCGTGCTGGTCATGGCGAGTGGCCAGCTTCTCTGCGAAGGCACGGCGGATGAGGTGGCGCGCGATCCACGCGTCATCGAGGCCTATCTCGGAGGCGCGGCATGAGCGAGACCGTCCTCGACGTCCGCGACCTCGAAGCCGGCTACGAGCCCGGCGTGCCGATCGTGCGCGGTGCCTCGATCACCGTCAGCAAGGGCGAGATCGTCGTCGTGCTCGGCCCCAATGGCGCCGGCAAGTCGAGCCTGATCAAGGCCATCGCCGGGCTGGTTCCGATCACCGGCGGCACGGTGCGGCTGGACGGCAAGGATATTACAGCGGCACCCGCCCATACGATGGTTCGCCTCGGCCTCGCCTTCGTGCCGCAGACCGAAAACATCTTCCCGCTGATGTCGGTGGAGGACAATCTGAAGGTCGCCTGCGGCATCCTCGAGCGGCGCGAGACCCCTGCCCGCATCGAGGAAATGTATGCCGCCTTCCCCGACCTCGCCCGCCAGCGCCGGACCGTGGCCGGCAACCTCTCGGGCGGACAGCGGCAGATGCTGGCCGTCGCCCGGGCATTGATCGTCCATCCCAAGGTGCTGGTGCTCGACGAGCCGTCGGCCGGCCTGTCGCCGAAATTCGTGGCTATGGTGTTCGAGATGCTGGCCGGCATCCGCAAGTCCGGCGTCACCATCCTCTTGGTCGAACAGAACGCCAAGGCAGCGCTTGCCATCGGTGATCGCGCCTATGTGCTGGTCGAGGGCAAGGACCGGCACGAGGGCGTCGCCTCTGAACTGTGGAACGATCCGGTCGTCGCCGAACTCTATCTCGGCCAACGCCGACAGGCCTCCGAACAAGGGGAGCGCGGCATGAACCTGCAATTTGTCGTCGACGGACTTTTGACGGGCTCGATGATCGGCCTCGGCGCCATCGGCGTGACGCTCACCTATTCGATCCTGCGTTTCTCGAACTTTGCCCATGGCGACTTCATGGCCTGGGGCACCTATGCGACGCTCGCCGTGGTCGGCGCCATCGGCGCCATGTTCGGCAAGATAGCGCCAATCGCTCCGCTCTCCTTCGGCTGGCCGCTCATTGTCGCGCTCATCATCGGCATGGCGATCACTGGCCTGCTGGCGCTGCTGCTCGACTTTGTGCTGTTCGCGCGGCTGCGCGCGAAGGGCCAGGCGATCATCGTGGTGATGGCGAGCTTCGGCGCCTCGATGGCGCTGCGAAGCCTGCTCGAATTCATCTTCACGTCACGTCCGACCTATTTCAGCCGCGCCATCCAGATCGCCATGCCGGTCGGCTTCGGCATCCGCATCACCCCCGACCAGATCGCGCTGCTGCTGCTGACCGCCGTGCTCGTGCTCGGCGTGCATCTGTTGATGACGCGCACGCAGACCGGCCGCTCGATGCAGGCGCTGAGCCAGAACGCGGCGCTGGCCCGCATTGTCGGCATCGACGTCGCCAGCGTCGTGCGCGTCACCTGGATCATCGGCGGCGCGCTGGCCTGCGTCGCCGGTGTCATGATCGGCATTCTCGTGCAGATCCGGCCGTTCATGGGCTTCGACATGCTGCTGCCGATGTTCGCCGCCGCCATCCTCGGCGGTATCGGCAGCGTTCCGGGCGCGGTTCTCGGCGGCCTGATCATCGGCCTCGCCGAAGCGGGCGCGGTGCAGTTGATCGGCGCCGAATGGCGCGCCGCCGTCTCCTTCATCATCCTGATGGCGGTGCTGTTCGTGCGGCCTGTCGGCCTGTTCGGAGTGAGGGAACGCTGATGGATCTGCTCGGCTATGGCGCTTTCTTCCTGACCACGGCGCTGATCTTTTCG
Source organism: uncultured Alphaproteobacteria bacterium (assembly GCA_963788955.1). Taxonomy (GTDB): domain Bacteria; phylum Pseudomonadota; class Alphaproteobacteria; order Rhizobiales; family Rhizobiaceae; genus Mesorhizobium. Next base: position 187,385 of record CAWBIN010000005.1, on the reverse strand, counting down.
CTGGTCACTCTCGGGCTCAACCTGCAATGGGGGCTGACCGGCCTTTTCAATGTCGGCCTCGCCGGCTTCGTCGCCATCGGCGCCTATACGTCCGCATTGCTGACCACGCCCGATGATGCAGCGCGGCTCGGCGGTTTCGGCCTGCCGATCCTGGTCGGCTGGTTCGGTGCCATGCTGGTCGGCGGCATTGCCGCCGCCATCACTGGTATCGCCACGCTGCGCCTCAGATCGGACTATCTGGCGATCACCACTTTCGGCGTCGCCGTCGTCGTTCAGCTGGTCGCGCTCAACGCGCAGAAGCTGACCGGCGGCCCGTTCGGCATCGGCTTCATCCCGCGCCCCTTCGGCAGCCTCGCCGAAACGCCCCTGCTGTTCAACCTGTCGAACCTCGCCGTCGTCTCGGCGGTCACGCTGATCGCCTATCTCGCTCTGGAGCACCTGTCGCGCAGCCCCTGGGGCCGGGTGCTGAAGGCGCTGCGGGAGGATGAGCGGGCGGCGATTTCGCTCGGCAAGAGCGCGCGCTTCTACCGGGTCCAGGCCTTTGCCGTCGGCGGCGCCATCATGGCGCTGGCCGGCGCGCTGCAGGCGCATTTCACCGGCTTCATCGCGCCGGACAATTACCTGCCGATCCTGACCTTCCAGGTCTGGGTGATGCTGATCGTCGGCGGCTCGGGCAGCAATCTCGGCGCCGTCGTCGGCAGCATCCTGGTGTGGGCGATATGGGCCGGATCGGGGACCTTGACCAGCATGCTGTTTGCGCCGGAGCAGCAGGCACGCGCGGCCTCGTTGCAGATCGTCGCCATCGGCGTGATGCTGTGCGTCATCCTGCTGGTCAGGCCGAACGGGCTGTTCGGCGACAGGCCGCTGCGTGCGCGGTTCGGCAAACGCGCGAAGGCGGCGGCGGGCGAAAGCAAGTGACGAACGCCATGGCCGGCTCAGCGCGGCGTTTCGCTCTGGCACGCCGTCGGCCGCAACCGCCGCGACCGGCCGGCCCTCGACGGCGATCACGGCGTACTCGACGTCGATCTGGCGATTGTCGGCGGCGGCTTTTCCGGCCTTTCGACCGCCCTGCATGCCACCGAGCAAGGGCGCTCCGTCGCCGTTCTCGAAGCCGAAATCATCGCCTGGGGTGCGACCGGCCGCAATGCCGGTTTCGTGGTGCCGAACTTCGCCAAGATGGACCCGGTCGACATCCTGGCGCATCTCGGGCCCGAGCATGGCGAACGGCTGATTGATTTCGCCGCCGGCAGCGCCGACCTCGTCTTCGACCTGATCAGGCGGCATGGCATCGCATGCGACGCCCTGCAAGGCGGATGGATACAGCCGGCGCATTCGCCGGCGGCTCTTGAGAAGGTCAAATCACGGGCCAGCCAATGGGCAGAGCGCGGCAGGCCGGCCGTCACTCTGGACAGCGAGGAGACCCAGGCGCTGACCGGCGTTCGCGACTATGCCGGCGGCTGGATGGACCGTTCGGGTGGCGTGCTCAACCCGGTCGGCTACGCGAACGGACTGGCCGATGCGGCGGAGAAGGCTGGTGCGAAGATCTTCGAGGGCACGCCGGTCACCTCGGTCGATCGCGTGGCCGATGGCTGGAGGCTGAAAACGCCATCGGGCTCGGTGCGTGCCGGCAAGGTGCTGATCGCCACCAACGCCTATGGCGGAGCGCTCAACCCGTTGCTTCAGCGAACCTACATTCCGCTGAAGGTCTTCCAGATCGCGACCAGGCCTCTGCCGCGCAAAGTGCGCACGCGTTTGCTTCCAGGCGGGCAAGGCGTCGGCGACACCAGGCGCAATCTCTTCACCTTCCGCTTCGATGCCGAAAACCGGTTGATCAGTGGCGGCATGCATATCGTCGGCGCCGGCGCCGATGCGCGCGTCCCGCAAGCGATCTGGCGACGGCTTGCTCGGCATCTCGACCTGCCTGACTTGCCGCCTCTCGCTTACAACTGGTCGGGAACGGCTGCGGTCGAACCCGACTTCCTGCCACACCTCCTGGACCTTGGACCGGGACTGATCGCCGGCCGCGCCTGCAACGGGCGCGGCATTGCCATGACGACGGCGATGGGCAAGACGCTGGCCGACTGGGCTGGTGGAACTGAGGCCCGCGACCTGCCGCTGCCCTTTGCGCCACCTTCGCCAATTCCGTTGCATGGCCTGATGCGGCATGCGCCAAACATGCTGTTGCCCTGGAGCATGCTGCGCGACCGGCTGGACGAGGCTGGCTAGTCCTGCCGATGGCCCGCGGCGGGCCATGCCGCGGCTGATGCCGCAACCAGCATCAGCAAAGCGGCGATCATGGCGCAAGCGGCAAAGCCGAAACCGGTGTAGAGCGGGCCGAAGCCTGTCGTGCCGACAAAGACTGCGAAATAGGTCACCGCGCTGTTCAGGCCCATGATGGTGCCGCGCCGCGACGGATCGAGCGCGGTGAGCCGCATCACCAGCACGTTCAGGCCGAAATGGTTGGCCAGGCCCCAGACCGCCACCATCGCCAGCGTCAGCCCGAAGCTGCCGCTTGCCGCGGCGATCGCCACATAGACAACCGCAACCAGCAGATAGGCAAAAGGCATGACACGCCGCGCGCCGAGGCGATCAATGACACCGTCGAGAAGTGCGGCCGCGCCGAAGCCAGCACCATAGGCAAGTGCCGCCCAGCCATTGGCACTGACCGGCTGGCCCAGGCCGCTGTGAAGGTGATCGCCGAGATAGCCGTAGACGCCATAGAAGGCGGTCATGAAGGCAGCGCAGGCGATGAGCAGCGGCACGATGCCGGGAACGGCCAAGGCGCCGAACGGCGTCGGCGCCGGACCGCTCTTCCTCGTGTCGCTGAGCGAGGTCAGTGTCAGGCCGGCCAGGGCAATGGCGGCAAGCACCGCGACGGTGCCGAAGACGGCGCGCCAATGCACGAGATCGGCAATCACGGCCGACAGCGAGACGCCGGCGACCATGGAGAGCGTCCAGCCGGTCAGCACGACGCCGATCGTGCCGCTCTCGCGGCCGGGCGGCGCGATCGCCGCCGAGCTGGCGTAGATCGCCGGCATGGCAATGCCGGCGGCTATTCCGGCGACGAGCTGTGCGGCGACCAGCGCCGTCACCGTCGGCGCCACGGCACTTGCGACCAGCCCGATTGCCAGCAGCAGCAGCGCGCCCTGCAGCATGCGGCGCGCGCCAATGCGATCGATGTATCGCGCCAGGAAGAGCGCGCTTGCCGAGGTGCCGAGGCCGAAGGCGGCGGACGCGATCATCACCGCCGGCACGCTTGCGCCGAACGACGCCGCCACGGCCGGTGCGATCGGGCCGAGGACCAGCGAGTTCGAGCCGATGACGGCGATGCATCCGGTGAGCAGATAGGCGATCGCCGGGATCGGCGGCCGGGGCGCCGCTGCGAAAATTGCTGATTGATCACTGTTCGACATACGACCATAATGGCCGAATGAAATTCAGCATCAACAAGGAATTTCCATATGGATGAAGAAACAGATGGCATTCAGCGGAACCGGCTGGCGGCCCGGGACGTCGATGCGACGGACCGAAAGATATTAGGCGTTCTGGTCGACGACGCGACGATCAGCTACGCCGATCTCGGCGACCAGGTCGGCCTGTCGCCGCCGGCGGCGCATGAACGGGTCAAGCGCCTGCGCCGCAGCGGCGCCATCCGCAGCACCGCGGCGATCATCGATCCCAAGGCGGTGAAGAAGCCGCTGCTCGCCTTCGTGCATATCGACACCAAGGGCTGGGGCAAGACGCCGGAATTGATGGCGGTTTCCGAATATCCGGAGGTCGAGGAGATCCATTCCGTCGCCGGCGACACCTGCATGCTGCTCAAGGTGCGCACCGAGGATACACGCGCGCTGGAGGGCCTGCTGTCGCGCCTCTACGAGACGCCCGGCGTGACCTCGACGCGAAGCTATGTCGTGCTGTCGACCTATCTCGAGCGGCCTGTTCAGCCTGGCATCACAACCGAATGGCCGACGCCAAGGCACATGGCCCAGCCGCTGTACTAGCACCTACTTGTTGCGGCAATTGAGCTACTTGTCCTTCCAGAAATCGGCCTGGAGTTGCGCCGCTTCATCGGCAAGCAACGGGCCGACGACTTCGGTCGGACGCTGCCCTGCTTCGAAGACGATCGTGCAGGGCAGGTCGAGTGTCGGATTCTCGTCGTGTGCACCCGTCAACGCCTTGAGGTCATGTTCGCTCTGCCCAAAGACGACCCGTCCGATGCCCGCCCAATAGATTGTGCCGGAGCACATCGCGCAAGGTTCGGCCGAAGTGTAGAGTGTGCAAGAGGCCAGCTCTTCGAGGCTGAAATTCATCCCCGCCCACCGGGCCAGCAGACTTTCGGCATGAGCGGTGCGATCGCCCCCTCCGGATTTGTAACCGTTGAGTTGCTCGCGCAACACATTGCCGTCCTTGTCGGCGAGGAGCGAACCAAAGGGATGTTCGCCAGCATCACGGGCCTTGCGCGCGACTTCGAATGCCTGACGGAGCAGGCGCTCATCATAGGGGCGTTGTGGCATCGGCCGATCCTCAGGCAGTGGAGCTTGATATCACAGTGGCGAACAATCCGCCAACTCAATTCGGCAGCTGCAACGGGCGGTAAGGCCGCTACTGCCTGGTCGCACCGGCATAGATGTCGAGGACGCGGGTGATGCTGCCGATCAGCAGTTCATGCGCTGTGGGCTTGACCCGGCCTGCCGCAACCGCAGCATCGAGCTGTCCGAGGTATTGGCCGATCAACGTGCGGGGGACCTCGCGCTCGCCCAGCGCCTCGAGCAGCGTCTGGGTCGCGCGCTGCGCGTCCGGCGCCGGCCAGTAGTAGCGGATGCGGTCGCTGAAGGAGAAATGCCGCTCGACGCGCTGTTGGTCCGGCGTGCCCGGATAGTATTTGCGCCAATTGTCGGGCGCGGCCAGCATGATGCGTTCCATCGCCGCCGGCAGGCTTTCGCGCGAGGGGTTCGGCGCCAGCACGTCGGCGATGTGGCTCAGCCCGTACAGAGCCTCGCGCAGCGCGAAGGTCAGCCAGGGGCCGACCTTGAGGATGGCAAAGCCGTCGCGCACCAGAGCACCAAGTGCTGCGTCCGGCTGGTAGTCGGTCGAATGCGCCTCGAAGACGAATTGCGGCATGCGGTCCAGCACGGCGACCAGTTCCGTCGCCATCTGCGGCGCATAGGCGATGATCTCGGCATTGCCGAATTCGACGCCGGGCTGGACGACGACGCCGACCGCACGGGCAAAGGCAGCGTCGAGGCCGGCGCGCGAAAAGGCCTGGCGGTGGATCTCGACGGTGCGCAGCGCGTCACCAGGCTCGGTGACATGCATATGGTCGAGCGCTTCGAGCGCGCCGCCCGGCACCGGCACTTCGGTGCCGATGATGTAGACCGGCTTCTCGCCGCCCGCACGCCCGACCGCCGCCTCGGCGACGGCCGCAAGTTCGGCGGCGCGGGCGGCGATGGTTTCGTCGGCGAGAGGCACGGGATCGTCGGCGCAGGCCATGCTGGTGTCGAGATGCAGCTTGGTGAAGCCGGCGCCGGCATAGGCGTCGATCATCGCCTTCGCCTTCGCCATCGCCTCGGCCGCAGGAAGATGCTTCCACGGATTGGGACCGAGATGGTCGCCACCAAGGATCAGGCGATCGAGCGGAAAGCCGGCCTTCTTCGCATGCCCCTCTACGAATGTGCGGAAGCCGGCCGGTGTCATGCCGGTGTAGCCGCCTTCGTGGTTGACCTGGTTGCAGGTCGCCTCGATCAGCACATCGGAGCCACGCGCCGCGCCATGGCGGAGCGTCGCCTCGATCACCAGCGGATGCGCCGAACAGATCGAGGCGATGCCGCCCTTCTCGCCCGCGGCGCGCTTCGCCGCGATGCCGGCAAATCTCTGCGTCGCGGCGCTCATGGCTGGCCTCTCCCGGCGGTGGTTGCGAAGGCCTCGACCTCGGCCAGGCGGAAAAATACCTTCCATCGGCCCCTTGCGGGTGACGGCGAGCGCACCGCAGGCATTGGCGATCCTGAGCGCCTCGACTGGAGCCGCGCCGCGCAGCCAGAACGAGACGAAGGCGGCGCCGAAGCAGTCGCCGGCGCCGGTCGGATCGACCTCGTCGACGGCAAAGCCCGGCAAGGCAACCGTGCCGTGACGGTCGTGGTAGGCGGCGCCATCGGCGCCCTTCTTGAGAACGATGCAGGACACGCCGCGCTGCAGGAGGTCGTCGACCGCGCCCTTTTCGTCGCCGGCCGATGAAAACAGGAACAGCTCGTTGCCGCTCGGCAGGAAGACATCGGTTTGCTTGAGCACCTGGTCGAGCGCCTCGCGCATGCCGGAGGCCTGCATGATCTCGCGGCGGATGTTGGGGTCGAAGGAGACGGTCCCGCCCTTGGCCTTCACCGTCTGGATCGCCGACAGCGCGACCTCGGTGGCACGGTCGGAAAACAGCGACGAGCCCATGACATGGACGTGGTCGGTGCCGGCCAGCATGCTCTGCGCGGCCGGCATCGATGCCGACCAGGCCGGCAGCACTGTTGCGGATGTTGAAGACAAAGTGCCGGCTGCCGTCGGCCCGGTAGGTGACGAAGGCGGTGCCCGTCGCATGGCCCTTGTGGACCGCGATCGCCGACACGTCGGCGCCCAGGGTCCGCAGCCGCTCGATGTTCAACTGGCCGAAATCGTCCTCGCCGACCGCGCCGATCAGCCCGGCGGGCTGGCCGAGCGCCGCGGCCTGGCCGATGAAGATGGCGGGCGCGCCGGACGGATAGGGGCCAAGCAACGGACCGGGCTCGAGAAAGCTCTGGCCGATGCGCTCGGCCATGATCTCGACGAGGATCTCGCCGGCTGAGACCAGCTTCTTCATCTCGCGGAATTCCTCCCGGCGTTTCGCCGCAGTCTGACTTGGCGACCTGTCAGCCGCGCAGCTCTGCCTGGCGGCAACCGACATAAGGAGTCAATACGGCTTGCACTTTTTTGCGTCAATTAATAAATTGACGCGTGGAATAAATTATCAATACGCGTTGAAACTGCTGGAGTTATCTGTAAAATTTCGCCTTGCAGTTGCGAGCCGACGCACCGTATCTAGGTGCCGGGCAGCGCCAGGGATTGGATGTCCATGACGCGAGGGGTTCAATGCCTATGACGCACAAGACGATGGAGGATTTCGCCCGCTCCTGTGGCGTCTCCAGGCCGACATTGTCGAAATATTTCGACGATCCGACCAGCGTCAAGCCGGCGACGCGAAAGCGCATCGAAGAGGCGCTGCGCTCGTCCGACTACCAGCCCAACCTGTTTGCCCGCAATCTGAACCGCAAGCGCACGCGCAGCATCGGCATCATGGTGCCGACGGTGGCCGATCCGTTCTATTCGGAGATGGTCAGCCGCATCGAGCTTCGCCTGCGCGACGAGGGCTACTGGCCGATCGTGATCTCCTCGCACGGCTCGCGCGAGCTTGAAGTGGAGGCGACGCGAACCATCCTGTCGCTGAAGGTCTCCGGGGCGCTGATCGCGCCGCTCGGGCTGCGCTCGGACCGCCGCACGCTGGAGAAGCTGACGCAGGCGATACCGGTCGTCTATTTCGACACCTATCTCGAAGGCGGAACCCCTTTCGTCGGCAACAACAATGCCCAGAGCATCTCGACCATCGTCGAATATCTGTGCCGGTCCGGCGACGCCCCGGTCTATTTCGACATCCCGCATGTCAACCACAATTCGCCGGAACGGCTGGAGAGCTATGTCGGCTCGATGAAGCGGCTCGGGCATGAGCCTGTCGTCATCGGCGACACCGACGACTACACATGGGATTTCGAACGGATCGGCTACGAGCAGACGGAAAAGATGCTCGCCAATGGCGGCCTGCCGGGCAAGACCATCCTGTGCAACAACGACCGTCTCGCCTTCGGCGTGATGGCGGCGGCCTATGCGCGCGGCCTCAAGGTCGGTCGCAAGGGCGATTGCGACCTGCGCGTCGCGGCCCATGACGATCATCCGCTGAGCCGCTACACATGTCCCGGCCTCACCACCATGGCGCAGGATTTTGCCGCCATGGCCGGGCGCAGCGTCGAGACGCTGCTCGCGTTGCTCAACGAGGACGACACGGCGGTCGCGCCCAAGGTCAGCCTCGACGCGACGCTGGTGATGCGTCAATCCGCTTAAGCCTTCCCGAAAGCCGGATCGAAGCCGCCCCATGCGGCAACCGCTTCGGCCACCGCCTGCCGCGCCGCAGGGCCATGACGGCCCATAGAGACGAAGCCGTGGATCTGGCCCGGCCAGCGGCGCAGCACGAGCGGCACGCCGTCCTCTTCGCAGACGTCCGGCATAGGCTTCGCCTTCGTCGGCGAGGATGTCGTGACCGGCGAGGGCGATGAAGGCAGGCGGCGCGCCGGCGAGGCTTTCGGCTTTGAGCGGCGAGGCGCGCCAGTCGTCGATGTCGCCAGCGTCGCGGACATAATGATCGCGGAACCAGGCCATGGTTGACGCGGTGAGGCCAAAACCTTCGCCGAAGCGACGATAGCTGTCGGCCGTCTGCGCGGCGTCGGTGTTGGGATAGAACAGCAATTGCGCGGTCAACGGGATGCGATCGCCCCGCGCGAGAAGAGCGAGCACCGTGGCAAGGTTGCCGCCGGCGCTGTCGCCGGCGACGGCGATGCGCCGTGTGTCGATGCCGAGCTCGCCGGCGGCGTCGCGCATAAAGGACAGCACGGCGAAGCAATCCTCGACCGCCGCCGGAAACTTGTGCTCCGGCGCCAGCCGATAGGCGGGCGAGACGACAACGCAAGCCGCCATGTTGGCGAACCAGCGGCAGATCTCGTCATGCAATTCGAGATTGCCGATCACCCAGCCGCCGCCATGCAGGTAGAGCAGCGCCGGCGCGTCAGCGGCAGCCGCGCCCTGCCCGCGATAGATCCTCAGCGTCAACGGGCCGCCGGGTCCGGCGATGGTCCGCTCGCTGACCGAGGCGACCGGCTCGCGCTCGCCCTGCAGATCCGGAAAACCTTCATCATAGGCCCGCCGCGCCTGTTGCGGCGTGCCGGCCTCGAATGGCGGGGCGTCGGCCTGGCGGCCGAGGTCGAGCACATGCCGGGCTTCCGGGTCGAGCGCGGACAGGGACGGCGTTGCCGAGAGGATCGATGTCATTCGAACCTCCGCGTCAGGCAAGCAGGCTTGCCGCCTCGTCCTCGCCAAGCAGCGGCGGCTGGTCGACGGTGCCAACGACGGCAACCGATCCCTGGCTCTCGCCCGAGGCCAGGATCGCCTCCATGATCTCCAGCACATGCAGCGCCAGCTCGCCCGAGGCGCGCGGCTTGCGTCCATCGGTCAGCGACCGCGCAAGATCGGCGACGCCGAGCATGCGGTAATTGGCGCGGTCGGGCGCGGCATAGGGCCAGTTGCGCGCGCCGTAGAGCTCGGCTCTCGCTGGCGAAATCGGCCCAGTCGGCGCCGCGCGCCGACAGCGAGACGGTGCCGCCGAACGTGTCGGGATCGGGCAGCCTGAGCGAGCCCTCGGTGCCGTGCAGTTCGATCGGATGGTTGGAGTGCTTGAAGACGTCCCAGGAGGCGCCGAAGGTGACGGTGGCGCCGGAGCGGAATTCGAGCAGCGACAGGATGTTGGTCGGCGTGCCGACCTTGAAGCTGGTGTTCTTGTAAGGGCCTTCGGCGGTGATCAGGCGCTCCTCCTGGCCGCGCGTCGCCATCGCCATGACGCGCTCGACCGGTCCGAGCAAATTGACCAGCATGGTCAGATAATAGGGCCCCATGTCGAAGACCGGGCCGCCGCCGGGCTGGTAGTAGAATTGCGGATTGGGATGCCAGTGCTCCATGCCGCGCCCCATCATGAAGGCGGTGCCGGTCACCGGCGCGGCCGATGGCGCCTTCGTCCATCAGCCGGCGGGCGCGCCGTCCGGCGGCGCCGAGGAAGGTGTCGGGCGCCGAGCCGAGCAGCAGCCCGCGCTTCGCCGCCTCGGCGACAAGGCGGCGGCCGTCGGCGGCCGAGGTCGCCAGCGGCTTTTCGGTGAAGACATGCTTGCCCGCCGAAAGCGCCGAAAGCGAAATGTCGAAATGCGCCGCCGGAATGGTCAGGTTCAGCACAAGGTCGATGTCCGGGTCGGCCAGCAGCGCATCGACGCCAAGCGCGCGGATGCCGTATTCCTTGGCGCGGAGCGCGGCCATGTCGGCCGAAATGTCGGCGCAGGCTCGCAGCTCGACGCCGCCGAACAAGGCCGCATTGCGCAGATAGGTCATCGAGATGTTGCCGCAGCCGATGACGCCGATGCCGAGCTTTGTCTTTGATTTTCCGTGCATTTTCGATCGTACCTCCCAATGCGGCAATGGTCTCGCTGAACCGTCGCGCCGGCAACGGACCACCGTCGAAATCCGCTATACAACATTTTAAATCTTGACGCGCGTAAAATTATTATAGAACATGCGGGAATGCTGGCGCAACATCGGGAGGCTGCCAGCCCTGAGGAGGAGAAAATGACTGACATGAAAAAACGGCCGACCGCCGATACGAAGCCCGTGGGTCATGCGCATTGGATCTTTCCGTCGCGGTCAGGGACCGAGACGGGTTCAGGCATAGATCACCTTGGCCCCGGTCCTATCAAGCTCGCTGCGTATTGGACCGGGCAGGCCATCGTCGGTGATCACCACATCGACGGCCGACAGCGAAAATGCCTTGGAGGTCCCGCTGACGCCCCATTTGCTCGAATCGGCGAGGAGGACAACGCGCCGGGCCATGCGAACGAGGTTTCGCTTCGTTCGCGCCATGTCTTCGTTCACGTCGACCACATCCAGTGACGAGTTTATCGCATGCGCTCCAACAAAGACCTGATGCGCTACCAAGCCGCCGAGAGCCGTATCGGCATCGGTGATCAGCGTGCTCACCGTGTCGGGATAGACCCGGCCGCCGATCATATGAACGTCGAGCCCGGGACGATGCATAAGATGCTGCACGATATTCATGGCCGTGGCCGCGACCACGACATTGCTGAGCGGCGGTAACTGCATGGCAACCTGCATCAATGTCGAGCCGCCGTCGAAGATGACCGATTGGTTGTCCTCGAACAGCTCTACCGCCGCCCGGGCGATGCGCTTCTTTGCGTCGAGGTTCGTTTGCATCCGCCGGGCGAACGCGGCCGTAGTCGAATCGGTGGTCCGGGTCACCGCCCCTCCACGGGTCTTGGTCAGTAGTCCCTTGCGGTCCAGTATCTCGAGGTCGGAGCGCACCGTGACTTCCGACACGCCAAACCCGTCCGACAGGTCCTTAATGCGAACCTGTCCGCTGCGCTGCACCTCACCCAGGATCGATTGGCGTCTCTGCTCCGACAACATTGCCCTGCCCTTGCCTCCCTGCGCCAAGCAACCGCTCTGGCCTCGGCTCACCTTACCAAAAATACGCAAATTCGAAAGCTTTCGAAAGATTGTATTTCTTATTTCTTTCGGAAACACTGAGTTCAGGATTTCGAAATCAAACGATTGGGGAGTTTTGCACTCATGAGCCTCGGAACCAAGGTGCGTCTTGCGCGCCTCTTCTCGCATCCATCGGGGAGACTTTTTGGCGGCGCGGTCGACCACTTCGTCGGCTATGGCGACGTGCGCAAAGGCGGCCTTGCCGACCTGCCGGGTGCGCTCGCACGCGTCATGGTGGGCAAACCCGACTACGTCAGCATCCAGCCTGGCACCGCGCGCCATCTGTGGCCGCAATATGCGGGCAAAGCTTCCCTGGTGATTCAGGCGGGCTGCTTCACTCCGGACGATCGCATCAGCGAGTTGATCGCAACGCCCGAGGATGCGGTGCGCGCGGGGGCCGATGCGTTGGCCGTGGCCATTCCGGTGCGCGGCGCGACCGAGGGCAAATACATACGCTGGCTGACCGATTCGGTAAATGCGGCGGCCCGCTACGGCATGCCTGTGGTGGCGCATATCTACCCTCGCGATTTCACCGACGGAGCAAAAATCGTCTTCACCCCCGACGAGATCGCCTATGCGGCGCGCATCGGCTACGAGTCCGGCGTCGACGTGATCAAGATCGGCTACACGGGCGATTTCGAGTCGTTCCAAGAGACCGTCCGGACCTGCCCGGTGCCGGTTGTGATCGCGGGTGGTCCGAAGACCGATACGCTGCTCGGCGCGCTTCAGCAGACGGCGGACGCCATCCGTGCCGGCGCACGCGGTGCCGTGGTAGGCCGCAATCTCTGGGGGCATGGCGATCCGGAGAAGGCAGCGCTTGCCTTTCGGGGCGTCATCCATGACGGCCTTTCGGCGCAAGACGCCCTGGCGAAGGCGGGTGCCTGAACGATGCCCACCGTCCCCTCGATCCTCGGCTTCGGCGCTATTGCGATCGACGACATCGTCTACGTCGATCAGCCGTTGTCGGCGGGCAAGGGGAAGGTTCTGCAAAGTGCCCGCGCTTTCGGGGGAAATGTCGCGACGGCCCTGGCCGCCGTCGTGCGGCTCGGCGGAACCGCCGGGTTCGTCGGATGGCTGGGCAGTGCCGCGGACGACGCCGTGCTGCGCGATCTCGTTGCGAGCGGTGTTGAAACCGCATTCGCGCCGCGCCATCCCGACGCGCGCCCGGTGCGCTCGCGGATCACCGTCGGCTCGGACGGGGAACGGTTCATCGCGTATGACGACGATGCGATGCTGGGCACCGCTCCGGACTTTCCGGACGATATCCTCAGCCGCGCGACCGTCCTGATCGTCGATAGCTACGCGATCCGGTCGCTGGATGTCGTGGCTCGGGCTCGCGATCTCGGCCTTGCGATCCTCGGCGATATCGAATGGAGCAGCGGCCCAGCCACGGAGCGGCTGATCGCGCTCTGCGACCATCTCATTCTTCCACTCGGCTTTGCGCGGACTGCCACGGGGTGCCGATCGCCCGCCGAGATGCTCGATGCATTGTGGTTGCCGTCGCGGTCCGCCGTGGTTCTGACCGATGGTGGCAGGGGCGTGTACTATCGCGGGCGTGAAGAGACAGGTCTCTGGCACCTGCCCCCGCACCGGGTTGTGGTCGTCGACTCGACCGGCGCGGGTGACTGCTTTCATGGCGCCTATGCCCATGCGTTGACGCGCGGAGCCGACACCGCAGGCCGGGTGGCATTCGCGGCCGCGGCGGCGGCCCTTTCGATAACGGGGCGTGGCGGGCGCGAGGCGCTTCCGACCGACGACCAGGTCACGGAACTCCTGGCATCGACGAACGCGCCGTCAGCAGTCGAACTGAAAAATGCGCATGTCGATACTGGAACATAGTCTGAAGCTATCCGAGGAAACATTTCGCAGGTGAACATAAGCCGAGGAGAATTATAAAAATCAGTGGCTTAGACTTGTGGAGGGAGGAATATGGCAGAAGTCATTCTTGAGAATATCTGCAAAACCTACGGGAACAATTTTCGCGCAATCGACCAATTGAACCTATCGGTCGAGGACGGTGAGTTCTTGATTCTCGTCGGGCCGTCCGGCTGCGGCAAATCCACCGCGTTGCGAATGATCGCGGGATTGGAGGACATCACCAGCGGCAGCCTTCGGATCGGCGGAGTCGACGTCGTCGACATGCCGCCCAAGGACCGCGACATCGCGATGGTCTTCCAGAGCTACGCGCTCTACCCGCATATGACGGTGTTCGAAAACATCGCCTTTTCGATGCGGCTGGCAGGCAAGCCGAAGGCCGAGCGCAGGAAGCGCGTGGACGAGATCGCCAAAACCCTTCAGCTGACCTCTCTGCTGGACAGCAAACCCGCGAACCTTTCAGGCGGACAGCGCCAACGGGTTGCCATGGGCCGCGCCATGGTGCGCGAGCCGGCCGCCTTTCTGATGGACGAGCCCCTTTCCAATCTGGACGCGAAACTGCGTGTTCAAATGCGCGCCGAAATCACCAGCCTGCAAAAGCAGCTCGGCGTCACGACCATATACGTGACCCACGACCAAATCGAAGCGATGACGATGGGGGACAGGGTCGCGGTGTTGAAAGGCGGCGTGCTGCAGCAGGTCGACACACCCAAGAGGCTCTATGAATCGCCGGTGAACGCCTTCGTTGCCGGCTTCATCGGCTCTCCTTCGATGAACCTTTTCGAGGCGACCCTGACGGGCGACGAGCTGATGTCTCGGCGACCTTCGCCATCCGGCTGCAGGATGCAGCCTTCGTCGCGCAGGCCGGCCTTGAGGTCGTATGAGGGGCGCAAGGTCGTGTTCGGGATCCGACCGGAGGATCTTTATGACAGCAACCTCGAATCCGGCCGCAAGTATCAGACGATACCGGCAAAGGTGACTTCGATCGAAGAACTCGGCTCTGAACAGATCGTCCACCTGAACATCGACGCGGTCCGGGTGGACTCCGGCGACCCGGACGCGGTGGAGGATTTCGGCCTGGCATCGAACGCGGTGGCGAGATTCGAGCCGATCAGCGCCGTCCACTCCGGCTCGGAAATCCGGTTGGCCGTGGATGATGCCAAGTTCCATTTCTTCGATCCCGAGACGCATCTGGCGATCTGAAGATCTGCGGCAAGACCGCAGGCGAGAGCGAGGCGCCTGCGAAGATACTTGCAAGAAGGCTTCTGAATAAAGCAGACGATCGGTCCGCATTGTGCGGTCGATCTTGAAGAAGGAGGAGAAAATGATGTTTCGGATACAACCCGCGATGCTGAAAATAGCCGCGGCCGCATGGTTGCTTGGCGCAACCAGCGCCATGGCGGACACGACGCTGGAATTCACCCAATGGTGGGAGCCCGAATTGCCGGCCGGCTCGCTCAGGGCAATCATGAATGACTTCGAGGCTGCAAACCCCGGAATCAAGGTGACGCTGGTCAGCGGCCCCTATGCGACCACGCGAGACCAGATCTCGGTTGGTGCTGCAACTGGAACGCTTAGCGACGTCGTCGGTCTCGACGGCGCCTGGGTGAACAATCTGAACGCGCAGAATGCGCTGGCCGACATGAACCCGATGATGGATGCGAGCGGGTTCGACAAGAGCCCAGGTCGCGGATATCGTCAAGGTGGACGGCAAGGCGGTGATGTTTCCCGTGGCTTCGTTCGTCTATCCGGTCTTCGTGAATTTGGACCTCGCCGCCCAGGCGGGCGTCACCAAGCTGCCGTCGACCCGCGCGGAGTTTCTCGAAGCCGCCAAGAAGATGACCCATGCCGACAAGAACCAGTATGGCTGGGTGCTGCCGCTGTCGCTGCAAACGCCGTCCGGTGTCCAGAACGACATGATGTCGTGGGTCTGGGCATCGGGTCAATCGATGATGGCGGACGGCAAGCCCGCTCTCGAGGGCAAGCCGGTGGTCGATATGCTCACCTTCGTCAAATCGCTGAATGACGCCGGCATCATCTCGCCCGGCATCGCCACCAAGACCGAACAGGAAAAGGTCGAGGAATTCGTCAACAACCGGGTCGGGATGATGATCAACTCGCTCGCGCATGTGAACCTCATCCGCGAACGCAATCCCAAGCTGAACTTCGATCTCATCCCGGTCCCGGTCGTGGAGAACTATAACGGCAAGCGCGGCCTTCCCTACGCCTCCTGGGGCATCGGCATCTCTGCGGCCTCGAAACATCAGGAGGAAGCCTGGAAGCTCGTCCAATATCTGATGAGTGAAAAGGTGAACGCCAAGCTCGTGTCGCTTGCAAACGCCTTCCCGGGCAACGTCAACGCCAAGCCCGATTTCGTGACCTCGGACAAGGCTTTCGGCAAGGCTTTCGAAATCTTCAAGACCGGTTATCTCGCCAACGAGTTCACGGGTCTGCCGGTGGCTGAAGACCTGATGACCCAGTTCGACGTGGAAGCCCAGAAGATGCTCGCCGGCGAGCAGTCTCCGGAACAAGCCGCAGCCAACGCTCAAAAGGGCTGGATGGCGAAATTCTGATCGGCCTGTTCCCCGTTTGCTATCTTCGACCGGGTGGCCTGACTTCGGGCGGGCCACCCGGCAACAACGGATCGGCAATTTGAGATGGACCTGTTTCCGAAGCGCACCTTCCTCTTGAAGGCGTATCCCAAGGTTGGCACATGACCCGGCAGAAGCGCTCCCACCATCAAACTGAAACGAGCGGTCGCACCCTATCTCTATCTGTCACCCTCGCTCCTCATAATCGGCCTTCTGATGCTGCTGCCGATGGTGACGGTGATTGGCTATTCGTTCCAGAACAGCGCGGTGCTGCGTCGCGACCCGTCCTTTGCCGGACTGAAACACTACCAGGCGATCTTTGCCGATCCGGTGTTCTGGGCCTCGCTGTGGCACACGCTCTACTTCACATGCATGAGTGTCGTCTTCCACATGACCATCGGCATGGTCTTCGCACTCATGCTGAACAGCGACCGCATCAATCCGACGCTGCGCAATATTCTGCGCGTGCTCTACATACTGCCCTGGCTGTTCACCGCGGTGATTATCGCGGTGATCTGGCGCCTCCTGCTCGAGCCGAACGGTGTCGTGAACAGCGTTCTCATGCAGATGGGCATCATCGGTTCCAAGGTCGAGTGGTTTTCCTCGCCCGAGACCGCGCTGCACGCCGTCACCTTCGCCAATATCTGGGCGGGCTACCCGCTTTTCATGGTCAGCCTGCTCGCAGGCTTGCAGGGCATTCCCAAGGATTTCTACGAGGCCGCCGATATCGACGGGGCGAAGGCCTACCAGAAGCTGATCTTCATCACCATCCCGCAGCTGATGCCGA
Source organism: uncultured Alphaproteobacteria bacterium (assembly GCA_963788955.1). Taxonomy (GTDB): domain Bacteria; phylum Pseudomonadota; class Alphaproteobacteria; order Rhizobiales; family Rhizobiaceae; genus Mesorhizobium. The sequence goes on along the minus strand of CAWBIN010000005.1, from coordinate 170,750 downwards.
TCATCATCAGCATCTCGCTGCTCGACTTCATCTGGACCATGCAGGTCTTTCCATTGATCTGGATAACGACGGGCGGCGGTCCGATCTACTCGACCGAGGTCCTCAGCACCTACACCTACAAGCTGGCGTTCTCGAGCTACAACCTGTCGCAGGCGTCGGCGAGCGCCGTGGTCATCCTGCTGATCTCTCTCGGCCTGACGCTGTTCTACATCCGCTATCAAAAGGCTCGGTAGTCACCATGAGGAAAAGGCACACGCCGAAAGACAGGCTGATCACCGTCGCGCTCCATGTCGCGCTTGCCGCAGGGCTCTTTTTCGCGGCCTTCCCGATCTACTGGATGCTGAGCAGCTCGTTCAAGTCGAATACCGAAATCTTTGCCCTGCCACCAACCGTCCTGCCGAAGGCCTTCACGCTGGAAGCGTATGCGGCCATCCTTGGCGACCCGGTAAAGCTGCGCTTCTTCTTCAACAGCTACTTCGTGGCCGGAGCGGTGACCGTGCTGACGGTGCTGATCGCCTTGCTGGCGGCCTATGGGTTCAGCCGTTTCAATTTCCGCGGCAAGGGCAGCCTCAACACACTCATCATCAGCACGCAGACGATCCCGCCGATCACGCTTTTGATCCCCTTCTTCGGGCTTGTCGTCTCGTATGGCATCTTCGACACCTACGTCGCACTGATCCTGACTTACCTGGTGTTTACGCTGCCCTACGCGATCCTGCTGATGACGGGATATCTGAACACCTTGCCCCGCGATCTCGATGAAGCGGTGGCTGTCGACGGCGGCACCAGCTGGACCGCACTCTGGCGGGTGATCGTCCCGATTTCACTGCCTGGTATCGTGGCGACGTCGGTCTACACCTTCCTGTTGTGCTGGAACGAATTTCTCTTTGCGCTGACGCTGACGAAGTCAACGTCCATGCGCACCGTCCCGATCGGCATCCAGCTGTTGATGGGGCAGCACGCCTTCGAATGGAACCAGATGATGGCGATGAGCGTGCTCGGCTCGCTACCGCTCTTGCTCATCTACCTCGTTGCCCAGAGGTTCTTCCTCGCCGGCATGACCGCAGGCTCGGTCAAGTAGGATGTCCAGCGCCACATCATCGAAGGGCTGACGCAGGTGGAATCAAGGAATGAAAGGATGATCGTGAAAGACCTCAAAGTCGGCTGCCAGACCTTCACCTGGGAAATGCTCGGAGACCGTTTTGACCGGCGGCCCCGACGACCTGCTCAAGGCGATCGCCGATGGCGGCTATGCCGGCATCGAGATCACCGACACGATGATCGGCCGCTATGCCGGCAAGCCGGCGGAGTTCGCCGCCGCGCTGAAGACATCCGGCCTGACGCTGGTCTCCTTCGCCTTCGGCTCGAAGAGCGGCTTCACGCTGCAAGGAGGAGATCGGCGCCGACCTCGAGACCGCCAGGCGCTGGATCGATTTCGCCGCCGCCTTTCCGGGCGCGCTGGTGTCGATGGGCTCGGCGACGGTCGTGTCCGACGGGCCGCGCGACGACAAGTTCGCCATTGCGGCCGAGGTCTACAACAAGGCCGGCGAACTCGGCCGCAAGGCCGGCGTCCAGGTCGCGGTGCATCCGAGCTCGCACCACAACACGCTGCTGTTCGACCGCGCCGACTACGACCGCATCTTCGGCCTGCTCGACGCCGTCGCTGGTCGGCTGGGTGCCGGACACCGGCCACATCCTGCGCGGCCACAAGGACATGGCCGACACGCTCACGCACCTATCGCGACCGCATCCGCTACGTGCACCTGAAGGACGTCGATGCGCGACGGCACCTGGGCGATGCTCGGCAAGGGCGTCTGCGACACGGCGAAGGTGATCGAGATCGCCAGTGCCGCGCCCAACTTCAACGGCTGGCTGGTGCTGGAGGAGGAATCCGAGACCGCGGCCGCCGATCCCGGCCGGCGCGGTCAAGACCAACCGCCAGACCATGCGCGGCTACGGCGCCTGAGGAACGATGATCCGCAAGAAGACCGTCGCCTTCGTGTCGGCGTGCTCGGCTGCGGGCCGATCGCGCAGTTCGCGCATCTGGAATCCTGCGTGAAGGCGCAGCAATGCCGATCTCTACGCGATCTGCGATGCGGCCCCCGACCTGCTGGCGCGCATGGGCGCGACCTATGAGCCCGAGAAGATGTACGGCGACTACGACGCCATGCTCGCCGACCCGCAACTCGAAGCGGTGATCGTCGCCACCTCGGACGCCTTTCACGTGCCGATGTCGATCAAGGCGCTGGAGGCCGGCAAGCACGTGCTGTGCGAAAAGCCGATCGGCGTCTCGGTCGAGGAGGGCGAGGAACTTGCCGACGCGGTCAAGCGTTCCGGCAAGGTGCTGCAGGTCGGCCATATGAAGCGCTTCGATCCGGCGCTGGAGGCGGCGCGCGATTTCGTCCGCGACGAGATGGGCGAGATCCTGGCGCTGAAAGCCTGGTACTGCGATTCCACGCATCGCTACACCAACACCGATGCGGTGCAGCCGCTGCCGGTCACCAGCAAGCTGGCCAGGAAGCCGGCCGGCAATCCGAAGGCCGATCTGCGGCAATATTTCATGCTGGCGCATGGCTCGCATCTGGTCGACACGGCGCGCTTTCTGTGCGGCGAGATCACCGCCGTGCGCGCGCGCCTCAACGAGCGCTTCGGCGCCTATTGCTGGTTCGTCGAGACCGAGTTCGCCAATGGCGCGCTCGGCCATCTCGACCTCACCGTCGCCGTGCGCATGGACTGGCACGAAGGCTTCCAGCTCTATGGCGAGAACGGCTCGGTGATCGCGAAGACCTTCAATCCCTGGTACTTCCGCGCCAGCGAGGTCGAGATCTTCCATGAGAAGGACGCGACCTCGCGCAAGCCGCTCGGCGCCGACGGCCATTTCTTCCGGCGCCAGCTCGAGGGCTTCGCCGAGACGGTGCTCGACGGCAAGCCGATGCGCGGCGCCGATATCGAGGACGGCCTCGCCTCGGTCCGCGCCATGGTGGCGATCGCGCGCTCGGTCGAAAGCGGCGAGCGCGTCGAGATCGCCGAGCGTCACGGGAGCGGTCTGATGCAGCTCGGGATCTTCGCGAAGACCTTTCCGGGCACCGAGCCGGCCGCCGTGCTGGAGGCGGTGCGCGACGCCGGATTTGCGAGTGCACCCAGTTCAACCTGGCCTGTGCCGGCCTGCCGTCGATGCCGGACGCGGTCCCGGGCGATGCGATCGCGCGCGATCGCGCGCCGCCTCGAATGCCACCGGCGTTGCGCTCGTGGCGCTGTCCGGCACCTACAACATGGCGCATCCCGACAGAGCGGTGCGCGAGGACGGCCTGCGCCGGCTGGCGGCTGTCATCGAGGCCGCGCAGCAGCTTTCCATTCCGCTGGTCACGCTGTGCACCGGCAACGCGCAACGCGCGACGACCAGTGGGCGCACCATCCCGACAATGCCGATCCCGTCGGCCTGGGCCGACATGGCGCGCGAAATGGAAAAGGCATTGCAACTCGCCGAGCGCCACGGCGTCGATCTCGGCATCGAGCCCGAGCAGGCCAACATCGTCACCTCGGCAGCGGATGCGATGCGGCTGATCGGCGAAATGGGCTCGAAGCGGCTGCGCATCGTGCTCGATCCGGCCAACCTGTTCGAGCAGGCGGATGCGCGCCGAGGCGCGCGCCATCGTTGCCGACGCCATCGAAACCTCGGCGGGCCATGTCGCCATGGCCCATGCCAAGGACCGCTTCGCCGACGGCCGCTTCGCCACCGCCGGGCAAGGGCGTCGTCGACTTCGCTGATTTCATCGCGCGGCTGAAGGCGACCGGCTTCGACGGGCCGTTGGTGACGCATGGGCTTTCGGCCGAGGAGGCGCCCGGCGTTGCCGCGCTTCCTGAAAGGGTTGCTGCTGATGGCGCGCCCGATGACCCTGCTCCGCGATGGCGCCACGCTGCGGGTCTTCCGATAGCGGGTAACGGGCTGGCCGGTCGTCTTCCAGCATGGGCTTGGCGGCGGCGAGGCGCAGGTCGCGCAGACCTTCCCGGACGGACGCCGGCCTGCGGCGCGCTCACGCTCGAATGCCGCGGCACATGGCGGCTCGGAACTCGGCAGCAGCCGGCCCGTTCTCCTTCGCGATGTTCGCCGACGATGTGCTCGCCGCCGCCGATAAGGCCGGCCTCGAGCGTTTCGTCGCCGGCGGCATCTCGATGGGGGCGGCGCATCGCGCTGCGCCTCGCCTGCCGCCATCCCGACCGGGTCGCCGGCCTGGTCCTGGTGCGGCCGGCCTGGACGTTCGGCAAGGCGCCGGCCAACATGCGGCCGATTCGCCGAGGTCGCCGGCCTGCATCCTCGATCATGCGACCGGACAAGGCGCAGGGCGACCTTCGCGCAATCCGAGACCGCCGTGCGGCTGCTATCGCGAGGCGCCCGACAATCTCGCTTCGCTGCTTGGGCTATTTCGACCGGCCGGACGCGCTGGCGTTCGCGCAACGTGCTTGCCGACATCGCCGCCGACGGACCGGGCGTTTCGGCGAAGGATGCAGAGGCCCTCGACATTCCGGCTCTGGTCATCGGCAACGCTGTGGATGCCGTGCACCCGCTGGCCGCCGCCTATACGCTGGCGGCTGCCATTCCCAACGCCATCTTTGCCGACATCGCGCCCAAGGCGCTCGACAGCGCCGCGGCATTTCGCCGAGCTGCACGCCGAGATCACGGCCTTCCTTCACGCCCACGCCAACTTCCGGAGCCTCATTCCGTCATGACCACCAAACCCCTGTCCGGCCCCGCCGCAATCGCCGCCCTGCCGCGCAACCGCCTGATCGGCGAGTTCTCGCTGTGGTCGGCCGACCTCGCCAATATGGAGCGCGACCTGAAGCGCATCGATCCCCATGTCGACCTCCACCATATCGACGTCGCCGATGCCCGCTTCACGCCGGGCTTCCTGTTCTTCCCCGACCTGGTGGCGCGCATCGCCAAGCTGACCGCGAAGCCGATCCATGTGCATCTGATGGTCGAGGCCGAGATCGTCGAGGAGCAGACGCGGCAGTTCATCGAGGCCGGCGCCGACCTGATCAGCGTGCACGCCGAAAACGGCGAGGCAGGCCTGCGCGCGGTGAAGCTGGCGCATGAACTCGGCGCCGAGGCCGGCGTGGTGCTGCAGGCTGGAAACGCCGGTCGCCGCCGTCACGCCCTTCCTGCCCGAAGTGGCCTTCGTGACGCTGCTCGGCACCTCCATCGGCGTCAAGGGCCAGAGCCTGTCGGACCAGGCCTGCCCGCGCCTGATCGAGGCGCGCGCGCTGATGCGCAAGGCCGGCCGCGAGGCCGACATCGTGCTGGCCGCCGATGGCGGCATCCGCCACGAGACGGTGCCACTGCTGCGCGCCGCAGGCGCCGAGACCGTGGTGCTGGGCTCGCTGGCCTTCGGCGATCCCGATCTTGCGCAGCGCATGGCCTGGCTGCACGGGCTGAAGGTCGCCGCCTGATGAGCACGCTTGCGCTCGCCTTCGATCTCGGCGGCACGGAGCTGCGCGGCGCGCTGGTCGAGCGCAGCGGCGACGATCGTGGCGTCGTGTTTCGGCGCCGACGATGGCGCGGTGCGGGATCGGAGGCGGTGATCGGCCAGATCATCGCGCTGGCAGGCACCCTGCTCAAGGAGCATCCGGAGGCAGAGGTCGTCGGCATCGGCGTCGGCGCGCCGGGGCCGCTCGATCCCAAGGCCGGCATCGTCATCGCGCCGCCGACGCTGGCCGGCTGGCACGACGTGCCGCTGATCGACATTCTGCAGCCGGCAATTCGGCCTGCCGGTGCGGCTGGAGAACGACGCCAATGCGGCAGCGCTCGGCGAATGGCGCTTCGGCGCCGGCCGCGGTACGCGGCTCGCTGGTGTTCGTCACCGTGTCGACCGGCATTGGCGGCGGCGTCGTCGCCGACGGCCACATCTATCACGGCCGGCGCGGACTGGCGGCCGAGATCGGCCACATGACGATCACCGGCGAAGGCGAGCGCTGCTTCTGCGGCGCCGTCGGCTGCTTCGAGGCGGTCGCTTCGGGCACGGCGCTCGGGCGGCGCGCCACCAAGCTCACCGCGCCCGGCGACGGCTCGCTGCTCCGGCACCTGTCGAAGGACGGCGACGTTTCGGCCAGGCATGTCGTCGAGGCCGCGCGTGCCGGCGATGTCAGCGCGCTCGATCTCGTTGAGGCCGAGGCGAAGTGGCTGGGCATCGGCTTCACCAATCTGCTGCATCTCTATTCGCCTGATCTGATCGTCATGGGCGGCGGTCTCGCCAACGGCTTCGACCTGCTGGCGCCGCTGATCAGAACCACCGTCGGAAACGCGGGCCATGCCAGCCTATCGCGACGTGCCGATCGTGCCGGCTGAGCTCGGCGACCGCGCCGGCCTGGTCGGCGCGGCAAGCCTGATCCTGTGGGAGGGCGAGCCGGGCACGGCGCTGGCGATGGTGCAGGACGACAGAGACAAGCGGCGCCGGCCGCCAATGCCAGGGAGGCAAGCCAAGGCTGAGCTCAAGCTGCGCGGCGCGCGCAAATCCTATGGAGCCGCCGAGATCATCAAGGGCATCGACCTCGACGTCGAGGATCGCGAATTCGTGGTCTTCGTCGGCCCGTCCGGCTGCGGCAAGTCCACGCTGCTGCGCATGATCGCAGGCCTGGAAGGATCAGCGACCTTTGAGCGTCACGGCGCTGCAGAGTCACACAGTTCTGTACCGCTGCAACGCGTGGAAGAAGCGGCATGGATCCTCGGGTCTGCGCGTTCGCTTCGCTGCCGCTCCGCCCAAGGATGACGAAAAATCCTGCTGCAGCGCAGCACATCAAAACGCACTGCACACCACTTTAATTCTTGACGCGTGTCAAATTTTTCTAAAACATGCGGAAATGCTGGCAAGGCATCGGCCAGCGCTCTGGGAGGAGCAATGCCTGACACAGACGAGACCCGAACCGGGGTCGCAAGCCGCGCAACTCGCGGTGGGCATCTGGCCGGTCATCATTTTTCCAACGCAAGCGCCGGGGTCGCTTGTGTCCTGTCAGGCATGCCGTTCGCAGAAAAACGAGCCGACAAACAGAAATCCGGAGGAGGAAGACACATGCGCATGTTCAATTGCCTGACGCTCGGCGCGGGCCTGCTTGCAGCGACGCTTGCCGTACCGGCCCATGCCGAGGACGCAGCGAAGGTCGCGGCCATCGTCAAAGGTCTCGACAACCCGTTCTTCCAAACCATGCAAAAGGGCATCGAGGACCAGGCCAAGGCCGACGGCGTCGATGTCACCGTGCAAGCCGCCGCCAATATGGGCGATGCGACCGGGCAGGCCGATCGCCTGACCGCCATGGCGATGCAGGATTTCGATTGCTATCTGGTCAACCCGATCAGCGTTTCCAACCTGGTGCAGGCGCTGGTGCCGGTCGCCCAGAAGAAAAAGCCGATCGTCAATATCGACAGCACCATCGACGCCGAACAGGCCAAGGCCGCCGGCTTCGCCATCTCGACTTATATCGGCACCGACAATGTCGCCGCCGGCGCGCTGGCCGGCGAGGAAATGCTGAAGCTGGTGCCTGCCGGCTCCAAGGTGGCGCTGGTGGCGGGCATCGTCGGCGATGTCGGCTCCAACGCCCGCATCAAGGGCTTCAAGCAGGCCGTAGAAGGCAAGCTCGAAGTGGTGGTGATGGTGAGCGCCGACTGGGACCGCGAGAAGGCGCTGACCGCGGCCACCGACATCCTCGCCGCGCACCCTGATCTTGCCGGTTTCTTCGCCGCCAACGACATCATGGCGCTCGGCGTCGCAGCGCGCCGTGCAGACGCTCGGGCAAGCGACGTCAAGGTGATCGGGCTCGACGGCATCGTTGACGCAATGAAATCGATCGCCGCCGGCGAGCTCACCGCCACCGTCGCGCAATACCCCTATGTCGTCGGCGCCATGGGCGTCGAAGCCTGCGCCGTGGCCGCCAAGGGCAAGGAACTGCCCGCCAACGTGCCGCGCCGGTGCTCGTCGATCAACAAGGACAATGCCGAAGCCTCGCTGAAGAACTTCCCGCCCCCGGGCGGCGACTATCCCGATCCGTTCCGCGAGATGTTGAAGTGAGCACGACCTGAACAAAACGCGCCCGCCGAGTGACGGCGGGCGCGGCGGAGGAGTACGCCGCCCCTCCCTGGTCGGCTCTCCTCCCTGATCCTTCCTTCTGGGCCGACTGGGCATCGGCCGTCGGCCTGGTCGGCCTCGTCATCGTCTTCGGCATCGCCCAGCCGGTCTTCCTCAGCGTCGCCAATCTGCAGGCGCTGCTGCTTGCGGCGGCGATCCTGGTCGTGCTGTCCATCGGCCAGACCTTCGTCGTGGCGACAGCCGGCATCGATCTGTCGCTGGCGGCGGCCGTCATGCTCGGCGCCATCATCCTCGGCCTGATCAACGCCGCCGGCTATGGCATTTTCCTCGCCTGCGTGCTCGCCGTCCTTGCCACCAGCGCTGTCGGCTTTCTCAACGGCCTGCTGATCACCGCCGGGCGCATCCCCGACTTCGTGGTGACGCTCGGCACGCTGTCGGGCATCACCGGCCTCGGCCTGATCCTGTCGGGCGGCGAACCGACCATGGTCGGTTCAGCACCTTCCTGCTCAAGCTGGCATCGGGTCGTTTCGGACCGTTCGGCTATCCCGTCTGGGTGGCGATCGCGGCCGTCATAGTGGCGCATATCGCGCTCTACCACACCCGCTTCGGCGTGCATCTGCTGGCCACCGGCGGCCAGACCGGAGAGCGCCAACGCGCTCGGCATTCGCACCGACCGGGTCAAGATCGCCGCCTATACGATTTCGGGTTTCTGCGCCGGCATCGCCGCAATTCTGCTGGTGGCGCGCATCGGCTCGGCCGAGCCGCGATCAACACCAGCCTGCTCTTAATTCGGTGGCAGCCGTGGTGCTGGGCGGCGTCAGCCTGTTCGGCGGCCGCGCCAGCATCCTCGGGCCGGCGATCGGCGCGCTGATGCTCACCGCGCTCGTCAACGGCCTGACCCTGCTCAGCGTTTCGGCCTTCTACCAACCGCTCGCCGTCGGCGCCATCGTGGTGCTGGCGGCGCTGATCATGCGGTACCAGAAATGAGCGCCGTCCATCACATCCCCTCGGCCGAAGCGATCCTCGCCTGCGAAGGGCTGAGCAAGCATTTCGGCGGTATCCGCGCCTTCACCGACGTCGCTTTCCAGGCGCGGCGCGGCGAGGTCACGGCGGTGATCGGCGACAATGGCGCCGGCAAGTCGACGCTGATCCGCTGCCTGGTCGGCGTGCATCGTGCCTGACGATGGAGAGATCCTCTTCGACGGCCAGCCAAAACCCTTCTCCAATCCCGACGAGGCGCGCAAGGCCGGCATCGAGACGGTGCACCAGAACCTGGCACTGATCGACGAGCTGACCGTAGCGCAGAACCTGTTCCTCAACCGCGAGATCGTGCGCCGGTTCGGCCCGATCGCGCTGCTCGACCGCAAGGCGATGAGGACGCAGGCGCGCGCCATGCTGTCACGCCTGTCGATCAACATGCCTTCCGTCAACCAGCGCGTAAGGCGCCTGTCGGGCGGGCAGCGGCAGGCGATCTCGATATGCCGCGCCGCCGGCTCCGGCGCCAAGCTGGTGGTCATGGACGAGCCGACGGCAGCACTCGGCGTGCAGGAGACGGCCAATGTCGAGGCGCTGATCCGGCGGCTGCGGGATCAAGGGGTGAGCGTCATCCTGGTCAGCCACAATTTCGATCAGGTGCGGCGCCTGTCCGACCAGATCTGGGTGATGCGGGCGGGAAAGATGGTGGCGACGGTGCGCGCCTCAGAGACATCAGGCAATGAGCTCGTTGCGCTGGTCACCGGCGCGGCGTGAAATCAACTGCTCGGTCAGCATCGGACTTGAAATCAAAGGGAGTTTGCGAGTGGCACCAATCCGTGTCGGACTTGTGGGTCTAGGCGAGGTCGCGCAGTCGATCCATCTGCCCGTGCTGGCGGACCAGCGCGACCGCTGGGTGATCGCGGGCGTCCACGACGTCTCACCAAGCCTGGTGGCGCTGTGTACCTCAGAATATCCGACGGCAAAGGCTTTCGAGACGGCCGAAGCGCTGATCAATTCGTCCGACATCGACGCGGTCTTCGTGCTGTCGTCCGACGACACCCACAGCCGCTTCGTGCGCGCCGCCGTAGCGGCCAACAAGCACATCCTGCTGGAGAAACCCGCCTGCCTGACGGTGCGCGAGATCGACGAGCTGCTGGCGCTGACGACGAATTACGCGAAGACCATTTTCGTCGGCTATATGCGCCGCTACGCCCCGGCCTATCTGGCGGCACGGGACGAGCTGCCCGCCTTCGCCGACATCACCCATGTCCGCATCTTCGACCTGATCTCCGAGGGCCGGCACTTCCTGAAGAAGAGCCAGGACGTCCTCTATCCCCAAGACATAGACCCTGCCCTGCTGGCGCACGGCGCGAAGGAACGCGACGCGCTGATCCGCGAGGTGGTGGGGGCCGATGCGCCCGCCGACCTGGTGCGCGCCTATCGCGGGCTGACGGCGCTCTCCTCGCACCATATCTCGGCGATGCGCGGACTGCTCGGCGAGCCGGCCGGCGTGATCGCCGCGCACCGCACCAATGGCGGCGCCAACACCAGCGTGACCTTCGACTATGGCCATTTCGCCTGTTGCTATGACGCGGTGGTCGACGATCTCGGCCTGTTCGACGCCATGATCGAAGTGCGCTCGAACACCAGGCGGGTGCGCATCATCTACGACACGCCCTATATCCGCAGCCTGCCGACGCGGCTGGAGGTGACGGACGCCGGCCCGCTCGGCCCGGTGACGAAGAGCTTTGGACCGCTCTACGGCGACGCCTTCTCCAACGAACTGGAAATCTTCCACCGCCACATCACCGACGGCACCAAACCGCTGACCGACCTCGCCGACTCGCGCCGCGACCTGGCACTGATGGCCGAGATCATCGAGCGGATGAAGGCGACCGGCGGGCGCGCCTGAAGCGATTTACGGTTGTCCGGGATATTCGAGCTGCATGGCAACGAAGTCCGTCGTGCGTGCGCCGTAGCGCGCGGAAATATCGCCAAGCGCCTGGTCGAGGGCCTTCGCTGGCCGCGGATCGACCATAGAGGGTACCAGGCGCTTCGCCGGCCAGTTCGCTGCGACCTGGTCGGGCAGGATGCGAAGGCCGTTGCGGCTGACGATCGCACCGTCCTTTGCGGCAAATGTCACCGCCCGCGAGCGATAGGTTCGCGACCAGGCGTCGGCGACCAGCGCCAGCGACACCTCGTCCATATCGGGGGTCAGTTCGATGCCGAGCTGCTCGTGACCGAGGACGGCGAGCGTGTTGCCGATCGCTGTCAGCGCGAAGGGACGGGTGAATGTGAAGGCGGCGCTGGCATGCCGCGCATCCCACTGCGCCAGGCCAAGGTCGCGGCCGACGGCTTCAGCCTTGTCACGGCCGGCTATGGCCTCGATCAGGGTCAGCATCATCGGCATCGAAGCGGTGATCCCAGTCGTTGTCGCGACACCCTGGTCGACGACGAAGCGCCGGTCCGCGACATAGCGGATCGTCAGGTGTTTTTCGCGCAGCTCGTTCAGCGAATACCAATGCGTCGTCGCCCTTCTGCCATCGAGCAGCCCGCTGGCGCCGACCACCTTGGCCCCGGCGCAGACGCCGATGATGGTGGCGCCCTTGGCCGCCTGGCTCTTGATCCATTTCAGCACGTCAGCATCATCGTCCCGCATCATGGCGGGAACGATGACGTAGTCGGCGCCTTCGGGATGCTGCGCGTCGAACTCGGCTACGGTCGCGTCCGGCTCGACCTGCAGCGCCGGGAAGAGTTTTACGGGTCCAGGCTCGGTCGCCAGCGCCACGACATCGGCGACATCGGCGCGCCGCAGGATGCCATAGGGCATCAGGTAGTCGGTGGTCTCGGTGGCATCGTTGATGCCGACGATGGCGACCAGCGGCCGCTCACGCTTAGGCGGCTTCAGGGCCGCGACGGCGGCCTCCGCCTCCTGGCTGTCGATTGCCGGCGGAACGGCTGCCAAGGATGCTGAAGGCAGCGACAGCAGCCACGCGGCGCCGACTACGAGGAAAAGCAGGACGATGCCCAGGCCGCTCCACAAGACGATGCGCAAACTCATGACCATGCTCTCCTGATCGAGCGACTTGACGTTCAGCCTAGTGCCGTTACGCTTTGTCCGAAATGACATATATCGGGCGAAAACTGCCATGCTGCTGAAGATCGGCATCATCATCCACCCCGGGTTCCAGCTGCTGGATGCGGCCGGTCCGGCGGCGGCATTCGAGATGGCGGAACACTTTTGCCCCGGAAGCTACGCTCTCGAGATCCTGGCGCCCGGCGGCGGTGAGATAGAGAGCTCGTCAGGAATGCGGCTTTCAGCCCTGCCATTGTCGGCCGAAGAGCCGCTCGATACCGTCATCATCTCCGGCGGCGAGATCATACGTTCCATGGCGGCGGCCGAGCAGATCGTCGCCTGGCTGCGGCGCACGAATCCGCGACGGACGGCAAGCGTGTGCACGGGCGCCTACCTGCTCGCCGAGGCGGGATTGCTCGACGGCCGCAGCGCCACCACCCATTGGTGGAGCACGGACGATTTCGCCCGCCGCTATCCGAAGGTGAGGCTCAATGCGGAGCGGATCTTCATTGAGGATGGCGGCGTCTGGACCTCGGCGGGCATTTCGGCCGGCATCGACCTGGCGCTGGCGCTGATCGAGGACGATCTCGGCCCGGCGATTGCGCGCCGCGCCGCGCAGCAATTGGTCGTTCACCAACGCCGGCCCGGCGGCCAGTCGCAATTCTCGGCGCTGGTCGACCTCGGCGGACGGACAGGCCGCTTCGTCGACCTGATCGAGTGGATGCGGACAAAGCTCGCCGAGCCTTTGACCGTGGAGCACCTTGCCGACCAGGCCGCCATGAGCCCGAGGCATTTTGCGCGCGCCTTCGTGGCCGAAACCGGCACCACCCCTGCCAAGGCCGTTGAACGGTTGCGGCTCGAAGCCGCGCGCATGGCGCTCGAGACCAGCCACACGCCGCTCGATCGCATCGCCGAGGCCAGCGGCTTCGGCGACCCGGGGCGCATGCGCCGTGCCTTCCTGAGGGTCTTCGGCCAGCCGCCGCAAGCACTCAGGCGTGCCGCGACCCGAAGCTGACGCCTGCCACGTCCTGACCGAGAGAACGAAGTCGCCGAGGCTTCCGCGGCAGCTATTTCCCGCAATGGTGATCGTTGATCTTGTTCAGCGCATTCGCGTCGGGTCCTACCCTTTGGTAGGAGCAGGGTTCGCTGCCTGTCGTGACCAGCTGCTTGTCGTAGTAGCGCGGGCCGCCGAACAGGATGTCGATGATATCGCCTTCGGCGGGAACATAGCGTTCGGGCTGTGGCCGATGCTCGCGACTTCCAGCGTATGCGGCGCCGGAAATGCCGCAGGCTGCCCCGAGAACGAGAGCGCAGATCGCAAAACGTTTCGTCGTCATCGGCGAGACCCTCCTGGCCGTCTGGGTTTCCATCATATCTCCAAAATCGCCAGCTGAACAAAGGTTCCCTCAGCGCCCCGGGACGGAGCCGACGCGCGCGCTTCTTCTCGGCTGCCACCAGCATGTCGACGAAGGCGCGCACCTTGGCCGGCCTGAAGCGCGCCGGCGGGAAGACGGCATGGATGCCGCCGGTCGGCAAGCTCCAGTCGGCGAACAGCCGAACCAGCCTGCCCCCGGCAATGTCGCCGCTGACGCTGTAGTCCGGAAAGATGCCGAGCCCGATACCGGCCAGCACGCAGGCCTTCACGCCGGGGGTCTTGTCGCAGCTGACGACCGGGTTGAGTTCGGCCAGCACCGTCTCGCCGTCCTTCGAAAACAGCCACTGGCCGATGCCGCGCAATTGGGCGTTGCCGACCCAGGGCAGCGACTTCGCCAGCCTTGGGCCGGCATCTGCCGGCAACCGGGCTGCAAGCTCCGGGCTTGCCACGACGAATTGCTGCAAGGTCCCCAGCCGCCGCGCCAGGTTGGAGGAATCGGCGAGCCAGCCGACGCGGATGCCGAGATCGATCTCTTCGTCGACGAGATTGCTCACCGCGTCGTCGAAGATCGTCTCAACACGCATTCTTGGATACTTCCTGAGGTAGGCGGCGATGGTCGGCGCCACGACCATCTCGCCATAGTCGAGCGGCGCGGTCAGCCTCAGCATCCCGGTAGGCCTGGCCGCGCTTTGCGAGATGTCGCCATAGGCGGCCTCGGCCTCGCGCAGGATGATCGCCGCCCGGTCATAGAACAGGCGCCCCTCCTCCGTCGGCGTGACGCGCCGCGTCGTGCGACGCAGCAGCGTCGCGCCCAGTTCCTGCTCGAGCTTGCCGACCTGATGGCTGACCACCGCCTTGGCGACACCGAGCCGATCGGCCGCGGCGGTGAACGAACCGGTTTCGACCACGGTGGTGAAATAGACGAGGCGGTTGAGGTTCAGAAGGTCGGTCATCGGCAATTGTCTGATTTGATCAGACAGTTTGTATGATTGATCGCGGTTTTTCGCAACCGGGCGAACTGCCATCTAGGTCCGAGACAAACGACATCCTCGGACCAGACAGCCATGACCGAAGCCACTGTGACCTATCTTTTCGATCCGCTCTGCGGCTGGTGCTATGGCGCCACGCCGATGCTGGACCGGCTGGCCGCGAGCGGCATTGCGCTCGAGCTTCTGCCGACCGGTCTGTTCTCGGGCGCCGGCGCGCGGCCGATGGATGCGGGATTCGCCGCTCATGCGTGGGACAACGACCAGCGCATAGAGCGGCTGAGCGGCCAGCGGTTTACGCAAGCCTATCTCGACAAGGTGCTGAATGTTCGCGGCACCCTGCTCGATTCTGGGGCGGCCACCCTCGGCATCGTTGCTGCCGGCGCAAATGACCCCAACCGCCGGCTGTCGGCGCTGAAGGCGATCCAGCATGCCCGCTATGTCGACGGCCGCGACATCGTGACCGTGGATGGCGTGGCGGACGTGCTGACCAACGCCGGCATGCCGGATGCGGCCGAGATGCTGAAGGCGCCGGCCGAGGCGCTGATGACGGCGCATCGCGAGCTGGTCGGCCGCGGCCGCGTGCTGTTCCAGCGATTGCATGCCAATGGCGTTCCCTCGCTCGCCGTCATCCGCAACGAGGCGCCGCGCCTGATCGGCGCCAATGCGTTGTTCGGCAGCTACGACAATCTCATCGCCCATATCCAGGCGGCGTGAGCCCGGATTCTTCCCAAGCCACCTCCCCAAGCAGAAAGGAAATTCCCCATGAAAGTCGCCCTCATCGGCGCGTCCGGCCAGGCCGGCTCGCGCATTCTGAAGGAACTCTCCGATCGCGGCCATACCGTCACCGCCATCGCCCGCAACCCGGAAAAGATCGCAGCGCTTCACGGCGTGACCGCCACCAAGGGCGATGTCTTCGACACGGACGGCCTCGCCGCCCTGATCAAGGGCCATGACGCCGTGATCAGCTCGGTGCATTTCCTCGCCAGCGACGCCGACAAGCTGATCGCGGCGGTGCGGGCTGCCGGCGTCAAGCGCTACCTCGTCGTCGGCGGCGCCGGCAGCCTCGAGGTCGCCCCCGGCAAGCGCCTGGTCGACACGCCCGAATTTCCGGCAATCTACAAGGCCGAGGCGCAGAAGGGCGCCGACTTCCTCGACACGCTCAAGGCGATCGACGATCTCGACTGGACCTTCCTGTCGCCGTCGGCACTTTTCGTCGCGGGTGAGCGCACCGGCCAGTTCCGTCTCGGCAAGGACAGCCTGCTGGCATCCGAGAAAGGCAGCAGCATCTCCTTCGAGGATTATGCCATCGTCATGACCAATGAGATCGAGGCGCCGAAGCATATAAGGCAGCGCTTCACGGTGGGCTACTGACGGGCAGAGCGGGCCTCGCGTCCGGCCCGGAAACAAGCAGGCGGGCGCTCCACGACAGCGTTGGCGGCGCCCGCCCGATACATGAGCGTGCGAGACGATTGCCCGACCGGGCACGCCCATAGGTTCAGGTATAGGTATAGCCTCAACTATATTAGTGATTTCTTGACAACCTTCCCAACCTCTGGTTTCCTGATTTCGGGCATATTTAGACAAGTTCGTTGCGTTTTTTACGGACGGTGTTCGCATGTCGACCTTGGTTGTAGCGGACCCGCGGGCGGTGTATCTCGCCGGTCTGGAGTGGGTTCTGCGGAAGGCCGGACACAGTGTCGTCGCAGAGTGCCACCGCGCCATTGACGTGATCCCCCAGGTGGAGCGTCATCGGCCGGATATGGTCGTCATGGGCCTCGATATCGCGGACCCACAGACGGCCACTCTTTCGTTGCGGCTGAGAGCCAGCCACAGTGCTCTCGGCATCATTTTCATCCTGCAGCCAAACAGCCGATTCGGCATCAAGGAGATACAGGCGCTCGACGTCGACGGCCTGTTGCTGGACGGCATCAGCCATCGCTATCTCGTCGAATGCGTGAATGCGGTGGCGGCAGGCAAGAAGTGGATCGACAACAAGATCGTCCAGCAGCTGCTGATGTCGAGATCGCAACAGCAGGCCGTGTCCAGGCTGACCGGGCGCGAGAGCGAAATCGCCGATCTCGTCTCGCGCGGACTGCGCAACAAGACCATCGCGCAACAGCTGAACGTGTCCGAAGGCACCGTGAAAATGCATCTGCACCACGTCTACGCCAAACTTAACCTCGGCAGCCGGGCGGAACTGGCCTGGATGGCGCATGGCAAAAGTTCTGAACTCAGGAGCCGGTCAAAACCGCCTGCTCTCGTAACCTCGGCCGGGCGGCGAGGCCGCCGGCATCAGCAAGCGCCGGCAGCGGGCCGGAAAACCAGAGCGGCGGCCACTCAAGCTGAACCGCACCACCGCCCAAGCCTTTGCTCAAGCGTCCGATTTTCCAAACCCGATCTTCGCTCTTGGTCCGATGCTTTCCAGCGCGTCGACCGACAGCCGCCTGTTCCGGCTTGATCTATCGAAAGATGTACATCTTTCGATCAGGTGCGGGCATTGACCATAACACCATCGTAACGCGAATGGACGCGCCCTCTTGGTCGGCGACACAATGAGGTTGGAGGGCCGCATTTCAGGACGCGACCGGATGCACTCGGGTAGGTGCATTCCGGCATCCCGGGGCTGGGCCCGATTTCTTCATGCGCTTTTAACAGGGGAGAATTCTCCATGGCACTCGACATCGTGACCCAAGACATCATCATCGACGAGACCACCGGTCCTACGGACGACGATGTCAACCCAGCCGTTGCGCCGCACAGCACGAACACCACGCTGCAATATCTCCTAAGTCGCGACGGCGCGGGCGGGCTGACCTCACCGGAGGTTGCCTTCCAGACCAACTTCGTGGTGGCCTCGGCTAGCGCAGGGGAGACCATCACCTCGGTCGTGCTCACGCAGAGCGCCTCCGGGACCCCGTTTTCCACCACCGTCGGCGTGAACAGCAACATTCGGACGGCCGATGGCAATTATGTCTGGCTGTTCCAGGACCCAAGCGCATGCAAACGTCGTGATCGGCGTCATCGGTACTTCCAACCCAGCCGTCGCGCCCGCTGCGAACGGGCCACTCGCCTTCTCGCTTGGGCTGGTCAGCACCAGCGCCACCAATGCGGACCTGTACACGGTCCAGTATGTGCCATTGTTCCAACCGGACGCGACCAACGCGGACGACCGCATCGACCTGACCAACAAGGTGTTCGCCTCAGTCACGGGGACGTCCGTGGTCAATTTCAGCCAGCTTGGTGACGCCCCTCCTGGACACAACAATTGGTATATCCTCGATGCCGACGTCGCGAGCACGCAGAAGATCCTTGTCACGGCTCACGACAATGGCGCGCAAGCTGAAGTCAACGTCAGCACGCAAGGCCTGGGTGTCTCATCCCAGGACGTGCGCTTTGGCCGTGAGCTTCAAATCGACCTGATCACCGGCGGCACCCAGAGCGCGGGCAAGAACTTTACCGACGCGCCAACCGCGCCCGACTACACCGCGCATATCGAGAACGTCTCCGGCGCGGGTTTCTCGGTCTCGCAGTCCACGCCGACCAACACCAAGGCCGACATGGAGATCCACGCCTACAACAATAACGACAACGCGGAAGGCTCTGCGTTTCCCGGTGATGACAACGATACCGAAATCAATATCACGGCGGTGACGTTCAAGCTGAACGGCGTCGCAACAACAGCCGCGGCCCTGGGCATCACGGTTGATCTCAGCGGCACCGGACTGATCCTTCACAATGTCGGCGAGGGCGTGACGGTCGATTTCACGACCGCGGGCGGGGTTGGCGGGACCTTTGACCGCTTCATCATCAAGAATATCGACACCGAGAAGGACTATTTCGATATCAAGGAGGTGCACTTTTCTGGTGACATACCCAATGCCTACAACGAGGAGGTCGGCTCCTTCATCAATTTCGACGACGACGGCCCGAGCATTTCGACGACCGGCACGGAGCCGACGCTGACCGTCGACGAGACCTTGCTGGGGACCAACGACACGGAGAGCTTTGCGGCCAACTTCAGCTCGGCCTTCGGCGTCGACGGGGCCGGCACGCTGACCTACGCGCTGGGCTTCAATGCCGGCGCAACTGGGCTGGTCGATACGGCGACCAACCAGGCGGTGGTGCTCAGCCTTAAGTCCGGCCAGGTGGTCGGCCGGGCAGGCGTCGGCGGCGCGATCGTGTTCACGGTCTCCGTCAATGCCGCGGGCAGCATCACCCTCGATCAGCTCCGGGCGGTGGTCCATGCGGACGCCAACGACCCCGACGACAGCACGACCCTGGCGGCCGACAATCTGGTCCAACTCTCCGCGACCATCACCGACAAGGACGGTGACCACCAGTCGGCCACCCTCGACATCGGCCAGAACCTCAACTTTGAGGATGACGGGCTGTCCATCGTGCGGTCCGTCGTACCGGTACCGGAGCTGACGGTCGACGAGTTGGATACCACCAGCGACTCGGGGATTTCTCGGTTCTGTTCACGGCCACCTTCGGAAACGATGGACCGGCGGACACCGGCGACGGCCTGACCTACGCGCTCGGCGTTTTCGGCGGAGGCTCAGATGTGGCCAGTGGTCTGTTCGACACGCAAAGCGGCCTGCAGGTGCTTCTCAACCTGGAAGGCGACGACATTGTCGGCCGCGCCGGCACGGATGAGGTGTTCCGCATCTCGGTCGATGCCGATGGCAACGTGACGCTCGATCAATCGCGAGGGGTCGTCCATGGCGATCCGTCCGATCCCGACGAGGCCGACACGCCTGCGACAATGGCGGCCAACCTGGTGACGCTGACGGCAACCGCCACCGACGGTGACGGCGACAGCGCCCCCACTACGGCCGACATCGGCGATGCCTTCAATTTCGAGGACGACGGGCCGGCGATCACGGTGCCGTTCGACGGTAACCCCGCCACCCCAGGTATCGAGCACGAGACGCTGGCCAACACGGCCGGCGCGTCGGCCAGCGGTGCCTACGGGTACGACATCGGCGCGGATGCTCACACCGACGCGTTCTACACGGGCGGTGGTTCCGACTTTGTCGACCAGAATCCCGGGCTTGCCGGCGTCCAGATCGGACTGAGCGGCACGATCGTGGGCGGCGGTGGCGGCAATGTCCTCACCCCGGAGGTGACGCTTCAATCGGAGAGTGCCACTTCCGCGACGTTCAACTTCAGCTTCACCTACGACCAGGATCCGGCGGCCGGCGTCCAGGCGGGCACGGCGGGCGGCACCCTCGTTTTCGACAAGGATGACGACACCTATACCATTACGCTGACCGACCCGCTCGAAGGCTTCAGCTTCGACATTCTTCACACCAGTGAACTCCTGTCCAAGGAGCCAACGAGCAACACCGGTCACCCGAACATCGTGGTGGAGAAGCTCTTCGAGGCGGATAGCACACCCGAACAGACCGACCGGGACTTCTTCGTGCAATTCACCGCGAACTCGACCACCAACAACATCAAGTTCGGTCTGAACACGACCGGCGACAGTGACGGCGGGACACCCGCCGACACCGCGTGGAACCCTGGTGACCTGGTCACGAACAACCACGAGGATTGGGTGTCTGCCACCCGGACCACGAACGGCGTTGCCGGTGACACCATCCAGAAAGGCGAGTTGCTGACGCTGCGGTTCTTCGACCACAGTCCCGGTATCCTCACCGAGGACATCACGCCGAACCAGACGGCCGGCGCCATGGCCATCAAGTTCGACGGCATCGGCAACAGCGAGGACCTGATGGTCATCCTCGACCTCGTCAGCGCCGACGGTGTCACACACACCTCGAAGGCGGTCTACGTCTCGAACGGCGATATCTTCAAGACCGGGCAGGTGCCTGCCGCCTACGCCGCCGACTTCCCACTCGACAACAATGACGGCCTCGTGATCATCGAGCAGAACGACTACAACGGTGTCGGCGAGAGCTGGGTGATTGAAGGTGCCCAGATCATGCAGTCCGCCAACGGGATCACCGGCACGGCGATCGACCTGAACAGGGATACCGGCGCTGGCGGCGGCAGCACCGGCACGGCGAACTTCGACCTCACCGACAACGACGTGCTGAAGATCGTGGACATCGGCTTCACCACGACCGTGACCCAGACGCCGGATGCCAACCTCGACTTCGCCTTCCAGGTGGCGGACGCGGACGCCGACCAGGCAGCGGTGCAGCACATACTTGTTGACGTCGCCTGACACTTGACCAACGGGGGCAGCCAATGCTGCCCCCGTCTGGAAAGCCAGGGCGGCGGCCGCACAAGCTGAACCGTGCTGCCGCCCAAGCCTTTGTTCAAGCTTCTGATTTTCCCAAAGCTCTTGCTCCGACGCTTTCCAGCGCGTCGCCCGACAAGCGCCTGTCTCCGGCTTGATCTATCAAAGGATGTATATCGTTCGATCAGGTGCGGATATTCACCCTAACACTATCGAAACGCGAATGGACGCGTCCTTTCCGTCGGCGGCACAATGAGTGTTTGAGGGCCGCATTACGCGACCGGATGCACTCAGGGGTAAGTGCATTCCGGCCCTTTCTTGTTGGGTTTTAAACCGGGGAGACTCTCCATGGCACTCGACATCCTGACCCAAGACATCATCATCGACGAGACCACCGGTCTTACGGACGACGATGTCAACCCAGCTGTTGCGCCGCACAGCACCAACATCACACTGCAATATCTCCTGACTCTCGACGATGCCGGCGGGCTGACCTCACCGGAGGTCGCCTACCAGGCCAACTTCGTGCAGGCGACGGCGAGCGCAGGGGAGACCATCTCCTCGGTCGTTCTCACGCAGAGCGCCTCCGGGACTCCATTTTCCACCACCGCCGGTGTCAACAGCGGTATCCGGACGGTCGATGGCGATTATGTCTGGCTGTTCCAGGACCCAACGCATGCGAACGTCGTGATCGGCGTCATCGGCAGCTCCGACCCGCTCGCCGAGCCGGTCGAGACCGGGCCGCTCGCCTTCTCGTTTGGGCTGGTCAGCACCAGCAACACCAATGCGGACCTGTACACGGTCCAATATGTGCCGTTGCTCCATCCGGACACGACCAACGCGGACGACCGCATCGATCTGACCAGCAAGGTGTTCGCCTCGGTCACGGGCACCAGCGTGTCCAGTTTCCTAGGCTCGGCCGCCGAGTCCCGGCAATCATGATTTCTACCTGATCAATTCGTCCAGTGACGCCACCAAGCAGCTTCTGGTGATAGGTCTGAACGGTGGCACCGCCAACGTGAGCACACAAGGCTTCGGCATCAGCAACCAGAGCATCAATCCGAACGAAACGCTCCAGGTCGACTTTGTGACCGGCGGTACCCTGGCCGCAGGCGATGCCGACGAAATCCAGTACGGCAGCCATCTCGAGACTATCACGCAGGCCGGGTTCACGATCAACCAGATCACGCCTTCCAATCCGGATGCGCGTGTGGACGTCAGCATCAGCGCCTTCAACAATACGAACAACGAGCAAGGCACGGATTTCTTTGACGGCACCGCGACCAGCTCCGTGAACATCACCAGCGTCAAGTTGACGGGTACATCGGGGTTTGCCTCCGTCATCACCGTCGATGGCACCTATGTCACGGGGAGCGGCAACGTCACCGTCAGCGGGCTCGGCACCGGCATCGTCACCATCACCGAGCTCGACAACGTCACCACCGTCGATATCACCACCAGCAGCCCAATGGATCGGCTGCAGGTTTCGTCAGTCGATTCAAACGAAGGGCTCGACATCACCGAGTTCCATTTCACGGCGACGACCCCCAATGCCCATACCGAAGAGGTCGGCTCGTTCATCAACTTCGACGACGACGGCCCGACAGTGACGGCGGAGGGCACGGCTCCGACGCTGACCACCGACGACACCGACATCCCCGACACCACCTCGGCAGACTTCTCCACCATCTTCAGCGCCAGCTTCGGCACCGATGGCTTCAAGGACAGTGACGACAACAACGTCCAGGACGCCGACGCCCTGACCTATACGCTCGGCGTCAAGAGCGCCGGCGTCGACAGCGGCCTCGACGACACGATCAGCGGCGACAACATCCTGCTGCGCCTCAACGCCGGTGGCGCGGTCGAAGGCTATCTGGAGAACGACACCACCACGGTCGCCTTCCTGATCAGTGTCGACGCCACCGGCCAGGTGACGCTGACCCAGAACCGCTCGGTCGTCCATGACGACACGGCCGATCCGGTGGAGAGCGGCGCCTCGGCGGCGGCTCTTGCCGCGGCCGACCTGGTGACGCTGACCGCCACCGCCACCGACGGCGACGGCGACACCGACGATGCGACAGCCAATATCGGCGATGCCTTCACCTTCGAGGACGATGGCCCGACCGTGACGGCGGAGGGCACGGCTCCGACGCTGACCACCGACGACACCGACATCCCCGACACCACCTCGGCGGACTTCTCCACCATCTTCAGCGCCAGCTTCGGCACCGACGGCTTCAAGGACAGTGACGACAACGACGTCCAGGACGCCGACGCCCTGGCCTATACGCTCGGCGTCAAGAGCGCCGGCGTCGACAGCGGCCTCGACGACACGATCAGCGGCGACAACATCCTGCTGCGCCTCAACGCCGGTGGCGCGGTCGAAGGCTATCTGGAGAACGACACCGCCACGGTCGCCTTCCTGATCAGCGTCGACGCCACCGGCCAGGTGACGCTGACCCAGAACCGCTCGGTCGTCCATGACGACACGGCCGATCCGGTGGAGAGCGGCGCCTCGGCGGCGGCTCTTGCCGCGGCCGACCTGGTGACGCTGACCGCCACCGCCACCGACGGCGACGGCGACACCGACGATGCGACAGCCAATATCGGCGATGCCTTCACCTTCGAGGACGATGGCCCGACCGTGACGGCGGAGGGCACGGCTCCGACGCTGACCACCGACGACACCGACATCCCCGACACCACCTCGGCGGACTTCTCCACCATCTTCAGCGCCAGCTTCGGCACCGACGGCTTCAAGGACAGTGACGACAACGACGTCCAGGACGCCGACGCCCTGGCCTATACGCTCGGCGTCAAGAGCGCCGGCGTCGACAGCGGCCTCGACGACACGATCAGCGGCGACAACATCCTGCTGCGCCTCAACGCCGGTGGCGCGGTCGAAGGCTATCTGGAGAACGACACCGCCACGGTCGCCTTCCTGATCAGCGTCGACGCCACCGGCCAGGTGACGCTGACCCAGAACCGCTCGGTCGTCCATGACGACACGGCCGATCCGGTGGAGAGCGGCGCCTCGGCGGCGGCTCTTGCCGCGGCCGACCTGGTGACGCTGACCGCCACCGCCACCGACGGCGACGGCGACACCGACGATGCGACAGCCAATATCGGCGATGCCTTCACCTTCGAGGACGATGGCCCGACCGTGACGGCGGAGGGCACGGCTCCGACGCTGACCACCGACGACACCGACATCCCCGACACCACCTCGGCGGACTTCTCCACCATCTTCAGCGCCAGCTTCGGCACCGATGGCTTCAAGGACAGTGACGACAACAACGTCCAGGACGCCGACGCCCTGACCTATACGCTCGGCGTCAAGAGCGCCGGCGTCGACAGCGGCCTCGACGACACGATCAGCGGCGACAACATCCTGCTGCGCCTCAACGCCGGTGGCGCGGTCGAAGGCTATCTGGAGAACGACACCACCACGGTCGCCTTCCTGATCAGTGTCGACGCCACCGGCCGGTGACGCTGACCCAGAACCGCTCGGTCGTCCATGACGACACGGCCGATCCGGTGGAGAGCGGCGCTTCGGCGGCGGCTCTTGCCGCGGCCGACCTGGTGACGCTGACCGCCACCGCCACCGACGGCGACGGCGACACCGACGATGCGACAGCCAATATCGGCGATGCCTTCACCTTCGAGGACGATGGCCCGACCGTGACGGCGGAGGGCACGGCTCCGACGCTGACCACCGACGACACCGACATCCCCGACACCACCTCGGCGGACTTCTCCACCATCTTCAGCGCCAGCTTCGGCACCGACGGCTTCAAGGACAGTGACGACAACGACGTCCAGGACGCCGACGCCCTGGCCTATACGCTCGGCGTCAAGAGCGCCGGCGTCGACAGCGGCCTCGACGACACGATCAGCGGCGACAACATCCTGCTGCGCCTCAACGCCGGTGGCGCGGTCGAAGGCTATCTGGAGAACGACACCGCCACGGTCGCCTTCCTGATCAGCGTCGACGCCACCGGCCAGGTGACGCTGACCCAGAACCGCTCGGTCGTCCATGACGACACGGCCGATCCGGTGGAGAGCGGCGCCTCGGCGGCGGCTCTTGCCGCGGCCGACCTGGTGACGCTGACCGCCACCGCCACCGACGGCGACGGCGACACCGACGATGCGACAGCCAATATCGGCGATGCCTTCACCTTCGAGGACGATGGCCCGACCGTGACGGCGGAGGGCACGGCTCCGACGCTGACCACCGACGACACCGACATCCCCGACACCACCTCGGCAGACTTCTCCACCATCTTCAGCGCCAGCTTCGGCACCGACGGCTTCAAGGACAGTGACGACAACGACGTCCAGGACGCCGACGCCCTGGCCTATACGCTCGGCGTCAAGAGCGCCGGCGTCGACAGCGGCCTCGACGACACGATCAGCGGCGACAACATCCTGCTGCGCCTCAACGCCGGTGGCGCGGTCGAAGGCTATCTGGAGAACGACACCGCCACGGTCGCCTTCCTGATCAGTGTCGACGCCACCGGCCAGGTGACGCTGACCCAGAACCGCTCGGTCGTCCATGACGACACGGCCGATCCGGTGGAGAGCGGCGCTTCGGCGGCGGCTCTTGCCGCGGCCGACCTGGTGACGCTGACCGCCACCGCCACCGACGGCGACGGCGACACCGACGATGCGACAGCCAATATCGGCGATGCCTTCACCTTCGAGGACGATGGCCCGACCGTGACGGCGGAGGGCACGGCTCCGACGCTGACCACCGACGACACCGACATCCCCGACACCACCTCGGCGGACTTCTCCACCATCTTCAGCGCCAGCTTCGGCACCGACGGCTTCAAGGACAGTGACGACAACGACGTCCAGGACGCCGACGCCCTGGCCTATACGCTCGGCGTCAAGAGCGCCGGCGTCGACAGCGGCCTCGACGACACGATCAGCGGCGACAACATCCTGCTGCGCCTCAACGCCGGCGGCGCGGTCGAAGGCTATCTGGAGAACGACACCGCCACGGTCGCCTTCCTGATCAGCGTCGACGCCACCGGCCAGGTGACGCTGACCCAGAACCGCTCGGTCGTCCATGACGACACGGCCGATCCGGTGGAGAGCGGCGCCTCGGCGGCGGCTCTTGCCGCGGCCGACCTGGTGACGCTGACCGCCACCGCCACCGACGGCGACGGCGACACCGACGATGCGACAGCCAATATCGGCGATGCCTTCACCTTCGAGGACGATGGCCCGACAGTGACGGCGGAGGGCACGGCTCCGACGCTGACCACCGACGACACCGACATCCCCGACACCACCTCGGCAGACTTCTCCACCATCTTCAGCGCCAGCTTCGGCACCGACGGCTTCAAGGACAGTGACGACAACGACGTCCAGGACGCCGACGCCCTGGCCTATACGCTCGGCGTCAAGAGCGCCGGCGTCGACAGCGGCCTTG
The DNA here is from genome assembly GCA_963788955.1 of uncultured Alphaproteobacteria bacterium. Taxonomy (GTDB): domain Bacteria; phylum Pseudomonadota; class Alphaproteobacteria; order Rhizobiales; family Rhizobiaceae; genus Mesorhizobium. The sequence continues at coordinate 144,612 of CAWBIN010000005.1, read as the reverse complement.
ACGACACGATCAGCGGCGACAACATCCTGCTGCGCCTCAACGCCGGTGGCGCGGTCGAAGGCTATCTGGAGAACGACACCGCCACGGTCGCCTTCCTGATCAGTGTCGACGCCACCGGCCAGGTGACGCTGACCCAGAACCGCTCGGTCGTCCATGACGACACGGCCGATCCGGTGGAGAGCGGCGCTTCGGCGGCGGCTCTTGCCGCGGCCGACCTGGTGACGCTGACCGCCACCGCCACCGACGGCGACGGCGACACCGACGATGCGACAGCCAATATCGGCGATGCCTTCACCTTCGAGGACGATGGCCCGACCGTGACGGCGGAGGGCACAGAGCCGACGCTCACGGTTGACGAGTCCAGCTTGGGCGACAACGACGCGAATTTCTCGACTGTCTTCACCTCAAATGCCGGTGCGGATGGTGACGACATCACCTATGAGCTCAGCATCAGTCAGGTCACGAACGATAGCGGCCTCATCGACACCTTAACCGGCCAGTCCGTCCTGCTTTTCGTCGAAGGTGACGACGTGGTCGGTCGCGCCGGTTCAGCCGCCGGCGATATCGTGTTCACGGTAAGCGTAGCTGCTGACGGTACTGTGACACTCGATCAGGCGCGTGCTGTCATACACTCGCCCGACACCGGGCCGGATCAAGAAACAACGTTGGCGTTGGATGATCTCGTCACTTTGACGGCGACCATCACCGACGGTGACGGCGATCAGGCCGTTGACAGTGTCGACATCGGCACGAGCCTCATCTTCAAGGATGACGCTCCGGCGATCACGGTGCCGTTCGACGGTGACCAGGATGCCGGCAACGGTACCGGTACCCCCGAGACCCTGGCCAACACGGCCGGCGCGTCGGCCACCGGAGCCTTCGGCTACGATATCGGCGCGGATGCCCACACGGCCGCGTTCTACGCGGGCGGCGGTTCCGACTTCGTCGACCAGAATCCCGCGCTTGCCGGCGTCCAGATCGGACTGAGCGGCACGATCGTCGGCGGCGGTGGCGGCAATGTCCTCACCCCGGAGGTGACGCTTCAATCGGAGAGTGCCACCTCCGCGACGTTCAACTTCAGCTTCACCTACGACCAGGATCCGGCGGCTGGCCTCCAGGCGGGCACGGCGGGCGGCACCCTCGTCTTCGACAAGGTTGCCGACACTTACACCATCACCCTGACCGACCCGCTCGAAGGCTTCACCTTCGACATAATCCACACCAGCGAGCTCTTGTCCAAGGAGCCTACGAGCAATTCGGGCCACCCGCAGATCGTGCTGGAGAAGTTGCAGGCGGATGACCCGAACACGCCGAATGATGAAGACTTTCTTCGTGCAGTTCACCGCCAACTCGCTCAACAACAAGAACAAGACGTTCTCGTTGACGAACAACGGTGAAGGGTCTTCCAGCGACACCACGTTCAACTCGCTGCCGACAGCCGGCACCCACGACATGGTCAGCAACAACCTCGAAGACTGGGTTTCCGCGACGCAGACCACCAACGGTGTCGCCGGCGACACGATCCAGAAAGGCGAACTGCTCACGTTGCGGTTCTTCAACAGCAACGTCGGTATCCAGAGCGAGGCTACCACCCCGACGGCGACCGCCGGCGCCATGGCCATCAAGTTCGACGGCATCGGCAACAGCGAGGACCTGATGCTGATCCTCGACCTGGTCGACAACGGTGCCGACAACATCTTCGGCACCGGGGACGACACCTCGATCACCAGGGCTGTCTACGTATCGAACGCCGACATCTTCAAGAAGGGCCAGGTCCCGACCCCGTACTCGAGCGAGTTCACGCTCGACAACAATGACGGCCTCGTGATCATCGAGCAGAACGACTACAACGCAGCCGGCGAAGAGTACGTGCTGCAGGGCGTCCAGATCATGCAGTCGGGCAATGGGATCACCGGCAACGGCACGGCGATCAACCTGAACAGGACGACAGGCGCCGGCGGCGGCAGCAATGCGACCACCAGCCTGGTGAACTTCGACGGCGCCGATAACGACGTGCTGAAGATCACGGATATCGGCTTTACCACGACCGTGACCGAGACGCCGGAGGCCCACCTCGACTTCGCCTTCCAGGTGGAGGACGCGGACGCGGACCAGACAGCGGTGCAGCACATACTTGTTGACGTCGCCTGACACTTGACCACCGGGGGCGGCCAATGCTGCCCCCGCACTGCCACCCGCGATCTGTTGTGAGTATAACGGGATGAATTCTGCCGCGACACGAACCAACCAGCAGCCCCCTGCCCTGCAGGTGGTGATGAAAGAGGCCAGACGCGCCATCCTGCCGCTTATCTGGTTCAGCGGCGGCATCAACGTGCTGATGCTGACCGGGGCGCTCTATATGCTCCAGGTCTACCACCGCGTGTTGTCCAGCCACAGCCTGGAGACGTTGGTGATGCTGTCGCTGATGGCGGCAGTGGCACTCGCGGCAATGGCGGGGCTGGAGGTGGTGCGCGGGCGTCTCCTGGCTAAAGTCGGATCGTGGATGAACGCACGGCTGGCACCAGTTCTCCTGACCGCATCGGTAGAGTATGCCGCCTCGGCGCCCGGTCAGGCCAACGCCCGTCCGCTGCGCGACCTGGACCAAGTCCGCAATTTCTTCACCAGCCCGAGCATCTTCCCGATCCTTGACGCGCCCTGGGCACCGCTGTTCTTCGCCGCCATATTCCTCATGCACCCTTGGCTGGGTTGGTTGGCGCTGGTCGGCGGGATCGTCCTGTTTGCGTTGGCGTTGCTCAACGAATACCTGACACGCAAGCCGTTGACCGAGGCCGCAAGCGCACAGTCGCGGGCATATGTGCAGGCCGAGGCGGCGATCCGCAACGCCGAGGTCGTCCAGGCGATGGGCATGCTGAAGCCACTGCTGGAGGGCTGGAAGGCGCAGCAGGACGAGGCAAACAAAGGGCAAGTTCTTGCCGCCAACCGTGGCGGCGCCATCGCAGCCATCGCGCGTTGTCACCGGCTGGGCCTGCAAATGGCCATACTGGGCCTTGGTGCCTATCTGGTACTTCGCAACGAGGCTTCACCCGGTGTGATGATCGCCGCCTCGATCCTGATGGGTCGCGCGTTGTCCCCGGTCGAGCAGGCGATCGGCACATGGAAGGCGACGGTCGGAGCGCGTGCCGCTTACCGGCGTCTCACCGCAGTCGCCGGACAGCACCCGGAGGCCACCCCGGTTCTGCCGCTGCCACGACCGAAAGGCAGGTTCGAGGCCGACAACCTTGTGCTGGCCCGACAGGGTGGCGAGCCTATCCTGAAGGGGATCAGCTTCCACCTCGAGCCGGGTGAAGCGATGGCGCTGATCGGCCCGAGCGCGGCCGGCAAGACGAGCCTGGCGCGAATCCTGGCCGGTGCCTGGCGTCCATCCGGGGGGCGTGCGTTGCTGGACGGCATGGACGTTGCCCAATGGGCGGCGGAGGACCGTGGTCACCATGTCGGCTACCTGCCGCAGGACATCGAGCTCTTCGCCGGCACCGTCGCCGAAAACATCTGCCGCTTCGCCAAGCTCAACCCGGCGATCTTCAACAACGTGGTCAAGGCCGCGCAGTTGGCGGGCGTTCACGAACTGATCAAAGGACTGCCGAAGGGCTACGCCACTCGAGATCGGCGAATCCGGCGCGGCGCTGTCGGGTGGGCAGCGCCAACGCATCGGGTTGGCACGGGCACTCTACGGCCACCCGGCACTCCTTATCCTGGACGAGCCCAATTCCAACCTCGACCGCGAGGGTGAGGAGGCATTGATCGCCGCCCTCAGGACGGTCAAGGCGGCGGGCACGACCATTGTCCTGATCGCGCACCGGCCGAACATCATGGAGAAGGTTGACAAGATACTGGTCCTCAACCGGGGCCAACAAGACCTCTACGGTCCACGTGACTATGTCTTCAACGAACTCACCGCGCGCATCCGCAAGGTGAGCCAGATGCCAGCTAGAGTGGCGAACCAGGCATGAGCAACGAGAACAGATACGAACATCGTGCCGCTGCCCGTCCCGCCGCCCTCCTTGCCGGAACCGGTACCCTTGCGTCTCACGGGCGTGACGTGCACCGGGTTCGCGATCATGTTCCTGTTCTTCGGCGTGGCCGGGGGCTGGGCGGCGCTGGCACCGTTGGACAGCGCCGCGGTGGCACCAGGCGTCATCAAGGTCGCCGGCGACCGCAAGCTCATCCAGCACCTCGAGGGCGGCATCATCGCGGAGCTGAACGCCGCCAACGGTGATATCGTCAAGGCGGGCAAGATCCTCATCCGGCTCGACAGCACGCAGCCAATGGCGCAGCTTGACCTGATCCAGAACCGGATAGCAACGCGTGAGGCGCTGGCCGCGCGTCTGCGGGCCGAGCGTGACGGCAAGGCCGAGATCGTGTTTGATCCGGCGCTGCTCGCAAACCCCGCCGCCGCGGCAAAGGACGCGCTGGCCGCACAGCGTGACGTGTTCGCGGCGAAGCACCACAATCTGAAGGACGAGCGGGAAATTCTCAGCCAGCGCCATCACCAGATCGAGGAAGAGATAACTGGACTGGAGGAGCTTATCGTCACCGAGGACAAGCAGATCGAGGCGATCGAGGCTGAAACCAAAGACCTTGAGAGCCTGCTCAAGAAGGGGCTGACCACCCGCGAGCGGAACCTGTTGCTCAGACGACAACAGCGGGAGATCGAGGGGGAGCGCGCTACCAACGTCGCGGCAATCGCTCGTTCCAGAAGCGCCATGGCCGAGATCGACATGCAGATCCTGAATCTCAACACAGTGCGGCTGAACGAGGCCGTCGAGGAGTTGAGCAAGGTCGAGGCGGAGTTGTTCGACCTCAGACAGCAGGAGCGTTCCGCCAAGGACGTGCTAGCCCGTACCGATGTCGTCGCACCAGTCGACGGCATCGTCATGGACCTGAAGGTCCACACGGCGGGCGGTGTCGTGAAACCCGGTGAGACATTGATGACGGTCGTGCCGCTCGGACAACAACTCGTGGTCGAGGCCATGGTCAAACCAGAGGATGTCGAGACGATCGCCCCCGGACAGCCCGCGCGCATCAGCTTCCCGGCCTTTGCCCGCTACAACCTGCCGCCACTCGAGGGCGTCGTGGAGATCGTGTCGGCTGACCGCATGGTGGAGGAGCGCAGCGGGGCACCGTATTTCGCCGCGACCGTGTTGATCGACAAGAGCGAACTCGCCAAGCTGGAGGGCCGCAAGCTGCTGCCCGGCATGTCGAGCGAGGCGATGATCCGCACGGGTGCCCGCACCGTGCTTTCCTACCTCGCCGAGCCGATCACGCAGAACTTCCGCCGCGCGCTGCGGGAAAAATAGCCACCCAACGTCATGGAACTCTCATCGGGAAGGATACGATGATCAAGCGGGGACGCATGTGGGTGGTAAGGGCTTCGTGCGTCCTTTGGCTTTTTACACTGCCCGCCGCCCAGGCGAGCAACTTAGGTGATCTTGTCAGGAATGGCGACGTCGCAGCGGTGGCTTCCGCCTTGGACAAAGGCGCCGCTATCAACGAAATTGACGGTGTTACGGCGCTCTATATCGCCTGCGAAATCGGAAATGCCGAGCTAGCAAAGCTTCTGATCAATCGCGGGGCGGACGTTAACCTGCCCGTCAGTTGGCAAAGAACACCACTCTACGCCGCCAACAAGGGTGGGTACGCCGACATCGTGAAGCTGCTGCTCGATAACGGGGCCAATCCAAATCAGTTGGCCAAAGCCCAGACCCCGCTGCACCTGGCTGCCGAAAATGGCTGCCTTCAGTGCGTCATCGATCTTGTGGATGCTGGCGCGGAGGTCAATGCACTGACATCGAATGGAAATCCGCCCATACATTTGGCCAAGCTCAGGGGTCACGACGACGTCGTGGCCTACTTGAACAGTCATGGCGCCGGACGACCGGCCCTAGCGCCGATTTCGGCACGACTTGCATCGGCAAACGCTGAATCGGGCAAGGAAATTTTCGACAGAACGTGCGGGGCTTGTCATCTTGCAGCGCCGGGGCTCAAGGTTTCCAAAAAGGCCAATCTGTGGGGCATCGTCGGGCGGCCGAAGGCTTCGCAAAGCGATGTCGAGTATTCGTCAAGTCTAAAGGACGCTGGTGGCGATTGGACCTTTGAGGAACTCAATTTTTTTATCTCAAACCCCGCACTCACTTTGCCCGGAACAGATATGATTTTCCCGGGTCTGCAGGACGAGAAGCAGCGAGCAGACCTCATCGCCTACCTGCGGACCTTGAGCGACACACCGTTGCCGCTTCCCGACAATTGATTGCTCCTGTCTGGCGGGTACCGTGATCCGCAAATTGACTTGCAAGCGACCGGCATTTGGCTACGCGCTTATGAGTTGACGCCCAAGATAAGGACCGGCCCCGATCCGGATGCAGGGCGGTTCGCATTCCACCGCTCCCCAAGCGGCGCCAAAGTAAAACACCTGACCCGGAACCGAAACGCGCGATGCGCATTTTAGCTTTGGCTGGTGGTCCGTCAGGGCTGCCAGGCTATTGTTCGAACAGAGAGATCTCAAATTGAATTTTATCCAGCAGGCAGACGGGCTTCCGGGGAACTCTGCCGAGCTGATGCAGGGGTTGCCTGTCGCCGTTTATACGACCGACAAGCAGGGCAACATCACCTTCTTCAATGAAGCGGCGGCTGAACTCTGGGGGCATCGCCCGGTGCTCGGCAAGGACCAATGGTGCGGATCCTGGAAGCTACGTCACCTCGACGGCCGCATCATGGCGCATGATGAATGCCCGATGGCGATCGCCCTGCGCGAGGAGCGCGATGTCCGCTGGGGCCAGGCGATCGCCGAACGGCCGGACGGCGAGCTGATACCTTTCAGGGCGCACCCGGTTCTGCTGCGCGATGAAAAGGGCAAAGTCGTGGGCGCCATGAACACGCTCATCGACATGCGCTCGCAGACGCAGGCCGACGATGCCCGCATCCGCCTTGCCGCTATTGTCGAATTCGTCGATGGACGCGATCGTCTCGAAGGACATCAACGGCATCATCACCAGCTGGAACGATGCGGCGGAACGCCTGTTCGGCTACACGCCCGCCGAGGCGATCGGCCGGCCGGTGACCATGCTCATCCCGACCGACCACCTTGACGAGGAAGGCTCGATCATCAGCCGCATACGCGCCGGCGAACGTGTGCCGTCCTACGAAACGGTCCGCCAGCGCAAGGACGGCTCACGCGTTCCGGTGTCGCTGACCGTTTCGCCAATCCGCGACGGCATCGGCCGCATCATCGGCGCCTCGAAGATCGCGCGCGACATCAGCGCCACCAAGGAAAGCGAGCGGCGCATCCGGCTGCTCATGCGCGAAGTCAACCATCGGGTGAAGAACCAGTATTCGGTCATCATCTCGATGATCCGCGAAACCACCAAGAAGACCAGCACGCCGCAGGCTTTCCTCGACCAGGTGCGCGAGCGGATCATGGCGCTTTCGGAATCCCACGACCTTCTCGTCAGCGCCGAGTGGCGCGGCGCCACGGTCGCCGAACTGGTCGGGGCGCAGATCAAACCCTTCGCGGCGCAGGACCGGGTCTCGGTGAGCGGACCGCTGATCGTGCTCGAGCCGAACGCGGTGCAGTATCTCGGCATTGCCTTTCACGAGCTTGCCACCAATTCGGCAAAGCATGGCGCCCTGTCGCACCAGGCGGGACGGGTCGAAATCGCATGGCAGGTGGCGGATGCAGCCGACGGCATCGGCATGTTCCGCCTGGTGTGGCGTGAACTGGACGGGCCGGTCGTCGACGGCATGGCGCGCCAGGGTTTCGGCACGGTCGTCCTCAAGCGCGTCGCGCCGCAGGCGCTGAGGGGCACAAGCAGCTTGGAATTCGACAAAGGGGGGGTCGTCTGGTCGCTCGAGGCACCGATGTCGTCGGTGGAGACGTCGTTCGCCGCCGCCTTGGCCTAGAGCGTTTCATCGAAACGCAGAACCGCTCTATCTGTTTGTTTTGACGCAATTCCGGACCGAAAACCGTTTCACACTTTTCCTGGAATTGCTGTGAAGGAACCATCGTCCCCGCCTGAGGTTTTCCCTATAGGGAGGACCAAGGCCATGGACGACGACGAACAGGACCATGCCCGCAAGGTAGGCGAAGAGACCTCCCTGGCAAGCTCATTGGCCGCGGAAACCGGCATCACCCTTGAGCAGGCGCGCGAGCTGATCGCCTTGCTTGGCACCAACCGCAATTCGCTGCTGCGCGAGGCGCGACTGTTGAGGAAGCAACCGCGCCAAACACCTCGCTGAGCGGAACGACGTTAGCGGAAGCCGGATTCGGTAGCCTCATCCTGGACTGCGAAAGCCGCCGTTCCCATTCAGTTGGCCGTTGGCCTGTGAGCCGCATTCCTCGACAATGGCAGTCAGGCCATCGAATTCCATAGGCGCCGCATAGAGTTGGGCCACTTGCACGACAAGACACTCGACGTCTTCGAGCGCGATGTTTTCGGCAAGATTGCGCCGCCGCACCTCCTCGGCCACGGCGGCGACATTGATTATGCCTCGCGAGTGCAGCGCCGCCAGAACCTGAACATTGAGATCATCCCGCAATTGAGCCGAATATCCGTAGCGCATGGGAAAGCCCTTTCAGGACCAATTTCCTTGAGAACCAAGCATGCGCCATCCGGGATCGGACCGCAAGAAAAATATTCGTAATTCACTATTAAAATCAATTAGTTAGTAGATTGTGCCGATCGCTCAATGGAGGTCTGTCACTCATCGTAGGACCTGTACGCCGGTGGCTGCACAAACGCTCTTGACGGCAAAGGGGCCAAGCACTAACTCTACTGTCACTGAGCCAAATACTAACTTGTCTCGTTTTCGTTTCCGGCGATGGGAGGCGTCAATGGCCGATCTGGAACGACCCGAACGACTTCAGATCATGCTGACGGCCGAGGAATTGGCGGCATTGGAGAACTGGCGCTTCGAAAAACGCATGCCAAGCCGCTCGGCTGCAATTCGCGAATTGCTGCGGCGAGGCCTCGACTCAGACGGCTTCTTGACGGCAGCGCAAGGTTCCAAGTCCCAGGACTTTGGCATCCTGCCCAATTCCGAAATGACCGACGGATCCGAAGTTACCGACGGACCGGCTGAGTAGGCCTAGATCTCGGCTTGCCTCTGCGCCGCTTCGTCGGCTCTGAGGCCGTGGCTTTCAGTCGGTCCTGATCCAGACGCCCTTGGTGTTCAGATATTCGTCGAGGTGCTCGGCGCCGCCCTCGCGGCCGTAACCGCTCATCTTGTAGCCACCGAACGGTACCGCCGGGTCGAGCGCGTGATAGGTGTTGACCCAGACCGAGCCGGCGCGCAGGCGGTTGGCCAGGTGGTGCGCCTTGCCGACATCGCGCGTGAACACGCCGGCGGCGAGCCCATAGGGCGTGTCGTTGCCGCGCCGCACCGCCTCGTCCAGCGTGTCGAACGGCAGCGCCGAGATGACCGGGCCGAAAATCTCTTCGCGGGCGATGCGCATGTCGTCGGTGACGCCGGAGAAGACGCCTCGGCGTGATGAAATTTCCGCGAGCCAAGCGCCCCTTCGGTGATGCGCGTGCCGCCGGTCAGCAGCCTGGCGCCTTGCCGCGTGCCGTCGGCGATGAAGCCGGTAACGCGTTCGAGCTGGCGAAGTGAGATCAGCGGCCCGATCTCGGTCGCCGGATCGGCGCCGTCACCGATCCTGAGCTTTGCCGCATATCGAGCGACCCGGTCGACGAAATCCTCGTAGATCGGCCGCTCGACGAACAGCCGCGAACCGGCGATGCAGATCTGGCCGGAATTGGCGAAGACCGACATCGCCGCGACCGGCACGGCGCGTTCGAGATCGGCGTCGGCGCAGACGATCACCGGCGACTTGCCGCCAAGCTCGAGCGAAACGCGCTTCATGTTGGCGGCCGAGGCGCGCAGGATCGCCTGGCCGGTGGCGGTGGACCCGGTGAAGACGAGCTTGTCGACATCCATATGGGCGGCCAGAGGCGCGCCGGCCTCCGCACCCGTGCCGGTGACGATGTTGACGACGCCGGCCGGCACGCCCGCTTCCTGCATCAGGTCGGCGATCAAGAGCGGCGTTAGCGGCGCCTCCTCCGAGGGCTTCAGCACGATGGTGCAGCCGGTGGCCAACGCCGGACCGATCTTCCAGATCGAGGCGGCGGTCGGCGCATTCCAGGGGATGATCGCGCCGACGACGCCGACCGGCTCCTTGCGCGTGTAGGAGACGATGTCGCCGGGCAGCGAATTGCCGATCGTGTGGCCGTGGATTGATGTGGCCATGCCGGCATAGAAGCGCAGCATGCCAAGCACGCGGTTTTTGGTTGGCAAGCGTGCGCACGATGGGCATGCCCATGTCGGTGGTGTCGGAAAGCGCGATCTCCTCCCAATGGCGCTCCATGAGATCGGCGATCTTCAAGAGCAGAAGCTGGCGCTCATAGGGCTTAAACCGGCTCCACGGCCCGTCGAAGGCGCGGCGGGCAGCGGCAACCGCCAGGTCGATATCCTTGGAATCGGCTTGCGGCACGGTGCCGATCACCGCCCCGGTGGCGGGATTGCGGGTCTCGAAGGCGCGCCCGCTTGCGGCATCGCACCATTTGCCGTCGATCAGCATCTTGCGATGCCGGCCGTCGATGGGGACGCGCAAGGATAAATCTCTGGCCGACACCGTCATCTTGCAAATCCCGATTTTCGCGTGGGCTCAGCCTAAGTGAAGACCGTCATTCAAACAAAGGCAATCGCTGGGAGCGTCGACCTGTCGGCGCCCCGGATTCGATCGCCGGCTCGCTTGAGCGTTTTCCGCGGCGCGCAGGTGCTCTGCCTGCACCGCCGGAGCCTCTCAGTGAGCGGCCGGCACAGGCTTTCCATCCCGCTCCCTGGTTCGGGGCGAGTGAGTCTCCTGCGACGCCGAAGCCATGGCGCCTGTCGTGCGCCCGGCGATCAGATCCGCCGCCTTTTCGGCGATCATGATGACGGCGGCGTTGGTGTTCGAGGAAACGATGCGCGGCATCACCGAACTGTCGCAGACGCGCAGGCCCTGCAAGCCAGCGCACGCGAAGCTCGGGATCGACGACGCTTTCCGCATCGCCGCCCATCCGGCAGGTGCCGACCGGATGGTAGGCGCTGCGCCCGTGCTCGCGGGCGAAGGTTTCCAGCGCCGCGCGCCCGGTCGTCCCAGCCCCCGGCAGATGTTCGCGCCGGATGTAGTTGGCGCAAAAGCCGGCTGCGACAGGATCTCGCGGCTGATCTCGATGCCCTCGATGGCGCGCTCGAGATCGTAGCGCTCGGCGAACGGGTTGGGATCGATGACCGGCGGCTCGCGCAAATCCGCCGATCTCAGCGTGACGCTGCCGCGCGAACGCGGGCGCACATGGTAGGAATTCAGCGTGCAGCCATTGCCGCCGGGAACCGAGCCGATGCCTTCCTCGACGCCGGCGCCGGGCAGGAAATGGAACTGGATGTCGGGCGTCTTCTCGGCGCGGTCGCCCCACCAGAAGGCGCCGGCCTCGACAATGTTGGACGCCACCGGCCCCTTGCCGAACAGCGCATATTCGAGGCCGGCGACCGCCTGCCAGCGCTTCTTCTTGTAGCGGTCGATGCCGTGCGGCCCATTGAGCTCGGCGACGACGTCGACATCCATGTGGTCGTGCAGGTTCTGGCCGACGCCGGGCAGGTCGTGGACCGACCTTGATGCCATGCTGGCCGAGATGGGCGGCCGGGCCGATGCCCGACAGCATCAAGAGCTTGGGCGAGCCGATGGCGCCGGCGGTGACGATCACCTCGCGCTCGGCGCGCAGCAGTTCCGCGCGGCCGTTGACGATGATCTCGACACCGATGGCGCGGCCGTTCTCGATGACGATGCGGCTGACCGTGGCGTCGGTGCGCAGCGTCAGGTTCCTGCGGCCAAGCGCGGGCTTGAGATAGGCGACCGCCGTGCTTGAGCGCTTCCCGTTGCGCGTCGTCGTCTGGTAGAAGCCGGCGCCTTCCTGCTCGCCGGCATTGAAGTCGGCCCTGAACGGCAGGCCGGCCTGCTTGCGCCGCCTTGACGAAGACGCGTGTCAGCGGATGCGGCGCGCCGCTGGAAACGCCGAGCGGGCCATCGATGCCGTGCTGCGGGCCGGCGAATGTGTCGTTGCCCTCGGAGCGGCCGGAAATACGGCAGCACCTCGGCGTAGCTCCACCCGGCGCAGCCGTCGTCGGCCGCCCATCCGTCATAAGTCCTGCGGGCAGCCGCGGGTGAACACCTGGGCGTTGATCGAGGAACCGCCGCCCAGCACACGGGCCTGCGGATAGACCATGGTGCGGCCGTCGATCGTCCTTGCCGGGCGCCGTGTCATAGCCCCAGATCAGCGGGCCGGACGTCATCTTGAAGAAGCCGACCGGCATATGGATGTAGCGATCGGTGTCGGGCGGGCCGGCCTCCAGCAGGACGACCGACAGGTCCGGATCCTCGCTCAGCCTTGCGGCAAGAACGCAGCCGGCCGAGCCGCCGCCGACGATGATGTAGTCCGGCATTTCTCCTCCCGTTGCTGTCCGGCCCTGGCGCGTCCGACGATCTCAAGTCCCTTGTGCCGCGTCAAGAGAAAGGGTATGGTTGCCGTGTTGAAGGGTTGTCGTACAAGTGGAGGAACTTGGTAACCCCTGCACGAAGAGCCCGGCCGCGCTCCCCGCGCAAGTCGCCGGTCGGAAAAACACCGATTTCAATTGGGAGGTTTCGAGAATGAAGGACAGGACAGATTTCACGCGTTCCGGCTGGTCAGCCGCCGGACGCTGATGATGGGCGCCACCGCCGGCGTGGCGGCGCTCGCCATGCCGAGGGTGTTGCGCGCGCAGGACAAGCCGACGCTGGTGACGTCGATCCGCTCTCTGTCCAACCCCTACCATGCCGTCTGGAAGACCGGCGCCGAGGCCTATGCCAAATGGCGTCGGGCTGGAGCACGTGACGCTGGTCTCGGAAGGCAATAGCGAGAAGGGCATTGCCGACATCAAGGCGATGCTGGCCAAGACCGGCGGCAACATGGTGCTCAATTCCGACCCCAACGACACGCCGGACGCGCGGCCGATCGTCGAGGCCTGCGCCAAGGCCGGCGCCTATGTCGTGACGCAGTGGAACAAGCCGCCGGACCTGCACCCGAAGGACTTCAACCCGAACTATGTCTCCCATATCGAGTTCGACGGCATCGACAGCGGCAAGACCATCGCCGAGATCCTGTTCAAGACGATCGGCGGCAAGGGCGGCATCGTCGCGCTCGGCGGCCTGATCTCGACCACGGCGGCGATCGAGCGCAAGAAGGGCCTCGACGCGGCGCTTGCCGCCAATCCCGACATCAAGCTGCTCGACTTCCAGGTCGCCAACTGGAAATCGACCGAAGCCTTCGACCTGATGGGCAATCTGCTCACCCGCTTCGGCGACGACATCAAGGGCATCTGGGCCGCCAATGACGACATGGGCTCGGGCGCGCTCGAAGCGCTGCGCGCCGAAAACCTTGCCGGCAAGGTGCCGATCGTCGGCGTCGACGGCATCAAGACGGCGGTCGACGCGGTGCGCACGGGCGAGTTCGCCTGCACCGTGACCTCGGATCCGTTCTGGCAGGGCGGCATGGGTCTGGCCATCGGCTACAACGCCAAGATCGGCAAGTTCGATCCCGACCAAGGAGCCGCCGGAGCACCGCGAATTCTACGGCAAGGCGGTGCTGATCTCGCACGACAATGTCGAGGAATACTACAAGACCAATGTCGAGGCGCAGCCCGACAGTCGACTGGAACGATCTGTGGGGTCGGGTGACCGGAGCGATCCGCACCTGATCCGTCGGAGCGGGCCGCTTGCTCCCTGGCGGCGGCCCGCTCCCTCCTGCAGTTGCCGTCGCGTTGCTCGTCGCGACGGCTGTCATCAGCAGACGGGAAGCGGTTTCTTGACAATCCATACAGAACCCCTGAAGTCCGTTTCGGACATCGAGCGGACGACGCTTATGACCTCTTCCCCGGCCGCATCGCCGCCCTGTTCGGCGGCAGGCGCTGGCGCAGCCTGGCGCCGCTGGCGGTGCTGATCGTGCTGTGCGTGCTGATCGCTATCGCCAATCCCAATTTCATCGAGCTGCGCAATCTGGTGCGCGCTCGCCAATTCCGCGGCCGTGCCGCTGACGCTGGCGATGGGGCTGACCTTCATCATCCTGATGGGCAGCATCGACCTTTCGGTCGAAGGCACGCTGTCGGTGGCGGCCATGGTGGTGGTGCTGCTCGCCGCCAATGACGGCAACGGCAATGATTATGGCTGGCTGGGCGGTGCTGGCGGCAATCGCTGCCGGCACCGCCATGGGGCTGGTCAGCGGCCTCGTGCAGACCGTGCTGCGGATCCCGTCCTTCATGGCGACGCTCGGCATGTGGTTCATCGGCCTTGGCCTTTCGGTCTATATGCTCGGCGGCTCGGCGATCCGGCTGAACGACGCCTCGATCCGCGAGCTGGCGCTCGCACCGTCTCCTCGGCCTGCCGCTGGCGGTCTGGGTCGCCGCCGGGGCATTCCTGCTCGCCGCCGTCATCCAGTACCACACGAAGCTCGGCCGCCACATCCTGGCGATCGGCGGCGACGAGGACGTCGCCAAGCTCTCCGGCGTCAACGTGGTGCGCGTGCGCATCACCGCCTTCGCGCTGGCCGGCTTCTTCTTCGGCATTGCCGGCGTGCTGGCCGCGGCCCAGCTTGGCCAGTCGCACGCCGTCATCGGCGACGGCAGGCTGTTCGCCGCGGTCACCGCCGTCGTCGTCGGCGGCACGGCGCTGACCGGCGGCGAGGGCGGCGTCGTCAACACGCTGATCGGCGTGCTGATCGTCACCGTGCTTGCCAACGGCATGATCCTGCTCGGCATCTCGCCCTACATCCAGCAGACCGTGCAGGGCCTGATGATCATCGCCGCGGTGGCGCTGTCGCTCGACCGCGTCCGCCTCAAGATCGTCAAGTGAGCGCCATGCTGCAGCGCCATCCAACATCATCAAGAATTTTCCCGGCGTCCATGCCTTGCGCGACGTCTCGATCGAGGTCCGGCCGAACGAAGTGGTCGGGCTGATCGGCGAGAACGGCGCCGGCAAGTCGACGCTGATGCGGGTGCTGGCCGGCGGCTACCGGCCCGATGGCGGCAGCCTCACCCTCGACGGCGAACAGCTGCGCATGCGCAATGCGCGCGACGCGGCACGGCACGGCATCGGCATGGTGTTCCAGGAGCAGTCGCTGGTGCTCAACCTGACGGTGGCCGAAAACATCTATCTCGGCGAGGAAGACCGCTTCACCCGCTTCGGCCTCGTCAACTGGCGCGCCATGAACGCGGCGGCGCGGCGGCAGCTGGCCAAGATCGGCATCGACATCGACGTCACCCGCGCGCACCTCCGAGCTCACCTTCGCCGCGCGCCAGATGGTCGAGCTGGCCAAGGCGCTGACGCTGGAGGAAGTGGTCGAACGGCCAGTTGCTCATCCTGCTCGACGAGCCGACCTCGGTGCTCAACGCCGCCGATATCGAGGTGCTGTTCGCGCGCGTGCGCTCGCTCAAATCCCGCGCCAGCTTCGTCTTCGTCTCGCACCGCCTCGACGAGGTGCTCGACGATCTCCGACCGCGTCTACACGATGAAGGATGGCGCGGTCGTCGCCGAGCACCGCGCGGCCGAAGTCACCGCGCCGGAGCTGCACGAGATCATGGTCGGGCGCGGCCTGCAGGCCGAATATTACCGCGAGGCCCGCCAGCTGGCGCCGCGCGACGACGGTCATGGTCGAGGCCAAGGGCCTGGGCGCCAACGGCTTCTATCACGGCGTCGATCTCAAGATCCGTGCCGGCGAGATCGTCGGCATTGCCGGCGTCGTCGGCTCCGGCCGCGAGGAGGTGACGCGCACCATCGGCGGCTTCGTGCAGCATGATGCGCGGCGAGATGAAAATCGCCGGCGACGCGGTGCGCTTCGGCTCGCCGGAACCGGCGGTGCGCAAGGGCATCGGCTATGTGCCGCGCGAGCGCCGGCTCGAAGGCCTGGTGATGTTCCTGTCGATCGCGGAAAACATCTCGCTGGCCGATCTCTCCAGCGTCATGCGCCATGGCGCCATCGACTATGGCAAGGAGCGGCGGCTCGCCGCCGACTGGATCAAGCGGCTGCGCATCAAGGCGCCCGGTCCCGATGCCGCCTGCCGCAAGCTCAGCGGCGGCAACCAGCAGAAGGTGGTGCTGGCGCGCTGGATGACGGCGGGCTCGCGCATCCTGGTGCTCGACCATCCGACGCGCGGCCTCGATGTCGGCGCCAAGGAAGAGGTCTACGAACTGGTCCGCGATCTCTCGCGCGCAAGGCGTGGCGATCCTTTTGATCTCCGACACGCTGGAAGAAACGATCGGCCTGTCGCACCAGGTGCTGGTGATGCGCGACGGCGAGATCACCGCGCGCTTCGACGCCAGTCCGGGCAACAAGCCGAAGCAGGTCGACCTGTTGCGGGCGATGGTGTGAGCGGCCGATGAATGAGACCGTTTTCCATCAGGCGGTTCTTCGAAGGCAAGTGGACGCAAGGCGCCATTCCGCTGGTGCTGCTTGTCGGCCTGCTGCTGATCATCGAGATCGCGGCGCCCGGCTTCCTCACCGGCGAGACCGATCGCGCTGCTGTTTGCCAACACCGCCGTGCTGTTCATCCTGGCGACCGGCGTCACCTTCGCCATCCTGCTCGGCGGCATCGACCTGTCGATCCAGGCGGTGGCGTCGCTGGCCAGCGTCATCCTGGCGCAATTGCTGCCTTCGCTCGGCCTCGCCGCCTTTCCGGTGGCGATCCTGTCCGGCCTAGCCTTCGGCATCCTGAGCGGCGTCGTCCATGTCAAGCTGCGGGTGCCGTCCTTCGTCGCGACGCTCGCCACGGGCGGCGTGGTCACCGGTCTCGCGCTCTGGGTTTCCGACGGTCGCGCCATCACCATCGAGGAAGGTGGCCGCGAAAACACCGCCTGGATCAATGCGACGGTCGCCGGCATTCCGGTGGTGGTGCTGATTTCGGCGGTGATCGGCATCGCCGCTTTTCTGGCGCTGCGCTACACGCGCTTCGGCCGCCAGGCGATCGCGGTCGGCGCCGGCGAGCCGGCGGCCTGGGCGGCCGGCATCAATGTCGACCGCACCAAGATCATCGCCTTCGCCGCGTCCGGCATGCTGGCGGCCATCGCCGGCGTCGTGCTGGCAGCCAGGCTGTCGAGCGGCTCGCCGGTTCTGGCCAACCAGCTGCTGCTGCCGGCGATCGCCGCCGTCATCGTCGGCGGCACCGCCATCACCGGCGGACTGGGCGGCGTTGCCCGCACGGCGGTCGGCGCGCTGATCATCTCGATCGTGCGCATCGGCATGACCTTTGTCGGCGTCAACATTTTCCTGGAAAACATGGTGTTCGGCGCGGTGCTGATTGCCGCCGTCGCCATCACCATCGACCGCAGCAAGATCGCGGTCATCAAGTGATCCCTCGCTCGCCTCCCAAGCAAGCGCGGACAGGACGGGACCGCATCGGCGCGAGGCCGATGCGGTCCCGCTCAGTCAGTCATTGCCCAGATCACTCATCGTGTCGAGGCCGATCAGCTCGATCTTGTAGCCGTCCGGGTCTTCGACGAAGGCGATGTGGGTGGTGCCGTGCTGCATCGGGCCGGGCTTGCGCGGGATCTTGGCGCCGCGCTTTTCCAGTTCGGCGCAGACGGCGTAGATGTCGTTGACGCCGAGCGCCAGATGGCCGAAGCCGGTGCCGATCTCATAGGGCTCCTCCCGGCCCCAGTTCAGCGTCAGCTCGACGACGGCCTCCTTGTCCTCGGGGCCGTAGCCGACAAAGGCGTTGGTGAACTTGCCGCCGGGATAGTCGTCGCGGCGCAGCAAGGTCATGCCGAGAACCTCGGTGTAGAAGGCGATCGACTTGTCGAGGTCGAGCACCCTGATCATGGTGTGCATGTAGCGAAAGCGCCGGCGGCGTCGCTCATTGGGGAAGTCCTCCGAATTCGGCGATTTGTCTGTCTGATCATCCACATCAAACGGTTGGCGGGGATTTGGCTTCGCTTGATGTTCTCAATCAGGGTTGTATGATAACACGACAAGCACCGTGGTTGTCCAGTCGTTTTCCGAGGGATCCAGAGCCAGGTCATGAATGCCGTGCCGCCCCCTCCGCATCGCTGATCGCAGCCCTGGCCGGCGCTGCTGCCGGATGGCGGGCTGCTGACCGCCGACGAGGATCTGGCGCGCTACAGCCGCGACTGGTCGGGCGACCATTTCGGCCGCCCGCTGGCGGTGGCGCGTCCGGCTTCGGTCGAGGAGATGTCGGCGCTGATGCGGTGCTGCCATGAAGAGCGCATTCCGGTCGTGCCGCAGGGCGGCCTGACCGGCCTCGTCGGTGCGGCGGTGGCGGCCGATGGCGGCGAAGTGGTGATCTCGCTGGAGCGCATGAACAGGATCCGCTCGATCAGCCCGATCGACTTCGCCATGGTGGTCGAGGCCGGCTGCATCCTCGAGGACGCCAAGCGCGCGGCGGAAGAGAACGACTGCCTGCTGCCGATCACCTTCGGCGCGCAGGGCAGCTGCCGCATCGGCGGCAATGTCGCCACCAATGCCGGCGGCTTCAACGTGCTGCGCTATGGCATGACGCGCGACCTCGTGCTTGGGCTCGAAGTGGTGCTGGCCGACGGGCGGATCTGGAACGGGCTGAAGGTGCTGCGCAAGGACAATCGCGGCTATGATCTGAAGCAGATCTTCATCGGCAGCGAAGGCACGCTCGGCATCGTCACCGCGGCGGCGCTAAAACTCTATCCGCAAGCCGACGCAGATCGAAACCGCGCTGGTCGGGCTGCGCTCGGTCGAGGACGCCATGGCGCTCTATGCCCGGGCGCGGCGCGACTGCAGCGACCTGCTCACCGCCTTCGAGCTGATCCTGCGCGGCGGCATCGAGATCACGCATGCAGCGCAAGGCCGGACTTCGCCGATCCGCTCGGCCAGGCCCTACCCAGTCTATGTGCTGATCGAGGTTTCTTCCGGCGGGCTGATCGATCTCCAGGCATGCTGCTGGGATTTTCTCGGCCGGTGCCGCCGACCTCGTCGAGGACGGCGTCATCGCGTCGACGCCGCGCCCAGGGCGAGCGGCTGTGGCTCTACCGCGAGATCATGGTCGAGCGCCAGGGCCGCGGCGGCCGCTATCTGCGCACCGACGTCTCGGTGCCGATCTCGAAGCTCGCCGATTTCGTCACCGATGCGCTGGCGGCGCTGGAGCAGACCCGCCCCGACGCGCTCGCCGTCACCTATGGCCATGTCGGCGACGGCAACATCCACCTCAACGTCGTGCCGCCGGAAGGCATGGCAGCCGAAGCGGTCGAGCATCTGTTCGAAGAGGCGGAAGCCGAGATCTTTGCCATCGTCGACCGCTATGGCGGCTCGATCAGCGCCGAGCACGGCATCGGCCGGGTCAAGCAGAAGGCGTTCCTCGAACGCATCGATCCGGTGGCGCTCGATCTTGCGGCCGGCATCAAGGACGCGTTCGACCCGCGCCACATCTTGAGCAATGGCCGCATTCTGGCGTCCAAATCCGCCGCTTCGACTATAGGTGAGCGATGACGCTGAAGCTCGACAAGGTCAATCGCGGTCCGCATCTCTCCACTCTGGTCGCGAGTTCCATCTCGCGCGAGATCGCGCAAGGACGGCTGAAGCCGGGCGACCAGCTGCCGACCGAGCAGGCGCTGGCAACCACTTTCGGGGTCAGCCGCAATGTGGTGCGCGAGGCGATCGCCAGGCTGCGCTCGGAAGGCCGCATCTGGTCGCAGCAGGGGCGCGGCGCCTTCGTCACCGATAGCCAACAACCCGACGGTGCTGACCATCGACTACGAGACGCTGCAGCGCGCCGATTCCTTCCGCAGCCTGTTCGAGCTGCGCGGCATCCTCGAAGTGCAGGCGGCGGCCCTTGCCGCCAAACGGCGCACCGACGCCGATCTCGACGGCGATGGGCGATGCGCTCGCCGGCATGCGCGCCGCACCCTATGGCAGCGTCGCCTGGCTGCGCAGCGACCTCGAATTCCACCGCACCGTCGCCGAGGCGACGCGCAACAGCCTACATGGGCCAGTTCCTGGTCTTCGTGTCCGAGCGCGTGCGCGAAAGCATTCTCGCCGCCGGCAACCAGCAGAAATCCGACGACATGGCCCGCATCACGCTGGGCGAGCACGAGCGCATTTTTGCCGCCATCCGAAACGGCGATGTCGAAGGGGCGCAAGCGGCGATGCGCGACCATCTGGCCGGTGCGGCGCTGCGCGTTGGACTGCATGAGGGTGAGACGGCTGCGGAGGCAGCGCCGGTGCCGGAGGCAGCCTCTCCGGCGCGGCATTCACGGCTGCGGAAGGCCATTCGCGGGCAAGCCGCGGGATAATCTGCCGCTCGCCAGCCCTAGCCAGGGTCGGTCGAATCCCGCAAATCGGGAATGGCCGGCGAAGTCGAGCGGATGGCACGCCTGTCCGCTCTTGCGATCAACAAGGGCACACAAGCCGCCATCCCCACCGCGCTATTTCAGCGGCAGAAAGAGTTCAAGGACCACTTCGCGCAGCGGCCCCTCGGGGAAGTGGGACAGATGTCGCTGGCAATAGATCGGAAAGTCGCGCGCTTCCTCGCCGCTGGCCGGAAGCCATTCACGATAGAGATATAGTGCTGCGGGTTCGAGATTGTTGGTGTTGCCGGGATAGCGCAGCACCGCGCAGCGTCCGCCGGGGATCACGCCAGCCTTCATCTGCGCATCATTGGCCTCGATCGGCTGGTCGGTCCCGGCGCATATGTCCATGCTGTAGTCGGCCGGATTCGCGGGCTCCCTTTCGGAACGGAAGACGTTGAAGGTCGGGCTTGTCTCCGGCGACAGGCCCGCAGCCTTGCGCCAGGCGATGAAGCGCTGGATGGTGTCCTGGAGCGTCGCCCGGTCGCCGCGATGCTCCATGATCGCCACCGGCGTGGGCGGCACATCGCGGATCGTCACGTCGTCGGGTTCGAAGATTATCTGCATGAGCGTGGTCCTTGCTTTTTCGAGCGGCCCGAAGGCCATGAGCCACGCCCCCCAGTCGGGAGACTTCCGGAACGACGAAGGCGATTGTCCGAACCGTTGCCGAAAGGCGCGGGCGAAGGCATCCGGTGCGTCGTAACCGGCATCCATCGCTATATCGGTGACGCTTTGGGCGTCGCTCTCGGCAAGCCTGTACGAAGCGCGCTTCAGACGGGCGAGCTGGACATAGCGATGCACGGACACCCCGAAGGTGGACGTGAACTGCCGGTGGAAATGGAATTTCGAGAACGCCGCGACGCCGCTCAACGCTTCCAGATCCAGATCGTCGTCCAGATGCTGGTCTATGTGATCCAGCACCCGCTGCATTCGGGCTTGGTAGTTTTCAAGTGCCGCCTTCAACGTCTCTTTCTCCGTGGCAACACCAGATAGGCGCTCCCGGACATGTCGCGCTCGACCGATCTTGCGGTTTGACACGGATCGACCAGTGTCCGCCAGCAGCGCTTGCAGGCGAGGCTGATCTGCCTACCCGTAAGGCGTCAAGCAGCTAATCCCCATGTGGCAGCAGCGCCGGGAGCGCCGTACGCGATTTCACTCCGCAGGCTCAACCAGCGACACCCCATTCAACCCCGCAACAATATCCGACAACGCCGGCACGAACTTCTCGCCATGGCCGGTGGCGACGGCGGTGGCGAAGCCGTTGCGCACGGCAGCCCCGATCGGGTTGGCGACGCCGCCGGCCTGGGCGAAGGATGCGAGATAGGTCATGTCCTTCAGCGCGTTGACGATGGCGAAGCGCTGGGCGTTTTCATTGCGGTTCAGCACGAAGTCGAAGAAGGCCTGGTAGAAGCCGCAATCCATGCGGCTGCCGGAGATGACGCTGTTGAAGACCTGCGGCGTCAGCCCGGCCTTCACGCCCAGCGTCAGCGCCTCCGAATAGATCGCCGAATAGCCCATCGAGACGAAATTGTTGAGCAGCTTCATGGTGTGGCCGCTGCCGGTCGGGCCGGTGTGCACGATGCGCGCGGCGAAGGCTTCGAGCACCGGCCGCGCCCGCGCGACGGCGCTCGGCCGGGCCGCCGACCATGACGTCGAGCTTGCCCTCGGCCGCTTCCTTGGGCGTGCGCGCCAGCGGCGCGTCGATCAGCGTCACGCCTTGCGTGGCGAGTTCGGCTGCTAGCGCTGTTGTCGAGGACGGATTGGAGGTCGAGCAGTCGATGACAAGCAGCGGCTTGCTGGCGGCGGCTCGTCCGTCCGCGGCCGCGGCCAACCCGTCCGTCCCCTTCGACCAGCGCTTCCACCTCGCGCGAACCGGTGACGCACAGGATGACGATGTCGCAGGCTTCGGCGAGCTTGCGAGGGCTTTCCGCCTCCGTGGCGCCGGCCGCGATCAGCCGGTCGACCGCATCGCGGCTGCGATGGGCCCAGACCGTCAGCGGCCAGCCCTTTTCGAGCAGATTGGCGGCCATGCCGGCGCCCATGCTGCCCAGTCCGATGAAGCCGATGTGTTCCTTCATGCAATCCTCCAACCATGGTCCCGCGCCCGCAGGTCCGCATTTCGTCACCTTGCGGCGCGCATCCGTCGATGCAATCCTTCGCCAGAGAATCGGACCGGGGCTGTCGGCCGCGATGGCGGAAAACGAGACCAGGCTTTTCGACGCCATACCGCAAGCGCCCAATCTGAGGAGCGGGCTGGTCAACACGCTGATCGCGCAGATCGAATCCGGCGATCTGGCGCCGGGCCAGAGGCTGCCGACCGAGCAGGAGATCGTGGCGGCGACCGGCGTCAGCCGCACTGTGGTGCGCGAGGCGCTTGCGTCGCTGCGCGCCAGGGGGCTGATCACCACGCGCCAGGGCCTCGGCGCCTTCGTCGCCAAGGACCCGCCGCCGCGGACCTTTTCCATCCTGCCGGACGATCTCGAATCGATCGACGAGGTGCTGCGCGTGCTGGAATTGCGCATGGGCATCGAGGTGGAAGCGGCCGGCCTTGCCGCCGAGCGGCGCAGCGACGACGCGCTGCGGCAAATGAATTCCCGGCTCGACGCGCTCGATGCCGCGGTCCGCGCCGGAAGCGCCGGCCTGGAAGAGGATTTCGGTTTCCACCGCGCCATTCTCGCCGCGACGCAGAATGCCAATTTCACCCGGCTGTTCGACACGTTCGGCAGCGCCATGATCCCGCGCCAATGGACGCGGCTCGACCGGATGACTGATACCGAGCGGGAAAAATACCTGACCCGCATGCAGCATGAGCATCGTGCCATCCTTGCCGCGATCGAGGCCAGGGACGTCAACGCCGCGCGCCGCGCCATGCGCAGTCATCTGACCAAGAGCTATTCCCGCTTCGAGACGCTGCGCGACAAGGCCGGGCACGATTGAGTGCTTGCTCATGGCGCGGCTTCCGCCACGCCGCCAAGGTAGAGATCGCGCATCAGCGACATGTCGCGTAATTCGGCGATCGGCCCGGAGACGACGATGCGGCCATTCTGCATGAGATAGCCGCGCGCAGCGACCGCCAGCGCAAGGCCGGCATTCTGTTCGACCAGCAGCACCGAGGCGCCGAAGCGCTCGCCGATGCCCAGAATGATCGCCTTGATCTCCTTGACCAGCAGCGGCGAGAGGCCGAGCGATGGTTCGTCGAGCAGGAGCACGCGCGGCCTCGTCATCAGCCCGCGCGCGATGGCCAGCATCTGCTGCTGGCCGCCGCTCAGCGAGCCGCCCTTGTCGCGCCGCTTGGTGGCGAGGATCGGGAAGAATGCCAGCATCGTCGCGAAATCGGCCTCGACGGCGTCAGGATCGTTGCGTGAATAGGCGCCGAGACGGAGATTTTCCTCGACCGTCATATCGACGAAAATCTTTCTGCCCTCCGGCACCAGCACGACGCCCCGCCTGGCCATGATGTCGGCGGGAAGGCCGGTCACATCCGCACCATCGAAACTGATGCTTCCGGCGCGCGGCCTGACCAGCCCGGCGATCGCCTTCAGCAGCGTCGACTTGCCGGCCCCGTTGGGGCCGAGGATGGTGACGATCTCGCCTTGGGCCAGGGTCAGCGAGACGCTTCGGTTGACGATGGTCGGACCGTAGCCGGTGACGATCTCGGAAATGGCGAGCAGGCTCACAAATCGCCTCCCAGATAGACGTCCAGGACCTTGGGATCGGCAAGCACGGCGTCGGTCGGCCCGTCGGCGATCTTGGAGCCAAAATCGAGCACGGCGAGGCGCCGGCACAGCATCTGCATCAGCTTCATGTCGTGGTCGATGACACACACGGTGATGCCATGGCCGGGAAGCTGGCGGACAAGCCCGACGAGGGCCGACTGTTTCCCGATCGTTGAGACCGGCGGCGGGCTCGTCGAGCAGCAGCAGCGCCGGCTGGCTCGCCAGGGCCAGCGCAAGGCCGAGCAGCCGCAGGCTGCCGAATGGCAGCACCCCTGCCCTCTCATCCGCAAGCGCCGCGAGGCCGACGAAGTCGAGCAGCGCCAGCGGTGTCGGCCAGGGATGGTTGGCGCCTGCATTCACCCGCACATGCTCGCCGGCGATCTGCACGTTCTCCAGCACGCGCAGGCCGGCAAAGGCCATTGCCTGCTGGAACGTGTAGCCGATGCCTGCGTCGCGATATGGCATGCGGCTTGAGGCCGGTGATGTCTCGCCCGCGAAACGACACGCTGCCGCCGCTGGGCTTGTGGACGCCGGTGACGACGTTGAACAAGGTCGTCTTTCCAGAACCGTTCGGGCCAACGACGCCGAGGATTTCGCCTTCCTCGATGGCGAGGTCGACGCCCGACAATGCGGTGACGCCCCCGAACCGTTTGCTCAACCCGCGGATTTCGAGGATCGGGCTCATCGCCGCACTTCCGAAGGCGTGGTACCGGCCGTGTCGAGCCCTTCGCGTTGCTGCTTCGGCTGCCCGCTCGCCAACAGCCGGCGAAAGGCCTGCCCGACGCCGGCGATCAACCCCTCGGGGAGAAGCAGGATGACGGCGATCAGGCAGACGCCGTAGACGATGCGCGACTGCACCGGATCGAGATTGAGCACCTCCGGCAGGAAGGCGACGAGAATGCCGCCGGCGAGCGGACCGGCAATCAGGCGGGCGCCGCCGATCATCACCATCAGTGCCAGATAGATGCTGGGGAAGGAGGCGAACTGGGTTGGCGAGATGTGGCCGAGGAAATAGGCGAGCAGAACGCCGGATATCCCGGCGAAGATGCCGCTGACGACAAAGGCGCCGATCTTGTGCCGGCCGACATTGATGCCGAGCGAAGCGGCAAGTCTTCTCGTTCTCCCTGATGGCGCGCAGCGTGCGGCCATAGGGCGAATTGATGATCGCCCAGCTTGCCACCGCCGCCGCCGCCACGAAAGCCACCACCATCAGATAGTAACGCGTCAGGTCGCTCATATCGGCGCCGAACAGGGTGACCGGACCGACCAGGTCGAGGCCGGTCGCGGCGCCCGTATAGTCGCCGCCATTGGTGAGCACGATGGCCAGCAACTGTCCGAAGGCGAAGGTCATGATGACGAAATGATGGCCGCCGACCCGTAGCGACGGAATGCCGACGATCATCGCGAACGACAGCGCTTGCGAGTGCCGCCGCCGGCAGCGCCAGCCAGAAGCCGATGCCGAAGTCGCGCGCCAGGATGGCCGCCGTATAGGCGCCGACGCCGACCAGTGCCGCATGGCCCATCGACAGGATGCCGGTCTGGCCGAACAGCACCGAAAGCCCGTAGAGCGCAATGACGTTGATGCCGGCCGAGATCGCCAGCGACAGGAAGCGATTGCTGGGCGAAAGCAGCGGCACCAGGGCGATCAGCGCAAGGACCGCCAGCACCGGCAGCAGAGACCGCAGGGCGGAAATCGCGGAGCCGTTTGGCTGTCTGCTTGCAATCATGACGCCATCCTGGGTCCGCTGGTGCCGCCGAACAGGCCGTGCGGACGGAAGAGGAGCACCAGGATCATCAGGACGAAGGAATAGGCATCGGTCCATTGCGAGAAGCCGTAGCCGGCGCTGAAGCCTTCGACGATGCCGAGGATGAGGCCGGCGGCGACAGCGCCATAGATATTGCCGAGCCCGCCGATCAGCGCGACGGCGAAGCCCTTCATCACCATGGTGCCGCCGGTGAAAGGGGTGATCGGAAACAGCGCGATCAGCAACGCGCCGCCGAGCCCGGCCAGCGCGCTGCCGAGCACGAACACGCCGGTGATATAGCGGCGCACCGGAATGCCCATCAACGCCGCGGTGTCACGGTCCTCGACGCTTGCCCTGAGCGCCCGGCCGTAGCGGCTAGCCGTGATCATCCTGAAAGCTGAGCGCCACCACGGCGATGGTGATCAGGATGACCATGACGCGCACGGAAGCGATGCGCACGCCGCCGACCTCCCAGACCGTGGTCAGCGGGCGCGGAATACTTTTCTGGTTGGGGTTCCAGAACAGCACGACGACATGCTGCAGCACGACGATGAGGCCGAGCGAGACGATGAAGCCGTTGGTCGGCCGTTCCAGCGTGAAGCGGAAAATACCGCGCTCGAGAATGTAGCCCATCAGCCCGACCGCCAGGATCGCCAGCACAGCCGCCAACGGGAAGCCGAGGCCGGCGCTGACAGCCAGCCAGGTGACGATGCCGCCGATCATCAGGAACTCGCCATGGGCAAAGTTGATGATGCCGGTCAGGCCGAAGATCAGGGTGACGCCAACGGCGATCAGCGTGATGACGCTGGCGATGGAAAGCCCGTTGAGTATTTGCTGTATGAAAATGTCCACGGCGCGCATCCGCTGTTGACGTGGTGGCCGGCGACCCGGCCTTGCCCAGAATGGGCATTGGCGGCGCGGATTGCGCCGCCAACACAGGGATCGCCCAGGAGCTCAGCTCTTCGGCGCTTCGGCCGGTGGCTGCTGCATCGAGCAGGAGATGTCACCGCCGGGTGCCGCGGCGCAGACCTCGGTGGCGTGGGTGACCTGATGGGTTGGGTTGAAAGTCAGGTCATCCGAGACCACGCCCTGATGGTGGAGGGTCAGCAGCGCTTCGACCGTCTTGTCCGGATCGAAGCTGCCGGCCTTCTCCCAGGCTTCGGCCAGGAAGTGGACATAGTCGTGATAGAGCAGCGACACCGACGAGGTCACCCCGTGCGGAGCGCCGGCCGCGAAATAGGCGTCGAAATAGGCCTTGGCTTTCGGATTGGAGGATTCGCCCCAGCAGACCGGAACGCAGCTCATCGCCACCGGCACATCGGCCGAAAGCTGCTTCTCCTTCCAGATGCCGGGGTCGACGCCGAACAGGAAGTAGCTCTTGGCAGCACCCAGTTCGAGCGCCTGCGGCAGCGCCGTCAGCGTTGAAATCGCCATTGTACCAGAAATGGATGATGTCCGGATTGAGGCTCTTGGCGCGGGTCAAGAAGGGCGAGAAGTCGGTCGTGTCCGGTGGGTAGAAGATGATGTCGGGAACGTCCTGCCCCTCGGCCTTCAGTGCCTTGAAATAGTAGGACGACAGGAACTGGCCGGTCGCGTCGTTGCCGACGATCATCACCGATTTCTTCGGCTTGTAGCCGAGCAACGGCTCGAGAAGCGTGAGCACGCCGCGCGCCGTCGATCCGGACCGCTGGAATTCCTGCGGCTCGGACTGGAAGAGATAGTGATCCTCGCCGCCCGGCTTGACCGAATCCGGCGTCAGGATTTTCGCCAGCGTCGAATTGCCGGCGAAATGGATGATCTTGGCCGGCTGCGTGATCTTGGCCATCGCCAGAGTGAAGTCATGTGTTTCCGACCCGAAGATCGCCTGCACCTTCACGTCGCGCACCAGCTCCTGGGTGGCGGCGATGGCGGTGGCGATATCGGTGCGGTCGTCGCGCTTGACCATTTCAAGCTTGTAGGTCTTGCCGCCGACCTTGATGCCGCCGGCGTCGTTGATCTGCTTGACGGCAAGCCCGACGCCCGCCGGCAAGGTATGACCGGCGGAGACGAACGACCCTGACTCCGCCGCGACGACGCCGATCTTGACGATGTTGTCTTCGGCCAATGCTGGATAGGCAAGCGAGCCAAGGCAGATTGCCGCCGACACGCCCAGTTTCAGAACGGTTTTCAATTTGAGGTCCTCCCGACTCCAAAATCTTGCATTCTTACCGGGTTGTCATACAACCCTGTAATCTGGTAAATCTATCGAGAGCGGATGTCAATCGTGTCATCATTCGGTTAGATGCCGCGGCGAAATGCGAATCGCACGCGAGCAGGAACGAGGACCAGAAAATGCAGTCACGGAAATTCGGCCGTACCGGACGCGAAGTCAGCGAGATCGGCTTTGGCTCATGGGCGATCGGCGCCTCGTGGGGCGAGGTCAATGACGACGATGCGGTGGCCGCCCTGCACGCCGCTCTCGACGCCGGCGTTACCTTCATCGACACGGCGGACGTCTATGGCGATGGCCGCTCCGAAAAACTCATCGCCAGGGTGATGAAGGAACGCGGCGGCGAGCGACCCTTTATCGCCACCAAGGCCGGAAAGCGGTTGCCGCAACAGACGGTCGAGGGCTTCACCCAGGAGAACCTGACGGACTGGGTCGACCGCAGCCTCAGCTATCTCGAGGCGGACACGCTCGACCTCGTGCAGCTGCATTGCCCGCTGACCGACCTCTACTACCATCCGGAAGTGTTCGAGCGCCTCGACCGTCTCGTCGAGCAAGGCAAGATCCGCAACTACGGCGTCAGCGTCGAGCGCGTCGAAGAGGCGCTGAAGGCGATGCAGTATCCGGGCGTCGCCAGCGTGCAGATCATCTTCAACGCCTTCCGCCAGCGGCCGGCGGAATTGTTCTTCGACCTGGCGAAGAAGAACGATGTGGCCATCATCGCCCGCGTGCCGCTGGCGAGCGGGCTGCTGTCGGGAAAGTTCAAGGCCGACACCAAATTCGAGGACAGCGACCATCGCAAATTCAACCGCAACGGCGAGGCCTTCGATGTCGGCGAGACCTTCTCGGGCGTGCCCTATGAGGTCGGGCTGGCAGCGGTGGAACGCATCCGG
Organism: uncultured Alphaproteobacteria bacterium; assembly: GCA_963788955.1. GTDB lineage: Bacteria > Pseudomonadota > Alphaproteobacteria > Rhizobiales > Rhizobiaceae > Mesorhizobium. The sequence goes on along the minus strand of CAWBIN010000005.1, from coordinate 115,648 downwards.
CCGCTGGTTTCCGACGATACGACGATGGCCAAATTCGCGCTGCGCTGGATTTTGATGTTCGACGCGGTGACGGTGGTCATTCCCGGCGCACGCAATCGGGCGCAAGCCCGATCGAACGCCGAAGCCGCGGCATTGCCGCCGCTGTCCGGCGCGGTCATGGACAAGATCCGGACCATCTACGACCAGGACATCAAGCCGCATGTGCATCAGCGCTGGTGAGAGCCAGCGCGCGGACGTTGGAGCGACGCCTAGCGGCTGCGCCTCCACAAGGGCCAGAATTTCGGAGCCATTGCGCGGCTAGTTTTTGCTTGTGAATGCGCCGGCGGATTGTAGCCTGCCCGATGAGCCAGTCCGGCAGGGGTAGTTCACGAAATGACCGTCAGCAAAATTCCCATGGCCCCGCCATGCCTCTGAAGGCTGCCGCCCACATAGAGGCCATGTCGGCCTTCGCGCTGGCGAATTTCGGCGGCTACGACCGGCCAACCCTTGCCCAGAACGAGAGCGCCTTTCCGCCCAGCCCAAAGGCGATCGCCGCCGGCCAGGAGGCGATTGCCCGAAGCCAGCTCTATCCCGACCCCGACTGGACGGCGCTGCGCGAGGCGATCGCGCAAGCCTATGGGGTCGAACGCGACCTGATCCTGTGCGGCGCCGGTTCGATGGACCTGATCAGTTGCACCATCGCGGCGTTCGCGGGACCGGGCGACGAGGTGCTCGGCACCGCCTACGCCTATAATTTCGCGGCCTCCGCCGCAGCGCGCGTCGATGCGGCCTACATCAAGGCGGCGGAACAGGATTTTGCCGTTTCGGTCGACAGCATTCTCGCAGCCGTGACGTCGGCGACGCGGATCGTCTTCGTCTGCAATCCCGGCAATCCGACCGGCACCCGCATCCGCAACGCCGAACTTTTGCGCCTGCGCGCCGCCTTGCGCGGCGACGTGCTGCTGGTGATCGACCAGGCCTATGGCGAGTTCGACGACCAGGATGCGCGGGCGGTCTTTGCGCTTGTCGCGCGCGGCGACACCGTCGTGCTGCGCACGCTTTCCAAGGCCTATGGCCTGGCCGGTGCGCGCGTCGGCTGGGGGCTGTTTCCGCCTGCGATCGCGGCCGAAGTGCGCAAGATGCAGAACTCGAACCAGGTCACCACGCCGAGCCTCGCAATGGCGGTCGCTGCCGTCGAGGACCAGGCCTATATGCGCGAAACGGTGGCCCGCACGGCCGGGATTCGCGACCGGTTCGCGGATAATCTGCGGGCTGTCGGATACGATGTTCCCGAAAGCCGGACGAATTTCGTGCTGATCCGCTTCGCCGACGCCGCCGCCGCGGAGGCCGCCGAGAAAACCTTGCGCGGTGCCGATCTCATCGTGCGCAGCCTCGGCGGCTACGGCCTCACGGACTGCCTGCGCGCAACGGTCGGCCCGCAAGAGATGATGGACCGGGCGCTGCGCATCCTGACCGACATGCGCGGCCTGTAGCCGTATCCGAGGGGAGAGTTGAGACATGCCGCATCTGCCCGTCCGTGACTTCGTCGGCTATGGCGACAAGCCACCTTCGGCCGAATGGCCCGGCGGCGCCAAGCTGGCGCTCAACATCGTCGTCAATTACGAGGAAGGCGCCGAATACAGCATCGACGAAGGCGACGGCGTTTCCGAAGCAATCCTGTCGGACCTTGCCGTGTCGCCCGCGGTGCCGGGCCTGCGCAACCGCAACATGGAATCGCTCTACGAATACGGCTCGCGCGTCGGCGTCTGGCGGCTGTTGTCGCTGTTCGGTGACAAGGACATCGTTCCGACCTTCTACGTGGTCGGGCGGGCGCTGGAGCTCAATCCGGACGCCGGCAAGGCGATCGCCGCACTCGGCAGCGACATCGTTTGCCATGGCTGGCGCTGGATCGACTACGCGCCGCTCAGCGAAGCGGAAGAGCGGCAACACATCGCGATGACGGTGGACGCCGTGCAGCGGATCACCGGCATCCGCCCGCTCGGCTGGTACACCGGCCGGCCCAGTCTCAACACGCGCCGGCTGGTGGTGGAACATGGCGGCTTCCTGTTCGATTGCGACGACTACAATGACGACCTGCCCTATTTCGTCGAGATGGGTTCCAAGCGGCATCTGGTCGTCCCGCACAGTTTCGACAACAATGACAGCCGCTTCTCGCGCGGCTCGGGCCTGGAGACCGGCAGCCAGTTCTTCGAATATGTCGGCGATGCGGTCGACTGGCTGCTGGCGGAAGGCGAAAAAACACCGCGCATGATGACGGTGTCACTGCACTGCCGGCTGGCGGCACGGCCGGGCCGCATGATTGGACTGGCCCGCTTCCTCGACAAGATCAAGGCCAATCCCGACATCTGGATCTGCCGCCGTTCCGACCTTGCCCAACATTGGCTGGACCGGTTCGGCGGCTGAGGATCGTTGCGGCGGTTTGAGACCGAACGGATGTTGCCGCGGTCTCAGACCAGAACAGGTCCTGTCTCTCTCTATGCCCGTAGCCGCTTACCTTCGGGGTCGAAGGGCGGCTCACTCAAAAGCACGGCGTCGTGCGGCCGCCCGAGTATGGCGACCGACACTTTGTCGCCGGGCCTCGCCGAGCCGGCCTTGACATAGCCGAGCGCCAGCGACTGTTCGACGAAGTAGCCATAGGCGCCCGACGAGACTTGGCCGATCGGCGTGCCATCCGGCAGGAAGATCGGCTCGCCGCCGGTCGCGTCGGCATCTTTGGCGTCGATCGACAGCATGATCAGCTCGTCGCGCGCCGGCCTGTCGGCGATGGCGGCATAGGCGTCGCGGTTAAGGAATTCGCCCTTGTCCATTTTGACAAGCCGGTCGAACTTGACCTCCTGCGGCCAGTATTCGGGCGAATATTCGCGGCTCCAGCTGCCATAGCCCTTTTCGACGCGCAGCGACATCAGCGCGCGCGAGCCGACCGGCCCGGCGCCGACTTCGCTGCCGGCCTTGAGCAGGGCACTGTAGAGCTCGACCTGGTTGGCGACCGGACAATAGAGCTCCCAGCCGAGGTCGCCGGTGAACGAGACGCGCAACGCCACCACATCGACGCCGGCGACAGTGATCTGGCGCGAGCGCATGAAGGGAAACGCTTCCGTCGACAGATCGGCATTGGTCAGCCGCTGCAACAATTCGCGCGACTTCGGCCCGGCGACGTTGAAGCCGCAAAGGTCCTCGGTGCGTGAGCGGAACGTCGTGCCCTCGGGCAGCGGGACAGCCTTGAAGAACCTTTGATGGAAGCGTTCGGCCATGCCCGAACCGAACACCCTGAACTCGTCATCGGCGAGCTTCGTCACGGTGAAGTCGCCGGCGATGCCGCCGCGCTTGCCGATCAGCGGCGTCAGGCAGGAGCGGCCGATTTCCGTCGGCATGCGGTTGGCGAACAGCGCGTTGAGCCAGGCTTCCGCGCCCGGTCCCTTGACCTCGTATTTGGCGAAGTTCGAAACGTCGATGATGCCCGCATGCTCGCGCAGCATGCGCGCCTCGCGGCCGACCGGCCCCCACCAGTTCTGGCGGGTGAAGCCGATCGTCTCCTCGCGCGGCTCGCCTTCGGCGGCGAACCAGAGCGGATGCTCCCAGCCGAAATTGAGGCCGAAGACGGCGCCCATCTGCTTTTGCATCTCATAGGCCGGGCGGGTGCGGACCGGGCGCCCGGCGGCGCGTTCCTCGTTGGGGAAATGGATCTTGAAGCGGTGGCTGTACTGGTCCTGCACGCGGGCCTTGGTGAAGGCCTTGCCGGCCCAGTGGCCGAAGCGCGCCATGTCCCAGGCGAACATGTCGAGCGAAGGCTCGCCCTCGATCATCCACTCGGCCGCCAGCTTGCCCATGCCGCCCGACTGCGAGAAGCCTGGAATGATGCCGTTGCAGCAGAAGTAGTTGTGCAATTCCGGCGCCGGGCCGAACAGCACGGCGCTGTCGGGCGACCAGATCATCGGGCCGTTGATGACGCGCTTGACGCCTGCCGTGCCGGCCGCCGGAACACGGGCAATGGCGCGCACCATATTGTCCTCGATGCGGTCGAGATCGTCGGGAAACAGTTCATGGCCGAAGTCGAGCGGCGTTCCTTCCTCGGCCCAGAACTTCATGTTGCGCTCATAGGCGCCGATGAGCAGGCCGAGCCCTTCCTGGCGCAGGTAATATTCGCCGTCGCGGTCGGCGACCGAGGGCAGCCGGCGGCCCATGGCGGCGATTTCGGGAATCGTCTCGGTGACGAAATACTGGTGCTCGGTGGGGATCAGCGGCAGTTGCAGGCCGGCCATGGCGGCGACCTCGCGGCCCCACAGGCCGGCGGCGTTGATCACCCATTGCGTGCGGATATCACCCTTCGGCGTGCGCACGATCCAGCTGCCGTCTGCTTGAGCCTCCGTCGCGGTGACCGGCGTGAAGCGATGGATCTCGGCGCCGCGCTGGCGCGCGCCCGCGGCATAGGCGGCGGTGACGCCGGACGGGTCGACATTGCCGCCTTCCGGTTCATACATGATGCAGCGAATGCCGTCGAAATCGACCAGCGGGTGCAGCCGCTCCGCCTCGTCGCGCGCGACTTCGTAGAAGTTCATCTTGTAGCGCCGCGCCTTGGCTTCCTGGAGCCGCAGCTGATGCTCGCGCGCCTCGGTCTGGGCGAGATAGAGCGAGCCCGGCTGGAAGATGCCGCAGCCCTGGCCGGTCTCGGTCTCCAGCTCTTTGTACAGGGCCATGGTGTAGTGCTGCAGGCGGCTGATATTGGTGGAATCATGCAGGCCGTGAATGTTGGCCGCCGCATGCCATGTCGAACCTGACGTCAGCTCGTCGCGCTCCAAAAGCACGACGTCTGACCAGCCGAATTTGGCGAGATGATAGAGGATGGAGCAGCCGATCAGGCCGCCGCCAATGACAACGGCTTGTGCATGAGTACGCATATCCAGATTTCTTCCCTTTGTTCGGCGACTGTCTTTTAGCGCTGCGGCCAGCGCCTTGCGATTGTCCTGATTGGTTGGCGCCGTCGCCCGGCGAAAGTCCAGGGGCGATTGGCGGCCCGTCCCTGGACCATTGCTGTCACGGTCGGTTACGCCTTGTCGAGCCAGACCGTATCCAGCTGCAGCTCGAAGGTCTGATGCATCTTGAGGTTCTTCACATAGGCGGCGTGGTGACGGTAGAGCGAACGCCAGAACGACTGCACGAGAACGCCCGAGTCCTGGAGGATGAACTCGACGTCCTTCATCAGCTCCTTGCGCTTGGCCGGGTCGGCGACGGCCAGTGCCGCATTGAGCTTCTTGTCGAAGTCGGGATTGGCGTAGGCGGACTTGTTCCAGGCTTCGCCGCTGCGATAGGCGAGCGCCAGCACCTGCACGCCGAGCGGACGCATACCCCACTCGGTGGTCGACCACGGATATTTGGTCCAGTCGTTCCAGAAGGACGTGCCCGGAATGATCGTCCGCTTCACCTTGAAGCCGGCCTCGCGCATCTGCGCGGCGACGACGTCGGCCGGGTCCTTCACATAGTCGGCATCGTAGGAGATGAGCTCGAACTCGTGATCCATCTGGCCGGCCTCGGTCATCAGCGCCTTGGCCTTGGCCAGATCGCGCGGCACTTTCGGCAGTTCGAAATATTCCGGATGGATCGGGCAGACATGGTGGTTTTCAGCGACCTGGCCGAGGCCGCTATAGCCGAGCTTGAGCACGGTCTCGTTGTCGACGGCGAGCTGGATGGCGTTGCGCACCCGTTTGTCGTCATAGGGTTTGTTGGTCACATTGGTGCGCAGCACGATCGTGCCGGCGGTGACGACGGATTCCTTGACCAGGCCCATGCTGTCATAGAGGTCCACGGTGCCGCCGACCGTCTGGTAATTGCAGTCGATCTCGCCCGCCTCGAAGGCGCTGGCGATGGCAGGGTTCGAAGCGTCCGCCCCGTAGTCGGTCCAGTCGACACCGTCGAGATAGGTTTCGCCGCCGAACCAGGTGAAGTCCTTGCGCCGCCTGACCGAGGCCGACTCGCCGACCTTGTACGAGATCAGCTCATACGGGCCGGTGCCGGGCGTCTTCGTCATGTCCGCGCCATCCTTGTCGAAGTTGCGATGGACGATGATCGCCGGATAGTCGGCGAAGCCCGGAATGATGGTGACGTCGGACTGGCCGCATTTCAGCTTCACCGTATAGTCGTCGACCTTGGTGATGGCGCCGGCAATGGCCTTCTTGGTGGCAGGGTCGATCAGCGTGGCCATGCGGCCGGCCATCGAGTTGCCTTCGGCCGCCTTGTCGCACCAGCGCTCGATGTTGACGACGATGTCGTCGGCGTTGAGCTCGTCGCCGTTCGACCATTTCACGCCCTTGCGCACATGCAGCGTGTACTCGGTGGCGTCGTCGCTGACCTCCCAGCTCTCGAGCAGATGGCCCTCGAAGGTGAAGTCGGTGGTGTAGCGGATCATGTAGTCGTTGCACTGGCGCATCACGTTGGCCATTTCCGACCAGTCCCACAGGCGCGGGTCCTTCATGTCCTTGATGATCATCTGCATCCTCAGGATGCCGCCCTTCTTGCCCGGCTCCGGGGCAGCGGCCCGGGCGGGTGCGATACCGGCCATCGAGTATGCAAGCGCCGTGGAGGCGCCCATCGCGCTCGCCATGGCAAGAAATTCGCGGCGATCCATCCTGCCGCTTCTGACTTCCTCTGCGTAGCTTTCGATGACGGCCGGGACGCGGTCACCGTTGCTCTTGAAAATCGTCATTGTGATTCTCCGGTTTGGGCTTTCCGCCCGTTACATTCCCCATTGCGAGGAGAATGTTAGAGGCGATGCAAAAATCCCGGAAGGGCTCAAGCCCGAGCAAACCGCAGAAAACCGGCTATTGAGGCCTAATAAAACAATGCCATTGACGTCTCAAATTTTTTCGTGCGCAGGCGATCCCCGGCAATCGACACCTTCAGGCACTGTCCTCCTGGGCGCGCGAAAGGATCCATTCCCGCACCGTGCGCGCGATGGTTCCCTTCGAAAGCTGGTTCTCCGTGAGGTAGTAATTCCAAGGGCTCGGCGGCCGGATCGGGAACGGTTCGACGAGCAGTCCTCGCCGCAGATAGGCGTGGGCAAGCGAGCGCTGGGTGGCGACGAGCCCTGCCCCCATGGCGGCCAGTTCGAGCGCGATGTTGGAGGCGTTCGTGGTCAGGCCCTTGTCGTAATCCTCCATGTCGACGCCAAGCGCCGACGTGACGACCTGCCAGTATTCCTGGCGGCCATGCACGAAGATCCAGTCGACCTTGAGGATGTCCGGCGGTACCTTCAGCGCATGCTCGCCATCGAGCAGCGCCGGCGCACAGAGCAGAACCAGATCGTCGTTCCAGAGCGGGATGCCCGCCGGCGGCCGGTCGTCGAAACGCCGCGTCGAAATGGTTATGTCGGCGATCTGTTCGCTGAGATCCTCCCAGATCGTGCCATGCAGCACGATCTCGATTTCGGGATGCTTCTTGCGGAAGGCGGCCATGCAGCCGGCCAGCCAGTTCTCCGCCAGGCTCATCGGGCAGGACACGACCACCGTGCGGTTGCGCGACGAGGTGACGATCGCCTCCGTCGCCTGGTCGATCTGGTCCAGCGCCTGGCGCAGCGTCGGCAGGAACGCCTCGCCCATCTCGGTCAGCTTGAGGCTGCGCGGGTAGCGTATGAACAGCTGCCGGCCGATATAGTGCTCGAGCGAGCGGACATGCGTGCTGACCGCGGCCTGCGTGTAGCCAAGTTCCTTGGCAGCCAAAGTGAAGCTCAGATGACGGGCCGAACTCTCGAAGGAGCGGATATAGTTCAAGGGGGGCGGCGGCTTCATCTGCAGCTCCTACACTGTGCATGCGATACGTATCCCACGGACGGGCCGCCGTTCAATCGCGCGCAAGCGACGAGACGTAGATATTTTTGGCCAAAGCCGCCAAACTAATTGCGTGAAAGCACGATGAACCCAAATTAATGATGTCGTGACGACAGAGGGAGTGGAGCAGTGGCAGTGTCGCCCCATCGGCGCGAAGGGCCTGACGCGAGTGCCGAAATTGCCGTTCGCCTGGCCGACTTCGTGTTGCGGCGGCCGGCGTCGGTTTTCCCGACAGCGGTGCTGCGAACAGGCGCGCTACCTGCTGCTCGACACGATCGGGCATTGCCATTGCTGCCGGCCCGATGGAAGCGGGCGGATCGCCCGCGATGCCGCTACCCTGCTCTACGGCTCCAGCGACCCACAGCATTCGGCGCGCATGCTTTTCGACGGCCGCCGCGTCAGCATCGCGGGCGCGGCCTACGCGGCGGCGACGCAGATCGACAATCTCGACGGTCATGACGGATACAGCCCGACCAAGGGTCACATCGGCGTGGTGGTGGTGCCGGCGCTGGCGGCACTTGCCGAGTCGCGCCCCGACCTTAGCGGACCGGAAGCACTGGCGGCCCTGATCGTCGGCTATGAAGTCGCCGGCCGGGCCGGCATCGCGCTGCACGCGACCGTGTCGGACTACCACACGTCAGGCGCCTGGAATGCGCTCGGCGTAGCCGCCGTTGCAGCGCGCCTGCGGCGGCTCAGCGACGGGCAACTGCGCGAGGCGCTTGGCATTGCCGAATATCACGGCCCGCGCAGCCAGATGATGCGCGAGATCGCCACCCCGACGATGCTGCATGACGGCTCCGGCGTCGGCGCGCTTGACCGGCCTGTCGGCCGCGGTGCTCGCCGAGCGCGGCTTCACCGGCGCGCCGGCGATCACGGTCGAGGCGCCCGAAGTTGCATCCCATTGGCAGGATCTCGGCGCCTTCTGGCAGGTGCTGCACCAGTATGTGAAGCCTTATCCGATCTGCCGCTGGGCGCATGCGGCCATCGACGCGACGCGCGGGCTCTGCCTGGCGCATCATCTGTCGCCGACCGACATCAAGCATATTCAGGTCAACAGCTTCCACTATGCGGCGACGCTGTTCGACGGCATGCCGGACACGACGTCGAAGGCGCAATACAGCCTGCGCTTCGCCGTCGCGACCTTCATCCTGCACGGCCGCATCGGGCTGGAGCATATTTCCGGCAACGGGCTCGAGGACGCTGCCGTGGCGGATATGCTGAGCCGCATCACGGTCTCGGAATCCGAGCGCCACAGCGCCCGCTTCCCGGCAGGCCGCTGGGCCGATGTCGTCATCACCACGACCGACGGGCGGGTCCTGATGTCGGGCGACGTCCATGCGCGCGGCGGACCGGAGGCGCCGCTGACGGATGCGGAAATCGAGGCCAAATACATGGAATTCGCAGCACCCGTGCTCGGACAGGGCCGCGCCGGCGCGATCCGCGATGCAGTGCTGTCGCTCACCGACCCGGACAGCCTCTTCTCCGACCTCTCGGTGTTGCTCTACGATCCTCCGGTGATCACCAAGATGCATCAGCGGCCGGCGTGGTAGTGCCCGGACGGCAGCGGCGGTGGTCAGACACCGCACCGAACACCACCACGCACAGAGGACATCCATGACCCGCCCGCAAGGAACCATCGCACCGATCCTGACGCCGTTCGAAGATGACGGCAGCATCGCCCGCGATCTCTGGGTATCCCATGCCAAATGGGTGCTCGACCAGGGCGCGCATTTCCTGTCGCCGTTCGGCACTACGGGCGAGGCGCTGTCGATCTCGCTGCGCGAACGCATGCAGGCGCTGGAATGGCTGGTCGAGGCCGGCATTTCGCCCGGCACGGCTGATGCCCGGCACCGGCGTCACGGCGCTGCCCGAAACCGTCGAACTGTCGGCGCATGCGGTCGGTCTCGGCTGCGCCGGGGTGATGGTGCTGCCGTCGTTCTTCTACACCGCCGCCGGCGACAACGGCCAGGCCCGCTACTACAGCGAGCTGATCGAGCGCGTGGCCAACCCGGCGATGCGGATGATCCTCTACCACATCCCGCAGAATTCCGGCGTGCCGGTGAGTCCGGCCCTGGCCGCCCGGCTGAGCGAAGCGTTTCCCGACACCGTGGTCGCCTACAAGGACAGCGCCGGCGACTGGAACAACACGGCGGCGGTGATTGCCGCGGCGCCGAAGGTCGCGGTGTTCCCGAGCTCGGAGGCGCAGCTGACCAAGGGCCTTGCCAGCGGCGCGGCGGGCTGCATCTCGGCGACGGTCAACCTCAATGCCGCAGCCATCCGGGCGGTCTACGACGCGGCGCGTGCCGGCAAGGATGTTGCCGAGGCGGATGCGGCGATCAAGGCGTTTCGCAAGGTGATCCAGGATGCCGGTCTCATCCCGGCAATGAAGGCGGTGCTGGCCGTTCGGTCCGGCGACAGGCGCTGGCTGAACCTGCGCGCGCCGCACGAGAATGCGACGCTCGAAAGCGGCGAGAAACTGCTCGCCGCGCTCGGTCCTGCGGCCGATCACATTGGCCGGAGCTGAGACCGGCAGCATGTCCCCTCGCCCGTCCGTCATCCTGCACACCGACCGACCGGAAGCAGCACTTGCCGTGCTCAAGGAGACGCACCCAGATCTCGCGGTGCATGCCTGCGACAGCTACGCCGCCCTGCCCGGGATGATCGAACGCGTGGCGGCGGAAGTGGTCTACTCCATCCGCTTCGACGGCACGCCGCGTTATCCGCGCCAGGCCCTTACCGAAAGCCCGACCGTGAAATGGGTATCGATCGGCGGCTCCGGCACGGATCACCTCGGGCCCTGGGATCCGAAACGGCTGACCGTCACCAATTCCGCCGGCGTTGCCGCCGGCATGCTGGCGGAATACGCGCTCGGCGCCATGCTGTCCTTCTCGCTCGACCTGCGCGGCTTCGAACGCCGCCAGCAGGCGCGCCTCTGGAGCGGCGGCAGGCCGCGTCGAGCCGATCGAAGGCAAGACGGTTCTCATCATCGGACTTGGGCAAGACGGGCACGGCTGTCGCCAACCGCGCCCAGGCGATGGGCCTGCAGCACGCTGGGCATTCGCGCGCGTCCAAAACCCATGCCGTGCCTCGACGAGGTGCATGGGCCGGATGCGCTGCTGGCGCTCACTTGGGCGCGCCGATTTCATCGCCTGCTGCGTGCCGCTTGTGCCCAGCACGCGCGGCCTGCTCGGCAAGGCGGCCTTCGCCGCGATGAAACCTTCCGCCGTGCTCATCGATATCTCGCGCGGCGGCGTGGTCGAGGAAGCCGCGCTGCTCGAAGCCCTCGACGGCAAGCGGATCAAGGGCGCGGCGCTCGACGTCTTTGCGACCGAGCCGCTGCCGGCGGACCATCCGTTTTGGGGCTACGACAACGTCGCCATCACCCCGCATTGCGCGGCGGTCTATGACGGCTGGGACGTCAAATCGGTGCGCATGTTCGCCGACAATCTGGAGCGCTACCGCAGCGGCGAGCCGCTGGAGAACGTGGTGAACCCGGAGCGCGGCTACTGAGCCGAAAGGGAAGAGATCGATGACGCAGGACAGGCGCGGCGGGGGCCGCAGGTCGAGGCTCGAACGCGGCGGCGGCGGCATCGCGCAGCTGCCCTGGCAGCATGTCGAAAACCCCTACCCGCCGATGCAGCTCCTCGACGAAGAGCGGATGGAGCGGCTGCACGACACCTCGATGCGCATCCTGTCGGAACTCGGCATCCGCGTCATGAGCGAGCGGGTGATGGACCTGTTCGCCGCCGCCGGCGCCATCGTCGACCGCGAGAACAAGACCATCAGGATCGACGAAAGCCTGGTGACTGAGGCGCTGCGGGCGGTTCCATCCTCCTTCACGCTGACCAGCCGCAATCCTGACAAGCAGGTCCATCTCGGCGGCAATTCGCTGGTCTTCGGGCTGGTCGCCGGCCCGCCCAATGTGCATGACCGCATCAATGGCCGCCGCCAGGGCAATCTGCCCGACTACCAGAACTTCATCCGGCTGGCGCACCACTTCAACGCCATCCACATTATCGGCAACCAGGTGGTGGCGCCGATGGAACTGCCGGCCAATTCGCGTCATCTCGACACCTACCATGCCAATCTGACGCTCAGCGACCTCTCCTTCCACTGCACGGCGATCGGCCGCGCCAGGGCGATGGACGGCATCAACATGATGGCGATCGCGCGCGGCATCAGCGTCGAGGAGATGCGGGCTTCGCCGGGCGTGACGACGATCATATCGATCAACTCGCCACGCCTGTTCGACGACGCCATGGCCGAGGGCCTGATCGCGATGGCCGAGCACGGCCAGCCGGTGACCGTCACGCCCTTCACGCTGATGGGCGCGATGACGCCGGTGACCTTAGCGGCAGCACTTTGCCAGCAGAATGCCGAAGCCCTGTTCGGCGTGGTGCTGACCCAGCTCGTCAACCCCGGCACGCCGGTGATGTACGGCGCCTTCACCTCCAATGTCGACATGAAATCGGGCGCGCCAGCCTTCGGCACGCCGGAGAACGCCAAGGCCAACATCATCGCCGGACAGCTGGCGCGGCGTTACAATCTGCCCTACCGCACTTCCAATGCGAATGCGTCGAACGTGGTCGATTTGCAGGCCGCCTACGAGACGGAAATGGCGACCTGGGGCGCGGTGCTCGGCGGCGCCAATTTGATCTACCATGCGGCCGGCTGGCTGGAGGGCGGCTTGACGGCTTCCTATGAGAAGCTCGTTCTCGACGTCGAGATCCTGCAGAACATGATGGAGTTCCTGCGGCCGCTGCCGTTCCAGGAGGACGATCTCGGCTTCGAAGCGATCAAATCGGTGCCGGCCGGCGGCCACTTCTTCGGCGCCGAGCACACCATGTCGCGATACACGACCGCCTTCTACCAGCCGATGCTGTCCAACTGGCAGAACCATGGCGCCTGGCAGGAAGCGGGCGGCAAGGATGCGCTCGAACGGGCGACAGAACTCTGGCAGCAGGCGCTGCACGACTACGAGGAGCCGGTCATGGACGCCGCGATCCGCGAAGAGCTCGACGCCTATGTCGCGCGCCGCCGCGAGGAGATCGCAGCCAATCCCGACGGCTGAGGGCCGGACTGCCGCAAGAGGAAAAATGCCCTGATGCCATACGACCTCGTCATCCGCCACGCGACGTTGATTTCAGGCGACGGTTCGGAGCGTTTCGAGGCCGACATCGCCATTTCCGGCGACAGGATCGCCGCCATCGGCAGGCTTAGCGACGCGCGCGGCGTGCAAGAGATCGATGCCGCGGGCAAGATCGTGGCGCCGGGCTTCATCGATGTGCACACGCATGATGACGGCGCACTGCTGGCGCCGCACGGCATGGACCCGAAGATCAGCCAGGGCGTGACGACGGTGATCGCCGGCAATTGCGGGATCAGCCTTGCCCCCCTGCTGCTGGACAGTCGCACCGCCACCGCCGTTCACCCTGGTCGGCGGCCAGGAGAATTTCCGCTTCGACCGTTTTGCCGACTATGTCGCCGAACTGAAAAAGCGCGGCATCGCCACCAACGCCGCCTTGCTCGTCGGCCACACGACCTTGCGCCAGCGCGTCATGCCGGTCACCGACCGTCGCCGCGAACGAAGCGGAGACCGCGCTGATGCAGGACGCCGTGGCGCAGGCGATGGCCGACGGCGCCTTCGGCCTCAGCACCGGTCTCGACTATCCGCCGGCCGTCAACTCCTCGACCGAAGAGGTCAAGGCGCTGGCCGCGACGGCGGCAAGCCTCGGCGGACCTTATGTCACCCACACGCGCAACTATTTCGAGACGATGGACGAGGCGATCGAGGAAGCCATCGACATCGCCGACCATGCCGGCGGCAAGCTGGTGATCTCGCACCACCAATGCACCGGCCGCGCCAATTTCGGCAAGAGTCGGTCCGTCGCTGAAACGCATCGACCGGGCGCGGCAGACGATGGACATCGGCATGGACGTCTATCCCTATGCCGCAAGCTCGACCGTGCTCAGGCTGGAGCGCTGCGATACCGGGCTGAAGATCCTCGTCACCTGGTCCGACCCGCATCCCGAGATGGCCAGGCGCGAGATTGCCGACATCGCGCGCGAATGGAATTGCACCGAACGCGAGGCAGGCCAGCGGTTGTTGCCGGCGGGCGCCGTCTATTTCCAGCTCGACGAGACCGACGTCCGCACCATCCTCGCGCATCCGCGCACCATGATCGGCTCGGACGGGCTGCCGCACGACATCCATCCGCATCCGCGCCTGTGGGGCACGTTTCCGCGCGTGCTTGGCCACTATGCCCGCGATGTCGGTCTGTTCAGCCTTGAAGAGGCCGTGCATCGCATGACCGGCCTGCCGGCGCGCGAATTCGGCATCCAGGAACGCGGCACGCTGGCGGTCGGCAATTTCGCCGATCTGACGATCTTCGACCCGGAGACGATCATCGACACCGCGACCTTCGAAGAGCCGCGTCAGGCAGCGGCCGGCATCGAGCATGTCTTCGTCAATGGCGTGTCCGTGTGGCGTGACGGCAAGGCGACCGGCGCGCTGCCGGGCACGGTCCTCAAGCCTTCCGCCTCAACGAAATTCGTCAAAGGCGCATGCGGCTGCGGTGGCCATCAGAGCGCCTCGTAGAGCCGGTCGACGGTTTCCAGCGTGTAGGTGAATTCCACCGGCCGCGTGCAACGCCAGCCGTCAAAGTTCTGGCCGGCCAGCGCCTTCAGCGCCTCCGGCATGCGCAATATGCCGCCGCCGTAAAGACGATTGGCCATGTCGAGCATGCCGGTGCGGTGCATGGCCTCGGTCATGCTGCCGCAGGCCTCCTTGACCAGCCAGACCCTGAAACCCTGATAGACCGCGTCAAACACGCTCTCGGTCACGCAGCTGTCGGTGAGCACGCCGGCGACGATCAGGTTCTCGACCTTGAGTTCGGCGAGGCGTTGCGTGAGATCGGTCCTGCGGAAAACGCTCGGCCAGTGCTTGTGGATGACGATATCGCCCGGCAACGCCGCCACCTCGGCGCAGATATCGGCGCCTTTGCTGCCGGCCACGGCGGAGCGAAATTCCTCGGTCAGGATTTCTTCCTGACGCGCATAGCCATCGCGCTCCTCCGGCTTCACCCAGGCCTGGGCATGGATGACCGGCACGTCGGCCGCACGCGCTGCCGCGATCAGGCGGGCGGCATTGGCGAGCACCGCGTCGTAGCCGACGACCGGCCAGGCGGCACCGGGGCGGTATTCGTTCTGCAGGTCGATGACGAGCAAGGCAGTCGCGGCAAGGTTCATGGCTGATCCAGATTGTCGAAGTCGGTGACGAAACGGAAAAGCAGACGGATCGCCTGATCGAGATCGGCGATGTCCATCGCTTCATACGGGTTGTGACTACCGTTCTCGTTGCGCACGAACAGCATGGCGGTCGGGACGCCGGCGCCGGCAAAGGTGGCGGCATCGTGCCCCGCGCCGCTCGGCACGTGCGGCACGCGCATCTGCATCTTCCGGGCGGCGCGGTCGAACCCGGCGATGAGCACCGGCGACATGGTTGCGGGCTCCCAGGTGAAGCGCGGCCCGGTCTCGAAGGTGACGCCACGCCTGGCGCCGACCTCGGCGAAGAGCGCGTGAAGCCGCGCCTCGATCCGTTCCAGCACGGCGGCGTCGGCGCTGCGCACATCGAGCGTGAAGCGAAGCTCGCCGAGCACACGGCTGCCGCCATGCTGGCTCGGATCGGATTCCACGCGGCCGAAGGTGATGGTGGCCTCATGGCCGTCGTGTTCGAGCGCATCCCATTCCGCTTCGAGCCCGGCGACCAGATCGGCAAATCCAAGCACGCTGTCGTGGCGGGCAAAGCGCGGCTCGGCGCCGGAGTGGCCATAGGCGCCGAGACACTTCGCATCGACATAGCGGAATCCACCGGCAATCCCGGTGACAATTCCGACCGGCACCTCGGCTGCAACCAGGCGCGGACCCTGCTCGATATGGACTTCAACGAAGGCGGCGATGCGGCCGGCGTCGATGCCGCCAACACCACGCCTAACCGCGTCGGGATCGAAACCTTCCTCCCGCATATGCTCGGCCAAGGTCCGGCCGCTGTCGGATCGCCTGGCTTCGAGCGCCTGCGGCGTCAGCAGACCCAGCGCCGCCTCACTGCCGGGATATGACAGCGGAAACCACACGGCTTCCTCGGCGCGGGTCGCCAGCAGGATCAGATCGCGCGGGGGCTGCATGTTCTGGCCGACAAGCTCGGCCATCACTGCCAGCCCCGCGACGACGCCGGCGGCACCATCGAAATTGCCGCCATGCGGCACGCTGTCGAGATGCGAGCCGATGACGATCGCAGGCAGGTCGGGATTGCGGCCCTTCAGCGTCAGATAGAGATTGCCGGCGGCATCGACACGCGCCACGGCGCCGAGCTTTTCTGCTTCCTCGCGGACCATTGCGTGGGCAAGCCGCTCACCCGGACCGTAAGCCACACGGGTTATGCCCGGTGCATCGGTGGTGGCGTCCGCCAGCCTGTCCAGCACCTGCCCGGCCAGCCTGCCGCCCGCCGTCAGGCTGGTCATGACGCGGAGGCTTTCTGGAGGCGAGCGCTCCGCAGCCGCTGCGGCGTCAGATCGGCCAGCGCCACGCCTTGCCTGGCGACATCATCGGGAAGGCCGCCACCCGCCATCAGGCAGGCGCAGACGCGCGACAAAGCGGGCGAGGTCTTGATGCCGTAGCCGCCCTGCCCGACCAGCCAGATGAAATCCGGGACCTCGTCATCGGGGCCGACCACCGGCGAGCCGTCGGCGACGAAGGTCCTGAGGCCGGCCCAGGAGCGCGACACGCGCTGCACCTCGATTGTGGTCGCCTGGCCGAGACGCTCGGCGCCGATGGCGATATCGATGTCCTCGGCATAGGCATCCATCGGCACTGAGGCCGTCGCATCGGCCGGCGAGACCAGCAACTGGCCGGCATCCGGCTTGAAATAGAATTCGGCACCGACATCGTTGACCAAAGGCCAGTCGGTGATGCTGACGCCGTCGGGCGCCGGAATGTTGAAGGCGGTGCGGCGCTTCGGCTGCAGTCCGATCGGGCGCACGCCGGCCATGTCAGCGATTTCATCGCCCCAGGCCCCGGCGGCATTGACGATAAGCGGCGCGAGGAACGTTCCTGCTGGCGTTTCGACCCGCCACTGGCCGCCTTGCCGGCTGATGCCGGTGACGCCGGCATTGGTGGCGATCTTCGCGCCGCACGCACGGGCGCCGCGCAAAAAACCCTGGTGCAGGCCGTTGACGTCGATGTCCATCGAATGCGGTTCGATATAGGCGCCGGCGAGATAGTCCGCGCGCAGCACCGGCACGCGCGCAATCGCCTCGGCGGGCGTCATGGCGACGATCGAGGGGACCAGCGCTTGGGCTGCCTTCAGTTCCTGATGCAACAGGTCGAGTTGATCGCTGCGCGCCACTGTGATCATGCCGCGCCTGCTAAGCAGAGGGTAGTCGCAGAAGCCGGCCGGCGGCTCGGTCAGGAACGCCCGGCTTGCCAGCACGATCCGGCGGATGACGCCATTGCCGTAGTTTTCGGTGAAACTCGCCGCCGAGCGGCCGGTGGTGTGGTAGCCGCAATGGCTTTCCCGTTCGAGCAGAACCACCTTGGCCGAACGGCTGATCTCGAAGGCAGCGCTAGCACCGGCAATGCCGCCGCCGATGATGATGATTTCGGTTTGCTCGGCGGCGCTCATAAAGACCCTTCCTTCAACACGGCTGCATCGGCTTCGCTGCGCGATACGGCAGGCGGTTCGCCCAAACGGCCGCGCCGGGCGCGGTCGCGGGCGCCGCGGCCCTCAGTGAGATTGTCGGCCAGCGCATTCTGCCGGGCGCAGTCTTCCAAGGCGAGATCGGTCACCACAGGCACCGGTTTGCCGGCGATCGCCATGCCTTTCAGCCGCGCCCAGACGGCACGGCGCTTGCGCACCTGATGCGACTGCAACTCGCCGAGCTCGGCAAAGCTGGTCTCGCGCTTGATCGCCAGCGCGCCCGCTTCGATAGCCGCATCGAACAGCTCGAGGCCGCGCCTTGTGCGCACGATGATGCCGTTGAGCGGTTCGTCCTCGACCGCCGGCCCGCCATTAAGCCAGGCGTCCGAGACGGCGATATCGGCCACCTGGCCGATCGCGTCGGGGCAGATCTTGCAGCGCGGCTGGATCATCCATTTGTCCTCGTCTTCCCACAGCTGCCGATAGCTGAGTTCGAAGGCGCGGCCATCCTTCGTTTCGATCCGGTTGAAGCCGGGGTTGCCACGCCCGCGGTAGCGGAACAGCGCGAGCTCATCCTCGCGCAGCCCAAACCGCTGCAGCACCTGCTCCGATTTCGACAGGTCGGAGGCACCGCCGCAAACGAAGGCCAGCGCATAGCGCATCAGCTCGTCAACGCGCGGATCGAGACGCGCCAGATTGCGCACAGCGGTGACGTCGCAGGGCTTGGCGATCAGCGCGAAGGGCTCGCCACGGTCGAGGATTTCGCTGAAGTCCAGCAGGGTCGCCGCGGGGCCGTAGCGCGAGCCCGCGCCTTCAAGCACCGAGGCGGCGTCGAAGCTTAGCCGGCGTTCACTGCGCATCGGCATGGAACGCGCAGCGGCTACATGCAGCACGAACTTGACGCGCCCCGAATTCAGCAGGAATTGGCCGAGCGCCGTCAGCACCCCGCCGCCGGAGCCGATGAACCGAACGGTGGGGTCTCCGGCGCAGCCGAGCACGAGCCGTTCGGCGGGTCCCCAGACGGGATCCGTAAGCGCGGCTTCACTTATCTGCGCTTGCTGCGGACCGGCGATGCGCGTTCCCGGACAGACGGCGTTGATCTGGATCAGCGTCGACTTGTCCAACGCCTGCCTCACCACCGGCCGCTCGCGTCCTTCCGGCGTCATGACCATCTCGACGGCGCCGGGGCCGGCAAGCGACCGGCAAAGCCCGCAGCCGATGCACAGCCCGTTCTCGACGATCTCGCTCAAAGACAGGGGATCGGCGGGAGGAGGCTTCATGCCTTGTGTTCGACTGGCTTGACTGAGGCCCACCGGCATCAGACCTGTTCCGCGATCAAGCGATACTGATCCGGCCGACGATAAAGCGCGAAGTCGAAATTGACCTTCCGGCAAGTGGTGATCAGGTCGAGATCGGCGCGATGCACGATGACTTCGTCGTCGAGCGACAGCGCCTGTGCGGCGATCTCGCCGGTCGGCGCGATGATGCAGGATCCGCCGATCAGCGCCTGGCCGTCCTCGAGCCCGGCCTTGGCGGCGGCCGCGACCCACAGCGTGTTCTGATAGGCGCCGGCCTGCATCGGCAGATGGTTGTGGAACATGCGCAGATGCGCCAGCGCCGGCGCCTCGTCGAGCAGCAGCGGCGTGTTGTAGCCGAGCAGCACGACCTCGGCGCCGTTCAGGCAGAGCATCCGGTAGGTCTCCGGCCAGCGGCGGTCGTTGCAGATCGCCATGCCGACGCGAACGCCGCGATAGTCGAAGACCGGAAAACCGAGATTGCCCGGTTCAAAATAGCGCCGCTCCAGATGCGTGGTCGTGCCCGCTTCCGGTTCGCTCGAGCCCGGCACATGCATCTTGCGGTAGCGGCCGATGAAGGCGCCATCCGGTCCGACAAGGTCCATGGTGTTGAAGCGGTGCGTGCGACCGTCTTCGCGCACGAGTTCCGAATAACCGAGTGCGAAGCCGATCTTGAGGCGGGCGGCGGCATCGTAGAGGCGCTGCGTTTCCGGCCCGGGCATCGCGCTCTCGAAGAAGGACTCGATCTCGGCCGTGTCGTCGATGCGCCAGCGCGGAAAGAAGGTGGTCAGCGCCATTTCGGGGAAGACCACGATCTCCGCGCCGGCGGCAGCGGCCTTCTCCAGCAGATGGACGAGGCGGCCGACCGTCTCGGCGCGCGAGGCGCTGCGCTGGATCGGGCCGGTCTGGCAGACCGCTATCGTCAGGCATCTAGCCATGGCGTCGTCTCCTCGACAGGGTTTCCAGAAAGGGCCGGATCCGCGGCTGTCCTCGCCACGAAGCGACCGAAGCCCGGCTGCGCCCGAAGCATCCCGTCGGCGATCACCGGCATGCCGCGCACCAACACGTTCAGTCGGCTTACCAATAACGCTTTTGCCCTCGTAAGGCGTGAAGTCGACGCGCGAATGCAGGGCCTTGTGGCCGAGCGTCCAGCGCGCCGTGGGATCCCACAGCGCCAGATCGGCGTCGAGCCCGACCGCGATCCTGCCCTTGGCGTGGGCGAGCCCATAGATCGATGCGGCATTGCGCGAGGTGAGGTCGAGATAGCGGCCAAGCGTCAGCCGGCCGGTCAACAGCCCTTCCGAAAACAGCAGCGGCAGGCGCGTTTCGATACCGGGAATGCCGCTCAGCGTGGTGGTGAAGCCGGGCGTTTCGGCCCCGCCGATCTTGTCGGCGAAAAAATAGGGCGAGTGGTCGGAGGACCAGAGATCGATGCCGCCATCGATCAGCGCCTGCCACAGATGCTCATGGCTGCGCGGCGAACGCGGCGGCGGCGAAAAGACAAAACGCGCCGCATCAATCGCCGGCCGGTCGAGGTCGGCGGCGCCGATGAACAGATATTGCGGGCAGGTTTCGGCGACCACATCGACGCCGCGCGTCCGCGCCCGTGCGATCTCCTCGGCCGACTGCCAGGAGGAGACATGGACGATGGTCATGCGCGCGCCGGTCATTTCGGCGAAGGCCAGTGCGCGATGCGTCGCCTCGCGCTCCATGGTCTCGCTGTGGGCGACGACATGGTAGCGGATGTCGGTGCGGCCGAGATCGATCAGGCGCCGGCGCGTGCGCCGGATGGCGGCGTCGTTTTCGGCATGGACCATGACGATCCAGCCGAGGCCGTGCGCGGCGTCGAGGACCCTGAAGAAGAGGTCGTCGTCGACGGCAAAACCCTGATAGGTCATGAACAGCTTGACCGAGGCGATGCCGCGACCGGCGAGCTGCGCAAGCTGTTCCTCGACATCGGAGCCGGTGCCCATGGTCACCACGGCGTGCAGCCCGAAGTCGATCACCGCCCGACCCGCGGCGCGCTCGAGAGCGCGGTCGACCGCGCCAATTGTGGTCATCTCCGGACCCGGCATGCCGAACGGCACAATGCAGGTCGTGCCGCCGAATGCCGCCGAGATGGTGCCGGACTCGAAGTCGTCGGCATTGCCCGCGCCGCCCCAGACCGGCTGGTCAAGATGGCAATGGGCGTCGATGCCGCCGGGCATGACCCAGCGGCCGCCGGCGTCCAGCAACGATTTGCCGGACAGGCCATTGCCGATAGCGGCGATACGGCCCTCGTCGATGCCGATGTCGCATTCGGCCCAATCGTCGTCGAGGGCAACGCGTCCGCCTTTGATCACCAGCTCATGCATTGGTTTTGCCGCCCCCTTCGCGGACGGTCCTTCAGCCGACGGCGGCCGTGACCATGATCTCGACACGATACTGGTCGCCGGCGAGGCGCGCCTCCACCGTGGCGCGAACGGGCATGGCGCTCCTGTCGATCCAGGCGTCCCATGCCGAATTCATCATCTCGAAATCGGCGATGTCGCGCAGCCAGATCTGGGCGCTGAGAAGCTTCGACTTGTCGCTGCCGGCCTTGGCCAGAAGGGCATCGATCTTGGCGAGGATTTGCTCGGTCTGCGCGGTGGTGTCGCCGGACAGGTCGTCCGCCGTCAGGCCGGCGACATAGACGGTGCCGTTGTAGCGCAGCACCCGGCAGAAGCGTGGGCCGTTCTCAAGACGTTCGATGGTCATGCGGTTTCCTCCCTTGGCGGGTAATCGATCATGGCAGATTGACTATGGTACGGAGCGGACAAAACGACTGTAAAGCCCGGGAAGCGGCATGATGCGGCTTTCCGCTACAAGGATGGCCAAAAAAATTATGGTCATAGCCGTGTCAATCTTCGTTTGTGACGCGCTTGGCTGGGTATAGCTTCTGCAACCAGCCGCGGATCAGCGGCCCGCCAAGGGGAGCCGCCGTAATGCATGACAATGCCGCGCCGATTATCTGGCTCGCGCCGATTGTCGTGCCCGGGCCAATTGTCGGGCTCGTCTCCGGTCGCCGGCGAAAATTGTAGCCGGCTGACTGCGGCATCCATGGGATCGATCGCTCAATCCGCGATGCACTTGTGGCGGAACGCCG
The DNA here is from genome assembly GCA_963788955.1 of uncultured Alphaproteobacteria bacterium. Lineage (GTDB taxonomy): Bacteria > Pseudomonadota > Alphaproteobacteria > Rhizobiales > Rhizobiaceae > Mesorhizobium. Next base: position 93,718 of record CAWBIN010000005.1, on the reverse strand, counting down.
AGCGCTCCCGCGCTATGCTGCCGATCATGGCTAGCGTCTGTCTTGCCTGCATCGGCAGCGCCATGCTGACGACTGCGGTATCGTTCTACCTCGGCAAGCCAGGCATCGCCCCCGACATCGTGCAGATCGTGCTCACCGCCTATCCGGTCGGCTTCCTGATCGGATGCCTGATCACGCGCCCACTGGTCGCCCGCTACGGCCATGAGCGGACATTCTTGCTGGTCCTGACGACCGCCCTGCTGTCGGCTGCGGGCTTCGTCTCCACCGATTTCGTGCCGAGCTGGTTCTGCTTCCGGCTGCTCGGCGGCATGTCGATGGCCTCGATGTTCGTGATCTGCGAGAGCTGGATCAACCTCTATGCCGAGCAGCACAATCGCGGCGCGATGTTCTCGATCTACATGCTGACGACGGCGATCGCGGTGCTGCTTGGACAGGTCCTTGTCGCGCTCGTCGGTCCGCAGTCGCCGCATCTGTTTTCGGTCGCGGCGGCAACGGTGCTGTTGGCGTTCGTGCCCAAATTCGCCGGGCTGCGCTGGCCGGCGCTGCCTTCGGTGCCGGCCGATCCGGCTCTGGAAGCCGGCGCAAAGGCCGGCAGGCGGCTCGGGCCGCTGGCGCTGTTCAGGCTGGCGCCGGTGACGGTCGTCGCCATTTTCCAGGGCGGCATCACCAACATGAACGTCTTCGTGCTGACGCCCATCTATGGCACGCAGATCGGATTGTCGGCGTCGGCGACGGTCTGGCTGGTGACCACGATAAGCATTGCCGGCATGGTCGCGCAGACCCCGGTCGGCTGGCTGTCGGACCGCCTTGACCGACGCCTGATACTTCTGGTGCAGGGGCTGGTGTCGGTGACGGCCTGCGCCATGATCGCCTGGATCGGCACCCTTTCGGTGCCGCTGCTGTTCGTGCTGTTCTTCGTCTATGGCGCCACGGCGCTGACAATCTATCCGGTGGCCATGGCGTTCGGCGCCTCCCAACTCCATAGCCGGCACATGGTCGCCGCGTCCGGCACGCTGCTCCTGCTCTATTCGATCGGCAATGTCGCGACACCGGGCGTCGCCGCCGGATTGATGGCGCATATCGGACCGCCGGCGATGTTCCTGTTGCTCGGCGGCGGCGCGGTGCTGGTCACGCTTGCGGCCTGCTACAATCTTCTGCGCCGGCCGGTCGCGACGCCGATCGCGCAAGCTGTCGAGGACCAGGTCTGATGACGAACAATCCCGCGACGAATCGCCTGAAAGACAAGGTCGTCCTGATCGCCGGCGCGGCGAGCGGCATTGGCGCGGCAATCGCCCAACGCTGCGTTGCCGAAGGCGCAAGCGTAGTCTGTGCCGACTATGATGCCGGGGCGGCGCAGGCTCTTGCCGATGGGCTTGGCGCTGCGGCGGTCGCCTGCCGCTGCGATGTAACCGACGCCCTCTCCGCCAGCAGCGCCGTCGACATCGCCAAGGAGCGCTTCGGCCGGCTGGACGGACTGGTGCACAACGCCGCCGCGCCGTCGACGAATGCCACCGTGGTCGATCTCGACGAGAGCGCCTGGCGACGCGAGCTCGACGTCAGCCTGACCGGCGCGTTCCTGATGAGCAAGTTCGCGGTGCCATTGATCGCCGCAGGCGGCGGTGGTTCGGTGGTTTTCATCGGCTCGCAATTCGGACGCGTCGCCACCACCAGGGCCGTCGCCTATTGCGCCGCCAAGGCCGGGTTGATCCATCTCGCCAAGGCAATGGCGGTCGACCACGCGCCCGACAAGGTCCGCGTCAACAGCCTGTCGCCCGGCGCGGTGGCGACCACGCGGCTGCTGCGCAGATTTCCGGACTTCGACGCGGCCAATGCAGGTCTCGGCCCCGCCCATCTGCTCGGCAGGATCGCAGAGCCGGACGAGATCGGCGCGGCAGCGGCCTTCCTGCTGTCGTCTGACGCATCCTTCGTCACCGGTTCCGACATGTTGGTGGATGGCGGCTATGCGACGCGTTGATCCCTTTATCCCTCGCTCACCTTCAAAGGAGTTCCCATGACGCTGCTCGTCACCGGCGGCACCGGCTTTGTCATGAGCGTGGTCGCGCGCGAATGGCTGGACCGCGACCCGCAAGCCCGCGCCGTCATCCTCGACCGTTCCGGCCTCGACGCGATCGCGGAGACATTCTTCGCCCCGGTGCGCGATCGCCTGACCGTGCTGACGGCGGACATATTGGACCCCTCCGCCTGGGCAGCAGTGCTCGATGCACACGACATCACGGCAATTGTCCACGGCGCGACGGTGACGCCGAATTCGCGCCCGAGCGACCCGCAGATGCAGCCGGAGGCCCACGATCCGGCATTGATTGTCGACGTCAATCTGATGGGCACGGTGAGCATGCTGGAATGGGCGCGCGGCCGGCCCGGCATCAAGCGCTTCGTTTATGTCAGCTCCGGTTCAGTCTATCGGCATAACGGGCCGGACTGGAACGGCGAACCGCTGCCCGAGGACGGCTATGTGGCGCCGCTGACGCTCTACGGCATCTCGAAATTCGCGGCCGAGATGATCACCAACCGCTACGCCGATCTGTTCGGCCTTTCGGCCATTTCGGTCAGGCTGTCGTCGGTCTACGGCCCGATGGACCGCGTCACCGGCAGTCGCAATGTCCGCCATCTGCCGAACCGCGTCGCGCATATGGCGCTAGCGGCGAGACGATCCGGCCGAACAGTCTTGAGCCGCTCGGCGACTATGTGCTCTCAAGCGACGTCGCCAAGGCGATCATGGCGCTGCTCGATGCCGAAAGCCTGCGCTACCGGCACTACAATATCGGCAGCGGCACGACGACGACGGTCGGCGACTTCATTGGCTGGGCGGCCGAGCGTGTTCCCGGCCTGAAGGCCGAAATCAGCCCGACAGAGGGAGCGAATATCGTCATGAACCCGGCGCTGAAGACGGGCATGTGGGGCGAGTACGATCTTGCCCGCATCGAGCGGGACACAGACTGGCGGCCGACGCCGGCCAGAGAGGCCTTCCACGACTACATGGACTGGATCGCCGCCAACGAAGCCTGAGGAGGACAGAAGATGCCGACCGATCACCAGCAGCCGCGCGACTTCGTCGGTTACGGTCCGCGCCCGCCCTTCGTCATCTGGCCGGGCGGCGTCAAGCTCGCCATCAATCTGGTGCTCAACTACGAGGAAGGCTCGGAATATTCTTGGGCAGTGGACGGCCGCAACGACAATTGGGGCGAGTACAATCTCGCCAGCAGCCCGCCGGTGCGCGACCTCGGCACCGAAACCCATTTCGAATATGGCAGCCGCGCCGGCGTGTGGCGGCTGGCGCGGCTGTTCGACCGCTACGACATTCCGGTCACCATCTCCGCCTGCGCCGTAGCCCTGGAGCGCAATCCGGCGGTGGCCGAATGGATGAATGCGCGCGGACATGACCTGCTCGGCCACGGCCTGCGCTGGGTCGACTACACGACGATGGAGCGCAGCGAGGAAGAGCGCCAGCTGCACGAGGCGATCGCGCTCTATGAGAGACTGATGGGCAGGCGGCCTTTGGGTTGGAACTGCCGCTCGTTTCCGAGCGTCAACACGCGCGACCTGCTGGTGCGGGAAGGTGGCTTCCTCTACCACTCCGATCCCTGCAATGACGACCTGCCCTATTTCCTCGACCATCAGGGCACCGAGATCCTCGTCGTCCCCTATTCCAAGGCCCTCAACGACAGCCGCTATCTGGTGGCGCCGGGCTACAGCAACCCGCGCGACTTTGCCGAGGACTGCCGCTCCGCCATCGACTACATGCTCGACGAAGCCGACGAGACCGGCGGCCGCATGCTGACGATCGGCATCCACGCCCGCTGGATGGGCCAGCCCAACCGGGCGTCCGGGCTGCGCGAGGTGATCGAGCACGTGAAGAGCAAACCCGCGGCCGCCTTCATGCGGCGCCAGGACATTGCGCGCTTCTGGCTCGAGAACCATGCGCGCTTCGAGCGGCGCAGCTGACGGCATGTTCGAGACGCTGATCCGCGGAGCCACCGTGGTCAACGCCGATGGGCTCGACCGGCGCGACGTCGGCATCACCGGAGGCAAGATCGCTGCAGTCATTCCACCTGGCGAAAGAGCGGAAGCGAAGACGGTGCTGGACGCGTCGGGCAGCCGGCTGCTGCCAGGCCTGGTCGACGCGCATGCGCATCTGCGCGAACCTGGGCTCACGCACAAGGAGGATTTCTCCTCCGGCACGCACGCCGCAGCCCTCGGGGGCGTGACGACGGTGCTCGACATGCCTACCGACGAGCCGTGGACGGCCAATGCCGGGCAGCTTGCCGACAAGATGGCGATGGCCGACGGCCATATCCATGTCGATGTCGGCTTGCAGGCGGTGATCAGCCGCGACTTGTCGTTGATCCCCGGCCTGCTCGACCTCGCACCGGTGTCGTTCGAACTGTTCACCGCCGATGTGCCCGAAGACTTCCTGTTTCCCACCTTCGATGCGGTCGCCGGCGCTCTGCGGAGTTTCGCTGGCGCCGACACGCTGATCGGCATTTCGCCGGGCGATCAATCGATGCTGACCAGCAGCAGTGAACGCAATCTGGGGGGAACCATCGCGGCCTTCCTCGACAGCCGGCCGCCGCAGGCGGAAGCCGGCGGCATCAGGCGGGCGGTTCTTGCCGCTGCCAGGACGGGCACGCGTGTCCATGTCCGGCAGATCAACTCGGAACTGGGCGTAGAGGCGTGGAGCCGGCTGCGCGAAAGGGCGGATGCCAGTGTCGAGACGACGCCGCAGAACCTGTTCTTCAGCGCCGACGACTATGAGACGCAAGGCGCCAGGTTGAAGGGCTCGCCGCCCCTGCGATCGCGGCACGATGTCGATGCCTTGCGCGCGGCACTCAGCGCCGGGCTGATCGATGTCGTCGCGACCGATCACGCACCGCATGCGCCGGCCGAGAAAGCAGCCAGCTACGCGGCTTTCGCCGACATTCCGGGCGGTATGCCAGGGTTGCAGACGCTGCTGCAGACGATGCTGAAACTTGTCGACGACGGGCTGATCACGCTGCCCGATGTGGTGCGCCTGTGCGCCCGCAATCCGGCGGAGCGCTTTGGCCTCGGCCGGCGCAAGGGGCGGATCGCCGCCGGCTACGACGCCGACATTTTGATCGTCGACCCACGGCAATCCAGCTCCATCTCGAATGCCGAGCAGGTTTCCCGCGCGGCTTACACGCCATTCGACGGCTGGACCGTCAACGCGCGGCTGACCAATGCCTTCCTGCGCGGCCACGAGATCGTCCGAGACCAGCGGCTGGTCGGCCCGGCGCAGGGAAAGATCGTTACTCGGGAAAGCTGAGGAATACCCATGGCACTGCTTGAGAAAAAGATCGCCATCGTCAGCGGCGCCAGCTCCGGCATCGGCCGCGCGATCGCCTTGAGGTTCGCGGCGGAAGGCGCCTGCGTCGTCATCGCCGACACGGTCGAATTGCCGATCGAGGGTGGCCAGAGCACCGCCGCCCTGATCGAATCGAGCGGCGGGACGGCGATGCATATCGCGACGGACATTTCCGACTGGAACGCCGTCGATGCGCTGGTCACTGCCACCGTCACCCGCTTCGGACGGCTCGACGTTATGGTCAACAACGCGGCGATCTACACCAGCACCAACCTCATCGAGACATCGCCGGAGCAATGGAGCCGCGTCATCGGCGTCAACCTGACGGGCTTCTTCCATTGCTGCAAACGCGCCGTCGCGCAGATGCTCGCCCAGGAACCCGTCAATGACGTGCGCGGCCGCATCATCAACATCTCGTCACAGCACGGCATGGTCGCCTGCCCCGGCGATTTTCCCTATTCGGTGAGCAAAGGCGGCATCGTGCAGATGACGCGGCAGATCGCCGTCGACCACGCCGACGATTTGATCGTCTGCAACGCGATCGCGCCCGGCAAGATCATCACCGGCAAGCCGGGTGTCGCCAACGACCCCGACGCGCTCGACTATTCGCGGCAGCGCACGCCCTGGCCGCGGCTCGGCAGCCCGAACGATGTGGCGGGCGCCGCCCTGTTCCTCGCCAGCGACATGGCAAGCTACGTCACCGGCATCAATTTGATGGTGGACGGCGGCTGGATGGCAGGCTGACGGAAGAGTGAACCGGACTTAACCTGTCCCTGTCTTTTCACGGCAGCCAAGAGCGCTCGCTTGCGCTACTAGCGCTTCCTCGACAATTTCGGAGCATTTCATGACCACCCATCGCGTTGTTGTCACCCAGCGCTTCTTCGACGACGAAACGACCCGCCATCTGCGGGCGAACGGTTGCCAGGTCGACATTGCCGAATCCTCGAAGGTCGAGGGCGATGGGAACCTCTCGCACGACCAGCTGGTGGGTATCCTGAGAGACGCCGATGCATGGATCGTCGGCCATGCGCGGGTGACGTGGGAATTGCTCGAGGCTTTGCCCGAACTCAAGATCGTGGCGCGGCGCGGCGTCGGCTACGAGCGCGTCGATGTCGAGGCTGCCCGTACGCTCGGCCGCGTGGTGACGATCGCCGCCGGCGGCAACGATGCCTCGGTCGCCGACCATGCGCTTGGCCTCATGCTGGCCGTCGGCCGGCGGCTGCGCGAAACACAGATGAACATGAACGCCGGCAACTGGACGATCTTGATCAGCTCGGACCTGTATCGGAAGACGGTCGGCCTGATCGGCCTGGGCCGCATCGGTCGCAACGTAGTCCAGCGGCTCAAGGGTTTTGAAGCGCGCATCCTCGTGTCCGCGCCGAGCGCGGACAAAGCCTATGCCGAAGCGAACGGCATCACCTATGTTGATGTCGAGACGCTGCTTCGCGACAGCGACTATGTCAGCCTTCATGCCCCGCTCTCGGCGACGACGCGCAACCTAATCAACAAGGACACGCTGGCGCTGATGAAACCAACGGCGGTGCTGATCAATACGGCAAGAGGCGGCCTGGTCGAGGATCGGGATCTCCTCGCGGCGCTGAAGGGCGGCACGATCGCAGGCGCCGGCCTCGATGTGTTTTTGAGCGAGACCGACCCCGGCTACAGATCCGTGTCCGACGAATTGGTCGCGCTGCCCAACGTCGTGGCCTCGCCGCATTCGGCGGCCTCCTCGGTCGAGGGACTGGCGCGCACCAACATGGTTGCGGCGCAATGCGTGATCGCGGTGCTGAACGGCGGGGACCCGCCGAGCGGCTGCGTCGTGGCCGACGGCCGTGGGCGAGCGTCTCGCTGATCGCCCGGGCGCCGAGGAATCACATTTCCACGGGGTGGGCGCTGACCTGGTGCCTGGTGAAGCGCGGCAGCAGCCCTGAGCACAGCACCAGCACGACGATGATCGCGAACTGGCTTGCGATGACGATGCCAAAGGCCTTCGAAATGCTCGCCGGCTCCAGTGCCAGATAGAGCGTGCCGAGGGTTGCGACCCCGAGCGCCAGGCCGGACTGCTGCAGCGTGATCAGAACGCCGCTGCCGACGCCCGCCAGGTGCGCGGGAACATCGGCGAGCACGGCGCGGAACAATCCTGAAAACAGCATCGACTGTCCGGCGCCGATCAGCATCAGCGGCACAGCCAGTTCGATCAGGCTCACATTCGGCCAGCCCAAGACCATGATGGCGACCAGCAGGGCCAGGCCAAGCGCCTGCACGATGCCGCCCGCTGCCAGAGCGCCGCGCCCGAAGCGGTTGATCATGCGCGGGCTGACCATGGAGCCGATGAAGAACATGATCGCCATCGGCAAGATGGCGAGGCCGCTTTCGAATGCGTTGGCGCCGAGCCCGTTCTGGACGGTGAGCGCAAAGACGAACATGAAGGCGCCAAAGCCGACGCTGAACAGCGTGATCATGGCGAGACCGCGCGACATCGAGGGCAGCTTGAGCAATGACGGCGGCAGCAACGGCACCTCGCCACGTGCTTCGGCAGCCCGTTCGACAATGACGGTCAAGATGGCCAGTACCACGGCTGCCGCCAACATTATCCGGGTCCACGCCGGCCAGCCGAGCGAATGGCCTTCGGTCAGCGGCACCAAAAGTGCGGTCAAGGTCGCAGCGAAAAGCACTGTGCCGGGCAGGTCGATGCCGGCCGGGTGCGGCGAGCGGTTGGCCGGCACGACAAGCCGCGAGGCGAAGAACACTATGATGCCGAGCGGGATGTTGATCAGGAAGATCGGCCGCCAGGAGGTGCCGAACAGGTTGGCGCTGACCAGCAGGCCGCCGGCGAGCTGGCCGACGACCGCCGCAATGCCGGAGGTCGCGCCATAGAGCGCGATGGCCCGAGTCTTGCGCTCGCCTTCCAGGGTCGCCTGGAAAGTCGCCAGCACCTGGGGCACCAGCATGGCCGCCGTTGCGCCCTGGACCAGGCGGGCCGCGATGAGGACTTCGATGGTGGGTGCCAGGCCGCAGGCCAGCGAGGCCAGGATGAAACCGCAAAGCCCGACCAGAAACAGGCTATGGCGGCCGAAACGATCGCCAAGCCTGCCGCCCAGCACCAGCATGGCGGCATAGGCCACGCCATAGACGGACACCACCAGCTCAAGTGCGGCCGGGGTTGCCTTCAGCGAGGCGGCGATCGTCGGCAGAGCCACGTTGACGATGAAGAAGTCGGCGATCGGCAGGAAGGCACCGGCGAGCAGCACGTAGACGCCGAACCCGTGCAGGCCTCCGGCGCGCGCCATGGAACGGGGAGAATGCCAGGCCGGGTTGGGGGAATAGGCGGGAGTCATTCGAGTCTCCAGATGTGTATGTCGACATAGTTATGTATACATAATGATTATACACATATACATACCAAACAGGAGGCTGTAAACTCCCGCGGTATGAAAACCGACTATGATTCATCCGCACACAAAACCTCGCCCACGGCTATTCGGTGGGCGGATCTGGCCGACCTGATCCTCATCATTGCCCGCGAGATCCAGTTCCGTGGCTACCGGGATGAGCGGGTGTTCCTGCTCTCGCAGTCGGAGGGCATGGTTATGCGCCATCTGGTGGCGCACGCCTCGGCCACGCCCAGCCAGATCGCGGCCGCGACGGGGCTGCAGCGCACCAATGCCTCCACGGTGCTGCGCGATCTGGAAGGCAAGGGGCTGATCGAGCGCCATGTCGATCCGGAAGACCGCCGGGGCGTCAGCGTCCACCGAACGCGGCGCGGGGCCGACAACTACGCCTTGGTGCGCAAGGAATGGGGCGACGCCGTCTCTGCCGCCGCCGGCGGCGACGCGAGCAGGCTCGACGATGCGATCGTACTTCTCAGGTCCATCGAGGCCGGCCTCATCGCGACGCGGCCGAAAGGCAGCGACGGTCCGGTGCGCCGAGGCAGCTGAACCCGGACGCCCGTATCATTCCGGACAATCAAGTACGCAGTGCCAGCCATCGTGGATCAGGCCTTCGATTGCGGCTTGGCCGCCAAGGGGGATGCTCGGCCCGGCAGGGTCAGGCCCGGGCTATCGCTGCGGACGGCAACAAGTCACAAGCGTGCGCCGCTTTGTCTGTCGAAGATGTGGACCCGGCGCGGATCGATCTTCAGCCTTACCTCTTCGCCGGGACGGACGGTGAGCCGGTCCTTGACGATGGCGTCAATGGCGTCCTCGCCAAACCTGGCGAAGATCTGCGTCTCGGAGCCGGTCGGCTCCAGCACCGAAACCGTTGCCGGCAAACCGTCGGGCGCGATGTCGATATGCTCGGGACGGATGCCGTAGATGACCGGCTGGCCGCTCTGCGCCCTGCCCTCCTCGACCGGCAGCACGGAACCGGTGTCCGAGACAAAGACCTGCCTGCCGTTCTTCGCTTCGATCTTGCCCTTGATGAAATTCATCGCCGGCGAGCCGATGAAACCGGCGACGAAGACATTGCCCGGATTGTCGTAGAGATCGAGCGGTGCGCCGACCTGTTCCACCTTGCCGTCCCGCATCACCACGATCTTGTCGGCCATGGTCATCGCCTCGATCTGGTCATGGGTGACATAGACGATCGTCGTGCCGAGGCGCTGATGCAGTTCCTTGATCTCGACACGCATGGCAACGCGCAGCTTGGCGTCGAGATTGGACAGCGGCTCATCGAACAGGAAGACCTGCGGGTCGCGTACGATGGCGCGTCCCATGGCCACGCGCTGGCGCTGCCCGCCGGAAAGCTGTTTCGGAAACCGGTCGAGCAGCTTGCCGAGATCGAGGATCTCGGCCGCCTTCTTCACCTTGGCGTCGATCTCGGCCTTCGGCCTGCCCTTGATCTTGAGCGAGAAGCCCATGTTGTCGGCAACGTTCTTGTGCGGATAGAGCGCATAATTCTGGAACACCATCGCTATGTCGCGGTCTTTCGGCAGCACATCGTTGACCACCCGGCCGCCGATGCTGATCTCGCCGCCCGATATCGCTTCGAGACCGGCGATCATGCGCAGCAGGGTGGATTTGCCACATCCCGACGGGCCGACGAGGATGACGAACTCGCCATCGGCGATGTCGACATTCACACCATGGATGACCTGCGCGCTGCCATAACGCTTGACGATATTCCTGACGGTGACTTCAGCCAACTTGCATCCCTTCTATTGCGGCAAGGCAATCTGCATCTTCACCTCGCCCTTTGGGGCGGATGCGGCGATCTCGAACGCGCGAACGCTATCTTCGAATTCGAATGTGCGCGTGATCAGCGGCTTCACGTCGATCGCGCCGGAAGACAGCATGGCAACACAGCGCGGGAAGACGTGGGCATAGCGGAACACATGCTCGACTCGCGCCTCGCGCACCATCGCCTTGCCGACGTCGTAGTTGATGCCATGCATCTGCACGCCGACGAACACCACCCGGCCAGCCGGACAGAGCGGATCGAAGACGCCTTCCGCGGCGCGCGGGCTGCCCGAGCATTCGAACACGATCTCGACGCCCCAGCCGTCGGTTGCGGCCAGAATCTCCCTGGCCAGATCCTGGCGCGCGACATTGATCGGCGTGATGGCGCCGAGCTTCGCTGCGAGCTCAAGCTTGGTGTCGTCGACGTCCGACACGAAGACACGCGCGCAGCCTGCCGCCAGAGCCGACAGGGCCGTGACCAGGCCGATCGGCCCGGCGCCTATCACCAGTGCGATATCGCCCGGCTTGACCTGCGCCTTGGTGGCGGCGTGGACGCCGACGGCCAGCGGCTCGACCATGGCCGCCTCCGCGAAGGAAACATTGTCGGGGAGCTTGAAGGTGAAGTTCTCCGGATGCACGACGCTTGGCCGCAGGACGCCGTGGATCGGCGGCGTCGCCCAGAAGCGAACCGCCGGATCGACATTGTACAGGCCCATGCGCGTCGCGCGGCTGTTCGGGTCGGGAATGCCCGGCTCCATACACACCCGGTCGCCGAGCTTCAGCGACGTCACCTCGGCACCTGTCTCCACAACAATGCCTGATGCCTCATGGCCGAGGATCATCGGCGCCTTCACCTGGAAGATGCCGGCGCCGCCATGCGTATAATAGTGGACATCCGAGCCGCAGATGCCGACGGTGTGCAGTTTGATGCGCACGTCGCGAGCGCCGAGCACCTCCTCGCGCTCGATCGGGAAATCCCGCAGCGTCAGTTTCAGCTTTTCTTCCAGCACCAGCGACTTCATGAGCCTGCGTTCTCCTCTTGCCTCCGCCCTACCCGCGCCAGACGATCAGCACGCCCAATACGATCGCCAGGACGTGGCAGACCGATAATGGGATCGACTGTTCGAGGAAGCGCATCCAGAACAGTTCGAGCGCAACGAACAGATAGATGCCGACAAAAACCCGGTCGAACCAGTTGGTGACGATCGGCAGGAACCCTGTGCGTTGCGGACTTGCGACGATGGTACTGGCCTCGTCGTCCACTTCATCGAGATCGACCATGTGCTCCATAGACCTACTCCTTGACCGCGCCGAAGGTCAGACCGGCCACGATGTGCCGCTGAACAACCGAGAAGATCAGCAGGGCCGGGACAAGCGTAATGATGGCGATGGACGCCATCGTGCCCCATTCGGTTCCGGTCGTCGTGACATACTCCGACAGGCCGGTGGTGATGGTGCGCGCGTTGAAGCTGGTCAGCGTGGCGGCGAGCAGGAACTCGTTCCAGGCGAAAACCCAGGTCAGGATCAGGGTGACGGCGAGGCCGGGCCGCGCGAGCGGAAAGATGACTTCGCGGATCACCTGCCAGGTCGTGGCACCGTCGACGGTCGCAGCCTCGTCCAGTTCCTTTGGAATTGCGTCGATCGTCGGCCTGAGTGTCCAGATGGCGAAAGGCAGGTTGAAGGTGCAGTAGAGCAGGATCATGCCGGTGCGCGTGTCGTAGAGCTTCCACTCACCAATGGTGAAGACCTGCGTGAAGAGCAGGAAGAAGGGCAGCAGGAACACCGCGGCCGGCGCCATGCGGTTGGTGATCGTCCAGAAGAAGATGTTCTCCTTGCCGGCCAGATCGAAGCGCGACAGCGCGTAGCAAGCCATGAAGGCAAGAACGGTCACCAACACCGCGTTGCCGGTCGAGATGACGATGGAGTTGAACATATAGCGGCGCAAAGTGTCGTCGCCGAGAACCTTGACGTAATTCTTCCAGTAGACGGTCTCGAGCAGCACGCTTGGCGTGGTGAACAGCTCGACCGCCGGCTTCACGGAAATCACGAACAGCCAATAGATCGGGAACAGCGTCAGCAGGCTGAGCAAGGTCCACAGCAGGATGGAAAGAACCGGGCGGTTGGCGCGCATCAGGAAGGCCTCTTCTGGTCGCGCCGGGCGACGAGGGCGACATAAAGCAGCCAGCACATCACCAGAGTGAGGTACAGGACGATGATCGACGTGGCCGAGCCGTAGCCGTAGTCGGTCTTCGGGAAACACGATCTTCCAGATATGCAGGCCGAGATAGCGCGTCGCGGCGCCGGGGCCGCCACCGGTCAGCATCCACACTTCGTCGACGGTGCGCAGCGCGTCCATGAGGCGAATGAAGACCGTCGCCAGGATCGCCGGGCGGATCATCGGCAAGGTGACGTGCCAGAAGATCTGCCACCTGTTGGCCCCGTCGATCTGCGCCTGCTCGAACGGCTCCTTGGGAAGCGAGACCAGTGCGGCCAGCAGCGTCAGCGTCACCAGCGGCGTCCAGTGCCAGATATCCATGATAACGGTCAGCGCAAAGGCCATGGTCGCGTCGCGGCCGATGTTGAGGTCGTAGCCGAACCAGGATTTCAAGAGGTACGGGATGATGCCGATGCTGGGCGTCGTCATCAGGCGCCAGACCGAGCCGACGACGATCGGCGCCACGATCAGCGGCAGCGTGTGGATCGTGCGGAACAATCCCCGGCCGGGAAACTCGCGCATGAACAGCTGAGCCAGAAGGTAGCCAAGGATGACTTCGCTGACGACGGCGAAGAAGGCGAACTTCAGCGTGAACGCGATCGAGGTCAGGAATTCGTTGTCGAAGACGAGGCGGCGGAAATTGTCGGCGCCATTGTAGACCATGTAAGGATTTGCGCCGAACGGGTTCCATTGGTGGAAGGCCACGTAGAGCACGTACAGAAATGGGACGATGCCGAAGATCCCCAGGATCGCAATCGTTGGGGCGAGCATCAGCCATCCCACTCTGTTTGATCGCATGAAACCACTCCCCAGCCCGGCGCATTGTCCGCGACATTCTTGCGGCGGCGAGAACATATTCGGGCCGCCGCTTCACGGCGGCCCGAATTTTAGGCTCACGAAGCTACTTGCGGTAGCCGAGGTTCTTCAGTTCCGCCTCGGCGGCAGCAGCCATCTGGTCGAGCCCATCGTCGGACGAGACCTCGCCCAACAGGATCTTGTAGAAGATCGGCGCCGTGGCTTCACGCACCTGCGCATGGAACGGATAGGGCGGTGCGCCGGCAAACAGCTTTCCGTCGTTCTTGAGCATAGTGTAGTAGCCGTTGAGCTTCTTATCCATCTCGATGACTTTCGGATCGTCGTAGGTTGCCGTGTTGGTGATGCGGGGTGCTGCCACCGCCCAATCGCCCTGGACCGAGTCCTGGCCGATATACTGCAGGAACAGCAGAGCCGCTTCCTTGTTCTTCGAGGTTACCGGAAGACCGAAAGCGCCACCGTCATAGTAGCCGATATAACCTTTGCCAGCTTCCGCATCCTCCATGACGCCGGGTGCCAGCGGCGGCAGCGCGACGCCGACATTGCCCACGACCTTCGACTTTTCCGCGTCGGCAGCGATCCATGCCGCGTTCTCGCCGTAGACCAGGCCCTGTGCCGCGCGGCCCGCCGCGAAGGTGGTGCCGACTTCGGTCCATGTGCTGGCCGGGGATTCCGGCGGGGCTATATCGCGCAGATGCAGCCAGTATTTGAGCGCGGCCTTGGCCTTGTCACTGTTCATCGTGCCGCCATTGGCGACCGATGCGGAGTAGTTTTTCGACGCGTCGATGCCCCAGTTGTAGACACCGAAAGTGGGCGCGATGGACTCGAAGAACTCATACCAGGAAGCAGGGTGGCCGGTATGCGCCTGCGCCGTGGTGCCCCACAGTTCCAGATTGTGGTCCTTGCCCCATTTGGTGAAGAACTCCGCGATCTGCGTGTATTCCTCATGGGTCTTGGCCGGCACCAGATCCTTGCCGGTTTCCTTCTTGAAGGCTTCCTTGATCGCCGGATCGTTGAACAGATCGGTCCGGTACAAATAGAGCTTGATGAAGGCTTCCATCGGAATGCCGAAAAGATCGCCGTCGGCATTCTTGAAATAGTTGGCAAATGTCGTGAAGTGCGTTTCGTCGTACTCCGGCGCTTTCAGCGACGGGTCGTCCTTCAAGGATTTCGTGATGTCGACCAGGAAGTCGCGGGCGAGGTAGGCGTAGATGATGTCCTGCTCGATATAGACCATGTCATAGATGCCGGTCTTGGCTTCCATGTCCTTGATCGCCTTGTCGTACATCTGGTCCCAGGAGGTGGTCTCGATTTCCACCTTGATGCCGGTCGCCTTCTCGAAAGCGGGGGCAAGAACGTCCTTGATGTAGTTCGAAGGCGGCGTGCTTTCGGTCACGCCGTGCAGCGTAACACCCTTGTATTTCGCACCGGCGTCCGACCAGAAATCGGCGTTGGCGGGCATCACGCTGGTCATCAGGCCGACTGCCAATGCGGCAAGGCCCATTCTGAGTTCATGTTTCATTTTTCACTCCTCCAACAAAACATTGACTGTCAGTCATCCATTCTGCGATCGCCGCGTTCCACCCCCTCAGGAACGGCACCTCCTGGCCACCCGGACATGGCTGAAACCCGTTTCAGGCCGATGCGCACCGGTCCGTCCTGCCGGAAAAGTGGCACCCGGAAAGAGAACTCCCCGGGTGCCGGCCCTGGGAGGCAAACCCAAGTCCACGCGCTCGAATGCAATGGCTCCGCCGCGCATCCGACCTGCCGATCGTGGCGCCATTCGCCACCACATGCCGGCAATGCCGCTATGACGCAGCACTTGGCGCGACGTGACGCCTTCAAGACAACGAAACGGCGGCTGTGGTTCCCGCAAAGACATCCTCCCCGACCGGTGCCTGAGATGAAAGCTCAGCGACACGGATCCTCCTGCGCTCGAGAATTTGTTCTGCCTGCGGCCTCGCTCCCCCGAGGCATTCCGATGAACTTAGTGCGGGGACATCTCCCCGTGCCACGCGTGGTTTGCAGGCGATCTATACTTTTTCGCCGACTGCCCGCGCGCCGCCTGACCAGGCGCGGATCTCCCTGAACGGATCGGCGCGCGCCTCGGTCCCGATCTTGTGGGCATTGCGCCGGTAGTCCGACGGCGTGCGCCCGCAGATCTTGAAGAACTGCCTGTTGAAATTGGCGACGTTGTTGAACCCGACTTCGAAGCAGATGTCGGTGATCGGCCGATAAGTCTGCGTCAGCAGCGAGCAGGCTGCATATATGCGCGCAAGGATGACGTAACGGGCAAAGGTGTGACCCGTCTGCCGCTTGAAGAAACGTGAAAATGCTTGCGGTTCCAGCCCGCAGAGCCTTGCAACGAACGGCAGGTCGATATCGTCGCTATAGTGGTCCAGAACGTAGCGCATTGCCACGTCGAGTTCCGGCGGCAATTCGGCCTGCGCGGAGGTAGGCGCCAGCCGCGAGAGCCTGCGGCGATCGCCGGGATCGCGGGCCAGCGTGATCATCAATTGCAGAAAGAGCACCACACGCTCGGCACCCTGGGCGGCGCCGATCTGTGCGAGCAGCCGCTGCCCAGCGAGGGCGGTGGCCCCGCGAAACTCCACTCCGTAGACGGCGTCGTCGTAGAGCGGCCGGATGGTTCCGAGCTCAGGACAGAAGCCGGTGACCCGATCGGCCCATTCGCGGCTGAACTGGATCAGCATGTCGCGATTGCGAATTGTCTTCCCGGGTTCAATATCGCTGACCCAATTGTGCGGGACGTTCGGCCCGGTCAGGACCAGGCAGCCGGGCGCGAACTCCCCGATATGATCCCCCACCATCATGACGCCCGAGGTCGTTCGCGTCAGGTGCAGTTCGTATTCCGGATGATAATGCCACTTGGCTTTGAAGAACGGATAGTCATGCATGTTCCAGCGGAACGATTCCGCCGGCGGACATATGACCATTTCGAAGTCCGGAACGATCTTCAGAGCGGGCTTCATTGAGTGGCTCCTTCCCCGGTAACGCAACGACCGCTTGATCCGCGGCCTCCTTCGCCCACTTGACCGAAATTATCGAAAGCCGTCTCGATCGGACGGTGACCAATCCTCACAGGCCTTGCAGGGTCATTCAGTGCGCACAGGTCACCGAACAAAATACATCGAACGATGCCATCAGGCGAAAACATGACACAAGGTACCGCGCACTCAAGGCGCCGGCTCGAGATCCTCCTCCAATGCATCTGGTGTTTTTGCCAGACTTATATGTTGCTTAACGAGACAAATTAGAGCTTTCCGTTGAGCTGTCAATCATTTTTGCACGAAAAGCGGAAACAGGCGGAACCGTTACGCGCTTCGTATGAGTCTTGACATGAACCTGGTTTGGATATTTTGTTGTGCTATGCAACATAGATTGTGTCGTGGAGGAGCTGCACATGCGCAGATTGGGCATTCATTCTTTCGTTTGGACCGGCGGCGGCACTCAGGCCATGCTCGAGGAGGCGATGGAAAATTCTGCCGCCTGTGGCTATCAGCTGATCGAGTTCGCGTATCTGCGACCCGAAAAATTCGACCTCGACCGCCTCGCCAGCAAGGCTGAGGCACTGGGCCTCGAAATCGCCGTCACGATGGGCCTTCCGCCAGGCGCCGACGTTTCGAGCGAGGATGCTGCCGTCGTCAAGGCAGGCGAGGACTTGCTTGCGGGCGCGGTCGCGGCCGTTCGAGATGTCGGCGGCACCAAGCTTGGCGGCATTCTCTATTCCGCCCACACGAAATATTCGACCATGCCAAGCGATCGCGGCCGCAAGAACAGCATTGCAGCCATTGCGCGGACGGCCGAGGCGGCAAAGACGGCCGGCGTCGATCTGGTGCTGGAGGTCGTCAACAGGTTCGAGACGAACCTCCTGAACACGGCGGCTCAAGGCCTCGACTTCATCAAGGCAACCGGCTCCGACCACGTCAGGCTCCATCTCGACACGTTTCATATGAACATCGAGGAAGCGAACCCGGCGGCTGCCATTCGTCTGGCCGGCGACAAGATCGGCTATTTCCACATCGGCGAAAGCAATCGTGGCTACCTCGGCGACGGAGTGATCGATTTCGATCGCATCTTCGATGCCTTGCTCGATATCGGCTACGAGCGCGACATTACCTTCGAATCGTTCTCCAGCGCCGTGGTCGACGAAGGTCTTTCGCTGGCATGCGCGATCTGGCGCGATACCTGGACCGAGAACATGCCGCTGGCAAAGCACGCCAAGGCCTTCATCGACCTGAAAATGGAAGAAGCGGTTCGCCGGCGAACGACGAACGCCCGTCCATAGGCCGCGCATGGGCAGCTTCCACGAGTCCAGTTGCCGCGCGCCGGAGCGGCGTGTACCAAATGAGGGCCTGCGATCGCTTGCAGCTGGCGGATCGCAGGCAGCCTGGAGAGACCTACGTGAATGACCCGGCGTTGACCGCCAGTTCGCATCGCAGAATTCGACAAAGCAATGAAGTGGCGGCTCTCAGAGCCCTTCACCAGTTTGGACGACTGAGCCGAGCCGAACTCGCACGCAAATTGCGCCTTAACCGCTCTTCGTCGGGGCATATCATCGCCAGCCTGACGGCTGACGGTCTGGTGCGCGAAGCCATCGAGGATCCACCCGAACAACCGGGTTATGCCCGGGTCGGCCGCCCCGGCATCATGCTGGAACTGGTGCCGGATGCCATATTCTTCCTTGGGGTGGAGATCGGCGTCGAACATATCAGCACGGTCGAGATCGATCTCGGAACCAACATCGTCTCGACGAATGTGGAACCGTTTGACGGACCGTCGATTAGCGTCGAGGCCGCGGTCGATCGGGCGGTAAGCCTGGCCCTCCAATCCATTCCGGCGTCGAAACTGGAGCGATGCGAAGGCTTTGGCGTCTCGACGCCGGCGCAGATGGACAAACACGGACTGGTCCGGCTGGCGCCGCTTCTCGGCTGGCGAAACGTTCATCTCGCCGAGCTGGTACGAGACGTCCTGCCGCTGCGCGTTCCGGTCCTTGCCGAGAACGATGCCAACGCATTCGCCATCGGCGCGACCTACGGGCGCAGCGAGGCGCATTCAGGCGTAACGCTGTTTCTCGTGATGGAGAGCGGCGTCGGCGGCGGCATCATCATCGACGGCAATCTTTTTCGCGGCGCCAACGGGCTGGCGGGCGAGATCGGCCACCTGATCATCAGCGACGCGCCGGGTCCGCGCCGCAATCTGGAACAGCTGATCGGCCTTGAAACCATCATGGGCGAATACCGCAAGACCTCCGCCCTCAGCCATCCGGCGTTCGGCAACTTCCTTGCCGATGTCCAGGATCGGCTGCCCAGCGCCGTCTCTATCGCCGAGCATTGGGCAAAGGCCTTGGCAACAGGGCTTGTGCAGGCCTGCCGGATCATCGACGCCGACCGGATCGTGCTGGGCGGTTCGGTCGCCGCGCTCTATCCGCTGATGGCCGCCAGGGTGGCCGCCCACATCCACGCCATACAGGAATCCAGTTTCCCGTTCCCATCGATCACAGTGAACGATGAAGGAACCGTCGGTTCCGCTTTCGGTGCGGCCTGCATGCTGCACCAGCGCTATCTGTCGCTGGAGAGCCAGCGTTTCGCCGACGATACGGCGGACTTCGAGGAGCCGGAGGCAGACGAAGGGCGATAGTGCGCGGTCGCCTTTTTGCCGCGACGGCGCCAATCCGGTTAATATGTTGCATGAGCATACAAATGCCCATAGTGTGCCTTTTGGAGGAATAACAGCGCATTCCCGATCGTGACCATCTCAGGCCGCTGTTCGCTGCCAGGATCAGCGAGCGCGCCGCGAGACCTGGCGGCAGGTGCGTCTCCGATCTCGAAAGTGTCCAACAGCCGAGCCCATGCGATGCCCGCAGATGCGATTTCAAGTCAGACCAAGCTCGCTGCGGACGCACTCGGGCCGACGGTCGTCATCGGCGAGATCCTGGTGGAGATCATGGCGAAAAGCCGTGGCGACGGTTTCCTCGAACCGATCGAGCTCATCGGCCCCTACCCCAGCGGCGCGCCGGCGATCTTCATCGATCAGTGCGCCAAGATCGGCGGCTCGGCGGCTATTGTCGCCTCGGTCGGCGACGATGATTTCGGCCGCATCAACATCGAACGGCTCCGGTCCGACGGAGCCGACATATCGGCCATCTCGGTTAGCCCCGACTATCCGACCGGAAGCGCGTTCGTTCGCTATCGCGACGACGGCTCGCGCGACTTCGTCTACAACATCGGAAAATCCGCGGCCGCACTGGTCAGCCTGACGGTTGAGGCGAAGGCGCTGTTCGCGCGAGCCGGGCACCTGCACGTCATGGGTACCGCTTTTGCCATCCCGGGTGTCTGGGAGATGATGGATCATGCCGTCGGCGTCATCAAGCAGCGCGGCGGATCCGTTTCCCTCGACCCCAATCTGCGCAAGGAGTTGCTCGGGCACGGACAAACGCGGGAGCGCTTCGCCAGGCTCATCGATGTCGCCGACCTTCTCCTGCCTTCCGGAGACGAATTGTTCGTGGCGGCCGGTGTCGAAGGCGAAATCGCCGCGGTCACCGCGCTCTTTGCCCGTGGCGTGACGGAAATTGCTCTCAAGCGCGGCGAACACGGGTCGACATTCTTCGGCGCCGACGGCACGCGGATTGACTGTCCGGCGTTCAACGTTGCCGAGGTGGATCCGACGGGCGCCGGCGACTGTTTCGGCGGCGCCTACGTCGCTTGCCGTCGCCTCGGCATGCCCGCGTTCCAGGCGCTTGAGTATGCCAATGCCGCGGGCGCTCGCAACGTCACCATGCAGGGTCCGATGGAAGGTGCCGCGTCACGCAAACAGCTTGACGAGTTCATCGCCGTGACCCCGAAAAACAGCACAAGTTTGGACACGGCCGCGCGCGGCCAAGCACGTAAACTGGAGGATTGAGATGGGTCAGGATCTGTCGGGAAAAGTCATAGCAATCACCGGTGCGGCGTCCGGGATCGGCCTGGCCTGCGCCAAGGCCTGTCTTTCTTCGGGGGCACGCGTCGTTCTTGTCGACTATGCCGAGGATCGGTTGAAGAATCTGTCGTCGGAACTGGGCGCCAACGCGATCCCGCTGGTGGTCAATCTCACCGACCCAAAAAGCGTGGCGCGCATGATGCCGGCCATTCTGGACAAGGCCGGCCATCTCGATGCCTTCCATGCCAATGCCGGCGCCTATATCGGCGGCGATTTTACGGATGGCGATCCGGACGCCTTCGACCGGATGCTGAACCTGAACGTCAATGCCGTATTCCGAACGGTTCACGCGGTCCTGCCGCACATGATCGAACGCGGCACGGGAGACATCGTCGTCACCAGCTCCGTAGCCGGCCACACGGCCGTGCCGTGGGAGCCGATCTACACTGCTTCCAAGCACGCCGTTCAGGCGTTCGTCCACGCGCTGAGGCGGCAGGTCGCGAAACACGGCATCCGTGTCGGCGCGATCGCTCCCGGGCCGGTGCTGACGCCGCTCGTCGAAGACTGGCCGAAGGAGAACCTCGACCGGGCGATCGCCGCGGGGACACTTTTTGACCCGAAGGAAGTCGCCGAGGTCCTGGTTTTCATGCTGACGCGATCGCGCACGGTAACGATCCGGGACGTCGTCATCCTGCCGGCCAACTTCGATATCTGACAGCACGGCAAGTCGGCATCGGAATTGGGGAGGAGGACCATGTACCAGGCTCGTTTCAGGGTGGACAACGAGGTCGCCGTGGTGACCGGCGGTGGCCGCGGTATTGGCCTTGCCTGCGCGGATGCGCTTGGCGAGGCCGGCGCTTCCCTGGTGATCATCGAACCGGACGAGCAGGTCGGCAGTGCCGGAACGGATGAGCTGATCGCGAAAGGTCACAAGGCCGAACTGGTGATCGGCGACGTGACATCGTCGGCAAGAGTGACCGAGATTGCCGACATGCTGGCTGCCCGAGGCACGCCGGCTTCGATCCTCGTCAACAATGCCGGCATCGGCAGCAGCGGCATTTCACTGGAGGATGTGGACGACGAGTTGTGGCTGCGGATGATGGACGTCAACATCAACGGAGTCTTCCGGTGCTGCCGCGCGTTCGGCAGGCACATGATCACCGCCCGGCATGGCTCGATCGTCAATCTCGGATCGATGTCCGGCACGATCTGCAACCGGCCGCAGCCCCAGACGCCCTACAACGTCTCGAAAGCGGCCGTCCATCATTTGACCCGCTCGATCGCCGCCGAATGGGCGCCGCATGGCGTGCGCGTCAACGCTGTTGCGCCCACCTACATCGAGACGCCGATGGTTCTGGCGATCCTGGAAAACAAGACGCGGATCGAGGCCTGGCTGCGAGACACGCCGATGGGGAGAATGGGACAGGCGCATGAAGTCGCCAGCGCCGTGCTGTTCCTCGCCTCCGACGCAGCCAGCCTGATGACCGGCGCCGTCGTACCTGTCGATGCCGGCTTTACCTGCTGGTAGGACGGCGGCACCCGAAATTCCTTCACGGTCGGCTCGATGCCGCATCCGCGATCGCCAGGCACAGTGCGATGCCGCCATTGGCACTTGAACGGTCAAGTCGGGCAAGCGTAACATCCCGCTATCTAATTGAGTCTGCTTCATTCGTCCGGGCTAATGCTCGGATTGGTTTGGATATTTTCCTTGAATACGCAAGCCATCGGCGGCGCGCCGGAGCGCGGCAAATCGTTTGCCCATGTGGCGGAAGCCTCGTGGGGCAAGGGCCTCAGCACCTTGCTCCGCATCGTGCGCATGACGCTGCGCCATCCCTGGCAGGTCGCGATCACCATCGTCTCGACCTTCATTGCCGCGACGCTGCAGCTTTTCATTCCGCGCCTGCTGGGACGCGCCATCGATCAGGCGCAGGGCGTGATGGCCGCGGGTGCCGGTGCCGCGGCGGAGCAGGCGCTGTGGAATACGGCGCTGACGCTGCTCGTCGTCAGCATCCTGCGCGGCCTCTTCACCATGGCGCAGAACTACTTATGGCGAGGCCGTCGGCCACCAGACCGGCTATGAACTGCGCCTGGCTTTCTACGAGAAGATCCAGCGCCTGAGCTTTTCCTTCCACGACCGGGTCCACACCGGCGATCTGATCACGCTCGGCCTGCTCGATCTCGACGGCGTGCGCATGTTCTTTTCCACCGGCATCCTGCGCGTGGTGCTGCTCGGCGTGCTGATCGGCGTCGGCGCCTATCTGCTGATCAGCACCGATCTCGTGCTCGGGCTGCTCAGCCTGAGCTTCGTGCCGTTCGTCGCCTGGCGATCCTCGGTCACCCAGCTGGCATTGCGCAGCACCTGGCTGACCTTGCAGGAGCGATTGTCGGTGCTGAGCCGGGTGATGGACGAGAACCTCGGCGGCATCCGTGTCGTGCGCGCCTTCGCGGCGCAGCGGCACGAGCTGGAAAAATTCGACCGCGCCAAACAGGATGCGCTGGACCTCGCCACCGAGCGCGTCGACATCCGCGTCAGCAACACCAGCGCCATGAACTTCTCGTTCCTGGCCGCCATGGGCCTGGTGCTGTGGTTCGGCGGCCAGAAGGTGATCGCGGGCGAGATCAGCGTCGGCACGCTGGCCCAGTTCCTCACTTTCATGACCATCCTGCAGATGCCGGTGCGCCAGCTCGGCCTGATGGTCAACTCGTTCGCCCGCGCCTCGACCTGCGGCACGCGGCTGTTCGAACTGCTCGATGCCGAACTCGATATCGAGGATGCGCCCGACGCCAAGGACCTCGTCGTCACCGACGGCGTGCTGCGCTTCGACAATGTCGGCTTCCGCTACGCGGGCGCAGCGGCCGCCCGACGCTGTCCGGCATCTCCTTCGAGGCCAGGTCCGGCGAGACCATCGGCATTGTCGGCCCGCCCGGCAGCGGCAAGTCGACCATCGCGCATCTGATCCCGCGCTTCTACGACGTGACGTCGGGCGCGATCACCATCGACGGCCAGGACATCCGCAAGGTCACGCTGCAATCGCTGCGCAAGGCGGTCGGCGTCGTGCAGCAGGACGCATTCCTGTTCACCACCTCGATCGAGAACAACATCGCCTATGGCAATCCCTGGGCGCGCGAGACCCGCATCGGGCAGGCCGCCGAATACGCCCAGTTGCACAACTACATCATCGGGCTTCCGGCCGGCTACACCACGGTCGTCGGCGAGCGCGGCGCGTCGCTTTCCGGCGGCCAGCGGCAGCGCCTGACCATCGCGCGCAGCCTGATGCTGCGGCCATCGGTGCTGGTGTTCGACGATTCCACCGCGGCCATCGACGCCGGCACCGAGCAGCGCATCCGGGCGGCGATGAAGCGCTTCGCCAAGGATCGCGTGACGCTCATCATCTCGCACCGGCTGAGCTCGCTGATGCATGCCGACCAGATCCTGTTCGTCGAGGACGGCCGCATCGTCGAGCGCGGCACGCATGAGGAACTGCTGGCGCTGGGCGGACGCTATCGCGCGCTCTACGACCTGCAGCTGCGGCCGGAAGACGACCGGCCTGCGGCCATGGGAGCCGCCTGATGTCGACACAGAACGACGACGAGAAGGAAGACACCAGCGGGCGGCCGACCAAAGCTGTCGTCGGCTCGCATCGCGACGAGGAAGAGGTCTTCGGCAAAGCCTACGATCCGCGTATCGTGCGGCGCATCTGGAGTTTCGTAAAGCCGTATCAGGGCCGGATCTTCATCTCGGTCGCCGCGGTGCTGGTGTTCACGCTGACGCAACTGGCGATCCCGCTGGTCATCCGCTACGCCATCGACCACGGCATGGCGGCGGGCAGGCTCGACCGCTCGGTGATGATCTCGGCGATCGGCGCCTTCGCGGTGATCATCCTGATCAACTATGCCGCCAGCTATGTGCAGGAAAGCGTCGTCGGCAAGGTGGCCGAGAATGTGCTGTCCGACCTGCGCCGCGCCATGTTCAGCCATCTGCAGCGGGTGTCGCTGAGCTTCATGGACAAGACCGAGGTCGGGCGGCTGATGTCGCGCCTGCAGGGCGACGTCAATTCGATGCAGGAATTCCTCGAGACATCGGTGATGTCGGTGGGCGACATCGTGCTGCTGTTCGGCATCGTCAGCGTGCTGCTGTGGCTCGATTTCCGGCTCGGGCTGCTGACGCTCTCGACCATGCCGGTGCTGTTCATCGTGCGCCTGTTCTGGCTGCCGCGCGCCAAGGTCGCCTTCATGGCGGCGCACGAGACCAACTCGATCGCCAACGGCGCGCTGGCCGAAGGCATCCATGGCGTGCGCACGGTGCAGAGCCTCGAACGCCAGCACGTCAATTTCGACCTCTATGACGAGAAGGTGCTGGCCAATCTCCGTGCCGCATCTTGGCCTCGGCGAAATATGCGCAGGTGATGGTGCCGATCGTCGACACGCTGACCGGCATCGCCATGGCGACTGTCATCGTCGTCGGCGGCTCGATGGTGCTCTCGCACAGCCTCGACGTCGGCGTCATGGTGGCGTTCCTGTTCTACATCCAGCGCTTCTTCGACCCGATCCGCTCGCTCACCATGCAGTACTAGCGTCATGCAGCGCGCCATGGCCTCGGGCCAGCGCATCTCCGAAGTGCTCGACGTGCCGGTCGACGTCAGCGACAAGCACGGCGCGGTCACGCTGTCGCGCGACATGGACGGCTCGGTCGAATTCAGGAACGTCACCTTCGGCTACCGGCAGAACCTGCCGGTGCTGAAGAACGTCTCCTTCCGCGTCAATCCGGGCGAGACCGTCGCGCTGGTCGGCCCGACCGGATCGGGCAAGTCCAGCTCGCATGGCGCTGGTGCACCGCTTCTACGATGTCTGGTCGGGCGCAGGTGCTGGTCGGCGGGCATGATGTCCGCGACGTGACGCAGGATTCGCTCGGCGAGCAGGTGGCGATGGTGCTGCAGGAGCCGTTCCTGTTTTCCGGCACGGTGCTGGAGAACATCCGCTACCACAAGACCGGCGCGACCCGCGAAGAGGTGGTGCGCGCAGCGCAAGCCGTCGGCGCGCACGACTTCATCGAGCACCTGCCTGATGGCTACGACACCGAGCTCGAGCAGCGCGGCGGCAACCTCTCGCTCGGCCAGCGCCAGTTGATCAGTTTTGCGCGGGCGCTGGTGGCCGACGCCAAGATCCTTGTGCTCGACGAGGCCACGGCCAGCATCGATTCCTACACCGAGATGCTGATCCAGAAGGCGCTGGTAAAGCTGCTCGAAGGCCGCACCGGCCTGGTCATCGCGCATCGGCTGGCGACCATCCGCGGCGCCGACCGCATCATCGTCCTGCAGAACGGCGAGATCGTCGAAAGCGGCAACCACGAGCAATTGATGGAAAGAAAGGGCCTCTACGCCCGCCTCTACAACATGAACTATGCTTCGTTCGACGATATTTCAGAAGGCGAGATGGAGCTGGACGCGGCGGTCGGCAAGGCGACGTGATTGGCGCAGGTTCGCGCCTGGCAGCATCACAACCTGGAACGATTTGAAGCCGGCAAGCCGCTGGCGCTAACCACCGTCACCTTGCGCTCGGCGGCGCGGCATCTCGCTGCCCATCGACGGCGGCTATACCTGCCGATGAGGGGCCCATGCCAAGCTGATCCCCGAGACCGGGAGCGTCGGCCATCGCCATGATTCCGGCTGCGCTCGTCCTGTGCCGCCGCAAGGCATTTCACAGCCTTCCGGCGCAGAAGCCATCCATGGAATACGGCGACCGCGCCCATTTCCTGAACGTCAATCATAAGGTACATGCAGGGCATGACGCTCAGAATGATAATGCTCGATGCCAAGCCGCTCGGCGCGGCGGATGTCGCCGAGATCGCACGTCGCAACGCCCGCCTGGTGTTGGGCGAGGAGGCGATGCGCCGGATCCGCGCGAGCCGCGCCGTCATCGAGCATCTCACGCAACTTGGCAAGCCGATATACGGCGTCACCACCGGCCTCGGCGCGTGTGTCGATACGCCGCTCGCGCAGGCCGATCTGATCGCCTTCCAGCATAGCGTGCCGCTCAGCCACAGCATGGGCATCGGACCGGCTCTTCCGATCGAGGCGGTGCGGGCAATGATGGTGGCGCGCATCTCGGGCATGGCCGCGGGCGGCACCGGCGCCTCCGAGCGTGTGGTCATGGGCCTTGTGGCGGCGCTGAACGCCGGCGTCCATCCGGTCATCCCCGCGTGGGGATCGATCGGAGCGGCGGACCTCGCACCTCTCGGCCATATGGCGAGGGCGTTGCGCGGTGACGGCGAGGTGGAGTTCCAGGGCAAGGTCATGCCGTCCGCCGAGGGGCTGGCGCTTGCCGGGCTCGAGCCGCTCGACCTGCGCGAGAAGGACGGCCACGCCATCATCGTCGCCAACAGCCTTTCGACCGGAACGGCCTGCCTCTACCTCGAAGACGTCGCTCACCTCATCGACTGGTCGATGGCCGCGGTGGCGCTCAACTACGAGGCCTTCCGTTCGTCGCTGACCGCAATCGACGAGGACGCACTGTCGGCCCGACCGGCGTTCGGCCAGCGCGAGATCGGCGCGCGGCTGCGGGCGGAGCTCGAGGGAAGCGGGCTGTGGAAGGAGAACGCCGCGCGGCGCATCCAGGACCCGCTCAGCTATCGCTGCGTGCCCCAGGTGTGGGGCGGCCTGCTCTATGCGTTGGAACAGGCAAGGCTGGCGACGGAGATCGAGCTGACCCATTCCGGCGACAACCCGGTTATCCTGCCTGCTGCCGAACGGATCATCTCGAATGGCAATTTCGACCTCACCGCGTTGACGCTGACCTGGGAACAGCTCGGCCAGGCCCTCGCGCATTGCGCGGTAGGCACCGCCAACCGCTGCATGAAGCTGATGTCGCCGACGGTGGCGGAACTGCCGCGCTTCCTGTCGGCCAGGGGCGGCAGCCGCCAGGGCTATGCCGAATTGCAGAAACCGCTCGCCGGCCTGGAAGCCGAGATCCGGCATCTGGCCAATCCGATGTCACTCAGCCCGCTTGCCGTTTCGGACGGCATCGAGGATCAATCGTCGATGGCGCCGCGGGTGGTGGCCAAAACGGCCGAGATCATCGAGCGCCTGCGCTATTTGGTTGCGATGGAATTGATCTTTGCCGCGACGGGCGTGGAGTTGCGCGGCGTCGTCGACGGCATGGGCGTAGGGCCGCAGCGCACCTATGCCGCCGTGCGCGCGCTCGTCAGCCCGCTCGACGACGACCGCGAGATGAGCGCCGACATGACGCGCATTGCCCGGATGGTGGCGGGGCCCCGGTGCTGAGCCGGCGTCCTAGTAAACCTTGAAAGCGCCCGAATCCGCTCTTGCATCCACGTCGGTGATCAGCATGTGCCCCGGCGACACCGTGATCGAGATCGCCAGTTCGGCGCGAGACGGTGATGCAACCGGCGAAACTGGGTGTGAAAAACGCGGTCATCGTGTTCGTGTCCGGCGACCGTGCAGTGGCATTGCGCTACGTCAAAGGCGAAACGCCGGTGCCGACGGTGGTCGGCAAGGGCCAGGGCCGGGGCCGGGCAGCCGACGAGATAATGGCTCAAGCGCGCCAGGCAGGTATCGCGATAGTCGATGATGCGGCCGTCGCCGAACCACTCTTCGAGGACGCGAACACCGGATCCTATATCGGCCAGCAGATGTTTTCGCCGGTCGTTCGCCACCTCGTCCGGCACGGGCTCACATAAGGCGAAAACCCGCGGTCGTGTTTCAATTCCCGATTTGGCAGCGAGCCTCGATGCGAACGCGCGTGCGAGGCTGGCGCCGCGATCCAGCGTCTTTGCAGCATTCGTCTCATCCTTGCCAGAAGGGCTTGGCGAGCTCTGCCTCGACCTGCCGTTTCGTCAGGCCGATATCGTCGATCAAATGAGGATTGTCCTTCGACATTTGCTCAAGTTCCCAACGAAAGCGCATCCGCTCGCGCCAGGTCCGATCGCGCCAGGTCGCGACAATGCTTCCCAGGGTCGTCAGGTGCCGGCGCGATATTTCCGCCAGCCCAACGGGCGTTCCCGGCCGCGCTGCCTGACGCGGGGCCGACGCAAGGGTATCGTTCATGGCAACCTCCTATGGCTTGCGGGTCTGGGACCCACGACCTGAAAGAGGTTGAATTCTGCCGGATGCGAACGCCGCCGTAATTAAGCCCTCCCAAATAGTTCTCAAAACTTCCAAACGGGTTGGAGCAGTTCACCGGTTCACGGAACCGGCGAACTGCTCTAACTCTTTGTTTTGACGCAATTCCGGACGCAAAACCGCTTCACACTTTTTCTGGAATTGCTCTATAGATGCGCCGTATGCAGGGAGAGCGCTTTGCCTTTGGTCCGTTCGTGCTTGATTCCGGTGCGGGAACGCTGCTTCGGAACGATGTCCCCGTTGCCGTTGGCTATCGCGGGCTAAGGCTGCTTGCGGCGCTCGTCGGACGGCCCGGCGAAATCCTGGGCAAGGCCGAGTTGATGGACGCGGCGTGGCCGGGTACGGCCGTCGAGGAAGGCAACCTCACCGTCCAGATCGCACAGCTGCGCAAGTTGCTTGGTCCGCCCGCCGACGGCGGTGAGTGGATATCAACGGTTCCGCGCGTCGGCTACCGCTTCACGGGGGTCATCGAACAGCTCGGTGGCGCGAAGCGGAAACCTTTGCCGCTGCCCGCGAAACCATCGATAGCCGTGCTGCCTTTCGTCAATTTCAGCAACGATCCCGAGCAGGACTCCTTCGCGGATGGGTTGACCGAAGACCTGATCACCGACCTGTCCAGGATCTCCGGCCTGTTCGTCATCGCGCGCAACTCGACCTTTGCCTACAAGGGAAAGGCGATGGACGTGCGCGAGATCGCTGAGGACCTTGGCGTGCGCTATTTGCTGGAGGGTAGCGCAAGACGCGCCGCGGGGCGCGTGCGCATCAACGCCCAGCTGGTCGACGCGGTGAGCGGCGAACATCTATGGGCGGAACGCTTCGATCGCAGCCTGGAGGATATCTTTGCCGTTCAGGACGAGGTGACGGCCAAGATCGTGGAGGCGTTGCTTGGCCGGCTGCGCGCACCGCCGCCGCGCAATCGGCCCCAAAATCTCGAGGCCTACGATCTCTGCGTGCGGGCGCGCAAGCTGATCGACGATTCGCCGCAGACGGCGCGGGAAGCGCATCTGATGCTGACGCGAGCAGTATCGCTCGATCCGGAATACGCCGAGGCCTATCGCTGGCTTGCCATGAACCACTGGATGGGATGGGTGCATTGGGGCGAACCCATCGAACCCAATCGTAGCGTTGCTCTGGAACTGGCCCGCAAGGCTGTAGCGATCGATCCCAACGATGCCGGCTGCCATTGGGTGCTGGCCAATTTGCTTGCCTATGAGCGCAGCTTCGCCGAGGCAGATACGGAATTCGCCAGGGCGTTCGAGCTCGACCCGAACGAGGCCGACGCCTGGGCGACATTGTCCGACATCGAGGTCCTGGCCGGTCGGGTCGAGGAGGGCCTCGAGCACATTCGCAAGGCGTTTCGGCTGAACCCGTTTCCGGCAAGCTGGTACTATCTGACGCTCGGCCAGGCGCAATATGCGGCACGCGACTACGAAGCCGCTGTCGAGACACTGCGCAGGGACGAGACCTATCGCACAAGCTCACGCCGTTTCCTGGCGGCAAGCCTTGCGCAACTCGGCCGGCTCGACGAGGCGCGCGCAGAGGTCGAAATGTTCCTCGTCGGCAATCCGCATTTCACAACCCGCCACTGGGTCTGGACGGAGCCATTCCGCGACGCTGCGACGCTTGAGCATTTCGTCGATGGCTTTCGCAAGGCCGGCCTTCCGGAGTGACGCGCCGGCGTTATCTTCCAGACGGCCATTCGATCCGAAGGCTGCCGGTCGTGCCGCCTACTTCTCAAAGCGACCTGTGGCGTCACGGTCGCGCTCGTATCGTCTCGTGAACGGAAACGGTGGCAACCAGGACTCGCGACGAACGGTCCAGAGTTCATAGGTTGGCGTCAGCTGGTCAGGGGCATCCAGGGATCCTAGATGCACTTCGATTTCGTCCCCGGTGCGTGCGAAAACGGACGAGCCGCAGCGGGGACAGAAAAACCGCCCGGCGTAGTCGCGCGTTTCGCCATCGATCGTCACCGCATCCTGAGGGAACACCGCGGCAGCATAAAAAAGCGCCCCATGATGCTTGCGGCAGTCGAGACAATGACAAATGCCGACCCGGTATGGGGTGCCCGACGCCACAATTTTGACGTTGCCGCAGAGGCAACCGCCGGTGAATCGGTCCATGCTGCGTCTCCTCCAGGATCAGGCGGCCAGAATGGCTACAACGAGTAGCACTGTCATTGCAATTGCCCGCTGCGGGCGGAGACGCGCCGCCCCGACAGAGCAACAACGCTCGATCTTGCAAATGCGGGCTTGCGCTATCGGTGGGAGGTGCGGCTAGTATGCGCAGCCTGATCACTGGATCTCGAAAGGCCAGCCATGCCGCCGAGCGAAACGACTTCCCGCGAGCCGAGTGAGCAAACTGTTCTCTCTGTTCAAAATCTGACCGTCCGCCTGCCCGAAAACATGGAGCGTGAGAACGCGGTCGAAAACATATCCTTCGACATGCGCAAGGGCGAGATGCTGTGCATCGTTGGCGAGTCCGGCTCAGGCAAGTCGGTGACCGCAAATGCGATCATGGGCCTGCTGCCATCGTCGGTGCGGATTGCGCAGGGAAGCATCCGGTTCAAGGGCCACGATCTCGCCAGCGCCGGCGAAGTCGTGATGCGGAGCCTGCGCGGCCGTTCGGTCTCCATCATCTTCCAGGATCCGCTTTCAGCACTCAATCCGCTGATGACTGTCGGCCAGCAGGTGGCGGAGGTCATGGAAGCACATCGGTCCGGCACCTCGGCGACCCGCGCGAAGGCGGTTGTCGACCTGCTTGGCGAAGTCGGCCTGCCGGAGCCGGAGGTCCTGCGCCACCAATATCCGTTCCAGCTCTCCGGCGGACAACGCCAGCGCGTCATGATTGCCATGGCGCTGGCGCTCGAGCCTGATCTTTTGATCGCCGACGAGCCTACGACGGCTCTCGACGTCACCACCCAGGCGCAGATCCTTGCCCTGATCCGGCGCCTGCAGCGCGAAAAGAACATGAGCGTCATGTTCATCACGCACGACTTTGGCGTCGTCGCGGAAATCGCCGATCGCGTCATCGTCATGGAGAAAGGCGCGATGGTCGAACAGGGCAGCGCGACCGACGTGCTTGGCAATCCAAGCCATCCCTACACCAGGCGGCTGATCGCCGCCGTCCCGCATATGATCGAGAGCGAAACGAAGGCGCGTGACGATGCTCCGATCGTGCTGGAGGCGCAGAAGCTCGACAAGACCTACCGGCCGGGCATCGGCTTCTTCTCGCGGTCCCGCATCGTGCACGCCGTCAAGCAGGTCAGCTTCGAGGTTCGCCAGGGCAGAACGCTCGGCATCGTCGGCGAGTCCGGTTCCGGAAAATCGTCGCTGGGCCGCGTCCTGCTGAAGCTGCTCGACAGCGATGGGGGCAGCATCCTGTTCGACGGCAAGGATATAGCGGCGCTTTCGAACTCCGAGTTCCGGCCGATGCGGCCGCACATCCAGATGATCTTCCAGGACCCGTTTGCCTCGCTCAATCCGCGCCAGACGATCGCCAATATCCTCACCGTCGGCCCGATGGCGCACGGCCTGTCCGCCCGGGAAGCGCGCGCGAAGGCGCTGCAATTGCTGCGTCTGGTCGGGCTCGACGAGGGTGCCTATGGCCGCTTTCCGCACGAATTCTCGGGCGGCCAGCGTCAGCGGATCGGCATTGCACGGGCCCTGATGATGGACCCCAAGGTTCTGGTCGCCGACGAGGCGGTCTCAGCCCTCGATGTCTCCATCCAGGCGCAGATCCTCGATCTGCTGGCGAGCATCCAGGAAGAAATGAAGATCGCCATGATCTTCATCACGCACGACCTGAGGGTGGCAAGCCGCATCTGCGACGAGATCCTGGTGATGAACCGCGGCGAGGTCGTGGAGTGCGGTCCGCCTTCACAGATATTCCGGTCACCACGTCACCCCTATACGAGGCAATTGATCTCCGCCATTCCCGGCAAGGAATGGGTCCCCGCCGCCTGAGCCGAAGGCGACGCCGAAGATCTCCTGACTTTCCCTGAGCCATGAATGGCCGCGCCGGCAAAGGCGCGGCTGCAAGCCTGTTCTTCGATCGGGTCGCCGACGCGTGCCCGTCCAGGTCTGCTGTCGAGCAGAATAGTTGCGTTTGTCCACTAAAAGTAGTTGCATTTGTCCACTACCGGCTCAATCATGGTCTGGAAGACCCTCGACACCCCGAAATGGGGCTGCGGCGATCTCGATGAAGGCGGTCAGCAAGCCTCGGGAGAGTGTTCGATGCCGGCAAAGAAGAAAGCCCCGCCTCATCCCGTCGAAACGGTCGGGCTGGACGTCCTCGAAGACACGTTGAGCTTCTATATCCGAAGCATCAACATAGCGCTTTCGCGTGATCTCGATCACCGACTGGAAGGCCTCGACGTCGCCCGGGGAACCGGCAAGATCACCACCCTGCTGCTTGTCGACAGCCATCCGGGGATACGGCCTTCGGTCATAGCGCAGCTCATCCTGCGCGATCGCTCCGCCATGGGCAGGCTGGTCGACCAGATGATCGATCATGATCTGGTGACGCGCCGAAACGCACCGGACGACGGACGCGCGCAGGAGCTCCACATCACCGAAAAGGGCGCTGACCTCGCCCGCAAGGTGCGCGAGATCGCCACCAAGCAATCCAGCGATTTCTTCGCCGGCGTGCCCGAGGAGGATCAGAAGCGCCTGCTGGACATTTTGCGGCGCGTCTATCGCCGCACCCTGGGCCTCGACCAGTGAGGGCGCCGGCGGCAGGCAGGGGACGAGACGGCCAGCGTGTGGCGCTCGTGTCCGGTGCCAGCCGCGGTATCGGTGCGGCTTGCGCGCGGCACCTGTTCGAAACGGGCTGGATATTGTCGCTGGGCATGCGCGAACCGGTGCAGCCGGACTGGGCCGATGGGGAGCGCGTCCGTGTGTTCCCCTACGATGCCGCGGAGGCCGGCAGCGAACGGGCATGGGTCGACGGCACCATCGATGCCTTCAAGCGGATCGACGCGGTTATCGCCAGCGCCGGCATCATGATCCCGAAGTCGGTCATCGACGCCGACGACGCGGATCTCGATCTCATGTTCGAGATCAACGTCAAGGCGCCGCGCCGTCTGGTACGCGCATCGTGGGCATCGCTTGCGGCGAGCCGCGCTGGCCGGGTGATCATTCTCGCCTCGCTGTCGGGCAAGCGGGTCAAGTCGGTGACGGCAGGCTCCTACTCGATCTCCAAATTTGCCGCCGTCGCGCTGTCGCACGGCATCCGGCAGGCAGGGTGGGACCTAGGGATTCGGGCGACGGCCGTCTGTCCCGGCTTCGTCGCCACCGACATGGCCCGCGGCATCACCGATCGCGCCGATGCGCTGATGACCGACCCGGACGACCTCGCACGGATCATCGGGCTGCTGCTCGATCTGCCCGATCATGCGAGCGTCGCGGAATTTTCCATCAATTGCCAGCTTGAGGAGTTCTACTGAGCATGCCCGGACCGTTCGTCGTCCCCGTTCATGGAGATACCGAGCTGCCAAAGGAGGTGGACTGCGTCGTCATCGGCGGCGGTATCATCGGCACCTCGACGGCGCTGGAGCTGGCCGAGAGAGGCCTGCGGGTGGCCCTGTGCGAGAAGGGCGGCATCGGACAGGAACAGTCCAGCCGCAACTGGGGCTGGGTTCGTATTTCCCGCCGGGATCCACGCGAGGTTCCGCTGATGGCGGAAGCCCTGCGGATATGGGCAAGGCTCTCCGAACGGACGGGACGAGACACCGGCTACGCCCGGGCCGGAATTGTCTTCACCTGCGCGGACGACAAGGAATACGACCAGCACGAACGCTGGGGTCGCCATCTCGAAGGCTATCAGTTCGAGTCGCGAATGATCGGCGCCGGCGAATTGCGTGACCTCCTCCCCGGCTCCAATCTCGATGTCAAAGGAGCGCTCTACACACCCGCCGACGGCCGCGCCGAGCCGCAGAAGGCGGCGCCTGCAATTGCCGAAGCTGCACGCGACCTCGGCGCCGCCATATTGACGGAATGCGCGGTGCGCGGCGTGGAAACGACGAACGGCGCCGTCTCGGGCGTCGTGACCGAGCGTGGCTTCATTGCCTGCAAGACGGTCGTCCTTGCCGGAGGGGCGTGGTCGAACCTGTTTTGCGGAACGCTTGGTCTCGACCTGCCGCAGCTGAAGGTCATGAACACGGTTCTTCGCACGACCCCGGTCGAGAACGGGCCGGACCAGGCCGTGTGGGCAAACAACTTCGCCATACGCAAGCGCCAGGACGGTGGCTACACCGTCGCCTCCAGCATGAGCAATCTCGTCGACATCGTGCCGAACTCCTTTCGCTATGCGCGCGATTTTTTTCCGGCCTGGAAGACGGAGTGGCGATCGCTGCAATTCCGCCTGGGGGGTCGTTTCCTTGACGAGGCAAGGATGCCGACCCGCTGGGCGATGGACGAGGCGAGCCCCTTCGAATACTGCCGCGTGCTCGATCCCAAGCCTTCCAAGAAAAGCTCGGAGCGCGTTCTTGCAAATGCCCGCAAGGCATTTCCGGTTCTGGAAAAGGCAGAAGTGGCGCAGCGCTGGGCCGGCTATATCGACGTCACGCCCGACGCCGTCCCCGTCATTTCGGCCGTCGACGACGTTCCCGGGTTTCATGTGGCGACCGGTTTCTCGGGCCATGGTTTCGGCATCGGGCCCGCGGCAGGCAGGCTGATGGCGGACATCGTCACCGGGCGGCCACCGATCGTCGATCCCAGGGATTTCCGGTGGTCGCGGTTTTCGGACGGATCGAGGGTCGCACCGATCACTGGATTATAAGCGCTCCGACAAGAGAGCGTGACGCAGCGAAGTGGAACACTAAAAAAGGAGCCTCCAATGTCAGACAAGAGCAGCAGCACTACGTTTCGACCGACGCGTCGTCAGGCGCTTGGAATGGCAATCGCCGGTGCCGCCGGCCTAACCATGCCAAGCCTGACGGGAGCAGGCAGGGCCCTCGCGGCAACGCCGCCGAGCGAACCCAAGGGACAGGTGATCGTCGGCTTTTCCCAGGAGCCCACCGTCTTCAACCCGCATTTGCCGCATATCGAGGTCGACGAAGGTATCCACTTCAGCGTCTTCGATCCGCTTTTCGGCGTCGATCCCAAGGGCAATTTCTTCCCCGCGCTCGCCAAGGAGGTGCCGACCGTCGAAAACGGCGGCATCTCTGCCGACGGGCTCGAGTGGCACGTCAAGCTGCGTGACGACGTGAAATGGCATGATGGACAGCCGTTCACCGCCGAGGACGTCAAGTTCACGATCGAACTGCTGGTTGACCCGAAGTTTCGCAGCTGGCGACGCGCCGGCCACGAACTCGTCAAGGACCTGACGGTCGTCTCGCCAACCGAGATCAAATGGAAGATGAAGGAGCCTTACGCGCCCTACCCATCAATCCTGGCCGCGACCTTCATCGTTCCCAAACATGTGCTCGGTGCGGCGGAAGACAAGAACACCGCTCCGTTCAACAACGCCCCGATCGGCACCGGCCCGTTCAAATGGGTGGAACGCATGGCCGGCGACCATATCGAACTGGCCGCCAACACCGACTACTTCGCCGACGGCCCCTACCTGAAAAGTTTGATCTACAAGTACATTCCGGATCTGACCGTGCTCTACACCCAGTTCAAGACCGGCGACATCGACGTCATCGGATTGCAGTGGATCACGGCCGACCACTATGAGGAAGCCAAGGCATTGAGCGGCACCGCGGTCGCCGTCATTCCCGCCGCCACGATCGAATCGCTGAGCTTCAACATGGAGCGCCCGCAGTTCAAGGAGCTCGCCGTTCGTCAGGCGCTGTACCATGCGCTGGACAAGAAGACGATCATCGACGCCCTCTACTACGGGCTGCCGGCCCCGACCGAAACCTACATGCCGCAGCAGTCCTTCTACTACAATCCCGATTTGCCGAAGCAGGAATACGATCTGGACAAGGCAAAGAAACTGCTGGACGACGCCGGCTGGGTCCCTGGCGGGGACGGCATCCGCGTCAAGGACGGTGTTCGCCTCTCGTTCAAGAACTCGACCACGGCGGGTAATCATATCCGCGAACAGGCGCAGCAGTTCATCCAGCAATCGTATCGCGACATCGGCGTCGAGGTGGTGATCTCCAACCTGCCGCCGGCGGTGATGTGGGGCGACTACTGGATGAAATCGGAATTCGATTCCGTCGTCGTCGGCATCAACTTCCTGACCGGCTCCGATCCCGACACTTCGGACTACCTCAGCTCGAAGTCGATTCCGGCCAAGGGCGGCTCCGGCCAGAATACCTGGCAGTATGGCAGCCCGGAGGTGGACAAGATGCTTGAAACCGGCGGTGTCGAATTCGTGCCGGAGAAGCGCAAACAGGCTTACCTGAAAATCCAGGAGACCGTGCGCAACGACCTGCCATTCCTGCCGATGTTCCAATACGCGACGGTCCGCGGACACAAGTCCGGTGTCGAAGGCGTCGTGCCGAACATCAATGTGCGCATCGACTCCTGGGACGTGGCCACCTGGTACTGGGCATAGAAGCACAAAAGAGGCCGGGCCGGCATGACCGGCTCGGCCTTGGTGGCCGACAAGGGCGCCTCTGGCGCGACTGCATCCGACGGACAGCAAAAACGGAGACAACCGGCATGCTTCGCTATCTGCTGGGACGCTTCTGGCAAAGCCTCGTCCTGCTCCTGCTGGTTTCGGTGATCGGCTTTGCCGTCCTGAACCTGGCTCCGGGCGGACCGCTCTCGCAATTCACCCTGACGCCAGGGATGACGCAGGCCGACCTCGATCGCATCGCCTCGCAAATGGGGCTCGATCGACCGCTTCCTGTCCAGTACATCGACTGGCTGGCACATCTGCTTCGCGGCGACTGGGGGCGTTCCTACCGGGACGGCAGGCCCGTGCTCGACATCATCTGGGAGCACCTTGTCGCGACATTGCTGCTGATGGGTGTGTCGACCGCGATTGCCATCCTTGTCGGCACCTGGATCGGAGTACTGGGCGCGCTCAGACGATACTCGATCTTCGACTATGCCGCGACGGTCGGCGCGATGGTGGCGCTGTCGATCCCGACCTTCTGGTTCGGGTTGATCGCGATCTACATCTTCTCGCTGCGGCTCAGATGGCTGCCGGCCGGCAACATGTACACGATCGGCGATGGCTCGCTCGGCGACTACGCGATCCATCTCATCATGCCGAGCGTCGTTCTTGCGCTGGTCAATATCGCCGTGTGGAGCCGCTACATGCGCACCGCGACGCTCGACGTCATCAGCCAGGATTTCGTTCGAACGGCCCGGGCCAAGGGGCTGAGTTCCCGACGCGTGTTGCTTCGCCATATCCTCGGCAACGCCTTGCTCCCGATGATCACCCTGCTGGGGCTGCAGCTGCCGACAATACTGGGTGGCGCATTGGTGACGGAAACGGTCTTTACCTGGCCCGGCATGGGGCGGCTGTTCCTCGATAGTCTCGGCTACAGCGACTACCCCGTCGTGATGGGTCTGCTGATGATGTCCGCTGTCCTCGTCCTGGTCGGCAATCTGGCCGCGGATCTCACCGTCGCATTCGTCGATCCGCGCATTCGATTGAGCTGAGGGACGAAGAGATGACCCAGTCGGATTTCCTCATCCCCACCCAGGCCAGGCAGCGCTGGTGGCATAGCCGCAGCGTGTATCGATTTGCCCGTCATCGACTGGCGATGTTCGGCCTGGTGATGATCATCGTCCTGGTCCTCGCCTGCGTCTTCGGACCTTGGCTGCTGCCCTTCGACGATCTCTACATCGACCTGCGTGGCCGGTTCGCGCCGCCATTCACGGGCTATCATTTCTTCGGCACCGATCCGCTTGGCCGCGACATCGCGGCGCGCCTGTTCATGGCCGGCCGCATTTCGCTGCTGGTCGGCTTCGCTGCGATGGTCATCAGCACCGTCTTCGGAACCGTGCTCGGGATTGCTGCCGGCTTCTTCGGCGGCCGCATCGGCACGGTGCTGATGCGTTTCGTCGACGCGATGCTGTCCTTTCCCAATATCTTCCTGCTGCTGGCGATGGCGGCCTTCATCAAGCCGAGCCCGATCATGATCACCCTGATCATCGCGGCAACGAGCTGGATGGAAATCGCGCGCATCGTCGAGGCGGAAGTGCGTTCGCTGCGCGAACGCGACTTCGTCGTCGCCGCCCGCATGCTCGGGCTCAGCAACAGCCACATCATGTTTCGCGAGCTGCTGCCCAATGCGATCGGCCCGATCATCGTCGCGGCCACGCTCACCGTTGCCCGCGCCATCCTTCTGGAAGCCTATGTCAGCTTCCTCGGCTATGGCATCCAGCCGCCGCTGCCGAGCTGGGGAAACATGCTGAACGGTGCCCAGCAATATCTCGACAGCGCGCCGTGGCTGGCAATCGTTCCTGGCGCCGCCATAACCCTGGCGGTCACCAGTTTCAACTTCATCGGCGACGGGTTGCGCGATGCGCTCGACGCGCGAAGCGACATGCTGTGAGGCCGACCGGCATGGCAAGGTTTTCGCCGTTCGAAGTCTCGCTGTGGTATGCGACCGCGGCGCCGCCGCCAAAGACCGGCCCGCTGCAAGGACGCAGGCGGGCGGATGTCTGCATCGTCGGCGGCGGCTACACCGGCCTGACCACCGCACTCGACCTTGCCCGCGACGGCATCGACGTGGTTCTGCTCGAAGCGCAGGAGATCGGCTTCGGCGGCTCGGGGCGCAATGCCGGCCACTGCACGCCAACCTTCACCCATTACAGCCTGCCCGAACTGCGTGCCATGCTGGGCGAGCCATGGGCCGAAAGGCTGATCGCCCGGCAGACCGGGGCCAACGGTCAGGTCGCGGGGATGATCGAGCGCTATCGCCATCGACTGCGAATGGCAGCAGAACGGCTACGTCATGGGCGCGCTTACGCCCGGCGGCGTCGGCAGGCTCGAAGCAAAGGCGCAGCAGTACAATGCAGTCGGCGCCAAGACGTGGGTGCTCGACAGGCAGGCAAGCGAGGAGATGACCGGCAGCCCGCGATATTATGGCGGCTGGTTTCATTCCGAGGCTGGTCACCTCAATCCATTGGGATACGCAAGAGGCCTTGCCCGTGCCGTGATAGAGGAAGGTGGCACAATCCACACGGGTCGCCGGTCCGCGATGTCGTGCGGCAGGATGGTGCCTGGGCAGTGCACGCCGGCGAAGGAGCCGTCGTCGCCGACAAGGTCATCTTTGCGACCGGCGCCTACACCGTCGACGGATGGCCCGGCCTCGACCGGAGCTACAAGATCCAGAGGGTCTTCGTCGCCGCCACCCAACCGCTGACCGCCAGCGAACGTCAAACCATCCTGCCGCGCAACACGACTATGCATGACGGCCGCGGCGACATCTTCGTCTACAAATACAACGCCGAGGGACGCATCGTCGCCTCAATGTTTCCGATGGGCCGTCGCGGAAGCGACATGGCGTTCACCCACCGCCTCATGTCCGATCGCCTGCGCTGGCTCCATCCGAAGCTCAGCAGCGACCTGAGATGGGAGTATTTCTGGTTCGGCGAGCTGGACATGCAGAAGCGCACCATCCCGCGTCTCTACCAACTCGCGCCGGGCGTCGTCGCGCTGACGGGCCTCTCCGGCCGCGGCGTGCCGACCGGAAGCATGCTTGGCGGCATACTGGGCGAATGGGCGAAGGGCGTGCCGGAAAAAGACCTGGCGCTGAAGCTCGAGCCGCTGCGACGCGCACCCTTCTTCATGTCCTTCGCGCCCGCCGCCATGTTGCGATACTATCGCGTCTCGGACTGGATCCGGGCAAAGGCAAGCGGGTCTCCACTCCCACCCCACGCTTAGCAAACCGTTTTCTCAGATAGCAACGCCCGATCGTC
Source organism: uncultured Alphaproteobacteria bacterium (assembly GCA_963788955.1). GTDB lineage: Bacteria > Pseudomonadota > Alphaproteobacteria > Rhizobiales > Rhizobiaceae > Mesorhizobium. The sequence goes on along the minus strand of CAWBIN010000005.1, from coordinate 53,267 downwards.
AAGGTCGGTCGGCTCGCCATAGATCGTGCCGAGCCGGTAGTTGCCTCTTGAAGCGGGCGACACGGCAATTGTGACTGCGACCGGCGCGTGGGCAACACTCGGACGGCACCAACGGGACTGGCAGCAGCCAGGCACGACGTTACGCGAACGCTTCGCGGGGCCAATTGGGTTGTGGGCTTGCTGTATGCAATGCGATTTGCGAGAAGCGGCGATGCTCGACCAATTGCAAAATAGCGGCATCGCAGTTCTGAACGACGCGCCGATAGGTAGGCATGCAACAATCATCATTGTTGGTGTCCCGCGATCCGGCACAACGATGGTGGCCAAGGCCTTAGGGGCACTCGGGGTTTATCTCGGCGCCGATCTTGACGAAGCGATCCAAGAAGATTTGCGGCTGGCAAAAGCTATCGAGGATAGCCCCACCGACATCTCACTGGTTATTGAGGCCTACAACAGCGCTCATGATGTCTGGGCATTCAAGCGCCCAACCGCTTATCAGACCCTTGACGCGTCCTGGTTCCGCAATCCTCGTTTCATCATACCGTTTCGGGATCCTGTGGCGATCGCAAAGCGGGAAGAAATCTCCATGGTTTTCGATTTTCGCGATCAGTTGCGGCGAGCCGCCTTGTGGTCGATAGACCTTGCGGATTTTACCCTTCGACAAACGGCCCCGTTGATGCTTGTCTCCTATGAGAAGGCGCTGCTAAAGCCAGAACGTTTCGTGGATGAACTTGCCCAATTCTCTGGAGTAGATGCCGACGAGGCGATGCGGAGGGCGGCCTCGATAGTGGTCAAGCCAAGTCCGGCCGATTACGTCAAGGGCTCCCAGGTGCGGCTTTCGCAAGCAGCCATATCTGACGTGGCAGTGATCCTCCCCTTTTACAACGGATCGAAGTACATCCGCCGAGCGGTGGAGAGCGTCCAGCGGCAGTCGTTGGCGCCGGCTGAATTCGTGGTCGTCAATGACGGCTCTAAGCCGGAGGAAGCAGAGTTCCTTCATGCGCTTGCCGCGGAGCTGGGTTTTAGGGTCGTCGATCAAAAAAATGGGGGGCAAGGCGCGGCCCGCAATGCTGGTGTTGCCTCCACTGTGTCACCGTACATTTGCCTGCTTGATCAAGACGATTTCTTTCTTCCCGATCACATTGAGGTTCTTCGAGCTGCGGTCCAGGACAATGAGCGTTTTGGATGGGCCTATGCTGATCTCATGGAAGCCGATGGTGATGGGAATATTGTACGCAGCACCGTGATCAAGGCACACAGTTCGCATCCCAAGGCCGACATCTTCAATATGCTCTCAGGAGATATGTTTGTCCTGCCTTCCGCATCGATAATCAGCCGAGCAGCGTTCAAGGCAGTTCAGGGCTTTGACCAGCAATTCATGGGGTACGAGGACGACGACCTCTTCCTCAGAATGTTCCGGGCTGGCTTTACCAATACCTTTATCGATCGCGCCGTCACGGTTTGGTGCATCAACTCCGAAAGCACATCATATAGCATTCGCATGAGCAGAAGCCGCTGGCGCTTCCTGAAGAAGGTCTATCAGACGTTCCCGAGCGACCCGATCCGAAGCCGGTACGTGTTGCGCGACGTGCTGGTACCTCGCTTCAATCCATCGATAGTTGGCGAGGCATTCCAGGCCGTTGTCAGGCCGAACAGTGTCCGGGGTCGCACGCTGGCACCACACGCCGACGAATTGATCTCGATTCTCCAGGATTACAAAGACCTTGTATTGCGGGAGCCGTGGGTCAGTAGCGGCACTAAATGGAAAATCTTTGTGAGAACCATACTCATCTCCACACGATCTCGACTTCTCAATGAGGTCGCCCAATTTTGCGCTGCTGCATTTCGATGGGTCCGAGGACGATGATTGGTCGGCTAATAATGTTCACACTCGGCGCCATTTTCGGCGCGGCGTCTTTGTAGCTAGCGACCGCCCCTGCCACCGAGAAGCCGGGCGACGGGAACCGCTATGAGTGCGTGTTGCACCTCAGGTGGGAAAATGATAGCGCCTCGGCATGGCCGCTGTGAGTTTTTAGACTGTCATTCCGGCCAAGTTTGTTAGTTGCGGCATATCAGTTGAGCGGCCAGCATGGCATCCGAAAGCACAAAGGATTGAGGGACTTGGTCGATCTCAACACCCACATTGCTAGTGCTGCGCGTGATCGGAATTCCCCGCGAGTCGTCGCGGTCCTTACAACACGGAACGAAGAACGGTTCATCGCCGGATGTCTCGAGAACCTCTTTCGTCAAGGCGTGCAGGTCTACGTTTGCGACAATCAGTCGACGGACCGAACGCTTGAGATTGCCCAGCGCTACAGCGGGGCCGGATTGATAGGTTTCGAAAGCATCCCGCATAGCGGCTGGTATTGCTGGGAGCACCTTCTTCGTCGCAAGGAGGAACTATTTCAGTCGCTCGAAGCAGACTGGTTCATGCATGTTGACGCTGACGAGATCCACCTTCCGCCGACTTCATACTCATCGTTGGTCTCCGCCATTGCGGCAGCCGACGCACTCGGCAGCAACGCGATCGAGTTTTCCGAGTTCACGTTCATTCCTACCAGGGAAGCCCCCAATCACGACAATCCCAATTATCAACACACGTTGCGCACCTATTACCCGTTCCGGCCGACCTCCCCACACTGCGTCCGTGCGTACAAGAAACAGGACGGCCCCATGGAGATTGCGTGGTCAGGCGGCCATCTCGTACGCTTCGGGGGTCCGGTGAGGCTCTACCCCGAGCGTTTTCGCATGAAGCATTATCTGTTCCTGAGCGCAGATCACGCCGCGCGCAAGTATGTTGGCCGCCGGTACCTGAGCGAGGAGGTCATTGGTCGTGGTTGGCATGGATGGCGACCCCGCTTGCGATCAGAGGATATCCGGCTGCCGGACGCCACCAAGGTGCGCGCCACTGCGACGGACGACGATCTGGACGAGGCCAATCCATGGTCGGCGCACTGGCTTGAGCGGTACGCCTCGTGAGCGATGTACACCTCCCCCGCATCCTGGCGATCGCGGACCGGCCCGGCTGGGCGATCGATCGCAAGACGCAAAATCTCCGGCGCGTGCTGAAAGGAAGGTTCGAGATCGTCGAACGATTTCAGCATGATGTGACTGAGTCCGACGTGAACGCGGCGGACATCGTGCTCATCTTCTATTGGTTCCAACTCGCGAAGCTGCCCCTGCTGGAATCGGTCCTCGCCCGGCGGTCCGACAGACTGCTCATCGGGATCTGCAGCCACAGAGAGCTGGAGGGCGAGTTCCGCGAGCCTGGCCTCGCTGCCCTGCGCCGGCTGGCGCGCGCTGTGTTTGTCAATAATCGGCAGCTCGAGCGCGAATACGCTCCTCTCCTGCGTGTTCCGGTCCACTACACGCCCAATGGCGTCGACACGACATTCTTTTGTCCCCCACAAGGGCCAAAACCCTATTCTGGCGAACTCCGCGTCGGATGGGCGGGAAGTCTGAGCAACCATGGTCCGGCACATCGCGGCTTCCACGACGTCATCGAGCCCGCGGTCGCTGCCGTGCCGGGCGTGCGACTACTGACTGCGGTTCGGGAGCAACGCTGGCGTAGCCATGACGAGATGCTCGACTTCTATCGGGAGCTCGACGTTTATGTCTGCGCCAGTCGCAGCGAAGGCACTCCCAATCCCTGCTTGGAGGCGGCGGCGTGCGGTGTCCCGTTGGTGACGACCCGTGTCGGAAACATGCCCGAGCTGATTCGGGATGGCGACAACGGGCTGTTCTTCGATGGAACTGCGGAGGGGCTTGCGAACAAGCTCGCCCTGTTGCGGGACACGCCATCGCTCCGGTCGCGGATGGCCGCCCGCATGATCGAGACGATCCGAGAGTGGGATTGGGGCGTGCAGGCGGAGAACTACGCGCACATGTTTGCCTCGTTGCTTAATGCGGGCGGGGAGGTCGGGCCTGAGATGTACGGCTTCAGACGTACCCTGCCGGGCCTGACCTTTGTAGCGCCGATTGTGAATAGAATGACACGTAAATCGTTGTTTTTTCTGCGCAAAACTACGAAGAGGAACTCCTAATACGCCCCCTACTCCCACCCCGCGCGGACCGATCTCCACCGATCCGGAAACCCGCGACATCGTCCAGACTGTCTACATGCGCAAAGCCAAACGCGTCGACCGTGAAATCTACAATGTCGAGTTCCAGACCTTAGGCGGTCAAGGATGCCGCGCACTGATTGAACCTCATTGCTGGTATTGCCGCCGCCGCAACTTGGTGGCTCATGGGACTGGACCCCTATCGAGGACGCACCGACCGACGGGTAGCTAGAATGCGCCGGCTTCCGCGAAGCGCGTGACGATCGCCGCGCCAATGCCGCGTCCGCCGCCGGTCACCAGCGCCACTTTGCCGCTGAGGTCGAAGGGTTGCGCCATCGCTCAGACGACCCTGGCGCCGCGGACCAGGTCGACGAAGCGCGCGAACACGTCGGTATGGCGATCGACATCGGCCGGTGTGGTTGCCGGACACATCAGGAACATGGTGTGGAACGGCGTCACCAGAATGCCCTCGTTCATGTAGAAGGCGTGCAGCAGCGTCTCGAGATCGCCGCGCCGGCTGGCGATGACGTCGGCGCCATTCCTCGGCGGCTGCGGCATGAACATGATCTCGGCGCGGGCGCCGATCTGCGTCACATGCCAAGGCAATTTGTTTGCAGCGATGATCTTCCGCGCAGCCTCCGCCAGCCGCGAGGCGTTGGCGATCATGAGCTCGAAATTGGCCGGCGTCAGCACCTCTTCCAGCACAGCGCGCATGGTGGCGACGGTGAGCGCGTTGCCGGCAAGCGTGCCGCCGATGCCGAGATGCGCCGACTGGCGCACGCGCGGATTGACCATCGGCACGATCGCCCACAATCGCTCGGCGATCTCCTGCGAGACGCCGAAGATGCCGGCCGGAATGCCGCCGGCGATGGCCTTGCCGGCGACGAAGTATGTCCGGCTCCAGCCCATGCTCGGACGAATAGCCGCCGGGCCCGCTGGAAATGCGTGTGCGTCTCGTCGATGATCAGCACCGTACCGGTGCGGCGGGTAAGGTCGCGCAGCGCTGCATGAAAACCGTCGGCGACCGGGATCATGCCGAAATTGGTCATCAGCGGCTCGGTCAGCACGCAGGCGACGTCGCCCGCCGACAGCGCCTGTTCCAGCGCGCCGACATCGTTGAACTCGACCACTTTGGAGACGGCCGAATGGTCGACACCGTTGGGATGGATCATGTTGCGCATGCCGACGCGGCCGTCGCGGATCTCGACATGCGCCTCCTCGACGCCGCCGTGATAGCAGCCGGAGAAGACCAGCACCTTGTCGCGGCCGGTGATCATGCGGGCGATGCGGATGGCGCCGCGATTGGCGTCGGTGGCTGAGGTGGTGAATGTCCAGTAAGGCAGGCCGAAGCGCCGCTGCAACTCGGCGCCGACCCACAGGCTGTCCTCGGTGGGCAGCATCATCGTGGTGCCGTTCTGCAATTGGCGCACAGCGGCACGGGTCACCGCCTCCGGCGCATGGCCGCACATGCCGCCGGTGTCGCCGAGGCAGAAGTCGACATAGTCGTGGCCATCGATGTCTCTGATGTGGGCGCCCTTCGCCTCAGCGGCGTAGACCGGAAAGCCGCCGGCCCAGCGCCGCATCCAGTGCGACGGTCCGCCATAGAGGAAATGCTGTTTGCCCTCTTCCCAGGCCGCCGCCGAGCGCGGATGCGTTTCGCGAAAACGCTGCTGCTCGCGGTCGAGCAGGTCGCCGATTGTCGCTGAATGCAAATCGTTTCTGCTGGCAGCTATCACGGCGCAAATCTCCCTTTGTGGGCCATCGTTTCATGGCGCGAGCTGGTTATCGAAAACGCTCTAGAGCGCGATCCAGGCGGTCTTCAGGTCGATATATTTGTCCAGCGCGTGCAGCGACTTGTCGCGGCCGAAGCCGGATTGCTTGACGCCGCCGAGCGGCACGGTGATGTCGGCGCCGCCATAGGTGTTGACGTGGACGACGCCGGCGCTGGATCGCCGCGCACCATGCGATGGGCGCGTCGACAGGTTCGCGGTCCACACCGCCGAGGCGAGGCCGTAAACGGTCGAATTGGCGAGGCTGCACCGCCTCTTCCTCGGTGTCGAAGCGCATGACGCCGAGCACCGGCCCGAACACCTCTTCGCGCGCGAGCTGCATGTCGCGCGTGACGTTCTCGAAGATGGTCGGCGCCATGTAGCTGCCGCCGGTCTCGGTCGAGGATGCGCTCGCCGCCCGTGACCAGGCGGGCGCCCTCTTCCGCCGCGCCTGGCGACGAAGCCGAGATTCTTGTCGAGCTGTTCGGCGCTCGAGACCGCGCCGATGTCGCTTGAGAGATCGAGCGGATCGCCGACCTTCAGCCGCGGTGGTCGCCTTGAGAAGCTCGTCCATGAAGCGGTCGTAGATCGAGGCCTGGACGAGCAGGCGCGAGCCGGCGACGCAGACCTGGCCGGAATTGCGGAAGATGCCGTTGGCCGAGACGGTCGCCGCCTGCTTCAGGTCCGGCGCGTCGGCAAAGACGATGTTGGGCGACTTGCCGCCGAGCTCGAGGATAGACACGCTTCAGGTTCGAGCGCGCCGAGTATTCGAGCAGCCGCCGCCCGACCGGACCAGAGCCGGTAAAGGCGATGGCGTCGACATCCATGTGCAGGCCGAGCGCCTCGCCGGCGACCGCGCCGCGCCCGGTGACGACGTTGAGCACGCCGTCAGGCAGGCCCGCTTCGGCGGCGAGTTCAGCCAGCCGCAGAAGCGTCAGCGAAGCGATCTCCGGCGGCTTGACCACCACGCAATTGCCGGCGGCGAGCGCCGGCGCGATCTTCCAGGCGCCGATCATCAGCGGGAAATTCCAGGGCACGATGACGCCGACGACGCCGAGCGGTTCCTTGTGGATCAGGCCAAGCACGTTGTCGGCCGTCGGCGCAATCTCGCCATAGACCTTGTCGATCGCCTCGGCGTAGTAGCGGATGGTGCCGGCGGCCGACAGCGGCTCGGCCTTGTAGGCCATGCCGATCTCGGTGCCGTTGTCGCGCACGCCGAGCACGGCGAGTTCAGTCGACATGCTTCTCGACCAGTTCGGCGAGCCTGGTCAGCACCTTCTTGCGAAAGGCCGGCGCGGCGCGCGACCAGGAGCCTTTCTCGAAGGCCTTGCGCGCCGAAGCCACGGCACGATCGATATCGGCGGCATTGCCGTCGGCGATGCTGGCGAACGGGCGGCCATCGATCGGCGACGTTACCGGCAGCGTCTCGCCGTTCAGGCCATCAGTCTGGGCGCCATCGATGAACAGGCCCCGCGCGCCGATCTCGACTTTGCGCAGCGTGTCGATGGCATTCTGGCTGATCATTGGCGACTGGCTCCCAGGGAAACATGCAATGTGGTCGGGGCGCGGAACTCCCAGCCGCGGAAGACCGGTTCCTTGCCTGGCACCAGCCGCAGGTCCGGCAGGCGCTCGAGCAACAGCTTTACTGCCAAGCACATCTGCTCGCGCGCGAAAAACCGGCCTGAACAGAAATGATGGCCGAAGCCGAAGGCGGCGTGGTTGCCTTCGTCGCGATGGATGTCGAACCGGTCGGGATCGGAGAAGCGGCTCTCGTCGCGGCTTGCCGAGGAGACGAGGGCGGCGACCGGAGCGCCGGCCGGGATCGTGGCTCCGCCTATCTCAACCGCCCTCGTTGTCTGGCGCGTCTGCGTGCCGATCGGCGCGACCCAGCGCAGGCCTTCGTCGACGGCCTTCGGCACCAGGGTTTCGGGATCGTCGAGAACCTGCCGCAACTGTTCGGGATGGGCGAGCAGGCCGGCAAGGATCGAGCCGGCGCCATGGCCGGGCTCCTGCATGCCGCCGAGCAGGATCACCTTGATGCTCGGCATCAGAAAGTCTATCGGGCGCGTTTTACCCTCGGGCACGCCATCATGCAGCATGTGCGACAAAGCGGAATCATCGGGCGTGCGGGCAAGCCGCTCCAGCGTCGGCAGGATGGCGGCGCCGACCTCGGCGCTGATCGCATCGGCGATCTCCTGCCGCTTCGGGTCATTCTCGAAATTGATGGCGCCCTGGGCAAGGCCATAGAACCAGCGGCGCAAGGTCGGCATGTCGATGTCGCCCAGCCCGAGCGAGCGCGCCAGGCTGAGCGTCGAGACCGGCTCGAAATAGCCGGCCATCAGCTCGGCCGAGCCCAGTTCGGCGATCCGGTCGAGATAAGGTTCGGCGATCGAGCGCACGAGGTCGCCGGCATAGGAGGCGACTGTGCGCGGCCGGTATCTCGGATCGACGCCCTGCCGCAGATCCTTGTGGACGTCCCCGTCGGTGGTCAGGATCGTCGGTTTGCCGAACGAGCGTTCGACCGGAGATGTCCCGACGACGGCGGAGAAGATGTCGGGCGACTTCGCGACCGTTTCCACATCCTTCCAGCGGGTAACGAACCAGAGGTTGACCGCCGGCAAGAAAGCGACCGGCGCGCTGCGCCTGAGTTCGGCATAGATCGGATACGGATCGGCTTCCAGCGCCTCAACGGTGATGCTCTCGGCAAAGCTCAACGCCGCTACTCCCCTGCGATGGCAAGGGGGCGGCGCCAAGCGCGCCGCCCCTGTTTGTTTCAGTCCTTCAGAGGTTGTCCAAGCTCGGCGAAGGCGACCGGGTCACGGCTCTTCAAAGCGCTGGCCAGCACAAGGCCGACCACGGCCGCGATCAGCACCAGCGCCGGCAGAAACACGCCAAGGAAGCCGCCCGCGCCCGACAGGCTGCCGAAGTTGATGACGATCAGGTAGATGATGATGACGAAGGCGATGAAGGTCAGCCCGGGCAGGATGGTGGTCTTCAGCGCGTTCTCATGGGCAGACGGATTGGCGCGGAAGAACATCACCACGGCGAGCGAGGCGACCGCCATCATGACGATGACACCGAGCGTGGCGACATTGGTCAGCCAGGAGAACAGCGCCAGCACCGGATCGAGGCCGAGCACGGCGAAGAGCCCGACGACGACGGCGGCAAGCACGCTCTGGATGACCGAGGCGACATGCGGGCTCTGATGCACGAATGTGCGTCACGCCGATCGGTCTGCGGCAGCAGCTTCTCGCGGCCGGAGACATAGATGTAGCGGGCGACCGCATTGTGGAACGCCAGCACGCCGGCGAACAGGCTCGACACGAACAGGATGCTCATCGCGTGCGAGAGCACGTTGCCGGCGTAGCGGTCGGACGAGGCCGAACAGGAAGGTGGTCGGGTCCTGAAGCCCCTGCAGTGTCCGGCACCAGCTTGTCGACGCCGGCGCCGACAGCCATCAGCCATGCGGTGACCATGTAGAAGACGCCGATCAGCAGCACGGAGATATAGGTCGCGCGCGGAATGGTGCCTTGCGGGTCGCGCGCCTCCTCGGTGTAGATCGTGGTCGCCTCGAAGCCGATGAAGGCGGCAAAGCAGAACAGGATGGCGATCGCCGGCGCGCCGCTGATGATCTGGCTGCCAGCGTGAAGGGCGCGGCCGACAGGCCGCTGTCGCCGCCGCTTGACGAGATCGCCAGGTCGAGGATCAGCACGACCAGATATTCGAGCACAGACCAGCACGGTCAGGATCTTGGCCGACAGGTCGACCTGCCGGTAGCCGAGCACGGCGACGATGGCGATGGCGATGAAGCTCCACACCCACCAGGGCAGGTTGATGCCCCAGCCGGCGAACAAGCCGGCAGTGGCGGCGCCGAACAGGCCCATGACGCCGATCTGCATGGCATTGTAGGACAAGGATGGCGATCAGCGCGGCGGCGCCGCCCGCCAGGCCGCCGAGGCCGCGCGCCGCATAGGCGTAGAAGGCGCCGGCATTGCCGACATGGCGCGACATGGCGACATAGCCGACCGAGAACAGGAGCAGCAGTAACGGTCACGATCAGGATAGGTGCCGGCAAATGCCAGCGCCGTTGCCCATCAGCATGCCGAGCGGCATGCCGCCGGCCACCGCCGTCAGCGGCGCCGCGGCCGAGATCACCATGAAGGTAATGGCGCCGACGCCGAGGCTGTTCTTCCGCAGCCGGTTTGTTTCGCCGGCTGACAATTGTCTGTCATCTTTCCCTCCATTCCGCGCTGCGGAATGCCGAGTGTCCCTGAGATGCCGAGGCCTTCTGGTCGGCGCCTGATGTTGCATTTCACTATTTGAACGGCATTTCAAATATAGACTTGCAAAGGAAGGCGCTTCCTGTCAAGTTAATTCGCACGTTAAGTATCTATGGGAGGTTCGAGGAGACGCAGATGAGCACGGTCGGCAAGGCCATTTCACCTGCTGGAGATGCTCGCGGTCGGCAGCGAGCCCGAGGCTGGCGCTGGCCGACCTCGCCCGGCATGCCGGCTTCGACAAGGCGACGACGCGCCGGCTGCTGGTCGCGCTGATGGAGCACGGCCTCGTCGAACAGGACGAAGCGCACGCGCCGCTATCGGCTCGGCGCCGGTCTCGCTCGGCTGGCGCGGATGCGCGAGGCGCAGTTTCCCGTTCCTGCGAACGGCAGCGCCGCTGGTCGAGGCGCTGGCCGACCGAGACCGGCGAGACGGTGCATCTGTCGGAATATTCCAGGCGCGGCCTGATCACCGTCCATGTCGCGAATTCGGCCAAGGCGCAACCGTGTCAGCGTGGCGCTCGGCGAAGCTCCTGCCGTTGCATGCGACCGCCTCGGGCATCGCCTTCCTGGCCTTCACCGAGGACGTGTCCGCCAGGCCATGCTCGCGGGCCCGCTGCCGGCCTTTACGCCGTTCACCGTGTCCAGCGCGGCGGCGCTGGCCGAACAGATCGCGGCGACACGCGCGCGCGGCCATTCGATCGGCGCGCAAGGTTTCGAGGAAGGCGTGCATGAGCGTCGCCGCGCCGATCCTCGGCGCCGACGGTTTCGCCATCGGCACCATTGCCATCGCCGCGCCGCAAGTGCGTGTGCTGGAGGGCGATATCGAACGCTACGGCGCAAGCGTCGCGGACGCGGCGCGCAGCATCGGCGAGCGGCTTGTCGGACGGCGCAGCCTGCCGGCGCAGTGCGCTGAGACAGCAGGCGCGCTTGATGACGCAGGCGCGCATCTTGATGATTCAGCGAGGAGACTGACTTGGAGGACAAACGCCAAATCCTGGTTATCGGCACCGGCGACACCAAGGCCGACGAGCTTGCTGTTCATGCGCGAGCGCATCGAGGCCGCCGGCGGCGTCGCCGGTGATGATGGATGTCAGCGTGCTCGGCGATCCGCCCTACCGGCCGGAGCATGACAAGCATGCCGTGGCCGCGCGCGGCGGACACGACGATCGAGGCGATCATCGCCAGCGGCGACGAGAACACGCGCGATGACGCTGATGGCGCTCGGCGCCTCGCAGCTTGCGCGCGCAGCTGCTACGACGCAGGGCGAGATCGACGGCTTCATCGCGCTTGGCGGCACGATGGGCACCGACCTCGCGCTCGATGTCGCCGCTGGCGCTGCCGCTCGGCGTGCCGAAATTCGTCGTCTCGACCATCGCCTATTCGCATCTGCTGCCGCCGGAGCGGATCGCCGCCGACCTGATGATGATCCTGTGGGCGGGCGGCCTCTATGGCCTGAACAGCGCCTGCAAGTCGGTGCTGTCGCAGGCCTGCGGCGCGGTGGTGGGCGCGGCTCGGGCTGGCGTCAAGCCGGCAGCAGACCGGCCGCGTGATCGGCATGAGCTCGCTCGGCAAGAGCTGCCTGCAGCTATATGGTGACGCTGAAGCCGGAGCTGGAAAAGCGCGGCTATGAGGTCGTCGTCTTCCACACCACCGGCATGGGCGGACGGGCGTTGGAGGCGATCGCCGCGCAGAGCGGCTTCGCCGCGGTGATGGATTTCAGCCTGCAGGAGCTCGCCAACCATCTCAACGGCTCGGTGGTCACCTTCGGGCGCCGACCGGCTGGAAAATGCCGGGCGGCGCGGGCATTCCGCAGATCGTCGCGCCGGGCGCCGTCGACATGGTCGATTTTCCGACCTGGCAGCCGGTGCCGCCGCGCTTCGCCGACCGGCCCTACCACGCCCACAACCGGCTGCTCGCCTCGGTGACGACCGATGCCGAGGACCGCCGGCGAGATCGCGCGCGCCATCGGCGAGAAGCTTGCCGCGCGCAACGGGACCGACCGCCTTCATCCTGCCGGCCGGCGGCATCCAGCAATGGGACCAGGAGGGCGAGCCGCTGCACGAGCCGGAAGCGCTTGCCGCCTTCGTCGACGAGATGCGCGCGAGCGTGCCTGCCGAATGCCGAGCTGCACGAGATTCGACGGCGCACATCAACGACGCCGCCTTCGTCGCCAAGGCGCTGGAGATCTTCGACCGCTGGGTCGCCGAAGGCATCGTGCCGCCGGGCGCGCCGGCAGGCAGGCTAGCCGCATGAGCACGCTGAAGCCACAGGCACTGGTGCTCGATTTCGGCGGCGTCGTCACCCGCACGCTGTTCGAGACGCATGCGCTGACCGAGCGGGCGCTCGGCCTGGCGCCCGGCACGCTCGACCTGGCGCGGCCCGTTCGACCCGGCAACCGATCCGCTCTGGCGCGCCATGCAGGCGCGACGAGATCAGCGAACGCGACTATTGGAAGACGCGCACGCGCGAGGTCGGCCGACTGGTCGGCGAGGACTGGAACGACATGACGACCTTCGTGCAGCGGGCGCGCGGCGCCGACCCGCAGGCGGTGGTGCGGCCCGAGGCCGAGCGCGCGATCCGCACGGCGCATGACAGCCGGCGTCCGACTCGCCATCCTGTCCAACGAGCTCGACCTGTTCTACGGCGCCGATTTCCGCAAGCGCCTGCCGCTGCTGTCGACTGTTCGAGACCATCGTCGACGCGACCTACACCACATCCTCAAGCCCGATCCGCGCGCCTACGCGCAGGTGCTGCGAGGCGCTGCGTCTGCCGCGCGGAGACTTGCGTCTTCGTCGACGACCAGAAGCGCAATGTCGACGGCGCGGTCGCGGCCGGCATGCGCACCGTGCATTTCGACGTGCGCCGAGCCGGCGCGAAGCTATGCCGAGGCGCTGGCGCATTTCGGCCTTGCACTGACGATTGACGAAACGGAGTCTCACCGATGCGCGACATCAATTTCCTCACCGAGAACAATGCCAAGCCGATCTGGCATCCGATGGCGCATCCGGCCGAGATGCGGGCGACGCCGCCGAAAATCATCATGAAGGGCGAAGGCGTGTCGAGTCGACCGACATCGACGGCACGCACGGTGCTCGACGCCGTCGGCGGCCTGTGGAACGTCAACCTCGGCTACAGCTGCGACCCGATCAAGAAGGCGATCGCCGACGCAGCTCGACGCCCTGCCCTATTATTCCGGCTTTCGCGGCACCTCGACCGGCCGTCGATCGAACTCGCCTATGAGCTCTGCGAATGGTTCGCGCCGGAAGGCATGGTGCGCGCCTTCTTCACCTCGGGCGGATCGGATTCGGTCGAGACGGCGCTGCGGCTCGCGCGGCAATACTGGAAGATCAACGGCCAGGCGCGACCGGACAAAATTCATGGCGCTGAAGAAGGGCTATCACGGCACGCATTTCGGCGGCGCTTCGGTCAACGGCAACGCCAATTTCCGCCGCAACTACGAGCCGCTGCTGCCGGGCGTCTTCCACACGCCGGCGCCCTGGACCTACCGCAATCCGTTCGACGAGACCGATCCGGCGCGAGCTGGCAAAGCTGTGCGCCCAGCGCGATCGAGGACGAGATCGCCTTCCAGGGCGCCGACACCATCGCCGCCTTCATCATGGAGCCGGTGCTCGGCGCCGGCGGCGTCATCGTGCCGCATGAGAGCTTCATGCCGCTGGTGCGCGCCATCTGCGACCGCCACGGCATCCTGCTCATCGCCGACGAGGTGGTGACCGGCTTTGGCCGCACCGGCGCCTGGTCGGGCTCGCGCCTGTCGGGTGTCAAGCCTGACATGATGACCATCGCCAAGGCGATCACCTCGGGCTATTTCCCGCTCGGCGCGACGCTGATCGGCGACAAGGTCGCCGACGTCGTTCGAGGCCGACAAGACCAGCTTCGGCGCCATCGGCCATGGCTACACCTATTCCGGCCATCCGGTCGGCTGCGCGGCGGGGCTTGCGGCGCTGGCCGAGACCAAGCGGCTCGCCGTCAACGAGAACGCGGCAGCGCGCGGCGTCGAACTCGGCAAGGCGCTGGAAGCGCTGAAGGCGAAGCACGCAGCTGGTCGGCGACGTCCGCTACCAAGGGCCTGATGGCGGCGCTCGAACTGGTCTCCGACCGCGCCGCCAAGAAGCCGGCCGACAAGAAGACACTGGCTGCCGTCGCAGACGGCCGCCTATGCGGCCGGCGTGATGCTGCGCGTGTCGGGCAACACCATCATCCTGTCGCCGCCGCTGGTGATCTCGGCGGCCGATGTGGCGAAGATTGGCGAGGCGTTGGATGCGGGGTTGGCCGCTGCCGCAGCCTAGGGAATAGGCAGTGGGCAATAGGGATTAGAGGATCCGCGCTTACCTACTGCCTACTACTGCCTACTGCCAGTCTCTCCCGCCGCCACGCCGCCGGCGACAGGCCTACCGCCTGGCGGAAGAAGCGCGAGAAATAGGCGGGATCGTTGAACCCGGTCTCGTAGGCGATGTCCTCGACCGGGCGCACGGTGAACAGCAGCAGGCGCTTGGCCTCGACCAGCCGCCGCTCGCCGACCGCCTGGCGCACGCCCGCTCCCAGCACCTGCCGCGCCGCTCTGTCGAGCAGATGGCGCGTGGTGCCGAGTGCGGCGACATAACGCTCGACCGGCCAGTCGTCGCGAAAATGCCGGTCGATCAGCCTTCTCAGCCGGCCGCCCAGCGCCACCGTTGCCGGCAGGGTGACGGCATGCGATTCCGCGTCAAGACGGGCGATACCCGACAGCGCCACGGCGATCAGCGGCGGCAGGATTTTGTCCATGCCGGGCAGCCTGTCGGCATATTCCGCCTGGATCATCCTGACCGTATCGCCCAGCCTCTCCCACAGGGCCGTCTCGCCGCGCCCGGTGACGAAGACCGGCTGGTCGAGCGGCAGCGCGGACTGCTCGGCGATCGAGGCAAGGGCCTCATCGGCGACCGAAACGACGATGGCATCGGTGCCCGGCTCGATGCTGAAGCCGTGCACCACGCCGCTCGGCATGAAGCTCACCGTCGGCGCCGAAAAACTCCAGGTCTTGTCTTCGATCCGGTAGGTGCCGCTGCCGCCGGTCCAGAAGGTGACCTGCGCCATCTGCGGATGCTTGTGCGCCAGCACCTGGCCGCGATGCACCGAAGCGCGGGCAAGGACAGTCTCAACATGCAGGAATCCGACATCGAGCGCACGCGCGGGCTCGCCATAGACGAAGAATTCGGGAATGCTGGCCTGGCTCATGGTGCCGGAAAAAGTCCAAGTGGTTTTGGTCTTTCGTCCATAAACCATTGCATCGCATCAGGCTACTGTCTGACCATGCGCATGACCCCGAAATCGGAACCGATTTCGGAAAGGATCATGCGCCAAATCAAAGTGCTACAGCGTCCTTTGCGCGTCCAAAGGGACGCGCGGCGCTGTAGAGGAGGATAAATGATGCGATCGGAAGATTTCCGGGCCGACACGAAACGGCCGTTCACCGGCGCCGAATATCTCGAGAGCCTGCGCGACGGGCGCGAGGTCTACATCAATGGCGAGCGGGTGGCCGACGTCACCACGCACCCGGCGATGCGCAACTCGGCACGTTCGCTCGCCCGCCTCTACGATGCGCTTGCACGACCCCGCACGACAGGCGGTGCTGACCTCGCCGACCGACACCGGCTCTGGCGGCTACACGCACAAATATTTCCGCGTCGCGCATTCCGCCGCCGACCTTGCCCAGCAGCAGACGGCGATCGCCGACTGGTCGCGCATGTCCTATGGCTGGATGGGGCGCACGCCCGACTACAAGGCGGCGCTGATGAACACGCTCGGCGCCAATGCCGACTGGTACGGCCCGTTCAAGGACAATGCGCTTGCCTGGCACAAACGGGCCCAGGAAGCCGCCCTGTTCATGAACCACGCCATCGTCAATCCGCCGATCGACCGCCACAAGCCGGCCGAGCAGGTGAAGGATGTGTTCGTGCACATCACCAAGGAGAGCGACGCCGGCATCTGGGTGTCCGGCGCCAAGGTGGTGGCGACGTCGTCGGCGCTGACCCACTACAATTTCCTGGCGCAGAGTTCAGCGACGGTCACCGAAGATCCGTCGCTGTCGGTGATGTTCATCGTGCCGATGAACGCGCCGGGCATCAAGATGTTCTGCCGCGTCTCCTACGAGCAGACCGCCAACATGGTCGGCCATCCCTTCGACTATCCGCTGTCCTCGCGCTTCGACGAGAACGACGCGATCCTGGTGCTCGATAATGTCTTCATCCCCTGGGAGGACGTGCTGGTGCTGCGCGATGCGCAAAAAATCCTGTCCTTCCACCCGGCGTCCGGCTTCATGCACGGCTACTGCTTCCAGGGCTGCACGCGCTTTGCCGTCAAGCTCGACTTCCTCGCCGGCCTGCTTGCCAAGGCGCTTGCGGGCGACAGGCGGCGACGCCTTCCGCGGCAACCAGGCGGCGCTCGGCGAAGTGATCGCGCTGCGCCACATGTTCTGGAGCTTCTCCAACGCCATGGCGCTACAACCCGATCCCGTGGGCGAACGGCGCGGTGCTGCCCAATCTGGAGGCGGCGCTCGCCTACCGCACCTTCATGTCGGAAGCCTATCCGCGCGTCATCGATACGGTGCGCCGGGTGATCGCCTCGGGGCTGATCTATTTGCCGTCCTCGGCCAAGGATTTCGACAATCCCGAGATCAACCGCTACCTCGCCCAATATGTGCGCGGCTCGAACGACATGGGCCATGTCGAGCGCATCAAGATCATGAAACTGCTGTGGGACGCGACCGGCACCGAGTTCGGCGGCCGCCATGCGCTCTACGAGCTCAACTATGCCGGCGCGCCGGAAGAGGTGCGGCTGCAGGTGCTGAAGGGCGCCGAGCGCGGCGGCCGGCTGAAGGAGATGGAAGAGCTGGTCGACACCTGCATGGCCGACTACGACGAAAAGGGCTGGACCGGCGACACCTGGCTGCCGCCGCTGCCGACCGGCGCACGCTGAGGAGGCCGGCCATGGAGGCAGGCAGGTCTCGAGACTGGAATTCCGCGATGCCATGGCGCGGGTCTGCGCGCCGGTCAACATCGTCACCACCGACGGCCCGGCCGGCCGCGGCGGCTTCACCGCGACCGCCATGTGCAGCGTCTCCGACGATCCGCCGACGCTGCTCGTCTGCATGAACGAGCGCTCGGCGCAGGCCGGCCTGTTCCTCGCCAACCGGCGCTTCTGCGTCAACGTGCTGACGCAGGCCCATATGCACCTGGCGGCGAAGTTCGCCGGTGCGATCCGCGACATGGCCGAGCGCTATGGTTCCGCGCGATGGCAGACGATGCCCTCCGGCATGCCGGCGCTGCTCGACGCCATCGTCAGCTTCGATTGCGAGATCGGCGAGGTGAACCGGGTCGGCACGCACAATGTGATGTTCGGCCGCGTCGTCGACATCCGCCACGGCAGCGACGAGGCGGCGCTGCTCTATGTCGGCCGCAATTACATGCAGCCGACAGCGATGGGCAGTTTTGGCGGGTAGACGCTATCAGGTCTGGTTTTCGGATGATTCCGACTGGATCAAGCTTTCGAGAAGATCGAGCAGATGTTCGTGCTGTTCGGCGCCGTAGCGCTGCTCGATCGCGTCATAGATCGCGATGCGTTCGGGAGCCAGGTCCTCGATCAGCGCCAGGCCGGCCGGGCTGATGGCGAGCAGCGCCCGGCGGCCGTCATCCTTGACCTTGTTGCGGGAGATGAA
Source organism: uncultured Alphaproteobacteria bacterium (assembly GCA_963788955.1). Lineage (GTDB taxonomy): Bacteria > Pseudomonadota > Alphaproteobacteria > Rhizobiales > Rhizobiaceae > Mesorhizobium. The sequence goes on along the minus strand of CAWBIN010000005.1, from coordinate 35,447 downwards.
CTGCCGCTCTTCCATCGCCTTGATGATGCGGGTGAGGCTTGGCGGCAGGATCGAGGCGCGATTGGCGAGTTCGGTCGCTTCCAGCGGCCCGGCCTCGGCAAGAACGCGCAGCACGCGCCATTGCTGTTCTGTGATGTCGTGGCGGGCAAGCATCGGCCGGAAATGCGCCATGATCACTTCGCGGGCGCGCAGAAGCGCCATCGGCAAGGAGCGGCGGGTGCTAGGCGGTAGCAAGGTCAGGTCTCCGAAAATTCCAGTTCCAGTTCCAGTTCCGGCTCGCAAGGCGAATGAGGCGCGGATCGCAGCTATATCCGCGATTTTGCCGGGAGCGGCAATCCCGACGCCGGGCGTGGATCGTGACAGAGAACGACGCTTGACATTCGATCGCCAAGATGTAATTCACATGTTAATTACAAGGTGGAGGAGAACCTTGCCACACATGGCGATCGAATATTCGGCCAATCTCGACGCCAAGGTCGACATGGGCGCGCTTTGCGAACTCGTCGCGCGCACCATCCTCGAAACCGGCCTGTTCGAGCCGGGCGCGGTCAGGGTGCGCGCCTTCCGCGCCGAGGCCTATGCGATCGCCGACCGGCTGCCGGAGAACGGCTTCATCGACATGAACTTCCGCATCGGCAAGGGCCGCAGCGCCGAGGAAAAGAAGCGCACCGGCGAAGCGATCTTCGCCGCCGTTTCGGAGCATCTCGCATCGCTGTTCACAACGCCGCATTTCGCGCTCTCCCTGGAGATCCGCGAGATCGACGCCGAGCTGAGCTGGAAGAAGAACGCCATCCACCCGCGGCTGCGCGGCAAGTGAACGGGGCGGCAGAGAACAGGAAAGACCCATGGCGGCATTGGACGACAATCTGCGGAAGGCCGAGGCCTATCTCGCGCGTTTCAGACGCACGGCGTGCTCAACCAGATCGGCGGCGAGGCCGTGCCGGCCGCCGACGGCTCGACCTATCGAGACCATCTCGCCGATCGACCTGAAGCCGCTCGCCAGGGTGGCGCGCGGCAAGGCCGCCGACATCGACCGCGCCGCCAAGGCAGCCAAGGCTGCTTTCCGCGACTGGGCGGCGATGTCCGGCGACGCGCGCAAGAAGCTGCTGCACAAGATCGCCGACGCGATCGTGGCGCGCGCCGAAGAGATCGCCTTCGTCGAATGCATGGACACCGGCCAGTCGCTGAAATTCATGGCCAAGGCGGCGCTGCGCGGCGCCGAGAATTTCCGCTTCTTCGCCGACCGGGCGCCGGAGGCCCGCGACGGCCAGGCGCTGCGCGGCGCCGGACCAGGTCAACATCACGACGCGCGTGCCGATCGGCCCGGTCGGCGTCATCACGCCGTGGAACACGCCGTTCATGCTGTCGACCTGGAAGATCGCGCCGGCGCTCGCCGCCGGCTGCACGATCGTCCACAAGCCGGCCGAGTTGTCGCCGCTGACGGCGCGGCTGCTGGTCGAGATCGCCGAGGAGGCCGGCCTGCCGAAGGGCGTGTGGAACCTCGTCAACGGTTTTGGCGAGGACGCCGGCAAGGCGCTGACCGAACATCCCGACATCAAGGCGATCGGCTTCGTCGGCGAAAGCCGCACCGGCTCGATGATCATGAAGCAGGGCGCCGACACGCTGAAGCGCGTGCATTTCGAGCTCGGCGGCAAGAACCCGGTGATCGTCTTTGCCGACGCCGATCTGGAGCGCGCGGCGGACGCCGCCGTCTTCATGATCTACTCGCTGAACGGCGAGCGCTGCACCTCGTCCTCGCGCCTGCTGGTCGAGGAAAGCGTCTACGACAAGTTCACCGCGCATGGTCGCCGAGAAGGCCAAGCGCATCAAGATCGGCCATCCGCTCGATCCCGAAACCGTGATCGGCCCGCTGATCCATCCGGTGCATGAGAAGAAGGTGCTGTCCTATATCGAGATCGGCAAGTCGGAAGGCGCGACGGTCGCCGCCGGCGGCGAGCAAGTTCGCCGGCCCGGGCGGCGGCTGCTATGTCTCGCCCGACGCTGTTCACCGGCGCCAACAACACAGATGCGCATCGCCCAGGAAGAGATCTTCGGGCCGGTGCTGACCGCGATCCCGTTCAAGGACGAGGCCGAGGCGCTGGCGCTGGCCAACGACACGCAATACGGCCTGACCGGCTATCTCTGGACCGCGGACGTGACCCGCGCCTTCCGCTTCACCGATGCGCTGGAGGCCGGCATGATCTGGGTGAATTCGGAAAATGTGCGCCATCTGCCGACGCCGTTCGGCGGCGTCAAGAATTCCGGCATCGGCCGCGACGGCGGCGACTGGTCGTTCGATTTCTACATGGAAACCAAGAACATCGCGTTCGCCACCGCGCCGCACGCGATCCAGAAGCTCGGCGGCTGAGCGGCGGCCGAGCACATCGAGGAGGAAACAATGCCCCTGCCGCACACCCAATCTCTATCCGGCCTTCAACATCGTGCGGCTCAGCCATGTCGAGCTCGCCGTCACCGACCTTGCGAAGTCGCGCGCCTTCTATGTCGACACGCTCGGCCTGCAGGTGACCGACGAGACCACGGACGCCATCTATCTGCGCGCGCATGGAAGAGCGCGGCCATCATTGCATCGTGCTGCGAAGAAGGTCCGACGCCGGAAGCGCGCGACCTCGGCTTCAAGGTGTTTTCCGACGAGGATCTCGACAAGGCCGAGCATTTCTTCAAGGGCAAGGGCCTGCCGGTCGAATGGGTCGAGCGGCCCTACCAGGCGCGCACCTTCCGCACCCGCGACCCGCACGGCATTCCGCTGGAATTCTATTCCAAGATGGACCGGCTGCCGCCGATCCACCAGAAATACGCGCTCTACAAGGGCGTGAAGCCGCTGCGCATCGACCACTTCAACTGCTTCTCGCCCAATGTCGACGAAGCGGTCGCCTTCTACAACGAGCTCGGCTTCCGCGTGACCGAGTACACCGAGGACGAGGACGACCGAGCAGCTGTGGGCGGCCTGGACGCACCGCAAGGGCGGCGTGCACGACATCGCCTTCACCAACGGCCGCGGCCCGCGCCTGCACCATGTCGCCTTCTGGGTGCCGACGCCGCTCAACATCATCGACCTGCTCGACCTGATGGCGACCACCGGCTGGCTCGCCGAACATCGAGCGCGGCCCCGGCCGGCACGGCATCTCCAACGCCTTCTTCCTCTACATCCGCGACCCCGACGGCCATCGCATCGAGATCTATTGCTCGGACTACCAGACGGTCGATCCCGATCTCGAGCCGATCAACTGGGACCTCAAGGACCCGCAGCGCCAGACGCTGTGGGGCGCGCCGGCGCCGAAGAGCTGGTTCGAGGAAGGCAGCGTCTTTGCCGGCGTCGAGCCGCGCAAGTCCGAGCTGGCGGCCTCAGCCGATCGTGGCGCCATAACGATGGCTAACCGGGGAGTTCCAGCATGAGCGCGGCACGCCTCGCCACCTTCACCGTCGGCGGCAAGACGCGCTACGGCGCGATCACCGGCAAGGGCGTCGTCGACCTCTCGGCACGGCACGGCACAATGGCCGACACTGCGCGAAGTCATCGAGGCCGGCGCCTTGCTGCGCCTGGCGCGAAGAAGCCGGAGCCTTCGCGGCCGATTTCGCCGCTCGACGCCATCGCCTACGAGATCCCCGTCCCCTCGCCCGAAAAGATCATCTGCGTCGGCGTCAACTATCCCGACCGCAACGAGGAGTACAAGGACGGGCAGGCCGCACCGTCCAACCCGTCGCTGTTCATCCGCTTCCCGCGCTCCTTCGTCGGCCACGGCGCGCCGCTGATGCGGCCGCCGGAATCGCCCGCAGCTCGACTATGAGGGCGAGATCGTCATCGTCATCGGCAAGGCCGGCCGGCGCATCGCCGAAGCCGACGCGCTCGACCACATCGCGGCGCTGTCGCTGTGCAACGAAGGCACGATCCGCGACTGGGTGCGCCACGCCAAGTTCAACGTCACCCAGGGCAAGAACTTCGACCGCACCGGCTCGATCGGCCCATGGCTGGTGCCGTTCACCGACGAGGCGCAGATCGCCGACATCGGGCTCACCACCCGCGTCAATGGCGAGATGCGCCAGCAGGACCGCACCGGCCGCATGATCTTTTCCTTCCGCAAGATCATCAACTACGTCTCGACCTTCACCACGCTGGTGCCCGGCGACATCATCGTCACCGGCACGCCGACCGGCGCCGGCGCCCGCTTCGATCCGCCGATCTGGCTGAAGCCCGGCGACGTCGTCGAGGTCGAGGCCGACGGCATCGGCCTGCTGCGCAACGGCGTCGTCGACGAGGAGCTGCCCGATGATGACGCCAGATCGAGATCGGAAGACGCCGCAGCAAGGCTGTTCGAGGCCGAGCGCGACGCGCCGGCAGATCCGGCTGCTCAGCCTCGACTTTCCCGGGGCGACGATGGACGACGCCTATCGCGTGCAGGCAGCCTCGTGAAGAGGAAGATCGCAGCCGGGGCTCGCAAGTCAAGCGGCTGGAAGATCGGCCTGACCTCGAAGGCGATGCAGTCGGCGCTTGAACATCGACATTCCGGATTCCGGCGTGCTGTTCGACGACATGTTTTTCGACGACGGCGCGACGGTCCCCGCCGGCCGCTTCATCCAGCCGCGCATCGAGGCCGAGATCGCCTTCGTCATGAAGGCGCCGCTCAAAGGCCCCGACGTGATCGATCGACGATGTGCTGGATGCCACCGACTACGTCACGCCGGCGCTGGAAATCCTCGACACCCGCATCGAGCGGGTCGAACCCGGAAACCGGCAAGGCCCGCACTTTCTTCGACACGATCTCCGACAATGCCGCCAATGCCGGCATCGTCATCGGCGGCCGCGCGGCGCGGCCCGCGCGAGGCCGACATGCGCTGGATCGGCGCCATCGTGTCGCGCAACGGCGAGGTCGAAGAGACCGGGCTCGGCGCCGGCGTGCTCGACCATCCGGCCACGCGGCATCGTCTGGCTGGCCAACCGGCTTGCATCAATACGGCATGCGGATCGCGGCCGGACAGGTTGTGCTGTCGGGCTCGTTCGTGCGCCCGGTCGAGGCGCGCCATGGCGACGACATCGTCGCCGATTTCGGCCCCTACGGGACAATCAGCATCGCCTTCGCCCGTTAGCTTGCGGCGGGGGCCATACAGGCGAGCATCGACCTCGACGCGCCACTGCGACGATAGAATTGGTCAGGCTTCGATGCCTCCGGTAGGCCACTAGCCTGCCAGCGTGACCGGTATCGGCAGCCCTTCGTGTGAACGAATGACTTCCGCCAGGTCGTCCACCGTCCGAAGATAGTGCTGTTCGAGCAGTGCCGACGCTAGCGCGCCGTGCTCGGCTTGAATTTCGCGGCCCGCCGGCAGCGCCGACGCCAGCAGAACGGGAATCCTGTACCGCTCGGTCGCGGCGTAGAGCCGTTCAAAGAATTCCAACGTCCAGGGCGAGTTGCAGTCGCCGCGCTCGCGATCGATATCGCCGAGGAATACCGTGGCACCCTCACGCGCAATAAGCCGAGCAGTCTCCCTGCCGATCCCAGAAGCCGCGCCAGTGACGAAGGTTGCTTTGTCGGCTAGCCGCGCGGCCATGGAGTCGCTCCTTCCAGTGCAGGTCCCTCAAAGCCTATTCAGCCATCCTAGGTCCAACAATGGTGCCAACGGTCACTATCCGCGGCTCTGCAAGCGATCTGCCATGCAGCGCAACCTCAGCGAAGCTGACGGCTAGGATCGGTGCGCGACAGATGCTCATCCCAGCGTATCTGAGGAATGCGGTGACCCAGGTAGTCGCTCAGTTGCCCCAGCGCTTCGAGGGCAGATATTTTTGCCGTTCGCAATCCGAGCCTCAGCCATAGCCCGTCGATGATTGTGGCTATCCCGAGTGCCACGGCCTCGCATTGATCGGCTGGGACCAGTCCGGACAATGCACTCATCAAGTTCGAGTGCATGCGGGCGTGGACGACGCGCTGGATACGCGCCAGCTGCGGCTCACGCGGAACTTCTGCACAGAGCGCTAGCCAGGCCTGACAGATTCCCGGCGTGAAGAACGCGGTGCTGAAATTGCCAGCGATGATGGCCCAGAGGCGCTCGTCAGGGCTACGGGCCAATCGCATCTGCCGGATGACCTCGTCACGCAGCAGGGAGTTCGAATGGCGCATCGTGTGCTCGAAAAGCTCCTGCTTTGTTTTGAAATAGTGATGGACAATGCCTTTTGAGGCACCTGCCCTCTGCGCCACCTTTTCGATTGTAGCTCCAGCCACGCCCTCGCTTTGGAGCACCTCGAAGGCTGCATGGCGCAACTCACGGCGTCGAATGTCACTGATTTTTGTCAGGCCCATGAGTCCACATTGACATATTTGGCCAAAAGGATCAAGAATTGGCCAGCTGACCAATTTTTGGGCCACGCGGCCAAGGAGGCAAGATGAATGTTCATTCTCCGGTGAGCAGGTTTACTCCAGAGCACACCCAGATTTGGTTTGTGATGCCGAACAGTATGGCGAGGCTGGGGTTCTGCACCGCGATCGGACGCGCAAGCGCGGCAATTGGCGATGAAGCTTTCTATGACAGATTGCTGGAGGTGATGGCCTCTTTGGTCGAGGCCGATCAGCTTTCGTTGGTTCGGTATTCGAGTTCTGGAGCGCCGGACCTCATCATCCCGCGCGAGATCCGCAGTGAGGTTGCTGCGCCTTACGCGTCAGGTCTCTACACGCTCGACCCGTTTCATGACTATTGGCGCAGCGTTGGCTTGCCGACCGTTAGCTCGCTGCGCCGACTGGCACCGGCCGAGATGTGGAAAAGCCGTTATGCCCTGGAGTTCCTGCGGGCGGCCAGCATCAGCGACGAGATTGCAGTGTTTTTGCCGCCGATCGGGGGAGCCAGTCCGACGCTCATTGTCGACCGGGCCGTCGGCGAATTCAGCGTAGCGGAACTTGCGACGATCGAGAATGCTTTCCCCTTGCTGGCCGGGCTGCACGATGCCCATCTGAAGGCCATCATCAGTCATGGCCTGGCGGCTGATGCTACAGAGAAGCCCTTGCGACTTCTCGATCGGCGAGGCGACGAACTTGCCGCAAACAGCGCTTGGCGCAGATTGGTGGCCGAGCCAAACGGTGGGCTGGTGGAGGCATTGGTTGAGCTCTCCACCACCGGCAAGAGACAGGCATCGCTCCCTGATGGCCGGCTCGTGGTCAGATCAGCACTGGGCGCCGATTTCGGTGCGGCGCCGGGTGGCCAATGCGACCAGGTCGAGGTTTCTGCCATGCTTGCACCCCGTGCAGATCGCAATGCCTGGCTCTCGGTTCTTACCCATCGCGAACGGCAAATCGTCGATTTGACTCTCGAAGGCCATCCGATCGCCAGCATCGCAGACCGCCTCGGTGTCAAACGCGGAACGATCAAGAACCACCGACTTCGCCTCTACCAGAAGCTCGACATCACCACTGAACGCGAGCTCTTTCTCACTTATGTCCAGCACTTGCGGGCGACGGGCGGTTCATAGCGCCCTTCACTCGGCTGCAGGGCGAAACTCCACATCGGCGAGCCTTGGAACCGGTAGCCGGGTGCGGCCGAAGCCAAGGGAACGGGCGCGCTTTCGGCCTCGCCTGAGTTCGCCGTCCAGCTCCGAGAAATAGATGTCCTGGTCGAGTTGCATCGTGTGTCGGGCCGACGCGTAATAGCGGTTCATGTGCTTCTTTTCATCGGCGACAATGGTGCGCTTCTGCTCTTCCACGTCTGGCAGCGCATAGTCGCCCGCCAGATATGCCGCGATCCACTTTGCCTGTCGATCGGCAAGCGCAAAGAGCGTGATACTGGGTTGGGCCAAGGCGATGAAGAAGAGGTTCGGGATTCCTGGCTTGAGGACGCGCTTGAACAAAGGAAGGCGATTGCCCGGCGCCGAGATGAAGGATGGGTCAAAGAATGGAAAGGTGACCTTGTAGCCGGTGGCCCAGACGACAACATCGATCTGTTCGCGGCGACCATCCTCGAAGATGACGCTGTCACCGTCCATCTCCCTGATCCCGGATCGAATTTCGATATCGCCCGAAGCGACCAGCGTCGGGAATGTGTCCGAGACCGAGACATGCGCTTCGAAAACGCGGTGGTCCGGCTTCGGCAGCCCGAAATCTTCCATGTGACCGACCGCGAAATGGAAGATCCGGCGGCCGACCCAGCGTTGCAGCGACAGTGGCAGCCAAGGATAGAGTTTGCCTTTGTCGGCAGGCTTGCCGAGGAGGAAGCGCGGGAAGATATGCGCGCCGCGACGCGTGCTTACGAAGAGCTTCTTCGTAATATGGCGCGGGCAGAGTTCAGTGGCGATATCCATCGCGGAATTGCCCATGCCGACAACAAGGACATTTTTGCCCCTGAAATCAACCGGCGTAAAAGGGTCGCGGTAGCTGTGCGAGTGAAGTTGCATCCCGTCGAACTTGCCTGGATAGGCGGGGTCGGGCAGACGCGAATCCCAATGGTGCCCGTTGCAGACGAACAAGGCGTCGTATGAGCGCGTCTGCCCATCGCCCAAGCGAATCTGCCAGGTGCCGTCGGCATCGCGATCGGCCTTCCTGACCTCGGTGTTGAGTTTGACCTTACCGGTCAGGCCGAAGTGGTCCATGTAGGACAGCAGGTAGGCCAGCACCTGCGTGTGGTGCAGATAGTGCGGGGTATCGGCAGGCATTGGAAAATCTGCCAGCTGCAACTGCAGCTTCGACGTGTCGATGTGCAGCGACCGATAGGCTGCCGACTTCCCATTTGGATTCTCGAACGCCCACTGACCGCCAACCCGATCGCTCAGTTCGAACCAGTCGAAGGGAATGCCGCGCTCGGTGAGTGCCTTGGCGGTGACAATTCCGCTGCAGCCTGCTCCGATGATGCAGCATTTGGGAAGGGTATCCGGCTTCATGGCAATGGCTCCCGCAAGACAAACGCGATCGTGACAGGAACCTAATTCAGCCTCTGAGACGCCAACAATGGTGCCGACGGTCACCATTCGAAACGCTGACCTGCGCAGTGATGCGACGAATAGTGACCGTCGGCACCATTGGCGGCGCAGCGACCAGTGAAATAGCCTTGGTCCTAGCCAAGATCACTTTGTTTGCCGGAGCCATGACATGCCACTCGACCACCCAGCGCAGGAGAGGTCCTCCTCCCCCTTTCAAGTTCCACAGCTGCTTGTTGGACGACGCGCCGTTGTCACAGGCGCTGCCCGCGGAATTGGTAAGGCGATCGCCGATGCATTCGACCAGGCTGGCGCTACGGTTTTCCGCCTCGATATCAATTCGTCCGGAACCGTTCGGGGCTGCGATATAGCGGATGAAGAATCCGTCAAACGTGCCTTGGCCGACATAGCAGCCGACGGCCCGATCGACGACGTCGTTCACGCCGCGGCCATCGGCGCCGTCGCACCCCTGGCCGACATGCCAGTGGCAGACTTTCGGCGTGTGCTAGAAGTGAACGTGATAGGCGCTTTTCTTGTCGCGCGGGAGGGATCACGGCATCTGCGTCGCGGCGGCAACCTTGTCCTTATCGCCTCACAGTATGGTCTGAAGGGGTGGCCGCTTTGGGGAGCTTATTGTGCCTCAAAGGCTGGTGTGCTCAGGCTGGCAGATGCGCTGGTGGGGGAACTCGCACCACGGGGCATACGCGTGAATACCATTTCGCCCGGCAGCGTCGATACGGAGATGGTAGCGACGACGACGGCCAATCTTGCACAGGAGTTCTGGAACTGACCCCGCAACCATACGTGCCAGCTATGAAGCGGCTATCCCAATGGGCCGCTTTGCACAACCGCAGGAGATCGCCTATGTCGCCGTGGCACTGTGCTCGGGTCTATGCTCGTATGTGAATGGGTCCAACATCGTCGTGGACGGAGGCGAGCTTTCTCGCTGACGACCCTGCAGTACAGCCACAGTCGGCGCTTCAAAATTCGCAGACAAGTTGGCTGCTTCTCGAACAGCCTTTTGAGGCTGACGCCGACGATCAGAATACGACCGACGAGTATCGATGATGCCTTCCGAGATAGCGAGCCGGTCGTGCCGGTACAAAAAGAGAGAAGAAAATGAACCAACGAGTGATGATCACAGCGGGGGGTCGGGCATTGGCTTGGCGATCGCAAAGACTTTCGCCGATAGCGGGGCCAAGGTCCATATTTGTGACGTCGACGAGCGAGCGTTGCAAAATGCTGCACAGACATACCCGCAGATCGTGGCCAGAAAAGTGGACCTGGCCGACGAGAAAGCGGTCGACGATTGGTTCGATGATGCTCTTGGCGATCTCGGGGGCCTCGATGTTCTGATCAACAACGCCGGCACCAAGGGTCCAACCGGCTATGTCGAGGAGGTCAAGCTTCAAGACTGGCGAGATTGTCTGGGCATCTGTCTTGATGCGCAGTTCCTCTGTGCCAGGCGTGCCACTCCGGTCATGAAGCGCCAGGCCTCCGGCAGCATCGTCAACATCTCTTCGACCGCGGGCCTGTACGGCTATGGGCTGCGAACGCCTTATGCCGCAGCGAAATGGGCTGTCATCGGCTTCACAAAATCGCTCGCCGTCGAGCTCGGCCCCTTCAACGTACGCGCCAATGCGATTTGCCCGGGCTCGGTCAACGGCGCGCGCATGCAGCAGGTTATCAAAGCTGAGGCCGACAGCCGCGGCGTCGCGATCGAACTCGTCCAAGAGGAATATGTCCAATCCCAGTCGATCAAGCGCTTTGTGGAACCTGAGGAGATCGCCGAAATGTGCCTCTTCCTGGCGTCACCGGCCGCAAAGATGGTGACGGGTCAGGCACTAGCGGTCGACGGCCACACTGAGACATTTCACATCGGGAGCTGAGCACCATGCCGCTGGACAACACAGAGTGGAAGATCTGTGGTCCAAGGCGCGATCGGCTGGGTGAGAGCATCCTATGGCATCCGGCAGAACAAGCGCTCTATTGGGTCGACTTCTACGGCCCACTGGTCCATCGGCAAAGGCAAGGCAGTGGCGTCGTCGACAGCTGGAAGATAGATTTCGCTGAGACGATTGGGTCGCTCGTCCTTACCGACGAAGGCCTGCTTCTCGCCGTAGATCACGGGCTCCACCTCCTCGACACAGATACCGGGAAAACGCGATTCTTCGCGGATCCCAAGCAAGCAAAGGTGAACCTCGTCTATAATGACGGGAAGGTCGACCGAGCCGGACGCTATTGGGTGGGAACCTACGATGTGTCGGAGCGGGATCCAAACGCGCTCTTCTATCGCATGGTCCCAGGCGCCGACTGGGAAGTTGGCGACAAAGGCTTCGTCATTTGCAATGGCCCAACTTTCTCTCCCGACAACCGGAAGCTTTACTTCAGCGACACCGTCGCTCACCGGATCCTTTCCTACGATCTTGACGATGACGGATCGATATCGGGTCGCCGAGTGTTCTTCACCTTTGCCAACAATGATGGAATGCCGGACGGCCTTACGGTTGATAGCGCGGGCAATGTGTGGTGCGCACTCTATGGCGGCAGCAAGGTAGTTTGCATCGACCCCAAGGGGACGCTTCGGCGGTCGCTCTTTTTGCCGGCCACTTTTGTGACAAGCCTGTGTTTTGCCGGACCGGAACTCAAGACGCTGTGCGTAACGACGGGCTGGGACAGCAGTACGACTGAGGCGACGAAGGCAAACGATGTCGGTGGCGCGGTCTTCATGCGGCCAGTTGATATCGCTGGTTTGCCCGAACCTATTCTGGAGCTCTAGCTGCGAGCTGTCCGGCGGCTTGCGAGATGAGCTGGGCGATTTCGTGCGGGTGAGAGATCAGCGACAAATGGCTGGCCTTCACCTCGATGGTCTTTGCATTCATGCGCTTGGCCATGAAGCGCTCGAGATCCGGGTTGATCGTGCGATCCTCGGTCGAGACGGCATACCAGCTTGGCTTCGAACGCCAGGCCGCCTGCGTCGTCTTTCCGGTGAAAAGCTTGTCCGAGATCGGCCCCTGGACGGCATAGAGGATGCGCGCCTTCTCGTGAGGAATGCCGCCGGCGAAATCCCGCAGGAAGGCCTCCTCGGTGAGCTTGCCGTAGCCATCGGACCAGACGAGGCCGGCGGAGGCGGGCGGCGCCGCAAAAGTCTTGGCGAGCGCCGTGTAGTCTTCGCCCGCATCCGGAGCGCGCGCCGCGACATAGACGAGTGAGGAAACCTTTGGATCCATCCCCGCCTCGGTGACGATCATGCCGGCAAAGGAGTGTCCGACAAGTATCGTCGGCCCGTCCTGGAGCGCGATCGCTCGCCGCGTTGCCTCGATGCCCGCCTCCAGCGTGGTCAGCGGATGCTGGACGACGGTTGCCTTGAGACCGGCCTGCTGCAGGATGCCAACCACCTCTGACCAGCACGAGCCATCCGCATATGCGCCATGAACTAGGACGACATTGCGAACCTTGGAAGCTGCTTGCGCCCGCGTCTTGTCGGAGCTGGCCAGCATGCCCGCAGCCACCCCGGCGGCGAGCGTGGCAGAGAAAGTGCGCCTATTCATCATGATCGTGGATTCCTTGAGAGGTTGGCAGATTGGGATTGATCGCCGAGAGCGCTTGTCGCGCTCATGTCCGGTGTTCGCAGCCCACCCGGTCCTCGTTACAGCCGTCACCGCTTCGTGATCGCCAGCCTCGGGCTTTCGCCGCAGGAGTTCGTCATGCGAGGCTGTTGCCCAAGACAAAGGCATCTCTGACGCAGCAGCGATTATTCAGTGGCAGTGAGATGCGGCGCCACCGTACAAGCCGAGCATCCATCACGACCTGACGGCAATCTCCTGGATGAAATCCAGAAGCGCCCGGACCTTCGCCGGCGGGAGGTGGCGCGAGGGATGGTAGGCATAGAGCGGATAGAGTTCTTCCGACCATTCCGGCAGGATCTGGACAAGTTCGCCTCGCGACAGCAAAGGCGCCAAGCCAATCGCGAGGCTCTGGAAAATGCCTTGACCGGCCAGCGAGGGTTGGATCGAGTTCAGCGACCACGGCCGATCGGCGGCGAAGGGCACTACGACACTCGAAAGCGTGATCATCGAACTCGTCAGGGCGAGCCGGGCCAAAGCATCCGCCTGACATCCACGACTTGCCGCATGGCGAAGCGGGGGTGCGTATGCCTGCCGTCGCCATGATGAGGCGCTCCATATCGGCCGCACCGTTCGTGGCAGCGGCCGTCGGGCAGGCAGGCAAACCCACAGCCGGGCGGAGGCCAAACCGGACGGGTGCAGGTCCGACACCGGCGACTTCGCAGTGGGGAAGGACTACGCGACGAGAGCTGGGGCGGGCGGCAGCGTCTCTCATACCGTCGCGCAGCAGCTGCACTTTACGGTTTAGCTCGATCATTTCCGGCACCGTGAAGCCAGAATTGCGGAGCAGGGCGGCTGTCAGGCAGCCTGTCTTGTCGTGAAGGTCGGCGCCCTTCTTACTTAGATGGACCTGCACCTGCCGCTCATCCGTTGTGCTGCGCTGGCGAGCAACAAAGCCGGCAGCTTCGAGGCGCTTTACCGCTGGCGTGATCGTGCTTGGCTCCAGCGCCAGCCTGTCGGCGATAGCGCCGATCGTTAGCCCGTCGCGCTCCCAAAGGGCGCTCAGCACGAGATACTGCGTGTAGGTGACGCCAAGCTCGTCCAGCATCGGCTTGTAGACGCGCTGAATGGCAATCGAGGCGGAATAGATCGAAAAGCAAAGCTGGCCATCAAGCGGCAGCACTGGGTCGTTGGCCATTGTGGTCTCCATCTGGTGGCGCAGATATCCCTTACCACAAAAAATGATATCGCGATAAAGAAATCGCTTTACAAGGACGGATGGATGTCTGTATGAATTGATTATCGCGATAATGATTATCGTGACAAACAAAAGGAAATACCAACATGACCAACACCCTCATCGCCGCCGCTACGACACTCGCACTGGCGGCAACCGCTCTCACACCCGCCGCCGCACAACAGCCGGCAAGCGTAAAGAACGTCGTTCTCGTCCATGGCGGCTTCGTCGATGGTTCGGGCTGGCAAGGCGTCCACAACATCCTGAAGAAGGACGGCTACAACGTCACCATCGTTCAGAACCCGACGACCTCGCTGGCTGACGATGTGGCCGTGACCAGGCGCGCGCATTGCCGAACAGGACGGTCCTGTCATTCTCGTCGGCCATTCTTATGGTGGCGTCGTCGTCAGCGAAGCCGGCACGGACGAGAAGGTAAAGGCTGTCGTCTACATCGCCGCGTTCGCACCGGACAAGGGTGAGTCCGTTTCCTCGCTGATCGCCAATCCGCCTGCCGGCGCGCCTGTGCCTCCGATCCTGCCGCCCGTGGATGGCTTCCTCTTCCTCGACAAGGACAAGTTCGCCGCATCGTTCGCAGCAGATGTAAACGCCGATGTGGCATCGTTCATGGCCGATTTACAGGTTCCGTGGGGCGTCGAAGCGCTGACCGGCGCAGTCACCGATCCGGCATGGAAGTCCAAGCCGAGCTACTACCTGGTTGCGACTGACGACCGAATGATCCCGCCGGCGGCGCAGCGCATGATGGCCGGGCGTGCCGGATCAACCGTCACCGAAACCGCCGGCAGCCATGCCGTCTATGTGTCAAAGCCCGAAGCTGTTGCGGCACTCATCGAACAGGCTGCGACAAGCAAGTGAATGAGGCGACGTCAACCCGAAGCGTCGATCGACGCTTCGGGTCGAAGCTGCAGCCTCTTAAGGCCAATGCTCGTTTCGAGAGCATCATCAACGGATCCGGCCTGAGCACAATGGAGCGCAGTCGGTTCATAGAGACAATGCAGCTAGCTGGCTTCCCGGCCTCTGCCAAGCCCGAGGCGCTGGCGAAACTCGCCACACCTGTGCGGCTGCCGGAGTGCGAGGCGGGGGAGGCGCAGCCCCTCGGGCAGCCATAGAACAGCTCGGTGCAAAGGAAGGCATGGGCGCTGATCGCCCCGATTGGCGGGCTGCTGTCGCCGAGGATTGGACGCCATGACGCATATGGTTGTGACGCCGCGCGAAGCCCCCGCTAGCGAACGAAGAACTTAGGGTCAAACGCTGAAGTGAGGATCCCTACAGCGGAAGCCGGCTCAGCAAGTGAATTCTGAGCAGTGGCGGCCATGTCCGGGATGGGCCGAATGCTGACTGGCAGCGACTGGCCGCTTTGAGGTTCGGATCATAAAAGGCGGACCTTCGGGCCCCCCCGCGAGTACCGACGTGATCTGACCCAAACCGGCGCGCTTGCAGAGCCGATTTGGCGGCTCGTAAGCGGATGTTGACTGGAGCCAGCGACTTTGCCGTGTTCTTGTCGCTCCAATTGAAATCGGCTACGGCACTAGGTGATCCCGATCCAGTCACTGCCAAAGCCGTGGGCTTCTCCAAGCCGCCTATCAGCCGCATGGAAGTGGCATGCCCCTTAGCCTGCTTGGTGTAACGTCCCGACGGGGCGATTTTGACGTCGCGACTTTGCCAAGCTGGAAGACCTCCGTTGCTTCGCCGCGCCCCCGCAACCTGTGCTTGCCCGCCGGGATCGTTTCGAACTTTTCGTCGAGCCGCGACGCGGTCTCGCCGGAAATCGCGATGGCGGTCGCGGCATCCGGTTCAAGCTGCTTGCCGAGATCCTGCAGCCGCTGGCTGACGTTCACGGTGTCGCCGACGATCGTATAGTTGACGCGGTCGGATGCGCCAATGTTGCCGACGATGACGGAGCCCGTATGGATGCCGATGCGGACATGAAGCGGAGGCCGGCCTTCGCTGGCCGCCTCCAGATTGTCTTTCTCCAGCTCCTCGCGAATGGCCGCGGCGGCGCGGACGGCCGCGGCGGCATGGCCCTTCAGACGGTCCGGCGCGCCGAAGAATGCCAGCATGCCGTCGCCCAGGAACTTGTCGACCGTGCCGCCATGCGCGTCGACCGCGCGGCACAGGATTTCAAAATGATGGTTGAGGAGCCTGGCCGCAGCGGCAGCGTCCATCCGCTCCGACAGCGTGGTGAAACCGGCGATATCGGTGAACATGACAGTGACGACCGCCTCGCGCGGTTCAGCGATGCCGATCTCTCCGGTGCGCACCAGCTTGGCCACCAGCGAGCGCGGAATATAGGTCGAGAATGCACGCAGACCGATCAGCATAGCATTGAAGGCCGAAGCCTGGTCGTCCAGCTCCAGCACCCTGCTGCGCGGCAGCGGCGTCACGCCGTCGAGATCGAAATCGGCGACGCGCGTGGCCTGGCCGGCGATCGCCTGGATCGGTCGCGACAGGCGCCTGCCAAGCAGGATCGCGACGATGACCGCCACGGCCATCGCCCCAAGCCCGAGCAGGGCCGATCCCATGACGCGCTCGATCTCGTCGCTGATCTGGCTGGTCTCGAAATACGCGCCGAGCGTCCAGGGCTCGTCGCCATAGCCTGCGATCTTGCGGGTAATGGCGATGTACGTGGTCTCGCCGTTCCACTCGGACGCATCTGTCCACGCTGGGTCGATCTCGGCGATCTCTATGTCGCGGGCGCGGCGCGTGTCGAACTCCCGCTCTACCTTGCGCGAGCTATATGCGGCCAATACCGGATCGCCATAGGTGGCCAGCGGCGTCAGCGGCAGGATGCCATTCTTCAGAGCGTCGGGATCGGCCAGCCGCGGGTCGGCCAGCACGCGATCCGTCGCCATCGAGAATGAAGGCATGCGTGCCGAATCGCGACGACAGTTCCCGCGTGATTTCGGACAGTTTCTGCAATTCCACCGCCGCGATCACCCAGGCCTGCGTCACGCCATCACGTGCCAGCGGCACGGAGACATGCGCGAACAGGCCGTACTCGTTGGCCACGAACGCACCCCATTGGCGTCCGTCGACCTGCCGCCGCTGCTCGAGGGCGGCGCGGACTTGCGGCGACTTCTCGGGCTCGGCCGGAAGTTGCTGGATCGCTCCCGTCGGAACGTTGTTTTCGCGGCCGCGCGGCGCCCCTGCAGACGAGGTCGGGCGTGCAGATCAGCGTCGCCTTCGCCCCCGCGCGGCGCCGAAAGAGCACCGGCAAGGGCGGCAGACATCGCCTCGTCGTCGATCTGGAACTCGCCCTGGGCATACAGCTGCGCGATGCCGTCCACCGCGTTCTCGGCGCCGCCCATCTCGGCGCGCAGCGAGTCCTCCATCGCATCGACCAGGAGTGTCGACTGGGCGCCGAGCAAGTCGAACGTGTTGCGAAAATTGGCGCCGACCGACAACGCCAGCACGCCGCCGACCGAAAGGAACACGAGCGTGCCGAAACTCAACGCCATGATGACTGCAATGGGGATGCGACGCCGCTTCTTTTCGGGGCGGACCAGACGCACTGGTTGTGCGGAGGTGCTCATGCAGCCAATGTCGCAATGCGCCACCGAATTGCAAGCCCGGTGACGGCTTTAAAGAGACGGCGCGCCCCGAATGCACGAGCCTCCTTGCTTCGGTGCCTAACGCATCAACCGAATGTCCACTTCGGAAAAATGTTCTCAATTTCTGCTCATAGCACGACCGCAACTTCCAGAGTGGTCGCCGGCTATGTCCGCTTCCAGGCGGTGGCAATGCTGACCTTAACGGCCGAAACGAGGCGCAAAGCTGCCGTTCGCAACGCGGACAATGAAGGTCACCGTTGGGGTCGAATTCCGTCTTTCGGAGCGATTTGGGTTTTGGCGGCGAGAGAGAGTTGGCCATGAGGGGTCCTGAACCTGAACGAGGGCGCGGGCGCCTGATAGGGGCCCCACAAGCCACCCCTACCCGCCACCGACAACCCCGTCGGGGTTGGCGCCCGAGGCAGCCTACGATGACTTGCCTGTGCGTTCTTACCCGCGCAGGTGTGGCCTTAGGTCGCAAACAATTGGCTTCAGAAAGCAGAGCCTCGGGCTTCATTGACGCTGCGACCAACACCATATGGTGATCCATAGCCCTCCAAAACGAGAGAAGCTCGCCCGACGGGGTCGCACTGCGGCCGTCAGCCGGCAATGGCTATGAACCAGGAACCGAAACCATCATGCCTGAAAATATCAGACCAACTTCGAGAGACGTCCCCCTCATTCAGCTAGGCCTCTGTCAGTGCCGCTTCCCGGTCAGCGAAGACCGGTCAGTACCCGGCGGTTACCGTTTTTGTGCTGGGCCAACTTCGCCGGATCGCGTCTACTGCGATCACCACCACAACATTGTGACCGCCGTCGACCCTCGTCGAGCCCGCTCGGGTCCCCACCTCGCTCAACGACGCGCCGCGTAGGTTGCTTGGCGACGGCTCCCCTGCCCGGTCTCCAGGGCTCGGCGCGATGAGCTCCGACGCTGACAATCGATTTCGGCCGTTTGCATCGTCGTCGTTTCGGGCAGCCCCTCAGTGCGCTGGCGGTCGTCGGCGCTATGAGTTCGCAAGCCAAAGTCCGATCACCCCGAACCATTGCTCGATGATCCCGCCAGCACGAACGGACATGCCATGGTGGTCTCGGTTGGCTGGTTCGGTGTCGTTCGGATCGATGAAGCGCTAGAACAAAACACCGGATCGGACCGCGCCGCGGTATGAAGACCCCAGACGACGAGCAAAAGATGAGCCGCCCATAGAGCCGGCGCGAGCAACGATGAGAGAACCGTTGCGGACCGCATAGTTGATCCCTCTCCTATGAAAGGACGACAGCGCCTTTCCAAACTACGCATCAGCCGCCTTTGACGTGAGGCGAAGCCCCGATGGTCTAGGCATAGCCAAATCTCGTAACCGACTATCGCCACCGGCTTGCCAGGTCTGTTTCGAGCTTGTTTCCGTCGCGACGCCAACCCCGACGGAAGTCTATCCAGCACGTAAAACGCATGTCTTGCAGGGCCCCAAAAAGCCACCACCCCCGCCGCCGACAAAGCCGGGGGCGGGGGCCGGGGGCCGCCTACCAACGCGAGCCGAGCGGTGTCCGCATTGCGGGCTCGGCGATCTCGTGTTGCAACTCTGCAGCGGCTGGTTCAAGCGCCGAAGGCGATGATTTGGTCTCGACCTTTCGTTGCCTCGCGAGCTTCGCGAGCGCGCTTCTGCCTGAAGCCAGCATTCGCGAGACTGCAGTCGGTGTGTACTGCGTTCCAGCACTCGACAGATACCCCGCGTCCGCCAACGCCTTCGCTACATCAGCCAGAGTCCGCGGCCGGCCATTGACCGGATGGCGTGAAAATGGCCTGAAATCAAGCTCGGAAAATGCCGACACTAAGGTAGCGCCCCAACGTCCGCCATCTCTGTGCTACATTGCAATTTCAACACGCACAGGAAGTGTGGCGCCGAACACGGGCTGGAGCCAGAAGTACCGCCGCGCTTTCGTTACTGGATTGACCCGCGAGGAGGATCAAGCATGTCTGATCGCGCCGACGTAGGCCCTCTGCAACTGGGCGAAAGAGCGCCCAATTTCGTACTCGACGCGATTACTCGCGAGGGCAAGATAGCTATCGACGATTTCCGCGGCGAGAAGCCAGTGCTGGTCGGACTGTATCGAGGTCTGCATTGTCCTTTTTGCAGGCGTCTTATCGCGACGGTTTCACTGCTCACACCAGCCCTTAACGCAAAGGGCATCGAAACCCTGACGGTGGTGAACACGCCCATCGAACGGGCACGCCTTTATCTCCGTTATCATCCGATGCCGGCTCTGCTCGCGGCGTCTGATCCTGAGCGGGCTTCACACCGCGCTTTTGGGCTCCCCAATATGCAGATCACCGAGGGCGAGAGCGCTTGGCCGCACAAGGTCTCAATGAGCGATGTGAAGTCGATGCGGCTCAACTTGCCGGGCGAAATGCCGGAACCGATGGATCCGTTTGCCGCGCTCGAATATCTGAACAAGAAAGACAACTACGATATCACTGAAGCGGACCAGCAAATGATTGCGACCGGTGTGGGGCAGCTCATGGGCCAGTTCCTGCTCGACCGCAACGGCGTCGTTCGCTGGACGTTCTCCGAGGTTTTCGATGGCGGCTTGGGCGCCCGCCCGAACTCTGAGGCGATGATGTCGGTCGCGTCGCATATTGGTCAGTAGCGGCGCAGTGCGCTGAGCGGGTGCACGGATAGCAGGCGTTATGCAAGCCGTTAGTTCGAGCCGGGGTCGACGCGCTTCGGCGCGAAGTCGAAGGCCTTGCTGAAGTGCTGGTCGATCGTTCCCTCGATGTGGAACTCCGTGCCGTTCTTGTAGTGTGTCGCCGTATCCTCGCCGTTGAAGGTGATGCCGGTTGCCGCCGAGAGTTCAAGGCCTGTAGCGGAGTTCAGCCACGTGCCCGAGGCGTAGATGTCCGCGGCCCAGTGGTTGAAGGACAGATTGGCGATGTCTCCCCAAACAAGCAAAGCAGATGAGCTGGATGGCTCTCGCTCCCGGCATCACAGTGCCACAGTGGGTTTGCTGTCAGGCAACCCGACCTAAGGAGCCATCCGCCATGCAGATTACCACCGTGGGCCTTGATCTGGCCAAGCGCATTTTTCAAGTTCACGCCGACGACGCGTCTGGAGACGTTGTTGTGCGCAAGGTACTGCGCCGATCGCAAGTTCTGCCGTTCGCGCGAAGCGCGGGTTCTTGACGGCGATGCACGTCAGTCCGGCACGTCGAAGCCTGCTTTCCTCAGCGAACCAATAAAGGTCTCGACGTCTTGCGGACGGGCCAACCGCATCGAAACGACCTGGCGCATGTTCTTGACCCAATCCGGGCGATTCTGGTTTAGCCAAGCGCGCTCGAGATCAGCCTCAATCTTTTCGCCTCCTTCGCTAAAAACGACTGCCGCAATAATATGATAGATCGGGTTCGCTCGAAGTGGCGACTTCTTGATCCACATAATCGCCTGAGGA
Organism: uncultured Alphaproteobacteria bacterium; assembly: GCA_963788955.1. Lineage (GTDB taxonomy): Bacteria > Pseudomonadota > Alphaproteobacteria > Rhizobiales > Rhizobiaceae > Mesorhizobium. The sequence continues at coordinate 14,733 of CAWBIN010000005.1, read as the reverse complement.
TAGTCGCCTCTGAAATAGGAACAGAGAGCCAAATTTGCCTCGTGGTAGCCGAAGGATCCCGGATTTTTTTGTCGCGCTTCAGTCATCAACGCGCAGCCTTCTGGCCAATTTCCCGAGACCGCCAGGCGCTGTCCGTATTCGCCCATTAACTCGGTGTCGTTGGGGTTGATGGCCAAGGCCCGTTTGCCCACAGCTAATGCCGCACTGGTTTCCTTGCTGAGATAGAGCGCTAGCATTTCTGCCTGGAGGCCTCTTATGTTGAGAGGGTCGATCTCCACTGCCCGCCTTGCCGCTTCCAACGCGCGTTCGAGCTTGACAACGGGCAGCTTCGCCTCGGTTGGAAACTCGAACCGATAGTCATCGATGTAGATCAGGGAAAGAAGACCCCACCCGGTGGCATAGTTCGGAAAACGACCCAAGGCTTTCTCGAGGCACGTCCGCACTGATGAACGATCTTCTGCGCTCAGGTCGACCCGATATGCATAGAAAGAGAGCGCACAAGAATAGGCAGCCCAGTCGTCGGGCGGGTTCTCGACGTGGTGGAATGCATCGGCCTGGAAAATGACGCCGTAGGTTTGAGCCAGGGTCGTCGATACGTTGCGAGCGATGTCAGTCTGGGCTTGCAGAAGCTCCGCCACCTTCATCCCGCCATCATAGCTGTTTGCCCACAGAACCGAGCCGTTGGCCCGGTTGATCAACCTGACCCTAAGCCTGTAGGCATCGGCCGACAGGCTGACGCTTCCGGCAAGGACAAATCGTGGTGGCCGGATCGACGTATCGCCCTCTATTGGAGGCGACTCCATCACCACAATGTCCTTGAATTTGGAGAGATGGCTGACAACTTCCTGCTTCAATCCGCTTGCAATGGCAGCCGCCGCATCAGTGCCAGTCAGATTGTCGAACGGTTCAACAAGCACGTGGGGCGTTTCTGGCGCGCTCGGCCTCACAGTCGTCCACCGCCACACCAGCACCGACGCCAAGGCCGCGAGAAGGGCTATAAGCACGCCCAGCAGGATCAGTCGCGACCCCATCCGCCGAACCGGGGAGCGAGCGACTGTTTGAGAAATAACCGACACTTGCGGCTCCGCGACTGGCTGGTCCGCGCGAAGCGTGAAGACAGGAACATACCCCCCCTTAGGGATCGTGATCAGAATTGGGTCGGCGCACCCGGAGGTCAGATAGTAGCGCTCGAGCGCGCGCCTGATGTGGCCCGCCTCAATGCGGACGATGGGATCGGTCTGCGCGTCGAACAACTCGCCGCGGCCGAACACTTCGATTGCGATGGAATAGGCCTTGATGCGGTCGTCACGTCCCGACAACGTTTCTTCCACCACATGGGTGAGGAAGCGGCGCTCGCGCTCGGTGCCGTCGAAGTCGGCACTATTGATGATCAGGGCAAGTTGGGCGCGACAATCTTCAATGGGGAGACCATGCTCCCCAGTTGCGGATGCTCCCGCATGGATCACCATACCCTCGCTTGACCGCCACTGTACCGCGTTAATTTTATTATGCGGTTACATGCTTGCCCACGTAACTTACATTCCCCTGCCAGTCGTTTGCAATACCATTGGGGCAGATCAATGAATTTTGTCATGCCGATAGAAGACGGATCTGACAGACGCAGGGCGACCACGGCGGCAACACGTCGGTTTCCCCAATTTGAATTGGCGATCCGTCGGCTGATGGACCGCAGTGAGAGCTTTCGCGATATGTGTGAGGAACTCGCGGACGCTGAGTTTGCGCTTTCAAGGGTCGACGAGATCACGCCGGAATTGCGCGGCGCCAGACGAGCCGAATGGCAGGAACTGGTGGATCGGTTGGTTGGCGAGGTGGGAGCAGCACTGCTGAACACCGATGCCACGGGGAAATCGGGTAGCAATCGACGGCCACGGTGAGCGATTTTGGGTGGCCGACCAAAGAGCCTGGAAGAAGCCCGACGAACAGATCGATCCGGTCTATGGGTCAGAAGGACGACAAGGGTGCCAACTTGGTAGGTAGATCCAAAGTCAGGCGTACAGGTAGCCTTCTGTTGGCATCAGCATTGATCGGCCTGCTCTGGGGATGTGCGACGCGTCCCACCAACGTGCTGTTGCCGGTGGCCGATACGTCGCCTTCGTCCAGCAAGGTGGAGATGCTGGTAACGACGACCCGCGCTCGCTCTGCCAATCCCGCCGAGATGTATACGGGCGAGCGTGGACTGGCTCCTTCATTTTCAGACATTACGGTGTCTATCCCACCAGCGTCGGTGCGCGAGGTCGGCGAGGTCGCCTGGCCCAAGAAGCTGCCCTCAAACCCGGCAACCGATTTCGCGGTGGTGAAGGCCGAAGAAATAACACGGGAGGGCGCGAAGGCGTGGCTCCGCGCCTCTGTCAGGAAGAGCCCGGACCACAGCGTGCTGGTCTTCATCCATGGCTTCAACAATCGGTTCGAAGACTCCCTTTATCGCTTTGCACAGATCGCAAAAGACACGGGCACAAAAAGCGCTCCGATTTTGGTCACATGGCCTTCTCGAGGCAGTACGCTGGCATGAACGCGACGAGGTCAGCTTATTGCCCCCAATTCCCAGGGACGCGTCACTGGACGCGCCTCGCTACAGCACGAGAATGGTGGCCAGCCCCAGCATCAGGCCCATGCCTACAATATCGGTCAAGGTGGTGAGGAAGATCGCCGAAGCGACCGCCGGATCGGCGCCGACCCGGCGCAGGCCCAACGGGATCAGCACGCCGGAGATTCCGGACATGAGGCACGATCCGGACATGGCAAGCAGGATCACAAGTGCCAGCATGGGCGCTTGGGCCGCCGACTCCGGTTGCCTCGAGGCGTAGAACCACATCGCCGCAGCCGCAAGAAGGCCGACGAGCAAGCCGTTGGCGATCCCGAGCGCGCCCTCTCTCATCACCAAGTGCAGCTTCGGTCGTTTGTCCACATCCCCCAGGGCAAGGCCACGCAGGGTCATCGCCAGTGCTTGGCAGCCGGTGTTTCCGCTCTGCCCGGCCAAGACCGGGAGGAACGCCGCCAGGGCAACGATCTTCTCGATCGTCCCTGTGAACGAACTGACGACGAATGCGGCCATGAAGGCCGTCAGGAGGTTCAACTGCAGCCACGGATGACGCTTCAAGAAGGCTGAAAACAGCGGCGTAAAAGAGCGCTCCTCCTTCTGGACACCTACCATCTGGCCAGACTGGGCGGAAACCTCGATGATTTGCTGCTCGAACAAGCGCCAACCGCGAACCTGCCCGAGCAGCCGGTTCTCCGCGTCCACCACCGGGTAGACAGGGTAGTGACGCCGTACCGCTGCCTCGCATGCGTTGCTCAAAGAGAGACCGACATTAAGAGCGAACGGCCTGGGCAGCATGACCTGATCGACAATTGCGTCCGGTTCGCTCAGCATTAGATCGCGCAGGACCACCAGGCCAACCAGTTTATTGCCCTCGTCCGTGACATAGAGATAAGTGAGCTCGGTCGGCACCTGGGCGCGTCTGACAGCTTCAACCGCGGCAGCAACTGTCGTCCCGACAGGAACGCTGGCGGAAATCGGGTCCATCAGCTCGATGAGCGACTCGGGCATCGCGACACCCTTGCCACCGCCATGAGACCCGATGGGCCGCATATGCAGTGGCAAATGCTCGGCCACCTTACGGGCGTGCCCGTCCGGCAACAGCTTTAGTGTGTCGTGGATGAACTCGGGAGACTCTCTGGCGAGCAATTCAGCTGCGTCATCAGGTGCTCGGGCACGCAGCGTGCGCACCAACTTCTGAACGCCGGTCTCTTCTTTCATTTGCTATAGCCCCCAATTGAAGGTCACATAGTATGTAAAGTATCGGATCACACCAGTGTGGAAATACCCCAGCTTCTTCCGGCCCCAGTAGTCCGCCTTGTGGTTCTCGAAGTTATTGCGGCCTAATAGGAGTTGATGCAGGTCGACTGACGCCAGCGTCGACCCAGCAGACGCCATCTCGCCTGGGGTTATCCGGACCGGCCCGGAATTCCTTGCTGAGCGATCAATGGCCGTCCTGGGAAATGCTTGTGGGCAACATCCTTGCAGCCGGCTTCAATTCAATCTCTGCCAATGGCGGGTTGGAGAGTTCTACATCGTGCGCATCGAGAGCTACGGCGCGGTCACTGTGATGTCTGCTTTTTGGAAGCGGCTGCTAATATCTCAATGACCGAGATTAGGCGCAGAGCGGACCGACAGTCTTTGGGCCGTCAGCGGACCGGCAGCTTCTGGCGCACGGATCTGAAAAAGCGGACTTTCGGGTGTGGCGATCAGCGTCGTAACCTGACCCTTTCCTGACTTTCTAGAAACGCGGAGCGGTGGCCGCTGAGCGTTCTGCGTTGACCTGGAATCGTTGGGGATTCCCAAATCGGCGGATTTTGCTTCCACCGAGTTATGTCGAAAGCGGCAGGTGCGCTCAAAAAGAGCGGCTCTTCGGTACTCAGCCACCAGGCTCGAACCTGGTGCCGACAAAAGTTGGACTATCGATCGCCAAGCTTTTCCGGTCTAAGTTCATGGCGAAAGAGGTCAAAGAGTGGCGCCGATGCCGCAATCGAGGATCGGACCGCAGCGTGCATAAATCGAACTCCGAACGCGAATCGAAGATTGCGCTGCTCACCCAGCAGTTGAACGAAACGCGCGAGCATCAGGCGGCGACGGCCGAGGTGCTGAAAGTCATCAGCCGCTCCGCCTTTGATCTGGATACGGTCTTAACCACCCTTATCCAGACGAGCATCCAGCTCTGTCAGGCGACACGAGGTGTCATCTGGCTGCGCAGGGGCGAACAGCTGTTTCTTGCCGCGCATGTCAACTATTCCGACGAGTGGGTGGCTGCCGTGCGCGACAACCCACTCACGCCGGCCGCCGACGCGCAGACGACCTCGGGGCTCGCCGCCTTCACCGGAGAGGTCGTGCATGTCGAGGACGTATTAAACGATCCGCGCTTCCGCTCGCTCGCCGCTCATAAGCTCGGCGACTACCGCGCCGGGCTTGCCGTCCCGCTGAAGCGCGACGGCAAGGTCGTGGGCGTCATTTCATTGTCCCGGCCGGAGGCGCGGCTTTTCACCGAACGCCAGATCGCGCTGGTCCAGACCTTCGCCGACCAGGCCGTGATCGCCATCGAGAATGTCCGGCTGTTCGAGAAAGTCGAGGGCCACAATCGTGAACTGGCCGAGTCGCTGGATCAGCAGACTGCGACGGCCGAAGTGTTGAAGACGATCAGCAGTTCGGCGTTCGATCTCGATTCCGTGCTGCATACGCTTGTGAAGTCCGCGTCCGACCTCTGTCATTCCGGGATGGGCTACATCTATCTGCGCCAGGGCGCCGTGTTGCAGCCGACGGTACAGATCGGATGGAGCCAAGAATTCCAGGACCACATGAACAACCTCCCGGTCACGCCGGGCCGGGGCAGCATCGCCGCCCGCGTTGCCCAGAGCGGGTCCGTGGAGCAGATTGTCGACGTTCTCGACGATCCGGAGTACACCAACATCGAAGGCCAGCGGCTCGGCGGCTTCCGCACCCTGCTGGGCGTTCCGCTGATGCGTGACGGCGCCGTGACCGGCGTCTTCGTCCTCGCCCGCTCGTCGGTCTCGCCGTTCAGTACGCGCGAAATCGAACTGGTTCAGACATTTTCGGATCAGGCGGTCATCGCGATCGAGAACGTGCGGCTGTTCGAAGAGGTCGAGTCCCGCAACCGCGACCTAGCCGAGTCGCTGGAACAGCAGATGGCCACCGGCGAGATATTGCGCGCGATTTCCAGATCCCCGACTGATGCGCAGCCGGTTTTCGATACGATCGCCCAGAGTGCCGCCAAGCTCTGCGAGGCGCAATTCTGCTTTGTCGACCGGTTCGATGGAACGCTCCTGCACTTCATGGCCCATCACGGGGTGCCGCCCGAAGCCATCGAGACGATCGATCGCAGCTTCCCAATGGCACCAGGACGTGGCAGCGCTGCAGCGCGGGCGGTGAGCAGCGGCACCGTTGTGCAAATCCCCGACATACAGGCCGATCCGGATTATCAGGCCGATCCGGATCATACGATGGGTGCGCTTGCCGATTTATTGCATTCGCGAAGCACCGTCGCGGTGCCGATGCTCAAGGATGGCGTTCCGATCGGCGTGATCACGGTCGACCGGCTTGAAGCCGGCGATTTTCCCGATCGGCAGGTCGAACTGCTCAAGACCTTCGCCGACCAGGCGGTCATCGCCATCGAGAACGTCCGGCTGTTCGAAGAGGTCCAGTCGCGCGGCCGTGATCTGACCGACGCGCTAGAGCAGCAGACGGCGACCGGCGCGATACTGCAAGTGATCGCCGGGTCTCCTACGGACATTCAGCCTGTGCTGGACGCCGTCGCTGAAAGTGCCGCGTCGGCTCTGCGACGCCTATGACGCAACGATCTATCTGCTGCGCTCCGACAGGCTGGCTGTGGGAGCGCATCACGGACCGATTCCGATTGACGGCACTGGCTTGCCGGTCGCGCGCGACATCGTTACCGGCCGCGCCGTATTGGATCGGGTGCCGGTCCACGTTCACGACTTGACCATCGCTGGAGAGGAGTTTGCAACTGGCCGAATGATGGCTCAACGTCTTGGTTTTCGCGCGATTCTCGCCACTCCGCTGTTGCAGGAAGGAAAAGCAATCGGAGCGCTTATGATCCGGCGCATCGAGGCGCGGCCCTTTAGCGACAACCAAATCGACCTCCTCAAAACTTTCGCCGACCAGGCCGTCATCGCAATCGGCAATGTGCGGCTGTTCGAAGAGGTGCAGGCGCGCACCGCCGAGCTTGGCGAAGCACTGCAGCAGCAGACCGCGACGGCCGATGTGCTCAAGGTCATCAGCCGCTCCGCGTTCGACCTGCAGAGCGTCCTCGACACGTTATCGATTCTGCTGTGCAGGCTCTGCGGTGCGAAAACGTCTGGCATCTTTATGCGGCGACGGCGATGTCTTCCGGCTTGCGGCCAGGCTACGACCAAACCCCGGAGTATCGGAGTATGAAGAGGCGAATCCGAGTCCGATCAGCCGGCAATGCCTGGGTCGGGCCGGACAGCGCTCGACAAGGCAGTCGTCCATATTCCGGACGTGCTCAAGGACACCGAACATGGCACGTTCCCGAAGCTCCGCGACTCGGAGGTTATTCGGCTGTGCTCTGTGTGCCGCTGATGCGCGAAGGATCGGTAATCGGCGTCTTCGCCATGACGCGACCCGAACCCGGCCCTTCACCGATAGCCAGATCGAACTTGTCCAGACCTTCGCCGACCAGGCCGTAATTGCGATCGAGAACGTCCGCCTTTTCGAGGAGGTGCAGCAGCGGACACGGGAGGCCACAGAGGCGCTGGAGTACCAGACGGCGACCAGCGATGTGCTTAGCGTTATCAGCCGCTCGCCCACCGATGTGCAGCCAGTGTTCAATATGATCGCGCAAAGCGCCGCCCGTCTGTGCGAAGCGCAGTTCTGCTTTGTCTACAGATTTGACGGCGAGCTTCTGCATTTCGTCGCGCATCACGGCATCACCGAAGAAAGCGTTGAGATCGTGCGCAACACCTTTCCCGTGGCACCTACTCGCGGCAGCGCTGCCGAACGGGCAATTCTATATCTTGACGTGGCGCAGATCCCGGACCTCACCTTGGATAGTGAATTCACGCATCGCGCCGCGGCGGCTTTTTCGGGCCTGCGCAGTGCTGTCGCCGTGCCGATGCTGCGTGACGGCCAGCCCATCGGTTGCATAGCAGTCGGGCGTGCTGAGACGGGCTTTCTTGCCGCTAAGCAAGTCGAACTCCTGAAGACCTTCGCCGACCAGGCCGTGATCGCCATCGAGAATGTCCGCCTGTTCGACGAGGTGCAGGCGCGCACCGCGGAGCTGAGCGAGTCGCTGCAGCAGCAGACGGCGACGGCCGACGTGCTGAAGGCGATCAGCCGCTCGACGTTCGACCTGCAGCCGGTTCTCGACACGCTGGCGGAATCAGCGGCCAAGCTGTGCGACGCGGACACGAGCGTCATCTTCAAGCGCGACGGCGATCTCTACCGGTGGTCGGCCGAGCTACGGCAATTTGCCTGAGGCCGCGGTTTTCGCCAAAGCCAATCCCTTCGCCGCCGGTCGCGACAGCGTCACCGGACGGGTGGCCCTCGAAGCGCGAGCCGTCCATGTTTCGGACGTGCTCGCCGACCCGGAATACGGGGCAACGCAGCTCCAGAAGCTCGGCGGCTACCGGACCATCCTGTGCGTTCCGATCCTGCGGGAAGGCACGCCGGTCGGCGTGTTCGCGCTGACGCGGTCCGAGGTGCGGGACTTCACGCCGCGGCAGATCGAGCTCGTCGAGACGTTCGCCGACCAGTCCGGCATCGCGATCGAGAACGTCCGGCTGTTCGACGAGGTGCAGGCGCGCACCCGCGAATTGTCGCGCTCGCTCGAAGATCTGAGGACCGCGCAGGACCGCCTCGTGCAAACGGAGAAGCTCGCCTCGCTCGGCCAGCTGACCGCCGGCATCGCGCACGAGATCAAGAACCCGCTCAACTTCGTCAACAATTTCTCGGCGCTGTCCGGCGAACTGATCGACGATTTGCAGCAGTGTGCTGGCCGGAGCGCCTCTGGAGGACATCCGTGCGCGAAGAGGTCGCCGAGCTGACCGGCATGCTCAAGGGCAATCTCGACAAGGTCGTCCAGCACGGCAAGCGCGCCGATTCCATCGTCAGGAACATGCTGCTGCATTCGCGCGCGGGTTCGGGCGAGCACCGTCCGATCGACATCAATGCCGTCGTGGAGGAGAGCCTGAACCTTGCCTATCACGGCGCGCGCGCCGAGAAGCCGGGGTTCAACGTCACGCTGACGCGGAACTTCGACCCGCAGGCGGGCGAGGTCGATCTCTACCCGCAGGAGATCACGCGGGTGCTTCTCAACCTCATCTCCAACGGCTTTTATGCAACGGCCAAGCGCGAGCGCCGCGGCGAATGGCGCGGGCTATGAGCCGACGCTCTCCGCCTCGACCAGGAATCTCGGCGACCGTGTCGAGATCAGGATCCGCGACAACGGCACCGGCATCCCGCCGGAGGTGAAGGAGAAGATGTTCAATCCGTTCTTCACGACCAAGCCGGCCGGCGAGGGCACCGGGCTCGGCCTGTCGCTCAGCCACGACATCGTCGTCAAACAGCATGCCGGCACGATCGACGTCGACAGCCAGCCCGGCGAGTTCACCGAGTTCCGGATCGTGCTGCCGCGCGCCGCGGCCTCGCTCGCAAAATCGGGAGGTGAAGCATGAGCCTGCTCATCCTGGTCGTCGACGACGAGCCCGACGTCGAGCCGCTGTTTCGCCAGCAGTTCCGCCGCGACATCCGAGCCGGCCGCTTCACGATGGAGTTCGCGCAATCGGCGGCCGATGCGTTGGAGCAGATCGAGCGCGCCGAAGGGGTGACGCTGATCCTGGTGCTGTCCGACATCAACATGCCCGGCATGAGCGGGCTCGAGCTGCTGCCCAAGATCAAGGAGCTGCGGCCCGACGTGCCGGTCATCATGATCACCGCCTATGGCGACGCCGAAACCAAGCGCAAGGCGCTGGAGAACGGCGCCGAAGCGCTGCTGACCAAGCCGATCGACTTTGCGGCGCTCAGGCGACGAGATCGAAACGCGGCTGGGAATGGTGGCGTGACGGCGCGCATCCTCGTGGTCGACGACGAGCCCGACCTCGAGGCGCTTGATCGTCCAGAAATTCCGGCGCCAGATCCGCGACGGCGCGGTCATTTTCCTGTTTGCCCGCGACGGGGTGGACGCCCTGTCCGTCATCGACGGCAACAGCGACATCGACATGGTGCTGTGCGACATCAACATGCCGCGCATGGACGGCCTGTCGCTGCTGGAGAAGCTGCAGCAGGCCGAGGAGCAGCAGCTTTCGACCGTCATCGTCTCCGCCTATGGCGACATGGCCAACATCCGCACGGCGATGAACCGCGGCGCCTTCGACTTCATCACTAAGCCGATCGACTTTGCCGACCTGGAGACCACGATCGCCAAGACGCTTGAAGCATCGCGAGGTGCTGCGCGAGGCGCGGCGGCGGCAAGCGGTCGCGGAGCGCGCGCATGCGTCGCTGTCGCGCTACTTCTCGCCCAATCTGGCCGAGCGGCTGGCCGGCGACGCCGACGGGCTGGCGCTTGCCGGACAGTGGCGCGAGGTCGCCTCGCTGTTCACCGACATTACCGGCTTCACCACGCTGGTGGAGACGATCGACCCGGCCACGCTCGGCGCGCTCCTCAACGACTATCTGGCCGGCATGACCGACATCGTGTTCGCGCATGAAGGCACCGTCGCCAAGATCGTCGGCGATGCGCTGCATGTGCTGTTCGGCGCGCCTGGCGAACAGCAGGACCATGCGGCGCGCGCGGTCGCCTGCGCGCTCGAGCTCGACGCGCTGTCGCAGTCGTTCCGCGACAGCTGGCGCGACAAGGGCATCGCGCTCGGCGCGACCCGCATCGGCGTCCATGCCGGTCCGGCGCTGGTCGGAAATTTCGGCGGCGGCCGCTTCTTCGACTACACGGCCTATGGCGACACGATCAACATCGCGGCGCGGCTGGAAAGCGCCAACAAGCAGCTGGGCACGCGCATCTGCGTCAGCGGGAGCGCGGCTGCAAGGGTCGACGGTTTCCGCGGACGGCCGGTCGGCGACCTCGTGCTGCGGGGCAGGCGCGAGGCGCTGCGCGCTTTCGAGCCGTTGCCGCCAGAGCAGTATGACGATCCTTCGACGGCGAGCTATCTCGAAGCCTTCGGCAAGCTGGAGGCCGGCGACCCGGGCGCGCTTGCGCGCTTTCGCCGCGCAGGTCGGCAAGCGCTCGGACGACCAGCTCGCCAGCTTCCATCTCAAGCGGCTGCTGAACGGCGCCAAGGGAACGCGGATCAGCCTCGACTGATCTTTGCGCCTGTTGCGAAGGCGACTGTCAAGCCTTGTCGCCAGCAGTGTCTGCTCTTGGGATGCGGCTATGGCCTGCTCAACGACCGACATGAGGCGCAAAGCTGCCATCATGTTGCAACCAAGTTCGAATGTCGCTCCGCCGGCAAAGTAGAAATGTCGCGATGGGCGTTTCAAAGGCAGGGCGCAGCAAGTTAGAAATGCAACAGTGACGCGCTTCCCTGGGGCAGGGTCCGACCGTTTTCTGCCCTTCCACCGGAGAATTTAAAGGGGAGGCCCTGACCCCAAGCAGACGTCGCCGCACCCCACCCTGAATGTCCCGAAGACGTCAGGTCCGGGCGTTCATTCCAAATTGGCCGCCGGCTAGCCCGGCTCAGTGACCTCCGAGCGCTGTTCTTAGCGTCGCGGATGGATGCTCGCCCTAAGCCGCGTGATAGTATTTCGCAAAGTGTCTAAGATTGCTGAATCCACAGGCGAAAGCGACCGAGGTCACGTTCATCTCAGGCCTCCCGCTCGTGAGCATTTCTTTTGCTATGCCGACACCCACGTGTTGAGGGCAGTGTTAGCTCACGGCACGAAAGCGGACGTGGGATTAGCGTCGACATGCGCAGCTTGTTGGCGCGCTGACCTCACTTCTCCCCGCGCAGTCACGCTTCCCACTTAATGCAGGTCCCTCGGCCAAGATCGAGCGTCTTCATCACTCTTCAGAACTCTCTCCGGCCGATCTTACGACTTCGAGGATCCGGCCTGCTCGGGGCAGGCAAGCGCGACCAGGACAAAATTCAAGGCAGTGAGAGGGGTGCGACGCATCTAGGGCGCGCCACTTTCCCACAGTTGCCTGAGCCGCTGCTGGATGTGTCCGACTATGATGCGCGATTCATCGATGCTCGCCAGGATCGTTCCCGACTTGCGGGTGGAAGCGAAATCGAGCCCGGCAAAATAGACTCCACTGGCTGCTCCTATGCAGTCCACCTGCAATGGCTGCTGGTCCGCTCCGACGGCTCCTGGAACTCTGAGCCAACTGAAGTCGCCATCGAAGCCAGTGCACCAGACAATGGTTGATAGGTTCTTGACTTCGAGCGACGTGATCGGCGGCGACGGAATTTTCGGTGCCACCGCTTCGGCCGGATCCCCAGTGGCCGGTGGCGCTGCGATGCCAGTTCGCGCGATGTAGTCATCGATCTTCCGGCGCAACTCGGCCGAGCTTTCATCGGCGAAGCAAACATTCTCGGCAACGTTACCCGTGAAGCTCAGTGCCGTGCCGGCGGCGCTAACGAGCCTACCAAGCAGAACCACACCCTGGGCGCTAAGCGACTGCAGGCTGATGGTTTCGAGGGCGCCTTGCAGCGGACGACCGGGGATAGCGCCAGACGGCAGGGCGAAGTCCTCCCGCCGAATGTCCATCAAGCCGCAGTCAACCAGCCACAGAACGACGTCACGGCCCCTATAGCGCCGCGGGATGCGGCCGATCTTGCTGGTCGCGAAGAAGACCTGACGGCCAGCGTCGGCGAGGTCTTTGGCGATCTGGCCGCCTGACTGGCCGCTGCCGACCACCAGCACCGCTCCCGGCTCGAGCGGCGTGGCGGAACGGTAGTCAGATGCATCGATCTGGTGGACGGATAATGGGATCCGCTGCGACACCGCCGGTCGCCTTGGTCGGTTGAGGCTGCCGCTCGCGACAACTACGTTGCGCGCCGCCAGCGTCCGGCTCGGTGTGTGCACGAGGTAGCGCTCGGCGCCGTCCGGCGTCACCTCGGTGACCGACTCCCCAGTATGCACCGGCAAGCTGTTCCGTAACGCGTAGCCCTCCAGCATGGTGACGAATTCGTCGCGTGTCATCGCCCCTTCCGGGTCGCTGCCCTCATAGCTGTCACCCGGCAATACCGTCAGAACTTTTGGAATGTTGAAGTGAAAGGAGTTCCAGCGCTGCGACCGCCAGGTTTCGCCAATTCGTCCCCGCTCGAGCACGACGTGGGGAATACCGGAGTGCCTAAGACCGTGACTGACGCCGAGCCCCGCCCAGCCAGCGCCGATAACCACCACGTCGAGGACGTCGCTCACTCGCTCCCCCAAGCCCGCAGCGTGCCGGCAAGAATCCCGACGGCCGTCTCGAGATCATGCATGAAGGTGCCACACTGTCCTACAGAACTTTCGACCTCAACTGTCGCATCACTGTATAGCCGCTACAAATCATGTGAAAGCAAGATAGGGATGCGACGTCGCTAGCAAGTTAAAGATGCGACAGTGACGCGCTTCCCTGGCGCCGACGGGAGCGCCCGATCGGGCGTAAGCTGGTCGGGGTTGCGCAGCCCGATCGGGCGCGTTCGACAGTAGGGCTCCATCGGCTTTAGCTTTGAGAGCTGACTTCACTCGGCAGCATCCAGCCTTGCCAGCGCTTGTTGTCGACGCGCGATGACAGCAGGATCATTCATGAAATCCTTCCTACCCCCGGCTTCCTGTCGCGCTTCTGATAGCCAGTCTGTTCGCTGTTCGTCTTAATCTTCGGCGCGGGCTTGGCCTTGGAGGGAACGCCGACCTGTAGCGAATAACCACGAACCGGCTCGGCGATGTTCTTGAGCTGAACGGCACCGCGATCGTTGATCGCGATGTCGAGCCTTGCCTTGACCTGCCAATAGGCTTGCTCGGAAAGACAGATATTGCCCGGTTCGCAGATGCCTTCCAGGCGCGCGGCGATGTTGACGCCATCGCCCATCAGGTCGCCATCGCGTTCTTGCACGACGTCGCCCAAGTGAATGCCGATCCGGAACTCGATGCGACGATCATCCGGCACTCCGGCATTGCGCTCAAGCATGGTGTTCTGCACTTCGATCGCACAGCGCACTGCTTCTACCACGCTGCTGAACTCGACGAGGCTCCCGTCGCCTGTGCGCTTGACGACGCGACCACGATGAACAGCGATGGTGGGGTCGATGAGATCGTTTCGCAGCGCGCGCAGCCGTGCCAAGATGCGATCTTCATCGGCGCCGGCTAGCCGACTACATCCGAGACCAGGATCGCTGCTATTTTGCGGTCTCACTCATGTCGTGCTCCCTCCATCCAGTCTGGCACTACTACCGAGCCAAAGGAAGATAGCTCGGAGCCATTGGTCGGATGGTCCGCGTAGGATCCACTCCAGTCGTTCGAGACAAATGTCGGATGCACAATTTGCCTGTGGTCTGTCCATCAGCGATGTCCGCTTTGGGTGAATGGACGCGCCGTGGGAATGACTGTAATGCGGCGCGTCTCGCAGAAACACCGGCCGATAGGCTGCACAAGGTGTTGCGATGACCAGTTGAACTCACCGGCGCATACCAGACATTCGGCATCTGCCTCCCCTCGCGTCGCTCGTCTCATGCCTTCCACATCATCGATCGGAGTACAGCCTGCATATGCTCTGCTAGGTCGAGTTCACCGCGCGCCTCGATCTCTAAAAGATATCGGGCCTTGGCCAGGCGATCCCCTTCCCCAACGGCGGCGTGGCTGCAGATGGCGACCAGCGCCGTCTCCTCCTCCCGGCTGGCTCTGTCGGAGCCGCTACTACCACCCCCGACGTCATGCAGGGCTTTGCCGAACGCAGCATAAGCTGTCTTGTGCGCCTCAATCAGCGCTCGCAGATTATTGGACGGTGCTTGGTCTCGACCCTCCGGCTTCGTACCATGCGCCGCTACCACCACCGTCGACGCGACGACTGCGCTGCCGGTGTGCAAGAGCAAGGCGCGGCGACTGATCTTAGACGTGGCAAACTCTCCCATTTCCTTGATGGCGATCAGGACCGTAACACGATGGTTTGCCCATTCGTGTCAGGATAGACAGACCCTATGGCAGCGGACAGCCAGTGCGGGCGACGC
>CAWBIN010000004.1:0-290238 GCA_963788955.1 uncultured Alphaproteobacteria bacterium | reverse complement strand
CCTGCCTGACCTCACCGATAGCGATACCGGCCTCTACGACACCCTCGACAACTGCATGGCGCGCGGTGAGGCGCTCTATGACGGCCACGCCGTGGCAGCGGTGGCCGCGGTCGACGCCCGCACGGCGAGGGAAGCGCTGAAGCTGATCGAGGTCGACTACGAGGTGCTGCCCCATGTGACCGATGTCGACGAGGCGATCAAGCAGTCGCACCTTGTGCACGACACCGTCACCGAGGGCGTCGAGCCCAAGCCCGCAAGCCGTCCAACGTCGCCAAGACCAGCCAATATGGCCACGGCGACATCGAGGCGGGCTTTGCCCGCGCCGACTTCATCGTCGAGCGCACCTTCAGGACCGAGCAGACCCACCAGGGCTATATCGAGCCCCATGCGTGCGTCGCCAACGTCAATTCCGACGGAACCGCCGAGCTGTGGGTATGCACGCAGGGCCATTTCGCCTATCGCCACCTCTGCGCGCGGCTGCTCGGCATGGAGGTCTCGAAACTCCGCGTCACCTCGTCCGAGATCGGCGGCGGCTTCGGCGGCAAGACCCATGTCTGGGCCGAGCCGGTGGCGCTGGCGCTGTCGCGCAAGGCCGGACGGCCGGTCAAGCTCGTCATGTCGCGCGACGAGGTGTTCCGCGCCTCCGGGCCGACCAGCGCCACCTCGATCGACGTCAAGATCGGCGCCACGCAAGGACGGCACGATCACCGCGGCCTCGGCGACCTTGCGCTATTCCTGCGGCCCCTATTCCGGCATCATGGGCCGAGCTCGGCGCCATGACCGCGTTCGCCTGCTACGATCTCGAGAACGTCAAGACCGTCGGCTACGAGGTGCTGGTCAACCGGCCGAAGACCGCGGCCTATCGCGCGCCGTCGGCGCCGATGGCGGCCTTTGCGGTCGAAAGCGCGGTCGATGAGCTGGCCAAGAAGATCGGCATGGATGCGGTCGAGTTCCGGATCAAGAACGCCGCCCAGGAAGGCACCAGATCCTCCTACGGCCCGGTCTACGGCCCGATCGGCATCGGCCCGACGCTGGAGGCGGCGAAGAACCATCCGCACATGAAGGCGCCGCTCGGCAAGAACCAGGGCCGCGGCATGGCCTGCGGCTTCTGGTTCAACTTCGGCGGCCAGACCTGCACCGACCTCAACATCGGCATGGACGGCACGGTCTCGCTCGCCGTCGGAACGGTCGATGTCGGCGGCTCGCGCGCGTCGCTGTCGCTGGTGGCGGCGGAGGAGCTCGGCATCCCCTATGAGCAGGTCAAGGCGGTCGTCGCCGACACCGCCAGCCTGGGCTACAACGACATGACCGACGGCAGCCGCGGCACCTTCTCCTCCTCGCATGGCGACGATCTCGGCCGCCCGCAACGCCATCAAGGTGCTGCGCGAACGCGCCGCGCAGATGTGGGACATTCCCGTCGAGGACGTGGTCTGGGAAGAGGGCCACGCCGATCGCCAGGGGCGAGAAGCACGGCAACCTCGCGCCGCTGTCGCTCAAGGAGATCGCGGCCGAAGCGGCCAATACCGGCGGACCGATCGCCGGCCACAGCGAACTCGTCGCCGACGGCGCCGGCGTCTCCTTCGCCACCCATATCTGCGATATCGAAGTCGACCCCGAGACCGGCGCCACGAGGGTTCTGCGCTACACGGTCATCCAGGACGCCGGAAAGGCGGTGCACCCGACCTATGTCGAGGGCCAATACCAGGGCGGCGCCGCGCAAGGCATCGGCTGGGCGCTCAACGAGGAGTACATCTACGGCAAGGACGGGCGGCTGCAGAACCCCGGCTTCCTCGACTACCGCATCCCGGTCTGCTCGGACCTGCCGATGATCGACACGCAGATCCTCGAGATCCCCAATCCCAACCATCCCTACGGGGTGCGCGGCGTCGGCGAGACGTCGATCGTGCCGCCGCTGGCGGCGATCGCCAATGCGGTGTCGAATGCCGTGGGCGTGCGGATGACGCATATCCCGATGTCGCCGCCGCGCATCCTGGCGGCGATCGAGGCGGAAGGCAGGCTGATGGTCGAAGTGACGCTCTGGGGGTCGCTTGGCGCGGCGCCGGAGGCAAGAACAGGTCGACATCGAGGCCAAGGACATCCGGGAGCTGTTCAGAAAGCTGGGTGAGCAGTATCCCGGCCTCGAGCCCTACATCGAACGCGGTATCGCGGTCGCCATCGACGGCGTGATCTATCGCGACACCTGGTCGAAGGAATTGCCACAAGGCGCCGAAATTTTCCTGCTGCCGCGTCTTGCCGGGGGGTAACTAGGCAAGCGTCGTGCTGCGGCGGTAGTGCTCCTAGTCGGCACTACCGCTGCGCCTGACAATGCCGAGGACCTCCACAGGGACCAGTATCTTCATGGCTGCACTCTTCGTTGTCTCGTCAAGTCGTCGTCGTTACATGCGGCAGCGCAGCGCTTCCGGATCGTAGGGCGATTCCGCGTATGACCCGCGCCTTGCGCATTCGCCGAGGATCGGCACCTCCAGTTCCGTGCCCGGTTCGCCGAGTTCCACCGGCAGCAGCGCGAAGGCGACGTCATGGCCGAGCGTATAGGCATAGCTGCCGGAGGTCATGCGGCCGACAAGCTTGCCTTCGTGATAGACGCCTTCATGGTATCAGCGAACTCGCGCCGTCGGTGTCGATCGCGATCGTCAACGAGCGCGTGCCTGACGCCTTCCTGCTGCTTGGCGCAGGAGCGCTGCCTTGCCGATGAACTCTCCCTTGTCGAGCCGGATGAAGCGATCGAGGCCGCTCTCCCAGGCGCGTCAGCTCGGGATTCATGTCGCGGTACATGGCGCGATAGGATTTTTCGAGGCGCAGCGACTCCAGCGCATGGAGGCCGATGAGCCGCAGGCCGTGCGGTTCGCCGGCCGCCAGGAGCGCCTCGAGCAGATGCCGCTGATAGGGGAGCGGATGATAGAGCTCCCAGCCCAGCTCGCCTTCATAGTTGACGCGCAGCAGGCGAACGTCCGCTGGCCAGCCCGACGGTCGCCGGACTTCACGCCGAACCACGGAAACGCCTCGTTGGACAGATCGATCTCGGTCAGCGTCTGCAGCACGTCGCGCGCCTTGGGGCCGACGATGGTGAAGCAGCCGCGCTCGTTGGTGACATTGCGCGAGCTGCACGCTGCCGTCCTTCGGCAGCAGCTTCGACAGGTCGTCGAAATTCCAGCGTTCGGCGCGCGGCGTCGAGATGAGATAGAACGTCCGTCCTCCAGCCGCGCGACGACATATTCCGCCTGCACGCCGCCGTTCTTCGTCAGGTGATGGCTGAGATTGACGCGTCCGGTCTTCGGCAGGCGGTTGGCGAGTATTCCGTCGAGCCATGCTTCGGCGCCCGGGCCGCTGACCTCGAACTTGGTCATCGGCGTCATTTCGACGAGGCCGACGGCGTTGCGCACCGCCTGCACCTCCTCGCCGACATAGTGGCCCTTCTGGGTCCATCGCCAGCTATGCTGATCGCTTGGCCTCGACGCCTTCCGGCGCAAACCAGTTCGGCATCTCCCAACCGTTGAGCACGCCCCACACCGCGCCGCGCTTGGTCAGGATGTCGTAGGACGGAGCGGTTTTCTGCGGGCGGGCTGCAGGCAGGTCCTGGCCGGGATAGTGCAGATCGGCGTGCGTGCCCCAGGCTTCGCTGCACCTTGTGCCGCGTCCATTCCTTGTTGGCATAGTCGCCGAAGCGGCGGGGATCGAGTTCGGACGTGTCGAGGCTGTTCGTCGCCCTCGACGATGCGCTCCGAGAGATAGTAGCCGATCGCACCGCCCCAGAGGATGCCGCCCGGAACGCCCTCCGCGAGCCAGACATTCTCCAGCCCCCAGGCCGGACCCACCAGCGGCAGCTCGTCGGCCGTCATCTGGAACGGACCGCGGACATTCGCCTTGATGCCGACGCGCCCGAGCGCGCGGCACGAGTTCCATCGCCCGCTCCCAATTCCAGGACACAGCGTCGAAATCCTCTTCGAGCAGGTCGGCGCCGAACCATTCCGGAACGCCGTTTTCGGCGAAGAGCTTGAGGTGCTCGGTCTTCTCGTAGGGGCCGAACATCAGCCCGTCGCCTTCTTCGCGGAGATAGCCTTCGATAGCCCTCGTCGCGCAGGATCGGCATTTCCGGAAGGCCCTGGCGCTTGCGCTCCACGATCTTCGGGCACCGCGTCGGTGATCCAGTACTGGTGGACGATGGGGATTGCCGGGATTTCCAGGCCGAGCATGGCGCCCGGTCTGGCGCGCATAGTTGCCGGTGGCCGAAATGATGTGTTCGCAGATGATTTCGCCGCTGTTGGTGAGGATCTTCCACTCGCCGCCCGGCATCCGCTCGAAGCCCCGCACTTCGGTGTTCAGGTAGATTTTCGCGCCGCGGTCGCGCGCACCCTTGGCCATGGCCTGCGTCACGTCCGCCGGCGCGATGTGGCCGTCATCGGGATGGTAGAGCGCGGCCAGCATGCTCGTTGTTGTTCGAGCAGCGGCCAGAGCTCGCGCGCCTCCTGCGGGCGTCACCAGTTCGGCCCGGATGCCCTGCACCGCGGCGACACTCATGTAGCTCTTGTATTCATCCAGCCGGTCGCGCGTGTTGGCGATGCGCAGCTGGCCGCATTTGTGCCAGCCGACATGCTGACCGGTTTCCGCTTCGAGGCCTTCGTAGATTTCAATCGTCTTGGCGATCATGCGGCCGATATTGATGCTGCGCGCATAAGGACGGGATCAGACCCGCGGCATGCCAGGTCGATCCGGCCGTAAGCTGTGTACGTTCCAGCAGCGCGACATCGGTCCAGCCGCGCTTCGCCAGACCGTAGAGAATGGCGGCGCCGACGCAACCGCCGCCGATAACGACAGCCCGAGCATGAGTTTGCATTTTGAGGCTCCCTCGATATTGATTTCGTGCAAATCTACGAACCGCCTACCGCCTGTAATGTTGCATAAAAATTGCGCAGGGGTATAACTTCGAAATTATGCACCGGCTTCGTCCCTAGTCCCGTCCGCCAACTATCTCTTCTGCTTCGAGGCCGCCGCCCGACGCCGCAGTTTCACTGCGGCCGCGCGAGAACTGAATGTCAGCCAGCCCGCCGTGAGCAAAACCATCCGGCTGCTGGAGGACGCGACGGGCCTCAAGCTTTTTCGCCGCGACCACACCCGGCTGGAGCTGACCGCAGAAGGCCAACGGCTCTACAAAGAGACGCAGGAAGTCGTTCGATCATCTTCACATGGTCATCTCCTCGCTGCAGAAGAAGCACTTCGAGCGACGTCGTTCGGGTCTCGTTTCTCCGCCGTCCTTCGTGCAGCTCTGGCTGCTGCCGCGGCTCAAGGATTTCAAGGCGAAGCACCCGGATGTCTCGCTGCGCATCGAGGAAAGCAGCCGCGACCATGCAGGACCTCTCGAAGAGGACATCGATGTCTCGCGCGCCTCGGCAACGGCAAATGGCCAGGCATCGCACGCCTGGCGCTTCGTGACGGAAGAAGTGCTGCCGGTGTGCAGCCCGGACTATCTGAAGGATCATGGACCGATCCGCGAGCCCGCCGATCTTTTGCAGCATACGCTCCTGATTTTCGAGGAACGGCACCGGTTGCGTCTCGGCTGGCGCGAATGGCTGGAGCGGCACTCGGTTCCGGCGGCGCGGCTGAAGCAGGATTTCGTCTTCACCGATGCGCTCGGCTCGATTGAGGCGGCGGTGCTCGGCCAGGGTATCGCGCTCGGCTGGAAGCATCTTGTCCATGACCATGTCCGGGCCGGACGACTGGTCTTCCCGCTGGCGGAGTCCTATCGCTCGGGACAGGCGATCCACATCATCATGCCGGTGCAACGCGCGCCCAAGCGCGGAACCGAACTCTTTCGTAACTGGCTGATCGAACAGAATGTCGACGCCGATATGCTGCGGGTTGGTAAGGAGTGAAAGGGTTCCCTGAGCATCGTGTAGGCAACTTCGATGCCTCAGCCGACTGGTTGTCGCATTTGGCATAGAAATGCACCAGCGTACTGGGCAAAGACCGAGACCTGGTCGAACCTGGGCGAACGTTGACGGGCGGCAGCCAGCAGTTCACCTTCGCCAGATTGCTCCTTTCGAGGGCGGCTGATACTCGGAATTTCATCAAATCCTTATGCAAGACAAGACAGCACGGGCGACGAAGCAGCCCGCAAGAAATGACCGCAGCCAGGCCGTCAATGCGGACCTGATCGCCGTTGTGATTGCCGTGACCACTGGCGAACCGAGAGTTCTCACCATCGAGCAGGCTCAGGCTTTGCCGTCCGGTCCTTTTGAGCTCGGCCATCGCTCCTTGCAGTCGGGTCTGCGGGCATGGGTGGAGCGGCAGACCGGTCATCAGCTGGGCTATATTGAACAGCTCTACACCTTTGCCGACCGCGACCGGACCGGTGACGAGCGCGTGCGAAATCTCGATCAGCTATCTCGGCCTGACGCGGGAAGAGCAGGCGGAACGTTCGCAAACACATGGCTGGCACGGATGGTACGACTATTTTCCGTGGGAGGATCACCGCGCCGGCGTACCTTCTATTCTGCCTGACATCGTCGTGCCCGCGTCTTTCGGCCTGGGTCCGACGACGCGGAAGATCCAAGCATACGCCGCGACCGCCGGCAGCGTGTCGCATACGCCTTCGGTCTGGATGATCGCGACTGGAATGAGGAACTCGTCCTGCAGCGCTACGAGCTGCTTTACGAAGCCGCGCTGGTGGCCGAGGCCACACGCGGTCGGGACAACGGCAATCCGCCGTCCATCCCTGGCCGGCCGATGATCGCCGATCATCGCCGCATTCTGGCAACGGGCATCGCCAGGCTGCGAGCCAAGATCAAATACCGGCCCGTCGTGTTCGAGCTGATGCCAGCAACGTTCACGCTGCTGCAGTTGCAGCGAACCGTGGAGGCGCTCGCCGGCCGGCTCGTTCACAAGCAGAACTTCCGGCGGCTGATCGAAGAGCAGGATCTGGTCGAGGAGACAGGCGAGACGACGTCCGACACCGGGCGGGCGCCCAGCGAAGCGCTTCCGCTTTCGCCATGCGGTCTTGGTGGAACGAGCCGTCGCAGGAACGAAATTGCCGCTCTCGCGGGCTTGACATTTGCTTATACTCAAGTTCAGCATATGTCAGATTATGCTCATCTGGAGATATAATTGGAGGCTATGCCGATCGCCTCCGCGCGCACGGCCGCGCTCTACGACCGCGTACGGCGGGTCATCCCGCCGATCGAATGGCCGGTCTTCGCCGACGATATCGACGCCATCCTCGAGCTGAAGCGGCGAGCGCAACGCCGTCATCCTGGCGCACAACTACCAGACGCCGGAGATCTTCCACTGCGTCGCCGACATCGTCGGCGACAGCCTGGCGCTCGCCCGCAAGGCGATGGCGATCGAAGCCGATGTCATCGTGCTCGCCGGCGTGCATTTCATGGCCGAGACGGCGAAGCTGCTCAATCCGCGACAAGACCGTGCTCATCCCCGATCTTGCGCGCCGGCTGTTCGCTGGCCGATCTCGATCACCGCCGAGGATATCCGCCTGCTGCGGCAGCGCTATCCCGGCGTGCCGGTCGTCACCTATGTCAACACCTCGGCCGCGGTGAAGGCCGAGTCCGACATCTGCTGCACCTCCGGCAATGCGCAAGCCGTGGTGGAGTCGCTCGGGTGTCCGCGGGTGATCATGCTGCCGGACGAATATCTCGCCCGGAACATCGCCGCCGCAGACCGACGTCGAGATCATCGCCTGGACAGGGCCATTGCGAGGTGCATGAGCGCTTCACGCCAGCCGACATCCGCGAATTGCGCGAAAACCATCCCGGCGTGACCGTGCTCGCGCATCCCGAATGCCCGCCGGAAGTGGTGGCCGAAGCCGATTTTTCCGGCTCGACCGCTGCCATGTCCGATTATGTCGGAAGCGCAGAAACCGCCCCGCGTCGTGCTGATGACGGAATGCTCGATGAGCGACAATGTCGCCGTCGAGCATCCCGAGGTCGAGTTCATCCGGCCCTGCAATCTGTGCCCGCACATGAAGCGGATACGCTCGCCAATATCCGCGCGGCGCTCGAGCAGAACCGCCATGTCGTCACCATCGAGCCGGAGATCGCCGGGCGCGCGCGGCTGGCCGTCGAGCGGATGCTGGCGGTATGAGCGCGGACGTCCGCGATCTCGCCGGCCGGCCGGTCATCATCGGCGGCGGCATCGCCGGGCTGATGACGGCGCTGCACCTGGCGCCCGAGCCGGTGCTTCTCCTGTCCAGGGCGCCGCTTGGCGCGGACGCGTCCAGCGCGCTGGGCGCAGGGCGGGCTTGCGGCCAGCCTCGGCGAGGACGATGACCCGGCGCTGCATCTTGCCGACACGCTCGCCGCAGGCGACGGGCTTTGCGATCGCGCAATCGGCAAGCGCATCGTCGCAGGCCGCGCCCGCCGCGATCGAGGACCTGGCACGCCTTGGGGTTCGCTTCGACCGCGACCCGGACAGGCGCCTTCGGCTCGGGCTGGAGGCCGCGCACAGCCGGCGGCGCATCGTTCATGCCGGCGGGCGACGGCACCGGGCGCGAATCATGCGCGCCCTGGTCGCCGCCGTGCGCTCGCACGCCGACGATCACGGTCATCGAGGGCGTCGAAGCGCGCCGCCTGGTCGTGGAGGATGGCAGGGTCGCCGGCGTGCTGGCGAGCTGTCCGACGGGGCCAGTGTTCCTCGCCACGGGACGGGTCGTCCTCGCCACCGGCGGGATTGGCGGGCTGTTTCGCGACACCACCAATCCGCTGGGCAGCTGTCGGACAGGGCCTGGCGCTCGCGGCGCGCGCGGGCGCCGTGCTTGCCGATCTGGAGTTCATCCAGTTCCATCCGACCGCGCTCGACGGGCCGGCCGTCCGATGCCGCTGATCAGCGAGGCGGTTCGCGGCGAAGGCGCGGTGCTCGTCGACGAGACCGGCCGGCGCTTCCTCGCCGGCATGCCGGGCGCGGAACTTGCGCCGCGCGACGTCGTGGCGCGCGCCGTCTGGCAGCATCTCGCGGACGGCCATCGTGTCTTCCTCGACGCGCGCGAAGGCCGGGCGCGGCATTCGCGCAGCGCTTTCCGACGATCGCCGCGCTCTGCGGCAAGGCCGGCATCGATCCGGCGCGCGATCTCATTCCCGTCCGGCCGGCGGCGCACTATCACATGGGCGGCGTCGCCGTGGACGGGCCGGGCGCACGTCGGTTCCGGGCTCTGGGCCTGCGGCGAGGTCGCCTCGACCGGGCTGCACGGCGCCAACCGGCTTGCCAGCAACTCGCTTGACCGAGGCCGTCGTCTGCGCGCGCTGGGTCGCCGAGAGCGTAGCCGCTCGCCTGCCGGCGGCCGGAAAAGCCAGCAGTGGCGACCTTACCTGCCCGCGCCGGATCCAACGCCCGTGCGCCCTTCCTGTCGCGCGGCCTCGGCGTGATGCGGGATGGCGAAGGATTGAAAGAGGCGGCGCGCGGCCTTGCTGCCGCTCGCCTTGCAGCGGCACGGCGCGGCGTCCGATCCCGCCGCCGTCGGGCTGATGATCGCGGTCGCCGCCTTGCGGCGCCGAGGAAAGCCGCGGCGCTCATTTCCGCACGGACTTTCCGCATCATGCGGCCGTCGCCCGCCGTTCCCAATCACGCTCGACGCGGCCATTGCCGCAGCGCGGGAACTCGCATCCTCGCGCAACGCTCGAAAGGCGTCATCTGATGAGCCTGCCACCTCTTCCCGCAATCATGCTCGAGCCGCTGGTGCGCGCAGCCCTTCTCGAAGATCTTGGCCGGGCCGGCGACCTGACCACGGACGCCGTCGTGACCGAAGGACTGTCATGCGCGACGACCGTGCTTGCGGCGCGCCAGGCCGGAATCGTCGCCGGGCTCGATCTGGCGATGCTCGCCTTCCAGCTCATCGATCCGAACGATCGAGATCGAGGTGCATTGCGCGGACGGCAGCGAGGTCGTGCCCGGAGAGGTCATCGCGATCGGTGAGCGGGCCGGCGCGCGGCCATTCTCACGGCGGAACGGACGGCGCTCAATTTCCTCTGCCATCTCAGCGGCATCGCCACCGCGACGGCATCGGTGGTCGCAGGCGGTTCGCGGGCACAAGGCGAAGATCGTCTGCACGCGCAAGACGACGCCCGGCTGCGCGCGCGTCGAGAAATATGCGGTGCGCGCCGGTGGCGGCTCCAACCACCGCTTCGGCCTCGACGACGCCGTCCTGATCAAGGACAACCACATCGCCATCGCCGGCGGCATCCGCGCGGCCATCGAGCGCGCGCGAGACGATGTCGGGCATCTCGTCAAGATCGAAGTCGAGGTCGATACGCTAGCCCAGTTCGATGAGGTCCTGGCGCTCGGCCTCGACGCCGTGCTGCTCGACAACATGTCGGTCGATGAGCTCGCCAGGCGGTGGCCATGGTCGCCGGCCGGGCGATCACCGAAGCGTCCGGCCGGGATCACGCCGGCGACAGCGCCGGCCATCGCCGCGACCGGCGTCGACCTGATTTCGGTCGGCTGGCTCACCCACAGCGCGCCGATGCTCGATATCGGGCTCGACTACAGTGAGCTTTGACCGTCGGGCCCGACCATCGGCGGCCGAATGACTTTTCTCGACCCGAACAGGGCAATGGATCAATGCGAAAGATGGTCGCCGGCAAGCGGCGGGCGCAGGTCGGCACGGCGGTGCCACGTGAGCACTCCTGCACTGGGCGCTGCGGCCAAATTGTGAAGCCCCTACGCGAGGCGCGCCCTGAACCGACCACCGACGCCTACTGCTTGACCGAGGTCGAGGTGCCCCAGGTGTCGGACAGCACGTAACCTTGGGATACGGATCCGTTGGATCGAGATAGTAGCTGTGCTTGCCGGTGATCCAGGCCCGGCCGGTGAGACGATTAGGTGTGACGCGCGTCTTCGATGAGAAGGGGAGTTGCAGCGCAAAGGCCCAAAATGTTGAGGTATCACAGGCCAACGGCTGCATGTCGCGCCCATGTCGCATCAAGCCAATAACGCACCTCGGCGCGGGCCAGTTCGGCGGCGTCGTCACCTCTCGGAAACAGGTGACCGTAAACGTCCGCTGTCATCGTCACATTGGAATGCCCCATCCGCTCCTGAACCACCTTCAGGGGCAGGCCGAGGCCGCCCTCTTCCTGTCGGTTGATGTACCAGGATGCATAGAAGTGGCGCAAGGCGTGAAGCCCCTTTGTACTTGGCCTCGAGGACCGGCTTGCCGTCACCCAACTCGCCGGTGTCGACCGTTACGCCGGCGGCGATCTGCGCGGGCTGAAGGCCTCGCCTGACGATGTTGTTCAGCTGCTCGACATTGCCGAGGCCATTCGGGGAAACCAGGTCGAGGACCATGATCGGCTGCCCGCCTGCATCAACCTTGCCGGTATCCCGCCGCGGGCAGACCAATTTCCATTCGCGCAGCGCGTCGATGACGATGGGCGGCGCCGGCACGGTGCGTTCACCCGCGATCGATTTGGGATTTGCGATCGAGTTGAAGCGATCGGCCCGCTGATGGACATGCACCTCACGCCGATCGAGATCGACGTCGGTCCACCGCAAGCCGCGCAATTCTGATGCGCCAAGCCCTGTGAAGATGGCAGTCAGCAGCAATGGCCGCCAGCGGCTGGCCAGCGCCGCCACGATCGCCTTCACCTCTTCGCGTGTCGGAATGTGCACACCGACCTTGAGGCGGCCCCGGTGGCGCTTCTCCTGCCGGCGGTCGACGCCTTTCCGCTGGCCGCGAATATCTCTGATAACCTTGCGCGCTGTCAGCCCGCGCTCCTGCGCATCGGCGAGAAGCGATCCGAGGTGGCGGGCCCATTTATTACTGGCACTATTCGCCGTCGTTGCGGACAAAACGTGGTTGACGTATCGTTAACCTAGGCGCAATCATTTCGGATTGCGCAGGGTGAGGGCGTTTCAATGAAACTCGTTGTCTTTGGCGTAGCAATGGTATTGGCCGCCACCGGAGCAGCTGTTGCGAAAGAGAAGAAAAAGGTGGCCACCGCTCAGGTTGCAACCTCGTGTTCTGCAGCTCATATGAAGGCTGGCAGCAAGCCGACCCCGAAACTGGATTGCAAATCGACAGGCACCGTTGTTGCGCGACCGTCAAATAGGGCCGCAACCTTCCTGGATCACTATCCGCGCCTAGGGTATGACACCACTCCGTGGATCCCAACTGGCTATTGACGGCGGCTTCGGCTTCCGGGCCTTTTCATGTCGCGTTCATGTCGCACGGACCTACCGATAGTGGCACGAAACCGTTGGAAATCAATGGAAGCCGCTTGTAACATGGCGCGACATGAAAGCCCGAAAGTGGACAAGCTGTCCACCTTCTAAGCCACTGGTTTTATTGAGTAAATTAATGGTACCGTTGGCTGGGATCGAACCAGCGACCTCCGGATCCACAATCCGGCGCTCTAACCATCTGAGCTACAACGGCACGTGTGCCTGGCAGGATCCAGATGAAGATTGTTCTCCGGGATCCGCACTGTCGTTCGGCGATGCGTCCAATACGGGCTATCGGATCTTAATTCAAGGCCTTTGAGAAGCAAAGGTACGGTTCCACAAACCGCGCCGGATTCCGCCGGACAAAAGAAAAGGCCGGCGGGAGGAGGTGCCGGCCTTTTCCTGTTACGAGCCAGCGGGAGGAGGTGCTGGCTGGTCACCCCGGGGAGCAGAGGGAGGAGGTTCCACTCGCCGGGTATTCACTTGGTCACTTTATCGCACATCTATTTGTCTGACGAAATGCGACGTTTTGATGCATCGCCAGGATGAGCGCAAATATTAGGCGGCCTTGATGTCCTTCAGGGCCTTCTCGAAAGCGGTCTTAACCGGCTTGGAGACGTCCTCGGCAGCCTTGGAAGCAACGGCCTGGAATTCCTTGGCCTGCTCGACGGTCGTCTCGACGCGCTTGCGCAGGAAGGCGGTCTGCAGCTCGACGACTTCCGACAGCGACTTGGCGCCGATCAGTGCTTCGAGATGCGAGAAGCCGGCTTCGGCATTGGCGCGCAGAGCGGCAATGGTCTTGAGCGACAGGTCGCTGGAAACGGTCTTGGCGGTCTCGAAGGTCGATTCCAGGACCTTCTGGGTCTCCTCGGCGCCGGTCTTCAGCTTGGTGTAGGCTTCCTTCGACTGCTCGACGCCCTTTTCGGCGAAAGCGCGGAACTGGTCGGTGGCCTTGGAAGCATCGAAGGTCGGGAATTCAACGTTCTCGATCGTCTCGCCGGTCTTGGTCTTGGACATTTTCCATCCTTTTCAGTGGTAGCGGCTTTGACAGAAAGCCGTCTCGTTCATGTATAATGGCAATATAGAGGTTTTTTTGTGCGATGCAACATCTTTGTTGCGGTGCACCATAAAATTCTTCCGCGTACCGTTAACCAAGAGCCCAGAGATTCCGGCCGCTGCACGTCATAGCTTGTGGACCTTCGCCCCGCCGGCTTTTATTAACAAAGCGTTAACTGCAAATTGCCCGCCGAGGGATTCCCGGCCAAGCGCATGCCGCCTGAAAACTACTCCTTCCTCGACGTCGCCGTGCTCGACGCGGTTCGCCAGCGCTTCGCCGCCGGCGACGCGATCGCCATCTTGTCGGCGGACCTCGAACAGGTGATCTGGGCCAACGGACCGGGCGCCGCGGTGTTCGGCTATCCCGATATCGAGGCCATCATCGGCGCCTCGGCACGGCTGCCGCTGATCGCCCGGCGCCAGATCATGGCGACCAGCGGCTTTCCGGAGATCGGCAGCGACCGCGCCATCACGGTGCGGCTGGCGACCGGCATCAGCAGCCGCGCCGTCGGCTTCCTGGCCAGCGCGGTCACGATGCCGGACGGCGAACATGCGATCATGCTGGCGTTGCCGGCGGCGCAGACCGGCTCGCGCAGCCCGGCCGAGATCGCCAGCCGCGCCATTGGCGGTTTCACCGAAGACGGCCATTTCATCGCCTTCATCGACGCCGCGGGCGGTGTCGAGGCCGCCTCGGACGGCTTTGCGGCGCTCGGCATCCAGCCCGAGACGCTGGCAGCCCTTGTTGGCGATGTGGCAAGCGGCGACGAGCGTATCGTCAAGCGCCTGGTTCCGGGCGGCGCCAGTTCCTATCCGGCCGGCCTCGCCCGGCTGACCGACACGCGCCACCTGCTGGTGGTCATCGACGAAGATCAGCTCGACGATGAAGGGGCCGTTGGTGAGCCCTACGCCGCATCGGCAGAAGACAACAAGGCTGGCCGGGCGGAAGCCGGTCAGGATAATGAGCCCACGACAACAGCTCCAACGGCTGCAGCAGCGGACGTAGCGCCGGACGCCGGCAGCGTCGACACGGCCGACCGACGGGCAGCCTGCTGCTTCGGCGACGCAAAGCCCGGACGAGCGGTGACCGGCAAACAACGGGCGGAGCGCCGGCGCAACACGACCACTGGTATTTCAATGCCGGCGGGGATGAGGCGAGCCAGCCGAACCGGTCGGGCACTGCCGGTGCAGGTCGACGCCCCGGCCGAAAGCAGGCAACAGGAGCTTGCCAGCGGCCAGCCCTCTGCCGCAGAAAGCCCCGCCGTGGCGACGATCGACCGTTCGGCACCGCCGCTGCGCTTCGTCTGGCGCACCGATGCCGAAGGCAAGTTCAGCGCTCTGTCGGCGGAATTCGCCGGCATCGTCGGCAAGCCCGCCGCCGATGTGATCGGCCGCCGCTTCAAGGATGTGGCGGCCACTTTCGGTCTCGATGCCTCGGGCGAGATTGCCGGCCTGCTGGAGCGGCGCGACACCTGGTCCGGCCGTTCGGTGCTGTGGCCGGTGGCCGGCACCGATCTGAAGATCCCAGTCGATCTGGCGGCGCTGCCGGTCTATGGCCGCAGCCGCGCCTTCGAAGGTTTTCGCGGTTTCGGCGTTGCCCGCAGCGGCGACGCGGTGGTCGATCCGGAAGCGATCGGCATGGCGCTAGTCCCCAATGGCGAGACGCACGGGAGCAGCGAGCCGGCAGTACAGGCGCCCGAGACGGAAGACAGCCAGAGCCGGCCGACCCGTTCAAGGGCGAAGTGCCGGCGCTGACCATCGTGCCGAAGCCGGAGCGCCGCTTCGCCGACAAGGTGATCCGGCTGGCCGAGCATCGGCAACCGGCCAACGATAAGGGCCTGTCGACCCTGGAGCGCAGCGCCTTCCGCGAGATCGGCGAGCGGCTGAAGAAGGACAGCGCGACCCCGGTCGAACAGCCCGCGGAGACCCGCCGGAGGAGGCGAAGCCAGCCGCCGACAGGAATGCCCCGGTTGAGGCAGTCGAGGCGACTTTGCCCGGGCAATCCGGCGTCGCACAGCAGCCGAAGTCGTCCGCCGAAGTCGGTGAGGAGGCGAAAGTCGCAGCAACCGTCAGCCAGCCGCCGGAAAGCGAAACGGAAGCGGCTGAACAACTCGAGAGCGACGCCGAAGACGAGAAAGATCTGGCGCGGCTCGACGGCGTCCAGCCGGAGGAAGATAGCGAAGAGGGCCCCACGGACCAGACCGCGGCGCCTGCCGTCTCGGGCTCGCTGCTCGACTATGCCGACCGATACGGACGAGCCGGGCCAGGTTGCGGACAGCAGCGACGCGCCGGTTTCCGAGCCGGACCAGGCGACAGTAGCACCGGAAGCCACCAAGGCAGAGGATACCGAGCCGGCTGTTGCCGAGGCGCCGGCTATGGGCGCCGGCGAAGACGACAGCATGACATCAGATGATTTCCGCGACGCCGAGGACAGCGAGGATTGGGCGCCGGCCGATGAGGCTTCTTCCGCCAAGGACGCCGCTTCGTTGGCTGGAGATAGCCTCCCCGACGCGGCCGTGCCACCGCCCGAGCAGCCGCTCCTCAAGGTTCCGCCGCTCAAGCTCGGCGGGTTTCTGCCCTCGGCTTTCTCAACCGGGGATGAGACCAAAGACCCCGATACATCGATCCTCGGCAAGCTGCCGGTGCCGCTGCTCATCCATTCCGGCGACGCGCTTTACTACGCCAACGACGAGTTCCTCCATTTGACCGGCTATGACGCGCTCGACGATTTGGCCGATGCCGGCGGCATCGGCGCGCTGTTTGCCGATCCTTATGCCGACGATGGCGCTGCCGACGAAAGCGATCGCGCGCTGAGGCTGAGGGCGCGCGACGGGCAGGAATTCCCGATCGACGCCATCCTGCGCTCTGTTCCGTGGCGCGGCGGCAAGGCGCTGATGCTGGTGGTGCGCCGTTCAGGCGAGGACGAGGCGCCGCCTGCTGTTCTGCATGGCCTATCGGACGAACCGACCCAGCCCGATGTTTCCGAGCTCAAAAGCGCGCATTGCCGAAATGCGCACCATCATCGACACCGCCACCGACGGCGTGGTGCTGATCGGCCGGGACGGCGACGATCCGCTCGATCAGCCGTCCGGCAGAAGCGCTTGTTCGGCTTCGACAGCGACGAGGTGGCCGGCAAGCCGTTCGCCTCGCTGTTCGCCATCGAGAGCCAGCGCGCGGCGCGCGACTATCTCAACGGGCTTTCCGAGCCCGGCGTGGCGAGCGTGATGAATGACGGACGCGAGGTGATCGGACGCGAGGCGCAGGGGCGCTTCATTCCGCTGTTCATGACCATCGGCAGGCTGCCCAGCGACAGCGGCTTCTGCGCCGTGGTGCGCGACATCACGCAGTGGAAGCGGGCCGAGGAAGATCTCACCCAGGCGCGCGCGGTGGCCGAGCGCGCCTCATCGCAGAAGACGGATTTCCTGGCCCGCATCAGCCACGAGATCCGCACGCCGCTCAATGCCATCATCGGCTTTTCCGAACTGATGGTGGACGAGAAATTCGGGCCGGTGGCGAACGACCGCTACCGCGACTATCTGCGCGACATCAACCGCTCGGGCAACCACGTGCTCGACCTCGTCAACGACCTGCTCGACATCTCGAAGATCGAGGCCGGCCAGCAGGAGATGGACTACGAGGCGGTGTCGCTCAACGACACGCTGGCCGAAACCGTGGCGATGATGCAGCCACAGGCCAATCGCGAACGCGTCATCATCCGCTCCAGCTTCGCCTCGCGGCTGCCGGAAGTGGTGGCGGATTTGCGCAGCGTGCGCCAGATCGCGCTCAACATCCTGTCCAACGCCATCCGCTACACGCAGGCCGGCGGCCAGGTCATCGTCTCGACCGCCTATGAGACCTCGGGCGATGTCGTCATGCGCGTGCGCGATACCGGCATCGGCATGAGCCAGGCCGAGATCGAGCAGGCGCTGAAGCCGTTCAAGCAGATCAATGCGCTGAAGCGCGGACGCGGCGACGGTACCGGTCTCGGACTGCCGCTGACCAAGGCGATGGTGGAAGCCAATCGGGCTCGCTTCAGCATCAATTCGACGCCCGGCGAAGGCACGCTCGTCGAAGTCGCCTTCCCCTCGACCCGCGTGCTGGCCGAGTAGGCCCGATCCATTGCTTTTGCAGCAAAAGAAAAGGCGTCCAATGGGACGCCTTAGGTAATGAGATTGCTGTCACAACGGGGCTTGAGCGAAACTGATCCTCAGGGGACGAGGACGGGATTTCTCCCTCAAGTTACATGCGACTATCGGCGCCGGCCCTTAACAAATCCTTACCGGCCAGCCGGAAAATTTACGAATGTGTACCACTCGTGAAATCTAGGTAAATTCGACCGAGATAATTCGTTAACCATCGTTGATGGCCTTTTGCCATGCATGGCGTTCTCCCAAAACCGCTACACACTTTTGGGCGCATGCATCAGTCGGCAAGCTGCGGCAGATTTTTGAACAACTCCAGCGCCTCGGGATTGGCGAGCGCCTCCTTGTTCTTGATGGCGCGGCCATGCACCACGTCGCGCACCGCAAGTTCGGTGATCTTGCCCGATTTGGTGCGCGGAATGTCGGCAACGGCGACGATCTTGGCCGGCACGTGGCGGGGGCTCGCCCCGGTGCGGATTTTCGCGCGGATGCGTTTTTCCAGATCGGCGTCCAGCACCACGCCGGCGGCCAGCCGCACGAACAGCACGACGCGCACGTCATTGTCGAAATCCTGCCCGATGCACAGCGCCTCGAGGATCTCCGGCATCTGTTCGACCTGGTTGTAGATCTCCGCCGTGCCGATGCGCACACCGCCCGGATTGAGCGTCGCGTCGGAGCGGCCATGGATGATCAGGCCGCCATGGGCGGTCCATTCGGCGAAGTCGCCGTGGCACCAGACATTGTCGAAGCGCTCGAAATAGGCGGCCTTATATTTCTTGCCTTCGGGGTCGTTCCAGAAGCCGATCGGCATTGCCGGAAAGGCTTTCGCGCAGACCAGTTCGCCCTTCTCCTGCCGGACCGGCTTGCCGTCGTCGTCCCAGACGTCGACGGCAAGGCCGAGGCCGGGTCCCTGGATCTCGCCGGTCCATACCGGCTCAATCGGCACGCCGAGCACGAAGCAGGAGACGATGTCGGTGCCGCCGGAGATCGAGGCCAGATGCACGTCCTTCTTGATGCCGTCATAGACGAAGCGGAAATCCTCCGGCGACAGCGGCGAACCGGTCGAAGAGATGGTGCGCACGCGTGGACAGATCATGGCTGCGGATCGGCTCGAGGCCGGCCTTGCGCACGGAATCGATGAATTTCGCCGAGGTGCCGAAATAGGTCATCTTCTCGGCATCGGCGAAGTCGAACAGCACATTGCCGTCCGGGTAGAAGGGCGAGCCGTCATAGAGCAGCAAGCGTCGCGCCGGAGGCCAGGCCCGAGACCAGCCAGTTCCACATCATCCAGCCGCAGGTGGTGAAGTAGAAGAAGCGGTCGCCGTCGAGCAGGCCGGCATGCAGGCGCTGTTCCTTGACATGCTGGATCAGCGTGCCGCCGGCCGAATGGACGATGCATTTCGGAATGCCGGTCGTGCCTGAGGAAAACAGGATGTAGAGCGGGTGCGCAAACGGCAGCCGCTCGAAGCTAACCGGCTTGGCGGCAAAGGGAGACAGCGCCTCCTCAAGCGCCATCCGCTCTGTCGATGGTCGCTGCCACATCCGCCGAGGTGCCGAGATAGTCGACGATCAGGATCTTGCGGACGGAAGGCAGCTTTGCCGCCACGGCCGCGATCTTGTCGGCGACCTCGATCGCCTTGCCATTGTACCAGTAGCCGTCGGGCGCGATGAACACGACGGGCTCGATCTGGCCGAAACGGTCGAGCACGCCCTGCTCGCCGAAATCGGGAGAGCAGGACGACCAGACGGCGCCGATCGAGGCGGCCGCCAGCATGGCGGCGACGGTCTCCGGCATGTTGGGCATCATGGCGGCGATGCGGTCGCCCTTCTTCACCTTCGAGCGACAGGAAAAGCTGCTGCAGGCGCGAAGTCAGCGCATTGCAGTTCGTTCCAGGACAGCCGCCGCTCGACCTTGTCCTCGCCGCGAAAGACGATCGCCTCGCCTGTCCCGGTTTTCTTCAAAAGGTTCTCGGCGAAGTTCAGCGTCGCGTCGGGAAAGAAGGCTGCCCCGGGCATCTTTTCGCCATCGACCAGCACGCGATCGCCCTTGTCGCCGACGATACCGCAAAAATCCCAGACCAGGTCCCAGAACGCCTCGCGATCGTCGATCGACCAGCGGTGAAGCTCGGCATAGGAGGCGAAGGAGAGCCGGTTTTCGCCGCTGCGGCCTTCATGAAGGCGGTCATCGGCGCAGCGTCGATCTGGTCTTGCGTCGGGGTCCAGAGTGGTGCGTCGGCAGCCATGATCGTTCCTCCACGGGCTGCACCGCTTATGCATATTGCGTTGCAGCAGGGCAAGATTTTGTTCCGACAAGCGATGACGCATCGGGAAAACCGCCGGCAAAGCAGATGTCCATGGCTGTTGGGTGTGCGCAAATGCCATCGCCGGGCCATAAAGACTTGAAATGCGTCAGCGCTGGGTTACACCCGTCGGGCGATTTGTCGGCAATGGAAGCAACCGGGGCGATATGCGATCATCTTTGATCCGGCGCGGAATATGGGCGATCGGCGTTGCCGTGCTCGTGATCGCGCTGGTCGTCGCCGCCCTGCCGCTGTTTGCCTCGACCCGCATCGTGCGAGACCGTATCGCCTGGGAGATGAGCGCCTGGAGCGGCTTCAGGGTCACCATCCAGGGCTCGCCGCGCATCGAGGTCTGGCCGAAATTCCGGGCCATCCTGAGCGACGTGACGCTTTCGCAGTGGACCGAGACCGACGCCCCGCCGGTGATCGAAGCCGAGCGCGTCGAGGTCGACCTCTCCGCCATGGCGGCATTGCGCGGCGACGTGGTGTTTTCCACCGCGCGGCTGGTGCGGCCGACGATCAGGGTCCAGCGTGCGACAAACGGTTTCTACCTGCCGGCCATTCCGACCGGCGGCCGCATCACGCGCTCGATCGACACGGCGCGCGGTGTTGTCAGTGCCGATCCGGCCAAGCCCGATCTCAGCAAGCTGCCGGCCGATCCGTTCGGCACGGTGGAGTTCAGGGACGGCCGCATGGTGGCTCTGATCGGCGGCAAGGAAATCGAGATCCTGAGCAGCCTCACCGGCCAGGCGAACTGGGCGGCTATGAACAGCAATGCGACGATGACGGCGACCGGCATCTGGCGCGGCGAAAGCGTAGCCGTCGATTTCGCGTCGCCAAACCCGCTGGTGCTGTTTGCCGGCGGTGCCGCGCCAATCACGCTATCCTTCAAGGCCGCGCCGGCCACCTTTTCCTTCGACGGCATGGCCTGATGTCGGAGAACGGCTATTTCGATGGCCAGGCGAAGTTTGCAGCGCCCTCGCTGCGCCGCGTGCTCGAATGGTCGCAGGCCGGCATCGCGCCAAGTGCAGCGATCGGCTCGGTCTCGGTCGCCAGCAAGGTGACGGCGTCGGCCGGCCGGGTGAAATTCGAAAACACCACGGTGGCGCTCGACAACAATCCGGGCATGGGGGCGCTGGACTTCTCCTTCGGCGAGACCCTGCCGGTCATCTCCGGCACGCTCGCCTTCGACACGCTCGACCTCCGGTCGTTTCTGTCCGCTTTCACGCCGCTGGCGCCAACCGGCGAGTCCGGCCCCGGCGAGATCGACACCAGCTTCGCCGACAAGGTCAACCTCGACCTCAGGCTGTCGGCGGCGCACGCCACGGCGGGGCCCGTCCAGCTTGCCGACGTCGCCGCCACGGCGCAGGTCAAGAACGGGCTGGCGGTGTTCGATATTTCGGATGCCTCGGCGTTCGGCGGCAACATCCAGAGCAGCCTGCGTTTCGACCGCAAACCCGAAGGCACGCAGGTCGAGATCCGGCTTCTGGCATCCGACGTCGACGGCGGCGCTTTCGCCACCGCGGCCGGCATGACGCGGCTGGTGCCGGTCGGAACCGCAACCGTCTCGGTCATCCTGAAAGGGCCGGGCAAATCCTGGGATTCGATCTTCGAAAACGCCGACGGCTCGGTCACGGCGACATTCGGGCCGGGCGCGCTCACCGGGCTCAACCTGCCGGCCTTCCTCAAGCGCACCGAACAGGGCGGGTTCTTCGCGCTCGACGACGTCTCCAACGGGACGCTGCCGATCGACGGCGCCGAGATCAAGGCCAGCATCTCGAAGGGCGTGGCGCGGCTGGACAAGGCCGAGGCCAATTCGGCGAAGTCCAAGATCTGGCTTTCCGGCATCGCCTCCTATGCCGGACGGGGGCTGGCGCTGTCGGGCGGCGTCATCCAGCCGGAGCCGGCCGCCAAGCAGCCGGATGGGCAGCAAGGACCCAACCAGTCGTCCTTCTTCGTCGGCGGTACCTGGAGCACGCCGTTCATCTCGCCGATCAGCCGCGGCATTTCGGGCGAATAGACCGCCCTCTTCCGTCAGGCAGCCAGCACTTGCGGCTGCGATCAGCCGCGCTGCGCGGCCTGCTCGTCGAGCTGGCGCTGCACTTCACGCCGCTTGTTGGCGAGCGAGGCGATGATGACGCCGACGGCGACGACGGCGATCAGAATGGTGCAGGCGGCGTTGATTTCCGGCGTCACGCCGAGGCGCACCTGGCTGTAGATCTTCATCGGCAGGTTGTGGCGCCAGGGCCCGAGGTGAAGCTGGCGATGACCAGATCGTCGAGCGACAGCGTGAAGGCCAGCATCCAGCCCGAGACGATGGCCGGCATGATGACCGGCAGCGTGATCTGGAAGAAGGTCTTCACCGGCGTTGCGCCAAGATCCATCGCGGCTTCTTCCAGCGAACGGTCGAAGCGTGATCAGGCGCGACTGCACGACGACGGCGACGAAGCACATGGTCAAGGTGATGTGGGCAAGCGTTACGGTGAAGAAGCCGCGGTCGAGGCCGACGGCGACGAAGAGCAGCAGCAGCGACAGGCCGGTGATGACCTCCGGCATGACCAGCGGCGCAAAGACCATGCCGGAAAACAGCACCCGGCCGCGGAAGCGCGTGTAGCGGGTCAAGGTGAGCGCCGCCAAAGTGCCGAGCACGGTGGCCACCGTGGCCGAGATGACGCCGACGCGGGCCGTTACCCAGGCGGCGTCCATCAGGCCCTGGTTGTGGAACAGCGAGACGTACCATTTGGTCGAGAAGCCGCCCCAGACGGTGACCAGTTTCGACTCGTTGAACGAGAAGACGATGAGCAGGACGATCGGCAGGTAGAGAAAGGCAAAGCCCAGCACGATCGAGGTGATGTTGAAGCGGCTCCAGGTGGCGTTCATTTGCCTTGCTCCTGGGCGCGCGCCTGGGCCTGCTGGAAGATCATGATCGGCACGATCAGCAGCAACAGCAGGATGACGGCGACGGCCGACGACACCGGCCAGTCGCGGTTGGCGAAGAACTCGTTCCACAGCGTCTTGCCGATCATCAGCGTCTGCGAGCCGCCGAGCAGGTCGGGGATGACGAACTCGCCGACGGCCGGGATGAACACCAGCATGCAGCCGGCGATGACGCCGGGCAGCGACAGCGGAAAGGTGATCTTCCAGAAGGCGCTGGTCGGCGGGCAGCCGAGATCCTTGGCCGCCTCGATCAGCGAGTAATCCATCTTCTCCAGCGACGAATAGAGCGGCAGCACCATGAACGGCAGATAGGAATAGACGATGCCGATGAAGATCGCCGTGTAGGTGTTGAGGATGATCAGCGGCTGGCTGATGATGCCGCTGGCGACAGCAGCAGCTGATTGAGCAGCCCCTCGGGCTTGAGGATGCCGATCCAGGCGTAGACGCGGATCAGGAACGAGGTCCAGAACGGCAGGATCACCAGCATCAGCAGCGTCGGGCGGATCGTCGCCGGCGCGCGCGCCATGCCGTAGGCGATCGGGATAGCCGACGAGCAGGGTCAGGAGCGTCGAGATCGCGGCGATGATGACGCTGGTCACATAGGCGTTGAAGTAGAGCGCGTCCTCGGTCAGCCAGACGTAGTTGTCGAAGCTGAGCTCGCTTGAGCTGATCGAAAAAGCCGGAAATGCCGCCGCTGAAATCGAGCACCGGCGTGTAGGGCGGCATGGCGATCGCCGGTCTGCGACAGCGATATCTTGAAGACGATGATGAAGGGGATGAGGAAGAAGAACAGCAGCCAGAGATAGGGGACGATGATGACCAGACGGCCGACGAAAGCCGCTCCGAGTCTGGCCAGCGGGGACTGGGCGGCATCTGCCGATGGGGACGTTGCTGCAGCGGCGGTGGCGTTCGACATGGTCGCCCCCCTACCGTGTCAGCACGACGCCGGCGTCCGGCCGGAAAGAAACCCAGGCGCGGTCGTTCCAGCTCAGCGGATCCTCGGTCACGCGCGCCGCGTTCAGCGCGCTTGCCCTGCACCATCTGCCCGTCGTCCAGCCTGACGTGATAGACGGTCATGTCGCCGAGATAGGCGATGTCGTAGACTTCGCCTTCCAGCGCATTGACCGCGTCGGCGGGCTTCTTCGACGAAATCCTTGATCTTCTCCGGCCTGATGGCGAAGACGATGTCGGCGCCGGCCGCGGCATCTGCCGGCGTTCTCGACGACGATCTGGGCTCCGGTGGCGCCGGTGATGCGGGTTGTCTTTGCCGTCCGCTCGGCAACCTTGCCTTCGAACATGTTCACGTTGCCGACGAAGTGGGCGACGAAGCGCGAGGCCGGCGCCTCGTAGACTTCGGCCGGCGTCGCCACCTGCATCACCTCGCCCTTGTCGAGGATGGCGATGCGGTCGGCCATGGTCATCGCCTCTTCCTGGTCGTGGGTGACGACGACGAAGGTCAGGCCAAGCTTCTGCTGCAGGTCCATCAGTTCGAACTGCGTTTCCTCGCGCAGCTTCTTGTCGAGCGCGCCGAGCGGCTCGTCGAGCAGCAGCACCTTCGGCCGCTTGGCGACCGAGCGGGCGAGCGCGACGCGCTGGCGCTGGCCGCCCGACAATTGGTGCGGCTTGCGCTTGGCGAACTGCTCGAGCTTGACCAGCTTCAGCATCTCGGCGACGCGCGCGGCGATCTCGGGCTTCGGCATGCCGTCCTGCTTGAGGCCGAAGGCGATGTTGTTCTCGACCGTCATATGCGGGAACAGCGCATAGGACTGGAACATCATGTTGACCGGCCGGCGGTAGGGCGGGATGCCGCGCAGATCCTGGCCGTCGAGCAGGATGCGGCCGGCGGTCGGCTCCTCGAAGCCGGCGAGCATCCTGCAGCAGCGTCGACTTTCCGCAGCCCGACGCGCCGAGCAGGGCGAAGAACTCGCGCTCGAAGATGGTCAGCGACAGGTTGTTGACGGCGGTGAAGTCGCCGAACTTCTTGGTGACATTGTCGAACTGGATGTAGGGCTTGGCGTTCGGATCGTTCCATGGCGCGAAATCCCTGCGGATGCTGCCAAGCGATTTCATATCCCCACTCCGTCTGCTGGGTTCCCCGAAAAGGATGACCCCGGCAGCTGGCTGCCGGGGCCGTGTCTGATCGCCTACTGGCCGGTGACGATCTTGGTCCAGGTGCGCGTGATGAGGCGCTGGGTCTTTGGATCGTAGGGCTGGACGGTATAGAGTTTCTCCAAGGTCGCCGCGTCCGGATAGATCGCCGGATCTTCGAGCACCGCCTTGTCGATGAACTGCTGCGAGGCCTTGTTGCCGTTGGCA
The DNA here is from genome assembly GCA_963788955.1 of uncultured Alphaproteobacteria bacterium. GTDB lineage: Bacteria > Pseudomonadota > Alphaproteobacteria > Rhizobiales > Rhizobiaceae > Mesorhizobium. Next base: position 265,313 of record CAWBIN010000004.1, on the reverse strand, counting down.
TACAGCACATAGTTCGACGATTTGGCGATCGACTTCGGGCTTCATCATGTAGTTGAGGAACTCGAGCGCCTCGGCGACATGCGGCGCATCGGCCGGTATCGCCATCTGGTCGAACCACATCTGGGCGCCTTCCTTCGGCACGGAATAGCCGATCTCGACGCCTTGCTTGGCCTCGACGGCGCGGTTGCGCGCCTGGAAGACGTCGCCCGACCAGCCGACCGCCAGGCAGATGTCGCCGTTGGCGAGCGCGTTGATGTATTCGGACGAATGGAATTTGCGGATGTACGGCCGGATCTTCAGCAGTGTCTCCTCGGCCTTGGCAATGTCGTCGGGCGAGGTGCTGTTCGGATCGAGGCCGAGATATTTCAGCGCCGCCGGAATGATGTCGGCCGGCGAATCCAGCACGTAGACGCCGCAATCCTTCAGCTTGGCCAGGCTTTCCGGATTGAAGAACACGTCCCAGCTGTCGATCTTGTCGGTGCCGAGCGCCGCCTTGCACCTTCTTGATGTTGTAGCCGATGCCGACGGTGCCCCACATGTAGTTGATCGAATATTCGTTGCCGGGGTCGTATTTGGCGGTCCGTTCCAGAACGGTGTCCCACATGTTGGAGATGTTCGGCAGCTTCGACTTGTCGAGCTTCTGGAACACGCCAGCCTGGATCTGGCGGGCCAGGAAGTTGCCGCTCGGCACGACGACGTCATAGCCGCTGCCGCCGGCCAGGAGCTTGGTTTCGAGGATCTCGTTGGAATCGAAGGTGTCGTAGACGACCTTGATGCCGGTCTCCTTGGTGAAGTCGTCGATGATCGAGCTGTCGATATAGTCCGACCAGTTGAAGACGTTGACGACGCGGTCCTCGGCATGACCGCCTATGGTGAAAAGTGTCAAAAATGCCGAAGTCGCCGAAAGCCAGAGCGCTTTGCGGATCATGCTATTCTCCTTTGGTGAGTGTTCCATCGCCGGTCTGTCGCGACATCCGCGCGGCCGGGCTTTTGTTTCAGATTATTGGGCTTGCCGGAGAGCGGCAAGCCAGAGTTGGCGCAGCAGGCCTGGCTCGATGTCCGATCGGATGGAGAGCTCGCGTACCCATGCCAGGATCTTGAGGGCGTTTGGCCGCCGTCAGAAGCTTTCGCCACGGCGCGGGCAGGGATACGACGATGTTGTCCGGTCTCGATTGGACCGGCGGAGACACTTGGCAAGATACGCCTGTCTTGTTGTTGCCGTGGCCGCAACGTGCCCGCGCCGCAACACTATTGTCAATGGCAAACGCGCGCGCCGCATCGATGCCGCATCAATTAGGCGAAGGCAGGCCAGTGACGCCCGGCCGCTCGGGTCGCGCCTGACGCTTGAACTCGAGTCCGATATGAACGAGCAGCGCCGTGACGACGACCGTACCGCCGATGATGGTGCGCGCCGACGGCACCTCGGCATGGACCAGCCAGACCCAGATCGGGCCGAGGATCGGCTCGAAGGTGCCGAGCAGGGCGGCGATCGCCGCCGGAACAAGCCGGGCGCCGGTGGCGAAGAAGGCAAGGCCGACGCCGAGATTGATGACGCCAAAGACAAACAGAAAACCCATGTCGTGGCTGGAAACGGTGAATGCCGATGCCTGAGACGCAGCGAAGGCGCCGGCCAACATCGTGCCAAGGCAGGTCGCCGGCGTCATGCGCACATAGGCGAAGCGCCGGGTGATGACGGTGGCGATCGAGAACACGCAGGCAATGAGCAGCGCCAGACCGTCGCCGATGGGAGACACGGTGCCGCCAAGCGATTCCGACACCATGATGGCGACGCCGGCAATGACGGCGGCGATCGCCAGCCAGGTCGCCCTGGTCACGCGCTCGCGAAACAGCAGCCAGGCAAGCAGCGCAGCCAGCAGCGGCACGCCGGCCTGCATCAACAGGATGTTGGCGACCGTTGTGTGGGCCAACGCGACGATGAACGAGGTTGATGCGATGGCGAAGCAGAAGGCCACGGCCAAGCCAGGCAGGCCCATGTCGCGAAACAATTTCAGCATACCGCGCCAGCCGTCGCGCCAGGCCATGAATGCGATGAGAAAGGCCGCGGCCCAGGCCGAGCGCCAGAATACAATCGTCCAGTTGTCGGTGATGTCGATGAACCGGGCGATGGTGCCGCCAAAACTCCACACCAGCGCCGACAGGAACACCAAAAGCATGCCTATACGTTCCTCGCGTGGCGAGACGACCGGCGAAGAAGCACTTGGCGATACGGTATCGGTCATGGTTGCCACTGTCGCGATTTCCGGGACGGCACGATGCGCGATGGACGACAGAAACGTGCTTCAATTGCGTAGGGCAAAGACGAAGGTCGGACGAGGTCCACCGACTGGCGGCGGTTGTGACAACGGGTTGCCGTCGCGAACCGCCTCACTGAAAATCGAAAGCGCTCAATCCGGTCACCATCTCGTCGAGGCCGAGCGGGCGTGTCACCGGCGGCTCGGCGCGGGCGAGGCAGCCGATGCGTTCGCAGAGCCGGCAGGCGGGGCCGACCGGCGTGGCCGGGGCAGCGCTCTGCCCGACCTTGCCGCTTGCGGCCGGCCCCGGAAGGGCCGCGCCATAGACGATCTCGTCGCGAAAGCCGATGTCGCAGCCCAGGAGCAGGGCGGTGCGGCGCGGGCGTTCCGAGAACGAGCCTTGCGGGCCTTCCAGCGTGCGGGCGATGCAGAGGAATTCGGCGCCATCGGGCATCTCCACCGCCTCGACAAGGATTTGGCCCGGCAGCGTGAAGGCGGCGTGGATGGGAAGCTTTGGGCAGCCGCCGCCGAAACGGCTTTGCGGAAAGCCCTGGCTGCCCGCCTTGCGGAAGCGGTTGCCGGCGTTGTCGACCTCGAGCATGAAGAACGGGACGCCCTGCGCACCCGGCCGCTGCAGCATGGTCAGCCGGTTCGCCGCCTGTTCGAAGGATACGCCGAAGCGCGAGCGCAAAACGTCGACGTCGTAGCGGGCGCGCACCGCGGCCGAGTGAAAGGCCTGATAGGGCATCATCAAGGCATGCGCCGCATAGCGGCCAAGCTCGAAGCGGGCGAGCCTTCGGGCCTCGTCGGTGGTCAGCTTCAAGCCTTGAATCTCGCCGGCGACCGCGACCGTCATGCGGATCAGGCAAGCCTCCATCGCCACCTCGCGCAGCTGGTCGAACGGCGACAGCCGCTCGGACAGGAACAGGCGCTGCGAGTGGCGGTCGTAGCGGCGGCGCCAGTTCGGCATGGTGGCGACCGGCAGCACCTTGACCACGATGCCGTATTCGCGCTTCAGCCAGGCCTTCAGCGCGCCGAACAGATCGTCGCCCGGATCGAGCAGCGCGGTGAAGGCCTCGGCCTCCTCCTCGAGCGCGGAAAAATGGTTCGGCCGGCGCTCGAAAATCTCGTGCACTTCGTCGACCGGAAGACGGGCGCCGGAGAGCGCGGTGGCCCGACCCTCGCGCGCCAGAAGTTCGTTGAGATCGGAAAGCCGCTCGGCCTGCTCGCGATAGGCGCGGAAAAGCTTGATCATCGCGGCCGAGGCGTTGGGGGCGGCCTCGGCCAGCTCGATCAATTCCTGGTCGCCCGGCAGTTCGCCTGAAAGCAGCGGATCGCCGAACACTTCCTTCAAGGCCGATATCGATCCCCTCGCCTCGCCCTGCAATTCATGCGGATCGACCTTGTAGACGGATGCCAGCTTCAGGATCAGCTGGACCGTCAGCGGCCGCTGGTTGCGCTCGATGAGGTTGAGATAGGACGGCGAGATGCCGAGCCCTTCTGCCATCGCCGTCTGGGTCAGGCCCTTGGCGTTGCGGATGCGGCGGATGCGCGGCCCGGCGAAGATTTTCTGGTCAGCCATCGACTGTCCTTGACAGGATTTACACAAACACGGCGCGATAGACGGCGCATCTCACTTTTACAATCATGACAAATTTACAGCGACCGTCAGTCAAACACAACACAGGTTTTCTCTTATTTTCCGCTCAGAATGGCGGTTTCCCTCGCATGTTTCGCGCTGCAATGTAAATGATGTCACACACAGACGGCGCTATAACCTTCCATGACGCGGCGTTTCGAAACCAGCATCTGACGATTTGGAGTGACCAATGACTGATTTTTACAATCTCGTCCCATCCGCGCCCGAAGGCCGCTTCGACGGCATCGAACGGCCCTATTCGCCGGAGGATGTGAAGCGGCTGCGCGGTTCGGTCCAGATCCGCCAGAGCCTTGCCGAAATGGGCGCCAACCGGCTGTGGAAGCTCATCCACGAGGAGGATTTCGTCAACGCGCTCGGCGCCATGTCGGGCAACCAGGCCATGCAGCAGGTGCGCGCCGGGCTGAAGGCGATCTATCTGTCGGGCTGGCAGGTCGCGGCCGACGCCAACACCGCGTCGGCGATGTATCCGGACCAGTCGCTCTATCCCGCCAATGCAGCACCCGAACTCGTCAAGCGCATCAACCGCACCTTGCAGCGCGCCGATCAGATCGAGACCTCGGAAGGCAAGGGGCTTTCGGTCGACACCTGGTTCGCGCCGATCGTCGCCGACGCGGAAGCCGGTTTCGGCGGACCGCTCAACGCCTTCGAGATCATGAAGGCCTTCATCGAGGCGGGTGCCGCCGGCGTCCACTATGAGGACCAGCTGGCGTCGGAGAAGAAGTGCGGCCATCTCGGCGGCAAGGTGCTGATCCCGACCGCGGCGCATATCCGCAACCTCAACGCGGCGCGCCTGGCGGCCGACGTCATGGGCACGCCGACGCTGGTCGTCGCGCGCACCGACGCCGAAGCGGCAAAGCTTCTGACCTCGGACATCGACGAGCGCGACCAGCCCTTCGTCGACTATGATGCCGGCCGCACGGTGGAAGGCTTCTATCACGTCAGGAACGGCATCGAGCCCTGCATTGCGCGGGCCATCGCCTATGCGCCTTACGCGGACCTGATCTGGTGCGAGACCTCGAAGCCCGACCTGGCGCAGGCCAAGAAGTTCGCCGAGGGCGTGCGCAGGCATCATCCGGGCAAGCTGCTCGCCTATAATTGCTCGCCGTCGTTCAACTGGAAGAAGAACCTCGACGACGCGACGATCGCCAAGTTCCAGAGGGAACTCGGCGCCATGGGCTACAAGTTCCAGTTCATCACGCTGGCCGGTTTCCACCAGCTCAATTTCGGCATGTTCGAGCTGGCCCGCGGCTACAAGGCGCGGCAGATGGCGGCCTATTCGGAATTGCAGGAGGCGGAGTTCGCGGCGGAGGTCCACGGCTACACCGCGACCAAGCACCAGCGCGAGGTCGGCACCGGCTATTTCGACGCCGTGTCGATGGCGATCACCGGCGGCCAGTCGTCGACCACGGCCATGCATGAATCGACCGAGCACGCCCAGTTCAAGCCAGCAGCGGAATAACAAGGCAAACAACCAGAGGAAACGCCCGAGAGGGCAAGACAAGGAGAAGACCAATGGCATCGATAAGCCGCGTCAAGGAACGAGCTGAAGAACAGTCGACCACGATGAGCGTCGACCAGCAGGCGACCATCCGCATGCTGGCCAATGATCTGCACAGGCTCAATCAGTCGGTCATGAAGGCGGTCGAAGCGGGCGTCTCCGTCGAGCTCGTGCGCTCGGCGCGCCACCATGGCGGCGACGGCAACTGGGGCGACCTGCTGATCCCGGTGATCGTCACCCAGCAGAACCACGGCTGACCAAATCCTCAGCGCGCTCGCCTCGCGGGCGTTCTTCGGCGGATGCAGTCTCGCCCGCGCGGTTACGCGCGGGCGACTTTCGTTCTAGCACTACTGCCAGGAATAGAACTTGCACTAAATTTTAGCTTTTCTTGCAATATTGTAGATGCCTGCCGTTTCAGCTTGACACCGGTATTGATCTCACGCCATTGTGTCGCAGGTTTCAACCCTGCATTGAAACAGAGATGAGTGCCCGCCCGCCCATGTCCCCTGTAAATCGCGAGACCGAGGACTGCAAACACCTCGATCTGTCGGAACGCGGCGCGAGCATCGAGATGTCAACGGACTTCTCACATGTGCTCGTCGTCGGGAAATCGCCGATCAACCGGGTCGTGGTTTCGAAGATCGTCGAGAAATCCGGGCTCAAGCCGATCTCGGAGTCGCCCGAGACGGCGGCGAAGGCGCTGCGTTCCCTCATTCCCGGCGCGGTCGTTCTGGACGGCGGAGCCGACAACAAGGACTGCGACACGCTGATGTCCGGCATCGACGCGCTTGCGGCGGGCCTCGGGCAGGGCACTACCCTCGGTGATCCTGCTTTCAACCAAGAATGGCACGCCCGAAAGCCTCGGCCTGTCGAGCGTGATCGATGTGGTGGTCGACCAAGCCGATCACCACCGAAAGGCTGCAGCCGGTGATCGACCGGCTGATCGGTCTCGGGCGCAGCTGACGTTCGCATCTCCGGCGCCGTCACTGGCTGAAACGAGGTAAGGCGATCAGCCTGGTGTCTGTCGATGCTTTCGATCAGAGCCGGCAGTTCGCCGAGATCGGCAATCTGGCGAAAGCGCGGTGCCGCCGACCGGCGGCTCGACATGTTCCAGCACCCAGGTCAGTTCATGCGGCACGTGGACGCCCCAGCTGCCGGCCTCGATGGCCGGCACCACGTCGGACTTGAGCGAATTGCCAACCATCATGCTGTTCTGCCGGGCCTCGCCGTGGCGGCCGAAGATCCTGGCGTAGGTGGCGGCGCTCTTGTCGCTGACGATCTCGACGGCTCGAACAGATCGCCGAGGCCGGATGCGCCAGCTTGCGCTCCTGGTCGAAGAGATCGCCCTTGGTGATCAGCACCAGATGATAGGCGCCGGCGAGCCTTTCCACGCGTCTCGCGCGCATGCGGCAGCGCCTCGACCGGATGGCCCAGCATGTCGCGGCCGGCGGCGAGGATTTCGGCGATGACCGAGGCCGGCACACGGCCCTCGGTGACCTCGATCGCCGTCTCGATCATCGACAAGGTGAATCCCTTGATGCCGAAGCCGTAGACGGCAAGGTTGCGCTTTTCGGCCTCGAGCAGTCGCGCCGAGATGTGTTCGGCCTCGCCATGATCGGCGAGCAGTGCCGGCAAAGCGCTTCTCGGTCATGCGGAAGAACTGCTCGTTCTGCCACAGCGTGTCGTCGGCATCGAAGCCGATGGTCGTCAGTTTGCTGGCCTGTCTGGCATTCGACGCTCGTTCCAGCTGGGACCGCCCGAATCTGCGGGCGGCCGAAACCTAAGCTGCCTCGGCAGCGATTTTCAACCTGGCAAGGCGTAACGGCAAGCCGGCTCCCCTTCCCTTCCATCAGCCGGCCACGGCTATACTCCGAAATCCGCAACCCAATCTGGTGAATGATGCCGCCTGCAAAAAAGGAAGTCCGTCCGTCGAGCCGCGGAGGACGCGTCCGCACGCCTGCCTTCGTGAAAAACCAACGCGGCGTCAAGAACTGGAAGGAAGTCAGCGCCTGGCTGGAATGGCGCGGCATCGAAGACATCGAATGCATCACGCCCGACCAGGCCGGCGTCGCGCGCGGCAAGATGATGCCGTCGAAGAAATTCACCTCCAACACCTCGCTGGCGCTGCCTTCGGCGGTGTTCATGACGACGATTTCGGGCGGCTATCCCGAGGACGGCAACGGCTTCCACTATCCGGAAGACGATGGCGACCTGAAGCTGATGCCGGACCTTTCGACGCTGACCGTGGTGCCGTGGGAAGAAGACCCGACGGCCGCGGTGATCTGCGACCTCGTCCACCAGGACGGCCGCTCGGTCGAGTTCACGCCGCGCAACGTGCTGAAGCGCGTGCTGGCCGCCTATGACAAGCGCGGGCTGAAGCCGGTGGTGGCGCCCGAGATCGAATTCTACCTGGTGCGCAAGAACCCCGATCCGGACTATCCGCTGACGCCGCCGGTCGGGCGTTCGGGGCGGCCGATCGGCGGCGGCGCCGGCTATTCGATCGCCGGCGTCAACGAGTTCGACGAGCTGATCGACGACATCTACCATTTCTCCGAAAGCCAGGGCCTGGAGATCGACACGCTGATCCACGAGGAGGGCGCCGGCCAGCTCGAGATCAATCTGCGCCACGGCGACCCGATCGAGCTCGCCGACCAGGTGTTCATGTTCAAGCGCACCATCCGCGAGGCGGCGCTGAAGCACGAGATCTATGCCACCTTCATGGCCAAGCCGATCCAGGGCCAGCCTGGCTCGGCCATGCACATCCACCAGTCGATCATCGACAAGAAGACCGGCCAGAACATCTTTTCGGCCGAGGACGGCTCGGAAACCGACGCCTTCTTCCACTTCATCGGCGGCATGCAGAAGCATGTGCCGAACGCGCTGGTGATGTTTGCGCCCTATGTCAATTCCTACCGCCGGCTGACGCAGGCGGCCTCGGCGCCGGTCAACAACAAATGGGGCTACGACAACCGCACCACGGCTTTCCGCGTGCCGCGCTCGGACCCGGCGGCGCGGCGCGTCGAAAACCGCATCCCCTCCTCCGACGCCAATCCCTATCTGGCGCTGGCCGCGTCGCTTGCCTGCGGGCTGATCGGCATGACCAACAAGATCAAGGCCGAGCCGCCGGTGCTGACCACCGCCAATGCAGACGAGATCGACCTGCCGCGCGGCCTGCTCGAAGCCGTCGACCTGTTCGAGGGCGACGAGGAACTCTGCGCGCGCTGCTCGGCAAGTCCTTCGCCGCGACCTATGCGGCGATCAAGCGGGCGGAGTTCGAGACCTTCATGGAAGTGATCAGCCCGTGGGAGCGGGAGTATCTGCTGCTGAACGTGTGAGGGCGAATGCGAATGGTGAATAGTGAATGGTGAGTTGTATCGGATACGCAGCGATCGCTCTCGCGCCATTCACCATTCACTATTCACCGATTCGTCATGACTACCAATCCCCGATTTCGCCCGGCCGTTCCTGGTATGAGGACACGGCCGGCCCGCGGCCCGAATATCCGGCGCTCGACGGCGACCGGTCGCTGCGACGTCGTCATCGTCGGCGGCGGCTTCACCGGCCTGTCGGCGGCGGCGCATCTGGCCAAGGCGGGCACCAATGTCGTGCTGATCGAGGCGCATCGCTTCGGCGACGGCGCGTCGGGCCGCAATGGCGGCCAGCTTGGCACCGGCCAGCGCGCCTGGGCCGAGGAGCTGGAGGCCGAATACGGCTTTGCCCGCGCCAAGGCGCTGTTCGACCTTGCCGAAGAGGCCAAGGCGCATCTGCTCGAATTCGCCGCCGTCAACAAGATCGACATCGACTACATGCCCGGCCAGCTGTCGGTGGCGCACAAGCAGCGCTATGTCGACGACTACAAGGCGCATGCCGAGATCATGGCGAGCCGCTTCAACTATCCGCACATCGCCTTCATGGACGCCGCGGAGACGGCGGAGCGGCTGGGCTCGACGCGCTATTTCGGCGGCACGCGCGACACCGGCACCGGGCATATCCACCCGCTGAAGCTGGTGATCGGCACGGCAAGGGTGGCGGCGGAGGCCGGCGCCCAGCTGTTCGAACAGACGCCGTCGACCGGCATCGACTCCAGTGGCGGCAAGGTAAGGGTCACGACGCCGAAAGGCACGATCACCGCCGAAAAATGCCTGATCGGCGTCAACGCCTATGGCGGCACGCTCGAGCCGGTGAGCGCCGCGCACATCATGCCGATCGGCTCCTTCATCGGCGCGACGGTGCCGCTCGGCGACTGACACCAAGGTGCTGCCGGGCGGCGAGGCGGTCGACGATTCGCGCTTCGTCGTGCGCTATTTCCGCAAGTCCAGGGACGGCCGGCTGCTGTTCGGCGGGCGCGAGATCTATGCGCGTCAACGATCCGAAGGACATCCACATCCATATCCGCCGGCAGATCGCGGAGCTCTATCCCGACGCTGAAGGATGTCGAGATCACCCATGGCTGGGGCGGCTATGTCGGCATCACGCGTGCCGCGCAAACCGTTCGTGCGCGAGGTGATGCCGAACGTCATCTCGGCCGGCGGCTATTCCGGCCACGGCGTCATGCTGTCGAACTTCTTCGGCAAGCTCTATGCCGAGACGGTCGCCGGCAACCGCGACCGGCTGAAGCTGATCGAGGACCTGAAAATCCCGCCCTTCCCCGGCGGCCGGCGCTTCCGCACGCCGCTGCTGTTCCTGGCGCTCAACTGGTTTGCGCTGCGGGACCGGATCTAGGGAAAGGCATCTCATATCGGCCGCAGATACCAGACTGATTATATTCTGCTGTTGGCTTGCCGCAGCGACACGTTGCGGAATCCTTAACAAGGGCGCAAAATTCCCGGCAAGGGCGCACTGATGCCACAATCGCGGGCAAAAGATGCCGGTTCTGGGCGATTGAACGGGGACTTCTGCGGGCTTGCCCGCTTTGGTTGTTGGGACCGATGCCGATCGAATGCCGGATTTCCGGCGCCGATCGAAAGAACGTCGGCCCGTATTTTGGAGGTGGCAAGAGTGAACGAGCCCTTCAGTTTCGGCGCGCCGGAACGTCGGCGCTTTGCCATGCAGTTCGGTTATGACATGCGGCCCTCCTTCTGGCAGGGTGTCCGCACGAACTCGCATCTGGTGATCGCAGCGGTCGGCACCGCAGCGCTGCTTGGCGTGGCGGGTATCGCGCTTTGGCTGGCATTGCCGGCCAACGACCGGCAAGCGATCGCCAGCACCCGAGCAGAACGTTCCGACCATTCCGGTCAAAACAACGAAGATTGCCCCTGCCGACCGCGAACGCGACGGTTGCCGCGGCAGCGCGCCGCAGGCCGCGCGCAAGGCGACGCGGTTTCACCGACGGTGGCTGCCAGGGAGGCCGCGATACCGGCGCTGGCGGCCAACGATCCGCGCTGGACCGGCGCCGCAATCGAACAGCGACCGCCAGCAGCGGCGACGCCACCTCCGATCAGGCGGCGACCGAGCCGGCCGACGACAACGCCAAGCCGTCGGATGCGGCCGCTTCGCGGAACCGGCAGCGCAAAACGATGCAACGACGCCGCTGTCCAAGGTCGCCGCACCGGACGCCGCTGCGACGGACGGCACACCGACGGCGCACAAACCGCCGCAATTCCCGACGCCAAAGCCGCAAGTTGCGGCAGCGGCCCCGAGCGCAAGCTGACGAGGCCAGGCCAAGCCACAGAAAGTGGCAGCGCCGCCGGCACCGGACGCATCCTCAGGGCCGTCACGATGCGCGCCGGCCCGAAGCAGAAAGCAGCCGCCATGGTCACCGTGCCAGCCAAGACTTCGGTGCAAGTGATGAGCTGCAAGAAATGGTGCCAGATCGTCTATAACGGCAAGCGCGGCTGGATCTACAAGAGCTACATCAAGACCGGCGCCTGACGATCGGCAGTGGCGGGTAAGGCCGGATAGCAGCCGGACAGCCGGGCGATCAGTCTCCCGGCGGTCGCAGCTCAGATGCAGCGCCCGCCATCGACCTCCAGCGCCACGCCGGTGATGAAGGCAGCCTCGTCCGAGGCGAGCCAGAGTGCAGCGTTGGCGATATCGAGCGGCGTTGAGAGCCGGCCGAGCGGGATCGAGGCGCGGAACTTTTCGCGGATCTCGGGCGTGTCGGCGCCCATGAATTTCTCCAGCATGCCGGTCTCGCCGGCGACGGGACAGAGGCAGTTGACGCGGATGTTCTTCGGCGCCAGTTCGACCGCCATCGACTTGGTCGCGGTGATCGCCCAGCCCTTCGAGGCGTTGTACCAGGTGAGGCCGGGCCGGGGCCTGAGACCGGCGGTCGAGGCCGTGGTCAGGATGACGCCGCCGCCTTGCCGCTCCATGATCGGCACCACGGCGAGTGCGGCGTGGTAGATCGCCTTCATGTTGACGGCGGTGATCAGGTCGAAGGTCGCTTCGTCGACATCGAGCATGTCGCCGTTGCGGTGGGTGTAGCCGGCATTGTTGACCATGATGTCGATGCGGCCGAAGGCGCTCTTTGCGGCATAGACCATCTCGTCGAACTCGGAACGCTAGCGAAACGTCGGTCTGGGTCCAGATCGCGGCCTCGCCGATCTCGGCGGCGACGCGTTCCGCGCCCCTGGCATTGAGGTCGGCGACGACGATCTTGGCGCCCTCTTCGGCAAAGCGCCTGGCCATGCCTTCGCCGAAGCCCGACGCCGCACCGGTGATGATGGCGACCTTGTTTTCCAGACGCATGCTTTTCTCACCCATGATGAAGACAACCCATCGCGCCAGCCATAACCCTCGAAAGATGTGCGGCCATCGCCAATTTCTCCTTTGGCTTTCGTCACATTCCCGCTCTATGTTGCAGGTGCGAAGGCTTCCCGGAGCATCGTCCGATCGACAAGCCTCCGGCTTGCGCCAGTGTCAAGGCGGCACACTTCAGCACTTAGATGTGACACCATGGCACTGGAAAATTTAAATCGATTAGATTATATCAGCCGCGTCACATGCGACCGGCGTCAAAGCGGACAGACCATGACCAGCCAGATCATCCCCGTCGATCCTTTCGACTTCATCATTTTCGGCGGCACCGGCGACCTGTCGGAACGCAAGCTCCTGCCCGTCGCTCTACCATCGCCAGCGCGACCATCAGTTTTCCGAGCCGACGCGGATCATCGGCACCTCGCGCTCGAAGATGACCGACGAGGAATTCCAGGCCTTCGCCAAGCAGGCGATTTCCGATCATGTCAAGCCGGCCGATATCGACGCCAAGGAGCTGAAGACCTTCCTGGCGCGGCTGTCCTATGTCTCGGCCGACGCGACGACGGGCGCCGGCTTCGACAAGTTGAAGAAGGCGATCGGCGACAGCGACCGCATCCGCGCCTTCTACCTGGCGGTGGCGCCGGCGCTGTTCGGCGACATCTCGCACAAGCTGAAAGAGCACAAGCTGATCACGCCGAATTCGCGCATCGTGCTGGAGAAGCCGATCGGGCGCGACCTCGCCTCGGCACGCGCGCTCAACGACTTGGTCGGCGACGACTTCGACGAAAGCCAGATCTTCCGCATCGACCACTATCTCGGCAAGGAGACGGTGCAGAACCTGATGGCGCTGCGCTTTCGCCAACGCGCTCTACGAGCCGCTGTGGAACTCCGCCAATATCGACCATGTGCAGATCACGGTCGCCGAAACCGTCGGCCTGGAAGACCGCGTCACCTATTACGACAAGGCCGGCGCGCTGCGCGACATGGTGCAGAACCACATGCTGCAGCTGCTCTGCCTCGTCGCCATGGAGGCGCCGTCGTCGATGGACGCCGACGCGGTGCGCGACGAAAAGCTGAAGGTGCTGCGGGCGCTGAAGCGCGTCAACGGCAACGAGGCGCCGAAGCACACGGTGCGCGGCCAGTACCGCGCCGGTGCCTCGGCCGGCGGGCCGGTGAAGGGCTATGTCGAGGAACTCGGCAAGGACAGCAACACCGAGACCTTCGTCGCCATCAAGGCCGAGATCGGCAACTGGCGCTGGGCCGGCGTTCCGTTCTACCTCCGGACCGGCAAGCGGCTGGCGACCCGGGTTTCGGAAATCGTCATCGAGTTCAAGCCGATCCCGCACTCGATCTTCGGCGAGAGCGCCGGCCGATCTTCGCCAACCAGCTGGTCATCCGGCTGCAGCCCGACGAAGGCGTCAAGCAGTTCATCATGATCAAGGATCCCGGTCCGGGCGGCATGCGGCTGCGCCAGATTCCGCTCGACATGAGCTTCGCGCAATCCTTCGACGGCCGCGCGCCGGACGCCTATGAGCGGCTGATCATGGATGTCGTGCGCGGCAACCAGACGCTGTTCATGCGCCGCGACGAGGTCGAGGCCGCATGGAAATGGATCGACCCGATCCAGAACGCCTGGGAGAGCGCCAGGCAGGAGGCGCAGGGCTATACGGCCGGCACATGGGGGCCATCGGCCTCGATTGCGCTGATCGAACGCGACGGGCGGACATGGCACGAGAGCAATTGAGCGACGCCGGCTTATAGCTGGAACGGCTTTGCCGATCGCCAGGAGCTGGCGGCGGCACTCGCCGGCAATGTCGCGGCGCGCCTGACCAAGGCCATCGCCGAGCGCGGCACCGGCCTGCTCGCCGTCTCCGGCGGCACGACGCCGGCGAAGTTCTTCGCCGCGCTTTCGGCAGATTCCGATCGCCTGGGACAAGGTCACGGTGACGCTGGTCGACGAGCGTTTCGTGCCGGCCTCCTCGCCGCGCTCGAATGCCGGACTGGTGGCCGCCAACCTGCTGCAGAACGCGGCCGCGGCCGCACGTTTCGTGCCGCTCTACCATGAGGCGACAAGCATCGAGACCGCCGCGGCGTCCGACGACGCGGCACTGCAGTCGCTGCCGTGGCCGCTCGACGTCGTCGTGCTCGGCATGGGCGGCGACGGCCACACCGCCTCGTTCTTTCCCGACGCGGACGATCTGGCGACATTGCTCGACCCTGTCCTCGCCAAGGATCGTGCTGCCGGTGCACGCGCCGAGCGCCGGCGAGCCGCGGCTGACGCTGTCGCTGGCGCGCATCGTCGCCGCCGGCTTCATCGCGCTCCATATCGAAGGCCAGGAAAAGCGCAGCGCCTTCGAGAACGCGATGGCGCCGGGACCGCAAAAGCCGATCCGCGCCGTGCTCGAGGCAGCGCCCAGGGCCGTAGAGGTTTTCTGGGCACCCTGATTTTCAACTCGCCAATGGTCCCGGCAGACGGTGGGAGGATGTTTTCCGGGACTTGAAAGGACCGACCGCCATGACAGCCAGACGCGACATCGAAGCCATCACCGAACGCATCCGCCAGCGCTCGAAAGCCAGGCCGCGAACGCTATCTCGGCCGCATCGCCGAGGCCGTCGAACCGCACCGCCAACCGGGCGGTGCTGTCCTGCGGCAACCTCGCGCATGGCTTTGCCGTCTGCAGCCCGTCGGAAAAGGTGGCGCTTGGCGGCGACAAGGTGCCGAACCTCGGCATCATCACCTCCTACAACGACATGCTGTCGGCGCATCAGCCGTTCGAGACGTTTCCGGCGCTGATCAAGGAAGCGGCGCGCGAGGCCGGCGGCATCGCCCAGGTGGCCGGCGGCGTGCCGGCCATGTGCGACGGCGTCACGCAGGGCCAGCCCGGCATGGAGCTGTCGCTGTTTTCGCGCGACGTGATCGCCATGGCGGCCGCGATCGGCCTGTCGCACAACATGTTCGACGCCGCCGTCTATCTCGGCGTCTGCGACAAGATCGTGCCGGGGCTGGTGATCGCCGCACTCACCTTCGGCCACCTGCCGGCGGTGTTCATTCCGGCCGGGCCGATGACGACGGGCCTGCCCAACGACGAAAAGGCCAAGGTCCGCCAGCTCTATGCCGAGGGCAAGGCCGGGCGCGCCGAACTGCTCGAGGCCGAGTCCAAATCCTATCACGGGCCGGGCACCTGCACCTTCTACGGCACCGCCAACTCCAACCAGATGCTGATGGAGATCATGGGCCTGCATACGCCGGGCGCCTCCTTCGTCAATCCCGGCACGCCGCTGCGCGACGCGCTGACCCGCGAGGCGACGAAGCGGGCGCTGGCGATCACCGCGCTCGGCAACGCCTACACGCCGGTCGGCCGCATGATCGACGAGCGCTCGATCGTCAACGGCGTCGTCGGCCTGCACGCCACCGGCGGCTCGACCAACCACACCATCCATCTGATCGCCATGGCGGCCGCGGCCGGCATCGCGCATGACCTGGCAGGACATTTCCGACCTGTCGGAAGCCGTGCCGCTGCTGGCGCGCGTCTATCCGAACGGCCTTGCCGACGTGAACCATTTCCACGCCGCCGGCGGGCTCGGCTTCCTGATCCGCGAACTGCTCGACGAAGGCATCCTGCATGAGGACGTGCAGACGGTGTGGGGCGAAGGTCTGCAGGCCCTATGCGGTCGAGGCCAAGCTCGGCGAAGACGGCAGCGTGGTGCGCGAAGCCTCGCCGCTGGAGAGCGGCGACGAGAAGGTGCTGGCGCCGTTCGCAAAGGCGTTCCAGCCGACCGGCGGCCTGAAAGTGCTTGTCAGGCAATCTCGGCCACGCCGTCATCAAGACGTCCGCCGTGAAGCCGGAACGCCGCGTCATCGAGGCGCCGGCCAAGGTTTTCGACAGCCAGCAAGGGCTGAACGAGGCCTTCAAGGCCGGCACGCTGACCGGCGACTTCATCGCCGTCATCCGCTTCCAGGGGCCGAAGGCCAACGGCATGCCGGAACTGCACAAGCTGACCACCGTGCTCGGCATCCTGCAGGACCGCGGCCAGCGCGTGGCGCTGGTCACCGACGGGCGCATGTCGGGCGCTTCCGGCAAGGTGCCGGCGGCGATCCATGTGACGCCGGAAGCGGTCGAGGACGGCGCCGATCGCCAGGATCCACGACGGCGACATCATCCGGCTCGACGCCGATGCCGGCACGCTGGAAGTGCTGGTGCCGGGGCCGGAACTTGCGCTGCGCCGCACGGCCGACGCCGACCTCATCGGCAACGAGTTCGGCTTCGGCCGCGAGCTGTTCGCCGGGTTCCGGCAACTGGTCGGCCGCGCCGACCACGGCGCCAGCGCCTTCGGAACAGCTTGAAGGACGCCTTGTCCTCCTCATGAAAAAGGGCGGCTCGCGGCCGCCCTTTTGCGTTCGTCCATACGGATCCTATTGCACCGTCATCTCGGCTCGCTCGCCGGCCTTGACCGTTACGGGCCTTCCTTGAGCTGTTGTCCGATTTCTCCGACACGACAGTATAGTCGCCCGCCGGTAGTCGCCGCCTGGTACTTCTGGTCATAGCGTAGCCAAGCGACTTGCGGTTGCCGTTGATGTCCTTCTTCGTCTCGAAAATCTCGATCTTCGAGGCTCCGGGCGCGGTGATCGCCAGCACGCCGGCATCCAGCGCAACCTTCACGTCCTGAATCTCGCCGACCTTGACGGTGAACGGCTGCTCGACCACGGCAAGATCGACCGTCGCGATCAGCACATAGTCATCCGGCGGCAGATCGAACTTGCTGTCGGGCCCATAGGAATAGGTCACCTCTTCCCTGGTCCCGTCGATCTTCTTTTTCGCCTTGACCATCTTGAAGCCGATGCCCGACGCGTCGGCCTTGTCGCCGCCGGCGGTATAATAGGCATTGGCGACGACATGGCCGACGCCGACGATCATGTCCTTTTCCACGGTCTTGCCGGCGGCGAGCGGGATGGTCTCGGTGACCTCGCCCTGCCCGATCGTGACCGTCACCTTCTCGTCGCCGGCCGGCAACACGACTTTCGTTGTCGCCATAGTAAGTCGCAGGGTGATCGGCGCCCGGATAGTCGATCGACGACGGCCGCGCCATCGACGACGTCCGCCCCCTGGCTCGGCCGCGGATGATGATGAGCGTGCCGGCATTCAAGGTGAAGAGCGGCTTGTAGACCTGGCCCGCCTCGATCTTGATCTTCTGCTCGACCCTGGCCTCGCCGTCGCTGGGCGACGACGACGTAGTCGCCCGGCTCCAGATTGCCCTTGTAGGCTGCCATATTGGGTGGTGACGGACTCGCCGCGCGTGCCGTCGGACTTAGCCTTGTAGATCTCCCAGGCATTGCCGTCGGTGATCGGATCGCCGCCTTCGGCCATGACCACGGTCGGGATGAAATTGAATTCCGGCTTTGCCGGCTCGGGCGCGGGCGCCGGCGCAGGGGCCGGCGCAGGTTCGGGCGCCGGTGCCGGCGCCGCGACGGTTTCGACCAGCGCTTCCTGCAGCGCCTTCTCGTCCGAGGCCTGGATGTATTTGCCGCCGGTGTTGTCGGCGAGGCAGGCGATCTGCTTGCCCTCGTCGGCGGTCAGGCCGAAGCCGACGACGTCGGCGGTGAAGTCGACGCCGGACGCTTCCAGCTCCTTGCCGAGCGCGCAAGGGTCGCCGCCGCAGGTTTCAAGCCCGTCGGTGATGAGAACGACGGTGGCCTTGTCCTCGGTGTATTTCAACGCCTCGGCCGCCTGCTTGACGGCAGCGGTCAGCGGCGTCTTGCCGAGGAATTTCATGCTGTCGGCGGCGGCGGAGATCGCGCTGGCCGAGCCGGCCTGCGGCGGCACGATGAGCTCGATGTCGTCGCAGCTGCCCTTCTCGCGATGGCCATAGGCCATGAAGCCGATTTCCGTCGTCGGCCGGCACCGACTGCAGCACGTTGCGCAGCGATTCGCGCGCGATTTCGAGCTTCGGCCTGCCGTCGATCTGGGCCCACATGGAGCCTGAAGCATCGAGAACGATGATGACCTTGTTGGCGGCAAAGCCAAGCGAAGTCATCGACAAAAGGAGGATCGCCGCAGCGACGCTCCGCAAAAGTCCCGCCATCGAAATCTCCCGAGATCGCCCTCTGGTCCGCGCCGGAAGCTATTTGACGGCGTATTTGAACAAGCCCGAGCGGTCAGACGAGCACAACGTCGCGGCCAGACTGCGAGGACCGCAGGTCAATAGGTCGTGCGGCGCTCTTCGGAAGGCGGGCGGCCGAATTGCAGCCGGTAGCTCTGGGCGAAATAGGAGTGCGAGGTGAAGCCGGTGGCGATCGCCACGTCGAGGATCGGCATGTTGGTCTGGCGCAGCAATTCGCGCGCCCGCTCGAGCCGCAGCCGCATATAGTAGCGGCCGGGCGTGACGCTGAGATGGCGCAGGAACAGGCGCTCGACCTGGCGCACCGACAGGCCCGCCGATTTGGCGAGTTGCACCGCCGACAGCGGCTCGTCGAGATGATCGGCCATCAGTTCGACGATGCGCCGCAGCTTCTCCGACTTGCCGGTCAGGTCGCGCTCCGGCCCGACGCGCTGGCGGTCGCCGGCGGAGCGGATGCGCTCGTGCTGGAACTGGTTGGCGACGCCATTGGCGAGGTTGGAGCCGAAATCGCCGCGCACGATCTCCAGCATCAGGTCGATCGAGGTGGTGCCGCCGGCGCAGGTGTAGCGCTTGCGGTCGATCTCGAAGACGTTGCCGGTGCAGTTGATGTCGGGGAAGCGCTCGATGAAGCCGGCGCGGTTCTCCCAATGGATGGTGCAGCGATAGCCTTCGAGCTGCCCTGCTTCGGCGAGCAGATAGGAGCCGACCGAGAGCGCGCCGAGCGCGTTGCCGCGCCGGCCCCAGCTGCGCAGCGCCGCCAGCACCTTGCTCTTGCCGGGGAACTCGGTGGTCAGCCCGACCGAGACGAACAGGATGTCGACTGGCGGCAGGTCGGCGACGGCATAGTCGATCTTGAGCGGCAGGCCGTTGGAGGCCATGACGGCGTCGCCGTCGGCCGATACCGTCGTCCAGCCATAGAAATCGCGGCCGAGCAGGCGGTTGGCCGAGCGGAAGGTGTCGATCGCCGCAGCCAGCGAAAACATCGAAAACTTGTCGACCAGCAGGAACGCGAATTGCCGGCCGCCTTGAACGGGATCATTCGTGAGCGGCCGTTCGACGGAAGCAGTAAGGTTCGGCAACGCTCAAGCTCTTTCCGGGTCAGAAGGACGGCCGCTTCATCCCGGCCGCAAGGTAGGCGGAAGCTACAGTGTTGGCCATCAGCATGGCAATGGTCATCGGTCCGACACCGCCGGGAACCGGGGTGATGGCGCCGGCCGCCTTGCGCCGCCTCGGCATAGGCGACGTCGCCGACGAGTCGGGTCTTGCCTTCGCCTTTTTCGGGCGCGGCGATGCGATTGATGCCGACATCGATGACGGTAGCGCCCGGCTTGACCCAGTCGCCCTTGACCATTTCGGGCCGGCCGACGGCGGCCACCAGAATGTCGGCGGTGCGGGCGAGCGCCGGCAGGTCCCTGGTGCGGCTGTGCGCGATGGTGACGGTGCAGTTGGCGGCGAGCAGAAGATTGGCCATCGGCTTGCCGACGATGTTGGAGCGGCCGACGACAACCGCGTTGAGGCCGGACAGGTCCTTGCCGCGCACGCGCTCGATCAAAAGCATCGAGCCGGCCGGCGTGCACGGCACGAAGGCCGTCTCGAGTTCGCCGGTGCCGAGCTTGCCGACATTGATGAAATGGAAGCCGTCGACGTCCTTTTCCGGCGCGATGGCCTGGATGATCTTGCCGGCATCGATATGGGCCGGGAAGCGGCAGCTGCACCAGTATGCCGTTGACGGCCGGGTCGGCATTGAGATCGCCGATGATCTTGAGCAGCGCCTGTTCGGAGGTGTCGGCCGGCAGCGTGTGCTGGAGCGAATGAAAGCCGCATTCCTTGGCGGTGCGCGATTTGGAGGCGACATAGACCTGGCTTGCCGGATCCTCGCCGACGATCACCACCGCCAGGCCGGGCTTCTCCGCGCCCTTGCCCACCAGTTCCGCGGTCAGGGCCTTGACCTTCTGAACCACGTCTTCGGCGACGCTTTTTCCGTCAATCAATTCGGCCATGGACCACCTTCAAAACTGTTCTGCCTGGAGCGGCGCCTATCCGTGCACGCTCGATCTCTGTGTTGTTCACATCGACGCGCCCGAACAACGCCTTGCGAGTTTTCGGGCACCTTGCAGCGCGGCATTTTCACGAAAATTCCAGCGGGCAATCCCGTCAAAACGCCGTCACATGCCGTAAACTCGAAACCGGCCGCTTTTATCGGTTGCCGGCGAGCTCTAGAAATAGCGGCGGTTTGAACGGCTTTCGGTCAGTTCGCGCACCGCATCGCGGAATTCGCGCAGGCTGGCGCGGATTTCATCGATCTGGGTCTGCTGATCGGCGTCCGGTTCCCGAGGAGGATTCGGTCCCTGCCCAACCGGAGGCATCTCTGGCTGTTGGCTCGGCGGTGTCTGTGCATACCGATCCTGAGGATATTCGGGCTGGCTGGCATGGGAGTAGGCCTCCGCCCGAGGAGCCGGATACATCGAGTGGTGCGGAGATCTCCTGCTGGTACTTCGGTTGCGGATCTGCGTTCCGTACCGGCTTTGTCGCCTGGGCGACGGGGGGCGAGACGGGCTTGTCGGCGCGCATCGTGGCAGGCTTCTGCTGTTTGCCTGGAAGAAGGCCGCCTATGGCTGAAAGCACTGCGCCAATCGGTCCGGACCGTTCGGTCCCAACGTCGACGGCCTGGGGTCTCGAAACTTGCGGTGCAGCCAGTGGCCACGCGGCCGGTGCGGCCGGCGGCGGTGCAGCGCGATAGGCTTTGTCGTCGAAAGCCGGCCTGCTTTTGCCGGTCTTGCTCCGGGACCGGAACGCCGCGGTTTCGCGCACGCTCTCATAGGCGCCGCGCATGCGCGCCGAGGCCGATGCCGGCGGCCAGCCCGAGCAGCAGTCCGGCAAGCGCAATCACGGCGCGCGACGGCCCGTTTGGTTCGAGTGGCGGTTGAGCCTCGGTCATCAGATTGATGTTGGTGGTGTTGATGTTTTCCTGTTCGCCGGTCTCCTTGGCGCGCAGAAGATAGCGCTCATAGACGGAACGCTTGGCCGTGGCATCACGCTCCAGTTCGCGCAAGCTGACCAGGTCGTTGTTGACGTCGCCGCTTTGGACCTTTGCCTGCGCCAGGCGCGAAGCCAGATCCTGCTCGACCTGGACCGCGCGCTTGAGGTCGACCTGCAGCGAAGAGGCGATACGACGCAGTTCGCCGGCGATGCGCTCGCGCGCGCCATCGAGCTGGGCACTGAGCGCCTGGAATTCGGGATGGCGCGGCCCAAGCCGTACCGCGGCGCGGTCGGCCTCCTGCTTCAGCGTCGCATATTGCGAGCGCAGTTCGCTCATCGTGTTGGAGTTGATTTCTTCCGGCAAGGTGCCGTTGAGAACCGAATTGACGTCGATCGAACGCGTCGACGCCGCTCGCGCATTGAGTTCCAGCGTGCGGGCGCGGGCGACGGAGAGTTGCTCGTTGAGCTTCAGCATCTGGTCGTCGCTGATCAAATGGCCCTGCGCGTCGACGAGATCATGCGTGGCCCTGAAATCCTCGACTTTGCGCTCGGCCGCCTCGACACCCTTGCGCAAGTCATCGAGCTTGGACGTCAGTTGGTTCGTCGCGCGTCCGGCCATGTCGAACTGGTAGTTGGCCGCCTCCTCCTGGAAGACGGTCCCTCGTCGTGTTGGCGATGTTCGCCGACTTCTCGGCACTTTGGGTGGTGGCGCTGATGGAAACGACAAAGGTCTTGCCGCTGCGCTCGACCGACAGGCTCTCGGCCAGATTGCCAACCGCCAGCGCCTGGCGGCGAATGTCATCGGCGCCGCCAGGTCCATCCTGGCGCGACAGTATCGAGCGGATGAGCGACATGACGCCGAGGCCGCCGGAACCTTGCCCGTTGAACTCCGGATCGTTGACGAGATTGAGATCCTTGACGACCTTGTCGAGGACCTTGCCGGACGTCACCATCTTGATCCGGGTTTCGACGACGGCCAGCGCGGCGTCGGGCTGCCCGACCGGTTGGGTGAGATCGTTGTCGGAAAGCTTCAGGTCGCCCGGCTCGATGACCACTTGGGTGGTGGCTTCGTATTTCTTCGGCGTCGACAGGGCGATGGCGATGCCGAGCGCCGCACCCAGTATTGTCGTCGACGACGATCAGCAGCTTCGAACGGGCAATGCCGCGAACGACATGCACCGGATCGATCAGCGGCTTCCATTCCTGCCCGTCGTCATCAGCCCCTGCGAGCCGCCGCTCTTCGCTGGCGTATCGAGGCTCGAAGGCGGCTTTGGCGCGGTAGTCCTGGGAGGGCCGGACAACTGGCTCTTCGCGCGGCCTCGGCCTGCGCGTAACTGTTTCGAGCCGCCCAACCGTCCTCGAGCGAGGCCTCTTCCAAAACGGGGCCGCCACCGGGCTGATACTGGCCCGGGCTCTGCCGTGGCCGCAGGCGGGTTCGACCGCGCCTCGCGTTGTGAGCGGGCGAGACGGTGGCGCGTGGCGGCATCCTCGCGCCATGACGGATCCGCCCGGTCGCCGATTGACACCAGCGACGCGTCGGCCTCGTCCTCGCCACGCATGGCCTGACCGAGCGCCAGCAGAGAGCGCTCGCGCCTCCAGTCGTCTCGGTTTTCCCTGTCGACCATTGTCTTGGAACTTTACTGTTCGGCGGCTTGGGAACGGCGGTCGGCCAATCGTTAAGCCACGCTAAACAGGCATAGGAAACAAATGGTTAATTTTCGAATGGGCCGAAGCGCAGAGTTTTCGCGCTTTGATTGCATCGTTTTCGGTGCGATCGAGGCGTCCAGAACCGCACGTTAAGCTTTCCGGCCTATGCTTCTGCCGGACACATGACCCAAGCCAGCGACATACCGCAAAGGCGGACCTTCGCCCGGATCGGCACCTTCGTGGCCGAACGGCGGAGGCTTGTCATGCGACTATCTCTCCGCCATCAGCGGCGCCGGCGGGCGGCTGGTGTTCTCGCTCGCCTATTTCATCGCCTTGGCCAACACGCTGTCGATCGCCGAGTTCGGCATGTTCGCCACCGCATCGGCGGCCGGCGTCATGCTGTCGCGCATCCTCGCCTTCGGCTTCATCTCGGCGCTGTACCGCACCGCCACCATCCGCCCCAATCTGATCGGCACCTTCACCGCCGGCTTCCTGCTGCTTGGCGTCGTGTCGCTGCCGTTGCTGGCCGCCGCCTCATACGGCGTCTACCTGGTCTTCTTTGCCAGCACCGTGCCGCTGTCGGTCTTTGCGGCCATCGTCTTTGCCGAGGCGCTTTTGTGGCGGCCGGTCGAGGTGGTGCTGATCGTCAACAACGGCCTCGGCAAATTCGGCCGCGCCGCCGTGCTGACGATCCTGGCGACGGCGTTGCGGGCCGCTCGGCGCCGTGCTGTTCATGTTCTGCGGCGCAACACAGCGATCTGGCGTCTGGTCGTGGTTCTATATCGGCGCCAATGCCGTTTCGCTGCTGCTCGCCTTCGGCTTCTTCTATCCGCGCCAGCGGCTGAGGCTGCGCACCGAGCTCTATCTCAGGCGGCTTGCCGATTCGATCTATGTCGCCGGCGCCGAGGTGCTGTTCTATCTGCAGATGGAGTTCGACAAGCTGCTGGTGCTGGCGATCGGCGGGCCGCATCTTGCCGGCATCTACGCCATCATCATGCGGCTGGTCGACCTGACGGCGATCCCGATCCGCACCTTCTCGATGATGCTGGTGCAGCGAATGATGCGGGCGCCGGAACTGCTGTCGCGGCTGGCGGTCAAGAGCGGCATAGAAGGCGGCGTGTTCCTGGTCTCGACGCTGGCGCTGGCGGCGCTCGGCATCGTGCTGCATTTCTTCCCCAATGCGCTGGGCAGGAATGTCGCGGAGGCGGCACCGCTGGTGGCGCTGGCGATCTGCGTTCCGGGACTGCGCAACCTGGTCGAATACCAGGCCGAGCTTCTGTTCGCGCGCGGCCAGACGGCGGTCAGGGCGCTCAATCTCGGCCTGCTGGCCGGGCTGAAGGCGGTGCTGTTGACCTATGTGCTGACCGCGATCGCCGACACGCCCAATCTGGTGCTGTCGCTCAACATCGTGTTCCTGCTGCTCTATCTCGCGTCCGCTCTGCTCACCTATTCGGCGATGCGCAGGCCGGCGAAGGCAATCTAAGACTTACCCAGCCCGATCAGACGGCGGATGCGGCCGATATCGGTGCCGATGAAGGACTGCATGCCGATCGCCACCTGCTCCGGCGCCATGGCGGCGACGAAGCGGCGGAACTCGTCGTCCGACAGCGCCTCGCCGGTCCAGTGGACGCGGCAGAACTCTTCCGAACCGTGGAAATGGCCGGCGCGCTCCAGCACCTCGTCGACATAGCGGCCGTAGATCATGCATTCGGAGAATTTGCGTGCCGAGCCGACGACCTCGACCCAGCTGCGGCCATGCACCTTCTCGATCTCGGTCGCACATCGCCATCACGCTTTGCCGGCGCCAGGCGATCAGCGTCGAGATGTAGTCGTGCGTCGAAACCTTGGATGTATCGATGCCTAGCGCCGAACCGGCATTGCGCGACCAGATGCGATGCTCGTCATGCCCTTCGCCGGACAAGCACGCCGTCACGCCGGAACAGCCGCACCTTGCCGTCGCGCCAGAAGGCGCTCAGGTCGAACGGCTTGACGAAGGCGACGTCGGAATCGCAGAAGACCAGCACGTCTTCCTTCGCATGCGCCGCGATGGCGATGCGGCGCAGCTGCTGCACATGCCAGCCGCGCAGCGGCTGGGTCTTCAGGCTGAGCCAGACGCGGCGGCGAAACAGGCTCAGCGGATCGTCGAACGACACGCAGCCAGCGCGGCAGCAGGTCGCGCTCGTCGACGACGGTGCGGCGGCCGGTCTCCAATTGGCGAAACAGCGCCACGTCGCGATGCTCGACCAGGATGTAGTGATGCGCGACACCGGAGACATGGCGGTCCAGCGTTTCGCACAACAGACGGCAGCGCTCGAAATCCGGCGCATAGCTGGCGGTCACGACCGCCGCCGTCGGCGTCTGCCGCAGCGGCATCGTGATCCGGCGGCGGCGTCAGGCACGAACCGGCTGTTCAATGGTTTGCTCCGGGGCCTGCTCCGGCGCCAGAGAATTTCTGCCTGACGACGCGCCACAGGAACAACGGATTGCCGACGACGTAGCGACGCCAGAGGCGGCCGGGCTCGATCCACAGGCGAAACAGCCATTCGAGCCGCAGACGGCGCATCCACAGCGGCGCCCGCGGCACGGTGCCGCTGAGGAAATCGAGCAGCGCGCCGACGGCGATCGGCAGCGTGCAATGGCGCTGGTCGATGTGGCGCGCGATCCACAATTCCTGGCGCGGCACGCCCATGGCGACGAGCAGCACGTCGGGCCGCAGCATCTCGATCCGGTCGACGATCGCCGGCTCCTCGGCGGCGGAGAAATAGCCGTCATGAATGACGACGAATGTGTGCTGCACGGCGAGCGCCGCCAGCTTGATCGACGCCGCCTCGGCGTTGACGCGCGTCGCGCCGAGCAAGCCGACGGTCAGCGGCCGGGACGACGCCTGCAGGAAGGCCGGGATGAAATCGGTGCCGTTGAGATTGTCCGGGAACGGCGCGCCGTAGAGAAGTTTTGCCGCCATGATCGACACCGACGCCGTCAGGCAGGATGAGAAAATCGTCGAGCGCTTCGGCGAAGACCGGATCGGTATAGGCGATGTTGGCGTTGTGCGCGTTGAGGAAGCTGACCTTGGTGAAGCGCCGCTCGGCGATCAGCCGGGCCAGCAAGGCGATGGCGTCGTCCCAGCGGATGGCGAGGACCGGAATGCCGAGGATCGTCTTCAGCGTGTCGAGCCCGATGGCGGCGCGGGCGGTGTGCATATTCATGCAAACACCTCCTGCCTGACCGGACCGAGCTTGTTCCAGGCCGAGCCCGATCGCGGCGTCGAGCGCCTTCACCTGGCGGCGATGGAAAGCGCCGCCGTCGACATCCCTGACATCGGCCGCAGCAGCTTCCAGCGCCGCGGCGAAGGCAACCGGATCGTCGGTGACGACGCAATTGTCCGGCCGATGATCGATGCCGCGCAACGAGCGGCTGGTGGCGACCGAAGGCAGGCCGAGCTCGAAGGTCTCGATGGTCTTCAACTGCACGCCGCTGCCGGCCGTGCTGATCAGCGGAATGACGGCCGCGCTGCGCACGAAGGCCTGCGCGTCAGGCACGCGGCCGACGAATTGGACACCGGGATGCGTGGACGTGATGCCGGACGGCATACCGCCGGCGATCCTGATGCGGAAATCCAGGCCGCAGATGCGGCACCACCTTACCCAGGAACCAGTCGAGGCCGATGCGGTTCGGCTGCCAGGTCCAGGTGCCGATCAGCGCCGCGTCGCATTCGATGCGGCGCTGGCCCGTTCTTACCGGCGCATCGGCGCGGGTCACCAGCGGCAGCACCACCGAGCGGTCGTCGGAGGCGACGCCAAGTGCTGCGCGGTCTTCCTCGGCCAGAGTGAAGACGAAGCGGGCCCGGCGGCAGAGCCGCTCTTCCATGCTCTTGAGCAGCCGTGCCTCGCGGCGAAACAGCAGGCGCTGGAGAATGCTGCCCGCGGCGGCCGCATTTTCTTGCGCCGAGCGATGTTCGACATTGTGGGCGACGAAGATCGAGGGACGGTCGCCGAACAGCCTTTCGAAGGCGCCGGCGAACTGCACGGAATTGAGCACATAGCCGTCGAAGGGCCCGGCCCGCTCGACGGCGGCGCGGACTTCCGCGTCGGAGACCGCGCGCAGCTTGACCGATGCGAAGGTGAGACCTGACAGCATCGCCTTGCCAAGCCAGGCGAGCTTCTGCAGCGGCGAGGCGCTCTCGGTGCGCACGTCGACGGCGCCAAGCACGATGGTGTTTTCCGGATCGCGCGGCGGCTTTCCCGGCCAGGTGAAGCCGATCACGGTGACGCGCGCGCCGGCGCGCCGCAAAGCGGCGATGATCGCCGCGTTGGCGATTTCGTAGCCCGAAGCGAGAGCGCCGTCGGGCACGATCGATGTGGCGAACAGCAGATGCATCTCACCTATCCAGTGCAGCCCAGATAGCAAAGCGGGGTGAACCCTTGATTAAGTGAACGCAATCGAGGCCGGGAGTCTCGGTTTTGCGGGCTTCGCCGCGAAAGGTGATTAACGAAACGTTATCACCGCGGTGCTATCGAAAACCAAAATCACCAGGCGGCTGGACACGGATGATCCCTTTGCCATCGGACGGTTCGGTATCGATCGCGGGACGGTCTCCGGGGCTCGCCGCCGAGACCATCGAAGCCGTCGTCACGCTGCCGACTTTCAAACGGCCCGAACAGGTGCTCGAGACGCTGGCGTCGCTCAAGGCGCAACAGACCGCCAGGCGCTTCGCCGTCATCGTCATGGAAAACGAGGCCGAGGCGCGCGACGGCGCCAAGGCGGCGCTGCCGCTGTTCGAGCGCGGCGAGATCGCCGGCATGGTCATCATCGCGCATGAGCGCGGCAATTGCAGCGCCTACAATGCCGGCTGGCAGACGGCGATCCTGCATTTCCCCGACTTTCGAGCATCTGCTGGTCATCGACGATGACGAGATCGCCGACCCGTACTGGCTGGAGCGCATGTGCAAGGCGGCCGAGACGCTCGGCGCCGACATTGTCGGCGGCCCGCAAGTGCCGGTGTTTGCCGAACCGGCGCATGCGAGATGGGCCGAACACCCGGTCTTCGCGCCACCCTACCGGGAGACCGGGCGTGTTGCGGCGCTCTATTCCTCCGGCAATCTGCTGGTCGGACGCAACGTGCTGACCGCCATGGGGCCGCCCTTCCTCGACCTCAGATTCAATTTCATGGGCGGCGGCGATTCCGATTTCCTCAGCCGGTCGGCGCAGAGGGGCTTCGTGCTCGGCTGGTGCGCCGAGGCGAAGGTGCACGAAGACCGTTCCGGCCCGGCGTGTCGAGGCCGACTGGATCCGCGCCCGCAGCCTGCGCAACGGCGTGATCTCGACCCTGGTCGAAAAGAAGAAACGTGCCGGCACGCCGCTTGGCCGGCGCCAAGGTGTTTGCGAAGAGCCTGGCGCTGCTTGCCGCCTCGCCGCTGCGCGGCGCGGTCCGGCTGGCGCGGACCGGATCGCCGGCGACGGCACTTTACCCCGTCCATGTCGCGCTCGGCCGCGTGCTCGCCGAATTCGGATATGCCAATGAGCAATACCGGCAGCCTGAGAAGAACTGAGCGCGCACCGCTCAGCGCGGCGTTCACGCGCGAGGGCGTGGCGACGGCGATCGCAGCGCTGCTGTTCACCGTGATCCTGGTGTCCTTCCGGCCGTTTCAGCCGGCCGGTGCCGAGCTCGACCGGCGAAGGCGGCGACATCGTCAACCAGCTCGGCTTCTGCTCGCTCGGCGCGATCTCGATCTTCTCGCTGATGGCCTTCGCCGACCCGCGTGTGGTGCGCTCGCTGCTCAGCCCGTCCTGGATGCTGATGCTGGGCTTCTTCATGCTGTCGGTCATACTGGCGACCGATCCGCCGTCGGCGATGCGCGCGGCATCCTTCACGCTGATCGGCATCCTGACGATGGCGACGATCCTGGTGCTGCCGCGCGACGGCGAGGCTTTCTCGAAAGTCATCATCTTCACCGCCATCGTCGTCATGGGCCTCTCCTATCTCGGCCTCATCGTGTTTCCGCACGAGGCCATGCACACGGCCGACTCGCAGGAGCCGGAGCATGCCGGCCTGTGGCGCGGTGTGTTCACCCACAAGAACATCGCCGGGCCGATCATGGCCTGCTTCAGCTTCGCCGGCCTCTATCTCTATCGGCGCGGGCAACGCTGGTGGGGCGCGACAATCTTCTGCGCGGCGATGATCTTCATGCTGCATACCGGCTCCAAGACGACGGCGGGCCTGGTGCCGTTCTCGATCCTGATCGTGGTGCTGCCGAGCTTGATCGGCATGCGGCTCGGCACGCCGATCCTGTTTGCGGCTGGCAATCATCGCCACGGCGGTCGGCACGCTGGGCATCGTCTTCCTGCCGCCGGTGAAGCATCTGGCGGCGATCTATTTTCCCGACCTGACCTATACCGGGCGCACGACGCTGTGGGAGTTCGCCGGCGACATGCTGGCGAAGAAGCCCTGGACCGGCTACGGCTATGAGAGCTTCTGGGGCACGCCGCTGCTGCTCAACCAGGACCAGCCCTTCGACCGGCCCTGGGATATCAGAACCATCGTGCACGGCCATGACGGCTATCTCGACATTGCCGTGCTGATGGGCATCCCGGCGCTCTGCGTGGCGGTCTACACATTCCTCATTGCGCCGCTGCGCGACTACATGCGCATCCCGCTGCGCAAGGAGAACATCTACCTCGGCGACTTCTTCATGATGGTGGTGCTGTTCGCGGCGCTGAACGCCTTCCTGGAAAGCTTCTTCTTCCACCGCGGCGACCCGGTCTGGCTGTTCTTCGTGCTCGGCGTGCTTGGTTTGAGGCAAGTGTCGCTGCGGCCGATTGCGGTGCGGCCTTCCTGATCGCTCCTCCGGCGAGGGCTTTCCCGTCCCGCCGCGAGCGTCTATTGAGAGCCATCTTCGCGGAGGTTCTTCAATGACGATCAGGCTCGTTCTCGCCGGCTGCGGCAATATGGGTTACGCTATGCTTTCGGGCTGGCTGAAATCCGGCAAGCTTCCCCCGGCAGCAGTCTTCGTTGTCGAGCCCAATGACGATCTGCGCAAGCGTGCCGAAGCACTGGGATGCGGCGCGGCGGCCGATGCCGCTGCAATTCCGGCGGATGCAGTGCCAGCGCTTGTCGTCATCGCCGTCAAGCCGCAGGTGATCCGCGACGTGACCGCCGCCTACAAGCGCTTTGGCGACGGCCGCACCACCTTCGTCAGCATCGCCGCCGGCACACCTGTCGCCACCTTCGAGGCGATCCTCGGCCATCGCGCGCCGATCGTGCGCTGCATGCCGAACACGCCGGCGGCCATCGGCAAGGGCATGATGGTGGTGTTTTCCAACCCGCTGGTTTCCGACGACGCAAGGCGTTTCGTCGCCGACCTTTTGTCGGCGAGCGGGGAAGTGGCCACCATCGACGCCGAGAGCCTGATGGACGCGGTGACGGCAGTGTCCGGCTCAGGGCCGGCCTATATCTTCCATTTCATCGAGGCGCTGACCGTGGCGGCAGAGAAGGCCGGGCTGCCGACGCAAACCGCCAAGCTGCTCGCCATGCAGACCGTCTATGGCGCCGCATCGCTGGCCGCCGAAAGCGGTGAGGAACCGGGCCTGCTGCGCCAGCAGGTGACCAGCCCCAACGGCACCACGGCCGCAGCCCTTGCCGTGCTGATGGGCGAGGAGCGGTTGACCAAACTCCTCACCGAGGCGGTGGAAGCGGCGCGGCTGAGGTCGATAGAGTTGGGGAAATAGCCCTTAGTTTGACCCGTACAACATCTCGTCCTGCAGCCGGCGCAGGGCGAACAGCCTGGTCGTCTGGTCGGGCGCGGCGTTGTCGGCGGTCAGCAACTCGCCCTTTTTGACCGGCTTCAGCACCTTGCCGCCCTCGAGCAGTCCGACGGGCACGGCGCGATTGGCGCGGGCCTCGCCGACGGTCATGGTCCAGGATCGGTAGCAGGTCTCGCCAATGGCGTCGAAACTCTCGCCGGCGGCGAGATCGCGCTTGGCGACCGCGCAGACCTCGGCCACCGGCGTCGGCAGCGGCACCATATCGGGCCGGCCGTAGAGCATGATGCGGGCGGCGGTCAGCGGCACCTCCAGCGAGGTCAGGTGATAGGGCCGGAAGAAGCTGTAATAGGGGCCGTGGCCGACATGGAGATCGTCCATGCGCTCGATGATGCGCGGATGCGTCGCCTCGACGATGACGAAGACACCGGGCGCGACGCCCTTGCCGATCGTGTAGTCGACGACACCCTTTTTGGAGAGAATGCCGCCATCAGCCTTCGGGATCAGCACCTTGGCCAGTTCATCGCGGTCGGCCTTCGGGCCGTGCATGCCCGGAACATCGGGCACCAGGCCGGTGGCGTTGGCGATGGCGCACATCTCGACCATGGTCTTCGAGCCGTCGACGAACTCGACCAGCATGCGCGGGTTCATGTTGCGGCGGATCGCTTCCTCGCGATAGTCGTCAGGCACGGCGTCGTGGTTGAGCGGGTTGTTCTTGCCCTTGCCGGCCGAGACGATGGTGTAGCCGAGAGCGGCGGCGAACTCGATCAGTTCCATGCAGCTCGACGGCTCGTCGCCCGCGCCGACCGAATAGACGACGCCGAGCCGGTCGGCCTGCTGCTTGAGGTAGCAGCCGATGGTGACGTCGGCCTCGACATTCATCATCACCAGATGCTTGCCGTGCTCCATCGCCATCAGGTCGAAATCGGCGGCGACGCCGGGCTTGCCGGTGGCGTCGATGACGACGTCGATCAGTGGACTGGTCACCAGCATCTCGTTCGAGGTGATGGCGATTTTTCCATTCTCGATCGCGGCGGTGACTTTCGAGGCCGTGTCCGCTTCCACCGCCATCGCCTCGTCGCCATAGGCGATGCGGATGGCGTCACGGGCGGTATGCGGACGCCGGGTCGACACCGCGCAGACCGAAATGCCCGGCATCAGCATGCCCTGTGTCACCAGATCGGTGCCCATCTCGCCGGAGCCGATGACGCCGATGCGCACCGGCTTACCCTCGGTGGCGCGCCTGGCGAGGTCGCGGGCAAGCCCGGTCAGGGCGACATTTGTCATACAAGAACGTCCACGCTTTTGCCTTTGGCCCGCAATACAGGGAACGATCCCCGTTTGCCAACAAAACCAGCCGCTCGTGGCAATTTGTTGCGCACGCTTTGCAGAACCCGAACAGATTTCGCGCAGCGATTTGCAGGCTTCTGGCTTTCGTAGCGCGACCGGCTAATGTTCGGGAAG
Source organism: uncultured Alphaproteobacteria bacterium (assembly GCA_963788955.1). GTDB lineage: Bacteria > Pseudomonadota > Alphaproteobacteria > Rhizobiales > Rhizobiaceae > Mesorhizobium. The sequence goes on along the minus strand of CAWBIN010000004.1, from coordinate 233,239 downwards.
GGAGACTTCCAGGGAGGACGAGATGACAGCGGAATTCACGCCGAAATTCGATCTGGCCGGCAAGGTGGTGCTGGTCACCGGCGCCTCGCGCGGCATCGGGCGCGCCTGCGCGCTGGCCTGCGCCGGCTCCGGCGCCGACATGATCGTCGGCGTGCGCAGCGCTGCCGACGGCGCGGAGCTTGTCGCCGAAATCGAGCGCATCGGCCGCCGGGCGCTGGCCGTGCGGATGGATCTCACCGATCTCGCTACGGTGCGAAAATCTGTCGCCGAGGCGCACGCCGCCTTCGGCCGCATCGACGTGCTGGTCAACAATGTCGGGCTCGGGCCGGAAAACCTGGCCGAGAACGTCACCGAGGAAGATTTCGACCTGACCGTCAACGTCAACCTCAAGGGCACGTTCTTCACCACGCAAGCAGTTGCAAAACTGATGATCGCGCAGAAATCCGGGCGCATCATCAACATCAGCTCGCAGGCCGGCACCGTGACGCTGAAGGGCGAGGCGATCTATTGCATGAGCAAGGCCGCGATCAACCACCTGACGCGCTGCCTGGCCGCCGAATGGGCGCAGCACCGGATCAACGTCAACAGCGTCGCGCCAACCTTCATCTGGACCGACGGAACACGGCCCTCGCTGGCCGAGCCCGACTTTCACGCGCATGTGCTGGGGCACATTCCGCTTGGCCGCATCGGCGACCCGATCGATGTCGCGGGAACCGTGGTGTTCCTGGCCTCGCCGGCGGCGTCGATGATCACCGGCGCCAATATACTGGTCGATGGCGGGTGGTCGGTGGCGTGAGCGACCAGGCTTGCAGGCCAATCGTCTCAAAGGATTGAGCTGACGCTGAGAGAAAGCATTGCACTCCCGACTTATTTGCCAACGGGGGCGCATTACTGCTGAAATGCTGCAGCAGGGCCAGTAACGGCGACCGGGCGGCTTCGCGGGTGCGGGCCTGCAGTTTTTCAGGAGACTCGTGCTTCTGGCCCGATTCGCGCTGAATGACAGTGCGGCGACGCAGGGCCTATGTGCCATTTTTGCTACATCTATTGGGTCTAATGGCGCGAACGCCCGGTTTTAGAGGCATCTAAATCATTAAGTACTCACACCCTTTGAAAATCTGATAGATACTCGCCGCAAGCTCCGGTGGCAGGCTTGGGCAATTAAGCGCCAAAAAAATAACAAGGCGCGGGGAAAGTCACGGGGTAGACATGAACAGGACGGGTAAAGTGACCGTCGGCTGGCGTATTGCGCTTGCCTTGACGGTGTCAATGCTGGCTTGCGGAAGCGCCGGCGCACTCTCTCTCAAAGAAGCAATGGCAGTCGCCGTCGAATCCAATCCGGAGATCGGCCAGGCGATTGAAAACCGCGAAGCAATCGAATTCGAGCTGCGCCAGGCGAAAGGTCTTTACCTTCCCAGCGTCGATCTGGAAGCGTCGGCAGGCGCCCGGCGCCTCGACAATCCATCCCGGCGCGCGCTTTCCATCGAGGACGACGCGCTCTATCCCGTTGAAACCGATCTTACGATTTCGCAGACGCTCTATGACAGCGGCGCAAGACGGGCCGAATTGACCCGTCAGGCGTCGCGCGTCGACGGCGCTTCGTTCCGGGTTCTGGAACGGTCCGAATTCATCGGGCTCTCCGTTGTCCAGGACTATCTCGAATACATGCTGCAGGCGTCGATCGTTGCCGAGGCCAAGAAAAACCTCGGCTTCCACCAGGCTATACTCGGCGACATCCGGCAGGGCATCGACGGCGGGGCGCTGAACGACGCCGACCGGCAACAGGCCGAGGAGCGGCTGTTCGCCGCCAAGGCGCGCATGCAGGAAGCCACCGAGGAACTGGAAGCAGCCAAGATACGCTTCTTCAAAACCGTCGGAAAGCCGCTGACCAACGCTTCAAGGCCGGGCGATGTCTCCGCCGCACTGCCGAGGTCGCTCGATGAAGCAATCGGGCTGGCGCGGGAAAGCAATCCGCGCGTGCACATGGCCAACAGCGACATCGACGCGGCGGCCTCCCTTGTGGACGCAGCACGGGCGAAATTCGGACCCTCGATCATCGCCGAAGGTCGCGCCCGGGCGGGGACTGACATCGATGGCGACGATGGCGACACCAACGACCTGCAAGCGCGGCTGGTGCTGCGCTGGAACCTCTACCGCGGCGGCATCGACAAGGCCAACGAGCAGGAACAGATCCGCCGCTCCAGCGAGCAACGCCTAGCGCTGCATCAGGTCCTGCGCGAGATCGAGGAAGCCGTCCGCATCTCATGGGATCGCCGCTTCCGGCAAGCCGACCTGGCCAAGACGCTGCGGCAACAGGCTGCCGCCAACGAACGGCTGGTCGCGTCCTATCGCGAGCAGTTCAAGGTCGGCCAGCGATCGCTGCTCGACGTGCTGGACGCGCAGAACACGCGGTTCAACACGGCGACGCTGGCGGATACCGCATCCTACGCGTCGCTTTTCGCCCAGTATCGGCTGCTGGCGGCAACGGGACAGTTGCTGAAGACGATGAACATCCAGCCGGCCAAACAGGCCGCGGCCTATGCGCGGTCCGAATTCGCCGTGCCAGCAACCGCCGACACTGAAACCTATGCGCGGACGCCGTCGGAGCAGAAGAACGATCTGCCCTTCGACATCCTCGCTCCGGTCCGGAAAAAGCAAGCCGATGTAAAATCGATCGCGAGTCCTTCGGGAGCGGATCGTGAACTCAGCAGCCCAATATCCTGTCGCCCAAAGAGGCCTTCAAGGCCTGCTTTTCGGCCGTTGCCGCCTATCTCGGCAGACCGAGCGCGGAGACCGTGCTGTTCGCCGGCGTTCCGCTCGTCGGAGACGCGCATCGAGACCGGCGACATCAGGCATCTTGCCGAGCGCATCGGCCTGGAGGTCGCGGAGTTCAACCACCGCGATTTCGTGCGCGGACGCTTCGACCTTCCGGCCATCGTCTTTCGCGCCAGCCAGCTGCCGGTCGCCCTGCTTGCGGAAATCAGAAGGCGGCGACTATCTGACCGCTCCCCAGGAGAACGGCCGCACCACGATCGGCAAATCCGAGCTGGTCGAAAGCTACATCAGCGGCGGCGCCTCCTTCTCGATCACCTATGCCAACACCACCGAGGCGATGAAGGTCGGCTCGGCGGCGAAGATCGAAAGGCGACACTGGCTGACCGGAACCATGGGCGCCGTTCTGGCGCACCTATTCGAAGGTCGTGCTGTCGGCGGTCTTCATCAACCTGCTCGCCATCGCCTCGCCGATCTTCACCATGAACGTCTATGACCGGATCCTGCCGAACAAGGCGATCTCGACGCTCTGGGTGCTGGCGATCGGGATCGGCGCGGTCATTCTGTTCGACCTGCTCTTGAAGACGGCCCGCGCGTCGCTCATCGACTATGCCGGGCGCAAGGCGGATCTGCGGATTTCCTATCTGCTGTTCGAGAAAGTGCTGAACTCGTCGCTGTCGGCGCGGCCCAGTTCGACGGGCGAATACGCAAATCGGGTGACCCAATATGAGTTCGTGCGCGAGTTCTTCACCTCGAACACGATCAGCGTCTTCATCGACACGGCCTTCGTCTTCGTCTTCCTGCTGGTCATCTATGCGATAGGCGGCTGGCTGGTGATCATACCGGCGCTTGCCTTTGTCGATCTCCGTCATCGTCGGGCTGATCACGCAGCGCCGCATCGGCAAGCGTGTCGCCGCCTCGATGAACGAAGCCTCGCAGCGCCAAGCGCTGCTGGTCGAATCCATCTCCACGCTCGAGACGATCAAGTCGCTGCGCGCCGAGGCCTATCTGCTGCGCAAATGGGCGAGCACTCCAAGAATGCTGCCAACACCTCCGAGAAGATCAAGCAGCTTTCGGCTGCCGCCGGCAACATCACGCAGGTCCATCCAGCAGTTGGTGACCGTCGCCCTGGTCGTGGCCGGCGCCTACGCCTTTTCGGAAGGGCATGTCTCGACCGGCGCGATCATCGGCACCGTCATGCTGGCCGGCCGGGCGGTGGCGCCGCTTGGCCAGATCGCCATCACCCTGTCCAGACTTCGCCAGGCCATGCTGTCGTTGCGAATTGTCAACTCGATCATGGCGCAGCCGGAGGACCGGCCGGACACGGTCGGCTTCGTCAACCGCCCCATTCGCAACGGCGCGATGGCGTTCAAGAATGTCGGCTTTGTCTATCCGGGTTCCGAAAACGAGGTTCTGACCGGCGCTGAACTTCTCGGTGAAGCCGGGCGAGCGGATCGGCATCATCGGCCGCATCGGCTCGGGCAAGACGACGATGGGGCGGCTGATCGGCAGGCTCTTCCTGCCGACCTCCGGCGAGCTGCTGCTCGACGGCATCGACATCCGCCAATACCACCCGTCGGAGGTTCGCGCGGCGGTCGGGATCGTCGCGCAGGCCGGCGATCTGTTTTCGGGCACCATCAAGGAAAACCTCCTGATGGCGTGCCCGGAGGCGACCGACGAGGAGATCATCGAAGCGGCGAAGGCTGCCGGCGTCGACGAATTCGTCTCCCGCCATCCGCGCGGCTACGACATGAATGTCGGCGAGCGCGGCACCAATCTCTCCGGCGGCCAGAGGCAGGCAGTGGCGATCGCCCGCCTGCTTGCTGACCAAGCCGAAGATCGTCTTCCTGGACGAGCCGTCGGGCTCGATGGATCTGGCTTCCGAGCGCCAGCTGATCAAGCAGCTCAAAGTGGCCTTCGATCGCAGCACGACGCTGATCGTCTCGACGCACCGCTTCAGCATGCTCGAGTTGGCCGACCGCCTGATTGTCATCGAGCAGGGCAGGATCGTTGCCGATGGACCGAAGGAACAAGTGATACAGGCGCTGCAGAAGAACGAGCGCCTGACAGAACAGACTATGTTGAGTGCATTCAATACGTTGGGGCGTGGGAAATGCTTGCCAGGGAAGACCGCCCGCCGCTTTTTGCGTCGGCGTCGATATTCATCATCGGGGCGCTGTTTGTCGCGTTCGGTCGCCTGGGCGTCCTTTGCCGAGGTCGATGAAATCGCGCGCGGCGACGGCAAGATCATACCGGCGTCGAAGACCCAGATCATCCAGGCCAGCGAGGCCGGCGTCGTTCAGGAAATCGCGGTGAAGATCGGCCAGGTCGTCAAGAAGAACGACCTCATCATTCGCCTCGACAACACCTTCAACACCTCCAGCCTTGGCGAGCAGCAGGCCAAGGCGCGCGCGCTGCAGGCGCGCATCGCGCGGCTCAAATTCGAGCAGACCGGCAAGCTCGAGGGCGCCTTTCCCTGCCCGCCGGAGATCCAGAAGGTCGCGCCGGAAATCTGCGACAACGAGCAGAAGCTGCTCATCGCGCGGCGCGACAATTTCGACAGTCAAGCTGTCGGTGCTCAAGTCGCGCCTCGATCAGCGCGAGAAGGAGCTGGACGAAGCCAACGCCAATGCCGATCGCCTGACCAAGAACCTGGCCGTCAGCGACCAGGAGGCGAAGCTGGTCGAAGCGATGGTCAAGAAAGGCCTGATGGCGCAGGACCGAGCAGATCCGCGTCGAGCGCGAGCAGACCGAGCTCAATGGCCAGCTGGCACTCGCCGGAGAAACCATCAAGAAAGCCAAGGCGGCCATCACCGAAGCCAAGCTTCAGGTCGATGAACTCGGCCTGCAGCTGCAGCAGGAAGCGCTCGAGCGATCTGACCCAGGCGCTGGCCGACCTTTCGGTGGTGGACGAGACGATTCGCGGTGCCACCGACAAGGTGGCGCGCACCGACATCCGCTCGCCTGTCGACGGCATCGTCAACACGCTGGACTCAACACGGTCGGCGCCTTCGTCCAGCCCGGCGCGGTCGTCGCCGGCATCGTGCCGACCTCCGAGACCCTGCTGGTCGAAGCGCGGGTTTCGCCGCGAGATGTCGCCTTCATCCGGCCGGACCAGGATGCGCTGATCAAGGTGACCGCCTATGATTTCTCGATCTTCGGCGGCATCGAAGGCAAGGTCTCGAACATCACCGCCGACAGCCTGGTCGACCAGAAGACCGGCGAACCCTACTACCAGGTGCGCGTCGCGACCGACAAATCGACGCTGACAAGCGACGGCAAGACCTATTCGATCATCCCGGGCATGATCTGCTCGGTCGACATCAAGACCGGACGCAAGACGATCCTCACCTACCTGCTGAAGCCGATCAACAAGGCGCGCGAGGAGGCGATGAGTGAGCGATAGCGCCGCTCTCCCCTGCCGCCCGAGCGCGAGCGGCTGCTGCCGCCGCTTGCGGCCGAGGATTTCGGACCGGAGTTCCGGGTCGTGGCGCGCGGCGGCACACGCCGCGGCATTCGCCTGGAGCGGGTGTTCTGGACGTCGCTGAAGCAGATGGCCGAAAACCGCAAATGCACGATCGGCATGCTGGTCGAAGAGATCGCCGAGAGCCATGCCGACACCGGAAACCTGACGTCGGCAATCCGGGTGGCCTGCATGCGCGGCATGGCGGACGAAAATCTGACGCTGCGAAGGCTGGCGTCGATCAAGACGATCAACGCCATTCTGGTCGCCTGTCCGTCGCCGGCCTTTGCGCTGTCATCGTCGAAGAAGATCCTGACGTTCAACGCGCCGTTCCAGCAGCTGGTCAGGCGTCAGCTGCCGGTAGCGCCAAACGACGATGCGCGCCACGACCTAAAGCTGGCGCTGGACCTCAATGTCGCCGACATATTCGCGCGGCTCGATGCCAATGGCGAGACGCCGGTCGCCACCGGTTTCGTCATCGGCGCCGGCGAGCGCCGCTACCGGGGTCAGCTGAATGCGGTGCGGGCGCCGGTGGTCGAGCCGGAACTGCTGATGGCGTTCGTCTTCGGCGGTTAAAGCAATTCCAGGAAAGTGCGCCGCTCACTGCGGGCCGAGGCGGTCCGAAATCGTGTCCGCAAGAACCATGTCCGGCTGCAGGCCTTCGCCGGGCGCGATCGTCGTGAAACCACCCTTGATGTCGGCCATCTTGGCGCCGACCGGTCTCTGGAGCCATGGATCCATGCGCGGTCGGTGCTGAAGGAATAGAGCGGCACGTAGCTCGGCAGATCGCTGTCGCGCCGGACGGCATTGCCAAGACTGTCGAGGATGAAGGCGCCGCTGGCCGGTGCTCACCGACAGCACGGCATGAAAGAAATTCCTCCTTGCGATCCTGCAGGACAACCAGCGACATGCTCTGCGCCGGAATGCCTGCATGCAGCAGCGCCGCCATCTTGAGGATGGCGAAATCCTCGCAGTCGCCGGCGCCGCCGCTCGAGGATTTCCGAAGGTTTTGCCCAGTAGTCGAGCTTGCCGTAAACGGCGCTGTCCTTGCTTGTAGGCGATCAGCGCGATTTATGCTGGTGTTGACGAAGGCCAGCTTGTCGCTGAACCCCTTGTCCCGGGCTGCGTCGACCATCGCGGCGAACGCTGCTGTTCTTGCGCTCGCATGCACTGCCCGCGGAGCAGCTCGACGATCGCCTTGTAGACGGGCGCCCAGCGCGCCGAGACCGGGAAATTGCGCATCGACAGGGCAACCGAACCGAACACGCCGGGAATGATCGCCGCCGTCTGCATCGGGTCGATCCCGGCATTGGCTTCTGCGCGATCGAAGGATCGCGCTTTTCATGAACGGCAACAGGACCATAACTGCCGAAAACCATGCCGACCTGTAGGCCGAAACAGGCTGCCAGGGCTGCGGCCGCAGCCAGCGAAACGCCGCCGAGGCTGGGGGGGTCTCGACCTCTCGCCAGCAGCGCACCGGCAGGCGCCGACATCACCCGCATGGCGCTCGCCAATGACGGCTGCGGCAGGCTTGCGATGCCGATCGCCAGCAGGAGCAGCTTGAGCCCGGCTGATCCCCGGAGCAGATTTTTCTTTTTTCATAACGCCCACCTTTGACTGTGGACGCTACCAATCTTGTCTCAAATTACTGGAAATGAAGGTGGATAAGTTTCCAGCAAATGGGATCATCTACTTTATTTAAAATTCTATTCAAATTTATACTTCTATTTACCTGACACCGCAGCTCGCAGGCCGCCGAATATAAAGCTCGCGAACAGCCAATGTATATCAGGTTATATGGTCAGCGGTTTACCATGCGTAAAAAATGCTGAAGACTGCATAGTCAGAATATATGAAAGTAGATTGAGGGATAGTTGCAAAGCAGAGGCCGTCCCTGTCTCTTTCCGGGAAATACCGGAGGGGTTTAGGCTATGACGAACAATAACGAATTGGACAATTTTTCGGATTCTTGGGACGAGCATTCGGCTTCCAGCGAACACAATGGCGGCGCGCCGGCAGCAGATGCAGGTCGCCCAGGCAGCGCGGGCCGCGCCAGTCCCGGCAGCCGCCGAACCCGTTCCGGTCGATGTCGGCAGCGGCGCGCCCGTCAACGCAAGTGACGCACCGGCGGAACGGCAAACGCGCCGCTGCGGCGGACAGCCGCGCGCCGCGCGAATGACTATGTGGCCGACGCCAGCAACGTGGTGAAGCTTCCGGCCAATGTCTCGATCGACAACATCAAGGTCGATGGCCACAACCTCGTGCTCGAACAGGCCGACGGCTCGGTGATCGTCATCAAGGATGGCGCGCTGAACGTGCCGACCTTCATCATCGGCGACGTCGAGGTGCCGCGCGTTGCCTTGATGGCAGCGCTTGAAGCAAGCCATGTCGATGTCGCCTTCGGCGCCGATGGTTCGATCTCGGCCGGACCTGGCGCGGTCCGGACCCAAGCGCCGGCGGAGACTTCTCGGTTCCCCCCGGCGGCATCGGCGACGGGTTCGACCTGTCGGCACTGTTGCCTCCGACTGCCCTGCAGTTTGGGCTTCTGGACCGGCGTGAACTCTTCCCGTCTATTGTCGACAGGCAAGTTTCCGTGGTGGCCACGTCATTGCTCACCCCGGACGAGGCGGCCAGCGAAACCGGCCTGGACGGAGGCCCGGCCCAATCGCCAGGTAGCGACGCGCCGAGCGACGCGGAAACCTCCAGCATCGGAACGATCAACATCGACGCACCGGACGGTATCGGCTCGATCGTCATCAACGGCGTCACCGTGACCGGCGTCGGGCAGCAGATCCCGGGCCAGTTCGGCTACATCACGATCGTGTCCTTCAATCCGGGCACCGGTGCCATCGAATACAATTACACGGTCACCGAGTCGGTCACTCATCCTGAGCACACGGGACGGGTTCGATCCCAACGACACGGTTCCGGACAATTTCAGCATCACAGTTACGGATGTCGACGGCGATACGGCCAGCACCACTTTTGCCGTCGCCATCATCGACGACGTGCCGACGGCGGTCGCCGACATCGACAGCATCGCGGCCGGCCAGTTCGGCCCGGCGACCGGCAATGTGCTGGCCGGCGGAACCGATGGCGCCGACGCCAACGCAACGGACGGCAATGCCGACACCAAGGGCGCCGACGGCGCAGCAGTGGTTGGCGTCGCGGCCGGCAACACCAATGCCGATGTCGACAATGCCGCCACGCTCGGCGTTCAGATCCAGGGCACCTACGGCAAGCTGACGCTCGCCGCCGACGGTACCTACTCCTATGTGCGCGACGCCGGCACCGCCGGTGGCGTCAACGACGTCTTCACCTACACCATCAAGGACGGCGACGGCGACACCTCGCACACCACGCTGACCATCTCGATCGGCAACTCACCGCCTGTCATCGACGGCCTTACGCCGGAAGCCGGTGGCGGCGACACGACGGTGGATGAAGAGGCATTGAATGTTGGCACGCCGGGCGGACCCGGCTCCAATCCGGCAAGCACGGCCGAGACCGGTGCGGGCACCTTCACCATCTCCTCGCCCGACGGCATCGCCTCGCTGGCGATCGACGGCCATACCTTCATCACCAACGGCGTGTTCACCGCCGGCTCGTTCACCACCGCGCTCGGCAACACACTGTCGGTGACGGCCTACAATCCGCTACCGGCGAGGTGAGCTACACCTACACGCTTCTCGACAACGAGGCGCATGCCAACGCCCTCGGCCAGAACAGCCTGTTCGAAAGCTTCACCGTCACGCTCACCGACCAGGACGCGCAGAGCGTCAACGGCACGCTGTCGGTCAACATCGTCGACGACGTGCCAACGGCGGTCGCCGACATCGACAGCATCGCGGCCGGCCTGTTCGGCCCGGCGACCGGCAATGTGCTGGCCGGCGAAACGGACGGCGCCGACGCCAACGCAACGGACGGCAATGCCGATACCAAAGGCGCTGATGGCGCGGCCGTGGTTGGCGTTGCGGCCGGCAACACCAATGCCGATGTAGACAATGCCGCCACGCTCGGCGTTCAGATCCAGGGCACTTACGGCAAGCTGACGCTCGCCGCCGACGGTACCTACTCCTATGTGCGCGACGCCGGCACCGCCGGTGGCGTCAACGACGTCTTCACCTACACCATCAAGGACGGCGACGGCGACACCTCGCACACCACGCTGACCATCTCGATCGGCAACTCACCGCCTGTCATCGACGGCCTTACGCCGGAAGCCGGTGGCGGCGACACGACGGTGGATGAAGAGGCATTGAATGTTGGCACGCCGGGCGGACCCGGCTCCAATCCGGCAAGCACGGCCGAGACCGGTGCGGGCACCTTCACCATCTCCTCGCCCGACGGCATCGCCTCGCTGGCGATCGACGGCCATACCTTCATCACCAACGGCGTGTTCACCGCCGGCTCGTTCACCACCGCACTCGGCAACACACTGTCGGTGACGGCCTACAATCCTGCTACCGGCGAGGTGAGCTACACCTACACGCTTCTCGACAACGAGGCGCATGCCAATGCCCTCGGCCAGAACAGCCTGTTCGAAAGCTTCACCGTCACGCTCACCGACCAGGACGCGCAGAGCGTCAACGGCACCCTCTCGGTCAACATCGTTGACGACGTGCCGACAGCGAGCGTGGAGGCTTCGCAGAACGTCGCCGAAGGCGCGACGCTGACCGGCACGCTGGACTTCGTGGCCGGCGCCGACGGCGCCACCGTGACGCATATCGACGGCACGGCGCTGGTGTTCAATCCGGCTGACAGCAACTACTCGCAGCCGATCGACATCGGCGACGGCTTCATCAAGGTCAAGGCCGACGGCAGCTACTCGTTCACGGCCGACAGTCCGGTTGCCGGCACGGGCGCGGCTTCGGCGACCTACACGGTGACGGACGGCGACGGCGATACCGCGACCGCCGGCATCAGCTTTGTGGTGACCGACGCCAATACGCCGACGAGCGGCACGGCCGCGGCCTCGGTCGACGATGACGGGCTTGCCGGCGGCAACCCGGCGAGCACGACGGGCGATATCGACGCCAATATCGGCGATGCCGACGGCCCCGCCAGCAGCGAAGCGAGCTTCTCGGGTACGCTGGGCGGCAGCCGTCGGCGGCGACGGCGCCGGCGCCAACGGTTTCTCCTTCGCGACGCTGAACGGCACCGGCGGCACGGTCGGCCAGGAGAACGTGACCTATAGCTGGAACTCCCTCAACAACACGCTGACGGCGACAGGCCACCGCGGCGATCGTCGGCACCCCGCTGTTCTCGGTCCATGTCACCGATCCGGCGACCGGCGCCTACACGGTCACGCTGATCGACAACGTGCTTCAGGCCCAGGGTCCCAATGACGAGAACAATGCAACGGTCGATCTCGGCTATGTGATCACCGATGCCGACGGCTCGACGGCACCGGGCACACTGACGATCACCTTCAATGACGATGCGCCGTCGGCGGCGCCCTCGACGGCGGCACAGCCGGTGCTGACGGTCGACGAGACGGTGCTGGCGACCGAATGCCACCGGCGAACTTCGCTGCCAACTTCACCTCGGCCTTCGGCGCCGATGGCGCCGGCACGCTGGTCTATGCGCTGGGCGTGACGGCAGGTCCGTCGGGCCTGACCGACACGGCAACGGGCCAGGCGGTCAACCTCGCCGCTCGTCGGCAACGTCGTCGAAGGCCGCACGGCAGTCAGCAACGAGCTGGTGTTCACGGTCACCGTCAACGCGGCGACCGGCGATGTCACGCTCGACCAGATGCGCGCCGTGGTGCATCCCGACACCACCAACCCGGATGACAGCGTCAGCCTGGCGCCGGACAATCTGGTCACGCTGACGGCGACGATCACCGACAAGGACGGCGACAGCCAGTCCAGGCGACGCTCAACATCGGCCAGAACCTGGTGTTCAAGGACGATGGCCCCGATGCGTCACTGCCGCCGGCACGAGCCGACGCTGACGGTCGACGAGACGGTGCTGGCGACCAACGCCACGGCAGAACTTCGCCGCCAACTTCACCTCGGCGTTCGGCGCCGATGGCGCCGGCACGCTGACCTATGCGCTGGGCGTGGCGGCCGGTGCCGTCGGGCCTGACCGACACGGCCACCGGCCAGGCGGTCATCTTGTCGCTCATCGGCACGTCGTCGAAGGCCGCACGGCCACCAGCAACGCTGCTGGTGTTCACGCGTCACCGTGACCGCCGACGGCGACGTCACGCTCGACCAGTATCCGCGCGGTGGTGCATCCCAACACCACCAACCCGGATGATCGACGCAGCCTCGGCGCCGGACAACCTGGTCACGCTGACCGCGACGATCACCGACAAGGACGGCGACAGCGTCCAGGCGACCGCTCAACATCGGCCAGAACCTGGTGTTCAAGGACGACGGTCCGACGATCACCGCCGCCGGCGAGCGCAGCCGACGCTGACGGTCGACGAGACGGTGCTGGCGACCGAACGCAACGGCGAACTTCGCCGCCAACTTCACCTCGGCCTTCGGCGCCGATGGCGCCGGCACGCTGACCTATGCGCTGAGCGTGATGGCAGGTGCCGTCCGGGCCTGACCGACACGGCGACCGGCCAGGCGGTCAACCTCGTCCTCAACGGCAACGTCGTCGAAGGCCGCACGGCACGCAGCAACGAGCTGGTGTTCACGGTCACCGTCGCCGCCAATGGCGATGTCACGCTCGACCAGTTGCGCGCCGTGGTCCATCCCGACGCCACCAACCCGGATGACAGCGTCAGCCTCGGCGCCGACAACCTGATCAAGCTGACGGCGACGATCACCGACAAGGACGGCGACAGCCAGTCGGCGACGGTCGACATCGGCCAGAACCTGTCGTTCAAGGACGACGGTCCGTCGGCAGTTGCCAACACGGGTAACGTCAACGAAGGCGCATTGCTGACCGTGACGGCGGCGGCCGGCGTGCTGGCCAATGACGCGGCTGGCGCCGACGGCTTTGCCGCCAGTGGCGGCGTGGTCGGCGCACGCGCTGCCGGCGGCGACACCACGACAGCGGTGATCACAGGCGCCGGGACCGACATAACCGGCCTGCACGGCACGCTGCACCTCAACGCCGACGGCTCCTACACCTATCAGTCGACGGCCCACAGCATCAACGCCAACACGACCGACGTGTTCGTCTATACGATCAAGGACGGCGACGGCGATCTGTCGACAACGACGCTGACCATCAACCTGACCGACATCAATGACGCGCCGGTCGTCGCAAACACCCACAACTGGATGTCGAGCGACCCGGCGCAGCAGACACTGAGCACGCCCAGCTATCCGAATGGATACCCGCTGCTGGTCTCGATCCCGACAGACGCGGATGGGGATAACCTCATCGTCACCGCCACGGGAACGATCCCCACCGGCACGTTCTACTTCAACGGCGTCACCTACGTGGCCCTGACAGCCGGCACAGTGCTTTACAATCCGGCCGGCGGTATCAACCTGCTGGACGACCTGGTCTATCGGCCGACCGCATCGCAAACTGACACGGTCAACAACAACCTGTCGCTGGATGTTTATGACGGCCACGTGCATGTCGCGCAGACGGTCGGCATCCATGAAGTGCCGCCGACCAGCCTGCCCAGCGACACGTCACAGATCGGCAATGGCAGCAGCCCGCTTACGTCGGGCAATGATCAGGTCACGACGCTTGCTCTGTCGGCTGCGACAGTGAACGCGATCCTGGCCGATCCACATAGTGCAACGGTGGTGGTTTATACCGACTTCCAGCAACAGCCCAATACAGTGCCTATTCCCGTCGCAGAACGGAATCCTGGGGTGTTCGGAGACGCCAGTGCGGGATCGCACCGCGAACAGGAGGTTCAGGTCGAGATCAGAATTGGCGCCAACCGCTTCGCCGTCGTCGAAGACGATTTGACCGCCGGAACATTCGAGCAGACCTGGTTCTACGATGCGACAACAGGCCAGATGAAGGCAACGGTCGACTACGACCACATCTTCCTTCTGGATGGTGCCGGCAATGCCACAAGCACGACTCTCGCCAGCTACCTGATCGCGCATCCGCCGACAGCCGGAGACACCTGGACCCTGTCCTACTTCGACAACAACGGCGGAAACTGGCAGGCCCGCAACGTCAACTTCTCGTTCTTCTCGCATGATCCTGGCGACCCCGGTATCACGGTGAACGGCGACGCGACGCTGGCCGACCAGATCTATGGGACGTCCGGCATCGATCATCTCAACGGCAATGGCGGCAATGACGTCATTATCGGCCGGGGTGGCAATGACTTCATCAGCGGCGGAGCCGGCAACGATCTCCTCAGCGGCGGCGACGGCAACGACCTTCTCATCGGAGGTCTCGGCCAGGATACCATGACCGGCGGCGCGGGAGCCGACACGTTCAAGCTCGACGGCCTGGACATCAAGGATCTCATTGTCGATTACAGCGGTCTTGGCGGGCACGGCGACAAGATCGACCTGTCGGCCTTGTTCGACACGGCCCCGGCGGCGCCAATGTCGGCGACTTCGTGAACTACAATGCGGGAACGGGCACGCTCAGCGTCGATGCCGACGGCACGGCCAACGGCGCCAATTTCGTCGACGTCGCGACGCTGCAGAATCTGCCCGCGGCCAACACGATCACGCTGCTTTACGACGACGGAACAACCACGCATACGACCACGGCAAATCTGGTCTAACGGCGTGGCGCTAAGCCATTGGACCGTGCTATGTATTAGCACGGTCATATATTGGGGATATGGAGGGGCATTCATGATGAAGCGTTCTGCAAGACTACTGGTTTCCACCGCCGCGCTGTTGCTGGCCGGATCGACGGGCTTTGCCGCCGACATCATCGACGGACCGACGGGCGACTATTGCCGTGTCGTGGGCACCTCCAATCTGGTGCTGACCGAAAACATCGTCGATCTCAAGGCCGAGGTGGTCAAGCTGATGGACGAATTGGTCGCCGTCGCCAACAGCTCGGAGTGGATCCATTCGGCCCGCCCGGCCTTCGTCTGGGCATCGGAAGCCAAGGTCGCCTGCGGCAAGGCCTATGGCTATCTGAAGACGAACTACAAAGACGAAGACTATCTCAACAAATGCGAGTGCTTTCACGATCGCATGGTCGAATACATGAACTGACCGGAAAGGCCAGGACACCGGCCAGCAGTCGATGAGAGCCAAGAAAAAGCTGTCGAGGGCGATCGCGCTGGCGCTCGCAGCGACCCTGTCTGGCTGCCAGTCGAAAGGCAGCGTGACCGAAGTGCTCGACCCGGCCCAGATCGCCGCGCCCAATGCGCCGGCCGGCGTCGCTGCTGCCACCGCGCCGCAGGCGACGCAGTCGCTCGGCACGGGCTCGACGAAGATCACCATGCTCCTGCCGCTGTCGGCCCCGGGGACCGCGGGCGAGGGCGGCCGCAAGATGTTCGACGCCGCCAGGCTGGCGATGACCGACCTCGGCAACAACCTCATCACGCTGACCGTCGAGGACACGCGCGGCGACGCGGGCTACGCCAAGGACCTGGCGGTCAAGGCGATCACGACAGGATCGAAGGTCGTCATCGGCCCGAGCGAACTGCCGGCCGCGCAGAACATCGCCAAGCTGTCGGGCTCGAACCGGCCGCCGGTGCTGGCGCTGGCCGACAATTTCGCCGGCGGCCCCGGCGTCTACGCGGTGCGGCTGAGCGAAGCCGACAGCGCGGCGGCGGGTGCCGCGGCCATCGCCACCAAGGGCGCCAAGAAGTTCGTGCTGCTGGTTGCGTCGGGCGCCAATGCCGGCGTCGTTGAAAAGCGGGTCGCCAACAGCCTCAGCATCTATGGCGCGTCGCTCGCCGTCACCCTGCCCTATTCGCCGACCGACGGCGGCGCCAAGGCGATTGCCGACATGGGCTCGCTGGTGGAAGCCCCGGATGCCGTCATCGTCGCCAGCGGAGACGCCAGCCCGTCGCCGATGCTAGCCGCGCTGAAATCGAAAGGCATTCCAAGCAAGACGACGAAGCTCATCGGAACCGACCGCTGGCTGGAGCACCCGATGGATCCGCTGTTCGAAGGCGCCTATATCGCCACGCTCGACCAGGGCGAGACCGGGCCGATCGCCGACCGCTTCAAGACGACGTACAACTACCAGCCCGACGTCAATGTCGCCTACGCCTATGACATGGTTGCGCTGACCGCGGGCATCGCCAGCGCCGTCGGCCCCGACGGCTTCAGCAAGCAGGTGCTGGAAAATCCGAGCGGGTTCCGCGGATCGACGGGCCTGTTCCGCTTCCGGGCGGACGGATCCAGCCAGCGCTCGATGCCGTTCTACCGGGTTGAAAAGGGCGCGCTGAAGCTGGTCGAGAAGTCGACGTCGGGGTTTTGAGGGCTGTCGATTTAGCTAAGCTGCTGCAATACCCCGGAGCTGGTGAGCAGCATCACGCTGGCGTAGATCAGGAACACGATCGTGCAGATCGCCGCGAGCGAAATCGGCACGCCGAACGGCACGACGCCCTTGCGGTCCAGATGCTGGACATAAAGGCGAAACGCGCCCGCCGGCAGCAAGAACGGGTTTTTCACCACCACGGCCATGGCCACGGCGAACACCAGCAGCAGCAGAGAAAACACGACGAGACCGGTGCCGCCGATCAGAAACGGGATGACCGCCATCAGCTTGACATCGCCGGCGCCGACCTTGCGCAAGACCCAGAACGGGAAGAGCACGACAAACAGCACAGGCCGGCAAGCGCGCTCAGGCCCATGTCCCACCAGGATCCGGACTGAATCGACAGAACTGCAGCGAGCCAACGCCCGAGGCAAAGCAGCAGCAGCACGTTGCGGTTGGATATCTTCTGGGTGGTGAAGTCGACCCAGGCGATCCTTGCAAGCAGAGGGATGGCGAGCGCCTTCAGCAGCAGCGACGCGGCAAGCAACATGCAGGCGCTCTACCGCTCGATGTTCTGCACGCTGGACGACAGGAGCTTCAGATTGTTGACCACGGTCGGATCGTTGGGCGCCAGTTCGTAGGCCTTGAGGAAATTGCGTGCGCGCGTCCTGCAGCTTGCCGCGCAGCAGATAGGAATAGCCGACATTGTTGTAATATTCGGGCGTCCCGCCAATCAGCTTGAAGGCCCGGCCATAGGCCCGGTCGGCAAGGTCGAAGCGATGGATGCGGTCGCATGAGGCGGCCAGGCCCAGCCAGGCAACACCGTCATTGGGAGCCAGTTGCGTCGCCTTGAAGAACAGCGCGCCGGCATTGCCGTAATTTTCCGCGCGGAACTGGTTCTTGGCTTCGGCGACAGCCTGGTCCGAGGCATAATATTCGACGTCGCTGACCGTCTTCAGCCCGTCGAACGCATCGCCGAAGGACGTGACGTCGCCTTTGGAGGGTTCGTTGGTGCGAACGACACCGTCGGTGCGCGTCCGTCTGGCAGCCGGCAAGCGCCATGATCAACAGGCCGGCTGCGGCCGCATTTTGCCATCTCATATATATTTCCCCAAGAGTTCCCCAACCTCACATTAGAACCAAAGCATATGCACAACTAGAAGAAAATGCCCTTCATGCGAATGATCACCGGCAACATGACGACCATCAGCACCACAGGAAAGATGCAGAGCCCCAATGGGATCATCATCTTGACCGGCAAAGCATTGGCGCGCTCCTCGGCGCGCAAGAATCCTCTGCGTGCGCATCTCGTCGCTATAGACGCGCAACGCCTCCGTCAGGCTGGTGCCGAGTTCTTCCGATTGGCGAAACAGCACGGCCAAGGCCCGCGCCTCATCGAGGCCGATACGGTCGGCGAGTTCGCGCAGCCCTTCCCGCAGCGGCTTGCCGGCGCGCAATTGCAAATCATGATCGAAAGCTGGATGCCCAGCCATTTGTGGGTGCCGGCCAGTTCGCTGCTGACACGCTCGACCGCCGCCTCCAGGCTCATGCCGGCGTCGGCGCAGGTGATCATCATGTCCATGAAATCGGGAAAGCCGCGACGATAGTCTGCTTTTGCGCCTTCTCGAAACGGTCGAGCGCGATGCTCGGAACGACGAGACAGGCGAGGCCGAACAAGGCGGCGCCGACGAATGCAATGAAGCCCGGCAAGTTGCGGCGGCAGCACCCGAGAAAGCAGCGCGTAGGCAGCCAAGAAAGCCGACGCACGACGGCGCCAAGCCGCGACAGATGTATAGATCAGCGGCGCGCTGGCTGATAGAAATCCGGCGCGAAAGAGCTTCGCCTCCAGCGCATTGGGCTCGCCGCGCTCTTTTTCGACTGAGCGGAAATAGGCGTCGACCGGCCGCTGCGCCGCGATCTTGGCGAGCTGCTCCTGACCCGCGAGCGACCGCCGGTCGGCAATGCCCTCGGCCAACAGGCTTTGCGCGACCAGCTTTCGCGTCTGCAGCGCCGGCAAGAAGACGAGCGCGCCGAACAGGAAAAGCGCCACCGCCGCCAGGAAGACGGCGATGGAAACCAGGAAACTGAGATCCTGAATAGTTCGCGAACAAGTCTATGCCTCGCTCCTGTCAGAAATCGAAATTGACCATTCGGTACATGATGAAGTCGCCCAACAGCGCCCATATCCCGAAAATCGTGAACACCGGCAAGATCGAGCGGGTTGTTCCACACGGTCGCCGTAGTAGCTCGGCGCGATGAGCTGAAGGATCACGAACATGACGACCGGAAACAGAGAGATGATCCAGGCCGACATTCGGCCCTCGGCCGAAAGCGCCCTGATCTTCAGGCGCAGTTTCTGCCTCTCGCGCAGCACCGACGACAAGATTGCGCAGGATTTCGGTCAGATTGCCGCCGGTCTTGGACTGGATGGACAGCGACACCGACAGCAGATGAAGGCCCTCGAACCCGACGCGCTGCGAAAGTTTCCGCACCGCATGCTCCAGGCTGAGGCCGAATGTGATTTCGTCGGAAACGATGCCGAATTCGGTGCCGAGCGGGTCAGGCATTTCGCGGGCGACAAGGCCGATCGCCACGGAAGCCGGATGCCCGGCGCGCAGCGAACGCACGATCATGTCGAGCGCGTCAGGAAGTTGCCTGGCGAATTTCTGGATTCGCTTGTTTCGCGCGCGGCGAAGAACCAGAAGCGGCAGGACAAATCCGACAAGCAAAAAGATGCACGAGCGCCACAATGCGCCGAGAAGCGCAGCAGAAAGAGCAAACACCAGCGCCAGCACCAGTCCGGCAAGAACGAACGTCGCGGCGAAGGCCAGCGGATTCCCGGTGATGCCGGATTGCGTATAGAGCCTGTTCAAGCCGACCGCGCCGAAAAGGAAGTCGCCCGTGTCTCGTCAGTCCGCGTTCGCGCAACAGGCCTTGCAGGGTCTGTTCGGCTGGCGCTTCCTCCGCCAGCCGCTTTAGTCGCCGATTGATCGCGCCAATTCGGACGCGCCGCGCGGCATAGGACAGATAGAGGGACTTCGGCGGCAAGGATGACCGACGCCGCCGCCAGCACGTAGATGAAATAGAGCAGGGTCTGGCCGGTCGGCATCAGAGCGGAACCTGCGGATTGAAGGCATCCTTGGCGAAATGGTGGCCAAGCGTCGCCGCTTCCTGGGCAAAGCGCGGTCGGACGCCGGTGGCGCGAAAATCGCCGATGATCTTGCCTTCCGCCGTCACCTCGCGGCGAACGAAATGGTAGATCTCCTGAAGCTGGACGACATTGCCTTCCATGCCGGTCAGTTCCGATATGGAGACGACCCGCCTGCCGCCATCGGAAAGACGCTGCGTCTGCACGATGATGTCGATGGCCGACGCGATCTGCGCCCGGATGGACTCATGGGTCATCGGCATGCCGGCCATGCCGACCATCTGCTCCAGGCGCGACAGCGCATCACGCGGCGTGTTGGCATGGATGGTGGTCATCGAGCCTTCATGGCCGGTGTTCATCGCCTGCAGCATGTCGAAGGCTTCCTCGCCGCGACACCTCGCCGACGATGATGCGGTCGGGCCGCATGCGCAGCGCGTTCTTGACCAATTCGCGCTGGCGAACCTCGCCCTTGCCCTCGACATTGGGCGGGCGCGTCTCCAGCCGGCCGACATGCGGCTGCTGCAATTGCAGTTCGGCCGCATCCTCGATGGTGATCAGGCGCTCGTTCGACGGAGATGTAGCTCGACAGCGCGTTGAGCAAGGTCGTCTTGCCGCTGCCGGTGCCGCCCGAAACCAGGATCGATTTGCGCGCCTGCACGGCGGTCGCGCAGCAGATCGACCATCGGCGGGCGGATGCGAGTTGAACTCGATCAGGCGTTCCAGCGAATAGGGCTTCTTGGAGAATTTGCGGATCGAGACCAGCGGGCCGTCCACCGCGATCGGCCGCACCGCGATGTTGACGCGCGAACCGTCTGGCAGGCGCGCATCGACCATCGGCGACGATTCATCCACGCGCCGGCCGACGGCCGAGACGATCTTGTTGATGATGCGCAGCAGATGCGCCTCGTCGCTTGAAGCGGATCGGCGGTCTCCTCGAGCTGCGCCGCGCCGCTCGATGAAGACCTGCTTGTGGGTGTTGATCAGGATGTCGGCGATCGAGTCGTCCTTGAGCAGCGGTTCGATCGGCCCCAATCCGAGCATCTCGTCGGCGGTATCGCTGGTCAGTTGATCGAGTTCACGAGCATTCAGCGGCACGTTTCGAGCGCGGACAAACTCCCGCACGATCGGCCGGATCTCGTTCAGGATTTCGTCCTTGGATGCTGTTTCAAGCGCGGTCAGATTGAAACGGTCGATGAGATGGCGATGGAGCTCGACCTTGAGCGTCAGGAAATCGTCGCCATGCGCGGCGACATCCGGGGCCGGAACTGCCGGAGCTGACGCCGCGCATTGGATTTCGGTACAATCACGGGGCGGCTGCTCCGCCCGCGGCTCACTCGGTCCCTTGATGAAGCGGCCCAACATGCTCAAGTCTTCCCCCTATAAATCCCCACGTCGAAACTAAGCGTTAACCAAGGGAGGCACAAGCGGCGAGCGCGGCTGAAAGGACCGAATACTTACAACATAGTTAAGACGAGAC
Organism: uncultured Alphaproteobacteria bacterium; assembly: GCA_963788955.1. GTDB lineage: Bacteria > Pseudomonadota > Alphaproteobacteria > Rhizobiales > Rhizobiaceae > Mesorhizobium. The sequence continues at coordinate 212,044 of CAWBIN010000004.1, read as the reverse complement.
CCCAAAAATATCGTTTTATTTCGAGACTGTGTATCCGGGGGCACACCTCAACTCCGACCTCACGGAACGTTTCACACTGCAACATGCGGATGCGTCGCCGTGAACCATCGCTAAACCCTTACATATAAAGGAATATGCGGATACCCTAATATGATGTGCTTCCGCCAAGAGTGCGGCAAATTTGAACGAATGGTTAAAGACGCTTGAAAATCAAATCAAATCAATCTCTTGTCAGAATTGAATGGCCCCTGATCACGTATTTGATGGTATTCGAAGGTTAAGGAACTGTTAATCCGATTTGATTCTGCTTTTTCGCGGGACCTAGGATTGAGGTGACGGGGGATGCTTGGGTATGGGGTTCATCCTTGGCTCGTCTCGTCGGGTTCAAACCTCCAAAGGGAGAAATTGGCATGAAGAAGCTCATGACGATGGCCCGGCAGTTCCGCGACGACGATAACGGCGCTGCTATGGTCGAATATTCCATCCTTGTCGGTATCATCGCCGCCGCGGCGATCCTTGCGATCCTGGCTATTGGCCGCTGGGTCACTGGGCGTTTCACCGGCCTGTGCGCCGCGCTGGAAGCCTCGCCGATCGGCGCTTGCGACGTTACGACAGGGCGTCGGAACCTGATCGCTCGATCATACTCAGACCCGGGTCGCTCGGCCGGGTCCCACCTGATAAGCCGTTGACTGAACGTGCCAATACTGAGGCACCGTCCATACAGTTGGATCTCCGCCGTTCCCAATGGCGATCAGCAGCTTGGTAGCTGGAAATGTCGTCTGCCACTACCGCCCTCCCGAAACCAGGATCGATTTCCGCGCCAGCGGCGTCTATTAAGGGTGCCGGCAATCGAATTGTCTTCAGCGGCCGTCTGACCGGCCCAGTCCGCCTCGTCCGGCGATCACACCAGCGAGTAGGCTCATTGGCGTTCAGCTGCACGTTCCAGAGTCCGGACAACTCCACCATTTTCAGAGGCCGTCAGGTTCTCAAGAGCTGGCGGTGAAGCTCGACTTTGGGCATCAGAAATCCTCGCCGTCGCCGCAACATCCGCCGCAGGCACTTCAACCGGCAACAAGTAGCGCCGTGACGATTGCTGACCTGACGCCCACTGCGGTCCCTTCGCTGAAGCGGCCTGACATTGTAGCCGAATTCCCATGAGAGCCTCAAAGGCCGAGAAGCTGGGCACTGACCACGCTTGGAACAAGCGCGTAGCGTAGGCTGGAGAACCGAGTACTTATAGCGTTAGTTAAGACGGGACTCCCAAAAAAATCGTTTTATTTTGAGACCGCGCATCCACGAGCGCACCTCAACTCTACGCTCACGAAACGTTTCGCTCTGCAACGTGTGAATGTGTCACCGCGAACCCTCGGTAAACCCTTACATATAAAGGACTATGCACATACCCTAATATGATGGTGCTTCCGCCACAGGTGAGGCGCAATTGTGAACGAATGGTTAAAATCGCTTGAAAAATTAAATCGAATCAATCCCTTGTGGAAATTGAACTGGCCTCCGATCAGGTATTCGAAGGTTAAGGAACTGTTAATCCCATTTGACTTCGCTTTTTTGTGGGACTTAGATCAAGTCGACGGGGGATGCTGGGTATGGGGTTCATCCTTAGCTCGTCTCGTCGGGTTCAACCTCCAAAGGGAGAAATTGGCATGAAGAAGCTCATGACGATGGCCCGGCAGTTCCGCGACGACGAAAACGGCGCTGCTATGGTCGAATATTCCATCCTGGTCGGCATCATCGCCGGCGGCCGCGATCCTGGTCATCCTCGGCATCGGCGGCTTGGGTCACAGGCGCGTTCACCGGCCTGTGCACCGCGCTGGAGTCGCCGCTGGTACCTGTAACGTGCATGGGCCCGGTAGCTGATGAGCCGATTTATCAGGCCCGGGTCGTCGGACCCGGGCCTGAATCCGGTCGCGGCGGGCGAATTCGCGCAGATTATGGCTTGGGGCTTGGGTCTCATGCGCGCCAATACTATCATCATGATTGTTCTCGCCGGCGTGTTCGGCGTCCTGGCGGTCGTGCTTGCCAATATCTGGCTGGCCGACCAGCGCAGCGCGCATGGCGCAGGCGAACGGTGTGCCAGCGCGACACGGTCGTGGTGGCGGCGGTGCCGCTGAAATTCGGCGACACGCTGACCGCCGACAAGCTGCGCGAGATCGCCTGGCCGGCGGGCGCGGTTCCGACCGGCGCCTTCAAGACGCAAAAGAGCTGCTCGCCGGCGAAGGCACGAAGCAGGCGCTGCAGGCGATCGGCGCCAACGAGCCTGTTCTCGCCACCAAGATCACCGGCCCCGGCCAGCGCGCCACGCTTTCGGCAGTGCTCGGCGAAGGCATGAAGGCCGTTTCCATCAGGGTCAACGACGTGCTCGGCGTCGCCGGCTTTGTCTTCCCAGGCGACCGGGTCGATGTGCTGCTGACGCGCACGGTGCGCAATGCGCGACGGCGCGGACCAGAGTTTTGTCGACGTGCTGTTGCAGAGCATGAAGGTGCTCGCCGTCGACCAGGTCGCCGATGAAAGCAAGGACAGCCCGACAGTCGTGAAGGCGGTGACGCTGGAGGTCAGCACCAAGGACGCGCAGAAGCTGACGCTGGCCGCCGGCGCCGGCCAGTTGTCGCTGGCGCTGCGCCAGGCTGCGGCCAGCCAGGGCGAAACGACCGAACGCGTGACGTTGGCGGACCTGATCGGCGAGACGCCGGAGGACGTCGCCAAAAGGCAGGCCGAACTCGACAAGCAGGCAGCAGCCGAAGCCGAGGCGGCAGCCGAGCGCAAGCGCGCCGACGACAAGCTGGCCGGATTGACCCAGGCCGTCGATAGGGTAGGAAGCAAGCTCGACGATCTGAGCAAGGTCAAGCCGGCCCCGGCTGTGGCATCTGCGCCGCAAGTGAAGGAAATCGTCAAGGAAGTGGTCAAATATGTGCAGCCGGAGCCGCCGGCACGTGCGACAGTCGGCGTCTTTCGAGGTATAAAGCTCGAAACATACGACGTGCCGCGACAGAAGATAATACCGGCATATTAGGATAGGCTGGAGTCCGAATCAGCCGGCAGGGGGGTTAGCGTAGATGCGTGCGTTCTGGGGACCACTGGCGGCGGCCGCGCTGGCTTGTTCTGCGCGCTGCTGCACTGAGCCTTGGCGGCTGATGCCGCCGACCGCAACATCGACGTGTCGAACCCCACCGTCCATCGCGTCTTCATACCCGACGTCGCAATCGGTGACGATCCAGGTCAACGCGACTCTCGGCGACATCGTCGTCGGCGACGAGAAGATCGCCGACGCCCAGCCGATGACCGACCGCACGCTCTATGTCATCGGCAAGAGCGCCGGCACCACCACCGTCAACCTGTTTTCCGAGGACAAGCGCTCGCTTGGCGTCATCCAGGTCGAGGTCGGCGTCGACGTCAGCGACATGGCGCAGGCGATCCGCCAGGTGGCGCCCAAATCGCGCATCGAGATCGGCTCGGTCAACGGCAAGGTCAGGCTTGGCGGCCGCGTCAAGGACGGCGCGACGCTGGCAGCCATCATGGAAGTGGCGCAGCAATATGGCCCCGACGCCATCATCAACTCCGTCGATCGTCGACGACAGCCAGCAGGTGAACCTGGAAGTGCGCATATTGGAAGCCAAGCGCAATGCCGGCCGCGACCTCGGCGTTTCGATCAGGAGCACCAACGGAAGCGGTACGACGCGCGCCGCAACTGGCATCGCCGACCGTCGACGAGGACAATGTGGTGCTGGGACCGGGAGACCTGCGTCACCGGCCTGCTGTCGAACACCAATCCGTTCGCGGCGCTGATCACCCGCGTCATCGACAGCAACATCAATGTCGACCTGATCATCGAGGCGCTCGAGGCCAAGGGCGTGGTGCGCACGCTGGCCGAACCCAATCTGACGACGCTTTCCGGCGAGACCGGCCAGCTTCAACGCCGGCGGCGAAGTGCCTATCCGCAGCATCGGCACCGACGGCGAGGTCACAGATCGAGTTCAAGCAATTCGGCGTCAATCTGCTGTTCACGCCGGTCGTGCTCGACGACGGCAAGATCCATATGAAGCTGGCGCCCGGAAGTGAGCGATCTGACCAGCTTCACCAACGCCGGCGACCCGATCTTCACCAACCGCAAACTGTCGACCGTCGTCGAACTGCGCGACGGCCAGAGTTTCGCCGTCGGCGGGCTTGCTGTCCAGCAAGACCACCAAGCTGCAGAGCCAGGTGCCCTGGCTCGGCCAGGTGCCGGTCATCGGCACGCTGTTCCGCAATTCGAGCAACCAGAAGAAGAAACCGAGCTGGTCGTCATCGTCACGCCGCATGTCGTGCGGCCGGTCAAGCCCGGCGAACAGCTGGCGACGCCGTTCGACAAGACGCGGCCGGCCAACGACCCGGAATTCTTCATGCTCGGCCAGCTCGAGGTGAACAAGGACATGATCCGCAAATATGAACTCGGCGAAGGCGTGACCGGCCCCTATGGCCACATGCTGGACCTCAAATCGAAGGACAAGATGCTCTATGTCAAGAAATAGCGTCCTGATCCTCCTCTTGTGCGCCGGCGCGCTGACAGGCTGCGCCGCCGACTATCTGAACCACTACGACACGGTGACGCTGGCCGCCGGCGATACGCAGAAATTCAATTCGCTGCTGCAGACGGTCGATCCGTTCAATCCGAACTCGAAGAACACCACTATAGAGGGCGACGGGCGCGCGCCGCCGGTGTCGCCCAGAGATACAAGATTTCCGCCACCGCCGCCGCCGGCGCCGAACATCACGGTGAATGTGCGGCAACACGAATTGAACAGAAGGATGCGGTCGTATAGGCGCCAGGTGAACGAGGGGTCCTGGCGCCAGGGGAGCTAGAGAGTAAGGCCATGTTGCGAACCATTCGCGCGTTCTGGCACGATCAGAGGGGCATAGCGCTCATCCTCGTCAGCATCATGCTGCCGGCGATCATCGGCTTCTCGCTGCTGGCGATCGACATGAGCCGGGCCAACAATCTGCACAACGATCTGCAGAAGGCGGCCGACGCCTTTGCGCTGGCCGCGCCGCCGAACTCGACGGCACGACGGATTCATGGACGCAGAGCCGACCGCGCCATGGCTACGCTGGTCGACAACCGATATCAATTTCTCGACATCGGCCGGCACCGCCGCCGGGCAGCCTGGCAGCCGCCGGCGTGACGCAGGCAGCTATCTCCGGTGCTTCCTGAAGAACATACCTGCCGATCGATCGGCGCCGACCAACGTGCATCTAGCCGATGAGGTGCCGACGCCGTCGAAGGCGCGCTTCGTCGAGGTCAGAGTTACACCGGTCGGCTTTTCGCGCAATTTTCCCGGTCTCGTTCCTGCCGGCAGCACGGCAGCAACACTTCGAACGTCGGCGCCAGTGGCGGTCGCCGGCTTCACATCCGGCGTCTGCGACTACACGCCGGTCTTCATCTGCAATCCGTATGAGGACACGGCATCACTGGCGGCGTCACACTGGAACAGGCCGCGCAGACCCGGCAATACCGTCGTCGGCAGATCAAGATGCGCAGGTAGGTAACGGTGCGCTACTGGTCCGGGCAACTTTGGCTTTCCTCGAGCCGCCAGCCGGTCGGCAATGGCGCGCAGGCGCTTGCGAAGACGATGCTGCCAACATCCAAGCCGCTCGGCTGCTATTCGCGCAGACGGCGTCGACACCGAGCCAGGCCAGAATGCCGGGCCGGTCAAGACGGGCTTCAATGTCCGCTTCGGTATCGAGCAAGTCGGCAACATATCAACAGCCCGACTAGGCCCGGCCGCCAATGTGCGCAAGGGCGCCAAGAGACGGGACACAATACGTGCAAGAGCAACGAGGTCGACTACGACGACCGACCCTCACAAAGCGCGTCGGGCTTGAACGGAACTGTGCCAGATCGCCCGGCAACTGCACGCATGATGGGCGGCCGCATGGGCGCCGGCGACTGGAACCTCGCCGGCTACTGGAGCGCCAATCATCCAACGCGTCGCCATGCCTGCCGCTCTCGTCGGGACACCGGCGCCGAACTGCCGACCCGCTATGAGACCTATCGCTACGAGATCGACAACAGCACTCGTCGAGGACGCGGCGGTCGGCGGCGAAACAGGCACGCCGCCTGCTGCGGCCGGCACCCGATCACGACCCTCGACCGCCGGCTGCTTTATGGCGCCATCCTGGACTGCAATGCGCTCGAGGCCTCGGGCGAACTTCAGCGGCACGCGACGGGTCTTCCCGTCGAGGCCTTCGCCAGTTTCTTCATCACCGAGCCGATCAGCGGACGGCGAAGGACATCTATGGTCGAACTTGTCGACATCACCGGCAAGGGCGGCAGTGGCACGCTCGACAATTTCCTGCGCGACGAAGCCCAGCTCTACCGGTGATGGCGATGATCAGAACCGCTGTTCCGTCACCTCGAGCGATTTCGACGCGACCAGCGCGGCACGGTGCTTGTCGAGATGGCGCTTGATCGCACCGCTGATGCTGCTCTTGTCGGCGGGCGTGTTCGAATTCGGCAATCTGATCCACGACAAGCTGCTGATGGAGGCCGGCCTTAAGGACGGCGCGCGTTTTGCCGCGCGTTGCAACAGCCAGATGTACACCGATGCCGGGCTGGCTGCGATCAACTGCGCCGACATCGCCACCAACATTGCGGTGTTCGGCAACGCGGCCGGGACAGCCACCCGCGCGCGTCACCGGCTGGCAGAAGGCCAACGTCGACGGTGACCATCGCCGCCCCCGCTACCTGCCACAACGCGGTCGATGTCAGCGGCGTCACTGCACTATCGCTCCACCGACGTGCACAGGTCTGCATCGTCAGGGCCGCGGGCACCTTTGCCTATAGCGGCATCGGCATGCTGTCGCTGCTCAGCATCGGCCCGATCACGCTGAACGCCATTCATCGAGGAGCGGTTGATCCGGTTCTGATGATGATCAGGCGGTTCGCAAAATCGGAGGACGGAGCGGCGATGGTGGAAATGGCCATCGTCTGACGCTGCTGTTTACGCTGACGCTCGGCTTCGTCGATTTCGGCTACGCGCTCTATCAATGGAATGCCGCGACCAAGGCCGTGCAGATCGGCGCGCGGCTGGCATCCATCTCCGACCCGGTCGCAACCGAGCTTGCAACCGCCGCGCCGACCACGACGCCGGGCGCGCCGGTTGTCGCCGGCAGCGTATGGACCTTTTGTCTGCACGTATACCGGCAGCACAGGCGCCTGCAGCAACGGCGGCACGTTCAACGCCACCAATTTCAGCCGCATCTTCCGCGGCGACACGGCAGACACCAATGACGATGCCTGCCCGACTCCTGGCAGCCAACCAGCGGCCCGGCATGTGCCACTTCTTCCCGGGCCTGCGGCGCGACAATGTCGTCATCACCTATACCGCCACCGGCCTCGGCTACCAGACGCGGCTGGGCGGCCCGGTGCCGACAATCACCGTCAGCCTGCAGAACATGACCTACCAGTTCTTCTTCCTGGGCGGACTGCTCGGTTTCGGAAACATCACAATGCCCTCCATGCTGAGCACGGTCACGGGCGAAGATATGAAGAGTACCGCGTCATGAATGCCATCAACACCAAGGTCCTTCCGACAAAACGAAAGCAGGTCGCCCTGTTCTCGTCCGATCCGCAGTTCAAGCGCGATGTGGCGACGCGGCTCGAGGCGCTGGCGATCTACGATGTCAGGATTTCCGATACGGGCGACTTCCTCAACGGGCCGCCCGCCGACACGCGCCCCGGCATCGTCATCCTCGACTTTGGCCATGGCGAGCTGCTCGGCCAGCCGGGCATCGTCGAGGCGCGCGCCAAATGGGCAGCGGTGCCGCTGATCGCGGTCTCCGACGAGCTGACGTCGGAGCAGACGCGGGCGCTGGTGCGCATGAACGCTTCGGACTGGCTGCACAAGCCGCTCGACGCCAAGGAACTGCTCAACGCCGTCACCTTCCACGACACCGGCAACCAGGGCACGAAGAGCCGCATCATCACCTTCATCGGCGCCAGCGGCGGCGCCGGCGCCACGACGCTGGCTCTGTCGGCGGCGGAATTCCTGGCATCGAAATCGTCCGAGCGCGCGGCGTCGACCTGCCTGGTCGACCTCGATTTCCAGAGCGCCAATTGCGGCGCCTATCTCAACCAGTTCAACCAGTTCGACCTGACCGGCATCATCGGCATGCCGGAAAGGCTCGATGTCGAGCTGATGGACGTCATCAAGCTGTCGCGCCCGTCCGGCCTGACGCTCTATTCCTTCGAGCGGCCGCAGCTGCCGTTCGAGCCGCAGGGCGCGGATTTCGTGTTCCGGCTGCTCGACCTCGTCGCCTACCGGTTCGACGACATCGTCATCGACCTGCCGAACATCGAGACGCCGCTGGCACAATTCGGTGCTGTCGACGAGCGACGAGATCTTCATCGTCTTCGAGCTCAACGTCGCCTCGCTGCGCCAGGGCAAGCGGCTCTACAAGAAGATCCGCGAGTTGCGCGGCAATAAGGTGAACATCACGCTGGTCGCCAACAAGCACAAGCGCAAATGGTTCGGAAACCACTTCTCGCGCAGCGAGCTGGAAAAGATCTTCAAGGCGCCGCACATCAAGTCGGTCGCGCTCGACAACGCGCTTTTGACCGATGCCTTGAACCGTGCCATCCTGCCTCTGGAGGTGGACGGGCGGGCACGCTTCAACAAGGATCTGAAGCTGATGTTCAAGGAACGGCTGGACGATGCCGCTCGCTAGCCACCGCTTCGCCGCACGGCTTCACCGGCGCCTGCATGATGGGCCTGGCATTGGCGTCGGCCTGCGATATCGCCGAGGCCCGGTCCGCGCTTCTCGGACCGCCCGCCGCTGCCGGCCATGGGCCCCAGCCTGCGCAAGACGGTCGCCTTCGCAACCAGCGAGCAGGCCGGCACGATCATCATCCGCAAGGACGAGAAGGCGCTTTACCTGGTGACCAGCCAGGGGCAGGCATTGCGCTACCAGATCAGCGTCGGCCGCGACGGCTTCGGCTGGACCGGAACCGTCAAGGTCGGCGCGAAAACGGAATGGCCCGAATGGCGGCCGCCCAAGGAAATGCGCGCCCGCCAGCCGGAGCTGCCGGCCATGGTGCCGGCCGGTCCCTATAATCCGCTTGGCGCTCGCGCCCTTTACCTCTCCCGGGACGGGCGCGACACGCTCTACCGCATCCATGGCACCAACGATCCCAAAGGGGTCGGCTTCGACGGAACATCGGGCTGTTTTCGCCTTACCAACACCGATGTGATCGATCTCTTCAAGCGCGTCGCGGTGGGCGCAAAGGTGGTGGTGGAATGACTATGATCAGCGACCCGGACATGCCGGCCATCGAACTCGCCGCGCAGGAAGTCGTCGCCGGCAAGCCAAGCCGCAAAGGCACCATCGGTGTCGTTGTCGCGGGCGCTGCGCTGGTCACCATCGTGAACCTGACGGCCGCCGTCTATCTCTACCGCGGCATGAACGATTTGCGCGTCGTGGAAGCCCGGCTGGAGCAGCTCGGCCAGTTCGAGCAGCGCATCGGCGCCCGCCTCGATACGATCAACAACGGCTTCCAGAGCCGGTTCGAAAAACTGGACAGCCAGTTGCAAGCGGATTTCAACGATATCGACCGCAGGATTGCCCGGCTCGAGAAGAACCCGCCGCTTGCCGCCAGCGACGACAGCATGTCGAGCGCGCCCGAGCCGACGGTGGTCACGACAAGCACGGCGGAGGAAGCCCCTGCCGTTGCTGAAAACATGGCAGAGCCGGATTCGATGGAGATGCCGCGCCCGCCGAGAAAACGGATCCCGGCTGTTGCACCCCCACCAAACCCCGCCTACCAGCGTATCCAGCAGGCGGACGGCAAGGTCTATTACAAGAAGATCAACTAGACGCGCGGGCATTTCTGTTTTTGCGCAATTCCAGACGGAAAACCGCTGCGCACTTTTCCTGGAATTGCTCTAGAAGTCCCGCTGCAGGGCCAGGATGCGGATTGCGCGCGCTTCGGTGCGCTGCCTAGCCTCGCTGAGGAAGGCAATATGGCAATAGGCGCATGCGGCGGCGCCGAGGGCCAGCACCAGGCTGTTCTTCAAGGTGAAGTCGACCATCAGCGAGAATTGCATGCCTCTTGGCGCCGTGAATGAAGCAATCGTGCTCGCCGTTTCCGAATGACTGCTGACGGCGATCATCATCCCGGCGAAAAGCAGGGCGACATGATTGGCCAGGAAGAAGGCGGCCGATCCCTTCGCCCGGCAGGCCATCCAGCAGAGCATGGAGGCACTGGCCAGCATGGCGGCATCAAGAACGAACGAGCCACCCAGATAGAGGCCGACCTGCTGCCAGAACATCGTTGCCAATGGGCGCAGTTCAAGCCAGATCCACCACATTGCGGGGCTGGACGGATAGGCGCCGAGCAGGAACGTCGCCGTTCGCTCCGCCGCCAGAATGAGCAGCATGAGGGCCGGGAAGGCAAAGAGCAGTATTGGTTTGCGCTTCATGTCATCCTCGACGATCCGAGGCGCAGAATAGGCGGCATTGATTGCACAAGGCTTAACGGCGGCAGGTCGCCGAAAGCCTGTGATATGCTTGCGCCGACGGCAAGGATCGCCGGCGCGGACGGGTTCAGCGAACGATCGATGCCGTTTTCCCAGGCGATATCGGCTTCGGCGGGAAGCCAAGCGAGCAGACCGATGAGCGGCGCGGGTCCAGAGCAAAGGCCCGGCCTGGCGATCGCGTTCGGGGCCGTCGGGCTGCTGGCCGGGGCCTTGCTGATCATCTGGGCGGGTGCCTTGCTCGCGGTCGACCGGCCCAATCTTGCGCCGGCACAGGCTGTCGGCGGCGAGCAGCCGATCCCAGCAGTTGCATCTCCTCTGGAGACAGGACCACAACAGCCGGCACGCAAGATCGCCCAGGACCTCATTGCACCGCCGCCGCTCGAAGTATCGGCAATCGAGCGGATCGAGCCGCGCCTGCCGCTTGGCGAACTCGGTCTGGCGTCACGGCCGGAAACGCCGATGCCGGACGACTGGCGGGAGACCTTGCTCTACCGTCCGATCGCCACCTCATCGGCCGCTTTCGAGGCCATGGGCAGGACGGTGGCCATCAGCGGCACGCTAGGCGTCTATCCGGACCAAAGCTGTTCGTTCGGCGAGGCGGCCTGGCCTTGCGGTCAGCGAGCCCGCGTGGCCTTCAATGCCTGGCTGCGCGGGCGGGCGCTGAAATGCTTCGTGCCGCCGGAGACCGACCGTTTCGCCATTGCCGCGCCCTGCAAGCTCGGCAAGCAGGATGTTGGCGCCTGGCTGGTGGCCAATGGCTGGGCCATGGCGGCGCCCGGCGGCATCTACAGCAAGGCAGAGGCAACGGCCAGGACTGCCGGCATGGGCATATTCGGACCGCCGCAATAGTCGGCCGGCCGAGAAGCCCCGGATATTTCTTTTGTTAACCGTTGCGGCGCAGCTTGCCCCTGGAGTGAGCGCGGTTTGATGTTTTGGCTCGAGCGGGGACGTCATTTGGCCCATTCATCAAATTGTACGGTTCCTCGAAACTGAAATTGCAACACACAGGCCTTATGCAAGCGCATCCGACAGGAGATTGGCCGGTGACGAGAACAATGACGACCAGCGCTGCCCATGCGTGGAAAGAAGTCGCTTGGTTGACCCTTCTGGGGACCGCCGGCTGTCTTGGCCTTTCGCTGGGCCTCAACTATCTGCTTCTGTTCAGCGAGGGGCTCACGCCGTTCACGCGCAGCATGATCACGGCAGCGATTTTGCCGCTGGCGATCGGCCTGCCGCTTTTCCTGGTGATCGGCTGGAAGCAGATCGAGCTTCGCCGCTACCGGCAGGAGCTCAACCGTTCGGCGACCTATGACAGGCTGACCGGCTGCCTGAACGGGCCCGTCTTCACGTCGCTGGTCGAAAGACGGGCATCGAGGCCAGCGCAGACCGGCCCGCGTTCCGGCGCGTTCCTGGTGATCCACCCGGAGCATCTCAGGTCGCTCAATCTGCGCTTCGGCCTGGAATGGGGTGACGAAGCCCTGAGGCTCATCGCCTCGACCATACAATCGTCGGTGCGCAAGGAAGATCTGGTCGGTCGCATCGGCACGTCGATGTTCGGCGTCTTTCTGCCCGACGCGACCGAACAGGATGCGAAGGAAATCGGCGAACGCATCCGGGCGCGAGTTGCGCAGGTCTATTTCGCGCCGAAGGGTGCGGAGGCCGTGCTGGCCATCAGCGTCGGCGGTGTCGTGTTTGAGCACGAACTCGCCTTCGAGGACATGTTCCGGTCGGCGGAAGAGCGTTTGTCGCTATCCCGGGACGGGCTGGAACTGTCGCATATCGGCGACGACCGCAGCTGAAGCGGCAGATCTGGTCGGAACGATCGATGAGACTGGTGCTACGAGAGAGGATCGAATCCCCGCCTGGTCGGTTCTGTCCTGCAGCTGCCAGGGACGGAACCAGATAGGGCCCTGCCGCGTCACAGAAGCAGGTTCCCGTGGCGTCACATCGATGATTAGGCTCGTTCTGTTCGTCGCCGCGGCACTCGTACTCGCCTCCGCCGGGACTGAGGCGGCCAAGCTGGACCTAGCCACCGTCAATCAGGCCCAATTCGCCGCCGGAGAACCGAAAGGCTTCAGCCCGGCCCTCCTGAAGGCAGAGATCCTTTTGGATCGCGCCCGCTTCTCGCCGGGCCTGATCGACGGGCGCGTTTCACGGAATTCACTGCACGCCCGAACCTGGCAAGATCGGCACGACCTTCTCCCATGGCTGCATCAGGCTGACCAACTTGGATGCCGAGGACCTCGCTTCCATGGTGCAGAAAAACACGAAAGTTAGCTTCAAGGACGAAATGGCGAATGCAGGCGACGAGCGGCCCCAGTAGCCCAATACGCGGAATGCCTGGCAAGTTGTCGCTCGCGTGTTTGCAGCGCGCACATTCCGGCAGCCGACAAGGTCATTTGGCAGGTGGTAACCCGTCCGAGATCTGATCTCATTAACACGCGAGCAGGGCCTTTCCGTATTTGGCCCACAGCTGCTCGCAATCTCTGGCTCGAAGAGTTGGAGTCCCCAGGTCGCCATAAACGACCATTGCGGCACGGACATCGTAGCCCAAGATCGGAGCATTGGCGACAAACTGGACGGCCTCGCCCAGACGGCGGACGTCAAGAGCGGCATCGGTTTTATTGGTGCTATCGAACACACCCAGGATCTGGGCTTCCTTGTTCCTCACTGCCAAAACAGCCGCCAGCGCTTCTTCGGTCATCATGTGGCCTGTCGACGAACCGTTTCAGGAATATCCATAGAGACAACGCGTCGCGGCGTGTCCTGATTGCGCAGAACGCTTCGCGACATTTTTTGATTGCATCTTGCCGCGAACCATTCGGCGCCATCGCGCGTCAAACCGATGAGGCATTGGTTAGCGAAATCCGCCGGCACGTCCACGATGGTGTCAATTACGGCCCAAGTGTCGGTCGGCTCCTGCACGACCACGAATTTCATATTAGTCACTCCTAATGGAATAACTCGCGAGAAGGGCCGCTGTTCCGCCGCGCGGTGCAGTGCCGCCGCTCCGCGTCAGAAATTGCTGAAGACCTGCTGGAACCGGCTGAGTTGCGCCTAAGGGTCCTGGCTGGGTGCTCTGTGTATTTGAAATGGAACCGCAAGTCCCCCGCGCGCCTCGCGGCACTGCCGAACGCAATCTTGACGCCGCACATAGGAGCACCGACCTCGGGGCCGGCGCGCCTCGGCGCTCGGATCGCCGAGGGTGATGTGTTAGCGTATCTGAATGAGCCTTGAACCTGCTTGGCCGGTTCGCCGTTCTTTTTCGTCGTAATCTCCGACTATCAGGCGCCATCCTCGTAGAGCTCAACGGGGAGTCCGTCAGGGTCCGCAATGAAAGTAAACGAACGGCCTGTGTGCGGATCTATCCGGATGGGCTCAACTTCGACGCCTCGCGCCCGAAGTAACCGGGCGGTCGCCTCAACCGAGTTGACCGAGAATGCTAGGTGTCGCAATCCGCATGCCTCAGGCCTGGTGGGCCGGCTCGGTGGTGCTGGAAAACTGAACAACTCAATCTGCACAGGTCCATGGCGCAAGTCGCACTTCCAAGATTGCCTTTCGGCGCGCCAATTTTCGTCGACAACAACGAAATCGAGCTTGTTCGTGTAGAACTGCTTCGAGACCTCGTAGTCACTGCAGATGATTGCGACGTGATGGATTCCCAGAAACATCGAATTGGCCTCATGTGAGCGCGGACAAAGCAAGCCGAGCGATCACAAGTCATGCTTTAAGCCCGCAAGGATCCGCTTCGGTGTGAACGGGATGCGGCGGAACCTCACCCCGGTAGCATCGAATAGCGCATTACCAAGGGCAGCTGCGGTCGGCCCCTGCGCCGCGCAGCGTCACCAACGCGTTGTGGTGTCGAACGCTTGGGATCACTGCCACGACAAGCAGGAGAACTGACGGGCGTTTACGGCGATCCGTAGGCGCCGTTATGACAGATCAGCGCAGGATCGGGCTCTCCGCTCATCACATGGCGGCGGCTGCCGAGGGATCAACGCATGGCTGTGGCGAATGATGGTATTCTCGACCGTGCAATCGACTGCGGCAAGCGCGCCTTCAAGTGCCAATGCGCCGGTCGCAAGAGCAGACCAGGCCGCTACGGCAGACAAGCCAGAACCGCTGCGACACCAACCGCAACGAGCAAACCAGGATCTGTCTAAACCACGATGTCTTCCACGGTGACGCAGTGCCACGTGAAGGCCACGAAAGCCGCGTCGTCGTGACTAAATGCCGAGCATCGTCTTGGCTTCGTTGAGCGCAGCCTCTGATCCTGCATGATCGCCGGCGGCATGCAATTTTTCGCCTTGGGCACGCAGTTCTTTGACCTTGGTCATGTCGGCCTCCGCAAGGGTCGCGGTCGGCAACGCCGCATCAATCGCGGCCATGATGGTCGGGCATGAATTCGCAAAGGCGGCTGCTGGGATGACCGACAAGAAAAGCGCAAGAGAAATTGAACGCAACATGGCTGTTCCTCCCTGCCGGCCCCGGAAGGCATAGCATCGACGACCGGCACGCCGATAATATAGGGCGGCACCCCGCTACGGCAATCACCATGCTGGAACGCAGGCCCCATTTCTGAAGGACTCGCGCCTGCTCGATCAATTTCTTCATGGTTGCAAGGTCGGTTGCGCCCGGGAAAATCTGGTCGTCGATGACGAAGCACGGCGTTCCGCTGATTTTCATCGCCTGATCAGTTTCGCATTCTTGTCTATCGCCGCCTGGATATCCGGGTGCTGCATATCGGTCCCGGCTGCAAACACGGAACACCGCAGCCGCCTCGCGTCATCAAACACCTATTCTACCAGCCTATGTCGTCTCACCGGTTGGTCGGCATTGGAGCACAATAGACCGGTATGGTTCCAATATTGTTTGGTAGTGATGTGGCTTCGTTAGGCTCGCACTTTTATCAATACATGATCGACGCCCGCTGAAGCAGCCTGTGCCGCGACACCGACCGCGAAAGCCGCCCCGAACAACGTATCATGCCGGGCT
The DNA here is from genome assembly GCA_963788955.1 of uncultured Alphaproteobacteria bacterium. GTDB lineage: Bacteria > Pseudomonadota > Alphaproteobacteria > Rhizobiales > Rhizobiaceae > Mesorhizobium. The sequence continues at coordinate 196,523 of CAWBIN010000004.1, read as the reverse complement.
CCGCAGGCTGAGGACCAGCAAGTCTTGCGACGGCGGCACAAAGCACCATCCGACGGAACGGCTAACCTTGCGAATTGCTCCATTAGTAGTATCTAATATGAGAATTCGTGGTCGCGCAGGAGCCGACCGAAGCCTGGGCCGTAGTTGATGCTGATCGTGAACGTGTCGGCGGATTTCGCTAACCAATGCTCATCGGCCGAATGGTTAGCGGCAAGGTGCAATCAACAAACGAATCCTGAAATCTTGATAGGCGGACGAGCGAAAATGCCCTGTCGCGCTCTAGGGAAGGAGACCGCAAGCCATGCACACTATCAGGATGCTCACCGCCGCCATGCTTTTTCTCCCCGGTCTGGCCTCCGCGGCCGACTTACCGCAATTGGACGAACGGCAACTGGTGATGCCGGTCAGCCACGGTATTTCGCTGACCGACCGGTCGACCGTCAACCGCTGCAACTCGGCAATCGCAGAATGGGCCGCGCAATACAATCCGGTTGCCGTCGAGACCAGCCTGACCGAGCCGGTGCGCCGACGCGCTGGCGGCGTGCGGATTGCAACGCTGTTCGTCGCGATCGACTACCTGCGCAAAGGTGGCGTCGAGCCGCGCTCGGCGACCATCGCCTGCACGGTGGCGGCGGACGGCCAGGTCAGTGTTGAACTTAAGGAAGGATAGAACCGGCGCAGATTGTCAGCCTGCGCCGTGACCGCGCCACAACCCGCCCTCCGGTGGATCGTTGGCACTTGGCGCAGCGCGTGGCGAGGCGCACCTCCGCTGATCATCGGCGCAAGGTTGAAAAGCCGTCGGTTAGCCGTCGTTGCGGGATTGCGAGGCCAATGCCCGCGTCAGACACTTGCGCGAGGCTTCCTATTCACAGGTGGCCTTGGCGCTTTGGGTTTCGCATCCGGCTCCCCCAGGTTGCGGATTTGCGGCTTCCTGAGCTATCCGCGCCTCGCGCAAACGGGCCGTCTTAGCTTCGCGCGCCTTGCGCTCCAAGTCTATTATCTCTTGGGCTACCCGTTTGGCTCTAGCGTCTCGATCTGTGTCGATCCTTGTCGCCACGTCAGCCCTCCACCTTGAAGTTCATGGCTTCCTTCTCGGCTTGCAACCGCTGCGGCCAGCTTGTTTATTCGTCTAGGGGTGGGTGCCGCCGCCGCCGAGGACGTCATCATCCAACCCGAAGAGGATACTGTCATCCTGGAATACGTGAAAAAGGAGCCCTTGGCATCCATCAAGTTGCCGGGTGTGGAACTCAACGTCGGCGTTGCTCTGCCGGACACGGTTGAGCTTCGTGAAGTCCCCAACGTCAAATATCGTTACGTGGTAATCGACAACCGGACGGTTCTCGTGGACCCCGGCACGCGCAAGATCGTCAAAGTCTACAACTGAGGTTTCATTGTCTTCTCTATAGCCCCGCCTCCCGGCGGGGCCATTTTTAGCTATGCAACGTAGGTCGGTTCGCGATCGTCGTAAGCTTTGGGTAGGCGCTGCATAGAGGGAAACGGCCAAGCGAGGCGCCGGCTTCCGCCTTATTGATGATGCTGTGTTTCTTGGTTTCAGTGCGATAATTCCGGAGCAAGTTCGGGTGCCGCGGGAGGGTGCCATGCGAGAATTGCCATTCGACGTCGATGCAGATGCCGTGATTGAAGTCGGCCGATATCTGGATGGTCACGCGAAGACCACCGCAGTTTCGATATCTGAAGCGCTCCGTGTAATCAGGCGTCACGTCAACAAATCGCGCGTCGGCGACAGCGGTTTGGAGGAACTGATTGTAGAAAGCGCCGCAGCCAGAAAGCTTGCCCTCTTGTTGGACAACCACAATTAGGGGGCGCGGCTTGCCTGCGCATTTTGCAGCCTAGGAACAGCCACAGGGACGCGCCAGGACGCGCGGAGCGCTTCCCTGCTGAAAGGCAGCGGCCGGCCGAAGCGCGCGCTGGTGAGGCTCGGCACGGAACGACAACAACTAACGCGCGGTGATCCTGCTCCACTATGGTCATTTGCCGCTGGCACCACAATTGCAGTGTTAGCAAAGCCGGTTGTTGGGGACCGGCAATTGGGGCGATGGGGGCCTCGCCGCTTCGCGAATGGAGCGGCGAGGTTTCTTGCGATTTAACGTTTGATGACGAGGGAAGGCGTTGCGCTGGAGAGCTTCCAACCTTGCGTCCGGCGACTTAATGGGTGAAACCAGGGCTAATCGGCCGTGTGAAGCACCTGCGCGGCGAGGAGGACCTACGCCACGCCTCGCTGCAGGATTTCCGGGAGGATGATTGAAGACGACGGCCGGCCCAAGTCTGGCGCGGGGGGATGGTGATACACGCCCGTCCTTCCGGTATAGTGGCACCATCACGCACCGGAGATGATGCCATGTCAAAACACTTCGTTCATGTGGCGGTGGTCGCATTGGGGCTGTTCGTCACCAGCGCAGGCGCCGAAACCCTGAAGCTTCCTGACAATCTGACCGGCTTTAGTTCTGATGCCGGCGAAAACTACTTCGTCGAAAGCGATGCCCGGGAGGCCTATTTCCCTCTCGCAAGCAACTTTCTGACGCAGAAGACACAGTCCTATTGTGGTGTCGCCAGCATCGTCATGGTGCTGAACGCGCTGAACGTCCCGGCGCCTTCGGTTCCGGAGTTCGAGCCCTATCGCACATTCACGCAGGACAATATCCTCGATGAACGAACGGACGTCATTCTCGCCCGAGATGTCTTGGCGAAGAAAGGCATGACGCTCGATCAGATCGGTGGAATTCTCGCGACGCAGCCGGTCAAAGCAGAAGTCCGTCATGCCGCCGACAGCTCAGTCGAGGAATTCCGCAAGTTGGCCAGTTCCTATCTCGGCCAGCCGAACCATTTTGTAATCGTCAACTACCTCCGCAAGGCAATCGGACAGGAGAAAGGCGGCCATATCTCGCCGCTGGCAGCCTATGACGGGAAAGCAGACCGCTTCCTCATCCTTGATGTCGCACGGTATAAATACCCCCCTGTTTGGGTGAAGGCGTCTGAGCTTTTCGATGCCATGAACACGCAGGACTCCGACAACGAGAACAAGACCCGCGGCTTCGTCCTGGTATCGGCGGCTTCTGTTCAATAGTGACGGCCAAGGTTGAGATTTCGGGCTGACCCTTTCAAAGGGCTGGACGTTCCAATCGACGCGAAGATGGCGGTCACCGCGTTCTGTCATCACGCGCCATTAATCATAGCCTCTGGATTTGGTGAGGCTGCGCGATCGATACCGGCCAGACGCGCCGGCTATGGAATGGGACATCAGGCCGAAGCTGAAATGCACTAAGTGCGGCGGCAAGGCGGTCGGGCTGATCTACACTCCCGACGCCAGCCCGTGCCTTCGGCAAGGCCAAGGGACGGGCGATAGCCGACACGAGCGGGTGCTGAATTGCCTTAATCGATCCGTCTGATGCGGCCCTTTTCCAGGCGGAAGACACCATTGTTACCGCCTTGCCTCTCAAGGTCGGTCAACAACTCATCCATGTTCCTAGGAATTCACCGCAGTCGTCGCAAAAGATCCGCGTCTCTGGGCGAGCATCGTGAGCGGTCCGGCGGTCGCGGGGGGTGGGGTGGGTTTCGGCCGCCGGGCCTAACCGGCAAACATGAGAGGGAAAGTTTGTCGGCATAACCCATTATAACGTCGTTTATAATTTAGTAAAACCAAAGAGCTGAACTTCTGCTCTCGGGCTCAAGGGGCTTTTTCGTGCATTACCGGCCGTTAGGCCGTCCTCGTTCCGAGAGCCCAGACACGCACCGCTCCAGCACCTCCAATCGAAACTTGTGCCTACGCAATTGTTGGCCAAGTTCGGCGAGTTTCAACATACCGACAGAGCCGGATGTCTCCGCGATGAGTTCTCGCTCAAGTGTAGCTATGTGCTTTCTCAGTTCGAGGGCCTCGCCGAGCCGCACATCCCTGACCCAAGTTCGAGCACGCATCGTATCATCTCACAGTCGGAAACCTGTCCGATCATGGCATGCCCCGGTTAAGCTCCGACCATCCAATCGTCTCGAAATTTAGCAATCGCTAATCTGGCTGCACTGCGCGGACCTGCCCCACAATGGATCATTTGCCGCTGGCACCAGAATTGCAGTGTCAGAAGCGCCGGGTGTTGGGGCCCGGCAATTGGGGCGGTTGGGGGCCTCGCCGCTTCGCGAATGGAGCGGCGAGGTTTTTCATTCAGCTAACTGCCTTCAGGCGGCCCGGCAACCGAGCGGGGGGTTGTGGCCTGCCACCCAGCCGCCATGTTAAGACTAGGGTGACATGAGCCTCTTTTTGATCGCGCCTGCCGTCGCTCATAACTGGTATTCCGGCTACCCTGATCCGGTCACCGGCTATGAATGCTGCGACGACAAGAAGGATTGTAGGGTCATCAGCCCGCGCTATGTCGAGCCGCTGGTCGGTTCGGGCCCGACGCGCCGGCAATAATGACCTTATTCCGAAGCTGAAATGTGCCAAGTGTGGCGGCAAGAGAGTAGGGACGATCTATACCCCAGACTCCAGCTCGATCGGCTACGGCACCAAGCGGCAATAGACGGTCGCCACACAGCGTTTGCCCAGTATCCACAGGCGACGGGCCGATCGGTAAAATTGTCCGGGTTCCGTTAAGGTCTTCCGCATTAGCGCCGGCTCATGGTCTCGATGTTGCCTAGCAACGAAGCCCGCTGCCGCCCCAACAGCCCACCCCCCCAGGCAGCGGGCTTTTTCCCTTTGCATTTTCAAGCGGCTTATGTTTTCGGGGCTTGCAACAAGCGAACACGCGACCAGCAGAAACAGGGCAAGGCCCTCCGCGAAGAGGCCGCCAAATGGCTTGTGCGCATCGCAGCTGTCGCCAAGACGCGGGCTTTCCTAATTCTCCGCGTGGCTGAAGACGACAGCGCCGTCGTCCTTGCGGACTTCAACGGACACAATCCCATCGTCGCCCTTTCGAGTTTGGAACATGGAGATAGCAAAGTCTTTCGCGACCTTCTCGGCGTCGAAAGTCATCTTGTCGACGATGCCCTGTCTTCCATACCAGATGACAGTGTAGGCCATTGTGGTTCCCCTACATTCCGCCGAAGCATATAGGCGTCCGGCTTGTCACGCCACTTTGGCGCCAGCGCCGCCAGGCGGGGCAGCTTGCGCCCACAGGAACGCGGCAGGGGGCGCAAGGCGCATCTCAAGCAGAACGCGCGCTGGCGGCTTCCTTGTGGCGGTTGCATCAAAGTCTAACGATCGGGAAAGCGCACTAGAAAGCACGTGCGGTAACAGTTGATTCAACCATTGCTAGTATTTTAGAGGAGTGTGGTAGCGGCTCCGACAGTGCGGCGGGGGCTGGGTTGCCGGAGCCGCCAGCGCAGCCAGGGGTAGTAGTTTGACCGCGCTGTCTCAGAATAGGACAGCGCGGTCAACGATTGGTTAATTCAGCTACAGCTAACGGAACGAAAACGACCCTGCGATATTGAAGCAAATTCAATCTTGCGGGGCGTTCCATGCGTAAGCGTGCCGGCGGGTCCGGCTATCGTTCATTCCTCCGCTGATGCCAACCTTGGTCGAGAAACCTCCCGAGGGCGAGGGCTGGATTCACGAAGTCAAATTCGACGGCTGGCGCTCACAGATCATCATCGACGACGCAGACGTTCGCATCTTCACCCTTCGTGGTCTGGATTGGTCGGCAAAATATCGGCCGCAAACCCATCTGCGGAGGGGCAATCGGACGTCAGTCGCATCATGGCAGGGACCGTGGTCGCAGGGGCGGAACGAACGCATCTAAGCGGCGTTTGGCCAATACCGGCCGCTCCGCTAACTGAAAGCGGTCGAGCGCAGGGCAGGGCTTCGGCGCCCCGATGGGAGGTATCGCGCTGGAGCCTTTTGCTGTCCGCAAGCAACGACCAGCGCCCGCCATAGGCAAGTCCAGCGGCCCGGCGGCCCGGCGGCCGGCGGGCTGGGGGTGACTTGGGATTTGACCGCCGGCCTAGCCGGAAAACGGGGTAGTTTCGCCAGCCCGGTCGGGTATGCCGGTCGCGACGACCGCAACCTGGTTATCACGAATCATAGGGTGACGCCGGACAAGCGGCGCTAGTTATCCCGGCTATGCGAACGCCGAGCGCTTCCAATCCGTTGTCATAGATGCGCGTCAGAACGCCTTCGGCAGCCTCAGCTCGCTGGGATGTGCAACCGAGGAGATCGCGTCCACCCAACCTCGCCGGCCGGTTAGCGATGCGGTCCCAAACGCCCCATGTTCCATCGGCTTCAATGTGGCAGTAGAATCTGTGTTGGGAATGTTCCATGCGGGTAAACCCTGCACATTGGTTTTGGCTCCGCCGTGTCGGTGCAAGTGGTTAATGCCGCAGGGCTTTTGATGTTCATCAAACGCGCCTAAAATGCCCCTCTTGGGGAGCCTTATCATTGGCCTACAAAGACACTCCGCGGCAGGATGCCTATCGCCTTGAGCGCGTCGTCGGCGAAACGGTGGAAGGCATAGCCATCTTTTACACGACGGCCGAAGCGAACGAGGTCATCAATCATCTGGACCGGCGCTACCGCTTGATGCTGGGCGACAGGCAGATATGGCCTCCTGACGATGGCAATCGTCACAATGGGACTCCACTTTTGGACGACTAGCATGCGCGTGCCGTCGCAATCGGCCGGATATATCTTTCAGTTGGCGGAACGTTTGTTACCAGCCCAGTGTTATCACCATGATCCCCCCATAGGGATCATAAAGGGCCTTGTCCCCTCTTGGCTCTGGTTTGAGTCCGCTGTCTCCCCGGCAGCGGACCCGACGCACTTATCGGTCGCCGGTATCCTCTAAACGCAAGCTACTTCGCCCCGCGAGGGCGCGCTTGGCGATTTCAGCAGGAGGAAAGGGCCGTCGCCTCTCCAATCCTGCTATAATCCCGTATGGCCGTCCGAATAGTGGTTGTCCTGGCGCTTCTCTTCGCCTTCGCCTACGGATTTGCAAAACTCGTGGAACGTAATGGCAATGTTGGCGATCTGCCCTCCCCGTGTGAGGAATGGTCAAACCCTGATTGCCCAGACCCGAACGCGCCGCCCGCAAAGTAAGCCCCATCTATTCGGGCGTGCTTGACGATTTCAGGAGAAAGATGGCCGGCGCCCGTTGGGCGGGCCTTTTGGGTACCTATAATCAGGACCAAGCGCCTGCCGCAGCTCTGTCTCGCCGTCCACAAAGGACCGAAGGTCCTTCGGGATCACAAGCCTGGCGAAATAGCGCCAGTCCAAATTCAGGAGATTTCGAACTAGCCCTGCCATCGATTTCATCCGTTTTGTTACATGATTTGTAACGTCAGAATGGACAGAAAGCGTTTCGCGTCAAGCACTTCAGCGATTTCAATGGGATAGGCTGGTGCTGCGAGAGAGGATTGAACTCTCGACCTCTCCCTTACCAAGGGAGTGCTCTACCACTGAGCTACCGCAGCCGCCGATGGCGGGGCTTCTGCCATATCGAACCGGCAAGCGCAAGGCCAAGCGCAACGCATCTGTGAAAGCCTTTGCCGGATAGCTTTTGATGACATGGCGGCGCCACAATGTTGGCTATCCCTGAATGCCGGGCCGGCGGGTCGGCCTCCCGGGACGGGACGATGGACGACAAGACAATTCCAGCGAAAAAGAGTAGCGCGAGCCGCAAGGACAGGCTTGCCGAGCAGTTGCGCGCCAATCTCGTGAAACGCAAGGCACAGTCGCGCTCGCGACGCACCGGCGCGGCCGACGAGCGGCCTGAAGGGCTGCAGGCGTCGGGCAAAACCGGAAAAGATTAACTCAAATCAGCCACACTGGCCGGCCACACTCGGTCCTGTGGAAATCCTATTTCTTGAACCAAGCCGGCCAATGGTCTAGACGGGCCGATACTCAAACGATTGAAACCGGCCATTCGGCCGAGGGGACGTTCTTCCATGGATCGCATCAGAATTGTCGGCGGCAACGAGCTTGCCGGAAGCATTCCGATTTCGGGCGCCAAGAACGCCGCCCTGCCGCTGATGATCGCCTCGCTGCTCACCGACGACACGCTGACGCTGGAGAACGTGCCGCATCTGGCCGATGTCGAGCAGCTGATCCGCATCCTCGGCAATCACGGCGTCGACTATTCGGTCAACGGCCGCCGCGAGCAGCCAGCAGGACGGCCATTCGCGCACCATCAATTTCTCCGCCCGCAACATCGTCGACACCACCGCGCCCTATGAGCTGGTCTCGAAGATGCGCGCGAGCTTCTGGGTGATCGGGCCGCTGCTGGCGCGCATGGGCGAGGCGAAGGTGTCGCTGCCCGGCGGCTGCGCCATCGGCACGCGGCCGGTCGATCTGTTCCTCGACGGCCTGCAGGCGCTGGGCGCCGAGATCGACGTCGACGACGGCTATGTCATCGCCAAGGCCAAGAACGGCCGCCTCGTCGGCAACCGCTACGTGTTCCCGAAAGTCTCGGTCGGCGCCACCCATGTGCTGATGATGGCGGCGTCGCTGGCCAAGGGCGAGACGGTGCTCGAGAACGCCGCGCGCGAGCCCGAGATCGTCAACCTCGCCGACTGCCTCAACGCCATGGGCGCGCAAGATCTCCGGCGCCGGCACGCCGACCATCACCATCGACGGCGTCGACGCGCTGTCCGGCGCGCGCCATCCGGGTCATTCCCGACCGCATCGAGACCGGCACCTATGCCATGGCCGTGGCCATGACCGGCGGCGACGTCGTGCTGGAAGGCGCGCGGCCCGAGCTGCTGCAGACCGCGCTCGACGTGATCGCCGCAGACCGGCGCCGAGATCACGCCGACCAATTCCGGCATCCGCGTCCGGCGCAACGGCGACGGCATTGCGCCGGTCGACGTGACGACCGCGCCCTTCCCGGCTTTCCCGACCGATCTGCAGGCGCAGTTCATGGCCCTGATGACGATGGCCAAGGGCAAGTCGCGCATCAGCGAGACGATCTTCGAGAACCGCTTCATGCATGTGCAGGAACTCGCCCGGCTCGGCGCCCACATCACGCTCTCCGGCCAGACGGCGATCGTCGACGGCGTGTCGAAGCTGAAGGGCGCGCCGGTGATGGCGACCGATCTTCGCGCCTCGGTGTCGCTGGTCATTGCCGGCCTCGCGGCCGAAGGCGAGACCACGGTCAACCGCGTCTATCACCTCGACCGCGGCTTCGAGCGGCTGGAGGAGAAGCTCTCCGGCTGCGGCGCGGAGATCGAGCGGATTTCCGGCTAGCCCCGGCGTCCTGTCTTCGCTGTCGCTCCGGGTGTTCGTCGCTCGAAGAGCCAAGCAGTTGGTTTTCGACGCAGCGCGGATCACGCTCACCTCCGTCACTATCCGGGAGAAGTGCCCGGCAGGGCGATGAAGGGCAGTGCAAACCTGAGGCCGTTGGCGCGGTTGCGCGGATCGCCAAGACCGCCTAACAAGCTGAAAACCAACTTTCAGGTGCGAAATCCGCATGAATGCCCTCAAGCTTGTCGCCCTCGACGATCAGGATCTGAGCATCGTCTCGGCCCATGTCCAGGACGCCGTGATGAAGGTCGGCGACCTTGAATTCCTGCCGGCGGCCAAGCGCTTCGTGCTGACCATGAACCGCTTCGTCTGGGAGGCGAAGTCCGGCCTGTTCCGCCAGCACAATGAACGACGGCAGGCCGTGCTGCATTTCGACCGCGTGCTCGGCGCCAAGACCAACGGCATTGCCCGAAACAAACCGGCCGAGGTGCTGTCGCTGCTGGCGATCAGCTTCGTCGAGATCAGCAAGCCCGCCGGCATCGTCGAGCTGATTTTTGCAGGCGGCGGCACGATCATGCTCGATGTCGAGTGCATCGAGGCCCGGCTTGCCGACATTGGCGGCGCCTGGGAAGCCACCTCGCGCCCCGTGCACAGGGCCTGAGCGCACAAGATGGCCATCACGCTCCGCCAGTCCGATGCCGATTTCGAACAGCGTTTCGCCGCCTTCCTGTTGACCAAGCGGGAGGTGTCGGAGGACGTCGATGCCGCCGTGCGCGCCATCATCGCACGCGTGCGCGCCGAGGGCGATGCGGCACTGATCGACTACACGCTGAAATTCGACAAGACCGACCTTAACAAGCTTGGCATTGCCGTCTCCAGGGACGACATCGCCAAAGCTTACGACGACGCCGATCCGGCGACGATCGAGGCGCTGACCTTCGCGCGCGACCGCATCCGCTCCCATCACGAACGGCAGAAGCCGAAGGACGACCTCTATACCGATGCCGCCGGCGTCGAGCTTGGCTCGCGCTGGACGGCGATCGAGGCCGTCGGCCTGTATGTACCGGGCGGCACGGCGAGCTATCCGAGCTCGGTGCTGATGAACGCCGTGCCGGCCAAGGTGGCCGGCGTCGAGCGCATCGTCATGGTGGTGCCGGCGCCCCACGGCATCATCAATCCGCTGGTGCTGGTGGCGGCCGATATTGCCGGCGCGTCCGAGATCTACCGTGTCGGCGGCGCGCAGGCGATCGCGGCACTCGCCTATGGCACCGAGACGATCAGGCCGGTTGCCAAGATCGTCGGGCCCGGCAATGCCTATGTCGCCGCCGCCAAGCGCCAGGTGTTCGGCACCGTCGGCATAGACATGATCGCCGGACCGTCGGAAGTTCTGGTCGTGGCCGACGGCAGCAATGACCCGGACTGGATCGCCGCCGACCTTTTGGCCCAGGCCGAGCATGACGTGTCGGCGCAGTCGATCCTGATCACCGACGACCCGGCCTTCGGCAAGGCGGTCGAACAGGCGGTCGAACGCCAGCTCCAGAGCCTGCCGCGCGCCGAGACGGCAGCGGCAAGCTGGCGCGATTTCGGCGCGGTGATCCAGGTGCCGACGATCGAAGCCTCCTTGCCGCTGGTCGACCGTATCGCGGCCGAACATGTCGAGCTCGCCATCGACGATCCGGAAGCCTTCCTGTCCAGGATGCGCAATGCTGGTGCGGTGTTTCTCGGCCGTCATACGCCTGAAGTCATCGGCGACTATGTCGGCGGCTCCAACCATGTGCTGCCGACGGCGCGATCGGCGCGCTTTTCTTCGGGCCTTTCGGTGCTCGACTTCGTCAAGCGCACCTCGACCCTGAAGCTCGGGCCGGAGCAGCTCCGGGCGCTGGCGCCGGCGGCGATCGCGCTGGCCAAAGCGGAAGGGCTGGATGCGCATGGACGTTCCGTCGCCATCAGGCTGAACATGTAGAACCATGTCTGACTACGATCGAACCCGCGCCAGGCTGATCGACGTCGAACTCGACGAATCGATCGGCCGTTCGACGCCGGACGTCGAGCATGAGCGCGCGGTGGCGATCTTCGACCTGATCGAGGAAAACAGCTTTCAGCCGATCAATGACGATGGCGCCGGGCCCTACCGACTGAAGCTGTCGCTGGCCGAGTCGCGCCTGGTGTTTGCGGTGGCGCGCGAGGATGGTGCTGCCGTGGTCACCCACATCCTGTCGCTGACACCGCTGCGGCGCATCGTCAGGGATTACTACCTGATCTGCGAAAGCTACTACGACGCCATCCGCTCCTCGACGCCCAGCCATATCGAGGCGATCGACATGGGCCGGCGCGGCCTGCACAATGAGGGCTCGCAAACGCTGATGGACCGGCTTGCCGGCAAGATCGACATCGATTTCGACACGGCGCGCCGGCTGTTCACGCTGGTCTGCGTGCTGCACTGGCGAGGCTGACACTGCCTGCCCCTCTTCCCCGTTCGATCCTGTTCCTGTGCGGCATGAACGCCGTGCGCTCGCCGATGGCCGAGCAGCTGGCGCGGCGCATGCTGCCTTCCGCCACGTTCGTCGCCTCGGCTGGAGTGCACCGCGGTGAACGCGATCCGTTCGTCGACGCGGTGCTGGCCGAGGAGGGTCTCACGCTCGGAGAGCGTCACCCAAGGACCATGGACGACCTCGAGGACGACTATTTCGACCTGATCGTGACGCTGGCGCCGGAAGCCCACCATGCCGCGCTCGAACTCACCCGCTCGCTCGCCGTCGACGTCGAATACTGGCCGATGCCGGACCCGACCGGCGCCGGCGGCACGCGCGAGCACATCATGGCCGCCTATCGCGACGTGCGCGAGCGGCTGAAGGCGCGGATATCCGGCCGTTTTCTGGCGCCGCAGGCAAAAAACGCCGCGGATTAAGCGTGTTCACAAGCGGACGATTATCATATAGGTTCCGCCAAAATTCCGGCCGGCGCGCTGGAACTGCCATCCAAGCAAAGGTATCGAATGCCGAAGGAAGAAGTCCTAGAGTTTCCGGGTGTCGTGACGGAATTGCTGCCCAACGCAATGTTCCGGGTGAAGCTCGAAAACGAACACGAAATCATCGCCCATACGGCCGGCCGCATGCGCAAGAACCGCATCCGCGTGCTGACCGGCGACAAGGTCCTGGTCGAGATGACACCCTACGACCTGACCAAGGGCCGCATCACCTACCGTTTCAAGTAAGATCAAGAGCCTGCCGGAATCGCGATGAGCATTTTGCAGAAGCTGGTGCTTGCTTCGGGTTCGCCGCGCCGGATCGAGCTTTTGCAGCAGGCCGGCATCGAGCCGGATCGCGTTTTGCCGGCCGATGTCGACGAGACCCCGCTGCGCGCCGAGCATCCGCGCTCACTGGCCAAGCGGCTGTCGAAGGAGAAGGCTGAAAAGGCGCTCGCCTCGCTGCAGAGCGAAGACGACCATGCGCCATCCTTCGTGCTCGCCGCAGACACGGTGGTGGCCGTCGGGCGGCGCATCCTGCCCAAGGCCGAGACGCTCGACGATGCCGTCAATTGCCTCGGCCTGCTGTCCGGCCGTTCGCACCGGGTCTATTCCGGCATCTGCCTGATCACGCCGGGCGGCAAGCAGCGCCTGCGGCTGGTCGAGACCAGGGTGCGTTTCAAGCGGCTGCCGCGCGAGGAGATCGATGCCTATGTCGCGTCCGGCGAATGGCGCGGCAAGGCCGGCGGCTATGCCGTGCAAGGCCTGGCCGGCTCCTTCGTCGTCAAGCTGGTCGGCTCCTACACCAACATTGTCGGCCTGCCGCTCTACGAGACGGTGGCGCTGCTTTCCGGCGAGGGCTTCAAGGTCCACACCAGCTGGCTCGCCGCGCGGCCATGAGCCTGGACGACAAGGTGACGCCGCTGCGCCCGAAGCGCCCCTGTCCCGAATGCGGCAAGCCCTCGGCGCGCGAGACCTATCCGTTCTGCTCGACGCGCTGCAAGCACATCGACCTCAATCGCTGGCTGAAGGGCGCCTATGTGATTACCGCCCGCGACGATGAGGACGAGCCGGACGCGGACGGGCCGAAATAGGCCCGTTTGCGGCGGCTACCTCGCTGCCGCCACGGCAGATGATCGGTGTTCGAGAACGCTTGGCGTTTCCCGCCTGAAATCAACGCTTAGGCGCTGGACAGGCGGAATTCCCGTGCTATAACCCACGCGCTTTCAAGGGGTGCCCACGGTGCTTTCCTGAAATCCGGTCAACGATATCTCGTTTGCCGGCGAGGCCCAGATAGCTCAGTTGGTAGAGCAGCGGACTGAAAATCCGCGTGTCGGTGGTTCGAAATCCGCCTCTGGGCACCATTTTTTCAAACTGAAATCGCCAAGCTATTCGACTTTCTCAATTTTACGCGAAGTGGCTTTAGCTCGCACACGACGACCGATATGGATTCGTACCATTCCAGGTCGAATTCGGCCTATATTGGCTCGGACCTGCTTTGCTCGCCTATACGTGCGAGGTCATTCGCCACTCGGAGGATGATCCATGATTCTCTTCAAATCGCATACGCAATGGAGCGCAAAGCAGCCATGCCGTCGTCGCGTTGTGGGACTCTGATTTGGTGACAAGCAAAACAGCAGCCCCTACGACTCGTCCCTCTCATCGCGCAAATTAGACACAACGCGGCGATTCTGCGACCTGCAGGCGGCGTCGGGGCAGTCGCGGACGAGCCTGTTCTTGCCGTAGCCCTTGGCCCACATGCGGTTGCGGTCTATGCCGCCAGCGGCGAGGTAGTCCATCACCGCATCGGCGCGCTGCTGCGACAGCGCTGTTTCGCTTGCGCCGGGATCGTCGGCGAAACCCTGCAGCTTGAGCAGCCAGCGCGGATGCTTTGACAACCAGGCGATCTGGGTGTCGAGGGTGGCCTTGGCGACAGAATCGAGCGCGGCCGAACCTTGCGTGAAATAGGTGCGGCGGCCGACATTGAGGATAAAATCCTCCTCGCTGCCCGGCTGCACGTTCTGGAAGCCGGCAATCTCGGCGTTGGTGACGTCGGGCGTGGAAGGGGCCAGCGTGTTGCTGGTCGAGCAGGATGCGGCCAGCACCAGCAGGCCGGCGGCGAGCAGCCGGCGCGTGTTTTCAATCATGCGGTTCATGATGCGCCAATCATTCGACAGTGGTGGAAGCGGGCGCCTGGTCGGCGATGTGCGGCAGGACCTCCACCGCGGTGCCGATCGGGCACCGCTGGTAGAGGTCGATGATGTCTTCCGGGAACATGCGGATGCAGCCGCTGGAAGCGTCGGTGCCGATACTCCATGGCTCCAGCGTGCCATGCAGGCGGTAGCCGATGTCGGCGCCGTCGCGGTACAGATAGAGCGCGCGCGGCCCGAGCGGATTGTCGGACGCGCCGCCTGCGATCATGGGCGGTAGGTCCGGCCTGCGCTTACGCATTTCGGGCGGCGGGACCCATTGCGGCCACAGCGCGCGGCGGTCGATCGTCGCGCGGCCGTACCATTTGAAGCCGTCCTTGCCTACGCCGACGCCGTAGCGGATGGCGGTCTTGTTTTCCATGATGAGGTAGAGGAAGTGGTGGCGGGTATCGACCACGACGGTGCCAACCGGCTCGCTGCTGAAATACTTGACGATCTGGCGATGCCATCTCTTGTCGATCTTGGCGAAGTTGGTCTTGCGATAGACAAAATTGTTGTCGCTGGCGGTGCCGGCGAAAAAGGATTTTGCCGTCGCGGCTTGAACAATATTGCCGGTCGCACCGACCGCGACAAGCGCCAGGCCGCCGAGCACGACACCCCTGCGTGATAAAACCATCGGCAATCCCACATGCCTTAAGCCTGACGGAGCATAGTTGAGAACTATTTCGCCTCAAAGTGGAAAATGCTGCAGTTAACCGGTGTTTTCGCCGTGTCACATCAACGTTTAGGCCTCGACGCTATCCTGTCACAAGGGTCGATTTTGACCCAAATGTTACGCTCACCTGTCACCGGGTGGTTACGTCACGCAGGAGTATTCCCTAAGGTGCCGCGATGTCGACTTCGCGCCTCTTCCCGGCCAACCTAACCGTACATTCAACGGACTCAAGGTTTGGGTGCCTTAGCAGCGCATCCTCTAGCACCACCATCTCGCCTTTCTGACCTAGTTCGATGACCACGCCGGCGGTCTCGGACAGTCCAAAAATGGCGAGGAAAACTATCGGCACGACGATCGGCTTGGCCGTTCGCAAAAACACCACCCTGACCTGTAATAGGCAAGTTGAGGCTAACCACGTAAGGGCCGATCAGCGATCCGAGGCGGCCAATGGAAGATGCGAAACCGCCACCTGTCGCGCGGCATCTCGTTGGATAAAGCTCCGGAGTGTACGCGTAGATGACTGAGCCGAGGAGAAATGTCATCATTGCGAAGCCCAGGCGGGATCGATCGGCGGGCAATTGGGAATCCTCCCGTCGCAAGCACCCACTGCGATGCGATTAATAAAGCAGGTCTTTCGACCGGCGCTGGCAGCCGTGCGTAGAGATTGTTGACACGATGGAAGACTGTGGCATTGCCACGAGTGGAACTACAGCCCTACAAACGCCTGCCGACGAATTCTCAGGATAGGGCAGGCGGCACTATGAGTGGCTGGTTGCATACTCTTCCACTCGCTTGGATGGCTCTCGTCGTGTTCGGGGCCACCTATATCGTCGCGTTCATCTTGCACCAAGGCATCGCCGCTCTTTCTGCAGGCTCCACGGCGCGGTCATTCAAGGCGCTTTCGCCTGGCATGTTGCCGCCGCTCGGTATCATCTTTGGCTTGTTTGTGGCGTTCACCGCGGCTCAGGTCTGGAGCGACAGCGATCACGCCAATGCGGCAGTCAATCGCGAGGCCAGTGCATTGCGGTCGGTCGTGGTTTTGGCGAGCAGCTTTCCCGGGGAGCCCGAGGCGCGCTTGCGGACGCTGGTGCGCAGCTATATTGAGGAAACGACGAGCCAGGAGTGGCCGCTGATGGCCGAGAGCGCGGCGACCCTCACCATAATCCCGCCGGCGCTTAACGAGGCGCTGCGGACGACGCTGGCTTTGACGCCACACAATCTCGGCCAGGAGATCGCGCAGCGCGAGATTACGAGGTGGCTTGAAGACGCCTTTGAAGCGCGTCGCCAACGGATTCTCGTCAGCTCCGCACAAGTCAACCCCACGAAGTGGGCCTGCCTGATCCTGCAAGCCTTCTGTGCTCTTCTCGCGATCGCGGTCGTTCATAGTGATAACCGAATGGCATCGGCGATCGCTCTTGGAAGTTTTGCGACCGGCGTGGCGGCATCCGTTCTCTTGATTCTCGCCCACGACCGGCCCTTCACGGGAGAGATCGCAGTGTCGCCGCAGCCGTTGCTGCAAGTTATGCCGGAAGCCAAAGCGGGCGGCGGCGAATGATACAGGTAGGAGTGCAGAGACGGGTAGATTCCCACTTCGGTGTGGCGCTGGTGACCATGACTGTTTTCGGGATCATTTTGACAGTCCGCGACGAGATCGCCTCGCGGCACTGAGGAAGCTGAATGCCAATGTCAGCAATTGGTGCAATCAAGACGTCCGGCCCTGTCGCTGGCCACGTCTGCTTTCAGGCATCGGTTAAGCCAATCTCTTCGACCGACATGAGGCGCGAAGCGGACGTTCGGGTCCGCTCCCCTCAAGGGCGCGCCAGTCGCGCCCGCGGCGAAAGCCATTGACGGCGGACAGATGGAGGGCAAGCCGGCATCGGAGCTGCCCCGCAACTAAAATCTCAATACCCAGGCTTCCACTTTTCCCTTGCCTTTGACTTCGATAGCGCCGCGCGGCTCGAAGACGAATTGGTCCTTGAGCTGTTCGTAGACGGGGCGCGTCACCTGAACAGAGTCGGGAACTCCGCCAGAACTCCATGCGACTCGCCAGGTTCACTGTGTCACCCCATAAATCATAGATGTACTTACTCTTCCCAATGACGCCGGCGACCACTGGCCCACTGTTGACGCCAACCCTGAGCTTCATCGAGACGTTGTGTTCCATCGCGTGCTCGCGGGTAATGTGGACCATGCGGATGGCCATGCGGACCATGCGCTCGGCGTGGTTGGCCACCGGCACGGGTAGACCGCACACCGCCATATAGGAGTCGCCCACCGTCTTGATCTTTTCGATGCCGAGATCATTGGCGGCAACGTCGAAGCGCGTGAAGAGTCCGTTGAGAAACATCACGACATCGTGCGGCGGCATTTCCGATGTCAGTGCCGTGAACCCGACCAGGTCTGCGAAGGCGACCGTGACCTCGGCGAAGCCGTCGGCGATCCTCTCCTCGCCAGCGCGCAGCCGATTGGCGATCGGTGCCGGCAGGACGTTGAGCAGCAGCAGCTCGTTCTCGCGGTTCTTGTTCTCGATCACGACATTCTTCTGGTGCAGATCCTCAACCATGCCATTGAAGGCTGAGCAGAGCTCGCCAATCTCGTCGCGCGTGCGAACCGGCACGCTGACCGCATAGTCGCCAGCAGAGAAGCGTTTCACCCCGGCGGTGAGATCGCGGAGCGGTCCGAGCAGCGCGCGCGAAAGCCAGGCGGCGGTGGAGGCCACCACGAGCAGCGCCAGTCCCCCGACGAGCAGCAGATCCCGGCGGAGTTCGGCGATCGGTGCGAAGGCCTCGGCGCTGTCGATCTTGGCGACGAGAGCCCACTTGACACCGGAAATCGCGAGCGGTCCCCATGAAGCGAGCGTCGGGACGCCACGGTATCCGATGATCTCGCCCGTGCCCTCGACACCGGCGAGCGCGGCACGGGTGGCCTTGGTGTCGATGCGCTGATGCAGCACTGGTGTCCCGTAGCGCTGAATGGCGGCGATCTCCGCGTCCGAAGCGCCGACGGATTTGACGTCGGCGAAGAAGTTTTCCCGGTTCTCGTAGAACGCCCGCGGGCCAGAGCGCACCAGATAATCGGGTCCGACGAGATAGGCCTCACCCGTGTCGCCGAACCCTTCCTGCCGCCAGCGGCGGTTACCGGTGACAACGTTGTCGATCTCATCATTCGACAGTTGCGCGACCAGCGCGCCGATGACGACGCCCTGGGCAATAATCGGTGCTGCCATGAAGGCGATCGGTGCGCCGCCAGATGGCGCATAAGAGGAGAAATCTTCGAGGCAGATGGCTGACGGGTCTGCGATCTGCGAGCAGCGAGCAACGGCGGCCGCGACGTTGGTGCGACGGTACGGACCCAATTGAAGGGACGTGGTGAAATCCACCTCCTTGTCGACCGTATAGATCAGGCGACCTGATTTGGGATCGGCAATCATGAGATCGAAAAAGCCGACCGTGGTAGCCGCAGCGCGCATCAATGGATGATATATGGCATGCAGCCTGGTGTATTCGCTTCCGTCGCCGGCGTCGTCGAGAAGCTTGCGCCGCTCCGGCGGGTTGGGATTTTCCACGATGTAGTGATACTGCAGATAGTAGGGGGCACCACCGACCGGCAGGTAGTCCGACAGGGCTGGTTCCCTGCCTAGGGTGCGCGTCATTCCGGGGATGAAGTTCTCAGCGTACCAATCGCCGACCTTCTGCCGCAGGTCAGGCGGCGCGCCTGCCCGGTCGAGTTGGTCGACCGCGATCCGGAACTCGCGTGTCGCATCGACCACCATCTTGGAAGTGGCAAGCAGGCGCAGTTCCGCCTGGATCGTGCGGAAGTAGGTTTCAACCTGGCGCGTCTTGGCCTGACGGGCGGCCGTGAGTTGGTCGAAGACTGCCTTTTCGAGGGCGTCGCGGGCGCGGAAGTAACCGAGCACCCCGGTCACCAGGACCGCGGTCGCGCCAAGAAGGACGAGGGTTGTAAACAGCTTTGCGGCCAAGCCCCAGCCCGCGGGGCGGGATGAGCCGGTCACATCTGGAGAAGACATGAGATCTGACATTGCTTTTGCATCACGTCGGGAAAAGGAGCGTCGGCGTCGAGTCGGACGGCAAGCCAAGATTGTGTTTCATCTGTTACCCTCTCCCTCGCGTATGCATACCAACTTTACTGCGAGACGTGTGCGGGAATGCGTTGTCGATTTGCCCGTGGGACCGCACGGCGCAGAAGCGTCGCGGTCGCACGGACAGCGTCCCCTCGTTCTATCGCTGGGTTTAGCAACTACACTCGCCAACTGCATAGCGCCGCACCGTGCGCCGTGCCACCCCCGGTGAGCAAACGGTTACGGCCGTGGCCGCGCGCTTCGGCTTCTCACATTTCGGCAACTTTTCCGCCGAGGACTAGCGCCAGTTTGCGGAACCGCCCTCGATGAAGCTCGCCAAGGCGCTCGAAGCCCATGGCAGCTAGTACTTTAGGAGACCCTTTTGAGAAGATTGGGAAAACCCCTACCCTTATTCGGTACTTACCGCCCCTCCATGCCTTTGATAGCTTGAATGACATGCCTGAGGGTTGCCTGGCGCGGTAGCGCGAGGCGCTCGGGTTTGCGTCGACTCTGACGCCACAGGCAAGCGTTTCACCAGTGCGGTCGACCCATGGAGGATCCGCAATGGATCACGGGCGGAGATCCAACTGGGCTTCCACGCCCCTCGGCCACTCTCCTGACCGAGCACCCGCGACAATAGCCGCGTTGCTTCATGACGGGCGCAAACAGTCGGGCGCCGCCCCGCTGCCCTTCATTCCGATTTGCCTGGTGCTGTTTGGATTTGCGGCAATCGTATTCGTTCCGCCAGAAACGAAACCTACCGTCACTCCCGTCCAAGTCACGCAGCCGAATGACGTCCCGATGGGGCCTGCTGCGGCGGCACAAACCCCGGAGCGGGAGCGGTCCTGGTCGACGCGTTAAGGCGTGGTCTGAGCGCCGCTCGCATGGAACTCGAGGCTGCTCGCGCCGAAGCGGTTGCTTCGCACATCCTGGCAAAGGAGGAGCGCGACACGGCTGAACGCGCAGCAAATGAACAGAGTTTCCTCCCGCGACGAAACGATATCGATGCAATCAAGACCAGCAGCGCGCATGAGGAAAATCTGCCCCGCGAACTGGCGGAGGCCCGCCAGGAACTTGTTGCCGAGGGCGTTGAGGCGCGCAATACCGCTGAAGCATCTCTGGCCCGGACGAAGCAGGCGCTTGACGAGGAGCGCCGGAAGGTCGAGCTCCTGGAGCGAGAGATCGCGGAGGCTCGTCAGGCCTTCGAAGTGCTGGAGGCAAGCGCGAAGCTGGCAGCGACGACGCAGGCCGGCGCTATCCAGGGCCGGCAGCTTGCCGAAGCCGCGCGCAATACCGCGGAAGTGTCTCTGGCCGGGACGAGGCGGGCGCTTGAAGAGGAGCGCCGGAAGGTCGGGCTCCTGGAGCGTGATATCGCCGAGGCCCGTCAATCCATCGAAGCTATGGAGGCAAGCGCGAAGCTGGCAGCAACAACGCAGGCCGGCGCCATCCAGGGCCGGCAACTTGCCGAAGCTGCTGCAAGGCAGGCTGGCGAGGCGCTCGCACGGGAACGCGAAAGAGCAAGCTCGCTTGCGAGCGATCTTGAAACCGCTCGGCAGGAACGCGACTCGGCAAAGAAGGAATTGACCCGGATATCGACGGCGTTCAAGGAGGCGTGGGAGCAGGAGCGCGAAAAGGCCATTGGCCTCGCCCGCGACCTCGCTTCGGCACGCAAGGACGTCGAAGCCCTTAAGCGCTCGGCTGAGCGTCGCACCTCGCAGGTCGAAAACGCAGCAAAGGCACGCCCCATCGATCGCGCAAGCGCGCGCGCGTCTCAGCGCAGATCGTCGCCAAACTCGGGGCAGCAGGAAGTCGGCAGCGCGGAAGTGCGCAAGTCGCGAGCCGCTCGCCTGATGACGATCGTGCTGCCAGACGCGCTGCTTCCCACGCGGCCGCCGGCTGAGGGATTGCGCCAATGACAGCCGGGGAACGGAGGATTGCGATGAGCAAATATCTCGCGGCCGCTTTCTTGATTGCGATCGCGATCGAGCCTGCCATGGCCCTCGAGGCGGGAGTTGGCGCCCGGGCGGGCAATGTCGGGGTTGGCGCCAGTGTGGGCGTTGGCCAGAACGGGGCGTCAGTCGGTGTTGGCGCGGACGTCGGTAGCGTAGGAGGAGCAGACGCCGGAGCTTCGGTCGGAACGGGCAACGGCTCGGTCGGCGCAAGCGTTGGAGCCAGCGGCCAAATCGGCGGCGCGAGCGTTGGAACGAGCGGCCAAGTTAGTGGGGAAGACGCCTCGTCGGATAGTCGCTCAGCAAGCGCCCCTCCAGGCGATACCCCCGGTGCTCCCGCCGCCACGGCGGCCGCGGCCGCAGGCGCACCGAAATCCATCGTCCTGCCACGCATCCTCTGGCCCAGGAGCGGTCGCTCATCGGCCGTGACGACAATTGAAGCGATACCGGGCACGCCGGGTGCAATGGTTCGCGCCTGCCGTGAGGCGATTGAGTTGGCCGCTATTCCGTTTGGTGTCGTGAATGTACGTGCGATGAGCGCAGGCTCCCTACGCCGTCTGAGCCGAGGCGCAGTCTCGGCCCCGATTGCAGTTCGCATACATTATGCAAGGCAAGGTGGCGCCGAGATCCGGCAGGCGCGAATCAGATGCCACCTCGACGCTGCAGGCAGAGTGATCAGGCTGACATAGATGTTCGGCCTTGGATTTGCTCACCCGATGGATAGGCCTGCGCGAACCCAAGCTCCAGGTTGGCGGATACGTTCACCTCAGCACGGCCAAGATAAGCCACCCTGCGCCTGGACTGGCGCCATCGGATGGAGAAGCTACGGACCGGCTACCGTTGACCCTCCGACGGTTTCCTGGGCCGAGGCCGGGATGGCGTCGAGGCGCTCGGCCATGGCCCGCGCGAATTTATCGATGTGGTCAGCTCCTTCTGCTCCAGGCGCTTTTCTCATCCGCAGCGCCGATCTGAAACAGCGCCAGCCTTTCGGTCGCGTATTCGCCGGCCTCACCCGCCGAAATCACTTTGCTCGCATCGGCCGATTGGCGGATTTGATTTGCTTGGTGATCCCCGATCCCTAGGGCAAACTGCCTGCCGGGGCTGCAGGAGGAGAAATGAGAGCACGCGCAGCTACGGTCGGCGATCTCGAGAGTGTTTTCCGGGGTCTGTCCAAGCGGATATCGGACGAGTATGTGGCCGCCGGCAAGGACAGCAAGGCCGCCTACGACAATCTGATGATGAATTTGAAGGAAGGCCGTGCCCATGCCCTTGTCGAGGGCGAAAAGACGGTGGCGATCATCGCCTGGAACGAGCATAGCGACGCCGCCGATACGCTGTTTGCCGCGCAGGAGGGTTTCTTCAGCGCCGCCACCATCCGCTTCTGCAAGCGGCACATTCGCCATATCCAGGCGCTGGCCGGCAACCTCCCCATTCGATCGCGCAGCTGGCTGCAGAGAGCCGACGTCGCCAAATGGTTCCGGATCATCGGCTATGTCGAACGCGGCCAGGAGAATGGCGCTACTTTGTTCGAACTGCCACCGGCTCGCGGGGGCTAGCGGCCACCTCCCCTCGCCACCGCAAACGCCGCCTGCACCGCCCGGTTGACCGTCACCGGCAGGATCGACATGTGGTTTTCGCTGGCATGGAGTTCGAAGCTGGCGCTGAGGCCGGCAATAGTGTCGAGGCGCTCCGCCATTGCCCGGGCGAATTCGTCGGTGCGGATTACCTTCTTCTGCGCCAGGCGCTTTTGCTCGTCGGCGGCGCCGATCTGAAACGGCGCCAGTTTTTCGGTCTCGTATTCGCCGGCCGACAGGATCATTTGCGCGCTCAAGCCGTCCGGGACGGCGGTCTCGAATGCTTCGAGAAACCGGTCGATGGCGCGGTCTTCCCAATAGATGGCAGGGCTCGCCGCAATCCAGGTGCTGAAGGCACGCGGGCGGGTGAACAGCGCATAGAGCGCGAACAGGCCACCGAAGGAGTGTCCGTAGAGTGCCTGCCGGCCAGCGTCGATCCTGGCGCGGCTGGCCACGAACGGCTTCAGTTCGTCCTCGATGAAGGTCAGGAATTTTTCGGCGCCGCCGGTCCGCACCTCAGGGCCGCCTTCGTGGAAAGGCGGATAGGTCTTGCCGGGCGGAGGGCCAAGATCCCAGGAGCGCCTGAGCGGGTCATAGGCGCCGGCGACGGGATAGCCGATGGCGACTATGACTCCGTCTTCGACGTTGGTGCCCGAGGGATAGCCCGATTGCGCGCGCATGGCATCGACGGCGGTGCCGATGACGGCGTTGCCGTCGGTCATGTAGAGGACCGGCCAGCCGGCCTCGGGGGCTTCACCGGGCGGCACATGCAGGAAGATCCGCCAGGGCTCGCCGCCCGTGGTGGGAACGAAATCGTGGACCGTGGTGTCGGCGATCAAGGCTGGCGTCGCGATCGACTGGAACATGGAGATCTCCCGAGGAACAAAAGAGTCAGCGGCGGCGCAGCAGCCACATCAGCACCGGGCCGCCGATCAGCGTGGCGACGAGGCCGGCCGGGATCTGGCGCGGGAAGATGGCGGTGCGGCCGATCCAGTCGGCGGCAACCATGATCAGCGCGCCTGCCAGCACCGCGCCCAGGGCCTGCGGCAGCGCGCGCACCAGCCCCAGGCGGCGGGCGAGATGCGGCGCCATCAGGCCGATGAAGGTCAGCGGACCGACGATCAGGGTCGAGGCGGCGGTGAGTGCGGCGACCATCAGCAGCACCGCGAGCCGCGTCTTGCGCAGGTCAATACCAAGGCTTTGTACGGCAGGCGTGCCGAGCGGCAGCATGTCCAGCCAGCGGATGAAGGCAGGCGCGAGCAGGAAGAGGCAAAGCGCGATGGCCGAAGTCAGCAGCGCCGAACCCGCATCGACACCATAGGTCGAGCCGGTCAGCCAGTTGAGCAGCAGCATGGCGCGCGGATCGCCGGTGGCGGTCAGCACCAGGATCAGCGCGTCGAACAGCGCCGTCAGCGCAACGCCGGCCAAGAGCAGCCGCTCGGGCGCATAGGCGGCGCGGCGGCCGAGCGTCAGCGTGACCAGCAAGGCGGCGAAGGCGCCGGCGGTGGCGGCGGCTGTCTGGACAGGGCGGCCGGGATCGGAGACTAAAAACAGCGCCAGCACCATGCCGAGCGCGGCGCCGGCGCTGATGCCGAGCACTTCGGGGCTGGCCATCGGATTGCCGGTCAGCCGCTGCATCATCAGCCCGGCCAGCGCCAGCATGGCGCCGGCGGAAAGCGCCGCCGTGACGCGCGGCCAGCGCCATGACAGCAAGGGCTGAAGCTGATCGCCGACAGCAAAACTCCAGCCATGCGGTCCCGGCCCCAGCAGCAAGGCAAGCCCGACCAGCACAACCAGGGACACGCCGAGCGCCGCCAGCACTAGGCCGGGCCGGCGGCTTCGAGGCAGATGCTCTGCGGTCAGCGCCGGGGCTTCCGACGCCAGTGCAAGGCGTGGCAGCAACCACAGCAGAAGGGGCGCGCCGAGAAGTGCCGTGATGGCGCCGGTCGGCAACAGGTCGCCCTGCGGCCCGGTCGCCAATTGCACCGCCTGGTCGGCGGCCCAGAGCAGAACCGCGCCGACGAGCGGTGCCAAGAGCAGCCGCTGGCCGAGACGGCGGGCGCCGCCGATGCGGGCGAGCGTGGCGGCACCAAGGCCGACGAAGCCGATGACGCCGACGGCGGCAACGACGAAAGCAATGAGCGCCACCGCCGCGCCGAGCCCGGCGGCACGGTAGACGCCGAGCGGCAGGCCAAGGCTGCGGGCGCCTTCGTCTTCGAGCCCGAGCAAGGTCAGCGGGCGGACCATCAGGCCGATAGCCACGGCAGCGGCAGCGAGGCGCGGCAGCAGCCAGAGCGTCGTCGTCCAGTCCTGCTGGCCGAGCGAGCCGGCCCCCCAGATGAACAGGCTGGCCAGCCATTCATGCCGCAGCACGATGAGGGCAGCGCCGATGGCGCCGGCATAGAGGCTGACGACCAGGCCGGCGAGTACGACGGAGAGCGGCGACAGGCGCTTGTGCCAGGACAGAGCGACAACCGCGGCTATCGCGACAAAGGCGCCGGCCAGCGCCACCCATTCGCGGCCGAAGGCGAGCAAGGAGGGAGCGACAAGCGTTGCCAGCGCCAACGCCAGATGGGCGCCGGCCGAGACGCCGACCGTTTCCGGCGAGGCCAAAGGGTTGCGCAGCACCTGCTGCAGAACGGTTCCGGCGAGCCCGAGTGCTGCGCCACAGAGCAGGCTGATGGCCAGCCGCGGCAGGAAGGCATAGTGGACGAGCACCTGCGGCATGTCCGCGACATCAGGCGTGCCGAGCGCGTCGAGCCAGAGCGCCGCCGGCAATTGCACGGCAAGATTGGAGAGCGTGGCAGTGGTCGCAGCGGCCGAGAGCATTAGGCAAAGCAGGATGGCGCCGAGCGGCTGGTCGGCGGATAGGCGGCGCGGCCATGTCCCACTGGCGCGCCTGCCGACAGTGTCGTCAGCCATGCGCGGCATCTCCGGTCATCGCCTTGGCCAGTTCGTGCGCGAAGCGGGCTGCGGACGGCAGCGCGCCGAACATCAGCACGGCCGGCAGGCGCATGATCGAGCGGTTGCGCACGAAGGGCATGGCGTTCCAGACCGGGCTTTCGGTCAGCGTACCGCCGGCGCCCTCGGGCAGGGGCTCCATATAGGCCAGCCGCGCGTCACTTGCGGTGGCGAGGCCGTCCAGGCCGAGCGTGGCAAAGCCCCAATAGTTGGTGTCGCCTGTCCAGGCGTTGCGGATGCCGATGCGGTCGAACACATCCTGGAACAGGCTCTGCCGGCCATAGACACGCACATTGCGCGGATCCATGAAGTTGACGATGTAGAGCGGCCGCGCCGACAATGGCGCCAGCTGCTGCCGGATTTCCGAGAACCCGGCCTCCGTCGCGGCAATCAGCGCCTCGCCTTCTTCCTCCTTGCCGACAAGCCGCGCCAGCTGCCGGGTCGCCTCGACGGCAAGCTGATAGGGCCGGCCCTCCTGGGTGTAGATGCCGATGGTCGTCACCGGCGCGACGCGTTCAAGCAGCGGCTTGATGCCGTCCAGATAGGGGATGGCCAGGATGATATCCGGACGCAATTGCTGCAGGAATTCGAGGTTGGGTTCGAGCAGCGTGCCGACATCGGCGATCTCCGGCGGCAGCGGCGGCTCGACCACCCATTTCTCCCAGACTTCGCGGTCGGCAATGGCGACCGGCCGGACGCCGAGCATCAGCAAGGTCTCGGTAAGCCCGGCGTCGAGGCAGACGATGCGCCGGGGGCGCGGCGCGGCGGAAAGCGAGCCGGCGAAGGGCAGCAGGAAAAGCCCAAGCGCGCCTCGCCGGGTCATGCCGCCGCGCCTGGCCGCCCGTCTGTCATTCTCCGGCACGATCCTGGTCTCCCTCTGCGCCGCGATCTTGAATACCCGGCTTGCAGCCGCCGGTGCCAAGCTGACTATGAAACATGACTTTCATAGTCAACATTCAAGATGACAAAACCGGCCAACAATGTTCGCAACGTGGAATCATGCGGCGCTCTCGCGGTATGCCCCGGGCGGGTTGCGCAACGATCGCCGCGCATGGCATCTGTCGCTGACCACCGGGAAGAACACCCACTAACGCATGACACGGTCGCCCAACATCGCCCGCCGCCGACCACCTCCCGCCGGGGTCAGCCTTTGCCGCGCGCTGTCCAAGCTTGGGCTCTGCTCGCGCAAGCAGGCCGAGCGCTGGTCGCCGAGGGGCGGGTGCGGGTCGGCGGCAAGGTGGTGCGCAACGGATCGCTGCGCGTCGATCCCGGCCGCGACCGCATCACCGTCGACGGTGAGCGCGTCGTTGCCGAGCGCAAGGTCTATCTGATGATCAACAAGCCGCGCGGCCTGGTCACCACCCGCGACGACCCGCAGGATCGAGATACGGTCTATGACTGCCTGGTTGGGCTAGACCTGCCCTTCGTGTCGCCGGTCGGCCGCCTCGACAAGGCGAGCGAAGGCCTGCTGTTGATGACCAACGACACGCATTGGGGAAATGGCCTGCTCGACCCCGCCTCGCATGTCGCCAAGACCTATCACGTGCAGATCGGCACCCAGCCAGACGAGGCGATGCTGGCGCGGTTTCGCGAAGGCGCGATCGTCGACGGCGAGCTGCTGACGGCGCGATCGATCGAGATGCTGCGCAGCGGCGGCCGCACGGCATGGCTGGAAATCGTGCTCGACGAGGGCCGCAACCGCCAGATCCGCCGCCTGCTCGGCGCCTTCGATGTCGAGGTGCTGCGGCTGGTAAGGGTGGCGATCGGGTCCTTGCAGCTTGGCGATCTCGCCAAAGGCAAGGCGCGGCACATCACTCCCGAGGAACTGGCGATGCTAGCGAACTGAGCTACGGGCACGCGGCTGCCGTCAGCCTGCTATTTCTGGTTCCACCTGCGGATAACCGGTTCGGTAAGGTCGTGCTCGTAGCCGAGGTGCTGAGGCTTGCGGTGTCCAGCACGAGCAAGCGCGCCGCCGTGCGGCGGCAGGCCGAGCCAGCGCGCCGCAAGCACCCGCAGGAAATGCGCGCTCGAAAACACCAGCACGTTGCCGCCGGTCGCTCGCAGCCCGCTGACGATCCGGTCGGCCCTGGCGCCGACATCCGCCGCCGTCTCGCCGCCGGGACAGCCGTCGCGAAACACATTGCCAACCGGGGCGCTCGGCAAGAATCTGTTTGGTGTTCAGCCCTCATAGGCGCCGTAGTCCCATTCCTGCAGGTCGTCTTTCTTGACGGCGGCCGCGCCGAAGCCGGCGAGCGTGCAGGTATTGAAGGCCCGCTGCGACGGGCTCGACCACACCGCCTGGAACGACAGGCCCTTGAGGCGGTCCGCCACGGAGCGGGCAGCAGCCTCGCCGGCCGCGTCAACGGGATGTCGGTGCGGCCTGTGTGCTTTCCCGATGCGCTCCATTCCGTCTCGCCGTGACGGACCAGGTAGATTTCGGGAAACGCGCTGCTCATTCACGGGCCTTTCGCCATGGCGGGTTGAGATCGAACCATGCGCCGGCCGATGAAAAGAACAGGCCGCAGCCGGCGACCGGCTGCGGCCTGCACAGGCGAAAGCCTGAAGGATCAGGCGGGCTGCAGTCGCCCGGCAGCGCCAGATCGGCCTCTTCCGGAATGTCGCCGGCCATGGCGGCGGCGAACTTGGTCTGGTCGAGTTCGCCTTCCCAGCGGGCGACGACGATGCGTCGCCACCGCGTTGCCGACGAAGTTGGTCAGCGCCCGGCACTCCGACATGAAGCGGTCGACGCCGAGGATCAGCGCCATGCCGGCGACCGGCACCGAGGGCACGACCGAGAGCGTCGCGGCCAGCGTGATGAAGCCGGCGCCGGTGATGCCGGCCGCACCCTTGGAGCTCAGCATCGCGACCAGCAGCAGCAGGATCTGGTCGCCGAGCGAGAGGTCGATGTCGGTCGCCTGGGCGATGAACAGCGCGGCCAGCGTCATGTAGATGTTGGTGCCGTCGAGGTTGAAGGAATAGCCGGTCGGGATGACCAGGCCGACGACCGAGCGCTTGCAGCCGGCCCGCTCCATCTTGTCCATCAGGCCGGGCAGCGCGGCTTCCGAGGACGAGGTGCCGAGCACGAGCAGCAGCTCTTCCTTGATGTAGCGGATCAGCGCCAGGATCGAGAAGCCGTTGTAGCGGGCGACGGCGCCGAGCACGACGAGCACGAAGAGCAGCGAGGTCAGGTAGAAGGTGCCGACCAGCATGGCGAGGTTGGCGATCGAGCCGATGCCGTATTTGCCGATGGTGAAGGCCATGGCGCCGAAGGCGCCGATCGGGGCGGCCTTCATCAGGATGGCGACCAGCCGGAAGATCGGCGCGGTCAGCGCCTGCAGGAAATCGACGACCGGCTCGCCGCGCTCGCCGACCAGGGCGAGCGCAGATGCCGAACAGCACCGAGAAGAACAGCACCTGCAGGATGTCGCCCTCGGCGAAGGCGCCGACGATCGTGGTCGGGATGATGTTCATGCAGGAAGCCGACGATGCGTCGTGTCATGCGCCTTGTCGGCGTAGGTCGGCGACCGCCGTCGGATCGAGCGTCGCCGGATCGATGTGCATGCCGGCGCCGGGCTGGACGACGTTGGCGACGACCAGGCCGACGACCAGCGCCAGCGTCGAGAAGGTCAGGAAGTAGATCATCGCCTTGCCGGCGACGCGGCCGACCTTCTGCAGGTCGCGTCATGCCGGCGATGCCGGTCGCGACGGTCAGGAAGATCACCGGCGCGATGATCATCTTGACCAGCTTGATGAAGGCGTCGCCGAGCGGCTTCAGCTGAGCGCCGAGCTCCGGGTAGAAATGGCCGAGCAGGATGCCGGCGGCGATCGCCGCGAGCACCTGGACGTAGAGATGCCGGTAAAAGGGTTCCTTGCCGCGCGGTTCGGCGGCAGTCGAATGCTGCAATGCATGATGTCCTCCTTGGTCGCCCGGATCGGAAGCTCCGACCTCCCGGGGCGTTGCTTCACGTCCAACAGCCTCGCGACTGCTGTAAGGAGATCTTGCAACCGCCGTGCCAGATCTGCATGTGAGTCTACAACTATTGATCTTATTGAAATTATTTAGCGATCGAGCTCGTGGCGGCGCGATCTGTGCGGACATCCGCACGAGTCGAATTGTGCTTTGTGCGAAATCATGCACAAATTCGGCCATGCTGCAGACGCTCCAGCTGCTGGCGCTGTCGTCCGACGCCCGAGCAACTGCGGCAAGCGCTGGCGCGCCGTGCCTGGCTGCTGTTTGCGGCGCATCGCCGCTCGCGATCGTGGCAAGCGGCGCTCGACCGGCGCCGGCCTCTACGCGCGCCGCGCCGAGGTCGCGCGCTCGACGGCGCAAGGCCGCACCGATGCCAATCTGAAGGCTGCGCTGCTGCGCGCGGTGCTGGAAAGCCACGCGGCGCTGCCGCTGCTTGCTTGTCGCGAGGACCGGCAGTGCGCGACGCGCTGCGCTGCAAACGACGCCGGTCGCGATCGACCGGCTCAACCGCAAGCTCGAAGGGCTGGTCGCCGGCACCAAGGCCGCGGTGCATCTATGTCACCGGCAACGACGGCGTCGCGATCGCCGCCAGCAACTGGCGCGAGCCGACGAGCTTCGTCGGCAACGACTATGGCTTCCGCGACTATTTCTCCGGCGCGATGGCCAACGGGCACCGCCGAGCATTTCGCGCTCGGCAACGTCAGCAAGCGGCCCGGCCTCTATATTTCGCGGCGCGTCGACGAGCGGCACGGCCCGCTTGGCGTCGTCGTCGTCAAGGTCGAGTTCGACGAGCTCGAGGCCGACTGGCACGAGGCCGGACCGCCCGTCCTATGTCAGCGACGAGCACGGCGTCGTGCTGATCACCAGCGTCCCGTCCTGGCGCTTCATGACCACGGCGCCGCTCGCCGACCCGATGGCTGGCCGCCATCCGCGAGCAGCCTGCAGTTCGGCGACGCGCCGCTGCGGCCGCTGCCGATCACGTCGTCCGGAAGCCTCGAGCCCGACGGCTCGATCGGTCCATGCGATCGCCAGGCGGCAGCGATGCCGAGATATCTGCGCTTTCGACGTCCGGTCCCGGTCGACGCCGGCTGGCAGCTGCGACTATCTCGTGCCGGCCGAAGCGCCGATCGCTGCCGCGCGTGCGCGAAGCGCGGCTGCTGGCGCTGCTCGTCCTGGTGCCGCTGCTGGCGCTGGCCGGCTATCCTCCTGCGGCGCCGGCAGTCGGCGCAGATGCGGCATCGCCGCCGAACAGGCGGCGCGCGAGCGAGCTCGAGCGCCGCGTCGTCGAGCGCACGCATGATCTCAGCCAGGCGCGCGACCGGCTGCAGGCCGAGATCACCGACCACCGAAGCACCGAAGCAGAAGCTGCAGGTGGTGCAGCAGGAGCTGGTGCAGGCCAACCGGCTGGCGATCCTCGGCCAGGTCGCCGCCGGCGTCGCGCATGAGATCAACCAGCCGGTCGCCACGATCCGCGCCTATGCCGACAATGCGCGCGTCTTCCTCGACGCAGGCAGACCGGCGCCGGCCGACGAGAACCTCGGCGCGATCGCCGCGCTGACCGAGCGGATCGGCGCGATCACCGAGGAGCTGAAGGCCTTCGCCCGCAAGGGCCGCGCGCGCGGCCGAACCGATCGAGCTGCGCAGGCGTCATCGAGGGCGCGGTGATGCTGCTGCGCAGCCGCTTTGCCGGCCGGCATGGACGCGCTCGACATCGACGCTGCCGCCGGCCGACGCTCAAGGTGATGGGCAACCGCATCCGGCTGGAGCAGGTGCTGATCAACCTGCTTCAGAACGCGCTGGAGGCGCTGGACGGCCGCGAGGGCGACCAGGCGCGTCGAGATGTCGGTCGCGAGGCGACGGCGGACGGCGTGACGCTGACCGTCGCCGACAACGGCCCGGGCATTTCGCCGAAGATCCGCGAAGTCGCTGTTCACGCCGTTCAACACCTCGAAGGAAAGCGGCCTCGGGCTCGGACTCGTCATCTCGCAAGGACATCGTCGCCGATTATGGCGGCCGCATCGAGGTTGCGAGCGACGACGGCGGCACCCGCTTCACCGTTCATCTGCAGAAGGCATGACGATCATGGACCCGCTGCGCCAGTCGTCCTGTCGACGACGACAAGGATCTGCGCCGCGCCACGCGCGCAGACGCTGGAGCTGGCCGGGTTTTCGGTGTCGGCCTTTGCGACGGCGGCCAAGGCGGCGCTGGCCGGGCTCGACGCCGGACTTTGCCGGCGCCGTCGTGACCGACATCCGCATGCCCGAGATCGACGGCCTGCAGCTCTTCGACCGCGTCAAGGAGATGGACGCCGACCTGCCGGTCATCCTGGTCACCGGCCATGGCGACATCGCGATGGCCGTTCAGGCGATCAAGGACGGCGCCTACGACTTCATCGCCAAGCCTTTCGCCGCCGACCGGCTGGCGCAGAGCGTGCGGCGCGCGAGCGAGAAGCGCCGGCTGGTGATGGAGAACCGGGCGCTTGCGCGCAGGCGGCCGAGCAGGCGCAGGACGGTCTGCCGCTGATCGGCCAGACGCCGGCGATGGAACGGCTGCGCCGACACGCTGCGGCACATCGCCGATACCGATGTCGACGTGCTGGTCGACCGGCGAGACCGGCTGCGGCAAGGAGGTGGTCGCGCAGCCTCTGCATCAGCTGGAGCCGCCGCGCGCAAGGGCAATTTCGTGGCGCTGAATTGCGGCGCGCTGCCGGAGACCGTGATCGAGAGCGAACTGTTCGGCCACGAGGCCGGCGCCTTCACCGGCGCGCAGAAGCAGCGCATCGGCCGCATCGAGCATGCGAGCGGCGGCACGCTGTTCCTCGACGAGATCGAAAGCATGCCGGCCGGCGACGCAGGTGCAAGATGCTGCGGGTGCTGGAAATGCGCGAAATCACGCCGCTCGGCACCAACGAGGTGCGGCCGGTCGATCTGCGCGTCGTCGCCGCCGCCAAGATCGATCTCGGCGATCCCGGCCAGCGCGGCGATTTTCGCGAGGATCTCTATTACCGGCTCAATGTGGTGACGATCTCGATCCCGCCGCTGCGAGAGCGCCGCGACGATATTCCGCTGCTGTTCTTCTACTTCGCCGAGCGCGCCGCCGCCCGCTTCCGCCGTCGAATGCCGGCCGTGCCTGCCGCGGTGCACCGCCATCTCTGCGCGCATGACTGGCCGGGCAATGTCCGCGAGCTCTCGCATTTTGCCGAGCGCGTCGTGCTCGGGCTTGGAGGAGGCGGCGCAAGCGCCGGCCGTCCGCCTCGGCGGAGCCGGACGACGCCAGCTCGCTGCCGGAACGGCTGGAACGCTACGAGGCCGAGATCATCCGCGAGGCGCTTGGCCGCAATGACGGCGATGTCCGCCGCACGATCGAGGCGCTCGGCATTCCGCGCAAGACGTTCTACGACAAGCTGCAGCGCCACGGCATCGTGCGCAGCGATTTCTCCAAATAGTTCAGGCCTGTGGAACCAGATCGCCCGATTGACCGTTGCGACCCTGACCGGCAAACCGTGGCAAGTCGGCATCAGAAGGTTCGACGAACATATCGGCCGCCTCGGTGGCGTGTCCGGTTGCGCTCGGCAAATGTTGATGGTTTGTTGCCGCTCAGCGGAGAATGAGTGATGCGAGAATCCTGTCGGTCAAGATGAATATGGGTCGGCCAACCCCTTCGATCCGGACGACCTGCCGAATTTGAACGCGATCGGACCGGCAATGGGCAGCGGCAACGATTTCGAGAAATATGCCGTCGCCGTCATCATCGTGTTCGGCGCCCTGATCATCGGCGGGCTGATGGCCGCTTCGATGACCTTCGGGCACCGCAACGGCTTCCTGTTCGCGCTTGGCGGCGCCACCTCGGCCTGGATATCGGGCAATGCGCTGCTGCTCGACCGGCCGCGAATTTATGCCCTGTTCGTCGGCATCGCGGCCGTGATGCTGATTGCGTCGACGATCACGCTGGTCGCCTGACCTGAATCTCAGCGCACCCTAGACGAGTCTAATACCCAAGCGCCTCGCCGGATGCGGCGCGGCTGTCGATGGCGCCGTTGTAGCGGGCGCCGCCGCCTTTCTCGATTTCCGCCAGGCTCTTGCCGCCGACCAGTATGCCGGCCGCCTGGCCCCAGGTCGGTCATCTGCCGAGATCGAGGTGATAGCCCATGCCGGCAAGCAGTTTCTCGGTGTCGGGCGACAGTCGCGAACGGTTCGACATAGACCGTGTCGGGCAGCCATTGGTGGTGGATGCGCGGCGCGTCGATCGCCTCCTGGATGTTCATGCCGTGGTCGACGACATTGACGATCGCTTCCAGCGTGATGGTGATGATGCGCGAGCCGCCGGGGCTGCCGATGACCATGAACGGCTTGCCGTCCTTGGCCACGATGGTCGGGCTCATCGAGGACAGCGGCGTCTTCTTCGGCTGCGATGGCGTTGGCCTCGCCCTGCACCAGCCCGTAGAGATTGGGCACGCCCGGCTTCGAGGTGAAATCGTCCATCTCGTTGTTGAGCAGGATGCCGGTGCCGTCGGCGACGACGCCGGCGCCGAACGAGCCGTTCAGCGTATAGGTGACCGCGACCGCATTGCCGTCCTTGTCGATGATCGAATAGTGCGTCGTCTCCTTGCTCTCGCCAAAGCCCTTCGGCATCAGGTCCTGCGAGACGCCGGCCCGGAACGGATCGATCTTGTCGCGGATCTCCTTGGCATAGGCCTTGTCGAGCAGCTTCGAGACCGGATTGTCGACGAAATCGGGATCGCCAAGCGCCGAGTTGCGGTCGACATAGGCGTAGCGCATCGCCTCGACCATGGCATGCACCGTCTCGGCCGAGCCGGCAGCCGAGATAGGACAGCGGATAGCCTTCCAGCACGTTGAGGATCTCGCAGATGATGACGCCGCCGGAACTCGGCGGCGGCGAGGAGATGATCTCGTAGCCGCGATAGTTGCAGGTCACCGGCTTCAGTTCGCGCACCGCATATTGCTCGAAATCCGGCCTTGGCGAGAATGCCGCCCTTGGCGCTGCTCGCCTTGACGATGGCGTCGGCGATGGCGCCCTTGTAGAAGGCGTCAGGCCCTTTTTCGGAGATGCCGGCCAGCGAGGCGGCAAGGTCCGGCTGCACCAGCCGTTCGCCGATGCCATAGGGCTTGCCGTCCGGTTTCAGGAAGATCGCGGCCGCCGCCGGATCCTTCGCCAGCCGTCTTGGCGTTGCTGGCGAAAGAAGCGGCATCGCCCTGATCGAGGACGAACCCGTCCTTGGCGTAGGCGAATCGCCGGCGCCATCAGTTCCTGCGCGCGACAGCGTGCCGTATTTCTCGCGCGCCATCTCGAAGCCCAGCGACCGAACCCGGCACGCCGACCGCGAGATAGCCGTCGAGGCTGGCGCCCTTCACCGGCTTGCCGTCCTTGTCGTCGAGATACATGGTCTTGGTCGCGGCCAGCGGCGCGCGTTCGCGGAAATCGAGGAAGGTCGATCTTGCCGTCCTTGAAGCGGATGGTCATGAAGCCGCCGCCGCCGATATTGCCGGCATTGGGATAGACGACGGCGAGCGCATAGCCGACCGCGACCGCCGCATCGACGGCGTTGCCGCCCTTCTTCAGCACCTCGACGCCGACTTCGGAGGCCAGATGCTGGGCGGTGACCACCATGCCGTGCTCGCCCTTCGCCGGCTGCGGCGAGGCGGCGAAGACGCTCGTCAACGGCGCCAGGACGAAGGTGATGGAAAGACTGGCGGCGATCAGTGTCCGACGGGTGAGAGGCATGGGATTCTCCGGGGCGGGGGACGCCTAGAAGAGCCTCTCGGACGGACCGAGTCCATTCACAAAATGGCCATCTCACAAAAGCAAACCGGTGAGGCAATATCGGCTGAGGGTTCGGCTCAGACGATGCCGCCGCCGCCGCCTGCGACCGCCGGGCGTTCCGCCGCGACCTTCGCGCGATAGCCAGCCGCCCGATAGGCGGCGACCGGATCGATGGCGCCGCCGGTCTTCGAGCCGCGCCATGGCCAGGATCGGCTCGACGTCGGTGCGGAAGGCGGCCTTCAGCGTCTGCGTCGCCATCAGCGCGTCGTTGCTGTCCTGATAGCCTTCGAGCGCCTTGCGGTCGACCAGCAGCGCCTGCGCATAGGCGCGCTGCACCTCGATCGCCGACAGCATCAGGCTTTCGATCGGGTCGGTGACGTTGTGGCTCTGGTCGAGCATGTGCGCCGGGTCGAAGCCCTCGGCGCTGCGCAAGCTCGGCATCGACCAGTTCGTTGAAGACGAGGAACAGGCGGTAGGGATCGATCGAGCCGGCATCGAGATCGTCGTCGCCATATTTGCGAATCGTTGAAGTGGAAGCCGCCGAGCTTCCTGAACTGGATCAGCCGCGCGACGATCATCTCGATGTTGACGTTGGGCGCATGGTGGCCGAGGTCGACGAGGCAGAAGGCCTTGTCGCCGAGCTCCTTGGCGATCATGTAGTTGGTGCCCCAGTCCTGCACGACCGTCGAGTAGAAGGCCGGCTCGTACATCTTGTGCTCGGTGAACAGCTTCCAGTCGTCGGGCAGGCCGGCATAGATCGTCCTTCATGGCGTCGAGATAGCGCTCGAAGGCCCTGGTGAAATTGACCTGGCCGGGGAAGTTCGAGCCGTCGCCGATCCACACCGTCAGCGCCTTGGAGCCGAGCGTCTTGCCGATCTCGATGCATTCGAGATTGTGCTCGACCGCCTGCCGGCGCGTGCCGGCGTCGGCGTGCGACGAGCGAGCCGAACTTGTAGGAGAGCTTCTGGTCCCTGGCGTCGGAGAAGGTGTTGGAGTTCATCGCGTCGAAGCCGAGGCCGAAGCGCGAGGCCGCCTGCTTCAGCCGGTTCGGATCGGCCTTGTCCCAGGGGATGTGCAGCGAGACGGTCGGCGTCGCGCTGCGTCAGCTGGCTGGATGACGGCGCAGTCCTCGATCTTGTCGAAGATGTCGCGCGGCTCGCCGGCGCCGGGAAAGCGGGCAAAGCGCGTGCCGCCGGTGCCGACGCCCCAGGAGGGGACCGCGACGCGCGAATGCTGCGACCTTGTCGCGGATGGCGTCGATGTCGATGCCGCGGCGGTCGAGCCGCTCGCCGAGCGACGCGTAGTCGCGCTCGAGATCGGCCTTGCGCGCGGCGTTGTCTTGTCGACGACTCGACGGATGATCGTTTCGGACATGCATCCTCCCAGATGCGTTCGGCTGCGCTGCCCCTCATCCGCCTCGGCACCTTCTCCCCGTGAACGGGGAGAGGAAAGCTCAGCGCGTGAAGCTCTGCGCGTTGCCGGCGTCGACATTGATGATGTTGCCGGTCGATTTGGCCGACATGTCGGAGGCGAAGAAATAGATCGCCTCGGCGATGTCCTCCGGGAAACACCGAGCGCTTCAGCATCGAGCGCTGGCGGTAGTGCTCCTCCAGATCGTCGGTCGACATCTTGTAGGCGGCGGCGCGCTGCTCCTTCCACTCGCCGGTCCAGATCTTCGAGCCGCGCAGCACGGCGTCCGGATTGACGACGTTGACGCGGATCTGCGCCTCGGCGCCCTCCAGCGCCAGGCAGCGGGCGAGATGGATTTCGGCCGCCTTGGCGGTGCAATAGGCGGCGGCGTTGGGCGAGGCGGCGAGGCCGTTCTTGGACGCGACGAAGACGACGTTGCCGCCGATCTTCTGCGCGCGGAACAGCCGGAAGGCCTCGCGCGAGACGAGGAAATAGCCCGTCGACAGGATGTCCATGTTCTTGTTCCACAGCGCCAGCGTCGTTTCCTCGATCGGCGCCGAGGAGGCGAGGCCGGCATTGGAGACGAGAATGTCGATGCCGCCGAACTCGACCGCAGTCTCGGCGAAGCCGGCGACGACCTGCTCTTCCTTGGTGACGTTGATCTTGCACCGGCGCGCACGAAGTCCTTGCCGTAGGCCTTGCCGAGTTCGTCGTTGGCGCGCGGCCAGCGCGGTCTCGTCGATGTCGGCGAGCACCACGCAGGCGCCTTCGCGCAGCAGCCGGTCGGCCGTGGCGCGGCCGATGCCGCCGGCGCCGCCGGTGACCAGCGCGATCTGGCCGGCGAGCGATTTCGGCTTCGGCATGCGCTGCAGCTTCGCTTCCTCGAGCAGCCAGTATTCGATGTCGAAGGCTTCCTGCTCGGGCAGGCCGACATAGGTCGAGACGGTCGAGGCGCCGCGCATGACGTTGATGGCGTTGACGTAGAACTCGCCGGAGATGCGCGCCGTCGCCTTGTCCTTGGCGAAGGTGAACATGCCGACGCCGGGCATCAGATAGACCACGGCATTGGGGTCGCGGATCGCCGGGCGAGTCCGGCATGCTTGCAGCGGTCGTAATAGGCCGCGTAGCCGTCGCGATAGGCGGCGATCGTCGTCGGCGAGGCCGCGCGACGACGGCATCGACATCGGGCTTGGCCGGATCGAACTCGATCACCAGCGGCCGGATCTTGGTGCGCAGGAAATGGTCGGGGCAGGAGGTGCCGAGCGCCGCCAGCGGCCGCAGATCCTTGGAGTTGACGAATTCCAGCACGGCCGCGCGAGTCGTCGAAATGGCCGAGCTTGTGGCTCGTCTGCCGAGATCAGGCCGCGGATCCTCGGCATCAGCCTCGCCGCGATGGCGCGGCGCTCGGCGGCGTCGAGCGACTTGACCGCCTCGCCGCCGAAGATCGCCTTGCCCGCGGTCTTGCGCTCGAACCAGTCGATCGCCTGGTTGATGATCGCGATCGTCGTCTCGTAGCATTCCTTGGGCGTGTCGCCCCAGGTGAACAGGCCGTGGCTCTCGAGGATGACGCCCTTGGCCTCGGGATGTTCGACGCAGAATTTCTCCAGCCACAGGCCGAGTTCGAAGCCCGGCCGCTTCCACGGCAGCCAGCCGATCGCGTCGCCGAAGATCTCCTTGGTCAGCGCCTTGGAATCCTTGCCGCGGCAATGGCGATGATCGCGTCGGGATGCATGTGGTCGACATAAGGCTTCGGCACATAGGCGTGCAGCGGCGTGTCGATCGAGGCGGCGCGCGGATTGAGGTTGAAGGTGCAGTGGGGCAGATAGCCCACCATCTCGTCCTCATGCTCGACGCCGCGATAGAGGCCCTTCAGCGCGCGCAGCTTGTCCATGTAGAGCGTGGCGAAGCCGTCGAGCTTGATCGAGGCGCTGTCGCCGCCCGAGCCCTTGACCCACAGCACTTCGACCTCTCGCCGGTCAGCGGGTCCTTCTGCCATGATCTTGGAGGAGGTGTTGCCGCCGCCATAATTGGTGACGCGCTTGTCGGAGCCGAGCAGTGTTGGAGCGATAGACCAGCCGTTCCGGCTCGCTCATCGCCGCCGCCTTGGCGTCGTCCCAAAGATTGGCAAGGCGCGCAGCCGGAGCGCTTGTCGAGCATTGATGTATCCTCCCGTGAGACGCGCAAACAGGCGCGGTCGATTTTGCCGGCAAATGTCCACGCAAGCAGTGCCGCTTGTCAATCAGAAACGATCAATATCGATCATATTGCACTGCACAATGAAAATATATGATCGGAAATGATTGACACTGCGCGGTTTGTGGTGCCTAGATGATCAGGCAGGGAGGAACCATGCACGAAAAAGAGCGCCACAGGATCATTCTGTCCGCCGTCCAGGAAAAGCCTGTGGTGACGGTGCCGGAGCTGGTCGACCTGACGGACTCGTCCGAGGCGACGATCCGGCGCGACATCGCGGCGCTGCATGTGCAGAAGCGCCTGCGCCGGGTGCGCGGCGGCGCCGAGGCGATCATCCCGCCGCAGTTCATCGGCCTCGCCGGCCGGCCCTTCTCCGTCAACGAAACGCTCAATGCCGCGCAGAAGCGCGCGATCGCCCGCGAAGCGGTCGAGCTCTGCAAGGACGGCGAGCCGATCATCATCAATGGCGGCACCACCACCTTCCAGATGGTGCATTTCCTGACCGGCCGCCGCATGCCGATCTTCACCAATTCGTTTCCGATCGCCGAGCACCTGCTCAAGCATTCCAAGAACACGGTGATGCTGTCGGGCGGCACGATCTACCGCGAGCAGAACATCATCCTGTCGCCCTTCGACAATGACGTGACGCGCAATTTCTACGCGCGGCGCATGTTCATGGGCGCGCAGGGGCTCGGCCCGCTCGGCCTGATGGAAGGCGATCCGCTGCTGATCCAGGCCGAGCAGAAGCTGATCGACCAGGCCGACGAGCTGGTCGTGCTGGTCGACTCCTCGAAGTTCCGCCAGCGCTCGAGCCTGATCCTGTGCGGGCTGTCGCGCATCGCCACCGTCATCACCGACGACGGCATCGAGGACCGCGAAGCCAAGATGCTGGAGACCGCAGGCGTGACGCTGATCGTCGCCCGCAAGTCGGCAAAGGAAGAATCTTCGCTGCAGGCCTGAGGCACGCCTCACGCCCGCAGCGGCGATGGAATGCAACGCTCAAGGGAGGATATTCGATGAGCTTTTTGAAGAAACTGATGGTGACGGCGGCATTCTCGGCCGCCATGTTCGTGAACGCCGCGCTATGCCGAGAACGTCAAGATCGCGCTGGTCGTGAAGTCGCTCGGCAACGGCTTCTTCGATGCCGCCAACAAGGGCGCCGAAGAAGCGGCCAAGGAACTCGGCGATGTCGAGGTCATCTACACCGGCCCGACCAAGGCGACCGCCGAAGGCCAGATCGAAATCATCAACTCGCTGATCGCGCAGAAGGTCAACGCCATCGCCATTTCGGCCAACGACGCCGACGCGCTGGTTCCGGCGCTGAAGAAGGCGATGGAGCGCGGCATCACCGTCATCTCGCTGGGATTCGGGCGTCGCGCCGGAAGGCCGCCAGCTGCACCTCAACCCGTCCGACACCAGCCTGATCGGCGAGACCATCATCAAGCTCGCCGCCGACTATCTGCCGGAAGGCGGCGACGTCGCCATCCTGTCGGCCTCCTCGACCGCGACCAACCAGAACGCCTGGATCGAAGCGGCCAAGAAAGTCCTGCCGGAGAAGTTCCCCAAGATCAACCTCGTCGCCACCGTCTACGGCGATGACGACTCGGCCAAGAGCACCGACGAAGCCAAGGGCCTGATGCAGTCCTACCCGAACCTCAAGGCGATCATCGCGCCGACCACCGTCGGCGTCGTTGCCGCCGCCCAGGTCGTGACCGACGCAGGCCTGATCGGCAAGGTCAACGTCACCGGCCTGGCGCTGCCGTCCGAGTTCAAGAAGTTCATCGACAACGGCTCCTCGCCAGGCGGTTGCGCTGTGGAACCCGATCGACCTCGGCTACTCCGCCGTCTATCTCGCCCATGACCTGGCGGTGAAGAAGGAAGAGGCCAAGCCGGGCGCCACGCTCTCGATCGGCCGCGTCGGCGAGGTCACGCTCGACGACACCAACTCGGCCGCGATGGCTCCGCCCTTCCAGTTCGACAAGACCAACATCGAGGAGTTCTCCAAGATCTATTGATCCTGGCGCTCTTCGACGCTGGCGCGGCGGGGCCACACTCCCGCCGCGATCTTCTAAACGCGACCTTGATCCAGGGCTTGATACGGATATGGACACGACAGCCCAGCACGGCATTGCGCGTGAACGGCAGGAGCCCGCCGGCAATCCTGCCCCGCGCCTCACGCTGTCCGGCATCTCCAAGAGCTTTCCCGGCGTGCGCGCGCTGCACGATGTCAGCCTGTCGCTCTATCCCGGGCCAGGTCACCGCGCTGATCGGCGAGAACGGCGCCGGCAAGTCGACGCTGGTCAAGATCCTGACCGGCATCTACCAGCCCGACGCCGGCAAGATCAGCATCGACGGCCAGGCCGTCACTTTGCCCAGCGCACATGCCGCCTTCGAGCACGGCATCACCGCCATCCATCAGGAAACGGTGCTGTTCGACGATCTCATCGGTCGCCGAGAACATCTTTCTCGGCCACGCGCCGCGCACCCGCTTCGGCACCATCGACTGGCGCACCATGCGCAGCAACGCGCGCGAAGTGCTCGACACGATGGGCGCCGGCCATATCGACGCCGACGCGCGGCTGAAGGATCTCGGCATCGCCAACAAGCATCTCGTCGCGGTGGCGCGCGCCATGTCGATCGACGCGCAGATCGTCATCATGGACGAGCCGACCGCCGCGCTCTCGACGAAGGAGATCGAGGAGCTTTTCCTGCTCATCGAGTTCCTCAAGGAGGAAGGCAAGGCGATCCTCTTCATCAGCCACAAGTTCGACGAGATCTACCGCATCGCCGACCGCTACACGGTGTTCCGCGACGGCGAGATGGTCGGCGAAGGGCCTGATCAAGGACGCCGGCCAGAGCGAGATCGTGCAGCATGATGGTCGGCCGCGCCGTCGATCACATCTTCCCGCAGCGCAAGGCCGACATCGGCGCGCCGGTGCTGACGCGTCGCCGGCCTGTCGCATCCGACCGAGTTCGACGACATCGGCTTCGAGCTGCACAAGGGCGAGATCCTCGGCTTCTACGGCCTGGTCGGCGCCGGGCGCAGCGAGGTGATGCAGGCGATCTTCGGGCATCACCCGCACCATCGCGCGGCACGATCACGCTCGACGGCAAGACGATCGCGCCGAAATCGGCCGCCGACGCGATCGAGGCCGGCATCGTCTATGTGCCGGAAGAGCGCGGCAAGCAGGGCGTGGTGATCGGCCTGCCGATCTTCCAGAACGTCTCGCTGCCCTCGCTGCAAGCGCACCTCCAAATCCGGCTTGCTGCGGCTGGCGGAAGAGTTCGCGCTGGCCCGCGCCTATACCGAGCGGCTCGACCTGCGCGCCTCCTCGCTCAGCCAGGATGTCGGCACGCTGTCGGGCGGCAACCAGCAGAAGGTCGTCATCGCCAAATGGCTGGCGACCGCGCCCAAGGTGATCATCCTCGACGAGCCGACCAAGGGCATCGACATCGGCTCCAAGGCCGCCGTGCACGGCTTCATGGCCGAGCTGGTGGCGCAGGGCCTGTCGGTGATCATGGTGTCGTCCGAGCTGCCCGAGATCCTCGGCATGTCCGACCGCGTCGTCGTCATGCGCGAAGGCCGCATCGCCGCGGTCTACGACAACAAGGAGCTCGACGCCGAGACGCTGGTGCAGCGCCAGCAGCGGGGATCGCGGCATGAACGAGCTCTGCTCAAGTACCGCGAGATCTGGCTGGCCGCGGCCATCGTCGTGCTGATCGCGGCTGATCTCGACGCGCTTCCCGGGCTTCGCGCGACCCGGCAATCTCGCGCCAGGTCTTCAACGACACCTCGATCCTGATGATCCTGGCGCTGGGCCAGATGGTGGTGATCCTGACCCGCTCGATCGACCTGTCGATGGCCGCCAACCTCGCGCTTCACCGGCATGGTGGTCGCGATGCTCAACGCCGCGCTATCCCGGCGATCCCGATCCCGCTGCTGATCGTCGTCGCGCTCGCTCGTCGGCCTGGCGCTCGGCGCCATCAACGGCCTGCTGGTCTGGAAGCTCGACATCCCGTCGATCGTCGTGACGCTCGGCACGCTCACCATCTATCGCGGCGCGACCTTCGTCATTGTCCGGCGGCGCCTGGGTCAATGCCGACCAGATGAGCCCCGACTTCATCGGCTTCCAGCGCGCCGCGCTTCCTCGGCATGCCGGTGCTGTCGCTGGATCGCCATCCTGGTCATCGCCGCTGTTCTTCGTCGTGATGACGCGCACGCCGCTCGGCCGCTCGATCTACGCCATCGGCGTCAACCCGACGGCGTCGGTCTATGCCGGCATCGATGTCGGCCGCACCAAGT
The DNA here is from genome assembly GCA_963788955.1 of uncultured Alphaproteobacteria bacterium. Taxonomy (GTDB): domain Bacteria; phylum Pseudomonadota; class Alphaproteobacteria; order Rhizobiales; family Rhizobiaceae; genus Mesorhizobium. The sequence continues at coordinate 153,293 of CAWBIN010000004.1, read as the reverse complement.
TCATCGCCTTCTGCATCTCCGGGCATGATCGGCGGGCTCTGCCGGCTATCTCTGGATCTCGCGCTATGTCATCGCCTCGGTCGAGGTCGCCAACGGCTATGAGCTCAACATCATCGCCGCCTGCGTCATCGGCGGCATCTCGATCGCCGGCGGCATCGGCTCGGTCGGCGGCGCGGTGCTCGGCGCGCTGTTCCTCGGCATCATCTCCAACGCGCTGCCGGTCATCAACATCTCGCCCTTCTGGCAGATGGCGATCTCGGGCAGCGCCATCATCCTCGCCGTCGTGCTCAACGCGCGCGGCGAGCGCCAGCAGGGCCGCATCATCCTCAGAAAGGCGGAGGCGGCATGAGCGACAGCCCCTGCCCCGCGCCACATCCCCGACCGGCTCGACAAGCCGCTCTCGCTCGGCGATCTTCTCCTGGGAGGCGCTGCTGGTCGTCGTCGCGGTCGCGATCTTCGCCATCAACAGCTTCGCCTCGCCCTATTTCCTCGACGCCGTGGTCGCTGTCCGACCTGACCTTCAACTTCACCGAGAAGGCGCTGATCGCGCTCGCCATGGCGCTGCTGATCATTTCCGGCGAGATCGACCTGTCGGTCGCCGCCATCATCGCGCTGGCCTCGACGCTGATGGGCATGGCGGTGCAGGCCGGCGCCGACACGCCGGTGCTGGTCGCTGATCGGCATCGGCGTCGGGCTCGCCTGCGGCGCCTTCAACGGCGCTCCTGGTGACCCGGCTCGGCCTGCCCTCCATCGTCGTCACCATCGGCACGATGAGCCTGTTTCGCGGCATCGCCTTCATCGTCCTCGGCGACCAGGCCTACAAGGGCTATCCGGCGAGCTTCGCCTTCTTCGGCCAGGGCTATGTCTGGTGGGTGGTGTCGTTCGAGCTGGTGCTCTTCCTCGTCGCGGCCGTCGTCTACTGGTTCCTGCTGCACCGCACGAGCTTCGGCCGCCGCGTCTTTGCCATCGGCAACAATCCGGTCGCCGCGCAGTTCTCCGGCGTGCGCGTCGAGCGCATCAAGTTCATCCTGTTCTGCCTGACCGGGCTGATGTCCGGCATCGCCTCGGTGCTGATCACCTCGCGCCTCGGCTCGACGCGGCCGTCGATCGCGCAGGGCTACGAGCTCGAAGTCATCACCATGGTGGTGCTCGGCGGCGTCAGCATCCTGGGCGGCGCCGGCAGCATTCTCGGCGTCGTGCTCGCCGCCTTCATCATGGGGCTGGTGACCTTCGGCCTCGGCCTGCTCAACGTGCCCGGCATCGTCATGTCGATCTTCATCGGCCTGCTGCTGATCGTCGTCATCGCGCTGCCGATCGTCTGGCGGCGGCTGCGCGGGAAGCGCTCGCATGACCGGAGAAATACGCCTTCAGGATGAAGCTCAATCCCGGCATGAAGGCCGAGTACAAAAGCGCCATGACGAGATCTGGCCGGAGCTGGTCGGCGCTGCTGAAAGAGGCCGGCGTCTCCGACTATTCGATCCATCTCGACGAGGAGACCAACATCCTGTTCGGCGTGCTGTGGCGGCGCGACGACCACGGCATGGCCGACCTGCCGAAGCATCCGGTGATGCAGCGCTGGTGGGCGCACATGGCCGACATCATGGAGACCAAGCCCGACAACGAGCCGGTGGCGGTGCCGCTGGAAACCGTGTTCCATATGGAATGAGTGCGCTGCGCCACGTCGCCGTCATCGATATCGGCAAGACCAACGCCAAGGTGGCGCTGGTCGATCTCGACGACGCTGAGCGAGGTCGGCGCTGCGCCGCATGGCCAATGCGCCGCTGCGGCGACGGCCCCTACCCGCATCACGACGTCGAGGCGCTGTGGACCTTCATCCTCGACAGCCTGGCCAGCGCTCAACCGCGAACAGCGCATCGACGCGATCTCGATCACCACGCATGGCGCGACCGGCGCGCTGGTCGACGCCGAAGGCGATCTGGCGCTGCCGGTGCTCGACTATGAGTTCGACGGCCCGGACAGACTGGCGGCGGACTATGACGCGATCCGCCCGCCCTTCGCCGAAACCGGCACGCCGCGCCTGCCGGTCGGCCTCAATCTCGGCGCGCAGATTCTTCTGGCAGCAGAAGCGCTTTCCCGGCCGAATTCGCCAGGGCCGCCGCGATCCTGATGTACCCGCAATACTGGGCGCTTGCGGCTGACCGGCGTCGCCGCCAACGAGGTGACCTCGCTCGGCTGCCACACCGATCTGTGGAACCCGTGGACGGCGCGATTTTTCGTCGCTGGTCGACACGCATGGGCTGGCGCAGGCTGATGGCGCCGGTGCGGCCGGCCAGGGACCGGCTCGGCCCGATCCTGCCTGCGCTTGCCGCAGCGAACCGGGCTCGACCCGCAGACGCCGGTCTTCTGCGGCCTCCACGATTCCAACGCCTCGCTGCTGCCGCATCTCCTGTCCGACGCGCCGCCCTTCTCGGTCGTCTCGACCGGCACCTGGGTGGTGTCGATGGCGGTCGGCGGCAGCGAGATGGCGCTCGATCGCGGCGCGCGACACGCTGGTCAATGTCAACGCGCTCGGCGATCCCGTGCCCTCGGCCCGCTTCATGGGCGGCCGCGAGTTTTCGCTGCTGACCGACGGACAAGCCGCAGGATTGCAGCGGCAGCGATGTCGCTGGCCGTTCTGGCAGACAAGACATCTGCTGCTGCCTTCGACCCAGCAGGGATCGGGGCCGTTCCCGCACCACGCCGCGGCATGGCTCGATGCCGACGGCATCAGCAACGGCGAGCGCTTCGCCGCCATCTCGTTCTATCTGGCGCTGATGACGGCGACCTGCCTCGAGCTGATCGGCGCCGACGGCCCGACCACCGTCGAAGGGCCCGTTTGCCCGCAACCGGCTCTTTGTCGGCATGCTGGCGGCAGCGACCGGCGCGCACCGTCATCGCCTCCGAGGCCGCCACCGGCACCAGCATCGGCGCCGCACTGCTGGCATCCGATCAGGTGAAGCGGCGCACGGCAAGGGCGAAAGAATAGAACCGCCGGCCGACCCGGTCTGGGCCGACTATGTCAGCGCATGGCGCGCGGCGGTCGAAGCGCAGGAGCTGATCACAAGGATCCGCTTGCCGAAGGCCGACATGACGAAGTTGACCGCGTCGGTGCCGATCCTCGGCTCCAGATCCGGCGGTCAGCCCGGAAACATCCATCGACAGCAGCCCGCCGGAGAGCGCGATCGCCTCCATCGCCTGATGCGTCTCGCGCACCGTCATGCCGCCGGAGCCTGCCGCCCAGCCGGCGAATTCGGTCGCCGTCGGCGAATAGCTGACATGAAAGCCTTGCGTGCCCGAGGTGGCGATGCGGATCGCCTCGCGCATCACGTCGCGCATGCCCATGGCGTCGATGTCGGTCATGGTGAAGGCGGAGACGCGCGAATCCTTCAGCACCCGCGCCTCGGCCGGATCGGCGTGGCGCAGGCCGACGATGACGACATTTTCCGGCGACAGCTGCGGCTGCAGCGCGCCCGGCCTTGTGGTCGAGGCCGAGCGCGCGCGCCAGCACCGAGCCCTCCGGCAGGTCGATGCCGTCCTCGTCCTCGGGCATCAGCGCGGCGATGGAATCGATCCAGATCAGGCCGAAAGAATGCGTCGCGCGCGCCGTCGCGGCCAGCGCCTTGTGAGCGATGCGGCGATCGGCGCCGACGGTCAGCCGGATCAGGCCGGAGGGCGGCCGCTCGACGTCGGCCAGTTCGACGACGTCGAAATTCATCGCCTCCAGCCGCGCGCCGGTTCCCTCGCGCGCCAGGATGCCGGCGGCTGCCGGTTCGGCCGAGATCGACACCATCTTGCGGCCGGAAAAGTCCTCGACATCGTGCATCGGCGCCTTCTCGACATATTCCGAGGTCATCGCCATCAGCATGGCGCCGTAGCTCATGCGGAAGGCGACGCGGTCGCCGACGGCGGGCGGCGGATCGGCATCGGCCACGTCGAGCAGCAGATGGTCGCTGGAGGCGCCGAGCACGCGCACGCCCTTGGCGATCGGCGTCAGCCCTTCGACCAGCACGTCCTCGCGGCCGATATTGGCGATGGCGCGCAGCCGGTCGCCCTCGTCGGGGAAGACCGGCTGGTTGCCGAAAGCGTCGTAGCCGGACTGGCCGATCGGCCGCGACGGCTTCAGCTTGACCTCGATGATGTCGCTGGTCAGCCGGCAGGCATCGGGTTCGAGCTCGTCCCACGGCGTGTCGCGGAAGGTTTCGACGCCGCCTTGCAGGATCGCCTCGCCGACCCTGAGATTGTTGATGCCGGCGGGCAGCCGTGCCCTCGAGCAGCAGCGGCAGCGACGACGAGGCGCCGCCCGAGATCCAGTCGAGGCTTTTGCCGGACAGCCGCTCGGTCTTGTAGGCATGGGCGACGAGCTGGCCGAGATTCTCTTCGGCGTCGGCATGATGGCGCCGAAACAGCCGAGATTGGTGCCGATGCCGGCGATGCGCACGCCCTTCAACTCCAGGATCTGCTCGACCGTCGGCATCAGGTCGTTCGGCCAGATGCCTTCGCGGAGATCGCCGAGGTCGATCATCAGCATGATGTCGTGGACGCGGCCCATGCGCTCGGCGATGCGCGAGATCTCGCGGATGATGGTGAGTTCCGACTGCAGGCTGATGTCGACGCGTGCGCACCACCTCCTCGACGCGGGCGATCGGCGGGCTGCGCAGCAGCATGATCGGCGCGGTGATGCCGCTGTCGCGCAGCCGGCGGATGTTTTCGAAGCGCGATTCGGCAATGCCGGCAACGCCGCCGCGCAGCATGGCGCGCGCCACCTGCGGCATGCCGCAGGTGCCCTTGGTGACGCCGAACACCTTGATGCCGGACAGCGCGCAGCGCTCGACGATGGTGCGGGCGTTGCGCTCGATGCGGCCGAGATCGATGGCGACTTGCGGTCCCGACATCGCTCAGCTCCTGTAGACCAGCCCTTGCGGGTCGATCTCCGGCTTGCGGCCGGCGACGAGGTCGGCAAGGAATTTCCCGGAGCCGCAGGCCATGGTCCAGCCGACATGGCCGTGGCCGGTGTCGAGATAGAGATTCGTGTAGCGCGCCTGGCCGATGACCGGCACCGAGTTCGGCATCATCGGCCGAGCCCCGCCCAGAGCTCGGCCTTCTTCTCGTCGAAGGCGCCCGGGAAACAGCTCCTTGCCGGTCCTGAACATGGCGGCGAAGTCGCTGTGGCCGATGCGTGCGGTCGAAGCCGGTGAATTCGGCCGTCGAGGCAAGCCGCAGCCGGTTGCCGAGCCGGGAATAGGCCGATCAGCTGGTCCTCGTCGGCGCCGCCCATGGTCGGCCCCTTGCTCTCATCCTCCAGCGGAATGGTCGCGGTATAGCCCTTCACCGGATAGACCGGCAGGTCGATGCCGTAGCGGCGGCCGAGCAGGCCGCTTTCCGGCCCCATCGAGATGACCACGGCGTCGCCGGAGACCGGTCCGGCCGAGGTCATCACCGCGCGCACCCGATCGCCTTCGATGTCGAGACCTTCGACCGTCGTGCCGTAGAGAAACTTCACGCCGAGCTTTTCGGCGGCATGGGCGGCGAGCTTTTCGACGAACTGCCGGGAATTGCCGGTCTGGTCGATCGGCGAATAGACGCCGCCGGCGATCTTGTCCTTCGCACCGGCAAGGCCGGGCTCGAGCTCGACCAGCCGGTCGCGGCCGACGATCTCGATCGGCAGGCCATGCTCGGCGAGAAAGCGGTAATTGTCGGTGCCGGTGTCGAGGCTGTGCTGCGAGCGGAAGAAATAGAGGATGCCCTTCTTGCGCTCGTCATAGTGGATGCCGGTATCGGCCGAGATGCGCGTTGATGCAGTCGCGGGAATAGAGCGCCAGACGCAACTTGACCTGGCTGTTGGCGCGCAGGCGCGACACCGTGCACTGGCGCAGGAAGCGCAGGCTCCAGGCGAGGAAATAGGGATCGAAGCGCAGCCGCACCTTGATGCCGAGATCGTGGTTGTAGAGCGCGCGCAGGAAGGTCTTCAGCGCCGCCGGCGAGGCCCAGGCGGTGGCGTCGCCCGGCGACACCAGGCCGGCATTCGACTGGCTGGTGCCGCGCGCCGGCGCCGGATGGCGCTCGATCACGGTGACCTCGTGGCCGTCGCTGGCCAGATAGTAGGCGGCCGCCGTACCGACAACGCCGGCGCCGAGCACCAGCTATCTTCATGCCACCCCCCAAACTCTCAGCGGCCAAAGCGCCTCCACGCTCCGCCGCGAAGCCTTCAATAGCGCTTCGCCGCGCGCCTTGCGAGCCCTGGGACGAGCCCTGGCTCAGCCGCGCGCGGAGTTCTTGCTGGTCAGGATCCGCTCCCAGGCGAGCGCGTCGGCGACGATCAGGTCGAGGTCGTCGCGCTGCGGCGTCCAGCCGAGTTCCGCGCGCGCAAGCTCCGAATTGGCGACCACGGCGGCGGCGTCGCCAGGGCGGCGATCGCCCATCTTCACCTCGAAATCATGGCCGAAGGCGCGGCGCACGCTGTCGATGACCTCGAGCACCGAATAGCCGTGGCTGTAGCCGCAATTGGCGACGAGGCTGTCGCCCCCGGCGCGCAGCCGCTGCAGCGCCAGGCGATGCGCCGCCGCCAGGTCGCTGACATGGATGTAATCGCGCATGCAGGTGCCGTCCGGCGTCGGATAGTCGGTGCCGAACACCTGCATGAAGGGCCGCTTGCCGAGCGCCGTCTCGCAGGCGACCTTGATCAGATGCGTGGCGCCCGGCGTCGACTGGCCGGTGCGGCCCTTGGGGTCGGCGCCGGCGACGTTGAAGTAGCGCAGCGCCGTGTAGCGCAGCCGCATGCGCGATCGCCGCATCGCGCAGCATCCATTCGCTCATCAGCTTGGACAGGCCGTAGGGCGATTCCGGCGCCAGGCGGGCGTCCTCGCGCACCGGCTCCAGCCCGGCGCCGCCATAGACGGCGGCGGTCGAGGAAAAGATGAAATTGGGCACGCCTTCGCGCACCGCGGTCTCGATCAGCGTGCGTGTCTTGCAGGTGTTGTTCTCGTAATAGCCGAGCGGATCGGCGACCGATTCGGGAACCACGATCGAGCCGGCGAAATGGATGATCGCATCGACATGATTGTCCCGGATGATCGAGCCGACCAGTTCCCTGTCGGCGACATCGCCGACGACGAGCTTCGCCTCGGGCGCCACCGCCCATTCGAAGCCGGTCGAAAGCCGGTCGAGCACGACCACGCTCTCGCCCGCATCCAGCAGCTCCCAGACCATGTGGCTGCCGATATAGCCGGCGCCGCCCGTCACCAAAACCGTCATCCCGAATCCTCGCACCTTCATGATTTATCGGAAACTGTCTCAACAAGCCGCCTTACTGGAAAGCCTGCCGCAAGGCCATTAAAACCCTCAATGTTAAATCGGTAACAGTCGCTATGGCCTGCGACATGGTACCGAAACAAAATTGATCCACATCAAGGGAATAGGCCACGATCCGTGGTCGTTAGGAACAGGTCCGGGGCGTGGCATTTTGACCAAACAGGTCCGGTGGACGCCAAATGGGGCAATGACTATGATCCCGCGCAAAACTTGGGACGTCGACATGAACTATCAGCGGTTCTTCGAGGAAGCGATCGACCAGCTCCATGCCGAGCGGCGCTATCGCGTTTTCGCCGACCTCGAGCGCATCGCGGGCAAGTTCCCGCGCGCCATCTGGCGCTCCAACGGCCGCGCCGAGGAAATCACCGTCTGGTGCTCCAACGACTATCTCGGCATGGGCCAGCATCCCGACGTCATCGCCGCCTTCCAGAACGCGGCCGGCAAGATGGGCTCGGGCGCCGGCGGCACCCGCAACATTTCCGGCACCAACCACCCGCTGGTCGAGCTCGAGCTGGAACTCGCCGACCTGCACGGCAAGGAAGCGGCGCTGGTCTTCACCTCCGGCTTCGTCTCCAACGAAGCGTCGATCTCGACCATCGCGCGGCTGCTGCCCAACTGCCTGATCATTTCGGACGAGCTGAACCACGCCTCGATGATCGAGGGCGTGCGGCGCTCGGGCGCGGAAAAGAAGATCTTCCGCCACAATGACGTCGCGCATCTCGAGAGCCTGCTGCAGGCGGCGGGCCGCGAGCGCGCCAAGCTGATCGTCTTCGAGAGCGTCTATTCGATGGATGGCGACATCGCGCCGATCAAGCAGATCGCCGACCTCGCCGAGCGCTACAACGCCATGACCTATATCGACGAGGTCCATGCCGTCGGCATGTACGGTCCGCGCGGCGGCGGCATCACCGAGCGCGAGGGGCTCGCCGACCGCATCGACATCATCGAAGGCACGCTCGCCAAGGCGTTCGGCACGCTCGGCGGCTACATCGCCGGCACCAGCGCCGTCATCGACGCGGTGCGCTCCTATGCGCCGGGCTTCATCTTCACCACGGCGCTGCCGCCGGCGATCGCCGCTGCGGCGACCACCTCGATCCGCCATCTGAAGCGCTCGCAGGCCGAGCGCGACGCGCAGCAGCGCCAGGCGTCGCGGACCAAGGAGATTCTCGTCGCCGCCGGCCTGCCGGTGATGGACTCGCCGACCCATATCGTGCCGTTGCTGGTCGGCGATCCCGAGCTCTGCAAGATGGCCAGCGACCGGCTGCTCGGCGTGCACGGCATCTACATCCAGCCGATCAACTACCCGACCGTGCCGCGCGGCACGGAGCGGCTGCGCATCACGCCGACGCCGTTCCATTCCGATGCAGCTGATCGCCGAGCTGCAGGACGCGCTGGTCGAGACCTGGGATGCGCTCGGCATTCCCTATGGCGCGGCGGGCCGGCCCGCGGTCGCCAAGAGCGACCGGATCATTCCGCTGCTGGTGCCGAAGTCAGGCGGCTGAAGACGCTGACCCTCAGCAGCTCAAACCGTCTTCATCCACTTCGCCAGCCGGTGCGCGGCTTCCTCGAGCTGATCGAGGCGGCGGTGGAAGCACAGCCTGAGGAAGGCTTCGCCGCCGGGACCGAAGGCGGTTCCGGGCGCCAGGCCGACATTGGCCTTGTCGACGATGTCGAAGGCGGCCGGTTCGCGGAATCGGTGATGCCGTCGACCGTGAAGAACAGATAGAACGCGCCTTGCGGCACGGTGAAGCGCGCCTTGCCGGTCGCGCCGAGAATGCCGCAGACCAGATCGCGCGCCGCCTGCGCCCGCTCGACCTGCTCGACGATGAAGGCATCGCCTTCGTCGAGCGCGGCGACGGCGCCGCGCTGCATGAACTGGGCGACGCCCGAGGTCGAATACTGGATCAGGTTCTCGAACACCTGCTGCAGGGCGGGATGGGTCTTGATCCAGCCGACGCGCCAGCCGGTCATCGCCCAGTTCTTGGAAAAGCTGTTGACGAACAGGATGCGGTCTTCCGCGGTCGCGATGTCGAGGAAGGACGGCGCGCGGCCATGGCCGTAGTGGAACAGCGCATAGATCTCGTCGGCGATGATCCAGATGCCCTTTTCGCGGGCGAGGTCGAGGATCGCCTGCAGCGTTTCCCGGTCGGCGGTCCAGCCGGTCGGGTTGGACGGCGTGTTGACGAACAGCGCCTTGGTCCGCGGCGTGATCGCGGCTGCGATCTTGTCGACATCGCAGGACCAGCCATTGCCGGACTGGTCGAGCGTGACCGCGACCGGAACCGCGCCGGCGACACCGGCGGCAGCGGCGAAATTCGGCCAGGCCGGCGACAGATAGACGACCTCGTCGCCAGCTGCCGGCGACCGCGTCGAGCGCCAGCTGGATGGCGTGCATGCCGGAGCCGGTGACGATGAATTCGTCCGTCGGCGAAGCTCTTGCCGAAATGCCTGGTCATAGTAGCGGGAAAGCGCCTGCCTCAGCTCCGGGATGCCCTTCTGCCAGGTGTAGAAGGTCTCGCCAGCGGCCAGTCCGCGCGGCAGCGGCATCGGTGATGAAGGCGGGCGTCGGCAGATCGCCCTCGCCGGCCCAGAGCGGGATCAGGCCGTCGCGCAGGCGGCCGTAGTTGACGACGGCGACGATGCCGCTTTCGGGCGCGGCGCGGGCCTCGGCGCGCAAGTTCTCGATCAGGGTCATGTAAATGTCCGTTGGTTTTGCGACAGCTAGCCTGTTTTGCGGCAGGCGAAAACAGAAAACCCCGGCCGCAAGCGACCGGGGTTTTGGTCCAGAAATGCTGCTCCGAGCTATCTCCTGGCGAGCAGATCGCGAATTTCGGTGAGCAAAGCGACATCGGCGGGCGGCGGAGCGGCGGGTGCTGCCGGCTTCTCGCTTCTCCAGCCGCTTGCGCATATTGTTCACCGCCTTGACCATCAGGAAGATGATGAAGGCGAGGATGAGGAAGTTCAGCGCCACGGTGATGAAATTGCCGTAGGCGAACACCGCGCCCTGCTCCTTGCGCGCATCGACAAGGTTGGTCGAATGCACGTTGGACGACAGGGCGAAGAAGTAGTTGAGAAATCGAGCACCGCCGAAGATCGCGCCGACGATCGGCATGATGATGTCGTTGACCAGCGAATTGACGATCTTGCCGAAGGCGGCGCCGATGATGACGCCGACGGCCAAGTCCATCACATTGCCCTTGGAAATGAATTCCTGGAATTCTTTCAGCATTCGACCCTCCTTGTCATGGCCGGCCGCCGCTGCCACCATCCCTTCGGCGCCGGCCCACGTCCACCATAACAAAAACCCTCGGTTGCAACACGGAGAAAAGCGGCAAAAGCACCGCTTTCGCCTTACCTTGGGTCAGCGGCCGAACAGGCTGACAGACCCGGCCGCCATGCGCCGAAAGCCGCGATGGACTTGCCCCCCAAGCTGTGATTGCGTCTGGTGGCCGGTAAACGGCCAGGAGGAATTTCGGGCCGTGCAGGGCTGGTTCATCGTCATCATCGCGATCGCCTATGTGACGCTGCTGTTCGTCATCGCCAGCCTTGGCGACCGGCGCTCGGCGGCCAGGGCCGGACCGCGCCCGTCCCTTCATCTATGCGCTCAGCCTCGCCATCTACTGCACCTCCTGGACCTTCTTCGGCTCGGTCGGCCTGTCTTCCGAGCGCGGCCTCGAATTCCTCGGCATCTATACCGGCCCGGTGCTGGTGTTCGTGTTCGGCTTTCCGCTGCTCAACCGCATCGTCAGGCTGGCCAAGACCGAGAAGATCACCTCGATCGCCGACTTCCTCGGCGCCCGCTACGGCAAGAGCTTCACCGTCGCGGCGATCGCCACGCTGATCGCGACGATCGGCGCGGTGCCCTATATCGCGCTGCAGTTGAAGGCGATTTCCGGCTCGGTCAGCCTGATGGTCGAGCACTACACGGGATCGCCACCCTCCTTCGATCCGTTCGTCAGCGACATCTCGCTGGTCGTCGCCATGCTGCTGGCGCTGTTTGCGGTGCTGTTCGGCACCCGCCATGCCGACGCCACCGAACACCAGGACGGGCTGGTGCTGGCGGTGGCGGTGGAAACCGTGGTCAAGCTCGCCGCCTTCCTGGCGATCGGCCTGATGGTCACCTTCCTGATCTTCGGCGGACCGGGCGACATGATCGACAAGCTCGCTCGAGAACGGCGAGGTGCGGCAGGCGATGGGCTACAACACCTCGCTCGGCCACCTGGCTGGTGCTGACCGGCCTCAGCGGCTTTGCCATCATCATGCTGCCGCGCCAGTTCTACGTCACCATCGTCGAGAACCGCGGCGAGGCCGAACTTCGCACCGCGACCTGGGTGTTTCCGCTCTACCTTGTCGCGATCAACCTGTTCGTGCTGCCGATCGCCTTCGCCGGCCTGTCGCTGGTCGGCACCAGGACCAGCAGCGACCTCTATGTGCTGTCGCTGCCGCTTGTTCAGCGGCCATGATGTGCTGGCCATGGCCGCCTTCATCGGCGGCCTGTCGGCGGCGACCGCCATGGTCATCGTCGAAAGCGTGGCGCTGTCGATCATGATCTCCAACGACCTCGTCATCCCGCTGTTCGTGCGCCGCCTGCTCAAGACCACGACCTCCGAGAAGCGAAGACTGGTCGACGCTGATCCTCAATGTGCGGCGCGGCGCGATCTTCGTCCTGCTGTTCATCGCCTTCCTCTACTACCGCGAGAGCACCAACAATGCGCGGCTCTCCTCGATCGGCCTGATGTCGTTCGCGGCCATCGCCCAGTTCGCGCCGGCGCTGATCGGCGGGCTGATCTGGCGCGGCGCCAACGGCAGGGGCGCAGCACTCGGCATGGTCGCCGGCATCCTCGTCTGGGGCTACACGCTGCTTTTGCCCTCGCTCGCCGCGCCCGATGCCGACATCGTCGTCCACGGCCTGTTCGGCTTCGAGGCGCTGCGGCCGCAGGCGCTGTTCGGCACCGTCGCCGAGCCGTTGAACCATGGCGTGCTGTGGAGCCTGTCGATCAACGCGCTGTTCTTTGTCCTCGGCTCGCTGTCGCGCGCGTCGGTGCCGCTGGAACGCATCCAGGCGGCGATCTTCGTGCCGCGCGAGGCCGGCCCGATGCCAAGCCTGCGCCGCTTCCGCACCGCCATCACCGTCAACGACCTCAAGGACACCATCTCGCGCTATCTCGGCGTCGAGCGCACCGAGCGTTCCTTCCAGTCGTTCGAAAAGACCAACGGCGCCTCGCTGCACGGCAATGAGCAGGCGAGCATGGACGTCATCCGCTTTTCCGAGCAATTGCTGGCGAGCGCCGTCGGCTCCTCCTCGGCGCGGCTGATCCTGTCGCTGCTGTTTCGCCGCAACGACCGCGAATCCAAGGATGCCTTCCGCCTGCTCGACGACGCCACCGAGGCGCTGCAGCACAACCGCGACCTGCTGCAGATCGCGCTCGACCAGATGGAACAGGGCATCACCGTCTTCGACCGGGATTTCCGCCTGATCTGCTGGAACCGCCAATACCGGGCGCTGTTCGACCTGCCCGACGAGATGGGCCAGGTCGGCGTCTCGCTCGACCGCATCCTGCACCACCTCGCCGCAGCGCGGCGACATTCCGGCCGACCAGCGGGTGGCGATGCTCAACCGCCTGACCAGCTTCGTCAGCCCGTGGCAGATGGAGCTGAAGACCAGCGGCCGCATCCTGGAACTGCGCTCCAACCCGATGCCGGACGGCGGCATCGTCGCCACCTATGCCGACATCTCCGGGCGCGTCGAACAGGATCTGGCGCTGAAGCGGGCCAATGAATCGCTGGAGCAGCGGGTCAAGACGCGCACCATCGAACTGACGCGCGTCAATGAGGAGCTGGCGCAGGCGCAGATGCTGGCCGAGGAGGCCAATCTCGGCAAGACGCGCTTCCTTGCCGCCGCCGGCCACGACATCCTGCAGCCGCTGAACGCCGCCCGGCTCTATTGCTCGTCGCTGATCGAAAAGGCCGGCAAGGGACCCGACCGGCAAGGCGGCGGTCAACATCGAATCCTCGCTGGAATCGGTCGAGACCATTCTGGGCGCGGTGCTCGACATCTCCCGCCTCGATGCCGGCGCGATGAAGCCGGACGACACCGCCTTCCGCCTGGACGGGCTGCTGCGCCAGATCGGCAACGATTTCCAGCCGCTCGCCGCCGAAAAGAAGCTCGAGCTGACGATCATGCCGTCGTCGCTCAGCGTGATGACGGACCGCAATCTGTTGCGCCGGCTGATCCAGAACCTCGTCTCCAACGCCATCAAATACACCCGCCATGGCCGCATCCTGGTCGGCGTGCGGCGGCGTGGGGAGCTCGCCGAAATCCAGGTGATCGACACCGGCATCGGCATTGCCGGCGACAAGCTGAACACGGTCTTCCACGAATTCACCCGGCTCGACGAAGGCGCGCGCGAAGCCGAAGGCCTCGGCCTCGGCCTCTCCATCGTCGACCGCATCGCCCGCGTGCTGCAGGCTCGAGATCCGGATCTTTTCCAACCCGGGCAAGGGCACGCGCTTTTCCGTGATCCTGCCGGTTGTCGGCTGCCGAGGCGCCGCGGCGCGAAGTCGAGGCCAAGGCGCCAGTGCGCGCCGACGAACTCGCTGGCCGGGCTGCGTGTGCTCTGCATCGACAACGACGCCCGCATCCTCGACGGCATGCGGCTGCTGCTCGAAGGCTGGGGCTGCAGCGTCGACACCGTCACGGGTTCGAGGATTCGGCATGCCGGCATGCGCCGGCCGGACATCGTGCTTGCCGACTACCATCTCGACGGCGGCACCGGCCTCGATGCGATCGAGACGCTGCGGTCAATCCACGGCCATGACCTGCCGGCCGTGCTGGTCACCGCCGACCGCTCCAGCGAGGTCCGCACCGCTGCCGGCGCACTCGACGTGCCGGTGATCAACAAGCCGCTCAAGCCGGCGGTGCTGCGCTCGATGATGGCGCGGGTCAGGCCCCTGGCATCAGCGGTCGAGTAGGGTTAGCTCGAGGCATGCAGCGGGTCGCCGCCGATCTTGGCCAGCTGGATCACCGCCTGGGTGCGGCTGTCGACGCCGAGCTTCTGCAGGATGGCCGAGACATGCGCCTTGATCGTGGCCTCGGAGACGCCGAGCTCATAGGCGATCTGCTTGTTGAGCAGTCCTTCCGCCAGCATGCCGAGCACGCGCGTCTGCTGCGGCGTCAGCGCCTGCAGGCGCTTGATCAGGTCTGATATTTCGGGGTCGCGCTCGACGCCGAGATCGATGCCGACGGGCGCGGCGATATCGCCGGCCAGCACTGTCTGCACGGCGCCGCGAATCTCCTCCATGCTGGCCGATTTGGAGATGAAGCCCGAGGCGCCGAGATCGAGCGCGCGCCGGATCGTCACCGGATCGTCATGCGCCGACACAACGACCAGCGGCACCGCCGGGTGAATGCCGCGCAGCGAGATCAGGCCGGAGAGGCCGCTGGCGCCCGGCATCGACAGGTCGAGCAACACCAGGTCGACATCTTCATTGGCCACGACCAGCGCCTTGGCGCTCTCGAAATCGCCGGCCTCGTGGATGGCGGCGACATCGCCGACGCCGGCAAGCGCCTCTTTCAGCGCGCCGCGGAAAAGCGGATGGTCGTCGGCGATGACGAACGTGTAGCCCGACGGCAAATAGTCCTCCCCAAATCCCGCTCGCTGATTGACTGCTTTTACGGGACCGGAACGATTATGCGGCGATGCGCCCTGTTTTCAAGCGGCAAAGGCCGGACGCGGAATTTTCTCGCCAGCACAGCTCAGGTCTTTTGCGAATTGAGCTGGGCGCCGTCGTCCTTTCCTTGTCCATATCCTTGACGATGCCCATGAAGCCACGCAGGAAGCGCTCCATGTAGCTCATCGTCTTGTTGAAATCCTCTTCGCTCGGCAGCTTCGATTCGAGGCGGGCGGACAGCGAGTTTTCGAGCTTGGTGACGCGCTCGTCCATGGCCTTCATCGAGCTCTGCAAGCGGTCGATCTCGTCCTGGAAGGCGGCGCGTTCGTCGGCCGCCATCTTGCAGACCAGCTGGCCGGCGCGCTCCTCGCAGATCGACATGGCGCCGGTCTGCGTGTCCATGCGGACATAGCCGTTGGCCGATTTTTCCAGCCTGTAGCGGTCGGTCTCTTCGGACCAGGCCGACGCCGCGACGAGCGAGACCAGTGCGGCGGGGATCAGTATGTGCTGCAGACGCATGTTCAACCTCCACGAGCCAGTATGCGCACCTTATCACAGGTTTGCGCCGTAAATGGGGAAGAGTTGCCCTTCCCCGCATGATCGGTTCGGACTATAGCGCAGCCATGTCTCAGATTATCTACAAGATCGCGCCCGAAGCGCTTGTGGCGCGAGGCCGAGAAAAACGGCCGCTTCACCGGCGCTGCCGATCGACGTCGCCGACGGCTTCATCCATTTCTCCACCGCCGGGCAGGTGCGGGAAACGGCGGCCAGGCACTTCGCCGGCCAGTCCGGACCTGTTGCTGGTTGCCATCGACGGCAGCCGGCTCGGCGACGCGCTGAAATACGAGGTCTCGCGCGGCGGCGCGCTGTTCCCGCATCTCTACGCCCCGCTCGATCTTGAGGCCGTGCTCTGGGTAAAGCCATTGCCGCTCGGCGCCGACGGCCTGCACCAATTCCCGGCGCTGGAGGCCGAATGAGCGTGCTTGACCGGATCGGCCAGAAGCTGCTGTTCAGCTTCGATCCGGAAACGGCGCACGGCCTGTCGATCGCCGCGCTGCGATGCGGCCTGCCGGTTGCCGGACGGCCGCCGCGCGACGACACGGCTGAAGGTCAGCGTTTGCGGCCTCGCTTTCCCCAATCCGCTCGGCATGGCCGCCGGCTACGACAAGAACGCCGAGGTGCCGGACGCGCTGCTTGGCCTCGGCTTCGGCTTTGCCGAGGTCGGCACGGTGACGCCGCTGCCGCAGGCGGGCAACCCGAAGCCGCGCATCTTCCGGCTGACGGAGGATCGAAGCGGTGATCAACCGGCTGGGCTTCAACAATGAGGGCCACGAGGCCGCCGAAAGGCGCCTGGCCGCGCGCAAGGGCCGCGCCGGCATCGTCGGCGTCAACATCGGCGCCAACAAGGACAGCGCCGACCGCATCGGCGACTACGAGCTGCGGCGTGGCCCGCTTTGCGCCTATGCCAGCTATCTGACCGTCAACATCTCCTCGCCCAACACGCCGGGCCTGCGCAACATGCAGGCGCGCGAGCAGCTCGGCGAGCTTTTGTCGCGCGTCATCGCGGCGCGCGCAGCCGCTTCGGCGCAAGCCGCCCGTCTTCCTCAAGATCGCGCCGGACCTTGTCGAGGCCGAACTGGAGGACATCGCCGCCGAAGTCACCGAGAAGCAGACTCGACGGCGTCATCGTCTCCAACACCACCATTGCACGGCCGGCGCTGCGCAGCGCCAGCGTCAGCCGGCGAGGCCGGCGGGCTCTCGGGAAAGCCGCTGTTCGAGCGCTCGACCATCGTGCTGGCGAAGATGCGCAAGCTGCTCGGGCCGGACCGCGCCATCATCGGCGTCGGCGGCGTCGATTCCGCTGAGACGGCGCTGGAGAAGATCCGCGCCGGCGCCGATCTCGTCCAGCTCTACACCGGCATGATCTATGCCGGGCCCGCGCTGCCCGGCCGCATCCTTGCCGGCATGGTACGGTTTCGCCGACAAGGAACGGCTCAAGTCGATCCGGGCGTTGCGCGACATCAGCCTCGACAATGGGCATCGAAGCCACTCTAAAAGGCCGTCCGCACGCGCAGCCGCAAAATCGCCAGCAGGCTGAAGCCGCGCACCAGCAGGAAGACGTGCAGCGCCGCCCACAGGCCGTGATTGCCGAAGGCCGGCGCCAGAGCGAGCAGCGCGGCGCTGAAGGCGAGAAACGACAGCAGCATCATGTTGCGCATGTCGCGCGACCAGGTGGCGCCGATGAAGACGCCGTCCATCTGGAAGGCCAGCACGCCGCTCAGCGGCGTGAAGGCCGCCCAGGGCAGATAGATGTCGGCGACGGCGCGAACGTCCTGCGACGTGGTGACCAGGGCGACCAGGCCGGCGCCGCCGGCGAGCAGGATCAAGCGTCGCCGCGCCCGCCAGTCCAAAGCCCCAGAACAGGGTCAGCCGCACCGCCCGGTGGAAGGGCGCTGCGGCGCGCGCGCCGATGGCCCGGCCCGCAAGCTGTTCGGCGGCGGTGGCGAAACCGTCGAGGAAGTAGCCGGCGATGAGGAAGAAGTTCATCAGCACGGCGTTGGCGGCCAGCGTCACCGTGCCGAACTGCGCGCCCTGGCGGGTGAACAGCGCGAAGGCGGCGAGCAGCGAGAACGAGCGGATCATGATGTCGCGGTTGAGCGACAGCATGCGCCGGAAGGCCGCCATGTCGAGGATGCGATGGCGCGGCAGGCGGGGCGCGGCCCGGAACCGCCTGACGACGATCGCCAGGCCGAGCAGCATGGCGAGGAACTCGCCGGTGACGGTCGCCCAGGCGACGCCGGCGACGCCCCAGCCGAGCTTCAGGCCGAGCAGGATGCAGAGCACGATGTTGATGCCGTTCAGCACCGCCTGCAGCATCAGTCCCAAGCCCGCCTTCGCCGCGCCCGAGCACGTAGCCGAGGATGGCGTAGTTGATCAGCGAGAAGGGCGCGGCGAGCAGCCTGATGCGGACATAGACGCCCATCGCCTCGCTGACGCGCGGTTCGGCGCCCATGAACCATTGGCCGGCGACGGCGATCAGCGGCGCAAGGGCGGCAAGCACGATGCCGGCGACAACCGCGATCAGCACGGCGCGCCAGAACACCGCCTGTTCCTCCAGCTCGTCGCCGCGCCCGAAAGCCTGGGCGACGAGGCCGGTGGTGCCGGAGCGCAGGAAATTGAAGGTGGTGAAGACGACATCGAAGACCAGCGCGCCGGCCGCCAGCCCGCCGAGCAGCGCCGCGTCGCCGAACTGGCCGACCACCGCCGTATCGACGATGCCGAGCAGCGGCGTCGTCAGATAGGCGAGCGTCATCGGCACGGCGATGGCGAGCACCGAGCGGTTGGTGACGACGAAGGCTCTGGCGTCGGCTTGGGTCGCACTGTCCAAAGGATTGCTGCCTTGCTGATTGCGGCTTGATCGGACAGCCGATGTGCCCCAGTTTCCGGTGCCACGCAATCGCCAACCGATGGCGGCCAACCGAATTCCAGCACTGGCGCAGGCCGCCGGACCATCATGCCGCTGCAGATCGTCCACCATCCCGACTACGACGCCGGCTTTGCCGTCAACCACCGCTTTCCGATGAGCAAGTATCCGCTGCTGATGGAAGCCTTGCAGCGCGCGCGGGCTGGTCGCGGCCGAGCGCGCTGAACACTGCCCGAACCGGCGCCGGCATCCTGGCTGAAGCTTGCGCATGCGCCTGACTATGTCGAGCAGGTGCATCGCCTGCGAGGTGCCCGAAAAAATCGAGCGCGAGATCGGCTTTCCGGTCGGTCCGCGCGTCTCGCTGCAGGGCGCAGCTCGCAGCCGGCGGCACGGTGCTGGCGGCGCGGCTCGCGCTTGCAGCACGGCATTGCCTGCAACGCCGCCGGCGGCAGCCATCATGCGCGGCGCGCGCAAGGCGCCGGCTTCTGCACCTTCAACGACGTCGCCGTCGCCTCGCTGGTGCTGCTGGCCGAAGGCGCTGTCCAAAACATCCTGATCGTCGATCTCGACGTGCATCAGGGCGACGGCACGGCGGACATTCTGAAAGACGAACCACGCGCCTTCACCTTTTCCATGCATGGCGAGCGCAACTATCCGGTGCGCAAGATCGCTTCCGACCTCGACATCGCGCTGCCCGACGGCACCGGCGATGCCGCCTATCTGGAGCGGCTGGCCGGCATCCTGCCGGAGCTCTCCGCCCAAGGCGCGCTGGGACATCGTCTTCTACAATGCCGGCGTCGACGTCCATGCCGAGGACCGGCTGGGCCGGCTCGCCCTCAGCGATGATGGTCTGCGCGCTCGCGACGAGATGGTGATCGGCCATTTTCGCGCGCTCGGCATTCCGCTCTGCGGCGTCATCGGCGGCGGCTATTCGACCGACGTGGCCAGCACTGGCCGCGCGCCACGCCATCCTGTTCGAGGTGGCCTCCGGCTACGCCTGAGGTTTACGTCCGATAGGTCACTTCCGGTAGTTGGCGATCCTGATCAGGATGAAGGCCGGCACGACGATCGCCGCACCCAGCAATATATAGCCGAGGAAGCGATCGATGGCGTGGAAGCCGAGGTTCCAGAGGTCGATGAAGAACTTGCGGATGCCGTAGAAGACATCCATCGGCGACCAGCCGAAGGCGTTCATGACCAGGCCGACGAGGAACGACACCACCAGCAGCTTGATGAGCACCCGGAGCGGCGAGTCGCCGAGAAAGCGCGTCAGTGCGGACAAGGCCTGTCTCCTGATTGAGGTGCCCGGATTCGGGTGCCGGTGCAGAAATACGCATTTGCCGGTCCGGCATCAAGCCGAAGGGCGTCATATCGGGGAAGGCCGTCAAATCCGCCGGCGGAAGATGCGCGCCCAGGGTGGCCGCTCGCGATAGACTTCCCCGGAACGCCAAAGCCGGTTGTAGCGGTTGCCGCTGGAGATGCCGAGTTCCGACAAGGGCCCACCTCCCTTCTTGCGCTTGATGGCCACCAATTCCTTGCCATGCTGAAGACAGTGGCTCGGCTCTTGCGAAGGTTCGGCGCCATCCGACGGTGGCAGCGTCAGCCAGACCGCCTCTCCGACGATCAGGTCTTCCGCATCGCAGGTCATGGCGATGGCCTTGCCGAAGAGGGTCGGACCGGTGGGGCACAACGCGGTTGGTCCGTAATACTGACGCTTCACATTGGCGCAGACGAGCTCGATGGCCTTCACCAGAGCCCTGTGACGCCGCGGCGCGGCGACCACACCGAGGCTGGTATCCCAAGGCGTCGAGCTCAGAAAGTCGCGAAACACCGACAGGCGTTGCTTGTCGCGGGGAAGCGCCGCGCAGGAAGGCATAGGAGAGGTCGGCATAGACGCCGCCCTGTTCGTAAAGCAGGCAGTACTTGGCCAGGTCCGCCTTGTAGGCGTAGGGCCGCAGGGTGCGGAACGCCGACAGCACCTCGGCGTCGAAATGCGCCGAAATGAACTCTATCAACGCCGCTTCCCGAAACAGGACATGCCCTTCGCCCGGATGCGCGGCCTTGAACGACTGGATGTTCTGCGTGACCAGGTCGGAGAGGTCGCCGCCGTCGTCATCGGCTATGAGAATGCTGAACAGGGGCATCGCTTGCTTTCGGCCGTCAGTGCGGGTTGAACGCCGTCAGTTTCTCCCAGTCGCGCCACTGGTGAGGACAGGCCGCGAGGAAGGGCAGATGCCTGTCGGCGAATTCCTGCGTGGCTGACTGCAGGAGTTCGGCCCTGTCCCGATGACCGTCCAGGTCGATGGGCCGATCCACGGTCACGCGGATCTTGCCGGTGCTGTCGTCGCGCACGACGAAAACCGGCAGCAGCGGGGCGCCGGCGATCTTGGCCAGGCGGGGCGCGCCGCTCGACAGTTCGATGGCCGACTGGCCAATCCTTGCCTTGACCAGCAATTCGCCCTCCCAGGCTCCCGCCGTTATCGACACGAATTTGTTCGCGCGCAGCAGACGCCGGGCCTCGTGCATGCTTGCTGCGGGATTGGCACGATCGATCACGATCCGGCCGGCCGCGTATTTCAGCTCGGCGCCGGTCCTGATCGGGTTGAGGAAACGGATGCCGAAGCGCGACTTGGTGAAGCCGTGCTCCGGCCGGCTGACATGGAACACTTCGAGCCCTGCCCCGGCGAAAGCCATTTTCGCCGCGAGCGCGTTGAAGGAGAAATGCGCGATCCACAGGACCGCGCCGTGGCCTGCGTTCCTTGCCGCATCGAGTTGCTGCCGACCTCGCAACTCGATGTCGGGTTTCCAGCCGGCCAGACGCTCGCGCACGATCTGGACATGGTGCTCGCTTCGCATCGCGCCGATGCGGCGTTGATCGTCAGCGCCAGTCAATCCGAACGAGGCGAGAGTCTGCCGGACGCAGCCATCCCCCAGGCTGGAAGAAGCGCCTTTCAGCCGCTCAATGGTCATACAGGCTGCTTGCCAGCGCTTCTCGGGAGCGAGAAGGGAGACAATCGCAAAAACGGGAAGCTGCAGCAGAAACTGCAGGTCTTCTGACGTGAATGTCTTTCTGGAGTGAGAAGTCCTTCTCCTCCTCCTTATCTTGAATTCCAAGCGGGTCCCCACCCAGCACTTCATGTTCGGACCATATCGCCAAGCAAACAAGTGCCAGCTCGCAAGGCGCGGCCGTTCTATCATGCCCGTCGACCGGCATCAAAGGCGTCTTGCCAACAGGGCGAGCGGCTTTCGGCGGCTTTGACGATTGCCCGAAGCGGGGCCCTCATGGTAACGAGGTGACGCTGCGGGTATGATGTAATGGTAGCTTGTCAGCTTCCCAAGCTGAACGCGAGGGTTCGATTCCCTCTACCCGCTCCAGCAACTGGCATGGACAGTCCAGCTCGGCGCCGGGATCACTCCCAACGTCTCCCTTCGGCTGCTCAGTACGGCAAGTACCGTCGCTTTGACGTCAGGATTCGAGCTCACGCCAACTCTGCATGAGGCGATGCAGCGGATGACCCGCAAGGCAGGCGTGAAACTCGTTCGACCGTACCTCCGAGGGCTTTGCCGCGCCTGCATGCTGAGCCCTATGAGAACAGGAAGTTGTGATCTCAGCCCGCCCACGATGCGGCGCGATCAAATGGCAGAACAGGGGAGCCCCGTCACACATGCAATTCCTAAAGCGCTGGTTTTCCAACCCCGAGAGTGTGCCAGTCCAAACCGTGGAAGAAGAACATTCCTTAGAATATTTCGCGTGGCTGTTGAGCCGCATGCCATTAGGTGACGTTCCTGACCTGGCGCAATCGCCGCACGTCGGGGCCCAGGATGACAGCGGTCTCGTTGACCGAATTACGGCAGCGTATCGCGGGGCATATGCGGCGTTTGTGCCGACAAGTTCGGCTTGGGATCACTCCTTGTTCAGTATCAAGGCCGACGTTCACAACGCCCTGCTTGGAGACAATGCCGACGAAGCCGCGCGTGTGCTGGGTCGCCCCAGCGAGACAGCATTTTTCTGGGGCTTTGACGATATTGCGAAAGCCCCGCCCGGCGAGGTTGAACCGCACGAATTCGTCGTCCGCCGTCTCAACGGCACCATATCGTGGCAAAAACTCCACGCGATGTGGCTGATGGATATGTTGAACAGCCTTGCCGAAGCTATTGGTGCGCGTCGTATGACCTATCCGGAAATGCAGCCTGCAGATGTCGGCGCCAACTACGCCAATGCGCGAAGCGCCGACCAGATACTGGATGATATCGACGAGACGCTCAGCATCAAGCTGCAATTCCCCAATCCATTTCCAAATGAAATCGGGCTCAGCACAAAGCGGGGAATCGCGGGGTTCCGCGCGTTGCAAGCGGTCTACCAGGCATGGCGAATTGGACAGATCTCAAGAAGCCGAGCAAATTTCAAAGTTCTGGAGATTGGAGCGGGGCTGGGCAGGACAGCCTATTTTGCCGACCTCTTTGGGATCAAGGATTACACAGTCATTGACATTCCCCTGACCAATGCCGCGCAGGCTTCATTCCTCGGCCGGACGCTCGGCGCGTCGCGTATTCGATTGCATGGGGAAGAATCAGTTGCACCGGTTCGTATAGTGCCCGCTACGGCGATCGATCAAATCGATGAAAGATATGACCTGATCGTCAACGTCGACTCTCTGACGGAGATGTCGCAAGAAACCGCCGAGGCATATTGGCGATTTGCTCGAAAGAACACGAATACGTTCCTTTCAATCAACCACGAAGTCAACCAGAATACGGTACGATCGCTTTACGCAAATGATCCCGATGTTCGGGGATTGAGGTATCCATACTGGATGCGACGTGGATATGTCGAAGAGGTTCTGACGTGGTAGCGCCGGCATCGGCCATGGACACAAAGGACGAGATGGTCTTCGATCTCAAGCTGAACGCGAGGGTTCGATTCCCTCTACCCGCTCCAGCGTCCGAAGGCGAACAGCGGCACTGCGACCACGTTCACGCCAGCACTCCGCACAGGGGCAGGTGCTTTGCCGCCTCTTCGGCTTCCATCCGCATTATCGTGTGCGACAGGCCGCCATGCTCCTCGATCCAGTGCCGCACCCAATCGGGATATTGCGAGATGAGGTAGTTGGCGGCGACCACTTTCTGCCGAGCGCCGACGCCATAGGGCAGATGGAAGCCAAAGGATGCGTCCAGGGTAACGCAAAGCTGCTCGGCGGGCAGGGACAGATAGAGCGTGCAGGCGCTGTCGCATGCCCCCTCAAAGCTCACTTGCTCCTCGGCGACGCGCAGTTCGGCGACATGCAAAGCGAAGTTCACGATCTGGCCACCGGGATTGTCGCTCACGGTCTCCGCGTTCACGGGCAGCGCCATCAGGACGGCGGCGAAGAACCCAATCGCCCTGGTCGTCAACATCCGCGCGGGCATCAGATCCTTGTCCATCTTGTGATCTCGCGTTCGTCTCGCGACGCCAACGCTAGCATCAAGATGGTTAACATAAGGCAACGCTAATCAACCTTCCGATCGGTTCTGTTACACTAGCGCGAGCTCGATCCCCGCCACGTGCTCCAGCCTTTGGCGCAGAGGGCATCACCGCTTCATCTGTTGTCCGGGTTTTGGGAAACGTCGAAGGACTACCGCCATCCGCTCCAGCGTTTATCCCACTTCCCGCAGAATGAAGTCGTGCAGCATCTTGGCGGCCGGCGAGAGCGCGCGGTTCTTGACCGTGATCAGGCTGTAGGGCCTGACCTCGATGTCGAACTCGGTCTGGACGACGTCGATGGCGCCGGCCAGCCCTTCCGGGTTCTGGATGAATTTCGCCACCTGGATCGACACCGGCGCGATGGCGTCGGACTGGGCGACCATGACCAGGGTCAAGAGCAGCGAGCTGGTGTTGAGGATGCGGTCCGGCAGCGCGATGTTGCGGTTCAGGAAATTGCTTTCCATCGCCTGGCGCAGCGGCGAGCCGCCCGACTGGAAGACCCAGTCATAGGCGGCGGTGTCCTCCAGCCGCACCGCCTTGCCCATGCTCAGCGGATGGCCGCGGCGCACGATCAGGCAGGCCTTTTCGACGCCGATGACGCGCGATTCGAACAGCCGCGGATTGAGGTCGTCGGGGATGCGCGCGATGATGAAATCGTGGCGCGAGGCGATCAGCTCTCGCGCCAGCACGTTGGAGGTCTCGACCTGCATGGTGATCTCGATGCGCGGATAGATGCGGCGGATCTCGCGGATCGCCGGCACCGCCAGTTCGATCGCCGGCGCCGTCACCGCGCCGAGGAACACCGAACCGCCCTTGCCCGCCTTGAGTTCGGAAATCTCGCGGTCGGCCTCGCGCATCTCGAGCAGGATCGAGCGCGCGCGCCGGGCCAGCGCCTTGCCGTAGGGCGTCAGCGTGATGCCGCGCGGCAACCTTTCGCACAGCTTGACGTCGAGCACCGCCTCCATCTCGGCGATCATGCGCGAAGCGGCGGGCTGCGAGATGTTCATCACCTGCGCGGCCGCACTCACCCGGCCGTGATCGTCGAGTGCGGCGATCATGCGCATGTGGCGCAGGCTAAGGCCGCTGCGCAGCAGGGTTTCGCCGTCGCCCGGCAGCTCGTCGTAACTACCGGAAATTCCAGAAGGATTTCGCAATGCCGCCATGATTGTCGCCTGTTCGCGCCGAAGGATCGATCTGTTTTCAATCATATATCAGTTTCGGTATAGCAATCATCAAAGATCGCATTTGACAGTTATGTCAAAGGGACACACCCTTCGCGCGTCCTGGGGCGTGCCGGTCGATGACGAGGAAAATCGTATCGATTGAAATCTGCGTCCCGGGGCCGATTGGGAGGATACCGGAGATCGATAGACGACAGCAGCGCGCTTGCGCTTCTGCTCGACTGCGCGGCCCGCGAAGCCCCGAGGTGTCGCGTCCATCAACCAGGGAGAGTTACTGTGAAAATCATCAAGACACTGGCCGCCGTGGCGGCCCTTGGCATCGCGGCCATGACGCTGCTCTGCGCATGCAGGCGAAGGCCTGGTCGGCGTGCTGATGCCGACCAAGACCTCGCAGCGCTGGATCAATGACGGCGATGCCGTCAAGTCCCAGCTCGAGGCTCTCGGCTACACCGTCGACCTGCAATACGCGCAGGACGACATTCCGAACCAGCTTAGCCAGCTGGAAAACGAAATCACCAAGGGCCCGAAGGCGCTGATCATCGCCTCGATCGACGGCACCACCCTGTCGGACGCGCTGCAGAAGGCCGCTGACGCCGGCGTCGTCGTCGTCGCCTATGACCGCCTGATCAAGAAGACCGCTAATGTCGACTACTACACCACCTTCGACAATTTCGGCGTCGGCGTCATCCAGGCCAATTCGCTGGTCAAGGGCCTCAAGGAGCGCTTCCCGAACACCAAGCCGTGGAACGTCGAACTGTTCGGCGGCTCGCCCGACGACAACAACGCCTTCTTCTTCTACAATGGCGCGATCTCCGTCCTGCAGCCGCTGATCGACGACGGCTCGATCAAGATCAAGTCCGGCCAGACCGGCATGGACAAGGTCGGCACGCTGCGCTGGCTGGCCGCCACCGCCCAGGCGCGCATGGACAATCTGCTCTCCGCCAACTACTCGGACGGCAGCCGCGTCGATGGCGTTCTGTCGCCCTATGACGGCCTGTCGCGCGGTATCACCGCTTCGCTGCGCGCTGTCGGCTACGGCACGGACGCTCAGCCCTGGCCGATCGTGACCGGCCAGGACGCCGAGACCGCCTCGGTCAAGCTGATCATCTCGGGCGAGCAGTACTCGACCGTGTTCAAGGACACCCGCGAACTGGCCAAGGCCACTGTCGATCTGGTCGACAAGGTACTCTCGGGCGGCAAGCCGGACGGCCTCGACGAAAAGACCTACAACAACGACGTCAAGGTCGTTCCCTCGATCCTGCTGACGCCGCATGACGTCGACAAGTCGAACTACCAGGCGCTGGTCGTCGACTCCGGCTACATCAAGGCCGACGAACTGAAGTAATCGCGGTTGCAAAGACAGGGGTCCTGCGCAACGCAGGGCCCCTTTTCGTTAACCAGCGAGCCCGGTATTGTTTGCCGGCCTCGGAGGAGCTGTAATTCCTGATGACCTCGACGATTTTGGAGATGCGCGACATCACCAAGACGTTTCCCGGCGTGAAGGCGCTGTCGAACGTCAACCTCAGCGTCGAGGAAGGCGAGATCCATGCCGTGGTCGGCGAGAACGGCGCCGGCAAATCGACGCTGATGAAGGTGCTGTCGGGCGTCTATGCATCCGGCACCTATGAGGGCGCGATCGTCTACCGCGGCGAGGAATGCCATTTCAAAGGCATCCACGACAGCGAACACAAGGGCATCGTCATCATCCACCAGGAACTTGCGCTGGTGCCGATGCTGTCGATCGCCGAAAACATTTTCCTCGGCAACGAACACGCCAAATTCGGCGTCATCGACTGGAATGCCAACGAGACGCGCACCAGCGCCCTGTTGAAGAAGGTGGGCCTCAAGGAGGACCCCAAGACGCTGATCACCAATATCGGCGTCGGCAAGCAGCAGCTGGTCGAGATCGCCAAGGCGCTGAGCAAGGAAGTGAAGCTGCTGATCCTCGACGAGCCGACGGCGTCGCTCAGCGAAAAGGACAGCCAGGCGCTGCTCGACCTTCTGCTCGAATTCAAGCGGCAGGGCATGACCTCGATCCTGATCTCGCACAAGCTCAACGAGGTGAACCGGGTCGCCGACAAGGTCACGGTCATCCGCGACGGGCGGACCATCGAGACGCTTGCCAAGAAGGACATCTCGGAAGACCGCATCATCACCTCGATGGTCGGCCGCTCGCTCGACGACCGTTATCCGCCGCGCGAGCCCAAGATCGGCGAGACCGTGCTCGCAGGTGAAGAACTGGTCGGTCTATCACCCGATCCATGCCGAGCGGCAGGTGATCAAGGGCATCGATATCAACGTCCGCAAGGGCGAGGTGGTCGGCATTGCCGGGCTGATGGGCGCCGGACGCACCGAATTCGCGATGAGCCTGTTCGGCCGCTCCTATGGCCGCCGCATCACCGGCGAGGTGCTGCTCAAGGGCAAGCCGATCGATGTCTCCTCGGTGAGCAAGGCGGTTGAACACGGCATTGCCTACGTCACCGAGGACCGCAAGACCTACGGTCTCAACCTGATCGACCACATCAAGCATAACATCACGCTGGCCAATCTCGGCGGCGTGTCGCGCCACAGCGTGATCGACGATTTGCGCGAACTCGCCGTCGCCAACGACTACAAGGCCAAGACCAACATCCGCTCGTCCAGCGTCTATCAGATGACCGGCAATCTTTCGGGCGGCAACCAGCAGAAGGTGGTGCTGTCGAAATGGCTGTTCGCCAATCCGGAAGTGCTGATCCTCGACGAGCCGACGCGCGGCATCGACGTCGGCGCCAAGTACGAAATCTACACCATCATCGCCCGCCTCGCCTCCGAGGGTAAGGCGATCATCGTCATCTCGTCGGAAATGCCGGAACTGCTCGGCATCACCGACCGCATCTACGTCATGAACGAAGGGCGCATGGTCGGCGAAATGGCGGCGAGCGACGCCAGCCAGGAAAAGATCATGCGCGCCATCGTTCGGGGAGAAGGAAAAGCATCATGAGCACCGAAAGCGCTCCCGCGCCGAAAAGCGGCGTCGCCGAAGATGTGCCGCAGGGACCGCGCGTTGCCGTCTCGGCGCTGATCACCAATTTGCGCGAATACGGCCTGATCCTGGCGCTGATCGCCATCATGGTGTTCTTCCAGTTCACCACGTCCGGCACGCTGTTCAAGCCGGTGAACCTGAGCAATCTGGTGCAGCAGAACAGCTTCATCATCGTGATGGCGCTGGGCATGCTGCTTGGTGATCGTCTCCGGCCATATCGACCTCAGCGTCGGCTCCGTCGCCGGTTTCATCGGCGCGCTGGCGGCGATGATGATGGTCATCTGGCCACTCGGCCCCTTCAGCAATCCGCTGGTGGTGTCGATCATCTGCCTGATCATCGGCGGCGGCATCGGCGCGGCACAGGGCTACTGGATTGCCTATCACCGAATACCGAGCTTCATCGTCACGCTGGCGGGAATGCTGATCTTCCGCGGCATCTGCCAGGCGCTGCTGGGTGGCGGATCCTCGGTCGGGCCGCTTCCCGGCAGCTTCAAGGCGCTCAGCTCCGGCTTCATCCCGGATGTTATCGGCCCCCTGACGCTGATCCCACCGACGGTAAATGCGGCCGGCAAGACCATTATGGGCAGCGGCCTGACGCTGCACATGACGACGATTGTGCTGGGCCTGATCGCTGTGCTCGCCTATGCCTATTTCGGGCTCAGGGCACGGCGCACGCGCGAACAGCATGGCTATGAAGCCGAACCGTTCACGCTGTTCGTCGTCAAGACCCTGGTTACCAGCGCGCTGGCGCTGTTCCTTGTCTACCAGTTCGCCAGCTACAGGGGCCTGCCGATCGTACTCATGGTGATGGGCGTGCTGATCGCGCTGTTCGTCTTCGTCACCAAACGCATGACGATCGGTCGCCGCATCTATGCAATGGGCGGCAATGCCAAGGCGGCGCAGCTGTCGGGCATCAAGACCGAGCGGCTGACGCTGATGGTGTTCGTCAATATGGGCGTGCTGTCGGCGCTTGGCGGCCTGATCATCGCGGCGCGCCTCGGACAGGCGGTGCCGGCGGCGGGCCTCGGCAGCGAGCTCGACGTCATCGCAGCGGTGTTCATCGGCGGCGCTTCGGCCATGGGCGGCGTCGGCCAGGTCATCGGCGCGGTGGTCGGCGGCTTCATCATGGGCGTCATGAACAACGGCATGTCGATCATGGGCGTCAATGTCGACTGGCAGCAGGTGGTCAAAGGCCTGGTGCTGCTCGGCGCCGTGGTCTTCGACGTCTACAACAAGAACAAGGGTTAACGGGCGAGGCAACCAGGAAGGCATACGGGTCACATCGCGGCCGTCGGCAACCCGCCGATGCAGAGAAGTCCCCCGAGGGACCAGGCCTGCGAGCGCAATCCGGACGAAGAGTTTCAACCCGTGGCGCGGATTGGTCCCGAGCCGCGCAGGTCAGGGTTTGCCATGCAGGCAGCCGGGCCAAGGCACATGAGAGAGGGTACATCATGCTGATCTCCCAGATCCTCGACGACGCCGAGACGATCCGCGTCGTCGCCCGCAACGGCGGCAAGACGCGGATCATCAACGGCGCCCGCAGCGTCTATTCGCTGGCGATGGAGGCCGCGCGCACCGGCACCGGGCTCGCCGCGCTGATCGAGCGCAAGGGTTTCGGTGAGACCGTCGACCTCGACGCCGCCTACAAGAAGGGTCGGCTGCTGTCGCCGATCAACCATCCGGATCCCGCGCATCTGCACCTGACCGGCACCGGGCTTGACGCATCTCGGCTCGGCGGCAACGCGCGATTCCATGCACAAGAAGCTCAGCGACGGACGGCGAGGAGCAGCTCACCGATTCCATGAAGATGTTCCGCATGGGGCTGGAGGGCGGCAAGCCGGCGAAGGGCCAGACCGGCGTGCAGCCGGAATGGTTCTACAAGGGCAACGGCACGATGGCGGTAGCGCCGGGCGCGGCACTGATGTCGCCGGCCTTTGCCCAGGACGCCGGCGAGGAGCCGGAGATCGCCGGCATCTATGTCATCGGCGACGACGGCGCGCCGTTCCGCGTCGGCTTCACGCTGTCGAACGAGTTTTCCGACCATGTCACCGAGCGGGTGAACTATCTGTTCCTGGCGCATTCGAAGCTGCGCAACGCCTCGTTCGGGCCGGAGATCCTGATCGGCGACCTGCCGGCCGACGTCAGGGGCGCATCGCGCATCGTTCGCGACGGCAAGCTGCTTGTGGGAAAAGCCGTTCCTGTCGGGCGAGGCGAACATGTCGCACACCATCGCCAATCTCGAGCACCACCACTTCAAATACTCGGCCTTCCGCCAGCCGGGCGACGTGCATGTGCACATGTTCGGCACGGCGACGCTGTCCTTCGCCGACGGCATCAGGACCGAGGCCGGCGATGTTTTCGAGATCGAAGCCGGGGATTTCGGCCTGCCGCTGCGCAACCCGCTGGAGATCGAGCAGCCGGTGAAGGTGGCGGTGAAGGCGCTTGTAGCGCCAACCTTCCCCTTCTCCCCTTGTGGGAGAAGGTGGATTGGCGCGCAGCGCCGAGACGGATGAGATGAGGGGTGCTGGAAGGAATCGAGGCGTTGGTGTCCTCTGGAACACCCCTCATCCGACCTCGCTTTGCGAGGCCACCTTCTCCCACAAGGGGAGAAGGCAAGAAGCGCCTCAGACCTCAATAAATATCGAAGTCGAAATACTTGGCCTGGATCTTCTTGTAGGTGCCGTCGGCGACGATGGCGTCTATGGCCGCGTTGAGCTTGTCGCGCAGTGCGGTGTCTTCCAGGCGCACCGCGATGCCGGCTTGCGTCTCGGTGCCCTTGACGTCGCCGACCATCTTGCAGCAGCCGTCGCTCGCCTTCTTCATCCAGTCGACCAGCACGAACTTGTCCGAGATCACCGCGTCGAGGCGGCCGTTCTGCAGATCGGTGATCGCCTCTTCCTGGGTCGGATAGAGTTTCGCCTCCGCGCCGGCCTTGCCGTAGACGTTCTGGGCGTAGATCGGCCTGGGTGGTCGATGCCTGGGCGCCCACCGTCTTGCCGGCAAGGGCAGCCGGTTCGGTCGAGGTCAGGTCGCTGTCCTTCGGCGCGACCAGCGCAAGCGGCGTCGTGTAGTATTTGTTGGTGAAGGCGACCTGCTTCTTGCGCTCCTCGGTGATGCTCATCGAGGCGATGATGGCGTCGAACTTCTTGGCCTGGAGCGCCGGGATGATGCCGTCCCAGTCCTGGGTGACGATTTCGCATTCGACCTTCATCTGCGCGCACAGCGCATTGGCGATGTCGATGTCGAAGCCGACGACCTTGCCGTCCGCGGTGATGGTGTTGAAGGGCGGATAGGCGCCCTCGGTGCCGATCTTCAGTTTCTCCGCTGCCTGCGCCGACACCGAACCGGCCGCCGAGCACCAGCATGGCAGCCGCGGCTGCCGACAGGATCCATCTCGAGATCTGCATGGTCGTTCCCCTTGATCGCCGTCACCTCGCCGGGCTGAGGCGCAGCCAAGCATGGCACGCCCGTCAGGCAAGCACTCTGGCGGTGACGGAAAGGTCAGCCGCGCGGCGCGGAAATGCTTGGACAGCTTCAGGCCCTGCGCCTGGTAGTTCGAGCCGAGGTCGGTGCCGTAGAGCGCCTGCGGCCGCTTCAGCATGTGCTCGTAGACCAGCCGGCCGACGATCTGGCCGTGGTCGAGGATGAACGGCACTTCGTGGCTGCGCACTTCGAGCACGGCGCGGCTGCCGGTGCCGCCGGCCGCCGAATGGCCGAAGCCCGGATCGAAGAAGCCGGCATAGTGGACGCGGAATTCGCCGACCAGCGGATCGAAGGGCGTCATCTCGGCGGCGTAGAGCGGCGGCACGTGCACCGCCTCGCGCGACACGAGGATGTAGAACTCGTCCGGATCGAGCACCAGTTCGCCGGCGCCGCGCTTGTAGAGCGGCTCCCAGAAATCGACGACGTCGTGCGCGGCGCGCTTGTCGACATCGACGAGGCCGGTGTGGTGCTTGCCGCGATAGCCGACCAGGCCGTCCTTGTCGCCGTCGAGGTCGATCGACAGCGCGATGCCGCCGCCGGAAATGTTGGGCGGCTCGGTGGCCACCAGCGTCTCGGCACGGTGCAGCGTCATGCAGCTCGCTTTCCGACAGCAGCGCATTGCCGATGCGGAAGCGGATCTGCGACAGCCGCGAGCCGGCGCGCACGACGATCGGGAAGGTGCGCGGGCTGACTTCGAGATAGAGCGGGCCGTGATAGCCGGCGGCGATCTTGTCGAACTCCTGGCCGCGATCGGTCATGACGCGGGTGAAGATATCGAGCCGCCCGGTCGAGCTCTTCGGATTGGCGGAGGCGGAAATGTCCGCCGGCAGCGCCAGGCTTTCCAGCAGCGGCACGATGTAGACGCAGCCGGTTTCCAGCACCGCGCCCTCGGTGAGGTCTGATCTCGTGCAGCTTCAGCCGGTCGAGCTTGTCGGCGACCTGATGATCGGGGCCGGGCAGGAAGGTGGCGCGCACGCGACAGGCCTTGTCGCCGAGCCTGAGATCGAGGCTGGCCGGCTGGATCTGGTCGGCGTCGAGCGCGCGCGGCGACTTCAGCGCGCCGGACTGGAACAGCGCGGAAATGTCCTGATCGGGAAGAATGCCTGTCTGCCGCAACAGGCTTCGCTCCAAGGCTTCGAACGTGGTACAAACCTCTTAATGAAGCCGGCAATTGACGCAAGCGCGGCTGCGGGTCTAAAGGGTCGTTATCCCGTGGTGATTTGGCCGGTCGGCTTGCAGCCACGTTAAACAAGTCGCTAAAGGACCGTGGGCCGCAAGGCCGTATGGACCGGTTGCGACTTTCGCGGCCGGTTTTTTTGTGTTTGGGACAGAAGCGATGACACAAGAAGCGCAACTGGAAGCCGGCAGACCGCACTCGTGCACGGCGGCACGCTGCGTTCCCAGCTTCGGCGAGACGTCCGAGGCGATGTACCTCACCCAGGGCTATGTCTACGAGACGGCAGAGGCGGCCGAAGCCCGCTTCAAGGGCGAGGAGCCGGGCTTCATCTATTCGCGCTACGCCAACCCGACCGTCGACATGTTCGAAAAGCGCATGTGCGCGCTGGAAGGCGCCGAAGACGCGCGCGCCACGGCCTCCGGCATGGCGGCGGTGACGGCGGCGCTTCTGTGCAGCGCCAAGGCCGGCGACCATATCGTCGCGGCGCGCGCGCTGTTCGGCTCCTGCCGCTGGGTGGTCGAGACGCTGGCGCCGAAATACGGCATCGAGGCGACGCTGGTCGACGGCACCGACATCGCCAACTGGGAAAAGGCGGTCAGGCCGAACACCAAGCTGTTCTTCCTGGAAAGCCCGACCAATCCGACGCTGGAAGTGGTCGACATCGCCGCCGTCGCCGCGCTCGCCAACTCGATCGGCGCCAGGCTGGTCGTCGACAACGTCTTCGCCACGCCGCTTGCAGCAGAAGCCGCTGCAGCTCGGCGCCCATATCGTCGTCTATTCGGCGACCAAGCATATTGACGGCCAGGGCCGCTGCCTCGGCGGCGTCATCCTGTCGGACAAGAAGTGGATCGACGAGAATCTGCACGACTATTTCCGCCACACCGGCCCGAGCCTGTCGCCGTTCAATGCCTGGACGCTGCTCAAGGGCCTGGAGACGCTGCCGCTGCGCGTGCGCCAGCAGACGGAAAGTGCCGGCAAGATCGCCGATTTCCTCGCCGAACAGCCCGGAAATCGCCCGCGTCATCTATCCCGGCCGCGCCGACCATCCGCAGGCCGATATCGTCAAGAAGCAGATGACGGGCGGCTCGACGCTGATCTGCCTCGACGTCAAGGGCGGCAAGCAGGCGGCCTTCGCCTTCCAGAACGCGCTCGACATCGTGCTGATCTCCAACAATCTCGGCGACGCCAAGAGCCTGATCACCCATCCGGCGACGACGACGCACAAGAACCTGACCGACGAGGCGCGCGCCGAACTCGGCATCGGCCCGGGCACGCTGCGGCTGTCGGTCGGCCTCGAGGATGCGGACGATCTGATCGAGGATGTCGAGCAGGCGCTGAAATCAGCCAAGTAAAGGGTCCAGACTGCGATTTGGACAAACGCCTGAGCGTTGCTCAGGCGCCCTCTTCCAGTTCGGTCATCGCCTTGGTGCGGATGGTCATCGCGTTGCCGCGCCAGTCGACGGCGCCGCCGAGCCAGCCGCGCGCCCAGATCGCCGGCAGCATCAGGTCACGCACCATCATCGCCGGGATGATGCGTGGCGACAGTACCAGCCCTTGGCCCAGGCGAGCGCGCATTCCGGCACATAGGCGAGCGCCAGGACGGCAGAGCGCGGTGAGCGGCAGGCTGAGGCCGGCGCCGGCCGCTGCGACCAGCGCCAGCACCAGCGGCACGGCCACGCCGGTCAGGATTTCGGGAGCGAAGAACAGCGGAAAGGTGACGCGGCGCAGGCGCGCCCAGCGGGCCTGGCGCGACCAGATTTCGCCGAGACGGCGCTCACCCAGCGGCTGCTCGAAAGGCGAAGCGACAAGATTGACGCGCAGCCCGAGCCCGTTGACCAGCTTGGTCGCGGCGGCGTCCTCGGCGATCTCGGCGGCCAGCGCGCGGATGCCGCCATTGGCGTCGAGCATCAGGCTTCTTCCACAGC
Organism: uncultured Alphaproteobacteria bacterium; assembly: GCA_963788955.1. Classification (GTDB taxonomy): domain Bacteria; phylum Pseudomonadota; class Alphaproteobacteria; order Rhizobiales; family Rhizobiaceae; genus Mesorhizobium. The sequence goes on along the minus strand of CAWBIN010000004.1, from coordinate 118,641 downwards.
ATGCTCTTGCCTTGGGCGAAGCCGAGGCCGAGCGCCTCGCCGGTATACTGCCAGCGCGCCTGCAGCGTGTTGAGGAAGGCGCATTCGACCTCGGCCCAGAAGCCGTCCGGCCGCGAGCCGATCGGCGTCGAGCAGACAAGGCCGGTGTCGGGCCGCCACGCCGCCATCAGGTGCTGGACATAGTCCCTCGGCATCAGCACGTTGGAATCGGCAAGGATGACCCAGTGGTGGCGCGCCGCTTCCCAACCCTTGACGCAATTGTTGAGCTTCGGGATTGGCGCTGATGCGGTCGTCGCCGACCAGCAGCCGGGCCGGCACCTTCGGAAACCGGGCGATCGCCCTGTTTATCAGCTTGACCACCGGATCGTCGGCGTGGGCGACGCAGAAGATCAGCTCGTAGCGCGGCCAGTCGAGCGAGAAGGCGCGCTGCAAGCGTTTCCTCGGTGAACGGCTCGACGCCGCGCGACGGCATGACGATCGACACCGGCGGCGCCTTGCCGGCCGGCGGCGCAAGCGTGCGCGGCCGCTTCAGCCTGAAGCGACGCGAGCAGGATGCTGGCGAGATTTGAAAGAATGAGGAGCTGTCGAAAGCACGGCGGCGGCTATGACTGATCAGTTCCATCGAGATCTGGTCACTCCGGAAAAGCCGGCCGGGAGATGGCCGTTTTCAACAGTTCGACAGAGCGCTGAGTTGCCCGGCACGGTCCGTGCACACCATCATTGTCATGTGTCACTTAAATGACATTGTTTGTTCGGCACCTGCGCATAAAGACGGCAGAGACAGGCGCGCGCACCTTTGACCTGGTCAAAGAGTGCGCCGAGAGTTCCGCCAGGACTGTTTGGAGTAGCCTCATGTACCGCGCCGTTACGCGCAACATCGAAGTGCAGGTCAGGCCGTTCTATCTCGAGGATCGCTCGGATCCGTCGGAGAACCGCTATGTCTGGGGCTACCACGTGACGATCGACAACCAGTCGGACGAGTTCGTGCAGCTGATGTCGCGCTACTGGCACATCACCGACGGCACTGGCCGGGTCGAGGAGGTACGCGGCGCCGGCGTCGTCGGCGACCAGCCCGAACTCAACCCCGGCGACAGCTACCAATACACGTCCGGCTGCCCGCTCTCGACGCCGTCCGGCATCATGGTCGGCCATTACACGATGCGCAACAAGCGGGGCGAGACGTTCGACATCGCCATCCCCGCCTTCTCGCTCGATCTGCCGGGGACAAGGCGGACCGTGAATTAAGTTAGGCGATTGGCGAGATCCTCCACGACGGAGTCTTCTCCCCGACGGCGTGCCGGACATCGCCGACGGTCGCGCCGCCCCTCATCCGCCCTTCGGGCACCTTCTCCCCGTAAACGGGGAGAAGGAAGGGATCTTACTGAGCCGAGCCGAATTCCGCCGGGTCGAAGTCGTACTGCTTCGAGCAGAACTCGCAGGCGACGTGGATGCCGCCATCCTCGGTGCTGTCCTTGATCTCCTCGGCCGAGAAGCCTTCGAGGATGCCGCGGATCTTCTCGCGCGAGCAGGAGCACTGGTCGGCGACCGGCACGCCGCCGAAGACGCGCACGCCGTGCTCGTGGAACAGCCGGTAGAGCAGCCGCTCGGCGCCGACCGTCGGGTCGATCAGTTCGGTCGGCTCGATGGTGCCGAGCAGCGCCAGCAGCTCCTGCCAGGCATTGTCGACCGGGTCATGCGACCTCGTCGCGCGGATCGCCGTCGCCGCCGGGAAGGTCCGGCACGCGCATGCGCTCCGGCGACTGCGGCAGGAACTGCGCCAGCAGGCCGCCGGCGCGCCATTGCTCGCGGGCGCCGCCGTGCCCGGCGTCACCAGCTTGGCCACCGACAGCCTGAGATCGGTCGGGATCTGCTCCGACTGGCGGAAATAGGTGCGCGCGGCCTCTTCCAGCGTCTCGCCGTCGAGCTGGACGATGCCCTGATAGCGCTGCGTGTGCGCGCCCTGGTCGATGGTCAGCGCCAGCACGCCGTTGCCGAGCAGCGTCTGCTGCGACGGTCTCGCCGGCAGCGATCAGCGCCTCCAGCCGGTCGGCGTCGAAGCGGGCATAGGCGCGCAGCGCCGATGGCGTCGAGAAATCGGCGACCAGCATGTCGACCGGCCCGTCGGTCCGGGTCTGCAGGATGAACTTGCCCTCGAACTTCAGCGAGGTGCCGAGCAGCACCGTCAGCACGCAGGCTTCGGCCAGCAGCCGGGCCACCGGCTCGGGATAATCGTGGCGGCCGAGGATGGCGTCGAGCATCGGCCCGAGCTGGACGGTGCGGCCGCGCACGTCGAGCGGGCCGACCTCGAAGGGCACGACATGGTCGTCGCCGGCATAGCCGAATTCGCCGAGTTTGCGGGTGATGTTCAGTCACTTGACGGGTTTCCAACATGACAAAGCTCCGGCGCGCGGCCATGCGGCCCGGCGGGGCACATGCATCGAAACGCGCTCAATTTGCGTGATGCGCCGCAGATAGGCATCACGCCGTCCGCCGAGATCAAGCGCCCAGGCACCAGGCGAGCACGGCCTTCTGGGCGTGCAGCCGGTTCTCGGCCTCGTCGAACACCACCGAATGCGGCCCGTCGATCACCTCGTCGGTGACCTCCTCGCCGCGATGCGCCGGCAGGCAATGCATGAACAGCGCGTCGGGCTTGGCCTTGGCCATCAGCGCCGCATTGACCTGGTAGGGCAGGAAGACATTGTGGCCGCGGGCGCGGTGCTCCTGGCCCATCGACACCCAGCAGTCGGTGACGACGCAATCGGCCTGGTCGACGGCTTCCTCGGGCGAGCGGGTGAAGCTCAGCTTGCCGCCATTGCGCCTTCGACCAGTCGACATGCTTCTCGTCGGGCTCGCTGCCTTCCGGCACGGCGACGTTGAGGTTGAAGCGGAAGCGCGCCGAGGCTTCGAGCAGCGAATGCAGCACGTTGTTGCCGTCGCCGGTCCAGGCGATGGTCTTGCCGGCGACCGGACCGCGATGCTCCTCGAAGGTCATGATGTCGGCCATCAGCTGGCAGGGATGGGTGTCGTCGGTCAGCCCGTTGATGACCGGAACGGTGGCATGCTCGGTCAGCTCGAGCAGCCGCTCATGCGACGGTGGTGCGGATCATGATGGCATCGACATAGCGCGACAGCACCTTGGCCGTGTCGGCGATGGTCTCGGAGCGGCCGAGCTGCATCTCGGTGCCGGTCAGCATGATCGTTTCGCCGCCGAGCTGGCGCATGCCGACGTCGAAGGAGACGCGCGTGCGCGTCGACGGCTTGTCGAAGATCATCGCCAGCACCTTGCCGTCGAGCGGCTTGGTCCGCTCGCCGGCCTTGAGGCCTGGCCTTGCGCACCACCGCATCGTCCAGCATGAAGCGCAGATCGCCTTCGGAAACGGCGGAAAGATCGGTGAAATGGCGAACGCTCATCGGGAATGGTTCCGAAGGATTACTTCGCGGCGGCCGCGGCGATGGCGTCGGCCAGGCCCTTGGCGCCGGCGCGGATGCGGTCGAGCGCCTCGCGGATCTCGGCGTCGGTGACGGTGAGCGGCGGCAACAGGCGGATGACGTTGTCGCCGGCCGGCACCGCCAGCAGATGCTGGTCGCGCAGCGCCATGTTGACCTTGGTGTTGGGCATCGCGCATTTGAGGCCGAGCATCAGGCCGGTGCCCCTGATGCCTTCGATGACATCGGGAAACTCGTCGGCGACGCCGGCCAGCCCCTGCTTCAGCAGCAGCGCCTTGCGCTGCACATCCTCGAGGAAGCCGTCGTCCAGCACCACGTCGAGCACGGCGTTGCCGACCGCCATCGCCAGCGGATTGCCGCCGAAGGTGGTGCCGTGCATGCCGGCGGTCATGCCGACCGCGGCTTCGTCGGTGGCGAGGCAGGCGCCCATCGGGAAGCCGCCGCCGATGCCCTTGGCGACCGCCATGATGTCGGGCGTCACGCCCGTCCATTCATGCGCGAACAGCTTGCCGGTGCGGCCGATGCCGCACTGGACCTCGTCGAAGATCAGCAGCAGGCCGTGCTCGTCGCAGAGCTGGCGCAGCCGCTTCAGCGATTGCGTCGGCACCGGGCGGATGCCGCCCTCGCCCTGCACCGGCTCGATCAGGATCGCGGCGGTCTCCGATGTGATCGCCTTCTCGGCCGCGTCGATGTCGTCGAAGCCGACCTGGTCGAAGCCCTCGACCTTGGGGCCGAAGCCTTCGAGATATTTGTACTGGCCGCCGGCGGCGATGGTCGCCAGCGTGCGGCCGTGGAAGGCGCCTTCGAAGGTGATGACGCGGAAGCGCTCGGGATGGCCCTTGACGAACTGGTAGCGCCGCGCCGTCTTGATCGCGCATTCCAGCGCCTCGGCGCCGGAATTGGTGAAGAACACCTTGTCGGCGAAGGTGGCGTCCGCCAGCCGTTCGCCCAGCCGCCTCTGCCCGGGAATCTCATAGAGATTGGAGACGTGCCAGAGCTTGCCGGCCTGCTCGGTCAGCGCGGCGACCAGATGCGGATGGCTGTGGCCGAGCGAATTGACCGCGATGCCGCCGGCAAAATCGAGATATCGCTCGCCCTTGTCGGTGACCAGCCAAGTGCCCTCCCCGTGGTCGAAGGCCAGGGGTGCGCGAGCAAAGGTCTCGAAAAGCGCCGAACCGCTCATTATATGCGTCTCCGGTACCGGAAAATCAAAAAAGCCGCCAAAGCGGCGGCCTTCGCGGCTTATCGTGTTTTTCGGCCATGAAGTCAACGAAAACGTCGCGCATAGGCGCGCGGCACGCCCCCCAACAGGACGCCGGCTCATCAGCGACCGGGCAAGTTGGGGAAAACCGAAAAAACCGATTCGTGTTGCCTTTGGAACTCTGTCACCGAGTCAGCACATGAGGTATTTGTAGTCGAGAAATTACTAGATTTCGTGCGGCGGACCCAATCACCCGGTATATGTGGTGTTGTCTGCCCGGCGGGAGCCGGGACGGGAATGGATTCCGATCGCCGCACGCTTGAGCGGGAGCGCGGTCTCATGAACTGGACTGACGAGCGGGTCGAACTTCTCAGGAAACTGTGGTCGGAGGGGCTGAGCGCCAGCCAGATTGCCGCACAGCTCGGGGGGTCAGCCGCAATGCGGTCATCGGCAAGGTGCACCGCCTGAAGCTGTCGGGCCGCGGACGCGCGACGGCCAGCGCCGGCGCGCCAGAAGAAAGCCGTGCAGGGATCATCCATCCAGAAATCGGTGTCACGCGCAGCAAGCACGCAGCGCCACGTCACCACGTCGATCGGCGCAACCGCACTGCAAGCGCAGTTCGATGCCGAACCGGTGGCGCGCCACTACATCCGCCCGGTCGAGAACGTCGTCGTGCCGATCTCGCGGCACCTGCAGCTGGTCGAACTGACCGAGCGCACCTGCAAATGGCCGAATGGCGATCCGCTTTCGGAAGACTTCAACTTCTGCGGCAACGACGCCGCCGAAACCGGGCCCTACTGCAAGTATCATGCAAGAGTGGCGTTCCAGCCGGCGGCGGAACGGCGGCGGAGCCGCTGAGCGGAGTGAGTAGTGAGTAGTGAGTAGTGAGTAGTGAAGGAATAGCCGGCGAGCGCGGCTGCCCCAATCACTACTGACTACTCGCCACTCACTCCTTCACAGCCATCCATTCTTGCGAAAACGCCAGTACAGGAACGAGCAGATCATCGCGATCGCGCCCAGCACGACCGGATAGCCGTATTCCATCCTCAGTTCCGGCATGTCGTCGAAATTCATGCCATAGATGCCGGCGAGCGCCGTCGGCACCGCCAGGATGGCAGCCCATGAAGCGAGCTTCTTGGTGTTCGCCGTTTCCTGGCTCTGGCCGACCAGAAGGCTGGCCTCGAAGGCAAAGGCCAGAACCTCCCGCAAGCTGTCGATCTTCTCCTGGACGGTTCGGATATGATCGGTGACGTCGCGAAACAGCGGGTGCATGGCGGCATGGATCTGCGGCAGCTCGGCGCTGGTCAGCCGGCGGCAAACCTCCACCAGCGGAAGAGCTGCATTGCGCAGGCGCAACAGATCGCGGCGCAGCATGTAGAGCCGCTCGATGTCGGGGCCGGTCATCGGCTGCAGCAGCACCCTGTCCTCGATCGCCTCGACCTCGTCCTCGATCTGCTCGAGCACCGGCATGTAGTTGTCGACGATGAAATCGAGAATGGCATAGAGGACGAAATCCTCGCCCTTGGCCAATGAATGCGGGCAGCTTTCCCAGTGCTGGCGAACGGCGGCATAGGAGGTCGAAGGGCCGTGCCTGACGCTGACGATGTAGCCGGCGCCGACGAACAGATGCGTCTCGCCGAAGGTGACGCGGCCGTCGATCAGCTGGGCGGTGCGCGCAACGATGAACAGGGCGTCGCCATATTGCTCGATCTTCGGCCGCTGGTGCGGATGTTCGGCATCCTCGATGGCCAGCTCATGCAAATGGAATTGCGCCTGGACGCGCAGCAAAAGGTTGCGGTCCGGTTCCAGAAGCCCGATCCAGACGACGTGGCCGGGCTTGGCCGCCCATTCGCCGGCCTCCTCGATCGGAATGTCGGCGATGCGCCGGCCGGCCGTATAGACGCTGGACGCGATAATGCCGGATGTCGGCGGCGGGGCCGGTGTCAGGTTCCGAACGTTTTCCATCGCTACCTCCTCAAGGCATGGCCTCGGGTCAGGACCAGCGTAACGTTCGGGGAAGCTTAGCGCTAAATTGGCCAGGGGTTCGAGGGGACGTCGTTCACTTAGCCGGAACGGTACCGGGAAGGACGATCTTGTCGGTCTTGTCGCCCTTCGGGCGCTCGGCCGGCATCTGGTCGCCGGTGACGATGTAATAGATCGTCTCGGCGATGTTGGTGGCGTGGTCGCCGATGCGCTCGATGTTCTTGGCGCAGAACAGGAGATGCGTGCAGGGCGTGATGTTGCGCGGATCTTCCATCATGTAGGTCAGGAGCTCGCGAAACAGCGAGGTGTACATGGCGTCGATCTGGTCGTCGCGGTCGCGCACGAAGCCGATCTTCTCGACCGAGCGCGAGGCATAGACGTCGAGCACTTCCTTGAGCTGCGTCAGCGCCAGATTGGCCAAGGCCTCGAGACCGCGAAACAGGCTGGTCGGCTGGCGCCCGTCGGTGACGGCCGCCACCCGCTTGGCGACGTTCTTGCCGAGGTCGCCGACGCGCTCGAGGTCGGCCGAGATACGGATCGCGCCGACGATCTCGCGCAGGTCGGTCGCCATCGGCTGGCGCTTGGCGATGATGACGATCGCCTTGTCGTCGATCTCGCGCTGGCCTTCATCGAGGACGATATCGTCGTGGATAACCTTCTGGGCGAGGCCGGGATCGGCATTGACCAGGGCGGTGATCGCCTGCTCGACCATGCGCTCGGCATGGCCGCCCATCGCAGCGATCCGCTTCGACAGGTATTTCAGCTCTTCGTCATAGGCACTTACGATGTGAACGGACTGCATGGGACGAAATGCCTTCCCCGAATCTTCTGGCCCGGAATCTTCTGGCCCGAGTCGTTTCCTCGAATCCTGTGCTGATACGCCAGCCGGATGACAGAAAGAAGAAACGGCCAGTTGGTAAATAGTACAGCCTTAGCGCGCCGGCAAATGAACCGTGAACGCCGCGCCCTTGCCGACTTCCGACTTGATCGACAGCCTGGCGTTGTGGCGCGTCAGGATGTGCTTGACGATCGACAGTCCCAGGCCTGTTCCTTTCTGGGTGCGGCTGTTCTCGACATCGACGCGGTAGAAGCGCTCGGTGATGCGCGGGATATGCTCTTCGGGAATGCCGGGGCCGTAGTCCCTGATGGTGACGTCGATGCCGGCTTCTGGGCCGGTCTCGGTGCGGGCGATCGACACCGTGACGCGCCCGCCCGATTGGCCGTATTTGCAGGCGTTTTCCATCAGGTTCTCGAAGACCTGAAAGAGTTCGTCGCGGTCTCCCGGCACCTCGAGCGGCCCCTCGACGAAATCGCGCTCGATGACGACGCCGGTTTCCCGGGCCAGCGGTCCAAGCGAGTTGATGACGCTGTCGATGGTCTGGCGCAGATCGAGCTCGCTCCCCGGTTTCAGATAGGGCTTCATCTCCAGCCGAGACAGCGACAGCAGGTCGTCGATCAGGCGCGCCATGCGGCCGGTCTGGTTCTGCATGATCTGCAGGAACTGGTCGCGCGCCGCCGGATCGTTACGGGCCGGTCCTCGCAACGTTTCGATGAAGCCGGAAATCGAGGCAAGCGGGGTACGCAGTTCGTGACTGGCATTGGCGATGAAGTCGGCGCGCATGCGGTCGATCCGGCGTGCCTCGCTCTGGTCCTTGAAGACCAGCACGTAGAGATCGGTGGCATGGCCGACCGAGGACGCGCTGACCCGGTATGCCCGTTCGACCGGCAGCTTTTCGGTGTAGTCGACGACGTCAGATGCGACGTTTCCAGACAGCAGCTCATCCAGCAAGGCCTGCATTTCGGGCGCGCGGAATTTCAGCGACAGCGACATGCCGGGAGCGATGCCGCCAAAGGCGGCGAAAGCAGCGGCGTTGGCGTGAACGATGGTGGCGGTGCGGTCGAAGATGATCAGCGGATCGGCGACGGCGGCGGCGAGATATTCGCCGGAAAGCCGCTGCAGCCCGCTCGCCTCGATCGCCGCCGCATCCTGGGCGGACTGGTGCGCGGCACCGGACGGCAGCAGCGCCGCCGCAAGCAGCAGCGCCAAGGCGGCCAGGACGACATAGGCGGACATGCCGGCAAAGCCATAGACGGCGAGGACCGCGACGATGCCCGCTGCCAGCAGCCAGCGGCTGTTCCACAGCCGAGCCGCGGCAGCTTGCGCCATGGTTTGCCGCTCTGCGCCGATGTCGGCCATTCGCGCGTCCCGTGCCTTGCTCCGGCCGCTGGAAACTTCCGCTGGACCGGCTTTGAGGCTCCCCATAGCATGAGTCCGCAAGCTGAAAAGGTTCGTCTCGATGAAAAAACCCAAGGAAAGTCCCGCCCCGGCACCGGCACAGGGTCCGCTGAAGATCAGGATCGACGGCAAGGAGCGGGAGTTCGACATCGAGAACCCCGTGCTTCCCGACTGGATCGAGGACAACAAGCTGACGGCCGGCGGCTATCCCTACGACAAGAAGATGAAGAGCGAGGAATATGACGAGACGCTCGAGAGGCTGCAGATCGAGCTGGTCAAGGCGCAGGCCTGGCTGCAGGCGACCGGCAAGCGGGTGATGGCGCTGTTCGAGGGACGCGATGCCGCCGGCAAGGGCGGCACGATCTTCGTGCTGCGCCAGTACATGAACCCGCGCACCGCGCGCAACGTGGCGCTGACCAAGCCGACGCCGACCGAGGTTGGACAGTGGTACTACCAGCGCTATGTCGCCCATTTCCCGACGGCGGGCGAGTTCGTCACCTTCGACCGCTCCTGGTACAACCGCGGCGGTGTCGAGCCGGTCATGGGTTTCTGCACGCCGCGAGCAGCATGAGAAATTCCTCGACGAGACGCCGCATTTCGAGCGGATGATCTGCAATGAGGGCATCCATTTCTTCAAATTCTGGCTGGACATCGGCCGCGAGACGCAGCTCGAACGGTTCCACGACCGCCGCTACAGTCCCGCTGAAGAACTGGAAGTTCTCGCCGATCGATATCGCCGGCATCGACAAATGGGACGACTACACCAAGGCGCGCGACCTCATGGTCGAGCGCACGCACAAGGAGTTCGCGCCCTGGATCATCGTGCGGGCCAACGACAAGCGGCGGGCGCGGCTGGCCGTCATCCGGCGCATCCTTTTGTCGCTGCCCTATGACGGGCGCGATCTCGATGTCGTCGGCAAGGAAGACAAGAAGATCATCGGCGAAGGGCCATCATTCCTGGAAAAATGACTGGCCTGGAAAAATAGCGGGTCTGGAAACGCACCGAGCCTTTCTCCGGATCGGCTCATTTCGCCGACGATCAACTTTACTGGCCAGGCGGCTTTATGCCGCCAGCCGGGCAATGCGCTGCAGCCGCTTCAGGGTGGTGTCGTCCTGCAGCGCCTGCTGGAACAGCGATATCTCCTGGTCGATGCGGTCGCAGAGCGCGTTGGTGTCGCCCTTGAGCAGGCCGCGCGTCTGCAGCAGTGCCGCGACCGGCTTCTTGGCGAGCTGCCTTGCCCGACCGAGAGCCGCTTCCTCGACACCGCCGTTTGCCACGATCTCGGCGACCAGGCCGAGTGCCTTTGCATCTTCGGCATGAAGCGTGTCGCCCAGGCAGAAGAAGCGGAAGGCGCCGGCATAGCCCAGCTTCTGCGGCGCCAGGATGCTGGTCGCCGCGTCCGGCACCAGGCCGAAATCGACAAACGGCACCCGGAATGTGCTGCCGCGCGAAGCGATCACCATGTCGCAATGGAACAGGATGGTGCAGCCGACGCCGACGGCATCGCCGTCCACGCAGGCAAGGACCGGCTTGGGAAAGGTCGCCAGCGTGCGGAACATGTCGGTGACCGCGGCGATAAGCTGCTGATGCTTGGTGGCGTCGAGGAATTCGGAAAAGTCGCCGCCGAGGCAGAAGCAGCCGGCCAGGCCGCGCAGCACCACGACGCGGACGTCGTCGTCGACGGCGGCCTCATGGAAGGTCTTTGCCAGGCTTGCATAGGCGCGCCTGTCGAGCACGGGCCGGCCGTCGTCCGACGACACGGTGACGATCAGCGTATGGCCACGCAATTCGGGTTGCGGGTGGGTCATTCATGGCGGGTCTCCAAATCTCACGAGGCCTGCTGCATGCCGAGCATGTCGGGGTATCCCCTGGCCAGCACCGGCGCATGATGGTTGCGGCGCGAACGCACGACATCGAGCGTGTGTTCGTTGAAGGTGAGCAGCGTGGCGACGACCTGCTGGTTGCCGTAGGTGCGCTGGTAGCCGAGCGGCGTTGCCAGGAAATGCAGCTGCAGCGCCCGCAGCACCCACATCGGCTCGAACTCGATGATGACCTGGTTGATGCCGCGCGGCAGCCCCCACTCGACGAAGCCGGCGATCAGCTCGGTGCCGACCGTCGACACGCCGCGCTTGCCGTCACGAAAGCCCGGCGCCACCGCATAGCGGGTCAGTTCCCAGACATTCGGTCCCGAGGGCGGCGTGCCTTCATAGAGATCCGCCAGCACTTCGGTCAGAAGATGTGCCCGCGTCGTCGGCAGCATCCGCTGATAGCCGGCGACTTCGCCGTTGCGGATGACGATCTGGTGCACCGCCTCGTCATGGTCGAACTGGTCGATCTCGAGGCCGTCGGGGCGCTGAAGATCGGTCCACCCCATCTCCTCGACGAAGATCTTGTAGCGCAGACGATGGACGGCCTCCCAGAGGTCGGGACGATCCATCAATTCCTGTGTGGTAAGGGAAAAAAGCATTAGCCGTCTCCTGGTTTCAAGAGGAAGATACGGCCGGGCTTTCCCGAAAAAATTACGCGATCACGTAGGCAAGAATTTCTAGGCCGGCGCGGCCGAACTAACTAATATAGCCGCGCCTAATCGCTTCCGCGACCGCTTGCACGCGGTTGACGGCACCAAGTTTGCTTTTGGCGTTAAGAAGATGTTTCTCGGACGTGTGCTCCGAGATGCCTAGAATTTGCGAAATCTCCCACTCGGACTTGCCGACGGCTGCCCATTGCAGGCATTCGCGCTCGCGCGGCGTCAATTCGATGTGATCGATGGTCTTGCCCGCCATCGTGTGGATCTGCATGGCGCGGCCGATCGCATAGGTCGACACCAGCGACACCATTCCGAACTCGGCGCTCCGACAATTCGACGGCCTCGCCGCCCAGCGACACCATGACGATCTGGCCGTCGAGCGTGATCAGCGGGAAGGCCAGGCCGTCGCGCAGCTTGAACTCCCTGGCGTCGCCCATGCACTTCGCCGCTGCTCTTGTCGATGCGGATGCTTTCGGACGCTTCGCGCCATTGGAACGGCGCCTGCAAGCTGCTTCATGTGGCTGACGACGGGATCATGGTCGACATAGTTGCGCGCCACGTAGCGCTCCAGCCATTCGACCGGCCAGTCGCACAGCAGCACATGATCCTTCTGCTGGCCGCGCGGCGTGCCTGGCTGCGGAACGGTTCCCGCCATCAGCGCCGTCAGGCCGAAATCCGACGTGACGCCAAGCAGCTTTTCACAGACCGCCGCCGCCGTGTCGGCGTGCTGCAGCTGATCGATATATTCCAGCGTGCGATCGAAATGTCCCATCGCAACATCTACCCTATGTTGCCTGCCGCTCTCAGAGATCGATGGTAGATGCCCGAGACGCACCTCGCCATCAACCCCGGATTGCAAAGCCGCACGCTTGCTTTCGTGACGCAGCGAATGCCTCCCTTCGGCCGGCGCCGCGCGGCTATTTGCAAACCCGCTAAACCATACGCCTAAATCTGCACTTTGAAATCAAAAACCATTGTGCCGGCGCCATTTTCGTACGAAAAGCCGAACGCATGACGGGCGGAGTTCTATTCGTGACATCTGCGGTGGATAGCTCATCGCCTTGCTATCGATGCTGGTCGGAGCGCAGTCGTTTGCCGGCGTCGCGCGGCGGCGGAGCCGCAGGTGCCGGTGCTGTGGGACGCCAAGGAGCGGCTGCCGAAGCCGGACCTTTCGGCGCTGCCGCGGCTGCGATTCCTCACCACCACCGATTTTCCGCCCTTCAACTTTCTCGACGGCGCCGGCCGGCTGTCCGGCTTCCATGTCGATCTGGCGCGGGCGATCTGCGCCGAACTCGGCATCGCCGACAAATGCCAGATCCAGGCGCTGCCCTGGGGCGAGCTCGACGACGCGCTGCAGAAGGGCGAAGGCGAGGCGATCATCGCCGGCATCGCCGCGACGCCGGAGAACGCGGGCGAAATACGCCTTCTCGCGCTCCTATCTGCAGTTTCCGGCGCGCTTCATCATGCCGAAGACAACGGCCTTCGCCGAGCCGATCTTCGACAAGTTGCGCAGCAAGCGCGTCGGCGTCATCGCCGGCTCGGCGCATGAGCAGCATGCTGCGCGACTATTTCGGCGCCGTGCAGGTCGTCCCCTTCGACAGGCCGGAAGAGCTCTACGGCGACCTCAAGGCCGGCAAGATCGACGCCGCCTTCGGCGACGGCATGCGCTTCGCCTTCTGGCTGGGCGGCACGGACGCGGCGGGCTGCTGCCGCTTCGCCGGCGGCCCGTATCTGGCGCCGGAATATCTGGGATCCGGCATGGCCATCGCCACCAGGGCCGGCGACCCGGCGCTGGCCGCGGCCATGGACTACGCGCTGCAGGAGATCTCGGTGAAGGGCACGTTCGCCGAACTCTATCTGCGCTATTTCCCGGTCAGCTTTTTCTAGGGCACTTGCTGATTTTCAGGTCAGCGTGCGCAGCCGCGCCTTCGCCGCGCGCGCGATGGCTGCGACGGTCAGCGTGTCGAGATCGAGCTTGCAGGCGGATCAGCTGCAGCACCCGCACTTCCTCCATGCGCATTTCGAGATCGACGGCGGCGACCTCGAAGGCGGCGGCATAGGCGGTGTCGTGCAGCCGTTCGGGCAACGCCTCGGCGACACGCTCGAGAACACCTTCCAGCCCGTCCTTTTCGTGCAGCATCTTCTGGCAATCCTGCGCGATGCCGATCAAGCCTGTCCTGGCTTGAAATCCTCGAACACCGGCCAGGTGCGGACGACGTCGCCGATGCGCGCCAGTTCGACATCGGTCATGTCGCGATCGGAAGCCGAGGTGATGACCATCAGGTAGATCAGCGCTTCATGCGGTGGACGGCAACGGCATTCGGAACTCCTTGAAAGGGCCTCGTAGTTAGGAACGGCATATCGGCGCCGCAAGGAAAAACAGCCGCCATCGTTGACGCCCAAGGCAGGCACGCCTAGAGACCGGTTGAAAAACTCCCTTCCGGCGGCGCCGGCGAACGACTTGGAAACAGTGACATGGCGGGATCAAACATCATCGATCTCAATCCCGAGATGCTTGCGGCGGCGGCCGAAAGCAAGGCCTGGCCGTTCGAGGAAGCCAAAAAGATCATCGAGCGCTACAAGAACACGGACTTTCCCGAGACCGTCCTGTTCGAGACCGGCTACGGCCCGTCGGGCCTGCCGCATATCGGCACGTTCGGCGAAGTGGCGCGCACCACGATGGTGCGCCACGCCTTCCGCGTGCTGACCGGCGACAAGGTCAAGACCAGGCTGCTCTGCTTCTCCGACGACATGGACGGCATGCGCAAGATCCCGGACAACGTGCCGGACCGCGCCGCGCTCGAGCCGTATCTGCACATGCCGCTGACGTCGGTGCCCAACCCGTTCGGCGGCGACTATGCGAGCTTCGGCGACCACAACAACGCGATGCTGCGCCGCTTCCTCGACACGTTCGGCTTCGACTACGAGTTCGCCAGCGCGACCGAGTACTACAAGTCCGGCCGCTTCGACGCGGTGCTGCTGCGCGCCGCCGAACGCTACGACGAGATCATGGCGGTGATGCTGCCGACGCTCGGCGCCGGAGCGCCAGGCGACCTACAGCCCGTTCCTGCCGATCTCGCCGAAGAGCGGCCGCGTGCTCTACGTGCCGATGAAGCATGTCGACGCCAAGGCCGGCACCATCACCTTCGACGACGAGGACGGCACCGAGACCACGCTTCCGGTCACCGGCGGCCAGGTGAAGCTGCAGTGGAAGCCGGATTTCGGCATGCGCTGGGCGGCGCTCGGCGTCGATTTCGAGATGTTCGGCAAGGACCACCAGACCAACGCGGTGATCTACGACCGCATCTGCAACATCCTCGGCGGCCGCGCGCCGGAGCATTTCGTCTACGAGCTGTTCCTCGACGAGAACGGCCAGAAGATCTCGAAGTCGAAGGGCAACGGCCTGACCATCGACGAGTGGCTGACCTATGCGCCGACCGAGAGCCTCGGCGCTCTACATGTTCCAGCAGCCGCGGCAGGCCAAGAAGCTCTATTTCGACGTCATCCCGCGGGCGGTCGACGAGTACTATCACCTTCCTCGCCGCCTATCCGCGCCAGGACTGGAAGGAGCGGCTCGGCAACCCGGTCTGGCACATCCATGACGGCAAGCCGCCGGCGATCGACCTGCCGGTGCCGTTCGCGCTGCTGCTCAACCTCGTCAGCGCCTCCAACGCGCAGAACAAGGACGTGCTGTGGGGCTTCATCTCGCGCCACGCGCCGGGCGTGACGCCGACAGACGCATCCCGAGCTCGACCGGCTGGCCGGCTATGCGATCCGCTACTTCGACGATTTCGTGAAGCCGACCAAGGTCTTCCGCGCCGCCGACGAGGTCGAGCGCGAGGCGCTCGGCAAGCTTTCGGAGGCGCTCGGCGCACTGCCGGCCGGCGCCGACGGCGAGGCGATCCAGAACGCAGCGCTCAACGTCGCGCGCCGGATCGAGCGCTACCAGGACCATTCCAAGCAGAGCCCGGAAGGCGGCCCGGGCGTTTCGGGCGCCTTCTTCCAGATGATCTACCAGGTGCTGATCGGCCAGGAGCGCGGCCCGCGCTTCGGCTCGTTCGCGGCGCTCTACGGCATTGCCGAAACGCGCGCGCTTATTGAGCGGGCGCTGGCTGGTCAGCTGGCGGCGTAAGCAAC
Organism: uncultured Alphaproteobacteria bacterium; assembly: GCA_963788955.1. Lineage (GTDB taxonomy): Bacteria > Pseudomonadota > Alphaproteobacteria > Rhizobiales > Rhizobiaceae > Mesorhizobium. The sequence continues at coordinate 103,109 of CAWBIN010000004.1, read as the reverse complement.
GCCGTCGGCTGCGTGTCCTGCCGAGTATCGAGGCCCGGCTGCCTGAGGCCGTCGGGGCTTGGTGCCGGCGTGCACCGGCGGCAGGCCGGTAAGGATCGGGCGCTGGTGCCGAAAATGCCCTTTTTCGCCGCGCGCGCCTTCTCGCCGGCCTCGACATAGGGGCCGCCCGTGGCGGCGCGCGCCCAGCCGTTTTCGACCAGCCATTGCCCGACATCCTGCTTGCCGATGCGGCATTCGGCGGTGATCAGGTCGCGGCCGCCCTCGGGCGGCACCTTGCAGACCACCGCCCGGCCGCGCAGGAAAGCCCGGAACGCCGTGCGCGCCCGAATGCCGCAAGCCCAGGACTTGCCGTCATCGGTGCAGGTCTCGTCCTGCCTGACGACATCGATGCCGGAGACCGCGACCGAATAGCCCTTCGCCTCGATCACGCCGGCGGCCGACGCCACCGGCTGGAACAGTTTTGTGCCGTTCCAGTCGTCGGGCATTTTCAGCTTGGGCGGCTTGGGCGGGCCGGCCAGCGCAAGGTCGCTCAGCGGCGCGCGCGGTTCGACCCGCTCGAAGCTCTTCGGCGGGCGAGCGGCGGCGGCGCGACGATCTCGGGATCGATCGACCTGGAATGCGCGGTGCCGGCTGTATCGGGCTGCGGCGCCGGGAATGGCCGAGGTGGCCGGCTCTTGGGGCGCGGCGTCGACATCTGCCTGGATCTGCATCGACAGTGACGGTGCCGCTGCCTTCGCCACGCTGCACGGTGCGACCGCCGGCGACGACCAGGGCCGCCATCGCCGGGACCGCCAGGGCGGCTATGGCGAGATGCGAACAGCCGCACCTACTGGCTTGCCCAGACGATCCGCGCCACCCATTCGACATCGCGCATCGGCGATGTCGCGGTCCGGATGCTCGGGATTGAGCGAGATCAGCACGATCGACTTCGTCGTCTGGCGGTCCAGCACCTTGGCCATCACCTCGCCGGCATTGGTCTTGACGACGACGCGGTCGCCCTTGCGGGTGGCGGCGCCCGGCTCGACGATCAGCACGTCGCCGTTGCGGTAGAGCGGCAGCATGGAATCGCCCTGCACCTGCAGCGCATAGGAGGTTTCGGTCGCCTGGGCCGGCAGCTCGACCAGATCCCAGCCCTGCCCGGCCGGAAAGCCGGCATCGTCGAAGAAGCCGCCGGCGCCGGCCTGGGCGAAGCCGAGCAGCGGCACCGCTGACCGCTGCGCGGCGGCGCCTGAGGCCGGCCTTGGCGCGGCCTTCGACCAGGCCGGTGAATTCGTCGAGCGAAGCGCCGGTCGCCTCGATGATCTTGGCCAGCGATTCGGTCGAGGGCCAGCGCGGCCGCCCATCCGAGGACAGCCGCTTCGACTTGTTGAAGGCGGTCGAATTCGAGCCCGGCACGCCTGGCCAGGCCCGAAGCCGACAGCGAATAGCGCTCGGCGAGAGCGTCGATGGCGGCCCAGACGCGGTCATGCGAGAGCACTTCGCTCTCCTCCGAACAGGAAAAAATACCTTTCCCTTCTAGTCGCGCGACCGCCCGATTGTCCACCGACGCGCAGGTGGCGGATCGTCAACAAAGCGGCAGTGCCGCGCGTCGCTCGGCACACGGCGGTCAGCCCGATCAGGCCGGTCCGCTTGGCCAGGCCGCGCAAGCCCTGGTGGGAGGTCATGAAATCCGCTCGGCCTCGGTCGGCGGCGCGCGGTTGAGCGGAACGGCCAAGTGCCGCCACAACCTCGTCGATGTCGACAAAGCGGCGGCCGGGACGATCGTAGACGCCGCCCGTCGTCATGATCAGCGCAGCCGTCTCGCCATTGTCGAGCACGAAACGGTGCCTGCCGATGACCTGCGTGCCTTCCCAGGTCTCGATCGAGGACACCACCTCGAAGCGCCGCCACAGCCTGATCTCGCGCACATAGACCGACTCCAGCCCGCCGATCATCGGCGCCCAGCCTTCTTGCGCGCCAGCGCGATCAGGCCGGCGCGCAGGAAGATGTCGATGCGGCCGAGATCGGCCAGCATCATGTAGCGGGCATTGTTGAGATGGCTGTTGAAGTCGATGTCGGTCGGCAGGCAGCGGAAGGCCAGCCGGCTCTCGCCGCCAATCCGGTAAGGGCCACGGCGCGACGCCGTGGCCATCATGCGCGCCAGGCGCGCCCAGACATACATGGCGCGCGAGATCAGGCGGCCTTCTTCACCTCGCCCTTCGCATAGGGGTCGAAGCGCTGGTAGAAGGTCTCGCCCTTCTCGGCCATGTCGAGCAGCAGCTTCGGCGCCTTGAACTCGGCGCCGTATTTCTTCTGCAGGCCCTTGGCGATCTTGACGAACTCCTTGGCGCCGATGCCGTCGATGTAGGACAGCGCGCCGCCGGTGAAGGGCGCGAAGCCGAAGGCGAGGATCGAGCCGACATCGGCCTCGCGCGGATCGGTGACGATGCCCTCTTCCATCACCCGCGCCGCTTCCAGCGCGATGGTGACCAGCAGGCGCTGCTTCAGCTCCTCATAGTCGACCTTCTCCGGCCTTCAGCTGCGGATAGAGGTCCTTCAGGCCCGGCCACAGCTTCTTCTTGGCGGGCTTGGCCGGATAGTCGTAGAAACCCTTGCCGTTCTTGCGGCCGAAGCGGCCATGGTTGTCGACCAGCGTGTTGATCAGCGCCATCTGCTTGGGGTCGACGGCCTTGTCGCCGAGATCCCTGATGGTCTGCTTCATGATCTTCTGGGCAAGGTCGATCGCCGTCTCGTCGGTCAGCGCCAGCGGGCCGACCGGCATGCCGGCGGCCTTGGCGGCGTTCTCGATCATCGGCGCCGGGACGCCCTCGATCAGCATCTTGTAGGCTTCCGACATGTAGCGCAGCACGCAGCGGTTGACGTAGAAGCCGCGCGTGTCGTTGACGACGATCGGCGTCTTCTTGATGGCGCGCACGAAGTCGATCGCGGTGGCCAAGCGCCTTGTCGCCGGTCTTCTTGCCGAGGATGATCTCGACCAGCATCATCTTGTCGACCGGCGAGAAGAAGTGGATGCCGATGAAATTCTTCGGCCGCGCCGAATTCTTGGCCAGCGCGGTGATCGGGATGGTCGAGGTGTTGGAGGCGAAGATCGCCGCCGGCTTCAGCACGGCTTCCGCCTGTTCGGTGGCGGCCTTCTTGACGGCCGAATCCTCGAACACCGCCTCGACGACGAGGTCGCAGCCGGCGAGGTCGGCATAGTCGGCCGTCGGCGTGATCAGCGACAGCAGCTTGTCCTTCTCCTCGGGCTTGGCGCGGCCCTTCTTCACCTGGTCCGAGACCAGGCTCGTCGGAATGCGCCTTGCCCTTGTCGGCGGACTCCATGTCGCGGTCGATCAGCACCACCGGAATGCCGGCCTTGGCCGTGACATAGGCGATGCCGGCGCCCATGAAGCCGGCGCCGAGAACGCCGATCTTCTTGAACTTGGTTTCCGGCACGCCGGCCGGGCGGCGGGCGCCCTTGTTCAGCTCCTGCAGCGACACGAACAGCGAGCGGATCATCGCCGCCGCTTCCTTGCGTCTGCATGATCTCGGTGAAATAGCGCTGCTCGATCCGCAGGCCGGTGTCGAACGGCACCAGCAGGCCTTCATAGACGCATTTCAGGATCGCAGCCGCGGCCGGATAATTGCCATAGGTCTCGCGGCGCAGGATGGCGATGGCCGGCGGCCAGAGGTTGACGCCGGCGGGCGAATAGATCTGGCCGCCGGGCAGCTTGAAGCCCTTCTCGTCCCAGGGCTGGACGGCCTTCAGGCCGTTCCTGATCATCGCCTTGGCGGTCTCGATCAGCTTCTCGGGTTCGGCGATCTCGTGGATCAGGCCCATCGCCTTCGCCTTCTGCGGCGACAGTGTCTGGCCCGTGGTCAGCATCTGCAGCGCCTGCTGCTGGTCGGTCAGCCGCGGCACGCGCTGGGTGCCGCCGGCGCCGGGGAAGATGCCGACCTTGACTTCCGGCAGGGCCATCTTGACCTTGTCCGAGTCGGCGGCGACGCGGCCATGGCAGGCCAGCGACAGTTCGAAAGCGCCGCCCATGCAGGTGCCGTTGATCGCCGAAACCCAGGGCTTGCCCGAGGTCTCCAGCTTGCGGAACAGGCCGGTCATGCGGCCGGCATTGTCGAACAGCAGCCTGGCCGCCTTCTCCGGATCCTTGGCCTTTTCCTTGGCAAAGACCGTCAGCATCTTCTGCAGCATGGTCAGGTCGGCGCCGCCGGAGAAGCTGTCCTTGCCCGAGGTGATCACCGCGCCCTTGATGCCGGCATCGGCCACGACCTGGTCGATGATCTTGTCGAGCTCGTTCATCACCTCTTCGGTGAAGACGTTCATCGAGCGGTCGGGCATGTTCCAGGTGACCAGCGCGATGCCGTCGGCGTCGGTGTCGACCGTGAAGTTCGTGTAGGTCATGTCTTTCTCCTTCCGGCCGAAAATCAGACGCGTTCGATGATCGTTGCGGTGCCCATGCCGGCGCCGATGCAGAGCGTCACCAGCGCGGTGTTGAGGTCGCGGCGCTCCAGCTCGTCCAGCACGGTGCCGAAGATCATCGCGCCGGTGGCGCCGAGCGGATGGCCCATGGCGATCGCGCCGCCATTGACGTTGATCCTGTCGTGCGGGATGTCGAAGGCCTGCATGTAGCGCAGCACCACCGAGGCGAAGGCCTCGTTGAGCTCGAACAGGTCGATGTCCGACAGCTTCATCTTGGCGCGCTTCAGAAGCTTCTCGGTGACGTCGACCGGGCCGGTCAGCATCAGCACCGGCTCGGAGCCGATATTGGCGAAGGCGCGGATGCGCGCGCGCGGCTTCAGCCCCATCGCCTTGCCGGCCTTCTTGGAGCCGAGCAGCACGGCGGCGGCGCCGTCGACGATGCCGGACGAATTGCCGGCATGGTGGACGTGGTTGACCTCTTCGACCTCCGGATGCTTCTGCACGGCGACGGCATCGAAGCCGCCCATTTCGCCGGGCATGACGAAGGACGGGTTGAGCGAGGCCAGCGACTGCATGTCGGTCGACGGCCGCATGTGCTCGTCATGGTCGAGGATGGTGAGGCCGTTCTGGTCCTTGATCGGGATGACCGAATTCTTGAAGCGGCCGTCGGCCCAGGCCTTGCCGGCGCGCTTCTGGCTCTCGACCGCATAGGCGTCGACGTCGTCGCGCGAAAAGCCGTATTTGGTGGCGATCAGGTCGGCCGAGATGCCTTGCGGCACGAACCAGCCGGGCAGGCCGACCGAGGGGTCCATGAACCAGGCGCCGCCGGACGCGCCCATGCCGACGCGCGACATCGATTCGACGCCGCCGGCAATGACGATCTCGTCGGCGCCCTGCGCGATCTTGGCGGCGCCGAAATTGATGGCGTCGAGGCCGGACGCGCAGAAGCGCGAGATCTGCATGCCGGGCGCCTTGGTGTCGTAGCCGGCCTCGAAGGCGGCGGCGCGCGGAATGACCGAGCCGGCCTCGCCGACCGGATCGACGCAGCCGAAGATGATGTCGTCGACGGTGCCGGTGTCGAGCCCGTTGCGGTCGCGCAGCGCTTCCAGCACCTTGGCGCCGAGCCGCACCGCCGGCACCTCGTGCAGCGAGCCGTCCTTCTTGCCCTTGCCGCGCGGCGTGCGCACGGCGTCATAGACATAAGCTTCGGCCATTTTCTTGCTCCTTGGGTTTGCCGATCGCGGCTCAGAGAGAGCGTCCGATCAGCAATTTCATGATCTCGTTGGTGCCGCCGTAGATGCGCTGGACGCGGGCGTCGCGGAACATGCGGGCGATCGGATATTCATTCATGTAGCCATAGCCGCCATGCAATTGAAGGCATTCGTCGACGACTTTGCCCTGCAGGTCGGACAGCCAGTATTTGGCCATCGAGGCGGTCACCGGGTCGAGGCCGCCATCGATGTGGCGGGCGACGCAGTCATTGTAGAAGACGCGGCCGATGGTCGCCTCGGTCTTCAGCTCGGCCAGCTTGAACTGGGTGTTCTGGAAATCGATGATCGCCTTGCCGAAGGCCTTGCGCTCCTTGACGTAGTCGATGGTCAGCGCCAGCGCCCGCTCGATCATGGCGATCGCGCCGGTGCCGATCTGCAGCCGCTCCTGCGGCAATTGCTGCATCAGCTGGATGAAGCCCTGGCCCTCCTCGTGGCCGAGCAGGTTCGAGGTCGGCACGCGCACGTCGTTGAAGAACAGCTCCGACGTGTCGTTGGCCTTGAGCCCGATCTTGTCGAGGTTGCGGCCGCGCTCGAAGCCCTCGACCTCGTCGGTCTCGACGACGATCAGCGACGTGCCCTTGGCGCCCTTGGCCGGATCGGTCTTGGTGACGACGATGATGAAATTGGCGAGCTGGCCGTTGGTGATGAAGGTCTTCGAGCCGTTGATCCGGTACTGGTTGCCGTCCTTCTCGGCGCGCGTCTTGACGCCCTGCAGGTCGGAGCCGGCGCCGGGCTCGGTCATGGCGATGGCGCCGATCAGCTCGCCGGTCGCCAGCTTCGGCAGCCACTTCTTCTTCTGCTCCTCCGAGCCGTAGTGGAGGATGTAGGGCGCGACGATCGCATTGTGCAGGCCGATGCCGAAGCCGTCGACGCCGACATGGCCGATCGCCTCGATGATGGCGCTCTCATGCGCGAAGGTGCCGCCCGAGCCGCCATATTCCTCCGGCATCGAGGCGCAGAGCAGGCCGGCCGCACCGGCCTTCAGCCAGCTCTCGCGGTCGACCATCTCGTTCTTCTCGAACTCGTCGTAGCGCGGCGCGATCTCTTCCGACATGAAGCGATGCGCCATGTCGTAGAGCATGCCGACCTCGTCCGCCGCCCAGGCGGGCTTCGGCAAAGAGAGGACTTCGGCTGGATTTGTCGCCACGATTTCCTCCGCGTTCCGACAATGTGGGCCGGCAGTGCCGGCCCGCCAAACCTAGAACGCCTCCGCCGGCAGCGCCATCATCGTGTCGGCGCCACTGGAAATGCGGGCGAGATGCGCCGACGTCTCCGGCATGACCCGCTCCATGAAGAAGCGCGCCGTCACCAGCTTGTTGTCGTAGAAGGACTGGCGAGCCGTTGGCGCCGGTCAGCTTGCCTTGCGCCGCCTTGGCCATCTGCGCCCACATGTAGCCCAGCGCCACCAGGCCGAAGAGATGCATGTAGTCGGTCGAGGCGGCACCGGCATTGTCGGGCTTCGCCATGCCGTTCTGCATCAGCCACATGGTCGCCGCCTGCAGATCGTTGAGGCCCTTCTTCAGCGCCTTGGTGAAGGGCGCCATCTTCTCGTCGGCGCGGTTCTCCTCGCAGAACTCGCCGACCTCCTTGAAGAAGGCCTGCACGGCGCGGCCGCCGTTCAGGCCGAGCTTGCGGCCGACGAGGTCGAGCGCCTGGATGCCGTTGGCGCCTTCATAGATCATGGCGATGCGGGCATCGCGCACGAACTGGCTCATGCCGTGCTCTTCGATATAGCCGTGGCCGCCGAACACCTGCTGCGCCATGACGGCGTGGTCGAAGCCCTTGTCGGTGAGCACGCCCTTGACCATCGGCGTCATCAGGCCGATGTAGTCGTCGGCGGCCTGGCGGTCCTTGTCGTCGGCGGAGCGGTGGGCGATGTCGGACTTGATCGCCGTCCACAGCGCCAGCGCGCGGCCGGCCTCGTTGAAGGCCTTCATGGTCATCAGCGCAGCGGCGGATGTCGGGATGGACGATGATCGGGTCGGCCTTCTTGTCCGGCGCCTTGGCGCCGGACAGCGAGCGGCCCTGCAGCCGGTCCTTGGCGTAGGACGACGGCGTTCTGGTAGGCGATCTCCGACAGCGAAAGCCCCTGCAGGCCGACGCCGAGGCGGGCCTCGTTCATCATCGTGAACATCGCCTTCAGGCCGCCATTCTCCTCGCCGAGCAGCGTGCCTTCGGCCTCGTCATAGTTCATGACGCAGGTCGAATTGCCGTGGATGCCCATCTTCTCCTCGATCGAGCCGCAGGAGAGCGTGTTCCTCTCGCCGGGATTGCCCGAGGCATCGAGCTTGAGCTTCGGCACGATGAACAGCGAGATGCCCTTCACGCCCTCCGGCGCGCCTTCGATGCGGGCCAGCACCAGATGGACGATGTTGTCCGCCATGTCGTGCTCGCCGGCCGAGATGAAGATCTTCTGGCCGGAAATCTTGTAGGTGCCGTTGCCGTTCGGCACGGCCTTGGTGCGCAGCAGGCCGAGATCGGTGCCGCAATGCGGCTCGGTCAGGTTCATGGTGCCGGTCCAGGCGCCCTCGACCATCTTCGGCAGCCATGTCGCCTTCTGCTCGTCGGTGCCGTGGGTGATGATCGCGGCGATCGCGCCTTGCGTCAGGCCGGGATACATCATCAGCGCCATGTTGGCCGACGACCATATATTCGGCAACCGCGGTGTGCACCGCATAGGGCAGGCCCTGGCCGCCAAATTCGACCGGTGCGGCCAGCCCCATCCAGCCGCCTTCGCGATACTGGTCGAAGGCTTCCTTGAAGCCCTTCGGCGTCGTCACCGAGCCGTCGTCATGGCGCACGCAGCCTTCCATGTCGCCGACGCGGTTCAGCGGCTGCATGACGTTTTCGGCGAGCTTGGCGCCTTCGGCGAGGATCGCCTCGAGCACGTCGGGCGTCGCGTCGGCAAATCCGGGAAGATTGGAGTAGCGCTGGTAGCCCAGCACCTCGTTGAGCACGAACAGCGTGTCCTGGACCGGCGCCCTGTAGATCGGCATGCGTTTCCTCCACCATGCGGTCTTGGTCGCGAGATCGGCCCCAATCATGCCGTGCGCGGCAGTGCGGACCAATGTTGAAAGCGCGGATAGCAAAAATTGACGTTTGCGTAAACGTCAATTTTTATCGCTGCGACAAAATTTCCTTGTGCATCATGCATCGGCGACGGTAGCGGCCCGGCGTCAGCGACGCCAGCGCAGCGAACGCCACTCTGCGTGAGGCAGAATGCAAAGAGCCGCGCGGCACGGGCCGCGCGGCTCTCATTGGTCAAAGGTTTGCCGAATGCGGCGACGGATCAACTGGCGGCGCTGGCTTGCGGCGCCGTACGCTCGGACAGCATCTGGCGCACGGCCGACATCGAGCCGCTCAGCTCGTTGATGGCATCGTCGATCGAGCGCCCGCTGCTTCTGCAGGCGGGCAAGCTGCTTCTCGGACTTGTCCAGCGCCAGCCGCAGCTGCTTGGTGTTGGAGCCGGTCGGATCGTAGAGATCCATCATCTGCTTGACGTCGCGCAGCGAGAACCCGACCTTGCGGCCGAGCAGGATCAGCTTCAGCCGCGCCTTGTCGCGGCGCGTGTAGAGGCGGGTCGAGCCGTCGCGCTTCGGATTGAGCAGGCCCTTGTCCTCATAGAAACGCAGCGTGCGCAGCGTCACGCCGTATTTCTTGGCCATCTCGCCGATGCGGACAAGATCCTCGCCGGCTTCGACACGGCATGTTATTGGTATTGGCCGCGGCTTCGCCGGGCGAAACAAGTTTCATGGTCACTGGCTTTCCCCGTCTGGTGGCGTCGCGGTCCGGGACCTTGCGTCGCCTGAGTGGAAGCGGGGGCATGCTTCCAGTCGTGGTTTCAACAAACAAATCGCAAAAGGCAGGATCTGCGCACCTCTTACGTTTACGTCAATGCTATATCGATAGCCGCCTCATGACGCAAGGGCGTTCTGGTTGCGAAGCCATGCCGCACCTTTGATGCCGGCACCCGACAGGCGCGCCTGTTTTCAGCAATGTTGCAACTTCTTAAGTTTGGTTAACGCCTTGTTTACCACGTTGGGTGAAATGTGCGCATGTCGGTCACCCGTGTTTATCCTGTAGCGAATTTTTCACGGTTTTTCGGAGCGCGGGTGAAAACCCGGGAAGCTCGTCTTCCGCCGCAGCAGAACCGCGCGGTCGCCTTCGTTCCCGACAGGGACTTTGGGGAAACTGGTCAGCAAGCCGGCCATTCTGAAAACGGGCGCATCGATGAACAGCAAGCGGTCCTATCTCGATACACTCAATGCCGGCAGGCAGCGCAGGCCGACACACCACGCTTGAGCAGTTGAACCGCTCGCTCGAAACGCTGGAACAGCGGCTGGAGCGGACGCGCGAGGACGCCGCCGAACGTTTCGATCCGCGCCGGCCCGCAGCCGAGCCGCGCTACGCCAGCGCCCAGCCCTATAGCCAGCAGCGCTGGTACGAGGACCCGCAGCCCGCGCCGCGGCCGAAGAGCCCGGCGCCGTCAGCACCTGCCTTCGACCAGAACTATCAGGCGATCGCCCGCGACATCGACCGCGTGCGCGGCCAGGAAGACAGCGTCGCCGTGGTCGGCAAGATCGCCGGCGAATTGCGCGGCCTGCGCGAGGAACTGCGCCACCAGATGACCGCCGGGCTGAAGCGCGAATTCGACGCGCTGCGCAAGGACATCGAGCGGGCCTTCCAGGCAAGCGGACAATCGGGCGGCCAGGCGGGCAAGAGCAGCGCCGAACTCGGCGTCGAATTCGAGCGGCTTTCGGGCGCCATCCAGACGCTGGCCGAAAAGAGCGACGACAGAAGCGTCAACATGCTGCGGCTCGAGCTCGAGCAGGTCAAGGCGGCGCTCGACACGTTGGCGCGCGAGGAGAGCGTGCAGGCGGTCGATCGCCGCTGGGACGACTTCGACCGCCGCTGGAGCGCTTTCGAGGACCGCGTCGACGCCGATCAGCGCAAGCGCTCCGACGGCGCCGGCCTTTCGGCGCTGACCGAGCGGCTCGAGCAGATCAGCAGTGCGGTCAACAATCTGCCGGAATCGCTGTCGCTGCGCTCGCTGGAGGAAAAGGTCCGCACACTTGCCGGCGCCGTCGACCATTTCGTCAGCCAGCAGAGCAATCGCAGCAGCGACACGTTCGGCATGATCGACGAGCGGCTGGACGAGATTTCACGCGCCATCGTCGCCTCGACCGTCGCGGCGCAGGCCAACGCCTTCGATGCCGAGCCCTTCGAGCGCATCGAGAGGCGGATCGCGTCGCTGGCGCAGCAGATCGAAGAGGTCACACAGGCTCAGCCAAGCGGTGAAGTCATCGACCGCCTCAACATACTGTCGAGCCGTGTCGACGAACTGGCCGGCCGCGCCAACCTGCCGGAACAGGCGATGGAGCGACTCGGCAAGCAGATCGCGCTGATCGCCGAAAGAATCGACCGCGCGCCGGCCATGCCTGACGCCGACTATATCTTCCAGGGTCTGGAACAGCGCTTCGACGCGCTGTCCGGGATCATGGAACGCCGCCAGGGCGACGCGATCGAACAGGGCAACATGCTGTTTCGCGATCTCGAGCGGCGGCTGGACGAAGTTGCCGACAGGCTGGACCAGCGCATGCCGCAGGCCGACAGCGCCGGCATCATGGACGCCATCGATGCCCGCTTCACCGCTTTGGCCAAACGCCTGGAGACTCGGGTTCCCGATCCCGCCAACGAAGCGGCGATCCGTGGCCTGGAGAGCCGGCTCGAAGACATTTCAGGCCGGCTGGAATCGTCGGCCGCGCAGGTCGCCGGCATCGACCCGGCACTGATCCGCAGCCTGGAGGCGCAGGTTTCCGGCCTTTCGGCGCATCTGACCAAGCCCGGCACGCCGCTGCCGGAATTCGAGGATATCAGCCCGCGCCTCAACGAGATCGAGAAGTCGCTGGCCGGAACCCGCGATTCCATCCTCAGCGCGGCGCGCGAGGCGGCCGAGAGCGCAGTGCGCTCGATGGCCGATACGAGCGCCAACACGGCGGCCGTCACCGGTCTCGCCCAGGATCTGAAGACGCTCGAATCGCTGACGCGCCGCTCGGACGAGCGCAATTCGCGCACCTTCGAGGCCATCCACGACACGCTGCTCAAGATCGTCGATCGTCTGGGCTCGCTGGAAACCAGCGAACCGATTGAGGCCGTCAGCGAACTCGTGGACCCGCAGCCGAACAGGCAAGCGCGAGTGCACGCGGCTCCAAGATCGCGGTGCAGGACGCGCCGTCGATGGATATCGACCAGCCACTGCCGCTGACCGGAGACATGGCCGACCTCGATGGCCGCGCCGCCGCCATCCTGCGCAACGAACCGGCTTCGCGTGGCGAACCGGTCATGCGTGGCGAACCTTCGCCGCGCTCGCCGGCTGAAGCGGCTGCCGCGGCCGCCATGGCGGCGCTCGGCTCCGACACGATCGCCGACAAGAACGACACGCCCGGCCGCAAGAAATCGATGTTCGGCGGACTGGCCCGCGCCTTCAGGGGCAAGAAGGACAGGCGGATATGCCGCCGCTTGCCGGCTCGGCGCCCGATGCCGACATACCGAGCGTCGATCTCGACGAGCCGCTCGACCCGAAGCTCGCCAACCGGCCGCTTGAGCCAGGCTCCGGCGCACCCGACCTCAACGCCATCATGAAGCGCGTGCGCGACGAGCGCGGCCAGCCGGCCAAGCGCAGCGAGGGCGACGCGGCAAAGTCCGATTTCATCGCCGCTGCCAGGCGCGCCGCGCAGGCCGCCGCCGCCGAAGCCGACGCTTTGAAGCGCCAGTCGACGATGAGTGGACCGGTCAAGGCGCTCAGGATCGGCGACCTGCTCAAGGCGCGGCGTAAGCCGATCCTGATGGCGGCGGCAGCGATCATGCTGGCGCTGGCCGGCCTGCAGCTGGGCAAAGCCTTCTTCTCCGACCCTGCCCCAGTGGCCAGCAACGACATTGCGCCGATCATCGCCCCGCAGCCGGTGGAAACAGCATCGGTCAATGCCACAAGCGAGCCGAAGGCAGAGGCCATGGCGCAGGACGCGCCGGCCCGTGCCGTCAGACAAGCAGAGCCTTCCGAGCCGACTGTCAAGGACGACATGCTGGCGCAACCCGCCTCCGCCCCGCCATCAGGCGCCGATATGCCCATGGATGCCATTTCCGAGCCGGCGCCGGCCCCCATGGAATCGGCGGGACCTTCCGATGCGACGGAGCCAACTGCTGCGGCCTCAGCGCCTGCGGCCGCGGAACCGGCGGCGTCGGATGCGGACAGCCAACCAATGGCTGCCACGCCGGTCGCACCGGCCCCGGCCCAGGACACCACAGGTGCCGTTCCTCCCGCCAATACCGCCACGGCAGCAGCCGCGGCCAAGATCGACATTCCGGCCGATGCCGGCCCGCAGGCGCTGCGCGATGCGGCCGCCGGCGGCGACGCCAAGGCGCTGTTCGAGGTCGGCTCGCGCTTTGCCGAGTCGCGCGGCGTCAAGGAAGACATGGCGGCAGCCGCCAAATGGTACGAGAAATCGGCTGAGCTCGGCTTCGCGCCGGCGCGAATACCGCATCGGCAATTTCTACGAAAAGGGCATCGGCGTCGCGCGCGACATCAAGAAGGCCAAGACCTGGTACCAGCTGGCGGCCGCGCAGGGCAACGCCAGCGCCATGCACAATCTGGCCGTGCTGTTCGCCATGGCCGCGGACGGCGTGACCGACAATGAATTGGCGGCGCACTGGTTCCAGGCGGCGGCCGACCTCGGCGTCAAGGACAGCCAGTTCAATCTCGGCATCCTCGCCGCCAAGGGCGTCGGCATGAAGCAGAACCTGGAGGAATCCTACAAATGGTTCGCGCTCGTCGCCAAGACCGGCGACAAGGATGCGGCGGCCAAGCGCGACGAGATCGCCAATGCGCTGCGGCCCGAGCAGCTCGAGCGGGCGCGCGCCGCCACCGAGCTGTGGAAGCCGAAGCCGCTCGACCCGGCCGCCAACTCGGCCGACATCCCCGAATCCTGGCAGGAAGGCACGCCGCAGACGACCGCCAGCATCGACATGAAGAAGGCGGTCAAGAACATCCAGCTCATCCTCAACAAGAACGGCTACGAGGCCGGCGGCGCCGACGGCGTGATGGGCGGCAAGACCAAGACCGCGATCATGGCCTTCCAGACCGACAACAAGATGAAGGCGACCGGCGAAATCGACGAGAAGCTGGTAAAGGCGCTGCTGGCGCACAAATAACGGCATATGCGTCGCTTACGCGACGCCCTTGCCACACATTTGCCTGTTAACTGATTGAGATGTTTTTTGTTTCGGCGGCGCGGCATGGGTTTGACCCCGGCCGCGCCGTCGGCGCAAGAAAAAATTGGCTTTTCGGTGCGACAATGCCCGCAACGGCTGCAATCGCCGACAGGCAAACTGATCGAGACTGACGGGTGGGCATCTATCTCCCGATCGCGGAAATTTCCGTCAACGTCTTCGTCCTGCTGGCCATGGGCGCGGCGGTGGGCTTCCTGTCGGGCATGTTCGGGGTCGGCGGCGGCTTTCTGATCACCCCGCTGCTGATCTTCTACAACATCCCGCCGGCGATCGCGGTCGCCACCGGCGCCAACCAGGTCATCGCCTCCTCGTTCTCCGGCGCGCTGTCGCACATGAAGCGCGGCACGCTCGACTTCAAGCTCGGCGGGGTGCTGCTCGCCGGCGGCATTGTCGGCTCGACCGGCGGCATCTTCGTCTTTGCCTTCCTGCGCCGGCTCGGCCAGCTCGACCTGTTCATCTCGCTGCTCTATGTCGTGCTGCTCGGCACGGTCGGCGGGCTGATGCTGGTCGAAAGCGTCAACGCGCTGCGCGCCACCCGCAGCGGTGCCGCCCCGGTGCTGAAGAAATCCGGCCAGCACAACTGGATCCACCGGCTGCCGCTGAAGATGCGCTTCAGGGCCTCGAAGCTGTTCGTCAGCGTCATCCCGGTGCTGGGGCTCGGCGCCGGCATCGGCTTCCTGTCGTCGATCATGGGCGTCGGCGGCGGCTTCATCATGGTGCCGGCGCTGATCTATCTGCTGAAAGTGCCGACCAACGTCGTCATCGGCACCTCGCTGTTCCAGATCATCTTCACCTCGGCCTACACCACGCTGGTCCACGCCACCACCAACCAGACGGTCGACGTCATGCTTGCCTTCCTGCTGATGGCCGGCGGCGTCGCCGGCGCGCAATATGGCGCCAAGGCCGGCCAGAAGCTGCGCGGCGAACAGCTGCGGGCGCTGCTGGCGCTGCTGGTGCTGGCGGTCGCCATCCGGCTTGCCATCGATCTGTTCGTCACGCCGCCCAACCTCTATTCGCTGACCGCCGCGGGCCTGAACTGATGGCGGGGCTGAAGGACGTTCGCGGCCGCCGCTTTGCTGTTCGCCCGTCGCCGCCGCTTGCCGGCGGTAGCGCAGACGCCGACCCGCTGCCGGAAGGCATCCAGATCGGGCTGTCCACCGACGCCGTGTCGATCACCGCCGGATTTTCCGGCGCCGACCTCACCATCTTCGGTTCGCTGGAAAACGCCGATCCGCTGGTCGCGCGCCAGGGGCGCTATGACGTCATCGTCGTGCTCGAAGGCCCGCCACGGCCGGTGGTCGTGCGGCGCAAGGACAGGGTGCTCGGCGTCTGGATCAATCTGGAATCGGAAACGTTCGAGAACGTGCCGGTGTCCTATTCGGTGGCAACGACGCGCCCGCTGCAGGACGTCACCGAACCCGAACAGCTACAAGCAGCTGTCGCTCGGCGCCTCCAACCTCTACATGCAGCCGGCCGACGCGACCGACAGCCCGGCGACGATCGAGGAATTCACCGCGGCGCTGAGCGAGCGCAAGGCGGCGACCGGCCTCTACAGCGAGAATGTCGGCGGCGTGCAGTTCCTGTCGCAGAACCTGTTTCGCGCCACCGTCAGGCTGGCGCCTAATGTACCGGTCGGAACGCACAAGGCCCGCGCCTTCCTGTTCAAGAGCGGCATGTTCATCAAGGAAAGCTCGGCCCAGCTCGAAATCCGCAAATCCGGTTTCGAACAGTCGATCTTCCGCGTCGCGCACGATTATTCCTTCCTCTACGGCGTGTTCGCCGTGTCGCTGGCCATGCTGACCGGCTGGCTTGGCAGGCTGATCTTCCGCAAGGATTGACGGTAGCCATTTCCTCGCGAAAGCCGGTTCCCCTTTCGCGGGCTCATGCGCTAGACCGCCGCCTCCCGGCGCTAACAAGCGCACATCACAATCCGGTTCGGCAGAACGGTCCGGTCACCCGGACATTGACGCAGCTGACAAGGCTCCGTCCCGCTGCCCCAGAAAAACGACAGGAACTGCGATGCGACCAGCATTCGGCGGTATCGATTTCGGCACGTCCAATTCCACGGTCGGCGTGATCCGCGAACGGCCAGCCCCGGCTGGTGGCGCTGGAGGACGGCCAGGTGACGCTGCCAAGTGCTGTGTTCTTCAACTTCGAGGACAGCCACACCTATTTCGGCCGCCGCGCCATCGCCGACTATACCGACAGCATCGAAGGCCGCCTGATGCGGTCGCTGAAGAGCGTGCTCGGCAGTTCGCTGGCGCATGAGAAGACGCGCATCAAGGCGCGCCCGATCGGCTTCATCGACATCGTCGGGCATGTTCGTCGGCCATCTGAAGAAGCGGCTGGAGGAAGATGCCGGCGCACCGGTCGAGAACGTCGTGCTCGGCCGTCCGGTGCAGTTCGTCGACGATGACGCGGAAGCCGATGCGAAGGCGCAAGGCGAGCTCGAAAAGGCGGCGCGCGCGCAGGGCTTCAAGCACATCGCCTTCCAGTTCGAGCCGATCGCAGCGGCGCTCGACTACGAACAGAAGGTCACGCGCGAGGAACTGGCGCTGATCGTCGACATGGGCGGCGGCACGTCGGACTTCTCGATCGTGCGGGTCTCGCCCGCAGCGCGCCCGCTCGACCGATCGCAAGGACGACATCCTGGCCAACCGGGGCATCCATATCGGCGGCACCGATTTCGACCGGCTGCTCAGCATCGCCCATGTGATGCCGCAAGCTCGGCTATCTGACGCCGACGAAGGACGGCAAGCGCAATTTGCCGGCCAGCTATTTCATCGACCTGGCGACGTGGCAGCGCATCAACCTCGTCTACACCGCCAGGGCGATGACGCATCTGAGGCAGATCCGCTTCGAGGCCGAGCGCGCCGACCTGGTCGACCGCTTCATCCATATCGTCGAACATCGCTACGGCCATGCGCTGGCCGGCCTGGTCGAAAGAGGCCAAGATCGCACTGACGGACCAACCCTCGGCCGGTGTGCAGGTGCCGCTGCCCGACGCGCGCTTCGCCGCAGAAATCACGCGGGCAGGCCTCGAAGCGACGATCGCCGGCGACATCGAGCGAGTGACCGCGACGGTCGGCCAGACCATCAGCGACGCCGGCGTAAAGGCTACCGACATCACCGCCGTGTTCCTGACCGGCGGATCGACCGCAATCCCGCTGGCGAGGCGGCAAATCCTGTCGCTGGTGCCGCAGGCCTCAGTCATCGAAGGCGACATGTTCGGCTCGGTCGGCCTTGGCCTGGCGCTGGATGCGCAGCGGAAGTTCGGCTGATCCAGCTTAGGCTGAATTGCCATCGCCTTCTCGCCCAGATGCGCCTTGAGCGCCATCTGGGCCAGGCTTGCCTGGCGGTCGCGGTGGGTGATCATGGCGAAGTCGCGCTTCGGCAGGTCGATCGGCACCGAGCGCAGGCTGCCTTCGGCCACCGCGCGTGCCGACGACGAGTTCGGAGATGATGGTGGCGCCGGCGCCGGCCTCGACCGCCTGACGAATCGCCTCGTTGCTCGGCAGCACCAGGAATATCTGCAGGTCGGCGAGCGAAATCCCCTCGCGGCGCGCCAGATCCTCCAGCACCTCGCGCGTGCCGGAACCGCCCTCGCGGATGATCCAGCGCAGCCCGCTGATGTCGGGGCGGCCCGGCGCGATTTCGGCGATTTCGGGATGCGAGGCGGCGACGACCAGCATCAGCCTGTCGACGTCGACCTTGGTGCGGCGCAAGATGTCGGATTCGGTGCGCCCCTCGACCAGGCCGAAATCCGCGGTGCCGTCCAGCACATTGGTCTCGACCTGCCTGGTGTTGCCGATGGTGACGCTCAGCCTGCACGGCAGGGTACGCCTCGTGGAAGGAAGCCAGCCGGCGCGGCAGCCAATAGCTGGCGATGGTCTGGCTGGCGGCGATCGAAAGCTGCCGGTGACGGTCTGCGAGACATCCTCCAGCACGTTGCGGGCGGCGGCCGCGCGTTCGAGCACGGCCTTGGCCTCTGGCAGGAACCGGCGACCGGTCTGCGCCAGCTCGATGTTGCGGCCGACCCGGTTGAACAGCTGCACGCCATGCTGCTCTTCAAGCGCGCGGATGGCGGCCGATGCCGCCGACTGGGAGATGCCCAAAAGCTCTGCCGCCTTGGTCATGTGGCCGCGCTCGGCGACGGCGACGAAGATACGCAACTGGTCCAGAGTCATGCATCAACTAAGAACCAAATTCGATCGAAATTACAAGAACAACTTATTAGACAGATCGATTGCTTTGTTCTAAGTTTTTGCAGAAAGTTGGAAAAAATTGGCGGTCCGCCGCAAAGGTTGGGAAATTGATCGGGCGCTTCAAATCGCTGTTCGCGCATTGGACCCGCCGGCGTCAGGCGGCAGTTCGCCGGCGAGCGCTACCACCCTGAACAGCATTACATGCGCGGCCCCGGACCGAAGACGAGAGCCAGAATTCGGCGAGCGGCAAAAGCGTTCGCGGATCATGAGCCACGGAGCGCCGCGCGGCGCCAATTCCGCACCGTCGCAACGGCCGCTGGCCGACACGCGCGCGCCCGACGAAGGCGACGGCGTCGACACTTCGCCAAGCGTCTCCGACAGCATCGCCAAGACCACCTGCTACATGTGCGCCTGCCGCTGCGGCATCGACGTCCACATCAAGGACGGCAAGGTCCGCTACATCAACGGCAACAAGGACCATCCGGTCAATCGCGGCGTGATCTGCGGCAAGGGCAGCTCCGGCATCATGCAGCACTACAGCCCGGCGCGGCTGAAGAAGCCGCTGCTGCGCACCGGCCCGCGCGGCTCGGGCGAATTCCGCGAGATCGAGTGGGAGGAAGCGCTTTTCGATCGCGACGGAGCGGCTTTCGACGCATCCGCCGGACCGATCCGAAGAAGCTCGCCTTCTTCACCGGGCGCGACCAGTCGCAGTCGCTGACCGGCTGGTGGGCGAGCCAGTTCGGCACGCCGAACTTCGCCGCCCATGGCGGCTTCTGCTCGGTCAACATGGCGGCCGGCGGCCTCTACACGATCGGCGGCTCGTTCTGGGAGTTCGGCGAGCCCGACTGGGACAACACCAAATACTTCATGCTGTTCGGCGTCGCCGAGGACCACGATTCCAACCCGATCAAGATCGGGCTCGGCAAGCTCAAGGCGCGCGGCGCCAAGGTGGTGTCGATCAATCCGTGCCGCACCGGCTACAACGCGATCGCCGATGACTGGATCGGCATCCGGCCCGGCACCGACGGCCTGTTCGTGCTTCGCCCTCATCCACGAACTGCTCAAGGCCGGCCGCGTCGATCTCGATTATCTGCTGCGCTACACCAACGCGCATGTGCTGGTCATCCAGGAGCCGGGCGCCGCCGATGACGGGCTGTTCCTGCGCGACGGCGACGGCAATCCGCTGGCCTGGGACAGGGTGGCGAAGACGCCGTCGACGCAGCTGACGCCGAATGCGAAGCCGGCGCTGACCGGCAGCTTCACCGTCGACGGCCGCCGCTGCGTGCCGGTGTTCCAGCTCATCGCCGACGCTATCTCGACGACAGCTACGCGCCCGACGCCGTCGCGGCGCGCTGCGGCATTGCCGGCCGACACGATCCGCCGGATCGCCGCCGAGCTCGCGCATGTCGCCTTCGAACAGACGATCGAACTGCCGGTGGCCTGGACCGACTGGGCCGGCCGTCGGCACGAGACGATCAAGGGCCGGCCGGTGTCGATGCATGCGATGCGCGGCATCTCGGCCCATTCGAACGGCTTTCACACCTGCCGCGCCATCCATCTGCTGCAGGTGCTGCTCGGCACGGTCGACGTGCCCGGCGGCTTCCGCTTCAAGCCGCCCTATCCCCGCCCGGCGCCGCCGGGACCGAAGCCCGCCGGCAAGAATGTCGGCAGCCGATGACGCCGCTCGACGGGCATGCCGCTCGGCTTCGTCTGCGGGCCGGACGACCTGCTGGTCGACGAGGCCGGCACGCCCATCCGCATCGACAAGGCCTATTCCTGGGACGCGCCGCTCGCCGCGCACGGCCTGATGCACACGGTCATCCGCAATGCCTGGGCGCGGCGATCCCTACCCGATCGACACGCTGTTGATGTACATGTCGAACATGGCCTGGAATTCCTCGATGAACACCGTCGAGACGATCGCCATGCTGACCGACACAGGACGAGGCCGGCAACTACAAGATCCCCTTCATCATCTATTCCGACGCCTATTATTCCGAGACGGTGCCGTTCGCCGATCTGGTGCTGCCCGACACCACCTATCTCGAGCGGCACGACTGCATCAGCCTGCTCGACCGGCCGATCAGCCATGCCGACGGGCCGGGCGACGCCATCCGCCATCCGGTCGTCGAGCCGGACCGCGACGTGCGGCCGTTCCAGTCGGTGCTGATCGAGCTCGGCGCGCGGCTCGGCCTGCCCGGCTTCGTCGACGACGACGGCTCGGCCGAAATACCGCGACTATGCCGACTACATCGTCAATCACGAGCGCACGCCCGGCATCGGCCCGCTGGCCGGCTGGCGCGGCAAGGACGGCGACCACGTTCGGCAAGGGCGAGGCCAATCCCGACCAGCTGCAGCGCTACATCGACAATGGCGGCTTCTGGCACCACGACTTCGCCGACGACCAGCGCTACTACAAGATGGCCAACCGCTCCTATCTCGACTTCGCCGAGCAGATGGGCTTCATCCCGAAGGCCGAGCCGATCGTCTTCCAGCTCTATTCCGAGCCGATGCAGCGCTTCCGCCTCGCCGCGCGCGGCCATGGCCGCGGTGCAGCCGCCGGAGAGCCGAGCGCGCACCGCATCGAGACCTATATGGACCCGCTGCCGTTCTGGTACGCGCCGTTCGAGGAAGCGGCCGTCGACCTGCGAAACGTATCCGCTGCATGCGCTGACGCAGCGGCCGATGCACATGTACCATTCCTGGGGTTCGCAGAATGCGTGGCTGCGGCAGATCACCAGCCAGAACCGGCTGTTCGTGCACCACCAGACCGCAGCCGGGCTCGGCCTTGCCGATGACGACTGGGTGTGGATCGAGAGCATCAACGGCCGGGTGAAGGGGCAGATCAAGCTGGTCGACGGCGTCAATCCGGATACGGTGTGGACCTGGAACGCCATCGGCAAGCGGCGCGGCAGCTGGGGGCTGAAGGACGACGCTGCCGAGAGCAATCGCGGCTTCCTGCTCAACCACATCATCGGCGACCAGACATCCGCCGATGCGAACGGCAAGCGCTATTCGAATTCCGATCCGGTCACCGGCCAGGCGGCGTGGTTCGACCTGCGCGTGCGCATCGTCAAATGCGCGGCCGAAGAAGCCGGCTTCACCGAACCGCAATTCGAGCGCTTCCAGCCAGCCGCCGCATTTCGAGCCTGCGCCCGACACGCTTCGCTTCGGCGCCGAATTCCGCATGCAACAGGGAAGCCGCCGAATGACCTGCCTTCCCGCGCACACCGACAAGAAGCTCGGCCTGGTCATCGACCTCGACACCTGCGTCGGCTGCCAGGCCTGCGTCACCGCCTGCAAGGAATGGAACACCGGCGGCCACATGGCGCCGCTGACCGACATCGACCCCTATGGCGGCGATGTCGACGGCGTCTGGTTCAACCGCGTGCACAGCTACGAGCACACGACCGAGAGCGGGCGGGCGCACGGTGCAACTTCCCGCGCTCCTGCCTGCATTGCGAGACGCCGGCCTGCGTCACCGTCTGCCCGACCGGCGCCTCCTACAAGCGCGCCTCGGACGGCATCGTGCTGGTCGACGAGGACAAGTGCATCGGCTGCAAGCTGTGCAGCTGGGCCTGCCCCTATGGCGCGCGCGAGTTCGACACCGATGTCGGCGTGATGAAGAAATGCACGCTGTGCGTCGACCGCATCTACAACGACAATCTGGCCGAGGAAGACCGCGTGCCGGCCTGCGTCGCCGCCTGCCCGACCAGCGCGCGGCATTTCGGCGACCTCGGCGACCCCGACTCGGCGGTCTCGCAGCTGGTGGCCGAGCGCGGCGGCGTCGACCTGATGCCGGAGATGGGCTACCAGCCCGACCAACAAGTACCTGCCGCCGCGCGCCCACACCGAGCGCGCCGCATCGGTGCCGGCGCCCAGCGCTCGAGCCGGTCAAGGCCGAAGGCGGTTTCCTCGGCTGGGTCGACCGCATGCTTTCGAACTGACCCGATGCATCCAGCCTTTTCCGTCGTCTTCTTCACCACCGCCACCGGCGCCGGCTACGGCCTGCTGGCGCTGCTTGGCGTGCTCGGCGGATTGGGCTTCATCCCAGCCTGATTTCTGGCTCGGGCTCATCGGCATGGGGCTGGCGCTCGGCCTGATCGCCGCCGGCCTGCTGTCGTCGACCGGCCATCTCGGCCGGCCCGAACGCGCCTGGCGCGCCTTCTCGCAATGGCGCAGTTCCTGGCTGTCGCGCGAGGGCGTGTGCGTCGGTCGCTGACCTTCATTCCGGCCGGCCTGTTCGGCATCGGCTGGGTGCTTTTCGGCCGCACCGGCGGCTGGGTCGCCGTGGCCGGGTTGCTGGCTGCCGTCGGCGCGATCGTCACCGTCTGCACCACCGGCATGATCTATGCCTCGCTGAAGCCGATCGCCCAGTGGCACAGCCGCTTACGCTGCCCGGCTATCTGATCTTCTCGGCGATGACCGGCAGCCTGCTGTTGAACGCACTGCTGCAGGCTTTCGGCATCGGCTCGAACACCCTTGCTGGCAGCCTGCTCTGCTGCTGACGCTTGCTCGGCTGGGGCTGGAAGCTGGCGACCTGGCGCTACAATGACCGGCTGGAAATCGCCGACCACCGCCAACACCGCGACCGGACTTGCCGGCGGCACGGTGCGGTCGCTGGAATGGCCGCACACCGAGGAAAATTATCTGCTCAAGGAAATGGGTTTTCGCATCGCGCGCAAGCACGGCGCAAAGCTGCGGCTGATCACGCAGGTGCTGGCCTTCGCCTTGCCTGCTCTGCTGCTGCTGGCTGTCGTCTTCGCTTTGCCCTGGCCGTTCGCGGCGGTGCTGTCGGTGCTTGCGGCCATCGTCCAGTTCGCCGGCATGCTGGTCGAGCGCTGGCTGTTCTTCGCCGAGGCCAAGCACACGGTCACTCTGTACTACGGCACGGTAAGGTTTTCAGCCGGGCCTCAGCATCGAGCCGGAAATGGCAAAAATGCGCTCCGCGCCGAGCATGTAGGCCATCAGCGTCTCGCGGCGGAACAGGCCGGCATAGGCGCGGTCGAGCACGTTGAGCGAGCCAGTATAGGCGCCGAAGGCCGGCATGATCATGCGGCCGCCGTCGGCGGCAAAGCAGCGCCGCCGCACCGAGCGGCCGCGCTGGACGATGCGGGCGCAAGGGTGCAGATGTCCCGCGATCTCGCCCTCCGCCCTTACCTTCGACGGCTCATGCCGGAACAGCAGCGAGCCGATGGCCAGTTCCCGCACGGTCTCGCCGGGCAGGTCGGCGGGCGCTTCCGGATCATGATTGCCGGCGACCCAGAACCAGTCGCGGCCAGCCATCAGCGCTTCCAGGCGCTCGCGGAAGCTTTGATGCATGCGCTCGGCGCCGCCGCCATCGTGGAAACTGTCGCCGAGGCTGATGACGATCGCCGGCTGATAGTCGGCGATCACCGCCTGCAGCCGGAGCAAGGTGGCGCCGGTGTCGTAGGGCGGGATCAGC
The DNA here is from genome assembly GCA_963788955.1 of uncultured Alphaproteobacteria bacterium. Lineage (GTDB taxonomy): Bacteria > Pseudomonadota > Alphaproteobacteria > Rhizobiales > Rhizobiaceae > Mesorhizobium. The sequence goes on along the minus strand of CAWBIN010000004.1, from coordinate 79,487 downwards.
GCGCCGCGCCGGGCAAAGGACGAGCCTTTTTCCAGATGCAGGTCGGACACCGCCAGCAGCCGAAGCTCGGGGAAATAGAGCACGCCGCGCGGATCGCAGACCGCACGCTCGCCGGCGATGCCGACCAGGTCGGCCTCGGCGATCAGCGACGTGCGCGCCAGCGAAAAATTCATGTCCTCGTCACTCTCAGTTCGTCACCTTCGGCCCCATGGCCTCCTCGACCAGATCGGCGGCTTCCATCAGCAGCGTCTCGTTGGCGCCGCCATTGACCGATTCCTTGCCGATCTCGAGCATCACCGGCACGGCCAGCGGCGAAATCTGGTCGAGATGCTTATGCACGATTCGACCGCGCACACGCGAGAGCATCTCGGCAAGTCTGCTGACATCGAGCAGGCCGGCCGAAGCATCGGTGCGCGTCGCCTGCAGCAGGATATGGTCCGGCTCGTGGCTGCGCAGCACGTCGTAGATCAGGTCGGCCGACACCGTCACCTGCCGGCCGCTCTTCTCCTGCCCGGGATAGCGCTTCTCGATCAGCCCGGCGATGACCGCGCAGGTGCGGAAGGTGCGCTTCAGCATCCAGCTGTCGTTCAGCCAGGCTTCGAGATCGTCGCCCAGCATGTCCTCGTCGAACAGCGCTGCCAGCGACGGTTTCTTCGCCTTGAACAGCGCCGCCATGTCGTCCAGCGCCCAGACGGCCAGCGAATAGTCGGTGGCGACGAAGCCGAGCGGCCGGGCGCCTGCCCGCTCCAGCCGGCGCGTCAACAGCATGCCGAGCGTCTGGTGCGCCAGCCTGCCTTCGAAGGGATAGGCGACCATGTAGTGCCGGTTGCCGCGTGGAAAGGTCTCGACCAGAAGGTCACCGCGCTTCGGCAGCACCGATTTTTCCTTCTGCAGCCGCAGCCAATCGGCGACCTGTTCGGGCAGTGCCTGCCAGCGGTTGCTGTCGGCCAGCATGCCACGCACCTGTTCGGCGAGATAGGTCGACAGCGGAAACTTGCCGCCGGCATAGCAGGGTACGATGATGTTGGCGCCGGCGCCGTTGGAGACGATGCATTCGTTCTCGCGGATGCCTTCGAAGCGCAGTACCTTGCCGGCGAACAGGAAATTGTCGCCGGGGCGCAAGCGTCTCGGCGAAATACTCCTCGATCTTGCCGAGCACCGGCCCGCCGCGGCCAGCCATGCCGCGCCCCTGCCGGACATAGCGGACATTGAGTTCCGGCATCTCGACGATGGTGCCGACATTCAGCCGATATTGCTGGGCGACGCGCGGATGCGAGACGCGCCACAGCCCGTCGACTCGTCTTGCGGATGCGGGCGTAGCGCTCGTAGTTCTTCAACGCATAGCCGCCGGTGGCGACGAAGTCGACGACGCGGTCGAAAGTCTCGCGCTCCAGGGCCGCATAGGGCGCCGCACTACGCACCTCCTCGAACAGAAGATCGGCATCGAAAGGCGCACCGCAGGCGACACCCAGCACATGCTGCGACAGCACGTCGAGCGCGCCATTGATCAGCGGCGGCGTGTCCTGCGCGCCGAGATAGTTGGCGTCGAGGGCGGCCCGGCATTCCAGCACCTCGAAGCGGTTGGCCGGGATCAGGATCGCCTTCGACGGTTCGTCCATGCGGTGGTTGGCGCGGCCGATGCGCTGCGCCAGCCGGCTGGCGCCCTTCGGCGCACCGACATGGACGACCAGATCGACATCGCCCCAGTCGATGCCGAGATCGAGCGTCGAGGTGGCGACGATGGCGCGCAGTGCGTTCTCGCCCATCGCCTTCTCGACGCGCCGGCGCTGGCCGACATCGAGCGAGCCGTGATGCAGCGCGATCGGCAGCGAATCCTCGTTGGCCCGCCACAGTTCCTGGAACAGCAGTTCGGCCTGGCTGCGGGTGTTGACGAACAGCAGCGTCGTGCGGTGCTTCTTGATCGCCTCGTAGATCTCGGGGATGGCGTAGCGGGCCGAATGGCCTGACCACGGCACACGCTCCTGCGAGTCGAGAATGGAGATGTCGGGCTTGGCGCCGCCGGCGACGGTGATCAGCCCGGCCATATCGCCCGGCGGGTTCTGGCCGACCAGCCAGCGCCGCAACTCGTCGGGCTCGGCGACGGTGGCCGACAGACCTATCGGTCTGCAGCTCGGGCACATAGTTGCGCAGCCGCGCCAGACCGAGCGCCAGCAGGTGCCCGCGCTTCGAGATCACCAGCGAATGCAGTTCGTCGAGCACGACGTAGCGCAGATCCTCGAAGAAGCGCCTGGCATCGGGCGCCGCGATCAGCAGCGCCAGTTGCTCGGGCGTGGTCAGCAGGATGTCGGGCGGCACCAGCTTCTGCCGCTGGCGCTTGTGCGAGGGCGTGTCGCCGGTGCGCGTCTCGATGGTGACGGGCAGGCCGATCTCTTCCACTGGCTTGCCGAGATTGCGCTCGATGTCGACGGCCAGCGCCTTCAGCGGCGAGATGTAAAGCGTGTGGATGCCGCGATGCGCCTGGCCCGGTTTTCGCCTGGGACGGTCGGCGAGTTCGGTCAGCGACGGCATGAAGCCGGCCAGCGTCTTGCCGGCGCCGGTCGGCGCGATCAGCAGCACCGACTGCCCGGCCTGGGCCCGCGCCAGCAACTCGATCTGGTGGGCGCGCGGCGACCAGCCTTTTTCGCGCGAACCATCTGACGAATGGCTCGGGCAGGGCGACGGCGGCATTCTGTTCGGCGAGGCGCGGCTGCTCTGTCACGCGCCAGAGGTAGCGCGACCGCGCGAGAACGCCAAGCAAAATCGGAACAAAAGGTGATCGAGATCTCCTTCCCCCCTGGGGGAAGGATGCCGGCAGGCAGGTGAGGGGTGCGCCAGCGGAGGACGTTGGCGTTGACACCCTCATCCGCGCTCGGCACCGCTCTCCCATAAGGGGAGAAGGAAGCGCTACGGCCTCGAAACCCGTCGGCCCGCCATAGAGATAGCCGATGCGGTCGACCGCGTCCTTCAGCCCTTCGCGCGACACCAGCATGGTGTGGCCGTTGGCGTGGATCATGGTCGTCGGCGTCGGTCATGATGGCGACATGGCCCTTCCAGAACACCAGGTCGCCGCGCCGCAGCCCGGCAAAATCCGGGCCGGGATCGAGCGGCTCGCCGAGGTCGCCGCCTGCATGTCGGAATCGCGCAGCACATCGCTTGCCGGCCATGCGCATCGCCAGTTGCACCAGGCCGGAACAGTCGATGCCGAAGCCGGAGGCGCCGCCCCAGAGATAGGGCGTGCCGAGAAACGTCTCGGCCACCGCGACATAGTCGGCGGCGACTTCGCCGATCGGCCGCAGATGGCCGGCGATGAGCGCCTCGCCGGAGGGCAGCAGCGCATAGTGCGTGCCGCGCGTTTCCGCAGCACCCGTCACCGTCACCGTCGACCCCATCGACAATTGCCCGGCTGATCGGAAAGCGCAGATCCGGCGCCGGGATAGAGGAAGGTGCGCGGCACCGAGACGATATGGGTCGGCGCATGGTCGCGCGCGCCCAGCACGGTGTCGGCGACATAGCCGACATAGCCGTCGCGTTCGGCCTGGACCCAGGCCCAGCCTTCGGCCTCCTCGAAGACGAGGACATCGTCGCCGAACAGGACCTGCGTGTTGACGCCGGCATCCGGGCGCGGCGCCTTGCGGATATCGGCCACGGAGGCCGTGATGCGCGCCGGCCGGCCGGCGACGAAGCGGTCGGCGGAAACCTCGCCTTTCAGCCTGGCATCGGCGAGATCGGAACGGAAGGCGTGAAGGCGGGCATCCCTGGCAGTCAAATCGGCAACTCGTCAATCGGTAAGTGGGCAATCGAATTGGTCAGATGGGCAGTTCGTGGGCCCTGGCAACGATACCATCGCCGAAGCGCTCGACAAAGAGCGCGCCCTCGACCGTGCGCCTGATCAGCACGTTGCGCTTGTCGAGTTCGTCGCGATGGCGCGACACCAGCTTCAGCGCGCCCATCGTATCGAGCGCGCGGGTGATGACCGGCTTGGTGACGTTGAGGCGTGGCGGCCAGCCCGCGCACCGTGTGCGGCGGCGGATCCAGATAGATGGTGAACAGGATCGCCGTCTGGCGCATGGTCAGATCGGGCGCGTCGTCGCGCACCTGCGACAGCATCACCTGCTGCCACAGTCGCATGGCCTGGCTCGGACGCATCGAAATCGACATCGCCCAGCATGACGGCAAATTGTTTCGGTTCCGTTTCAGTTTCGGAGTTTTGCCGGCTGCTCTGGATGACTCAGCCATAGCGTGTCGAGATGATCCGCTCCAGCGCGCGGATGCCTTGCGCCTCGCCGCCGGCCGGCGCCGTGCGGGCGGTCGGACGGGTTCCAGGCGAAGATGTCGAAATGCGCCCAGCCCGTCGGTCTTCTCGACGAAGCGCTTGAGGAACAGCGCCGCGGTGATCGAGCCGGCAAAGCCGTCCGTGGTGACATTGTTGATGTCGGCGATCTTCGACGACAGCTTTGCGTCGTAGGGCCGCCACAGCGGCATGCGCCACAGCGGATCCTCGACCGCGACGGAGGCCGCCGCCAGTTCGGCGGCCAGCGCTTCGTCGCCGGTGTAGAAGGGCGGCAGGTCGGGGCCGAGCGCGACGCGCGCGGCGCCGGTCAGCGTCGCCATGTCGATCAGCAGCTCGGGCTCCTCCTCGTCGGCCAGCGCCAGCGCATCGGCCAGCACCAGCCGCCCCTCGGCGTCGGTGTTGCCGATCTCGACGGTGATGCCCTTGCGGCTCGTCAGCACGTCGCCCGGCCGGAAGGCATTGCCGGCAATCGAGTTCTCGACCGCCGGGATCAGCACGCGCAGCCGGACCTTCAGCCCGGCGGCCATGATCATCGAGGCAAGGCCCAGCACATTGGCGGCGCCGCCCATGTCCTTCTTCATCAGCAGCATGCCCGACGACGGCTTGATGTCGAGACCGCCGGTGTCGAAGCAGACGCCCTTGCCGACCAGCGTCACCTTCGGCGCGCCTTCCGGTCCCCAGATCATGTCGATCAGGCGCGGCGCGCCGGCCGAGGCGCGGCCGACCGCATGGATCATCGGGAAATTCTGCTGCAAGCAGATCGTCGCCCTTGATCACCGAGACCTCGGCCTTGTGCTGCGGCCGCCAGCGTCCGCACCGCCTTCTCCAGCTCGTCCGGCCCCATGTCGTTGGTCGGCGTGTTGACCAGATCGCGGGCCAGGAAGACGCCGTCGGCGATGCGGCGGACACGGCCGCATCGGCGCCGGACGGCAGCGCAAAGCGCAGCGCCTTGCCTGGCTTCTTGCCGTAGCGGGTGAAGACATAGCCGCCGAGCACCAGCGCGATCGCCGCGAGTTCCGGCTCGGCGGGCGCCGAGGCAAAATGCCAGTCGCCTTCCGGCAAGGCTCTCGCCAAGCGCACCGACGGCAAGCGCGCCCTCGCCGTCGCCGATGCCGAACAGCGCGCCGGCAAGCGCGCCGCTCTCGCCGGGCACGACGAGCGTCCTGCCGGCTTCGCCGGAAAAGCCGTTGGCCTTGGCCCAGGCGATCGCGACGGCGCAAGACCGGCTGCGTCCAGACCGTCCTTCGCGACCAGATGGACCGGCAAGGCAGTCTCGCAGTCGAGCTTCGATGTCTCGACGAGTTCGACAGGCATGTCGATGATTCTCATCGAGCCGGCATCGGCCATCCGGCGGCAGTTCGCGCGCTTCTTAACCGTCCGTTAGGGTTAACAGAATATTTCTGCGGGAGGGAAGATGGCCACGCAATGGCCGCGCGCATGAATGGAGAGCCCGGTGCCGATGCCGACCAACCGCAGCGATGAACGTCACGGGCAAACGGCTGATCACCACGGCTTCGCTGATGGCGCTCGCGGCCGGTGTCGCCGGGTGCGGCAACCAGCAAGTTCACCACCGGCTCGATCGCGCGCACCAGCGGCAAACCGCTGGAGACCATGTCGGCCGGCGAACTGCACAGCGCGACCGACAGCGCTCGGCGAATCCTACGCCAAGAATCCCAACGACAAGCGGCATCGCGACGAACTATGCGGCGGCGCTGCAGATGGACGGCGATGCCGACCAGTCGCTCGCCGTCATGCGCAAGCTGGCGATCGCCTACCCCAAGGACCGCGACGTGCTTGCCGCCTATGGCAAGGCGCTGGCCGCCAACGGCCAGTTCGAGCCGGCGCTCGACGCGGTGCGCCGCGCGCAGACGCCGGAATATCCGGACTGGAAGCTGATGTCGGCCGAAGCCGCCATCCTCGACCAGCTCGGCCAGAAGGACGAAGCGCGCCAGGATCTACCGCAAGGCGCTCGACCTCAAGCCGAACGAACCCTCGATCCTTTCCAATCTCGGCATGTCCTATGTGCTGGAAGGCGACCTGCGCACGGCCGAGACCTATATGCGCTCGGCCGCCGCAGCAGCCGGACGCCGACAGCCGCGTGCGCCAGAACCTGGCGCTGGTCGTCGGCCTGCAGGGCCGCTTCGACGAGGCCGAGAAGATCGCCTCGCAGGAGCTTTCGCCCGAGCAGGCGCAGGCCAATGTCGCCTATCTGCGCCAGATGCTTGCGCAGCAGAACGCCTGGAGCCAGCTCAAGGACCAGGACAAGGACAAGCCGGCGACCAACTGAAGCGCTCGAGCATTCCGGGACAGTGCTAGCGGTCTTCCGTCGCAGTGCAAAAGCCGATCCGCGCCAGCGCATCATCTGCAGTCCTGCAAAGACCAAGAGCCGCGCTGCATTAGCAGCGCGGCTCTTTCGTATGGCTGCAGCCGGAGCCGTGCTACTGGCTTGATCGACTTCTGCTGGTCGCCGAAGATGCCGCGCTGGCTGACCTGGATGCCGGCCGGGCCGAGGATGACGGCGAACAGCACCGGCAGGAAGAACAGGATCATCGGCACGGTGAGCTTCGGCGGCAGGGCGGCGGCCTTCTTCTCGGCCTCGTTCATGCGCATGTCGCGGCTTTCGCTGGCCAGCACGCGCAGCGCGTGCGCCACCGGCGTGCCGTAGCGCTCGGCCTGGACCAGCGCCTGGGACACCGACTTGACCGATTCCAGGCCGGTGCGGCTGGCGAGGTTCTCGTAGGCCTGCTTGCGCTCCTGCAGGTAGGAGAGCTCGGCATTGGTCAGGACCAATTCCTCCGCCAGCGCCACCGACTGCGCGCCGATCTCGTCGGCGACCTTGCGCATGGCAGCCTCGACCGACATGCCCGATTCGACGCAGATCAGCATCAGGTCGAGCGCATCCGGCCAGGCCTGCTGGATCGACTGCTTGCGCTTGGCGGCGCGGTTGTTGACGTAGAGGATCGGCGCATAGAAGCCGGCATAGGCGACGACGATGCAGACGAACAGCTTGATGAAAGGCGGCTGGTCGGGCAGTCCGCCGAGCACGAAGACGATAGACCGCCGCCAGCGCGAAACAGACGAAGGGCAGGACCAGGCGGAAGAACAGGAAGCGCGTCAGCGGGTTCTGGCCGCGAAAGCCCGCCACCTTCAGCTTCTGCAACGTGCTCTCGTCGGCCAGCGCGCGCCGCAGGTCGAGCCGGTCGACGATGTTGCGCATGCCGATCGACTGTTCCTCGCGCAGGCCCTTGCGGCGGCGATCGGCTTCGTTGGCCAGCCGCGCGCGCTGCTTGGCGCGCAGTTCGTCGCGCTCGAGCGCCACCGATTTCATGCGCGTCTTGAGCTGGTTGCCGCCAAGGGCCGGCAGCACGCGTGAAGAAGGTCGCGAACACCGCGATGCCGACCAGCAACGCGATCAGGAAGGCCGGATCGGTCAGGGTTTTGACGACTTGGTCGGTCATTCGGTTTCAGTCTTTTCGTTCGAGCTTTCCGAAGTCGGGCCTAGACCTCGAAGTTCATCATCTTGCGCATCACCAAGATGCCGATCGACATCCAGACGCCGGAACAGCCGAGGATCAGGTGGCCGGTGCTGGTGGTGAACAGCAGCATGATGTAGTTCGGGCTCGACAGGTAGACGAGAAAGGCGACGACGAAAGGCAGCGCGCCGATGATGACGGCCGATGCCTTGGCTTCCATCGACAGCGCCTGGACCTTGGCCTTCATCTTCTTGCGGTCGCGCAGCACGCGCGAAAGGTTGCCGAGCGCTTCGGAGAGATTGCCGCCGGCCTGCGACTGGATCTGGATGACGATGCCGAAGAAGCCTGCCTCCGGGCAGGGCATGGTTTCGGCCATGCGCAAGGCCGCATCGGGGATGGACATGCCGACCTGCTGCGACTCGACGATGCGGCGGAACTCGGTCTTGACCGGCTCCGGCGCTTCGTTGGCGATCAGGCGGATGGCGTCGTTGAGCGGCAGGCCGGACTTGACGGCGCGCACGATGACGTCGAGGGCGTTGGGAAATTCGTTGAGGAACGCCTTGACCCGCCGGCGCGCGGCGAAACGAGACGAACCAGCGCGGCAGGCCGAGCGCGCCGGCGAGCAGCGCGCCCGGCAGGATCAGCAGCGGCGCGCCGGCGAAATAGGCGAGCGCCGTCAGCGCGATGCCGCAGACGACCGAGTAGATGTAGAAGCGCTCGATCGAGACCTGTCATGCCGGCCTGACGGATCTGGGCCTTCAGCGGCGGCTTCTTGACGTTGCGTTCGTTGGTCTTCTGCTTTTCGTCGAGCTCCTTCAGCGTATCCTGCACCGATTTGCGCCGCTTGGCCGCCTCCGCGACACGGTCGCGCGAGGCCTTGACGACCGAACGGTCGGTCTCGGCGGTCTTGATCGTCTCGAGCCGCTTGCCGGCCTTCTTCTCGTTGCTCATCCGGGTGAACAGGAAGGCATAGGCGACCGCGCCGGCGCTGAAGCCGGCGAGCACGACGAACGCCAGTACGGTGGTGTCAATTCCGAACATCGACCAGGACCCCTACGCCTCCAGATGCGTCAGTCAGCGCGTTTCTCCATCGCCTCGAGCGCAGCGGCGAGGCGCTGCTCCTCGCCATAGTAGCGGGCGCGATCCCAGAAATGCGGCCGGCCGATGCCGGTCGACACGTGCTCGCCGATCAGCCTGCCGTTCGCGTCCTCGCCCTTGATGTTGTAGAGCACGAGATCCTGCGTGATGATGACGTCGCCTTCCATGCCGATCACCTCGGTGATGTGGGTGATGCGGCGCGAGCCGTCGCGCAGGCGCGCCGCCTGGATGATGACGTCGATGGAGCCGACGATGATTTCGCGCACGGTCTTCTGCGGCAGCGAATAGCCGCCCATGGCGATCATCGATTCGATACGGTTCAGGCATTCGCGCGGGCTGTTGGAGTGGATCGTGCCCATCGAGCCGTCGTGGCCGGTGTTCATCGCCTGCAGCAGGTCGAAGACCTCCGGTCCGCGCACTTCGCCGACGATGATGCGTTCGGGCCGCATGCGCAGGCAGTTCTTGACCAGGTCGCGCATGGTCACCTCGCCTTCGCCTTCGAGATTGGGCGGGCGGGTTTCGAGGCGCACCACATGCGGCTGCTGCAGTTGCAGTTCGGCCGAGTCCTCGCAGGTGATGACGCGCTCGTCGCGGTCGATATAGTTGGTCAGGCAGTTGAGCAGCGTCGTCTTGCCGGAGCCGGTACCGCCGGAGATGACGATGTTGCAGCGGACGCGGCCGATGATCTTGAGAACCTCGGCGCCTTCCGGCGAGATGGCGCCGAACTTGACCAGCTGGTCGAGCGTCAGCTTGTCCTTCTTGAACTTGCGGATGGTGAGCGCGGTGCCGTCGATGGAGAGCGGCGGCGCGATGACGTTGACGCGGGAGCCGTCGGGCAGGCGGGCGTCGCAGATCGGGCTGGATTCGTCGACGCGGCGGCCGACCTGGCTGACGATGCGCTGGCAGATGTTGAGCAGCTGCTGGTTGTCGCGGAAGCGGATGCCGGTCTGTTCGACCTTGCCGTTGACTTCGATGTAGACGTTCTTGGAGCCGTTGACCATGATGTCGGCGATGTCGTCGCGGGCGAGCAACGGCTCCAGCGGGCCGTAGCCGAGCACGTCGTTGCAGATGTCCTCGAGCAGTTCCTCCTGCTCGGCGATCGACATCGCGAAATTCTTGATCGCGATGATGTCGTTGACGATGTCGCGGATTTCCTCGCGCGCGCTCTCGGGATCGAGCTTGGCGAGCTGCGACAGGTCGATCGTGTCGATCAGCGCGGAGAAGACCTGGCTCTTGGTGTCGTAGTAGGTCTCGCTGCGCTCGCGCTGGACCTTTCTTGCGCGGCTCCGGCGCCAGCGGCGGCGCCTCGACCGGCGCGGCGAGCGGGCGGCAACGGCGGCGCGGCTGCGGCGGCGCTGCGGCCGGCCGCGCGAGAACCGCCGTGTCCGCAGGCTTTGCAGCCGCCGGCGCCGCCGGCGCCGGTGCTGGCTGACGGAATTCCGGGTTGAACCGGCTGCCGTCGTCGGAGCCTCTTTTACCAAACATGATCGACTACCAATTCCGCTTGCTGAAGCGTCACTTCTTGTTGCGCGAGAGCTTGCCGAGCAGGCCTGCCAAGGCCTGCCTTCTTCTTGGCCTTGATTTCGCTGCGCCCGGTCAGCACATGGGCGATTTCGTTGATCATGCCGACGACCGGGCTCTTGGCATCCATCTCGCCAAGCATGCGGCCGTTGTTGGCGGCGTTGCCGAACAGCAACGGGTCGAACGGGATGACCGCCATCGGCGTGATGCCGAGCGGCTCGGCGAAATCCGACGGCCGAGATCTCGGGGCGTTTCGGCACGCCGGCCTGGTTGATGATCAGCTTCGGCGGCGGATCGTTCGGGCGAAGCCGCTTCAGCATATCGACCATGTTCTTGGTGTTGCGCAGATTGGCGAGTTCCGGCGTCGCCGTGATGACGATCTCGTCGGCCTTGATCAGCGTGTTCTTGGTCCAGCCGGTCCAGACATGCGGGACGTCGAGCACCAGCAGCGGCAGCGCTGCGCTGCGCGGTGTCGATGAGCTGCGTGAAGGCGTCGGGATCGAAGTCGTAGACCCGCTCGAGCGTCGAGGGCGCCGCAAGCAGCGACAGATGCTCGGCGCACTGGGCCAGCAGGCGGTCGAGATAGACCTCGTCGATGCGCTCGGGCGAGAACACCGCCTCGGCGATGCCCTGCGCCGGATCCTGGTCGAAATTGATGTTGGCCGTGCCGAAAGCCAGGTCGAGATCGGCGACGACCACTTCCGACTTGAACAGCGACGACATCGCCCAGGCCACATTGTGGGCGATGGTCGAGGAGCCGACGCCGCCCTTGGCGCCGATGAAGGCGATCGAGCGGCCGATCGGCTCGGCTTCCGGATCGACGAAGATCGACGAAACCACGCTGACGATGTCGGCCATCGACACCGGCGCGATGACATATTCGGAAATACCGGAGCGGATGAGTTCGCGGTAAAGCCCGACATCGTTGTAGTGGCCGATCACCACGACCTTCGAGGTCGGGATCGCAATATTCGGAAAGCTGGGCAAGCTGCTCCAGCAGTTGCTTCGGTTCGCTGCGCGATTCCAGCAGGATCAGGTTCGGCGTCGGCGCCGACTGATAGAATTCGATCGCCGTGGCGATGCCGCCCATATGGACCTTCAGATGCGCCTTCGCCATGCGGCGATCCTCGCCGGCGCGCTCGACCGGATTGCGCGACGCCTTCGGTCTCGCAAAATGCCTGGATCGAGATGCGCGGGACCGGCCGCAGCGCCTGCATCGCGGCAATGTCCTGTTGCGAGCTGTCGCCGCCGTCTACGGGCGTGTCGTAGGCAAGATTGCTCATCGTCATGCTCTTTCCGTGACTCTCTTTCCGTCTCTACGCGGGACTGGCGCTCTAGTAGTCACTTCCGAATTGCCGAGGAACTCGTCCGAAATACCTCTGCCGCGGTAGTCGTCGATCACCGCGCCGCGGTTCTCGGCATCGATATCGGTCGACTTGCGCGGCCCGAGCAGATCGGCCGGATTGGCGATCTGCGCGGCAAGGTTGTTCTGATACGAGCAGCCGAAATCGGCGTAGTGCTTGTTTTCCGACGTCTCGCAGCAGTCCTCGGGCCAGCGTCCGCATTTGTCGGTCTGGGCTCTCACCGAAATATAGGAGACGCGGACAGGCGCCGACGCTTCGGCGGAAACGGACTGATAGGACGTCATCGACGATCCGGTTCCGCTTGATGCCGCTGGCGACCGCCAGCCTGGCGAAATCGCGTCCCGCCGCGGCGTCGCCGCGACCTCGTTGGCCGAGCCGATCGGGATTGCGATCGTCAGCGCCGGGGCAGCGCTCCTGTCATAGCCGTCGAGGAAGCCCAGCAGCGTGTCGCGCTGCGAGCCGGTCATGCCGCGGTCGCCGGCGCCGACCGGAAGGTCGATCTTCTGGTTCTTCTCGGCGATCATGATCGGATGGTTGGTGCGATAGTCGTCGGGAATGGCGCCGACCGTGATGCTGTCGCGCTTGGGTTGGCGCAGCCGGCAAGCGATGCCGACGATCAGCGACCGCCAGGACCGGCATCGACCGTCCGGCGGATCCGCGCGCGGCCGGACCGCCTGCGGCGGTGACCGTCATGGCCTTCGATGCTGACTGGAGACATGTCCGCTTCCCCGCTCACTTGTAGATGAAGCCGACAACGCCGTGGTAGCGGCCGTTGGGCTTGTCGGTCTGCATGGTGCCGTAGACGCGATTGACGCGGCCAAGGAACATGGCCGGCGCCATCGCTCGGCGGCGTTGAAATTGTCGTCCGGCTTGGCGAGGTCGTTGCGCGCCACCGGCCGCGCCAGATAGGGCGTGATGATGATGACCAGTTCGCTTTCGTTGCGGACGAAGTCGCGGCTGCGGAACAGCGTGCCGAGCACCGGGATCTTGGCCAGGCCGGGCAAGCCGATCACCGCCTGGCGGATGTCGTCGCGGACCAGGCCGGCGATCATCATCGAGCCGCCTGACGGCAGTTCGACCGTGGTATCGGCAAGCCGCTTGCGGATCGACAGCAGCGTCATGCCGGGCATGCCTTGACGCCGCCTGCAGGGTGGACGCCGATCCTTCGGTGGTCGGCTCGGAAACCGACGTCCTGACCTTCAGGCTGATGCGGCCAGGCGACAGCACGACGGGCTGGAATTCGAGGCCGATGCCGTATTCGATCTTTTCGTATCGTGTAGGTGATCTGGCCGGTCTGGCTGTCGGTCGAAGCGTCTGGCTTGTGCGCCGATGAGATTGAATTCGCCGCCGACCCTGAACGTCGCCTTCTCGCCGGAAACGGCCGTCAAGGTCGGCTCGGCAAGCGTCTTCATGACGCCGGACTGCTCCATGGCGTTGATGTAGGCCTGAATGCCATTGCCGTGCGCGAAGTTGACCCCCGAATCTGCGAAAGCGGTTTGCCGAGGCCGTAAATTGGTCGCTGATGCGCGCCGTAGCTGATGCCGTTGCTGCCGCCGCTTGCCGATCATGTTGACGCCGAGCTGCTTCATCACCGAGCGGCTGACTTCGGCAACGGTCACCTTCAGCGTCACCTGGTCGTCGCCGATGATCTGCAGCAGGTTGACGATCTTCGAGACGCGGCGCTCGGCGTCCGGATTGTTGATGTCGACGCCGCCATTGGCGGAACCGCCGGCCGCAGTCTGCGAATATTGTCCGGTCGTCGCTTCACCGCCGGACACGAAGATGGTTGCCAGATCGACCGCGCGCTTGGCGTCGAGCGGCGTATCGACGCGTGCCGGTCAGAACGACGTTGTCGTTGAGCAGTTCGACCTTGATCTCGGACGATCGGAATGAACGCGCTTGAGATAGTCCTCAAGTCCGGCGACGTCGCGCTCGACCGCCAGGTCCAGGCTGACGATCTGCTCGCCATTGGGACCGAAGACGAAGATGTTGGTCTCGCCGACCGACTTGCCGAACAGATAGATGCGCCGTGCCGTACGGGTCACCGCATCGGCGACCGCCGGGTTGGCGACGAGGATGTCGTAGGCGTCGCTCGGCAGGTCGATGACCACCGATTTGTTGAGGCCGAGCTTGACGCGCTGCGTGGCGACGGATGCCGTCACGCCGGCTGTCCTGCCTGCAGCCTTCGCCTCGACAAGGCCAGCGCGCATTGGCGTGCCGAGCAGAGAGCAGGCCGATTGCCGTCGCCATCGTGACCGGCAGTTTACCGTTTAGCCTCATTTCCTTGCCCCCACTTCGGAAACTTCGCCCGACTTGATCAACCGCACCGTTCCGCGCCGACCATTGCCGGAAACGAGATAGTCGGCCTCGCCCAAATTCTTTTCCTGGCTGTCCGTGATCGAGCGCAGCGCCAGGGTCAGGCGATCCGCCATCTGCTGGGCGACCGTGATGATCTCGGCCTGCTGTGGCGTCAGTTCCAGCGTGGCGGTCTGGCCGACCCTGGTCTTCTTGCCTTCCTCGTCCTCCTGGATGGTCTGGTCGATCGCCAGAACGCGGATATTCTTCAGGATGGTCTCGGTGGTGAAACCGCTGCCGCCGGTCGCCGGTATCGGAGCGGCGGGTCATGATGACGTCGACGAAATCGTTGGGCAGGATGAAGCCGCCCGCCGACGTATCGGCCGATATCGCGGTCGCGACGGCACGCATGCCGGAGGGCAGGATCGACGACATGAAGCTCTGCCCCTCGCCGATCAGCTTGGAGCGCCGCAGCGGCTCGCCGGTGAACATCGCGACGCGGGCAACGGAACCCTTCAGCTTCTCGAGCGCATCGGGCTCCGCAGCGCGGGTGATGAAATTGGCGTTGATGCCGTTGGACGGCCAGGACTCCCAGCTGATGTTGTTCTCAAGCGGGGTGCCCATGGCGACATCGCCGGACAGGACAAGCACGTCCTGCAATGCGATGGCCGGCGCCTGCGGAGAATCGACGATGACCTGAGGCGGCGGAGCCGCCACCATGTTCTTCGCCACATATCCTGCACCACCCGCCGCGGCCACCGCCACGCTCAGAATGATCAGTCGGGATGCTGGCATCTGTCCGAACCCTCGCCTTTGGCAAACCACCTAGCCAAGGCGGGACTTTGCAGCCGCAATCGTCAAAACAAGGTTAATGTAATGCTTACGATCGTGATTAATTTAAGGTTTACATAAATTAGAACGAACTGCCGCCGGCGCGCAAAAAAGGCGGCCGGGCCGCCTCTTCGAAAGCGAAATCTGAAAGAGCTCGCGTATAGCCGCCAGCTTGCCAGCGCCCACACCATCAGTGGCGAGTCCGGATAGGTCAGCAGCCCGCCGATGCCAAGCGCGATGCCATAGGGAACGCCGGACGTCTCGTCGGCGAAATGGCGCAGGAACGGATTGTGGCCGGTATAGGTGGCGAGCGGCGATTTCCTGTAGACGAGGATGGCGATCGTCAACAGGCCACCGATGATCGTCGAGACCACGAGGTATTCGACAAGGTGAATGTTGAGCCCCATCCAGACAGCGGTGGCGGCCAGCAGCTTGGCGTCGCCGCCTCCCATGCCGCCGAGCGCGAACAGACCGAAGGTCACGGCCAGCACCAGGCCGCCGGCGGCGAAATGCCAGCCATAGGTTGCCCAATCCATACCCGTCAGCGGCGCGACCAGGGCAAAGACGGCCACAAGCAGCACCGGCACGCGATTGGCGATCGTCATCGACAGCGTGTCGGAGATCGCGGCGAAAAGCATGCAGAACGGAAAGACGACGAAGATCAGGGCTTCAAGCATGGGCGCGGCGCCTGTGGTCAAATGTGCCTGGAAGCAGCCTAGGCATGTTCGATTAACGATTGATGAGGCCGGGACTTCAAAAAACGCCAGACATCACAAGATGCAGGCACAATAAAATCAAGGGCCGCCAGTGAGGCGGCCCTTGTCTGAAAGCAACCAGGTTGCTTCGGTATTACGAACCGTTGATTTCGCGCGGCGATGTTCGTGAACTTGGCGTTCAGAGCATTGCCGAGGGCGCCAGCGCCGACCATGATGGCGAGCGCGATGAGAGCGGCGATCAGACCATATTCGATGGCGGTCGCGCCGGATTCGTCCTTCACGAAACGTGCGATGAGGTTAGACATTCGAGAGCTCCTACTCCACGTGTTACAGCACTTCCGTCAACTTCTGTGGCCGGTTGATCGGATGCTGCCAATCTAGGGAGAAGCTCTTTCGATCGGCTTAATAAACAGCCTTACCGATTCCTTTCCGGCACCGAACCGCTTGCGTGGTTAACCGTGAGCTAAACGCTGGGCAGGTGGTCCGACAGGCCGGGAAAGGGCCGGAGATCGGCGCACCTTCAGCATTGCTAAAACAGCGCAGGCCGTGGCGCACAGCGAGCTCGGCGCACCAATCCTTATCGCAACCAGCCCATCGTTTAACCGTTGGTTCACCAATCTCGTTCATGTTCCGTTGAACAATTTGCCGCCTTGGAGCGTCTCGATGACCGGGTCGAGATCGTCATTTCGCATTGCCGCGCTTCTCGCCGCATCGGCCTTCGTCATGCCGGCCACGGCCGGATCCGGTATCGAAGTCACGATGAACCAGGCCAAGATCGTCAAGTTGTCGCGCGCCGCCGACACCATCGTCGTCGGCAATCCGGCGATCGCCGATGCCTCCGTCCAGGATGCATCGACGATCGTGCTGACCGGCAAGGGATTTGGCGTCACCAACCTGGTTGTCCTCGACCAGGACGGCAGCCCGATCATCGACGAGCAGGTCACGGTCGTGCGGCAGGACGCGTCGTCGGTGCGAATCTACAGGCGCGCCGAAGTACAGACCATGTCCTGTACGCCCTATTGCGAAAGCTCCTACAAGAGCGACAGTGAGAAGGCCTCCGAAGCCGAGATGAGCGCCGGCCAGTGAGCGTTCCGGCTGTCGGCAGATTGCACGACGGCCGCCACGGTTAGCAGGCGGTTAAGGCCGGCTCGACGAATTTAGCGGTCATCCAAACCGGATTTCAATGGGTCTTCGCTAATGTGGCCGCCGACACCGCATCAAGCATCGGCAGGAATGGCACATGAGCAGGGATCCGGCACCCGAAGACGGCAATCGCAGCACCAGGCGGCGCATGCGTTCCGCTCGCCGTTTCCTTGGCGACAAGCGCGGCAGCACGGCGATAGAATTCGCCATGCTTGCCCTGCCGTTCGCCCTTCTCGTCTTTGCCATCCTCGAGAGCTGCATCTCGTTTGCCGGACAGGAAGTGATGGCCAACGTCACCGACGATGTCGCCCGCCAGCTGCGCACCGGCCAATTGAGGCCGGCCGACGTAGCCGGGACCAAGTTGCGGGACCTCATCTGCAGCAGGCTTGAGATCATGGTCGCCAAGACCTGTCCGGGCCTGCTGGTGGATCTGCGCGAATATCCGACCTTTGCCGACGCCGCCAAGGCGAGCTTCAAGATCGTGGACGACGAGATCGTGCTGAAGCAACGGCACGAATGCGACGAGCTTCGCCATCACTCCCGGCCTGGCGGAATCGAAGAACATGCTGCGGGTCTTCTACAAATGGCCTGTCATGACCGATTTCATGGCCAAGTCGATGGCCAATCTCAAAGACGGCACCACGCTGCATTTCGCATCGGTAACCTGGCAGAACGAGCCGTTCGACGACTGAGATTGCAGGCTTGCTTTGGCAAAACGGGGGTAAAGGCATGTATCGTGCGGGGGCACACCGGGGGATTTCAGCAGTCTGGGCAAGGGCGATGCGGTTCTGCGCCGACCGAAGCGGCGTCGCGGCCATCGAGTTCGCCTTCATCGTGCCTGTCCTGCTCGTCATGTATTTCGTGACCATGGAGGCTTCGCAGGCCATCGAGACCAGCAAGAAGGTCAGCCGCATCGGCAGCATGGTTGCGGATCTCGTCACGCAGCAGAATACGATCACCAAGGCAGAGCTCGATGCGATCATGCAGATCGGCACATCAACCTTGCAGCCATATAACCGCTCGACCCCGAAGATCATCATCACGGCGATAGAGGTCACGACCGATGCCGCCGCCGAAAGTGCAGGTCGTGTGGTCGCGCAAGCTCGTCGCTGGCACCTCCAGACGTCGATGCCACCAAGGGCACCACCACCACGGTTCCCGCCACGCTGAAGGTTGCAGGCACTTTCCTTATTCGTGTCGAAAGCGATCTTGCCTACGAGCCGGTCATCACCTGGTCGGCGGACGGTCAGCAACGCCTTGGGTTGACCTCGGCCTTCAACAAGATATCGATGGGCGAGACCTATTACCTGCGCCCCCGCCGCAGCACGACGATCCCCTGTGGCGACTGCTGAGTGGGCGCGGTCGGGCGCCAAGGATCATTGCTGGCCGTTCTTGCCTGACACAAACTGGACGATGGCCGCAGCCATCGCATAGTCCTTCGAAGAGGCGACGGCGAACCCGCCGGAGTGCGCCGCCTCCAGCAGATCGTAGATATCAGGCGTCATCGACTTGAGGTTGGTGAGGAACACGGTGAGCCGGCGCTTGGCCTCGGGGTCGAGGTCGCTGCGGACGGCATGCGGGCCGTATCTGAGCAAGCCGGACGTCCATACGACCTGAAGATCGCTTTTCGAAAGACCTGCCGCCTCAAGCCTCGCCACTGTGCCGCCTGGGTCAGCCAGTTGGCCGTCCGGGACCGCCGATTGACCGTCCGGGGTCGCGGGCTGGCCGTCCGCCATGGCTTCCACCCAACCGAACAGGGCATCGGCCTGGCCGTCGATCAGCATCGTTTCGGCCGCGGCGGCCGAGGCGGCATGCATCAGATATGGCGCATCCTCGCTGAGCTCGACGCCATCGCGCCTTAAGCCCGGCTAACGGCAACAGAGAACCGCTGATGCTGTCGGAAGGCGCGATCGCGATCCGGTGCGTCGCCATGGCGGCAAGATCCGGAACCTTGCCGTCGCGCGTCAAGAGGACGGAGCGGATGCCGATGGCGCCGTCTGCATCGACCGGCGCCACGAGAGGTTCGACGCAGCCGCAGCGTTGCGAGGCGGTGGCGTAGGCCGTCGCCGAATAGACCGCGTATTCGATCCGGCCGCTTGGCCTGCGCCTCGATCAGCGCCGCGTAGTCGCGGGCGACGACAAATTCCACCTTCATGCCGAGCGCCTTGGTATAGGCGTCCGTCAGCAGCGCCAGGCCCGGAACGGTGTTGCCGGCGCCCGGGTTCGGCGACGATGCCGATGCGGAACGTGCCGATGTCGTCGCGCCAATCGGCATGCGCCGCATTCGGCCATGATGCGGCCAGCAACGCAAACGCGACCACGCATGCCTTCAAGGCGGGCCTCGCCGAAAATGCGCCACGATGTCTCATCCCTACCCTGCCGCTTGGGCGTCCGGTCTCGCCCCGACTATCGCGTCCAAGCCGTTGCCGTTTGGTTTCCGAATTGCCAATGGCGATGTGGAACCCTATGTCTGGGACCGCAGACAGGCAACACGACCCATTCGATGGCACGCGCTTTCCTCTTCGTTCTCGATTCCTTCGGTATCGGCGGCGCCGCCGATGCCGAGCGCTATGGCGATGCCGGCGCCGAACACGTTCGGACACATCGCCTTGGCCTGCGCGGAAGGCCGCGCGGATCGCGAAGGCCTGCGCAAAGGGCCGCTCGTGGTGCCCAACATGGTCTCGCTCGGTCTCGCCCGCGCGGCGGAAACCGCGACCGGCTTTCGGTTCGACGGCAGCAAGATCCCGCTTGCCACGGCCTTCCATGGCGCGGCGCAGGAGGTCTCAAGTGGCAAGGACACGCCCTCGGGTCATTGGGAAATCGCCGGCCTGCCGGTGCGCTTCGACTGGGGCTATTTCCCTCGAGACGGTGCCGGCCTTTCCGGCCGAACTGACCGAAGCGATGATCCGCGAAGGCAAGGTGCCGGGCATTCTCGGCAATTGCCATGCGGCGGGAACCGAGATCATCGAGCGGTTCGGCGAGGAGCATATCCGCACCGGCAAGCCGATCTGCTACACCTCGGTCGACTTCGTCCTGCAGATCGCCGCGCACGAAGCGCATTTCGGCCTGGAGCGGCTCTACGAGTTCTGCAAGACGGTGCGCGGGCTGGTCGATCCGCTGAACATCGGGCGGGTGATCGCTCGGCCTTTTGTCGGCGAAACCGTCGCTACCTTCGAGCGCACCTACAACCGCCGCGACTATGCCGTGCCGCCGCCGGAGCCGACGCTGCTCGACCGGCTGACCGCGCGCGGCAGCAAGGTCATCGCAGTCGGCAAGATCGGCGACATCTTCGCCCATCGCGGCATCTCGCGAAGTGCGCAAGGCGCGCCGGCAACATGGCGATGTTCGACAAGGCGCTGGGTGCGATGGACGACGCCGGCGACGGCGATCTGGTGTTCGCCAATTTCGTCGATTTCGACACCGAGTTCGGCCATCGCCGCGACGTCGCCGGCTATGCGGCGGCGCTCGAAGCCTTCGACCGTCGGCTGCCCGAGGCGCTTGCCAAACTGAAGCAGGGCGACCTGCTCATCCTCACCGCCGACCATGGCAACGACCCGACCTGGCGCGGCACCGACCACACGCGCGAACGCATTCCGGTGATCGGCATCGCACCGGGTCTCACAGGCGGCGACATCGGGCTCAGAACGACCTTCGCCGATATCGGCGAAACCGTCGCCGAACATCTCGGGCTGGCGCGCGGCCGTCACGGCACTTCCTTCTATGCGACGATAGGCGGCCATGCCTGAACTGCCCGAGGTCGAAACGGTCCGGCGCGGCCTGCAGCCGGTTCTGGAAGGCGCCCGCATCGTCCGCGTCGAGGCGCGCCGGCCCGATCTCAGGTTTCCGTTTCCGCGAAGATTTCGCGCAGCGGCTGACCGGCAAGACCATCACCGCGCTCGGCCGCCGCGCCAAATATCTGACCATGCATATCGATGGCGGGCCGGTGCTGATCTGCCATCTCGGCATGTCGGGCTCGTTCCGCATCGAGACAGCAGATGGCAGCGATATCGCCGGGCGTGTTCCATCACGAGCGTTCGAAGAGACGCCACGCACGACCATGTCGTGTTCCATGTCGTCTCCGCCAGACGGCGCCCGCTCGCGCGTGATCTTCAACGACCCGCGCCGCTTCGGCTTCATGCTGTTTGCCGAAGGGACGGCCGACACGCATCCGATGCTGGCCGGGCTGGGCGTCGAGCCGACCGGCAATGCGCTGGACGGCGCCCTGCTCGCCTCGCTGCTCGAAGGGCCGCAGATCGCCGTTGAAGGCGGCGCTGCTCGACCAGAGGCTGATCGCCGGACTTGGCAATATCTATGTGTCGGAGGCGCTGTGGCGCGCCGGCCTGTCGCCGCTGCGCGAGGCGGGCACGATCGCCAAGGCCGGCAAGAAGGCCAGCGGGACAGAGCGAACGCCTGGCCGAGGCGATCCGTTCGGTCATCGCCGATGCGATCGCCGCCGGCGGATCGTCGCTGCGCGACTATGTGCAGACCGACGGCTCGCTGGGCTATTTCCAGCATTCCTTCGCGGTCTACGACCGCGAAGGCGAGCCCTGCTCGACGCCCGGCTGCGGCGGCCACATCGAGCGCATCGTGCAAAGCGGCCGCTCGACCTTCTATTGCCGGACCTGTCAGCGGTAAGCTAGACCAGTCGACTTCAATGCCGGAACGAGGAGGCGCAGCCATGGCCTATGAAACCATCATCGTGGAAACGCGCGGCAAGGTCGGCCTGATCACGCTGAACCGGCCCAAGGCGCTCAACGCGCTGAACTCCCAGGTGCTGGCGGAGCTGGTGGCGGCTGTGCAACGGCGTTCGACGCCGATCCCGGCGATCGGCGCCATGGTCATCACCGGTTCCGAGAAGGCCTTTGCGGCGGGCGCCGACATCAAGGAAATGCAGGCGATCGCCTACGTCGACGCCTATGTGCAGGACTTCTTCGTCGGCTGGGAGGAATTCGCGCGCACGCGCAAGCCGATCATCGCGGCGGTCGGCCGGCTATGCGCTTGGCGGCGGCTGCGAACTGGCGATGATGTGCGATTTCATCATCGCCGCCGACACGGCCAAGTTCGGCCAGCCCGAAATCACGCTCGGCGTCATGCCCGGCATGGGCGGTTCGCAGCGGCTGACCCGCTTCGTCGGCAAGTCGAAGGCCATGGACATGTGCCTGACCGGGCGGATGATGGATGCGGCGGAGGCCGAGCGCTGCGGCCTGGTGTCGCGCGTCGTGCCCGCCGGCGACCTTGATCGAGGAAGCGCTGAAGGCGGCGGCCAAGATCGCCGAGTTTTCGCTGCCGTCGGTGATGATGGCCAAGGAGGCGGTCAACCGCGCCTATGAGACGACGCTTGCCGAAGGGCTTGCGCTTCGAACGGCGGCTGTTTCACTCGCTGTTTGCGCTGGACGACCAGAAGGAAGGCATGGCCGCCTTTGCCGAGAAGCGGAAGCCGAATTTCACCAACCGCTGAAGCCAGTGCGAGGTCAAAAAGAAGGCCAAGCGGCGTTGACGCGCCGGAAAAGCTGAACTATAAGCCGCTCCAACCGAGGCGGCCTTTGGCTGCCCGTTTGTTTTTTGCGCCCTGCGGCATCCCGCATGCGCCCACCAGATCAGAAGAGAGGCATCATGGCCAATACCTCCTCGGCCAAAAAGGCAACGCGCAAGATCGCCCGCCGCGCAGCGATCAACAAGAACCGCCGCTCGCGCGTGCGCACCTATGTCCGCCAGGTCGAAGAGGCGCTGGCCGCCGGCGACAAGGCCGCAGCACTGGCCGCCTTCAAGGCCGCCGAGCCGGAATTGATGCGCGCCGCGACCAAGGGCGTGCTGCACAAGAATACGGCATCGCGCAAGGTGTCGCGCCTGGCCCACCGCCTCAAGGTGCTGTCGGCCTAATACTACATTTCACTAAACTTCGGCTTGTTCAAACCCGGCGCATCGCGCCGGGTTTTTTCGTTTGCCGGCAAGTACTTAAAAAGAACGCCCGCAAAGCGCGTCTGGCCTGGCATTTCAGAGTCCGGAATGCTTTGCCGGCATATACATGCGCGCTGATATCCCATTATGCCGAAAGTGGCACAGGTCGAGAATTTGGGCTGACACAAATTCCTTATATTTTTCAAATGACTTACAGATGGTGATCCACAGCTTGTTCACATCGCGTCCGGGCGATGGGGGACAAGTTGCTGTCAAGAGAATTATTTCAGAAAATTTCGCGTCGGGCAGCCGTTTTCATATTCGCCGGAAAAGGGTTTGAATCACAATGGCTTTGTCAAAATGTGCCGTTGCGGCATCTGCTCCGAACCCGTCTCCGCTAACCAGATTCGTTAAAAATCGGTTAGTCGTGGCCTTGCCCTATCCACAGCGATTTCGGTAATGTCCATCCATCGAAAGGGACGGGCTCTTGGCCCTCAACCCAGCCTGAATCGGCCAGCACAAAATGGCAGAATTCATGACGTGGATCAATTCCGCGAACGGGTTTGGTTTGTCTTTTCGAGGCGGTAGGGGACTGGCGTAACTGTACATGGCAGGTCGATGGCGCCCGGCGTTTTCGCCGGATGGCATTGTATTGCCCTGCGTGTCGAGACGGACCGGCTTGCGAGAGCCGGCACCGGTCCCTTGCTGACGAGGCGACATTCACCTGCCGGCGGCGGCGGTGGTGTCGTAGCGAAGATACGGTCGCCGGAAACATGGATGCAGGAGGCGCATCCCCGGCGGAAAAAGGGTACAAAAGGACAAGGAACTCGATCATGCAGAGCGGCATCGAAAGGGAGCTAACGGGCGACCTCCCATTTCCTGGAACATTTGTCGGAGGGCACGACATGGCGGCTTCCAGCGACGCGGAACAGAAGTTCGAGCGCGTCAAGACCCAGTTGAAGGCACGTCTGGGAGCCGAGGTCTATTCGAGCTGGTTCGGCCGCATGAAGGTTGCCGAGGCATCCCGGGGCATTGTGCGCATCTCGGTGCCGACGGCCTTCCTGCGGTCCTGGATCAACGGCCACTATCTCGACCTTATCGCCGAGCTGTGGAAGCGCGAAGACCCGGAAATCCTCAAGATCGAGATCGTCGTGCGCACCGCGACGCGTCCGGCGCGCAACGGCGTCGAGCCCGAAGCCGGTGCCGGCGCGCAAGATGACCAAGCAGACGCAGACCGCACTGGCCGCCGGCACGGCCGGGCCTGGCAGGGTGGAGCGGGCGCCCGCCCCTCGCCCCGGCACGCCGATCGAGGCCGAGTTCCGGCACAATGTGCTCGGTTCGCCGCTCGACCCGCGCTACACTTTCGGCTCCTTCATCGAAGGTCCGTCGAACCGGGTGGCTTTCGCTGCCGCCAAGGCCGTCGCGGAATCGCAGTCGAGCGCGGTGCGCTTCAATCCGCTCTTCCTTCATGCAACGGTCGGGCTCGGCAAGACCCACCTTTTGCAGGCGATCGCGGCCGAATCGCTGCAAGCAGAATCCGAAGTCGCGCGTCGTCTATCTGACGGCCGAATATTTCATGTGGCGCTTCGCCACCGCGATCCGCGACAACAACGCGCTGACGCTGAAGGAACAGCTGCGCGACATCGACCTGCTGATCATCGACGACATGCAGTTCCTGCAGGGCAAGTCGATCCAGCATGAATTCTGCCATCTGATCAACATGCTGCTCGACAGCGCCAAGCAGGTGGTGGTTGCCGCCGACCGGCCGCCGTCGGAGCTGGAATTGCTGGAGCCGCGCGTGCGCTCGCGCCTCAATGGCGGCGTTGCGCTCGAAATGTCGGCGCCCGACTTCGCCATGCGCATCGGCATGCTCAAGCTGCGGCTTGCCACCGCCAAGGTCGATGATGCCTCGCTCGACATTTCGGAGGAGATCCTCAACCATGTCGCCCGCACGGTGACCGGCAGCGGGCGTGAACTCGAAGGCGCGTTCAACCAGCTGCTGTTCCGCCAGTCCTTCGAGCCGCAGATCACGCATCGACCGCATCGACGAGATCCTCGGCCATATCTATCGCTCGGGCGAGCCGAAGCGGGTGCGCATCGAGGACATCCAGCGCATCGTGGCGCGCCACTACAATGTGTCGAAGACCGAGCTTCTGTCCAACCGGCGCACGCGCACCATCGTCAAGCCGCGGCAGGTCGCCATGTACCTGTCGAAGGTGATGACGCCGCGCTCGCTGCCGGAGATCGGCCGGCGCTTCGGCGGCCGCGACCACACCACGGTGCTGCATGCGGTGCGCAAGATCGAGGATCTTTCCGGCAACGACAACACGCTGGCGCAGGAACTGGAACTGCTGAGCAGGCTGATCAACGACCAGGCCTGAGCGGCATGGGAAACGCCGGTTGGCGCGCCGTGCCGGCTTTATCCCCAGAAAGCCCGCGTAACCGGCCTGAACCGGTGGCGCGGGCTTGCGTTTGCAGGCTTTTTCCTGTCAGTTTGCGCAGATTCTGAGCCTGTTCAGACCTTTCGCGGGGCGCCGCCAGCCGGAGACCCGCTCATCCATTCAAGCGAGCCTGTTTCGTCATGCGTGTTATCCTGGAACGGTCAAATCTCCTGAAGTCGCTCAACCACGTTCACCGCGTGGTCGAACGGCGCAACACCATACCGATCCTGTCCAACGTGCTGCTCAGCGCCGAAGGCGCCAGCCTTGAAATGAAGGCGACCGACCTCGACCTCGAAGTGACCGAAGCGACGCCCGCCAAGGTCGAGCGCGGCGGGGCGACGACGGTTCCGGCGCATCTGCTCTACGACATCGTGCGCAAGCTCGCCGATGGCGCCGAGGTGATGCTGAAGACCGACGAGGACGGCAACGCCATGACGGTGACGTCGGGCCGCTCGAGCTTCCGCCTGCAGTGCCTGCCGCAGTCCGATTTCCCGGAGCTCTCGGCCGGCTCCTTCTCGCATATCTTCCGGCTCGATTCCGTCGGCCTTGAAGGGCCTGATCGAGAAGACCCAGTTCGCCATCTCGACCGAAGAGACGCGCTACTATCTGAACGGCATCTACCTCCACACGCATGAGACCGGCGGCAAGCTGAAGCTGCGCTCGGTTGCGACCGACGGCCACCGCCTGGCGCGCGCCGAGATCGACGCGCCGGCCGGGTCCGAAGGCATGCCGGGCATCATCATCCCGCGCAAGACGGTCAGCGAATTGCAGAAGCTGGTCGACGATCCGGATGTCGCCGTGACCACCGAACTGTCCGACACCAAGATCCGCTTCACCATCGGCAGCGTCGTTCTGACCTCGAAGCTGATCGACGGCACCTTCCCCGACTATCAGCGCGTCATTCCGACCGGCAACGACAAGAAGCTGATCATCGACCGCCAGACCTTCGCCGCCGCCGTCGATCGCGTCTCGACCATCTCCTCCGAGCGCGGCCGCGCGGTGAAGCTTTCGATCGCCGAAGGCCAGGTGACGCTTGCCGTCAACAATCCGGATTCGGGCAGCGCCACCGAGGAACTGGCGGCCGACTATTCGTCCGATCCGATCGAGATCGGCTTCAACGCCAAATATCTGCTCGACGTCGCCGCGCAACTGACCGGCACGGAAGCGAAATTCATGCTGGCCGATGCCGGCTCGCCGACGCTGATCCACGACATGGCCGACGAGACCGCGCTCTACGTGCTGATGCCGATGCGGGTGTAGCCGCACTGCGGCAAACCTTCGGCGTGACGATTGCGGCGACTTCTACAGGCGGAGAGCGGTTGCCGCCAGCAAAGCCATATAAGTAAGCTAACACTTACTAATTTCCGCAACTATGCGGCGCTTGCGATCGACCTTGCGCCAGGCGCCGTGGTGTTTTCCGGCGACAATGGCGCCGGCAAGACCAATCTGCTGGAAGCCATCTCGCTGCTGACGCCGGGCCGCGGCCTGCGCCGCGCGCCCTATGCCGACGTGGCGCGCGAAGGCGGCGATGGCGGCTTTGCGCTGCATGCCCGGCTCGACGGGCCGGAGGGCCAGGTCGAGATCGGCACCGGCATCGCCGGCGGCGAAGCCGCCGGCGAAGGCGGCCGCACGGGTGCGCATCAATGGCGCGCCGGCGCGATCGGCCGACGACCATGCTGGAATGGCTGCGCGTCGTCTGGCTGACGCCGGCCATGGACGGCGCTGTTCCCGGGACCGGCCGCCGACCGCCGGCGCTTTCTCGACCGGCTGGTGCTGGCGATCGATCCCGGCCACGGCCAGCGCGCGCTCGACTATGAGAAGGCGATGCGCGGCCGTAACCGGTTGCTTACGGAAGGCTCGCGCGACGGCGCCTGGTTCGACGCGATCGAGACGCAGATGGCCGAGACCGGCGTGGCGATCGCCGCCGCGCGGGCCGAACTGGTGCGCCTGCTCGCCGCCATGATCGACAGGCTGCCCGACAGCGGCCCGTTTCCGCAGGCCGACATCAGCCTGTCCGGCGACCTGGAAGAGCGAGGTCGGCCACCGCGCCTGCCGTCGATGTCGAGGAACGCTTCCGCGCAGCGCTTGCCGACGGCCGCGAGCGCGACCGCGCCGCCGGGCGCACGCTGGACGGCCCGCACCGTTCCGACCTCGCTCGTGCGCCACCGGCCCAAGGCGATGCCGGCCGAACTCTGCTCGACCGGCGAGCAGAAGGCGCTGCTGGTCGGCATCGTGCTGTCGCATGCAAGGCTGACCGGCGAGATGTCGGGCATGACGCCGATCCTGCTGCTCGACGAGATCGCCGCGCATCTCGACGCCGGCCGGCGCGCCGCGCTGTTCTCGATCCTGGAAGAACTGAACTGCCAGGCCTTCATGACCGGAACCGATGCGGCGCTGTTTTCCAGCCTCGCCGGACGCGCGCAGTTCCTGACCGTCGACCACGGCACGGTTGGGCCAACCGAAGACACCTGACAAGGTTTTCTGCGCCGCTATATGGTCCGGCAATGACCGCCTGCCGCCCTCTCCGACGAAGAACTTGAACGCTATGCGCGCCACATCGTGCTGCCGGAGATCGGCGGCGCCGGCCAGCAGAAGCTGAAGCGCGCGCGGGTGCTGGTCATCGGCGCCGGCGGGCTCGGCGCGCCGGTGCTGGAATATCTCGCTGCCGCCGGCGTCGGCACGCTCGGCATCGTCGACGACGACACCGTCTCGCTGTCCAATCTGCAACGGCAGGTGATCCACGCCACCGACACGGTCGGCACGGCGAAGACCGACAGCGCCAAGGCGGCCATCGCGCGCATCAATCCCCATGTCGCGGTGGAACTGCACGAGTTCAGGCTGACGGCCGACAACGCCGCTGCCCTCGTCGCGCGCTACGACATCGTCGTCGACGGCTCCGACAATTTCGAGACGCGCTATGCCGTGGCCGATGCCTGCGCGGCGGAAAAGCGGCCGCTGGTGCATGCCGCGGTCGGCCGCTTCGACGGCTCGGTGACCGTGCTGAAGCCGTTCGAGACCGGCGCCGACGGCAAGCCGAACCCGGGCTATCGCGATCTCTTCCCCGAAGCGCCGCCGGACGGGCTGGTGCCGTCCTGCGCCGTAGCCGGCGTCGTCGGCGCGCTGACCGGCGTCATCGGCACGCTGCAGGCGATGGAGGCGATCAAGCTGATCACCGGCATCGGCGAACCGCTGGTCGGCCGGCTGCTGCTCTACGATGCGCTGTCGGCGCGCTTCGATACGATCCGCTACAAGAGAAACTGACCGCATGGATCAGTCCGCCGAGCGTCTTGGTCACGCAGCTTGCCCGCGGCTTCGATCGCTGGGACGAACTGCTCGGCCTGATCATGCGCGCCTTTGCGCTACGATGGACGGCGTCATCGACCCGCCATCCTCGGCGCATCTGCTGACCGCCGAAAGCCTCAAGGACAAGGCCGGCCAGGAGACGGTGTTTCTGGCGCTGCAGGACGGCCGGATCGCCGGCTGCATTTTCGCCCTGGAGAGGGCCGATGATTTCTATGTCGGCAAGCTCGCCGTCGAGCCTGAGTTTCAGGGGCAAGGCATCGGCAGGCGGCTGATGCAGGCCGTCGAGGATCTTGCCCGCAGCCGCAACAAGCCCGCCATCGAACTGCAGACGCGGATCGAACTCACGGCAAATCACGCCACCTTTGCCCGTCTCGGCTTTCGCGAAACCGCGCGCACCGCGCATCACGGGCTATGACCGGCCGACTTCGATCACCATGCGCAAGGAGCTCGCGTGAGCCTCGCCCTCAGCGCGCAGGAGCAGGCAATCGCCTCCGGCCATGACGGGCGCGGCGATGGCGATGCGCATCGTTGCCGAAAGCGCCGCGCTGCTCGGCGCGCCGCGGCTGATCCCGATCGCCTCGGCGCATATAGACGGCGCGCTCTATCACGGCGATTCCGGCACGCTGTTTGCCGAAAGGCTGGTCGAGGGCGGCGCGCGGGTTGCCGTGCGCTCGACGCTCAATGTCGGCGCGCTCGACCTGATGGGCTGCTCGCGCGTCCGCCTCGAAGAGCCGGCGCGCGGCATGGCGCGGCGGATGATGGAGGCCTACCGCAAGCTGGGCTGCGAGCAGAGCTGGACCTGCGCGCCCTACCAGGCCGGGCACCGGCCGGCGCTTGGCAGCGACGTCGCCTGGGGCGAATCCAACGCCGTGGTGTTCTGCAATTCGGTGCTCGGCGCGCGCACCAACCGCTATGGCGATTTCCTCGACATCGCCTGCGCCATATCGGGCCGCGCGCCGGACTACGGCCTGCACCGGGCCGAGAACCGGCGGGCGCGGCTGGTGTTCGATGTCTCCGGCCTCTCCGCGTCCTTCCTTGGCTCGGAGATCGCCTGGCCGGTGCTGGGCAGCCTCTATGGCCGCGAGGTCGGCAATGCAGTCGGCGTCGTCACCGGCGTATCCAGCGCATCCCGGCGAGGACGCGCTGAAGGCCTTCGGCGCGGCGGCGGCCTCGTCCGGCGCGGTCGGCCTGTTCCATATTGCCGGCGTGACGCCGGAGGCGCCCGACGCCGAGACCGTCCTGGCCGGCGGCAGCGCCGGAAACGGTGATCCGCGTCACGCCGGAGATGGCCGCGAAGGCCCGCGCGCGGCCTGTCGACGGCAGCCACGCCGAACGCCATCGATGCGGTGGCGATCGGCAGCCCGCATCTGTCGCTCGGCCGAATTCGACGCGCTGGAGCGGCTGATCGCCGGACGGCGGCTCAGCGTGCCGATCTATGCCTGCACCGGCCGCCATGTGCTCGCGACGCTCGAACAGAACGGCCGGCGCAAGGCGCTGGAGGCAAGCGGCGTGGTCATCGTCGCCGACACCTGCGTGGTCGTGACGCCGATCCTGCCGGAGCTGGCCGGCGGCGTGCTGATGACCAATTCCGGAAAATTCGCGCATTATGCGCCGGGCAATACCGGCTACGCCGTGCTTTACGGCTCGCTGGCCGACTGCGTCGAAAGCGCCGTCATCGGTAAGCCGATGCTTTACGGATATCGCCGCATGAGCGCCGTCGGCCGAAATCCTGGTGCCGGGCGCGGCCGGCGAAGGCGCAGGCGCTGGTGCTGACCGCGCCGATCAGCTTCTGGGGCGGCGTCGATCCGAAGACGCGGCCGCATCGCCGATGTCCGCCATCCCGCAGCATGGCGAGACCATTGCCGGCACGCGTGCTGTTCCTGCCGGGCACGATCGGCTCGTCCTCGGCGTCCGCCGTGCTGATGGAGCTCGTCCACAACGGCCATGCGCCGGCAGCACTCGTGCTGCACGAACCGGACGCGATCCTGCTGCTCGGGCTGATCGTCGCGCAGGAGATGGGCTGGCAGACGCCGGTGGCGCTGCAGGCTCGGATCGCGATGCAGTTCGAGGCCTTTCGCGGCAAGCACGGTGACGGTCGCAGACAGACGGCGCGCTCAGCCGTCGCCTGAACGCCGACCGCGCGTCCTATGTCCTGCAGCGGCAGCACGCGGTCCGGCGGGCGGTGGCCGTCGAAGAAGGCGCGGATGTTGATGATCACCTTCTCGCCCATGTCGATGCGGCCCTCGATGCGTCGCCGAGCCCATATGCGGCAAGAGCACGACCTTGCCCTTGGCCGCGAGCTTCAGGAGCTTCGGGTTGACCGCCGGCTCGTGCTCGAACACGTCGAGGCCGGCGCCGGCGATCTTGCCGTCCTGGATGCATCTTGATCAGCGCGTCCTCGTCGATGATGTCGCCGCGCGCGGTGTTGACGATGTAGGCTGGTCGGCTGCATCAGCGCCAGCCGCCGCGCCGACAGCAGATGGAAGGTCGCCGGCGTCGACGGGCAGTTGACCGAGATGATGTCCATGCGGGCCAGCATCTGGTCGAGGCTTTCCCAATAGGTCGCCTCCAGCTCGTCCTCGACCGCCGGCAGCACGCGGTGGCGGTTGTGATAGTGGATCGACAGGCCGAAGGCCTTGGCGCGGCGGGCGACCGCGGTGCCGATGCGGCCCATGCCGACGATGCCGAGCCGCTTGCCCCAGATGCGGCGGCCGAGCATCCAGGTCGGCGACCAGCCGGCCCATTTGCCGTCGCTCGGTCAAGCACGTTGGCGCCTTCCGCCAGCCGGCGCGGCACGGCCAGCATCAGCGCCATGGTCATGTCGGCGGTGTCTTCGGTCAGCACGTTCGGCGTGTTGGTGACGGTGATGCCCTTCTTGGCCGCCGCCGCCACGTCGATGTTGTCGACGCCGTTGCCGAAATTGGCGATCAGCTTGAGATTCGTCGCCGGCCTGGGCGATCAGCGCCGCGTCGATCCGGTCGGTGATGGTCGGCACCAGCACGTCGGCTTCCTTGATCGCCGCGACCAGCTCCGGCTGCGTCATCGGCCTGTCGTCGACATTCAGCCGCGCGTCGAACAGTTCGCGCATGCGGGTTTCGACCGGATCCGGCAGCTTGCGCGTGATGACGACGAGAGGCTTTTTCTTGCCTGCCATTGTTTCCTCGAACCCGATCTCGTTGAGACCTCTTTAACCAAGACAGGCGAAACTGAATACCGGTCCCGGTGCCTGCCACTCTGTGTAACAAGCGGTGCCGCCGAAGACAAAGAAAAAGGGGCGCCGCGAGCCGACGGGCAGCGCAGCCGAAAGGAACGAAAGTGTCTGGTTTCGCGTCGCTTCGCCTGGCCGTCAGCGCAGCGCTGCTCGGCGCTCTCGCTGTCGTTCCCCGCACGCCGCGGCGCAAGGCGCCGCCGCACCAGCTGCAGACGGATGCACGCTCGGGCCGAGCGGCCTGCCGCTGCCGCGTTTCGTCAGCCTGAAATCCGGCCGCGTCAACTCGCGCATCGGCCCCGGCGTCAACTATTCGGTCGACTGGATGTACCTGAAGCCCGGCCTGCCGATGGAGATCATCCAGGAATTCGACAACTGGCGGCGCGTGCGCGATGCCGACGGCGCGGAGGGCTGGATCAACCAGTCGCTGCTGTCGGGCCGCCGCACCGCGATCGCCGCGCCCTGGCAGAAGGGCAAGGACGGCCGAGATCAACCTGCTTGCCGATGCCGACGCAAGGACGCCAGCGTCGTCGCCATCATCGAGCCCGGCGTCGATCGGCACGATCAAGACCTGCAACGGCGAATGGTGCGAGATGACCTTCGACGGCCACACCGGCTGGATCACCCAGTCGCTGGTCTGGGGCGCCTATCCGGGCGAGCACGTCAAGGACTGAGATCGCTGGATCAGCCGCCTATCGGCCGATGCGGCCGAGATGGGTGTCCTGGAAACCGGTCGACAGTTTGAGGCCGTAGCCGAGCGCGCGGTCGACGGCGATGTGGGCGATCCAGATCAGCCGCGATCTGCAGTCGCCATCGAATTGGCCAGCACATAGCCGGCGAGCGCCAGCAGCAGCGGGACGATCAGTATGTGGAAGGCGTTGTAGGCGACGGCGCCGACGCGCGGCCCGGCGAGATAGCCCAGCATCGACAGGTCGGGCGCCAGGATCAGCAGGGCAAACAGCCACCAGGAGCCGCCGGCGAACGCATAGAGGACGATGCGCCACCACGCAGACGGCGGCCCATTCGAGCCGGATCGCAAGATCGACAGGTCGTCATGCGGGCTGCGAGACTCAATCGCCGCGCTTCGGGCGCAGCCTCACCACGATGTCGACATTGGCGATCTCCATGCCCTCGGGTGGCTCCGGCAGGTTGATGACCGTGCACCGGACCGCTGTCGATGTCGAACATCCGTGTTTTCGCCTTCGATGATAGAAATGGTGGTGATCGGAGGTGTTGGTGTCGAAATAGGTCTTGGAGCCCTCGACGGCGAGGATGCGCAGCAGGCCGGCCTGGGTGAACTGGTGAAGGGCGTTGTAGACGGTCGCAAGCGAAACCGGCACGCCGGCGGCGAGCGCCTCCTCGTGCAGTTCCTCGGCCGAAAGATGGCGGTCGCCCTTGGCAAAAAGCAGATCGGCCAGCGCGATGCGCTGGCGCGTCGGCCTCAGGCCGGCTTCGCGAACCCGCTTGTCCACAGCGACATTATCCTTCCGGCAGCCCAGATCCATCTATCCGTCCAAGCCCACGGTTCGCGCCTCAAGACACCGCCCAGAGTGGCGAAAAAACGTCATCGGCCGAAACTGGACACCTCTCGACATATATTCTGTCGGCCGAATGCGATCAATAGAGCGCTGCGCCAGTTGACCCGCGCGCATTGACCCGGGCGAGCGGGCGGGTTAAGCGCAAGACGCCGGTTTCCGGCTCGAAATGGACTGTGTTAGGAAACCAACGACAAGGGCGCCCTGCCGCCCAGGACGATCACGGGGACGAGATTGATGGCGGGTTCGAAATCCAGCTACGACTATGAGGAATTGCTGGCCTGCGCCCGCGGCGAGCTGTTCGGGCCCGGCAATGCCCAGCTGCCCTACCCGCCGATGCTGATGTTCGACCGCATCACCGAGATCAGCGAAACCGGCGGCGCCTTCGACAAGGGCTTCATCCGCGCCGAATTCGACATCAAGCCGGACCTGTGGTTCTTCCCCTGCCATTTCATCGGCAATCCGATCATGCCGGGCTGCCTCGGCCTCGACGCCATGTGGCAGTTGACCGGCTTCTACCTCGGCTGGCTCGGCGAACCGGGCAAGGGCATGGCGCTGTCGACCGGCGAAGTGAAGTTCAAGGGCATGGTGACGCCGTCGGTCAAGAAGGTCGAATACGGCATCGATTTCAAGCGCGTCATGCGCGGGCGGCTGGTGCTCGGCATCGCCGATGGCTGGCTGAAGGCCGACGGCGAACCCATATACGCGGCGACCGACCTGCGGGTCGGTCTGTCCAAGCAATCGGCGGCCGCCTGACCGCGGCGCGCGACGCACTCGATCGATGACGAAGGAGTGGTCATCCATGAGACGGTCGTCGTCACAGGCCTCGGCATCGTGTCGTCGATCGGCAACAATGCCGACGAGGTGCACTGCCTCGCTCCACGATGCCAAATCCGGCATCAGCTTCTCCGATTCTTCGCCGAACACGGCTTCCGCTGCCAGGTCTGGGGCGCGCCGACGCTCGACCCGACGGCCATGGTCGACCGCCGCGCCATGCGCTTCCTGTCGCAGGGCGGCAGCCTGGAACCATGTCGCCATGGAGCAGGCGATCGCCGACGCCGGCCTTGAGGAAAGCGACATCACCAACGAGCGCACCGGCATCATCATGGGCTCGGGCGGCCCGTCGACCCGCACCATCGTCGAGGCGGCCGAGATCACGCTCAAGAACAACAGCCCCAAGCGCATCGGCCCGTTCGCGGTGCCGAAGGCGATGTCGTCGACCGCATCGGCGACGCTCGCCACCTGGTTCAAGATCCACGGCGTCAACTATTCGATCTCGTCGGCCTGCTCGACCTCGGCGCACTGCATCGGCAATGCCGACGAACTGATCCAGTGGGGCAAGCAGGACGTGATGTTCGCCGGCGGCCACGAAGACCTCGACTGGACGATGTCGAACCTGTTCGACGCCATGGGCGCGATGTCGTCCAAGTACAACGACACGGCGTCGACCGCTTCGCGCGCCTATGACGCCAACCGCGACGGCTTCGTCATCGCCGGCGGCGCCGGCGTGCTGGTGCTGGAAGAACTGGAGCACGCCAAGGCGCGCGGCGCCAAGATCTATGCCGAGATCGTCGGCTACGGCGCGACGTCGGACGGCTACGACATGGTGGCGCCGTCGGGCGAAGGCGCGGTGCGCTGCATGCGCCAGGCGCTGGCGACGGTGTCAACGCCGGTCGACTACATCAACACGCATGGCACCTCGACGCCGGTCGGCGATTCCAAGGAAATGGGCGCCATCCGCGAAGTGTTCGGCGACAAGATGCCGCACATCACCTCGACCAAGTCGCTGACCGGCCATTCGCTGGGCGCGGCCGGCGTGCAGGAATCGATCTACTCGATCCTGATGATGCAGGGCGGCTTCATCGGCGAAAGCGCCCATATCGAAGAACCTCGATCCGGAATTCGAGGGCATGCCGATCGTGCGCAAGCGCATCGACAACGCCAAGATCGACACGGTTCTGTCCAATTCGTTCGGCTTCGGCGGCACCAACGCAACGCTCGTCTTCCAGCGCTATTCCGCATAAGGATTTGCCGGCCATGGACGGACTGATGAAGGGCAAGCGCGGGCTTGTCATGGGCGTCGCCAACGATCATTCGATCGCCTGGGGCATCGCCCAGAAACTTGTCCGAGCATGGCGCGGAACTCGCCTTCACCTATCAGGGCGAAGCCTTCGGGCGCCGCGTCAAGCCGCTTGCCGAGAAGCTCGGCGCGTCGCTGGTCGTGCCCTGCGACGTCGAGGACAGCGCTTCGGTCGCTGCCACCTTCGAGACGCTCGGCAAGGAATGGGGCGGGCTCGACTTCGTCGTCCACGCCATCGGCTTTTCCGACAAGAACGAGCTCAAGGGCCTCTACGCCGACACCAGCCGCGACAATTTCGTCCGCACCATGGTCATCTCCTGCTACTCCTTCACCGAGATCGCCCGCCATGCCGCCGCGCTGATGAGCGACGGCGGCGCGATGATCACGCTGACCTATGCCGGCTCGGTCCGCGTCATGCCGAACTACAACGTCATGGGCGTCGCCAAGGCCGGGCTGGAAGCCAGCGTGCGCTATCTCGCCAACGACTACGGCCCGCGCGGCATCCGGGTGAACGGCATATCGGCGGGACCGGTGCGCACGCTGGCCGGCGCCGGGATTTCGGACGCGCGCCACATGTTTTCCTACCAGCAGCGCAACTCGCCGCTGCGCCGCACGGTGACCATCGACGAGGTCGGCGGCTCGGCGCTCTATCTGCTGTCCGACCTGTCGTCCGGCGTCACCGGCGAGATCCACTATGTCGATTCCGGCTATCACATCGTCTCGATGCCGACGCTGGACGAACTGAAGCAGACGCGACGGTCGGGAATAGTCTGCGATCAGGAATAGTGCCCGCTTCCAGTAAAATTGGACGCATTGGCGGAAACCCATTTTAAGGAGATTTCCGCTAGAAGTCCCGTAACTCTAGGGACCCTGCAATGCCTGCTGTCAGCAACCCGAAGCGCACACCGGTGTTCCGGCTGCTCACCATCGCCAGTTCGGGCCTGGGCAGTTTCATCCTCGGGCTCTGGGGCCTGAAGTTCGGTTTCGGCGACGGCCTTGCCGGCATGCCGGCGGAACGATGGTCGGCATCATGCGTCGGCCTTTGCGCGCTGGCCGCCGCCGGTGCGGCGCTGTCCTTCTTCGCCGGCGTCGATGAATCGGTGGACTACGTCTTCAACGAAACCCATTTCGACAAGCTGACCGGGCCTGCTGGCGCGCCCGGCGATGGTCGGCAAGATCGCCGACGCGGCGTCGGCGACGATCAAGACCGGCGAGCCGGTGTTCCTCATCGACATCGACATCGACCGCTTCAAGCAGATCAACGACGCCATCGGCTACAGCCATGGCGACGAGCTGATCCGCGCCTTTACCAAGCGGCTGAAGGCCTGCATGCCCGAAGGCGCGGTGATCGGGCGCATCGGCGCCGGCGAATTCGCCATCCTGTCTGCCGGATCACGAGATCCAGGGATCGATGGAAGCGCACCGTCGAAACGCTCATCGACGAGATGATGGAGCCCTATCAGCTCGATACCCACCTGCAATCGGTCAGCCTGTCGGTCGGCATCGTGGCCATGCCGAAGGACGGCGTCGATCCGGTCCTCGTCCTGCGCCGCTCCAACCTGGCGCTGCAGAATGCCCGCGCCGGCGGCGTGGGCAACTGGTCGGTCTTCCATGCCGACATGGGCCAGGTCGCCGACTATCGGCACTGGATCGAATCCGAACTGCACATCGCCTTCGAGCGCGGCGATTTCGACCTCCACTACCAGCCGCAGCTCGACCTGCCGAGCGGCCGCATCGTCGGCTACGAGGCGCTGATCCGCTGGAAGCACCCGGAACGCGGCATGATCCCGCCGATGGAGTTCATCCCGATCGCCGAAGAAACCGGCATGATCCACCCGATCGGCGAATGGGTGCTGCGCAAGGCCTGCAGCGACGCCCGCCATCTGCCCGAGGACTGCTTCGTCGCCGTCAACATCTCGCCGGTCCAGTTCATGACCAAGGATTTCGTCGGCATCGTGCGCGAGACAATGGCGAGCACCGGCATCAAGCCGTCGCGGCTGGAGCTGGAAGTGACCGAGACGGCGATGATGCAGGACCGCGACCGCGCCGCCATCATCCTGCAGCAGCTTGCCGACATGGGCATCTCGGTCGCCGTCGACGATTTCGGCACCGGCTATTCCAATCTGAGCTATCTGATCGACTTCTCGTTCGGCAAGCTGAAGATCGACCGCTCCTTCGTCAGCCGCATGGACACCGATTCCAATTCGGGTGCCGTCGTCTCGACCATCGTCGGCCTGTCGCGGGCGCTCGGCGTCGGCATCATCGCCGAAGGCGTCGAGACCGAGAACCAGGCGACGCTGCTCGGGCGGCCGGCTGCGAGGTGGTGCAGGGCTATCTGTTCGGCCGGCCGGCGCCGCTCAAGATCAAGCCCGGCGAGATCAGCAGCGACCATTCACGTCCACGAGCGCGGCGCGCATCGTCAGCATGCATTGAGCGCCGAACACGCTGTCCGTGTCATCGGCGCGCGAAAAACCTTGAACATGCCGTCGCGGGCGATCTCGGCATGGCTGGAGAAGACAGCCTTGCCAGCACCGGCTCGTAGGGCAGCTGGCGGTTTGCCACCATGAACAGCCGCCCGCCCGGCTTCAGCGCCTTGGCCGCCGCGCTGGATCATGCCGGCGCCGATCTCCGGCTCGGCCGCCCGGCTGCGATGGAAGGGCGGATTCATGACGATGGCGTCATAGCGCCGCTCGACCGGCTCGCTCAGCAGATCGATCCAGAAGAAGCCCGGCTCGACAGCCGTGTCTGGCCGATATTGCCCTTCGCCGCCTCCAGCGAGGCGAAGTCCGCCTCGTAGAGGTCGAGCCCTGATATGCCGGGTGAGCGTGCCGCGACCTCGGCGGCGACATAGCCCCAGCCGGCGCAGAAATCGGCGATGTTGCCACGCAGGTCTTTGGGCAGGTTGTCGACCAGCAGTTTCGAGCCGGCGTCGATCCGGTCGAAGGAGAACATGCCGGGCGCGGTGCGGAAGCGGCCTTCGACCAGCAAGGCCGGATTGGCGGCGCGAAGTTTTTCGCGCAGCCGCCAGATCGGCCGGACGGCGAAACCAGAAGGCGATGCCGTGATATTTCGGCAGATGGCCTTCGAGCGGCACAAGCTCGTCGATGCGCTTGCGCAGGCTGGCGATGCCGTCGTCCTTGCCGCCGGCGACGACGATCAGACCGCCCGGTGCGACGCGTTCGATCGCCTCGGCAATGCGCATCTCGTTCTGGCCGCGATGGCGGCCGGCAAGCACCAGCGCTGCATCGAATGCCGTCGCCTTCCGGCTTGCGGCGTGACCTTGTAGCCCGACGCCTCCAGCGCGCGGAAATGCGGCCGGAAGCCCTGCACGAGATGCAGCGCTGCCTCGAAACCTTCGGGCAGGCGGAAGCCGGGTTCGGCGCCGAGAAACAGCACACGCTCGCCCTTTCGCGGCAGAGGCGAGCGCCTCGGCCTCGAAGGGATGGAACAGTGTCTTCAGCGGCTCAGCGGCCATTCTTCGATCTCAGCCTGCACCGTGTCAAACGAAAACGGGCGCGACATACGCCGCGCCCGTTTCAACTTCATTGTCAGACCGCTCAGGCGGCGTTTTCTTCGCCTTCGGCCTTCTTGTCGCGGGCGATTTCCTTGCCGGTCGCCTGGTCGACGACCTTCATCGACAGGCGGACCTTGCCGCGCTCGTCGAAGCCCATCAGCTTGACCCAGACCTTGTCGCCTTCCTTGACGACGTCGGTGGTCTTGGCGACGCGCTCGTTGGCGAGCTGCGAGATGTGGACGAGGCCGTCCGCGGGCCGAAGAAGTTGACGAAGGCGCCGAAGTCGGCGGTCTTGACGACCGTGCCCTCGTAGATCTCGCCGACTTCCGGCTCGGCGACGATGGTGTGGATCCACTTCTTGGCCGCCTCGATCTCCTTGGCGTTCGACGAAGCGATCTTGACCGTGCCGTCGTCCTCGATGTTGATCTTGGCGCCGGTCTTTTCGACGATCTCGCGGATGACCTTGCCGCCGGAGCCGATGACTTCGCGGATCTTGTCGGTCGGGATGTGCATGACCTCGATGCGCGGCGCGAACTCGCCGAGTTCGGCGCGGGCGCCGGTGAGCGCCTTGGCCATCTCGCCGAGGATGTGCAGGCGGCCGTCCTTGGCCTGGCCGAGCGCGATCTTCATGATCTCCTCGGTGATGCCGTCGATCTTGATGTCCATCTGCAGCGAGGTGATGCCGTTGGCGGTGCCGGCGACCTTGAAGTCCATGTCGCCGAGGTGATCCTCGTCGCCGAGGATGTCGGAGAGAACCGCGAAGCGCTCGCCTTCCTTGATCAGGCCCATGGCGATACCGGCGACCGGCTTGGCCAGCGGAACGCCGGCATCCATCAGCGCCAGCGAGGTGCCGCAGACGGTGGCCATCGAGGACGAGCCGTTGGACTCGGTGATCTCCGAGACGACGCGCAGCGTGTAGGGGAACTGGTCGGCGGTCGGCAGCATCGGGCGGATGGCGCGCCAGGCGAGCTTGCCGTGGCCGATTTCGCGGCGGCCCGGCGAACCCATGCGGCCGGTTTCACCGACCGAGTAGGGAGGGAAGTTGTAGTGCAGCAGGAACTTCTCCTTGTACATGCCGGTCAGCGAGTCGACGTACTGCTCGTCCTCGCCGGTGCCGAGCGTGGCGACGACCAGCGCCTGGGTCTCGCCGCGGGTGAACAGCGCCGAACCGTGGGTGCGCGGCAGGACGCCGACTTCCGAGACGATCTGGCGGACGGTCTTCGAGGTCGCGGCCGTCGATGCGCGAGCCGGTGTCGAGGATGTTCCAGCGCACGATCTTGGCCTGGAGTTCCTTGAACACCGCGCCGATCTGCTCGGAGGTGTACTTGGCGTCTTCGCCTTCGGCCGGGGCGAACGCTGCCTTGACCTTGGCCTTGACGGCGTCGACGGCGGCGTAGCGCTTCTGCTTGTCGGTGATCTTGTAGGCGTCGCGCAGGTCGTCTTCGACGATCTTCAGCATGTCGGCTTCGAGCGCGGAATAGTCCGGCGCGGTGAAGTCGCGCGGCTCCTTGGCGGCGACTTCGGCGAGCTTGATGATCGCGTCGATCACCGGCTGGAAGCCCTTGTGGCCGAACATGACGGCGCCGAGCATGAGCTCTTCGCCGAGTTCCTTGGCTTCGGACTCGACCATCAGCACGGCGTCGGCGGTGCCGGCGACGACGAGGTCGAGCTTGGATTCCTGCATCTCGTCGACATGCGGGTTGAGCACGTATTCGCCGTTGATGTAGCCGACGCGGGCGCCGCCGATCGGGCCCATGAAGGGAACGCCCGAGAGCGTCAGCGCGGCCGAGGTGGCGACCATCGACAGGATGTCCGGATCGTTCTCGAGGTCATGCTGGACGACGGTGACGACGACCTGCGTGTCGTTCTTGTAGCCATCGGCGAAGAGCGGGCGGATCGGGCGGTCGATCAGGCGGGAAACCAGCGTTTCCTTCTCGCTCGGACGGCCTTCGCGCTTGAAATAGCCGCCCGGGATCTTGCCGGCGGCGTAGGTCTTTTCCTGGTAGTTGACGGTCAGCGGGAAGAAATCGAGGCCCGGCTTCGGCTCCTTCGTCGAAACGACGGTGGCGAGAACCTCGGTCTCGCCGTAGGTGGCGAGCACGGCGCCGTCGGCCTGGCGGGCGATCTTGCCGGTTTCCAGGATGAGCGGACGGCCGCCCCATTCGATTTCCACTTTGTGGTGATTGAACATGTCTTGTCCTTCATATGCGGAAAGGGCCGCGCCGTTTCACGGTGCGCGGATGCCCTTTCCCTGGCTTCCTTTCTCGGGCAGCCACGGGCAAGACAACGGGAAGCTCGGGTCAATTTCGGCGCGGTGAGCCGCACGAGCGTCCTGCAATCCTGCCCCATGACCGTCCATGGGCGGTTTCGAGTGGCCCTCTGCACGCTCGAAACCGGGTCTGGCCAATCGATGCGGACGTGGCCAGAATGCGCGACCGGCGGGCCTCTCCGATCGGAAAGCCCGCCGGTCAATTCGTCAACGGCGCAGACCGAGCTTCTCGATCAGCGTCTGATAGCGCGCGTCGTCCTTGCGCTTGAGATAATCAAGCAGGCTGCGGCGCTGGGAGACGAGAGCGAGCAGACCACGGCGGGAATGGTTATCCTTCTTGTGGTCCTTGAAGTGGTCGGTCAGGTTCTTGATGCGCTCGGAAAGGATGGCCACCTGGACTTCCGGAGACCCGGTGTCGCCCTTGGCGGTTGCGAATTCACCCATCAATTCCTGTTTGCGCTCAGCAGTAATCGACATCGTGTTTTTCCTTATCTGTTTGAGGAAACGGGTCGCCCTCAGCCGGGATGTCGTCCAGCAGGGGCCGGTGCAAGCAACGCGTCATGGCGCGATGCTGCGGCGCATATAGGGCAATTCCGCCGGAAAACACCAGCCCAATTCATAAAGCCGGCTTGTCGCAGGCTTTTGCTCGTGAAAACCAAGATTTCCTGCTGCCGGAATGGCCTAAAGCCACTTCTTCCATTTGAAGAAGGCGATCAGCCCGACAGCAACAGCCAGCATGAACAGCAGCGAAGCCGGATAGCCGTAATAGGCCTTCAGTTCCGGCATGTTCCATGGCGAGCTTTCAGGGTCGAAATTCATGCCCCAGATGCCGACCAGGAAGGTGAGCGGCATGAAGATCACCGAGACGATGGTCAGATAGGAGATGACGTCGTTGGTGCGCGCCTGGCTCAGCGACAGATGCATTTCGATCAGGCCGGTCAGCATGTCGCGCTGGGTTTCGACCAGTTCGATCAGCCGCAGCGAATGGTCGAGCGTGTCGTTGAGGAAGATCTTGGTCTCGGCCTTCACATAGGGCACGTCGTTGCGGATCAGCGTCGCCAGCGCATCGCGCATCGGCCACAGCACGCCCTTCAGCACATTGGCGTCGCGCCGCAATTCATGCAGCTGCCGCATCTGATGCTTGTGCGGCGTGTTCAGCATCTCGTCCTCGATGCCGTCGACCTCTTCGCTCGGCCGCCTCGATCGGCGGGAAATAGCTGTC
The DNA here is from genome assembly GCA_963788955.1 of uncultured Alphaproteobacteria bacterium. Lineage (GTDB taxonomy): Bacteria > Pseudomonadota > Alphaproteobacteria > Rhizobiales > Rhizobiaceae > Mesorhizobium. The sequence continues at coordinate 37,285 of CAWBIN010000004.1, read as the reverse complement.
GACGATGGCGTCGATCAGCGCATAGGCGAGATAGTCGGCGCCGCGCGACCGCAAGCCGGTTGGGCAGCGAGCTTTCGATGCGCTTGCGCACGGGATCGAACGGATCGCCCTCGCGCTCCTGGAAGGTGACGACGAAATTCTTGCCGAAGAAGACGGCGATCTGCTCGTAGCGATGCGCCGTGACGTCGTCGATCATGCGCATGACGACGAAGGCGTGATCCTCGAAGAAGTCGACCTTCGGCCGCTGGCCGGTGTTGACGACGTCCTCCAGCGCCAGCGGATGCAGGCTGAAAATCCGGCCGATCTCCTCGATCAGCGGAATGTTGGCGAGGCCGGTGCAGTCCAGCCAGACGACCGGCCAGTTGTCGCAATGGGTGTTGAGATCGTCGATGCTGGCATTTTCGATGGTCTTGAATTTCTCGGGCGAGATCAGCGTCAGCCGGAGTTCGGAGCGCCGCGCCGCCGGATCGGCGATCAGCGTGCCCGGCGAGGCGCCGACCGGCGGCCGCCGCGTTTTCACCGGCGCCCGCTTCTTCGACCGCCTCAGCCTTTGCCATGTGCCCCTCGGATGTAACGTCGACGCGAAACTAGACGAGAGTGCGTCACCCGGCAAAGACCCGCTTCGGCTTGAACATGCCTTGCTCGATGGCGCCGATGGCGACCAGCTTGCCGCGCGCGGTGGCGCAGGCTTCCTCGGCCTCCACGGGCGCGTCGCGGCCGCGGATGATGACCGGATTGCCGAGCCGGATCTTCGTCGCCGCATCGTCGCTGATGGCGATCTGCGGCAGGCAGTCGAGCGCGGCCGCCGTGTCGACCAGCAGCGCATCGATGGCGCCGAAGTCGATCGGCAGCATCGGCAGCGTCGGCATCGCGTCATCGCCGTTCCGAGCTTCGTCGCCTGTTCGCCGAAACGGGCGGCCTCCAGTTCGGCGATGGTGACGAAGTCCTCCGGCGTGAACGGCTCGACCTCGACCCGGCGCAGTTCGGCGATATGGCCGAAACAGCCGAGGTCGCGGCCCATGTCGCGGGCCAGCGAGCGCACATAGGTGCCCTTGCCGCATTCGACCTCGAACATGGTGCGGTCGGCAGCTGTGCTCGACGATGTCCAGACGGCCGATCTCGATCTCGCGCGCGGGTATGTCGACCGTCTCGCCCTCGCGGGCGAGATCGTAGGCGCGCTCGCCGGCTATCTTGATGGCCGAGAATTGCGGCGGCGTCTGCATGATGACGCCGGTGTATTTCGGCAGCAGCGCCCTGACTTCGGCCTCGGCCGGACGCTGGTCGGAGCTTTGCGTCACCGGGCCTTCGAGGTCGTCGGTCGAGCGCTCCTCGCCCCAGGCGACGGTGAAGCGATAGATCTTGGCGCCGTCCTGCACGTAAGGCACGGTCTTGGTCGCCTCGCCGAGCGCGATCGGCAGCATGCCGGAGGCCAGCGGATCGAGCGTGCCGGCATGGCCGGCCTTTTCGGCCTGGAACAGCCATTTGATCTTGGAGACGGCTTCGGTCGAGCCCATGCCGACCGGCTTGTCCAGCACCACCCAGCCGGAGATCGGCCGGCCCTTCTTCTTGCCGCGGCGGGCCATTATTTCTCGTCCTTGTCGTTGTCTTCGTCTTCGGCACCGAGATCCCGCGCCACTTCGGGCGATTTCAAGAGCTCGTTGATCCTGGCGAAATTGTCGAAGGACGTGTCGAGCCTGAAGCGGAACTCCGGCATGAACTTCATCTGCCGCAGCGCGCCGGAAACGCGGCCGCGAACGAATTTCGCATGCTTGTTGAGCGCCTCGATCACCGCGTCGGTGTCCTTGGCGCCAAGCGGCGAGACGAAAGCGGTGGCGACCTTCAGGTCGGGCGACATGCGCACTTCCGAGACCGAAACCACGGTGTTCTCGATCAGCGGATCGATGATCTCGCCGCGCTGCAAGGTTTCGGACAAGCGCATGGCGCACCTGTTCGGCGACGCGCAGCATGCGCTGGGATGGGCTGGATGCGGTTGGACGGGGCATTTTTCTCAATCCTGAAAGCGTGAGGCGCGGGATGGGACCGCGCCGCATGTCTCAGTATGCATGTCGTTTCTCAATACCGGACTTGGGCGCGGCAGTGCGGCTTTCGACCACCGCCCGGTCGTATCGACAGTATACGAACTCAGAGCGTCCGGGTCACCATCTCGACGCGGAAGCACTCGATGACGTCGCCGACGCGCATGTCCTCGTAGTTCTGGAAGGCCATGCCGCATTCCTGGCCGCCCGGCACTTCCGCAACTTCGTCCTTGAAGCGCTTCAGCGTCTTCAGCGTGCCTTCGTGGATGACGACGTTGTCGCGGATCAGGCGCACGCCCGCACCACGCTCGACCTTGCCTTCGGTGACACGGCAGCCGGCGATCTTGCCGACCTTGGTGATGTCGAAGATCTCGAGGATCTCGGCATTGCCGATGAAGGTCTCGCGACGTTCCGGCGACAGCAGGCCCGACATCGCCGCCTTCACGTCATCCACGAGGTTGTAGATGATCGAGTAGTAGCGGATCTCGATGCCCGCGGCCGCGGCCGCCGCGCGCGCCTGCGCATTGGCGCGGACGTTGAAGCCGATGATCGCGGCACCCGAGGTTTCCGCCAGCGACACGTCGCTTTCGGTGATGGCGCCGGCGCCGGCATGGACGATGCGCGCGCGCACCTCGTCGGTGCCGAGCTTGTCGAGCGCGGCGTTGATCGCCTCGATCGAACCCTGCACGTCGCCCTTGATGACCAGCGGGAATTCCTTCAGCCCGCTCGTCTGCAACTGCGACATCATCTGTTCGAGCGAGCCGCGCTGGCCGGCATGCTTGGCCACCGCCTTCTCGCGCGCCAGGCGCTGGCGATACTCGGTGATCTCGCGGGCGCGGGCCTCGTTGTTGACGACCGCGAAGCGGTCGCCGGCCTGCGGCGTGCCCTGCAGGCCGAGCACCTCGACCGGCATCGCCGGCGGGGCTTCCTTGACCTGCTCGCCACGGTCGTTGACCAGCGCGCGCACCCGGCCCCATTCGTTGCCGGCGACGAGGATGTCGCCCAGCATCAGCGTGCCGGTCTGCACCAGCACGGTGGCGACGGGGCCGCGGCCCTTGTCGAGCTTGGCTTCGATGACGACGCCTTCGGCGGTACGGTCCGGATTGGCCTTGAGGTCGAGGATTTCGGCCTGCAGCAGGATCGCTTCGAGCAGCTTGTCGAGATTGGTGCCCTTGGTCGCCGACACTTCGACGTCCAGCACTTCGCCGCCCATCGATTCGACGAACACCTCGTGGCGCAGCAGTTCCGAACGCACCTTCTGCGGATCGGCATCGTGCTTGTCGATCTTGTTGATCGCCACGATGATCGGAACGCCGGCCGCCTTGGCATGGCTGATCGATTCGATCGTCTGCGGCATGACGCTGTCGTCGGCCGCCACCACCAGGATGGCGATGTCGGTCGCCTGGGCGCCGCGGGCGCGCATCGCCGTGAAGGCGGCGTGGCCGGGCGTGTCGATGAAGGTGATCTTCTGACCGTTCTTCTCGACCTGGTAGGCGCCGATATGCTGGGTGATGCCGCCGGCTTCGCCGGAGACGACATTGGCGTTGCGGATGGCGTCGAGCAGCGAGGTCTTGCCGTGGTCGACATGGCCCATGATCGTCACGACCGGCGGACGCGACACCAGGTCCTCGGCATTGTCGGCGATGTTGAACAGGCCTTCCTCGATGTCGGACTCGGCGACGCGGCGGACCGTGTGGCCGAATTCGGTGGCGACCAGTTCGGCCGTGTCGGCGTCGATGACGTCGCCCGGCTTCAGGATCTGGCCCTGCTTCATGAAGAACTTGACCACATCGACCGCGCGCTCGGACATGCGCTGCGCCAGTTCCTGGATGGTGATGGTTTCGGGCAGGATCACTTCGCGCATAACCTTCTCGCGCGGCTCATTGTGCATCGCGCGCTTGAATTTTTCCTGGCGGCGACGCATCGACGACAGCGAGCGGGCGCGCGCGTCCTCGTCGGAAAGCGCCGTGTTGAGGGTCAGCTTGCCGCGGCGGCGGTCTTCCTCGCCCTTGGTCGGCTTGGCCGGACGCGCCACTTCGGGCGTGACCGGACGGCGCACCGGGGCGCCGGCGCCGCGTGCGCTTCGGCTTGACCTCTTCCTCGTCGTCGACTGTCGCCAGTTCGGCAGCCAGCGGCGCGCGGCGGCGCGCCTCTTCCTCGGCGCGGCGGCGGGACTTCGGCCTCGGTCTGCAGGCGGGCTTCTTCCTCGGCCTGGCGGCGCGCGGATTCCTCGCGCTCGCGCTTGCGGCGCTCTTCATCCTCGGCGCGGCGCTTGGCGTCTTCGACGGCGCGCTGGCGATCCTCGACTTCGCGGACCTTGGAGCCTTCGAGCGCCCTGCGGCGGGCTTCCATCTCGCCACGCGACAATTCGTTCAGCACCATGCCGCTGCGTTCGACCGGCGGCGGCAGGCGGCGGCGCCTTGGGCGCTTCCTGCACCACGGGCGCTGGCCGCAACCGCGGGCTTCGGCGTGAAGACACGGGTGCAGCGCACCGGCTCCGGCTTGTCGCCGGGCATGGAGAATTTGCGCTTCTTGGTCTCGACCTGACGACCGACTTGGTGCGGCCATGCGAGAAGTTCTGGCGCACGGTCGCTCTGCTCGATGCCGGGCCGCTTCAGCGTCAAGGTCTTCTTCGGTGTAACGCTCAACGTCTTGTCGTCGCCCGATTTCGTATCGCTCATTCCATATCCTCTGCGGCATCATCTTCGTCAGCAACGGCCGCAAACATTGCCAGATCGTCCGGGGAACCGCCCCGATATCGGTCGAGCGCAACCATGCGCTTCTCAACCGCCTTGCCCGCGTCTCCCGCGAGAACGGCAGCATGTATCACATTTGTACCCCCCAATGCCAAACTCAACTCGGCCTCGGAGAAAAGTTTGTAGGCAAGGATTGCGGGCCCGCCGAGATGGACGGTTGCCCGCCTCGCCTGGCTGATCTTGCGCACGCCGTCGTCGGACGCTTCGGTCGCGTGGAGCACGAAAAGCGCCACGCCACTGCGCACCGCGCTCTCGACCTTGGTGGCGCCGAGCGCGACCGCGCCTGCCTTGCGGGCCAGGCCGAGCATGCCCAGAGCGGATCTGTGCAAGCAGTCCGTCGACCATGCCGCCGAGATCGGCGGGCACGGTCACTTGCGCCTTGAAGGCGCGGGCAAACAGGTTCTTCGCCGCCGCCTTGTCGACATGTAGGCGGTCGGCGGTCACCCAGCAACCACGGCCGGGCAGATTTCTCTTGATGTCCGGAACGACGGCCGAATCCGGGCCGACGACGAAACGGATCAGCTCATCCGGCTCGGCTTGCCTGCGGGTGACGATGCAGGTGCGATCGTTCATCTCGTCCAAGGGCGGGTTGCTGTGCGATGCGGTTTCACCTCACGCACCGACGGCTTCGTCAGCCGGCGATCTGCTTCGGCGGCAAGCTCGTCTTCGGTGATCCAGCCGGCCTTGAGGCGGGCTGCCAGAACCATCTGCTCGGCATCGGCGCGCGACACGCCGTGGTTGGCGAGCACGCCCGGGAAGACCTTGGTCTCGCCGTCCTTGCGTTCCTTCCAGCCGATCGAGATCGTCGGCGGCATAGCCGGCGAAATCCTCGATCGTCTTCACGCCGTCCTCGCCGAGCGTCACCATCATGGCGGTGGTGACGCCGGGGATTTCGCGCAGTTCGTCGGCGACGCCGAGCGCCTTGCGCTTGTCGTCGTGCTCGGCCTCGATCTTCTCCAGATATTCGCGGGCGCGGGTCTGGATCTCCGACGCGGTGTCCTCGTCGAAGCCGTCGATCGAGGCGATCTCGCCGGAATCGACATAGGCGACTTCCTCGACGCTGGTGAAGCCTTCGGAGGCCAGCACCTGGCCGACCATCTCGTCGACGTCGAGCGCTTCCATGAACAGCGTCGAACGCTCGACGAATTCCTTCTGGCGGCGCTCGGATCTCTTCCTGCTCGGTCAGGATGTCGATGTCCCAGCCGGTGAGCTGCGAGGCAAGGCGCACGTTCTGGCCGCGGCGGCCGATGGCCAGCGACAGCTGGTCGTCCGGCACCACCACCTCGATGCGCTCGGCATCCTCGTCGAGCACGACCTTGGCGACTTCCGCCGGCTGCAGCGCGTTGACGATGAAGGAGGCGGCCGAAGGCGACCACGGAATGATGTCGATCTTCTCGCCCTGCAGTTCGCCGACCACCGCCTGGACGCGGCGAGCCGCGCATACCGACGCAGGCGCCGACCGGATCGATCGAGCTAGTCGCGCGAGATGACGGCGATCTTGGCGCGCGAGCCCGGATCGCGGGCGACCGACTTGATCTCGATGATGCCGTCGTAGATTTCCGGCACTTCCATGGTGAAGAGCTTGGCCATGAACTGCGGATGGGTGCGCGACAGGAAGATCTGCGGGCCGCGCTGCTCGCGGCGCACGTCGTAGACATAGGCGCGGACGCGGTCGCCATATTTGTAGTTCTCGCGCGGGATCAGCTCGTCGCGGCGGATGATCGCCTCGCCGCGGCCGAGATCGACGATGACGTTGCCGTATTCGACGCGCTTGACGGTGCCGTTGACGATCTCGCCGATGCGGTCCTTGTATTCGTCATACTGGCGGTCGCGCTCGGCCTCGCGCACCTTCTGCACGATGACCTGCTTGGCCGACTGGGCGGCGATGCGGCCGAAATCCATCGGCGGCAGCTGTTCGGCGATGAAGTCGCCGAGCTGCGGCGTCGGGATTGCGCTCGCGCGCCGAGGAAATGGCGATCTGGCGTGGCGTAATCGTCGACCTTCTCGACCACTTCCATCAGCCGCTGCAGCTTCATCTCGCCGGTGTTGGGGTTGATGTCGGCGCGGATGTTGGTTTCCTGGCCGTAGCGCGAGCGCGCCGCCTTCTGGATCGCATCGGCCATGGCGGCGATGACGATCGACTTGTCGATCGACTTTTCGCGCGCGACCGCATCGGCGATCTGCAGCAGTTCAAGTCTGTTGGCGCTTACTACCATGTCTTTATCTCCCGAACTGGCTGCCGAGCCTTGGCCCGGCAGCTCAATCATTATTCCTGTTCGTTTCGTCTTCCGTCGGCCGCCTTCGGCACATCGTCTTCCGGCTCGCCGCGGCGTTTCTTGGCTTCCTTGCGTGCCCTGTTGTCCTTCGACAGCGCGTCGCGGATGAGATCGTCGGTCAGGACCAGCCGCGCATCGGCGATCGCGTCATAGGGCACGCGCACCGTCGGCTCCTCGCCATAGGCCGGCCTTGTCGCGCTCGATCAGCACGTCGTCCTCGCCGGCTTCGGCGATCTTGCCCTTGAAGCGCTTGCGGTCGGCGACCAGCACCGAGGTCTCCATCTTCACCAGATGGCCGGTCCAGGTCGACGAAATCCGACTTGCGCACCAGCGGCCGGTCGATGCCGGGCGACGACACTTCGAGATGATAGGCCTTTTCGATCGGATCGTCGACGTCGAGCGCCGGCGACACCGCGCGGCTGACCTCTTCGCAATCCTCGACGGTCATGGTGCCGTCCTCGCGTTCGGCCATGATCTGCAGCGTCAGCCCGTTCTGGCCCGACAGATGCACCCGCACGAGGCGGAAGCCGATGCCGCGCAGCACCGGCTGAACGATCAGCGCGATGCGCGCATCGATGCCGCTTTCGCGGATGATGCGGTCGTCGCCTTCGCTTGCCGTTGCAGTCATTCGATCCCTGTCGTTCGATCTGGTGGCTCCAGACCGGCAGGTAATAAAAAAGAGCGGGACCGGGTGGACCCACTCTTCGTCATACCGACCAAGAATTTGAGGCTGATATAGACGATCCCGGCCGGTGTTTCAAGCCTGTTGACGGGCGCGGGCCAACGCGTCAGCCGGCGAGGCCTGGCCAGGATTGCGCGGGGCGCATGCCGCCTATGCGGTAACGGCCCTGTGATTTCGGATGTCGCATCCCTATCTATGTTGCACTGCACAAACAGAAATGGCGCGCGGTGGCGCGCGAAAGGTCAAGACAATGAGCAACCGTAACTGTGTTTTCCGCCATTGGCGACGCCTTCGCCCTGTTCGGCAGCGCCGTTGCCGCCTCGCGGGCCGTCGAAGCCGGCCGCAAGCCGCGCGCCAACGATCTGCGCCGGCTCGGCATGGACCCGACCGCTTTCGACAAGATCGGCCGCTTCTAAGGCCGGACCAGCCGATGACCATCGCGGGACCGCTGGTCCCGCGTCGGACTATTTCCTGATGAAGGTGAGATAGGCCGGCCGCCGGCCCTCGCGAATGGCCTTTGCCTCGTAGCGCGTGCCCGGCCAGCCCTCATAGGGCCGATGCCAGTCGGCCGCGTCCTCCGCCTGCCACTCGAAGCGCGCCATGCGCGCGGCAGTGCAGCAGCGTCCAGTTCACATAGGTGTCGATGTCGGAGGCGAAGCGGAAATTTCCGCCTGGCTTCAGCACGCGCGCGAACCGGTCGAGATTGACCGGGCTGACGAAACGCCGCTTCCAGTGCTTCTTCTTCGGCCAGGGGTCGGGATAGAGCAGATCGATGCCGTCGAGCGATGCCTGCGGCAGCCAGTCGAGCAGCCGCGTGGCGTCGTCGTCGTGGACGCGCAGATTGGCGAGCGGCTTTTCCCGCACCGCCATCATCAGCTTGGCCATGCCGTTGACGAACGGCTCGACGCCGATGAAGCCGGTCGCCGGGGTCTGCCGTGGCCGCGATGCAGCAGATGCTCGCCGCCGCCGAAGCCGATTTCCAGCCGAACCGTCGAGACATCCGCCTGCGAACAGCGTGCGCAAGTCGGCCGGCGCTCGGCTGGACAGGTCGAGGCCGATAGGCTGCAAGGCCGCTTTCCAGCGCCGCCGCCTGCTGCGGGCGAATGGTCTTGCCGCGCCGGCGGCCGAAGAACCCTTCGGTCGCGCGGCTCCGCCTGCCTTTCGGATCCATGGCACGGCGTTCGCGCCGGCCGCTCAGGCGGCGACCGCGTCCTTGAGCGCCTTGGCCAGATCGGTCTTCTCCCAGGAGAAGGAGCCGTCGCGGCCGGGCTTGCGGCCGAAATGGCCGTAGGACGAGGTCTTGGCGTAGATCGGCTTGTTGAGGTCGAGATGCGTGCGGATGCCGGACGGCGACAGGTCCATCACCTTGCGCAGCGCCTCTTCGAGCTTGGCCTCGTCGACCTTGCCGGTGCCGTGCAGGTCGACATAGACCGACAGCGGCTGGGCGACGCCGATGGCGTAGGACAGCTGGATGGTGCAGCGGTCGGCGAGGCCGGCCGCCACGACGTTCTTGGCGAGGTAGCGCGCCGCATAGGCGGCGGAGCGGTCGACCTTGGTCGTGTCCTTGCCGGAGAAGGCGCCGCCGCCATGCGGGGCCGCACCGCCATAGGTGTCGACGATGATCTTGCGGCCGGTCAGGCCGGCGTCGCCGTCCGGGCCGCCGATGACGAACTTGCCGGTCGGGTTGATGTACCAGTTGCAGTCGTCGGCGATCTTGAGGTCGCCCAGCGCCTCGCGGATATAGGGCTCGACGACCTTGCGGACCTTCTTGGAATCCCAGCTCGCATCGAGATGCTGGGTCGACAGCACGATCTGCGTCGCTTCGGCGGCCTTGCCGTCGACATAGCGGACGGTGACCTGGCTCTTGGCGTCGGGGCCGAGCTTGCCGGCCTCGCCCTTGCCTTCGTGGCGGGCGGCGGCCAGCAGTTCGAGGATCTTGTGGCTGTAGTAGATCGGCGCCGGCATCAGGTCCGGCGTCTCGCGGCAGGCATAGCCGAACATGATGCCCTGGTCGCCGGCACCTTCCTCGCCCTGCCGGTCGGCGGCGTTGTCGACGCCCTGGGCGATGTCGGCCGACTGGCCGTGCAGCAGCACGTCGATCTTTGCCGTCTTCCAGTGGAAGCCGGCCTGCTCGTAGCCGATGTCGCGGATCGCCTTGCGGGCGACCGACTTGAACTTCGCCGGATTGACGACCGGATGCCCGGCGGCGTCCATCAGGATGTTGCCGTCCTTGTCCTTCTTCAGCAGCGTCTCGGGAACGCGGACCTCGCCGGCGATGACGACGCGGTTGGTGGTCGCCAGCGTTTCGCAGGCGACGCGGACCTTCCAGGGGTCCATGCCGGTCTTCTTGGCCTCGCGATAGACCAGATCGACGATCTCGTCGGAGATGCGGTCGCAGACCTTGTCGGGATGGCCCTCGGAAACGGATTCCGAGGTGAAGAGGTAGTTCTGCCGCGTCACGGGTGTCCCCTCTTGAAAAAACGATCGGCAGGCTGCCGATTTTGGCGCGCCACGTGTTAGCGGTGCCGGGCGCCGCTCGTCAAGCGTGTGCCGCAGTTCTGGCATGAATGTCAGCAGCAATATAGCTTGTACCAGCGGCGGCATGCCGCCGCCGGCCGAGTGGCAGGCAAGACCTGTGGATCAGTCGGCGATCACTCGGTCTTCGGCAGAAGGGACTTCACCAGATCGATGATCCTGCGGCGCACCTTGACGTCGCGCGATCTTGACGAAGGCGCGGTTGAGCTGAAGCCCTTCCGGACTGCCGCAGAATTCGACGGCGAAAGCCATCGACGCGTCTTCGGCAAATCCACTGTTGCCCACGGCCTCCTGCCCCGGCGCATCCTCGAAAAAGAAGGCGACAGGCACGCTGAGGATGGAGGCTATCGCCTGCAGACGGCTGGCGCCGACCCGGTTCGTGCCCTTTTCATATTTCTGGATCTGCTGAAACGTGATGCCGAGATTTTCACCCAGCTTCTCCTGGCTCATTCCAAGCATATTGCGCCGAAGCCGGATGCGACTTCCGACATGGATGTCGATCGGGTTCGGCTTTTTCTTGTTTTCTTCTGTCATTTTCTCCTCGCCGAATTTTTCCGGCTTTTTCTATTTTTTCTTGCCCAAACGAAGCCGGAGCCAACTGCCCCAACAGAACCACCAACCGACTTCGAGAAAATTTTAGGCGACTTACAGTATGAGTTTCTAATGTGTCGGCTGTCAATTCACCCGTAGCCGTTGCCTTACATTCGATGTGAACCCGCCCAGCGGCAAACAGGAACATGATCAGCAATCCGTTAATTCGCCGCTGGGCGGCGGAAATGAGAGCGCCTGCCCGGATATCGGCACCCGCACATCAATGGCTCCACGCGCATCGACGGCCAGCGCGTCGACGATGCGTCCGCGCGGATCGACAACGGCGGAAATGCCGTTGTTGGCCGCGCGCAACAAAGGCAATCCATTCTCCACGGCGCGGATCTGAGCCTGCCTGAAATGCTGGTACGGACCCGGCGTGTCCCCGAACCAAGCGTCGTTCGTGACATTCACAATAAGCTCGGATGACGTAGCGTCAACTGCAACCAGATCGGGAAAGATCACCTCGTAGCAAATGAACGGGAGCGCGCCGATGCCGCCGGCAGCGTGATCGGATGCCGCTCGTTGCCGGCCGCGAAATTCATCGGCCCGGCGACGAGCTGTTCGATGCCGAAGCGGCCGAGCAGGCCGGCGAAAGGCAGATACTCGCCGAACGGCACCAGGTGGACCTTGTCGACGGCGTCCGCGATCTCGCCCTTGTCGTTGATCGCCACCACGGAATTGTAATAGCGGCTGTCGGCGCCGGCCGCCGAGCCGCCCTCCTCGCGAACGACGCCGGCGACCAGCATCTGGCCTTCGCCCAGCATGTCGCCCAGCGCGGTCAGCGCGTCCGGGCGTTCGGTGAACAGGAAAGGCACCGATGTCTCCGGCCACAGAATCAGTTGCGGCTTGGCGTGGCCGGGTTCCGGTCCTTCGCCGACAGGCCGAGCAGTGTGGCGAAGATGCGGTCGCGCACCGAAGCGTCCCACTTTTCGCTGAGATCGACGTCCGGCTGAACGATGCGGACATCGATCGAGCGGGTTGCCGGCTCGACCGGCGTGGCAAGCCTGACATAGCCGAAGCCGACATGGGCGGCGACAAGCAGGACAAGCAGGCCAAAGCCCAGGCGAAGGTGCCGGCGCCCCGCAACGAGCGCGGGCAGCGAAAAGACGAAGACCGCCAGCGCGTTCATGCCGATCATGCCGGTCACCGACACGCTCTGCATCAAGAGCGGCACCGGCATTGCCGCGTAGCCGACGGCATTCCAGGGAAAGCCGGTGAACAGGAAATCGCGCAGCCATTCCGCCAGGCCGAAACCGAAGGCGAGTGCCGCAATGCGGCCGATATCGTTGCTCCACAGGAGTCGCGCGACGACCGTGGCGAAGCCGTAGAAGAAGGCCATTGCAAAGGGGATTCCGACCACCGCGAAGGGCAGAGCCCAGGCGAAACTGTCGGCCTCGACCAGCAGCGCCTCGCCGATCCACCACAGGCCGGCAAGAAAATAGCCGAAGCCGAACCACCAGCCGATGGCGAAGGCGGGCCGAGCCGCCTCAGCCACCCGTCGGAGGCCTCGCCGGTCGCGCCGTCGAGCAGCCAGACCAGGAGCGGGAAGGAGACGAAACAGACGGCGAAGAAATCGTAGGGCGCCTGGGCGAGAACCGCCAACGCTCCAGCGAGAAACGCCACCAGCGCGCGGCGCCAACCCCAAAGCAGTATTATCCGGCCGGCCAGGCGCTGCATACACACTTCCAGTCGCGCGAATCACGACAGCAGATTTATCAGATTTATCGGAACGGGGCTTGCGCCGAGAAACCCCGACCGGCCAACCACCGCGCTATCGGTGCCAGCCCTCGATCTTCAGATCGCCGAGCCGCTCAGCCTCTTCGCGTGGCACGGCGCGTATGGTCTGGGTGAATGTCCAGACATGGCCTTCGGGATCGCGCGCCCGGTAAAGCCGTTCGCCATAGAACTGGTCGGCAGGCTCCTGGGTGATGTCGGCGCCTGCTGCCCTCGCCCGCTCGCAATGCACGTCCAGGCCGGCATCGAGGCGGATATAGATTGATTGCGTGTTCCGGCCGCCGACAGAAGCCGGGCTGGCGACATGATCGGCCCATTCGGAATCGACAATTATGTAGCCGTCGCCGAAGCGCATCTCGGAATGGACCAGCCTGCCGTCGGTGTCGCTGACGACCATGCTCGGCTCGAATCCGAAGGCCTTTTCGAGCCATTTCAACGCGGCCCGCGCGTCCTTGTAGAATACGCCGGAACCTATGGTCGAGTGCTTGAACGGGTCGCCGACCGACATCGATCGGCGCTTAGGCCTGTTCGGCGCGGGCGGCGCGGCGGCGGCGCTCGCCCTTCTGGCTCTGCACGATGCGCACGCGCTTGACCCGGCGCGGATCGGCGTCGAGCACGTGGAACTCGAAGCCGGGTATGGCCTGCACCACCTCGCCACGGGCCGGCACGCGGCCAAGCGTGTTGAAGATCATGCCGCCGATGGTGTCGACATATTCGCCATGCTCGCCGGCGGCGAAATCCTCGCCGATCATCTTGGCGACCTCGTCGATCTCGGCCTTGCCGTCGACGATGAAGACGCCTTCGCCGGTCTGGGTGATCATCGGCTCGTCGTCGTCATGCTCGTCCTCGATGTCGCCGACGACCATCTCGACGATGTCTTCCAGCGAGGCGAGGCCGTCGGTGCCGCCATATTCGTCGATGACCAGCGCCATCTGGGTGCGCGTCGCCTGCATGCGACCCATCAGATCGGAGGCAAGCATCGACGGCGGCACGAACAGCACCGGTGCGGATCAGGTTGAGATCGCCGATGGTGCGGCGAGATCGACCTTGGCGAGATCGAGCAGCGTCGTGGCCGGCGCCTTCCGCGCTGGTCCGGCCCTTCTTGACGCGGGCGACCTTGGTGATGTGGGCCAGCACGTCGCGGATGTGGACCATGCCGCGCGGATCGTCGAGCGTCTCGGAATAGACCGGCATGCGCGAATGGCCGGACTGCTCGAACAGGCCGAGCAGATCGCCCAGCGTCGTCGTGATCTCGACCGCCTCGATGTCGGCGCGCGGCACCATGACGTCCTCGACGCGCACCTCGCGCAGACGCAGGATGTTGTTGAGCATGGCCCGTTCGCCGGGCGAAAAGGCGTCCGCATCGCTGGTCGTTTCGGCCAGCGCGCCGGCAATTTCCTCGCGCAGGCTGGTGCCGTTGCGCTGCCTGAACAGGCCAAGCACGCGATCGAACAGGGAAGGACCGGCAGGCGATGGCTCGCTGGCGATGCTGCCGGTCGTGGTACTCGGACTCGAGCCCTCTTCCGTCGTTTCGGAAGGCTTGGTCGCACTGCCGGCGTCGGAGCGGGCGGCAGTCTCTGGTTTGTCGTTCATCGTCGTCCGGTCAATTGATCTTTTTAGTTACGCGTAGGGATCGGGAATGGCAAGCCTTGCAAGCGCTGGCGCTCGAGCGCTTCCATCTCCTCGGCCTCGGCGTCGGTCTCGTGATCGTAGCCGAGCAGATGCAGCAGGCCGTGGATGACGAGATGGGTGATATGGTGCTCGAGCGGCTTGTCTTCCAGTCCCGCTTCCTTGCGACCGTCTCGGCAGCCAGCACGATGTCGCCCAGCATCGGCGGCAGCGGACCGCCCTTCGGAAACGGAAAAGCCGGGAAAGACAGGACGTTGGTCGGCTTGTCCTTGCCGCGCCAGCCGGCGTTGAGGGTCCGGATATGGGCGTCGTCGGAGAAGACGATGCTGAGCTCGGAACGGCCGGCGGCGCCGGTTTCGGCAAAGGCGGCCGACACGGCGCGATCGACCAGCGCGTCAGCGCCGCCTCATCGGGCCAGTCGCCCGCCTCGACGAAATATCGATGTCGACGGGAACCGAAAGATCCCCGCCGCCAGGTTTTATGTCTTCAGGCATGAGCCCGCATCGTCACATCAGCTCTCGGTGCCCAGGCCGCGCGCCAGCTTGGCGTCGCGGTCATAGGCCCGGACGATTTCGGCCACCAGCGGATGGCGCACCACGTCGCCGTCGCTGAAGCGCACGGTCACCGCGCCCGCGACGCCGTCGAGGATGCGCAGCGCCTCGACCAGGCCGGATTTGGTGTTCGAGGGCAGGTCGATCTGCGTCGGATCGCCGGTGACGATCATGCGCGAGTTCTCGCCGAGACGGGTCAGGAACATCTTCATCTGCATCGGCGTGGTGTTCTGCGCCTCGTCGAGGATGACGGCGGCATGGGCCAGCGTGCGGCCGCGCATGAAGGCCAGCGGCGCGATCTCGATGACCCCGGCGGCGATCGCGCGCTCGACCTTGTCGGCCGGCATCATGTCGTAGAGCGCGTCGTAGAGCGGCCGCAGATAGGGATCGACCTTTTCCTTCATGTCGCCGGGCAGGAAGCCCAGCCGTTCGCCGGCCTCGACGGCGGGCCGCGACAGGATGATGCGTTCGACCATGCCGCGTTCGAGCAGCATCGCCGCATGCGCGACCGCGAGATAGGTCTTGCCGGTGCCGGCCGGGCCGATGCCGAACACCAGTTCCGAGCGCTCCAGCGCGCGCATATAGGCGTCCTGGTTGAGCGAGCGGGCATAGATGGTCTTCTTGCGCGTGGATATCTGGGCGGCGGCCATCTTGCCCTTGCGCTCCAGCGTCGGCAGCGTCAGCTGGTCGTCGGCGGCGATCGCCATGCGCACGGCGCCATCGACGTCGGACTGGCCGATGTCGGCGCCTTTCTGCAGAATGCCGTAGAGATTGTCGAAGCGCGCGGCGCGCCTGCTCGGCGGCGGAGGCCGACCCCTTGATGGTCAGCTGGTTGCCGCGCGAGCGGATATCGACGCCGAGCTTCTGCTCGAGCCGGGCGAGGTTCTCGTCGAACTGGCCGTACAGCGCGCTGGCAAGCTTGTTGTTGTCGAAGGTCAGAACGATGTGCGCCATGTCAGAGGCCCCGGATGCCTGGCTCGGGGGCAGATTCTTCAGTTCAGCAGCGCTCAACCGTCTCTCCTCATCTGCCGAGGCCGTCAGGCCAATTCGGCGAACAGGCTATTGTAGCCCGTCCTTGTGATTCGCACCTGGATAATGTCACCGATTTCGCCGGCCTTTTCATCAACAATAACCGGCTGCAGCCAGGGCGAGCGGCCGACCATCTGGCCGGCCTGCGGCCGGGCTTCTCGATCAGCACGTCGATGGTCCTGCCGACCAGGCTCGTGCCGAAGTCCTGCTGCTGCTTCAGGAGCAGGGCCTGCAGGCGCTGCAGGCGTTCGTCCTTGACCGCTTCCGGCACCTGATCGGTCATCTCGGCGCCCGGCGTGCCGGGACGCGGCGAATATTTGAACGAAAAGGCCGAGGCATAGCTGACCTGGCGCACGAGTTCCATCGTCGCCTCGAAATCCGCCTCCGTCTCGCCCGGGAAGCCGACGATGAAGTCGCCGGACAGCGCGATGTCGGTGCGCGCAGCGCGGATGCGCTCGATCAGCGCCAGATAGTCGCTTGCGGTGTGCCTGCGGTTCATCGCCTTGAGGATGCGGTCGGAGCCCGACTGCACCGGCAGATGCAGATAAGGCATCAGCACCGGCAGGTCGCGATGCGCCGCTGATCAATTCGTCGTCCATGTCGCGCGGATGGCTGGTGGTGTAGCGCAGCCGCGCGAGGCCGGGGATTTCGGCCAGCCGGAACAGCAGGCGGCCAAGGCCCCATTCGCTGCCGTCCGCGCCCTCGCCGTGCCAGGCATTGACGTTCTGGCCGAGCAGCGTCACTTCGCGCACGCCGGCCTCGGCGAGCTTCTCGGCCTCGGCGACGATCTGCGCGACCGGCCGCGAGACTTCCGAGCCGCGCGTATAGGGCACGACGCAGAAGGTGCAGAACTTGTCGCAGCCTTCCTGCACGGTGAGGAAGGCGGTGACGCCGCGCTTGATCACTTCGGCGCGCTTCGGCTGCGGCAGATGCTCGAACTTGTCCTCGACGGCGTATTCGGTCTCGACGATCTTCTCGCCGCCGCGCACCCTGGCCAGCACGTCGGGCAGCCGGTGATAGGTCTGCGGGCCGATGACCAGATCGACGGCCGGCGCGCGGCGGATGATCTCGTCGCCTTCGGCCTGCGCGACGCAGCCGGCAACGCCGATCAGCAGTTCGCGCCCGGCCGCGGCGCGCTCGGCCTTCATGTCGCGGATGCGGCCAAGCTCGGAATAGACCTTTTCCGCCGCCTTTTCGCGGATATGGCAGGTGTTGAGCAGGACCAGATCGGCCTCGTCGATGGCATCGGTCGCGACATAGCCGTCGGCGGCCAGCGCATCGGTCATGCGCTGCGAATCGTAGACGTTCATCTGGCAGCCATAGGTCTTGACGAAGACTTTTTTCGCCGTGCCAGCGGGTGCAGGTGCGCTGTCAGCCGCAGGGCCGATGTCGTCGCGCTCTATCGTGTTCAAGTCCATTGGGCGGCTTCTAACGCCTTTCCGTGACAAAAAACAGACGATTCTGGCCTAGCGCTTTCAGCCTACCGGCTTGGGCGTGGATCGGCGAGCGCGGCCTGGGCCATCTCGCGCACCCTGGCTTCCATCAGCCTTGCCGTCTCCTTGCGGTTCGAACCCTTGGCAAAGGCGATCGGTTCACCGAAATGCACCTCGACGTCCAGAGCGCCTTCCGCCAGCAGCACCTTGAGATGCGGCATCAAATCCTCGTCGCCGATCCAAGCGGCGATCGGCCGGTGGCGGCGGCCGAGCGGCACGCCGTGCAACCGCGTGTAGACGATTGCCACCGGCTGAATGAAAACCTGTTCCGCCGCGCCTTCGGAGATCGCCATCGAGGCGGCGCCGAACAGCGTGCTCTTGAACGGCAGGATCATGTTGCCGTCGCCGGTAGAACCCTCGGCGAACAGCACCATGGCATCGCCCTTGGCCATGCGGCCGGCGATCTCGCTCGCCTGTTCGCCCGACGTGCGCTTGCGCTCGCGCTCGATGAAGACGGTACGCTGCAGTTTGGACAGCATGCCGATCAGCGGCCAGCCTTCCATATCGGCCCGGGCGATGAACTTCACATCGACCATGGACCCCAGCACCATGATGTCGGTCCAGGAGATGTGGTTGGACGCAACCAGCAGCGGGCGCTGGCTGGAGAGCGTTCCCTTGACGTGGATGCGCAGTCCCAGCGCCCTTGCGATCACCCTGTGCCAGATCTTCAGGATGACCGTCTCCGGCCAGAGCCCGGTTTTCATCGACAGGATCTGCAACGGCGCGAAGACGAGCGAGACGGCGACGACGAGGGCCAGCGCCACGAAAATCCTGAATTTCTTGATCATTCGCCGGCCCTGCCGTTACAGCGCCGCGCGTCCTTTTTTGGACGCGCAAAGGACGCTGTAACACTCTAATTTGAATTCGCCGCATGATCCTTTCCGAAAATCGGATCCGATTTTCGGGGTCATGTGGCGTCTGGCTAGCGAAGATCGCGGCGCATGACAAGCGCGCCGGTCGGGCCGTGCTCCGCCGATCTGTAATAGTTGGCGCGCTTGCCGACTTCGCGAAAGCCGAGCCGCCGGTAGAGCGCGATGGCGGCCACGTTGGTCTCGTCGACCTCGAGGAAAAGCGCCTCGGCGCGCTGCGCGTGCAATTCGCGCAGGACCGCATCCATCAACTGCCAGCCAAGGCCCTGGCGGCGATGCGAGCGGGCGACGGCGACGGTCAGGATCTCGCCTTCGCCGGCGGCCAGCCGCGCCAGCACGAAGCCTACCGGCGGCTTGGAGCCCTGTCCGGTCTCGCGCGCGGCATAGCCGAACACCGTGTCCTGCTCGAGCAGCGAGGCAAACTCATCGTCGGTCCAGGGTCGGACAAAATCCTCCTGGTGCAGCGCTGAGACAGCGGGACTGTCGGCAACCGTCAGAGGCTGAAGCGCATAGTCTCTACGGCGCGGCGGAAGGAAAGGAATGCGCATTAACTGACCTGCCTCGGTAGGATGAACCCCGCCTGCGGCTTGGCATCGGCGCCGCGCAGATAAAGCGGCTTGGGCTTTTCGCCTGCACCTTTGGCCGCTGCCAGTCGGGCATAGACGGCGATGTCGGCTGTGGCTGATGTCGGACCGATGTCGAAGGGATGGTCGACCGAAGCTGCGATCTGTGCCGCGGCAGTGCCAGCAAGGACTGCAGAAAGCTTCAGCGCCATAGCAACCGCTTCGGGAAGTGTGGCGACCGATGGCCCGTAAGTCAAAGCTGACGCTTTATCATACAGAGCAGCATGGATCTCGTCGCGTCCGGCATCGAGCGCGGCCAGCACCGGCCGGTCCGGAAACATCGTCGCCGCCTCCGCCGCCAGTGCTTCCAGCGTCGTTACGCCGATTGCCGGGATTTTCAGCGCCAGCGCCAGGCCTCGCGCGGCCGACACGCCGACGCGCAGGCCGGTGAAGGATCCCGGGCCGATGGAGACGGCAATGGCGCCAAGGCCGGGATACCCGGTCCCGGTGGCCTTCAGCACCGCATCGATAACCGACATCAGGTGCTCGGCATGGCCCTTGCCGAGATCGAGCTCCTGGCGGCCAAGCTCGCTACCGGCCGCCGCGTCATAGACGCAGGCGGCGCAGAGACTGGCGGCACAGTCGATGGCAAGCAACTTCATGGTGTCTGGTTAACGCCCAGGGTTGAAAAACACTTCCCTGTGCCCGCCATGGCCCGCCGCTGCAAGGGGGATGGTGCACAATTGTTAAGCGGCTTCGCTTCGGCCAGGGTCCAGATCCGTCGGCCTCCGGGCCGCTGTCTATGCAGCCTGCTCGATGCGCAGCATGTGATTATCCCAGACATAATCAGGCTCGGAGCG
Organism: uncultured Alphaproteobacteria bacterium; assembly: GCA_963788955.1. Lineage (GTDB taxonomy): Bacteria > Pseudomonadota > Alphaproteobacteria > Rhizobiales > Rhizobiaceae > Mesorhizobium. The sequence continues at coordinate 17,681 of CAWBIN010000004.1, read as the reverse complement.
CGTCGTGCCATTGCCCTCGACGATCTCGCCGGCACCCGTCGTCGCCATGAAGCCCGAACCATCCGGCGCCAGGCCGCAGACCTCGACCAGCGCCCTGGTGGCGACGATACGGCCATTCCCAGTGTCGATGACGGCAAGCGAATTGCCTTCCGGCGAGGAGACGGCGACCGTGCCCGCAGCAGGATTGGCGGCGACCGAACCGATATAATTGCGGAAACCGGAGAGCACATCCTGCGGCATGTCGAGCAGTTGCAATTCCCTGCCGCGCGCGGCCCGCCCGACCAGCAGCGGACGATCGGTGCCCGGCCCCCGATACTGGCAGCCGAACCAGACCGTGCCGGACGGATCTGCATCCATGTGGCGGATCGACAGCTGGTGCAGTGCTGCCGGCAATACGTGCCTTTCGATGAGATCGCCGGTGATGCGGTCGACCAGCACATAGGACGGCTTCATGGTCGCGATGTTGAGCTCGGCGCGGCCATAGTCCGGATGCGTCTCGATACCGCCATTGGCGACGGCGATCGTCCTGCCGTCGCCCAGCAGCAAGAGCTCGTGCGGCCCCATGCCATAGGTCGGAAACTCGCCGACGCGGCTGAATTTCGCGCGTGCGTCATAAACGCCGACGACGCCGGCGGCGTTGTCGAAATCATTCTCGGTGGCGTAAAGCAGCGCCCCATCGGTCGAGAACACGCCATGGCCGAAGAAATGCCGACCGGTGATGCTGACGATGGTTAGCGGCCTGTCGCGGCCTTGATGGTCGAAGACCACGGCGAAGGTGCCGGGCTGCCGAGCAAAAACCACCGAGCGCTTCGACACGGGATCGAAGGTGACGTCGTGGCCTCGTTCGGGCAGGTCGATGGCGTGCAGCAGCTTGCCGGCCTCGGACAGCACCGCGGCGCCATAGCTGCCGTCGCGTTTGACGAAGGCGGTGGCAAAGACAGCATCCGTGCCAAGCGTGTTTGCCCAGGCCTGAGGCGCCATTGCAGCGATGAAGCCCGCGCCTGCGGCTTTGAGGAAATCCCGGCGGTCGATCAGCAGCGTCTTCATGGATCAGTCTCCGTCGAGCGAAGAAAAGCCGGCGGTCAGGCCGAATTCGGCGGTCAGCCTGGTGCCGATCAGGGTCGTCAGGCTGGAGGTAATCAGCGCGAAATGGTCGAGTTTGTCACGCTGCGCCGGATCGGCGAGCGCCTTGTCGATCGGACCCTGGATGGATTTGGCTGTCGCGACGCCGTTGGTGAGCTGGATATGGATCGAATCGGCCATCCAACGTGCGCCTTCCGGCAGTGCATCGCCGAGTTTTGAGGCCTGGAACAGCGTATCCATGCCGGTGAGATTTCCAGCCAGGGACGTGGCGGTGTTTTGCGAGCGCCAATAGATCGCCAGCTTGGGCTTGTCGGCTTCCGGTTTGCCGCCCAGGAATCCTTTCAGGCGCACGTCGCGGACCATTTCGAGTTCGTTGATGAACACGCCCACCAGTTCGGTCACCGCTTCGGCGCCGTCGCGGTAGAGCGGGTTTTGCGGTCCCGGATTGGCCCAGAGTGCGGCAAAACCATCGGGCTTCTTCCAAGCCGCATCGACGTCGGTGGCCATGGTTTCGATGTTGCCGGCGACGGCCGCGCCATAGGCGCAGCGGTAGGGGTCGTCCTTGCTGGCGAGGGCTTCGGCGCCGTCGCCATAGAGCACGAACTCAAGCGCGCCTAACCCCTGCATGGCGACGCTCTTGCCGGCCAGTTGTACCGGATCGGTAGCGGTCGGGTCCTTGCCGGCCAACGCCGCCTGCACCTGCTTCAGGCCGATGCTCTTGCGGTCCGGCCAATAGAGCATGCGTTCCAGCCGGTTGTTCTCCTTGATCGGCCCGAAGCCGATGATCTCGGCCTCCGACCAGGCCTCGACCGTGTGCCGAATATTCGGCACGCGCCGCATCGAGAGCGCCTTGCGAAGGCGCATCGCACAGATTGCGCATCGATTTGGTCAAGGTTTCAGCGTGCCGATGCAGACTGGCATAGGCCGGGCGGACAAATCCATCGATCGCGCGCTCTATTACGTCGGTAGCCTTCACCTCCGCCGACGCCGGCGAAACACCAGACATGGCCAGCGGAAGAACGAGAGCAAGCAAGAAGCGCTTCAGCATCAGAGTGACTCCAGGAATTTGACCAGCGCATCGCGGTCGGCCGCATTGGCAGCGGCAAAACGGTCGCGCGCCTTCTGGCCCTCGCCGCCATGCCAGAGGATCGCCTCGGCCAGGCTACGCGCGCGCCCATCATGCAAGATAGAAGGTGTGGCCGTTGACCGTCCGGGTCAGGCCGATGCCCCACAGCGGCGGCGTGCGCCATTCGCTGCCCGTCGCCTCGCCGACTGCCTGCCCGTCGGCCAGATCAGGGCCCATGTCGTGCAGCAGAAAGTCGGAATAGGGCCAGATCAACTGGAAGGCTTGCGCCTTGTTCGGCGTGTCGCGAAGGGTGACGAATTTCGGCGTGTGGCAGGAAATGCAGCCCATTTCATAAAACTGCCTTCTTGCCGGCCAGCACTTCAGGCTTGTCGAGATCGCGCCGCGCCGGCACGGCAAGGTTTTGCGAATAGAAGGTGACGAGGTCCATGACCGGCGGCGGCGCCTCGACCGGGCCGAGGCGCTGCTGCACGCCGTTCGGCATGGCAAGGCATGCCTTCTCGGCCGTAGTGCAATCGCCCTCGCTTTTCGGCACCTCGGGCGTCGAGATGCCGATGTCGCCGGCGAAGGCGTCGGCAGCCTGCTCGCGGATCGACGGCGTCTGCGCCTTCCAGCCGAAGCGGCCGAGCGTCAGCGCCGCCGCTCTGGCCGTCGCGCACGATGTTCGGCTTGCCGGAAATGCCGTCACTGTTCCGGTCCTCCGGATCGGCATGGGCGAGGATATCGGCCGGCGCGATCTGCTCGATCAGGCCAAGGCCGATCATCGGCGGCGTCAAACGCGGCGACAGCGTGGTGTGCGGGTCGAGCGGCCCGTAAGCCAGGCCATCGACCGAATAGCTGGGCTTGCGCAGCGAAACGACGCTGCCGTCGCCGAGCGTCACCGGCCTGTTCCCGGTAGTCGATCATGCATCCTGCCTTCGCCGGACAGGCCGGGAACGGCGAGGTCCTGCAGTTGCGAGCCGTAGACCGGGTCGGGAAAATTGAGCACCTTGTGGTCGGCGATCGCAGCCCTTTCTTCCGCGGTGCTCGGCATCGCGCGCCAGCCGCAGGAACATCGAGGTGGAGCCGGCGTCGCCTTCCGGCGGATGGCCGCGGCCGTCCTTCAAATGGCAGTTCTGGCAGGCGCGCGCGTTGAACAGCGGGCCAAGCCCGTCCGAAGCCTGGGTCGAGGACGGCGACGAGACCCAGATCTTGCGGAAAAGCGCATTGCCGAGCTTGAAGTCGCCTTCTTCCTCGAAGGTGATGTTGGCCGAGGATTGCGAGAAGGCGTCGCGGTTGGCGTCGCCTCTTCGACGTACCGGCGCCGCCCTGCATCAGCTCGAATTGCTCGGGCTTGGAGAAATCCGTGGTCGGCCGGGTGATGGCAAGGACGCGAGCCAGATCCTTCGGCGTCAGATCGGTGCGGCTCGTCGCCAGGCCCGCCGGTTCCGGCGCGCCGGCCAGGGCCGAAGCCGAAAGCGTGACCCGCGACTGCAAACGAAGCCCCGCGAAAACGCTGATACCGCGGGGTCTTCTGGAGCGACGGGCCATGATCTCCGGCCCGCCGCAAGCGGCGCAAGAATTCTAGGGCGCGCCGCATTCCCGCATGTCCTTAGTCCGGCCTCGTCGGCCGATGCGGCGTTGAGCTGGCCGTATTTTTCCTCGCCGATCGAGGCCAGCAGGTCGAGCTGTGTCTCGAGGAAGTCGATGTGGCCTTCCTCGTCGGTCAGCAGTTCCTCGAACAGCTTCATGGTCACGTAGTCGCCTGCTTCTTGGCAGATCTCGCGCGACTTCTTGTAGGAGGTGCGGGCGTCATATTCGCCGGCGAGATCGGATTCCAGCACTTCCTTGACGTTCTGGCCGATGCGCAGCGGCGCCACGGACTGCAGATTGGGATGCCCTTCGAGGAAGATGATGCGCGCCACGAGCTTGTCGGCGTGGTGCATCTCCTCGATCGATTCCGCGCGCTCCTTCTTTGCCAGCTTGGCGTAGCCCCAGTCTTCGAGCAGCCGGAAATGCACCCAGTACTGGTTGACGGCGCCAAGCTCCAGGAACAGCGCCTCGTTAAGCCGCTCGATGATCTGCTTTTCGCCTTTCATGGGTTCTGCTCCCGTATTGGACCCGCAGTCCTCTGACGCGGTCCAGGTGTGAAACGATGTCCATGCCGCTCGCCTCCGAGCGGGAGTGGTAGTGCTCGGTTACCCGAATGATCGTTTCCACCACATTTGGGAAGCAGCCGCAACAGCGACCGCGCTTTTGCAGGGCATGATAGACCTTTGCCGGCACGATAAGCTGCCAGGGATCCTGGTCAAGCAGCTCGATGATCGTCTCCTCGATCTCCTTTTCGGTGATCAGGTTGCAATGACAGATCAGCATCGAGTTCTGGCTGCTGGCTGACGGCGCGTCTCGTGCGCGCCGTCTGGCTGGATTGTGTCGGATCGCTTACTGGAACACCTTGTCCGGCGCATCGAGGCTGTCGGAACCTTCGAAGGCGATGGCGTCGAGCTTCAGCGCAGCCGACGGCGCGCTCGATCGACTTGGTCTGGTCGACCAGCGCGTCGATCGCCGCCTGCACGGTGGCATTGCCTTCGGCATTGCCCTCGCCGATCTGCTGGTCATAGGCCTCGCCGCCAACGGCGCGCGCCTGGATCGCCTCCATCTCGGCGACGGTCGACGTCGAGCTTGCCCGACAGTTCCGTGTCGATCGCCGGATCGGCCTCCTTGACCATGTCGGAGACCGACGGTCCTTCGACCGACGGTGCCGTCGACGCGCGTGTAGCTGCCCTGATAGACGTTGCGGATGCCGATCGCGTCGTAGAGATGCGAGATGTAGGTGTTGTCGGAGAAGCAGTCGTGCTCCTCTTCCGGATCGTGCAGCAGCAGGCCGAGCTTCATGCGCTCGCCGGCCAGTTCGCCATAGGACAGCGAGCCCATGCCGGTGAGGATGGTGGAGATGGCCGGCCTTCGGATCGCCGTCGACCAGGCCCTTGCGGGCGGCGCCGTCGTCCTTCCAGTTGGCGACCATCTCCTCGAGGTCGGAGACCAGCAGGTCGCTCGCCGACTGCAGATATTGCGGCGCGGCGGTCGCAATTGCCGCCGGTGCAGTTGGCGGGGTCGTAGTCGGTGTACGGGCCGTTCGCCGGCGCCGGGACCGGTGCCGTTCAGGTCCTGGCCCCAGAGCAGGAATTCGATGGCGTGGTAGCCGGTCGCGACATTGGCCTCGATGTCGCCGGCCTCCTGCAGCGTGCCGGACAGGAATTCCGGCGTGATCTTCGAGGCGTCGACCTTCTGGCCGTTGATCTCGATCTCCGTGTTGGCGATCACATTGGCGGTGTAGAGCGTGTTCTCGTCGGACTCGGTGCCGTAGCCCTTGGTCGACATAGTCGATCAGGCCCTCGTCCAGCGGCCAGGCGTTCACGCGGCCTTCCCAGTCGTCGACGATGGCGTTGCCGAAGCGGTAGACCTCGGTCTGCTGGTAGGGAATGCGCGCCGCCTTCCAGGCCTCGCGGGCGGCGGCCAGCGTCTCCGCCGAGGGCTTGGCGATCAGCGCGTCGACGGCCTTGTCGAGCGCCTTGGCGGTGGTCAGCGAATCCTCGTATTCGGCGAGCGCGATGTCGGCATAGGTCGTGATACCGCCTTGGGGTCGGTCTCCGCCTTGGCCGGCAGCACGAAGACAGCCGCCGTCAGCAGCCGGTAGCGCCGATCGCAGCCAGCCTGCCGCCATGATCGTGCTGGTCATCATCGTTCTCTCAGTTCATTGGGAATTCGGCGCGCACGGCGCTGCGTGCGCGACCGGTGCCAGGGCACGAGGCATGCCGTGACGCGCACACAATGCTGAGCGTCCGCGCCATCGCGCGGTTCGACGGGAGAAAGACACCAAAATTCCTCCAATCGAACGGGTTCAAGGCCCAGACATCAAAGGGAATGCCTCGACGCACGAGCCTGATAAAGCGGCGAAGGCGGCAGAAGTCAACTGATTTTCGCATCAGAAAAGTCAATTGAAATCAATAGTTTAGAATTATTCTAAACTAGACGTCAACTTTAAGCTCTTATGCCGCTAGAAACATGGCGATTGACAGGCCGACCATGCCGGGTGCGACCCGGATCGGGCCGTCTTGCGCGCGGCGGCGGACAATTGCCACTTGGCGCAAGCAGCCTAGATTGGATGGGAAAAGCAGGATCGCGATGAAGAACGGCGTCGTCATCGTCGGGGCGGGGCATGCGGGCGTGCAGGCGGCCGCGAGCCTGCGCGAGGAGGGATATGACGGGCCGGTCATCGCTGATCGGCGACGAGACCGAACTGCCCTACCACAAGCCGCCGCTGTCGAAGACCTTCATCAAGGACGCGGATGCCAAGCCGCAGCTCGCTGCGCGCCGAGGCCTTCTACACCGGCAGCGCCATCGATCTACAGGCCGGGCGACCGGGTCGAAGCCATCGATCCCGGCGGCCGCAGCGCTGGAGATCGCAGGCGGCGGCAGCGCTCGGCTTCGACCGGCTGATCCTCGCCACCGGCTCGCGGCCGCGCATTCTGCCGATCGCCGGGCGCGGACCTTGCCGGCGTGCTGTCGCTGCGCTCGATCGCCGATGCCCGCGCCGATCCGCGAACTGAGCCGCGCAAAGTCGAGGACGTCGTCATCCTCGGCGGCGGCTTCATCGGGCTGGAGATCGCGGCGACGCTGGCGGCTGGCGGCCGCCGGTGACCGTGGTCGAGGCGCAGGACCGGCTGCTTGGCCGCGCGGTCGCGCCGGTCGATCTCGGCCATGTCGCGCGAGCGGCTGGCAGCGACGGGCGTGCGCTCCTGACGGCACCACCATCGACCGGCTCGAAGGCGAGAACGGCCATGTCGTCGGCCGCGGTCGACCTCCGCCGGCGAGCGAATCCCGGCCGAGATGGTGATCGTCGGCATCGGCGTGGTGCCGAATGCCGAACTGGCCGAGGCGGCCGGCATCGCGACCGCCAACGGCATCCGCGTCGACCAGCAGATGCGCAGCTCGATGCCCGAGATTCTCGCCATCGGCGACGCTGCGTCAACTACCGCCACTGGTTCACCGGCGCCGACGTGCGGCTGGAATCGGTGCAGAACGCCACCGACCAGGCGAGGCTTGCCGCCCGCACCGTCACCGGCCATGCGGACGCCTATTCCGCCGTACCGTGGTTCTGGTCGGACATCGGCGACATGAAGCTGCAGATGGTCGGGCTGACCGCCGGCAGCGACCGCCAGTCGTGCTCGGGCGACATCGCCGAGAACAGATTCTCGGTGTTCCATTATGCGGCCGACCGGCTGCTCGGCATCGAATTGGTCAACCGCCCGGCCGACCATATGCTCGGCCGCAAGATGATCGGCGCCGGCTTCTCGCCGACGCCGCAAACGGTCGCGGCCGGACCCGAGGGACTGAAGGCGGCGCTAGCCGCCTTCCAGCAGGATGAGCCTGCACGAGCGGCTGGTTAAGCGGCGCGCGCTTCGCGGATCGAGCTTTCCAGAATATCGAGCGCTTCGTTCATGACGCCGTCCTGGATAGTGATCGGTGACAGGAAGCGGATGACATTGCCGTAGACGCCGCAGGTGAGCAGGATCAGGCCCTTGTCCAGCGCCTTCAGCCTGACCGCATTGGCGATCTCGGCCGACGGCAGGCCCTTCTTCACATCATTGAACTCGACCGCGTTCATGAAGCCCGGGCCTCTGATATCGACGATCTCCGGCACATCGTCACGGAACGACTGCAGCCGCTGCTTCAGCCGGGCGCCGAGCGCATTGGCGCGGTCGCAGAGCTTTTCCTCCTCGATCACGTCGAGCACGGCGTGGGCTGCGGCGACGCCGATCGGGCTGCCGCCATAGGTGCCGCCGAGGCCGCCGGGGCCCGGCGCATCCATGAGTTCGGCGCGGCCGGTGACCGCCGCCAGCGGGAAGCCGCCGGCCAGGCTCTTGGCCATGGTGGTGATGTCGGCGGCGACCTCATGATGATCCATGGCGAACATCTTGCCGGTGCGGGCAAAGCCGGTCTGCACCTCGTCGGCGATCAAGAGCATGCCGTGATGGTCGCAGATCTTGCGCAGCGCCGCCATGAAATCGCGTGGCGCCTCGTAGAAACCGCCCTCGCCCTGCACGGGCTCGAGGATGATCGCGGCGACGCGGGCCGGGTCGACATCGGCCTTGAACAGGCGGTCGAGCGCTGCCAGCGAATTGGCGACGGAAACGCCATGTAGCGGCACCGGGAACGGCGCGTGGAAGACGTCAGCCGGCATGGCGCCGAAGCCGACCTTGTAGGGCACGACCTTGCCGGTCAGCGCCATGCCCATGAAGGTGCGGCCGTGGAAGCCGCCGGAAAAGGCGATGACCGCCGGACGGCCGGTGGCGTTGCGGGCGATCTTGATGGCGTTCTCCACCGCCTCGGCGCCGGTGGTGACGAAAATCGTCTTCTTGTCGAACTTGCCGGGCAGCAGCCCGTTCAGCCGCTCGGCCAGCCGCACGTAGCTCTCATAGGGCACCACCTGGTGGCAGGTGTGGGTGAAGCGGTCGAGCTGCGCCTTGACGGCCTCGATCACCTTGGGGTGGCGGTGGCCCGTGTTGACGACGGCGATGCCCGACGAGAAGTCGATGTAGCGGCGGCCCTCGACATCCCAGATCTCCGAATTCTCGGCGCGGTCGGCATAGATCTGCGTCGTCATGCCGACGCCGCGTGAAATCGACTGGTTCTTGCGCTCGGAAATGGCTGAATTCTTCATTTCATCCCTCATCGGGCCGGCGCCCGTTCTCGTTGATGGCTGTTCCAGACCTCTTCTGACCTTATTTCACGTTTTCCTCAAGTCGGCAGCATTGCCGGGCGATTGGGCCTGCCGGTGGCGGATCTGTAGATAGCTCCGGCTCTAGACCAGTCGGCCGATATATGTACGAGACAGGTTCCCTTTTCTCGGGGATCGATTATCCTCGCAGTCGCCTGGGACAGCTCGTCGTCAAGAGCGCCCCGGGCTGGTGAGGGACCCCATGAACAGGCACGCGACTTCGTCCGCCCCGCAGCCGTCTTGCCCCCGCCTTTTGTCATTCCCGACCACTCGCGCCATTCTCGTTTTTGCAGCGCTGCCGCTGCTTCTGACCGGCTGCCAGAAGCAGGAGGCGGCCGACAAAAAGCTGCCGGTCATGGTGCGCGCCGAGACCGTGGCGATGGCCGACTATGCGCCGAGGACCTCGCTTACCGGCGTGATCGCGGCGCGCACGCTGAACAATTTGTCGTTCCGTGTCGGCGGCCGCGTCGCCGAACGCCTCGTCGATGTCGGCCAGCATGTCGATCAGGGCGCGGTGCTTGCCCGCATCGATCCGCAGGAACAGGAATCCGACCTGCGCTCGGCGCAGGCCGATCTTGATGCGGCGCAGGCGCAATTGACCCAGGCCGCGGCCGCCTTCGAGCGGCAGAAGACGTTGCTCGCACAGGGCTTCACCACAAGGCGCGAGTACGACGCGGCCGACCAGGCGTCGAAGGTGGCCCAGGGCAGCCTCGATGCCGCCAAGAGCGCGCTCGCCAACGCCCAGGAGAACCTGTCCTTCACCGAACTCAAGGCGGGTGCGGCCGGTGTGATCACCGCCCGCCAGGTCGAAGCCGGGCAGGTGGTGCAGGCGGCGCAGACCGTCTTCACCATTGCAGAGGACGGCGATCGCGATGCGGTCTTCAACGTGCAGGAGACGCTGGTTGCGAGGGCGCCGGCATCGCCGGCGGTGACGATCACGCTGTTGTCGGACCCGCAGGTCAAGGCGATGGGCAAAGTGCGCGAGATCTCGCCGGCGGTCGATCCGGCTTCGGGCTCGATCCGGGTCAAGGTCGCCATTCCCGATACGCCTGCCGGCATGCCGCTCGGTGCAGCCGTAGTCGGCTCGGTCAGCGCCAAGCCGGCGAAGGCGATCTTTCTGCCCTGGCAAGCGCTGACCTCGAGCGAAGGCAAGCCGGTGGTCTGGATCGTCGATCCCTCGACCAAGGCGGTGGCAACGGCGCCGGTCGAGGTGCTGGCCTTCGATTCCGGCGTGGTCGTCATCAACAAGGGACTGCAGGAAGGGCAAAGCGTCGTCACCGCCGGCGGCCAGTTGCTCAGCCCCGGACAGACGGTCGAGATCATGGGAGCGGGCCAATGAACCGGCTGCCACGCATCCTGCTTGCGCCTGCCCTGTTTGCGTGGCTCGCCGCCTGCTCGCAATCGGAAGAGAAGCCGCCGCCCGAGATCATCCGGCCGGTGCTCTCAATGGTCGTCGAACCGAAGACCGTCGAGACCTTCGGCTTCGCCGGCTCGGTCGAGCCGCAATTCAGCGCCGACCTTGCCTTCCGGCTGCTCGGCCGGGTCGTCTCGCGCGACGTCAAGGTCGGCGACATCGTCAGCAAGGAAACGACGATCGCCACACTCGATCCGACGGCGCTGGAGCTGGCCCTGCAGGCGGCCAAGGCGGAACTCTCCAACGCCGAAGCGCAATTCGCCAATGCCGCCGCTAGCGAGGAGCGCCAGCGGCAGCTGCTTGCCGCTGCAAATACGTCGCAAGCCGTGTTCGATGCTGCGCATCAGGCGAGGCAAGCGGCGGAGGCCGGCGTCGAGCGGGCCAAGGCCGCACTCGCCAAGTCGCAGGAGCAGCTTGGCTATGCGCGGCTGTTCTCGGACTTCGACGGCGTCGTGACCGCTGTCGGCGCCGAGGTCGGCCAGACGGTTTCGCCCGGCCAGACGGTCGTCACCGTGGCGCGCTCGGACCTGCGCGAAGCGGTTGTCGACATTCCCGACCGATTGACCGGCGACCTCTCGGCCGGCACGCCGTTCCAGGTCATCCTGCAATCGCTGCCGACCATCCGGACCGAAGCCAAGCTGCGCGAGATCGCCCCGCAGGCCGAGGGCTCGACCCGCACCCGCCGCGTCCGGCTCGACGCTCGACCGATCCTCCGCAGGCGTTCCGGCTCGGCTCGACGGTGACGGCGACGCGCATGGCCAAGGTGGTGTCGACGATCGAATTGCCGCTGTCGGCGCTGCTCGAAAAGAATGGCGCCGAGAAGGTGTGGATCGTCGACGAGAAGACGTCGAGCGTCAGCTGCGCGAGATATCAAGGTCGCCGCCAAGGGCGCCGCCTCCTTCACCGTCGCCGAGGGGCTCGAAGCCGGGATGCGCGTCGTCACCGCCGGCGTCCACAGCCTGACCGAAGGCCAGAAAGTCAAGATCTCGCGAAGGGAGGCCGCATGAAAGGCTTCAACCTCTCCGACTGGGCGCTCAACCACCGCTCGCTGGTCTGGTATTTCATGCTCGTCTTCGTCGTCGCCGGCGTCTTCTCCTATCTCAATCTCGGCCGCGAGGAAGACCCCGCCTTCACCATCAAGACCATGATCATCCAGGCGCAACTGGCCGGGCGCCTCGGTCGACGAGACCTGACGCCAGGTCACCGACCGTATCGAGAAGAAGCTCGAGGAGCTGGACATCCTCGACTACACCCGCAGTCATCACCACTGCCGGGCAAGACCGTCGATCTTCGTCAACCTGAAGGACACGACCAAGGCGCGCGACGTCCGCGCCGATCTGGATCCAGGTCCGCAACATGGTCAACGACATCCGCGGCGCAGTTTCCGCACGGCGTACGTGGCCCGTTCTTCAACGACCGCTTCGGCGACGTCTACGGCAACATCTACGCCTTCACCGCCGACGGGCTGACGCCAGCGCCAGTTGCGCGACTATGTCGAGGATGTCCGCGCCCAGATCCTGACCGTGCCGAATATCGGCAAGGTCGACCTCATCGGCGCGCAGGACGAGGTGATCTATCTCGAATTCTCGACCCGCCAGATCGCGGCGCTCGGCCTCAACCAGCAGGCGATCGTGGCCAGCGCTGCAGGCGCAGAACGCCATCACGCCGTCCGGCGTCATCCAGGCCGGGCCGGAGCGCATCAGCGTGCGCGTCGGCGGCCAGTTCACCTCGGAAGACAGCCTGCGCGCCATCAACCTGCGGGTCAACGACCGCTTCTTCCGGCTGAGCGATGTCGCCACGATCAGCGCGCGGCTATATCGATCCGCCGACGGCGCTGTTCCGCTTCAACGGCCAGCCGGCGATCGGGCTTGCCATCGGCATGAAGCCGAACGCCAATCTGCTGCGAATTCGGCGAGGCCCTGCAAGAGGAGATGAACAAGGTCGCTGGCCGACCTGCCGGTCGGCGTCGGCGTGCATCTGGTCGCCGACCAGCCGGTGATCGTCGAGGAAGCGGTTTCCGGCTTCACCCAGGCGCTTGTTCGAGGCCGTCGCCATCGTGCTGGCGGTGTCAGCTTCGTCAGCCTCGGCATGCGCGCCGGCTTCGTCGTGGCGCTGTCGATCCCGCTGGTGCTGGCCATCACCTTCATCGTCATGGCCTATCTCGGCATCTCGCTGCAGCGCATCTCGCTCGGCGCGCTGATCATCGCGCTCGGCCTTCTGGTCGACGATGCCATGATCGCGGTCGAGATGATGGTGGCGCGGCTGGAGGTCGGCGACACGCTGCGCAAGGCGGCGACCTATGTCTATACCTCGACCGCCTTCCCGATGCTGACCGGCACGCTGGTGACGGTGGCCGGCTTCATCCCGATCGGCCTCAACGACAGCGCCGCCGGCGAATTCACCTTCACGCTGTTCGTCGTCATCGCCGTTTCGCTGCTGGTCTCGTGGATCGTGGCGGTGCTGTTCGCGCCGCTGCTCGGCGTCACCATCCTGCCGAAGACGATGAAGGCGAGCATCACGGCGAGCCGGGCCGCTTCGCGCCGGCTGTTCCGGCGCGTGCTCGTCGGCTGCGTGCGCTGGCGCTGGCTGACCATCGTCGCCACGGTGCTGTTGTTCGCGGCCTCGATCTTCGGCATGCGGCCTCGTCCAGCAGCAGTTCTTCCCGTCGTCCGACCGGCCCGAGCTGATCGTCGACTGGACGCTGCCGCAGAACGCTCGATCGCCGAGACCCACGCGCAGATGCGAACGCTTCGAGAGGGCGCGCTTGCCGGCAATCCCGATATCGAGCACTGGTCGCTCCTATGTCGGCCAGGGCGCGGTGCGCTTCGTGCTGTCCTTCGACGTGCAGCCGGCCAATCCCTATTTCGGCCAGACCGTCATCGTCACCAAGAGCCTCGAGGCGCGCGACCGGGTGCAAGCCGGCGCTGCAGAAGCATGCTGCGCGAGGACTTCGTCGGCACCGACGCCTTCGTCAAGCTGCTCGACACTCGGCCCGCCGGTCGGGCGCCCGGTGCAGTACCGCGTCAGCGGTCCGGACATCCAGACGGTGCGCAGACCTGGCGCAGCAGTTCGCCGGCATCGTTTCGGCGCAATCCGCAGCTCGGCGACGTCGACCTATCGACTGGAACGAGCCGGCGCGCGTGCTCAAGGTCGATGTGCTGCAGGACAAGGCGCGCCAGCTCGGCATCACCTCCCAGGATATCGCCACCGCGCTGAACAGCATCGTCGGCGGCGCCACCGTCACGCAGGTGCGCGACGACATCTATCTGATCAATGTCGTCGGCCCGCGCGCGCGAGGCCGAGCGCGGCTCGATCGAGACGCTGCAGAACCTGCAGCTGCCGGCCGGGACCGGCAAGTCGGTGCCGCTCGCCGCGGTCGCGAACTTCCGCTACGAACTGGAGCAGCCGGTGGTCTGGCGGCGCGGCCGCATGCCGACGATCACCGTCAAGCGCCGGGCATCATCGGCGACGTGCAGCCGGCGACCGTCGTCGACGCAGCTGAAGCCGTCGGTCGATGCCTTCATCGCCAAGCTGCCGCCGGGCTACACGGTCGAAACCGGCGGCGCGGTCGAGGAAAGCGCCAAGAGCCAGGGACCGATCGCCGCCGTCGTGCCGCTGATGCTGTTCGTCATGGCGACGATCCTGATGATCCAGCTGCAGAGCTTCCAGCGGCTGTTCCTGGTCGTCGCGGTGGCGCCGCTCGGCCTGATCGGCGTGGTCGCCGCGCTGGTGCCGAGCGGCGCGCCGCTCGGCTTCGTCGCCATCCTCGGCGTGCTGGCGCTGATCGGCATCCTGATCCGCAACTCGGTCATCCTGGTCGTGCAGATCGAGGATCTGCGCGCGGAGGGCATGGACCGCTGGGCGGCGGTGATCGAGGCGACCGAGCACCGCATGCGGCCGATCATGCTGACGGCCGCGGCCGCCAGCCTGGCGCTGATCCCGATCGCGCGCGAAGTCTTCTGGGGGCCGATGGCCTACGCGATGATGGGCGGCATCATCGTCGGCACGGTGCTGACGCTGCTGTTCCTGCCGGCGCTTTATGTGGCCTGGTTCCGCATCAAGGAGCCGAAGCGGGATAGTGCGCAAAGCGAAGTGCTGGCGGAGAGTGGAGCGGCGTAGAAAGCTACCCCCTCACAAACCCCTCTGAGGCCCTGAGTAGGTTGCGCGTATAGTCCTGCGTCACGCGGTGGCCGATAAGCTGGCTCGCTGTAAGATTCTCCACCGCCTCGCCATTCTGCATCACCATCAGCCGCTCGCACATATGGGTGACGATAGCGAGGTCGTGGCTGACCATCAGGAAGGTCAGCTTGCGCCGCCGCCGCATGTCCTCCAGCAGGTTGAGCACTTCGGCCTGCACCGAGGCGTCGAGCGCCGAAGTCGGCTCGTCGAGCAGCAGGATCGACGGCTCGAGGATCAGCGCCCGCGCGATCGCCACGCGCTGGCGCTGGCCGCCGGAGAGCTGATGCGGATAGCGGAAGCGGAAACCGGTTCCGAGGCCCGACCTCGTCCAGCGCGCGCTGGATGCGCTTCTCGCCATCGGCGAAGCCGTGGATGGCGAGCGGCTCCGGCAGCAGCGCGGTCGACCGTCTGGCGCGGATGCAGCGAGCCATAGGGGTCCTGGAAGACCATCTGCACCTCGCGGTAGAAGGCCTTGTCGCGGCGCGTGCCGCAGCGTCTTGCCGTTGACGGCGATGGTTCCGGATGCGGCGGGCACCAGCCCGGCGATGGCGCGCAGCAGCGTCGACTTGCCGGAACCGGATCTCGCCGACCAGTCCGTAGGATTCGCCTGACTTGACTTCGAGGCTGACACCCTTCAGCGCGCGAAAGCGGTCGAAGACCGACCGCCAGTCCGTCGATGGAAAGAGCCGCATTCATGCCGCCCACTCCGGCTTGCGGTCGAGCACCGGCAGCGGATGGCGTTCGAAGCCGATCCTCGGCATGCAGTTGAGCAGGCCGCGCGTGTAGGGATGCTGCGCGTCGCGCAGTTCCGACGCCTTCAGCTGCTCGACCACCTTGCCGGCATACATGACGATGACCCGGTCGCAGAAGGAGGAGACCAGGCGCAGATCGTGCGAAATGAAGATCAGCCCCATGCCGCGTTCGCTGACCAGCTTGTCGAGGATGCCGAGCACGTCGAGCTGCACGGTGACGTCGAGCGCCGAGGTCGGCTCGTCGGCGATCAGCATCTCCGGCCCGGCGATCAGCATCATGGCGATCATCGCGCGCTGGCCCATGCCGCCCGAGACCTCGTGCGGATGCAGGTCGAAGACGCGCGCGGGATCGCGGATCTGCACCGCCTCCAGCATGGCGAGCGCGCGGTCGCGCGCTTCGGCCTTGCCGACCTTCTCATGCGTGCGCAGCGTCTCGACGATCTGGCGGCCGATGCGTCATCACCGGGTCGAGCGAATATTTCGGATCCTGCAGGATCATGGCGATGCGTTTGCCGCGCAGCGCGCGGCGTTGGCGGGCCGGCGCCGCCAGCAGATCGATGCCGTCGAAGGTCGAGTTTCTTCGCCGTCACCTCGGCCTGCGGCGGCGTCAAGCCCATGATGGCGCGGCCGGTCTGCGACTTGCCGGAGCCGCTCTCGCCGACGATGCCGAGCCGCTCGCGGCCGAGCGAGAAGGAAACGCCGCGCACCGCCTGGACCAGGCCGGTCCGGGTCGGGAAGTTGACGCGCAGGTCGTCGACCACGAGAAGCGTGCTCATTGGTCGCCACTCATTGGTCACCACTCCGGGGATCGAGCGCGTCGCGCAAGCCGTCGCCGAGCAGGTTGAAGCCGAGGCTGACGATGAGGATGGCGAAGCCCGGCGCGCCGGCGACCCACCATTGGTCGAGCACGAAGCGGCGGCCGGATGCGATCATCGCGCCCCATTCCGGCAGCGGCGGCTGTGCGCCGAGGCCGAGGAAGCCGAGACCGGCGGCGGTGAGGATGATGCCGGCCATGTCGAGCGTCACCCTGATGATCAGCGAAGAGATGCAGAGCGGCATGATGTGGCGCAGCACGATGCGGAACGGCGAGGCGCCCATCAATTGCACCGCCTTGATGTAGTCCGAATTGCGCACCGTCAGCGTTTCGGCGCGCGCGATGCGGGCATAAGGCGGCCACGAGGTGATGGCGATGGCCAGCACCGCGTTCTCGATGCCGGGGCCAAGAGCCGCGACGAAGGCCAGCGCCAGGATCAGCTTCGGGAAGGCGAGGAAGATGTCGGTGATGCGCATCAGGATCGCATCGGTCCAGCCGCCGGCATAGCCGGCGACGGTGCCGACCAGCAGACCGATCGGCGCCGCGATGATGGCGACGAGAATGACGACGTAGAGCGTCCAGCGCGAGCCATAGATGATGCGCGAATAGATGTCGCGGCCGAGATCGTCGGTGCCGAACCAATGCGCGGCACTTGGCGCCAGCAGGCGAGAGCCCTTGAGGTCGCCAATGGTCGGCGAATACGGCGCCAGCACGTCGGCGAAGGCCGCGACGACCAGCAGGCCGATGATGATGAGCAGGCCGACAAATGCCAGCCGGTTGGCGGAAAAGCGCCGCCAGGCGACATAGGCGCGGCCGAGCCTCGCCTGCATGCGCGAGGCCGGCCGATCGCTGAGCAGCCAGTCGCGGCGGGTCTGGATTGCTTCCGCGCTCATCCTGCCTTGGTCCTTGGATCGAGCACCCGGTAGAGCAGGTCGGAGAAGAGGTTGATGCCGATGAAGACCGAGCCGATGACGATGGTGCCGCCGAGCACGGCGTTCATGTCGGCGTTCTGCAGCGAATTGGTGATGTAGAGGCCGATGCCCGGCCACGCGAACACCGTCTCGGTCAGCACCGAGCCTTCGAGCAGCCCGGCATAGGAAAGCGCGATCACCGTGACCATCGGCACCGCGGCATTGCGCAGCGCGTGGCGCCCAGATGATGCGCCGTTCCGACAGGCCTTTGGCGCGCGCGGCGACGATGTATTCCTGCGCAAGCTCGTTCAGCATGAAGGAGCGCGTCATGCGGCTGATATAGGCGAGCGAGAAATAGCCGAGCAGCGAGGCCGGCAGGATGATGTGGCGAAAGGCGTCGCAGAAGACATCCCACTGCGCCCTGCATCGCCGCATCGAGAAGGTAGAAGCCGGTGATCGGCGTGAAGGTGTATTCGTAGACGACATCCGAGCCGCGCCGGGACCAGCGACCCATTGCAGCTTGGCGTAGAACGACGCAGACCCAGCAAGCCGAGCCAGAAGATCGGCACGGAATAGCCGATCAGGCCGATGATGCGCACGATCTGGTCGATGAAGCTACCGCGCCGGACTGCTGCCAGCACGCCGAGCGGCACGCCGATGACCGAGCCGATCAGCGTGCCCAGC
>CAWBIN010000003.1:0-263148 GCA_963788955.1 uncultured Alphaproteobacteria bacterium | reverse complement strand
CGTTCCAAACACGCCGATGGATCGAAAAACTCCGTGGCGCATTTAAGCTTCGGCTAATAATGGCCTCAGGAGAGAACCAATGAAGAAGACGCTGCTCATTTTGAGCTCTACTCATTCCGCTCGCGGCATGCTCCCGCACCGAACAAGGCGCTGCCGTCGGTGGCTTGGGTGGCGCAGCTATAGGCGCAGCAGTGGCCGGCGACCCGGTGAAAGGCGCGGTTGTTGGCGGGGCGGTCGGAGCGCTAGCCGGGGCGGTCATCGGGCACGCCAGCGAAGCCGGCCAGTGCAGATATCGCGATCGGAACGGTCGAGTTTACGTTGCACAGTGCCCGGACGGCTACTGATCTCAAAGGGCGCGTGATCTCTTTCGATCACGCGCCTGCTCGGGATAGGATAACTGAATGGCATATAACATCAAAAGACTGCTGGCTTTCTGGTTTGCCGTTGTCAGCGCTGCCGCGATAAACGTCGAACTTACGACCGCGGTCTCGGCCGCACCTGTAGAAGCGAAGACGATTGCCGATCACTTCTCATCGGTAAAGTCCATGTCCGGGGACTTTGTCCAGTCGGGCCCAAGAGCGGAAAGGACCAAAGGAAGATTTTTTCTCCAGCGGCCGGGCAAGATTCGGTTCAACTATGCAGGCCAATCAGGGGTCAGCGTAATTGCAGATGGAAAATCCTTGGTGGTCTATAACAAGAAGCTCAAGACATCGCGGCTTTATGCTCTCTCGAAGACGCCGCTTAAGCTGCTGCTCGACAACCAGGTCAACTTTTCCGGCAATCGCCTCAAAAGCATCAGAGAAGATGGCGCCCAAGTGATCATCAAGCTGGCCGACAAGTCGGTCTTCGGCAATTCGAACATCACTATGGTGTTTGACAGGGAATCGCTCGATCTACGCAGATGGAGCCTCACTGACGAGAGGGGCCTTACCACGACAGTCACTATATCCAACGTGAAGCAGGGCGTTCGCGCTCCTGCGGGCACCTTCACTATCGACTATGCGGCAAACCGTGAATTCAACACCAAAACGAAATAGTCGGCAGCGCGACGAACTGCCCAGTGGAACACCTACTCGGCGGCCGTCTCCGATGGCGCCTCTGCCGGCCCCGAAGGCTCGGCCTCGGCACGGGGCTTGCGCCGTGAAAACAGCGACCTGAGCGTGACGTAGAACACCGGCGTCAGGAACAGGCCGACGAAGGTGACGCCGAGCATGCCGGAGAACACCGCGGTGCCGAGCGACTGGCGCATTTCTGCGCCCGGGCCCGTTGCGATCATCAGCGGCACGACGCCGAGGATGAACGAGAAGGCGGTCATCAGGATCGGCCGCAGCCTGAGCCGGCAGGCTTCGACGGCAGCCTCGGCGACCGACAGGCCGCGTTCCTGCGCCTGCCGCGCGAATTCGACGATCAGGATCGCGTTCTTGGCGGCAAGCCCGATCAGCACGATGAGGCCGATCTGCACGAGGATGTTGTTGTCCAGCCCTCGGAAAGACACGCCGAGCAACGCCGCGAGCACGCCGAGCGGCACCACCAGCACAATGGCGAACGGCAGCACCCAGCTTTCATATTGCGCCGCCAGCGCCAGGAACACGAACAGCACCGACAGTCCGAAGATATAGACAGCGGCATTGCCGGTGTTGCGCTCCTGATAGGCGAGCTCGGTCCATTCATAGGAGGTACCGGCCGGCAGCGTCTGTGCCGTGATCCCTTCCATCAATGCCAGCGCGTCGCCCGTGGAAACGCCGGGCGCGGCGTTGCCCTGCAGCGGCACCGAGACGTACATGTTGTAGCGCTGGACCAGCGCCGGGCCGGTGACGTCGCGGATCTCGATCAACGTGCCGAGCGGAACCAGCGCGCCGGTCGCCGAGCGCACCTTCAGTTTCAAGATGTCGGCGCGATCGAGGCGGAACGCCTGGTCGGCCTGCGCCCGCACCTGGTAGACGCGCCCGAAAGCGTTGAAGTCGTTGACGTAGGCGGTGCCCAAATTGATCGACAGCGTCTCGAAGATGTTGGGGATCGGCACGTTCAGGATGCGCGCCTTGTCGCGATCGATCGCCAGGAAGAATTGCGGGCTCGACGCGGAGAACGTGGTGAACACGCCCGTCAGCCCCGGCGTCTTGTTGGCCTTGCCGGCGATTTCGTAGGCAAGCGCCAGGATCTGCCGCATGTCGGCGCTGTTGCGCTCCTGGATCTGCAGCTTGAAGCCGCCGGCATTGCCGACGCCGCGGATCGGCGGCGGCGGCAGTGCGATAATGAAGGCTTCCTTGATGCTTTGCAGGCTGCCGAACAGATTGCCGATGACCTGGGTCGCCGACTGGCCGGCTTTCAGTCGCTCGTCAAACGGCTTGAACCTGGCGAAGATCACGCCCTGCGTTGCTGGCGTTGGTGAAGGTCGCGCCGGAGAAGCCGGCGAAGGCGACTGCGTAGTCGACGCCTGGCGTTTTCTGGATGATCTGCGACGCCTGCTGGATGACCGCATCGGTCCTCGACAGCGAGGCGCCGTCCGGCAACTGGACGACGACGATCGCATAGCCCTGGTCGAGCGACGGAATGAAACCGCGCGGCACCGCCTGCACCATGTAGACCGTGGCGTAGATGAGGGCCGCGAAAACGGCCAGCATGGCGGCGATCGCTATCCACGAGCCGACCAGCACGCGGACGATGCTCGAATACCAATGGGCGAGCCTGTCGAAGCCGCGATTGAAGCCGTCGGCGAGCGCCCGCCCGAACCGCGCCAGGAAAAAGCGCGGCGGCGCCGCCGCGGCGTGGTGCGGCTTGAACAGCAGTGCGGCCAGCGCCGGCGAAAGCGTCAGCGAATTGAATGCCGAGATCGCCGTCGACACCGCGATGGTGATCGCAAACTGCAGGTAGAACTGCCCAGAAATGCCGGGGATGAAGGCTGTCGGTACGAACACGGCTATCAGCACCAGCGAGATCGCGATGACCGCCGTTCCGACTTCGTCCATGGTCAGGTGCGACGCCGGATTGGGCGCTAGCCCTCCGGCGATATTGCGCTCGACGTTCTCGACCACGACGATCGCATCGTCGACGACGATGCCGATCGCCAGAACGAGGCCGAACAGCGTCAGCATGTTGAGCGAGAAGCCGGCGGCGTAAAGCACCGCCAGCGTGCCGATCAGCGACACGGGAATCGCGACGATCGGCACGATCGCCATGCGCCACGATTGCAGGAAGACGATGATGACGATGATGACCAGCACCATCGCCTCGAGGATCGTCTTGTAGACCTCCTGGATCGACTCGGCGACGAACTCGGTCGGATTGTAGACGATGTCGTAGCTCAACCCCTTCGGGAAGTCGCGGGAAAGCTCCTTCATCTTGTCCTGGATCTCCGCGGCTGCGGCGAGCGCATTGGTGCCCGGCCGCTGGAAGATGGCGAGCGCCACCGCCGGTTTGCCGTTGAGATAGGAGTTGGTGACGTAATCCTTGGCGCCGAGCTCGATGCGCGCCACGTCCTGCAGCGAGATCAGGCGGCCGTCGTCGGTCGATTTGACGATCACGTATCGGAAGTCGCGCGCGTCGTTGAAGCGGCCTTGCGTGGTGACCGTGTACTGGAACGCCGTGCCGGTGTTGGTCGGCGGCGCGCCGATCGAGCCGCCCGACACCTGAACGTTCTGGTCGCGCAGCGCCTGCACCACATCGCCCGAGGTCATCCCCAGGGCGGACAGTTTTTCCGGATCGAGCCAGATGCGCAGCGAATATTCGCGTTCGCCGAAGATGATGAGGTCGCCGACGCCGTCGAGTCTGAGCAGTATGTCGCGCACCCGCGAGCGGGCGTAGTTCGAGACGTAGAGCTGGTCGTAGGTATTGTCGGGCGACAGCATGTGCACGACCATCATCAGGTCGGGCGAACTCTTGGTGGTGGTGATGCCGAGGCGGCGGACTTCTTCGGGCAGGCGCGGCTCGGCGACCGACACGCGGTTTTGCACCAGCACCTGCGCCTGGTCGAGATCGGTGCCCAGCTTGAAGGTGATGGTCAGCGCCATCGCCCCGTCGCCCGACGAATAGGACGACATATAGAGCATGCCCTCGACGCCGTTGATCTCCTGCTCGATCGGCGTTGCCACCGTCGCTGCGACCGTCTCGGCGTCGGCGCCCGGATACTGCGCGCGAACGACGATGGTCGGCGGCGCGATCTCGGGATATTGCGCGACCGGCAACTGGGTATAAGCAATCCCGCCGAGGATCAGCAGGACGATCGAAACGACCGATGCGAAGATCGGACGGTCGACGAAGAAATGTGCGAACCTCATTGCTGCAACTCGGCGGTCTCGGCCTTGGGCGGCAACGTCACCATCTCGACCTTCACCTTGGTGCCGGGCCTGGCGTGCATCAGCCCGTTGACGATGATCGTCTCGTCGCCGGTCAGGCCCTCGCGGATCACCCGGTAGCCGTCGAGACGCGGGCCGGCGCGCACGGGCTTCGCCGACACCATCCCGGCCTCATCCACCAGGAACACGATGCGGCGATCCTGATCGGCGCCGATCGCCTCGTCGGGCACCAGCACGCCGCTATGCGGCAGCGACCCCGGCACGTTGATGCGCCCGAACATGCCTGGCTGAAGAATGCCGTTGGCGTTGGGAAACCTTGCACGCACCCGCATTGTGCCGGTCGCGTTGTCGATCCGGTTCTCGGCAAAATCGAGCTTGCCTTTGAATGCCGCCTCCACGCGGTCGGCGACGCGAACCACCACCTCGAGCCCGCCGGCGCCTTCCTGCATGCTGCCGCCGCGCTCCTTCGCGTCGCGGGCGTAGCTGAAATACAAGCGCTCATCGACGTCGAAATAGAAGTCGATCGGATCGCGCGTAACGATGGTCGTCAGCAAGGTGGAATCCGGCTGCACGAGGTTGCCGACCGACACCAGCCGGCGGTCGATGCGGCCGGACAAGGGCGCCTTGATCTCGGTGAATTCCATGTTCAGGCTGGCCGTCGTCAGCGCAGCCGTCGCGCCCTGCATCTGCGCCTGCGCCGAAAGGTATTCCCGCCGGCGGTCGTCGACCGTCGCGGTTGAGATATTGCCGGTCTTGGCGAGTTCGTCGGCGCGATCCAGCTGCATCTTGGAGAATTCGAGCAGGACTCTTGGCGACGTCCACTTGCGATTTGGCGGCATCATAAGCCGCCTGGTACGGACGCTGGTCGATGGTGAAGAGCAGGTCGCCCTTGTTGACCAGTGCGCCGTCCTGGAAGCTGACCTTGTCCAGATAGCCGCTGACGCGCGAACGGATGGCGACCTGGTCGACGGCTTCGAAGCGCCCGACGAACTCGTCGTCTTCGACGATTTCACGGACCACCGGCTTGGCCGCCGTCACCACGGGTAGCTGCTGGTCCTGCGCAAACGCAGTGCTGCTGAAAGCCATGCCGAGCAGGAATGCCGCCGACACGGCGGCGGGGACAAGCCAGCCGGCCGATCGACTGGGTCGCCAGCCCGCGTCGCGATGCAATTGCCCATTGGTGTCCATTTGCGTCCCCCTCGCTGGACCCGGAGGTCGGTTGATCCGCTTCTACGCTCAGGCTTCTCGTCGAGATCAGAGCACTGCAGTGTTGTGCAAGGCAACATGATCATTTTCCATGTGGGCTGAAATGTCCACCCTGTGGTTGCCCCGCCATCTGGCTAGTCGTTCAAGAACCGGACCGTCCGCTGCCGGTCCATCTCAGCCGTCGTCGGCGCAAACTGATTTGGGGCGAGCGCCGGATCCAGCGGCTGCTCGATCAGTTGCGGCTGTTGAGATGCCGCACCCTCCGCAGCGCCGGA
This sequence comes from uncultured Alphaproteobacteria bacterium, assembly GCA_963788955.1. Lineage (GTDB taxonomy): Bacteria > Pseudomonadota > Alphaproteobacteria > Rhizobiales > Rhizobiaceae > Mesorhizobium. The sequence goes on along the minus strand of CAWBIN010000003.1, from coordinate 257,375 downwards.
AACAGATAGGCCCACAGGCCGGCGACGGCGATGGCGCCGACGCCGCCGATCACCACCGCCGGCACGGTGCCGATCAGCGCCGCCATGGTGCCGGCGCGGAACTCGCCGACCTCGTTGGAGGCGCCGACGAAGACCTGGTTGACGGCGTTGACGCGGCCGCGCACCTCGTCCGGCGTCCACAGCTGGATCAGCGTCTCCCTGATGTAGACGCTGAACATGTCGGTGGCGCCGAGCAAGGCGAGAGCCACGATCGACAGCCAGGTGATGGTCGACAGCGCCGAACAGCACGGTGAAGGCGCCGAACGACGCGACGAAGCCGAGCATGATCATGCCGGCGTGGTCGCGGATCGGATGGCCGGCCAGCCAGACCGCGACGCAGATGGCGCCGACGCCGGGCGCCGAGCGCAGCAGGCCGAGGCCCCAGGGACCGAGTTCGAGAATGTCGCGCGCATAGACCGGCAGCAGCGCCGAGGCGCCGGACAGAAGCACGGCGAACAGATCGAGCGAGATGGCGCCGAGCACGATCTTCTCGCTCCAGATGTAGCGGAAGCCGGCAAACAGCGTTTCCATCGTCGGCTTGTCGGTGGCGCTCTGCTGGGCCGGCTTCGGGAATGGTGAAGATCAGCAGGGCGGCCACCGCATCAGGATGGCGGCGGTGGCGTAGGCGATCTCCGCCGAGAGGCCATAGAGCAGGCCGCCGGCGACCGGGCCGACGATGGTCGCCGTCTGCCAGGCGGACGAGTTCCAGGCGATCGCGTTGGCGAAATCCTCCGGCGGCACCAGATTGGCGAACAGCGAGGACGAGGCCGGTCCGAAAAAGGCGCGCGCGATGCCGAACAGAGCGAGCACGGCGAAGATCGGCAGCGGGCTGACGAGACCGCGCAACGTCAAGGCCAAGAGAACGAGCGCACAGCCTGCCTCGATCAGTGTCGACAGCGCCATGATCAGACGGCGGCCGAAGCGGTCGGCGACGGCGCCGGTGACCAGCACCAGGAGCAGCGACGGCAGGAACTGGACGATGCCGACAATGCCAAGATCGAACGGATCGCGCGTCAGGTCGTAGATCTGCCAGCCGACGGCGACGGAGACGATCATGGTCGCGAAGGTGGCGAGGAAGCGCGCCGCCCAGTAGCTCAGGAAGGAGCTTTGTGCCGGAAGGCGGCATAGCGCTGGTCCGGCGACATCTGTTCTGCATGTCATGGAGTTAGGGCCCCGTTGCAAAGACATCGGCCGGCGGGGCACTTCCACGGTGGGCGCTGTTCCGGCCAAGGAACTTTTAGCAAAGTTCGCTGCGGCATGTGCGCCAGAATTGGCGCTGGATCAAGGGATTTCCGGTCCGTCCGCCAGATAGGGCCGGAAGTTACGCCCTCAGCGCGGCGGAGATGGCGTCGAGGCCACCGCGCAATTCAGCCTCCTTCGGCCAGCCGAAGCCGACGCGGAAGAAGCTCTTCGGCATGTCGAACCAGTGGCCGGGTCCGACATAGGTTCCGTGGTGTTCCAGAAGGTTCGCATAGAAGCTGGTCGAGGTCGAAACCGGGATCGACGTTCAGCCTGGGAAAGCCGACAACGCCGCCTTCCGGCCGCACCCAGTCGACCAATGGTTCGCGGTCGATCCAGGCCTGGACGATGTCGCGGCGCCTGGCCATGTCGGGCAGCAGCGTCGCCAGGAACGCATCGCGCCGCTCCAGCATGCCGCGCGCGATGCCTTCGTCGATGACGCTGCCGCAAATGCCGATCTGCTCCTTGGCGGCGAGAAATTGTTCCTGCAGTGCGGCATCGCGGGTGATCAGCCAGCCGATGCGGATGCCGGGAATGCCGAAGGCCTTCGACAGCGACGAGACGCTGATCGCCTTGGGGCTCAGCGATGCCGCCGACGGCAGGCGCGTGTCCGTAGGACAGGTCGCGATAGGTCTCGTCGACCAGCAGATGACAGTTGTCGGCTCTCGGCGAGCGCCACCAGCGCATCGAGATCGGCTTGGCTCATCATCGTCCCGGTCGGGTTGTGCGGGCAGGTGACGCTGATCAGACGAGTGTTCAGGTCGGATCGCCGCGGCCACGCGGGCGACGTCGATGGCGAAGCCGTCATCGAAATCGAGATCGACATAGGAGATGGCGCAGCCGATCGCCTTGGGCGTCTCGATGTTGGTGGCGTAGTTCGGCCTGACGACGACGAGATGGTCGCGCTCGGACAGCAGCGAGGTCGAGATGATGAACAGCGCGCCGGCAGCGCCCGCCGTGACCAGCACGTCGTCCGGCGAAATCCCGTCATCCTGCGCCGCGATCAGCGCCCGCAATTCCTTGTCGCCGCGATGCTCGCCATAGAACAGCGTCAGGTCGGGCAGCGACAGGCCGATGTCGGAGAGTTTCTGGTCGGCGATCGAGCTTTCGGAGAGATTGTAGCGGATCCGGTCGTAGCCGTATTCCTCCGGCGCCTCTTTCTCGATCACCATCCTGGCGTAGTTCATGGCTTCACCCCAAACAGCCTGTTTGATGTATCCAAGCCATAAAAGCATGAAGCCTGCCAAGGCGGATTCGCCGGCAGGCTTCTGTTCCAGTCGCTTTAAACTGTTGGCTCAGCGCCGACCGCGCCGACATCGCTTGCTCAAGCCGCGGCTTTGGCTTTCCTGCCCTTCGCCTTGGCCGGCGCCGGCGCGGCGGCCTTGCGGCCAAGGCCGATCGACTTCGCCAGCTGCGGAGCGCGAGGCCGCATAGTTGGGAGCGACCATCGGATAGTCGGACGGCAGGCCCCATTTGGTGCGATAGGCCTCCGGGCGTCAGGCCGAAATGAACGCCGAGATGGCGCTTCAGCGATTTGAACTTCTTGCCGTCCTCGAGGCAGATGATGTAGTCCGGCGTCACCGACCGTCTGGGATTGACCGCGGGTACCAGCGGCGCTGCCTCGGGGACGGCCGGTTGGCCGAGGCCGCTGATCGAGGCGCTGACGCTGGCGATGAGATCGCTGAGGCCGGAACGGGCAAGCGGTTCTTCTCGACGTAAGCGGACACGATGTGGGCGGTGAGCTCGAGCAGGTCGATGTCTTTGTCGAGCGTTATTGCTGTCGTCGGCCAATTTATCTCTCCGTCGGTGGGGGGTGGTGGCACTCCTAGTCGGCAAATCTGCTCGGCGCAATGACTTCGTACCGCATCACACGTAATTTTGAACAACTATACTGAATTGTAATACTATCAGACGATCAGCGCCTTGTCGCGCCACAGTCGAAATCCGCCTTCGAAAGCGCGCGTATTGTCGCCGCGCCGCGATTTGGCAGGCAATTCGTCGAGCTTGTCGACATTGCCGCCGCCGATGACCACGTAGTCCGGCTGCATGGCGGCGCGAAGCCGGTCGACAACATCGAAGACGTATTTGCGCCATTTCTTCTTGCCGCGTTTTTCAAGGCCGCGCTCGCCGACATAATCCTCGAAGCTGCCGCCCTTCTTGTAAGGAAGGTGCGCCAGCTCCATCGGCTGGGCGACATTGTCGACGATCATCGCGGCGCCCAGGCCCGTCCCCAGACCGAGGAAAAGCATGCGGCCGCCCTCGTAACTGCCGATGGCCTGCATCAGCGCGTCGTTGACGACCTTCACCGGCTTGCCGAAAGCGGCGGCGAAATCATAGCCGTCCCAGCCCTTGCCGAGATTGGCGGGGTCGATCATCGGCCTGTTGTGCGTCGACCGGGCCGGGATAACCCATCGCGACCACGTCATAGGCCAGGCCCTCGGCCAGCGTCTTCACCGTCGCGACCATCTGCTGCGGCGTGAGCTCCAGGTCCGGAATCGGCGCGGCGCTCCTTGCCGCCGGCGCTGGTCAGGATCTTGACGTGCGAGCCGCCGATGTCGATCGAGAGCACGATCTGTTCGGCTGTCTGCCGCGGCCGGTCTTTGCCGCCTTGGCCATTCGCTTTGCCTCCGGGAGATTCATTTCGATCGGATTGATCCAGCCGTTCGGCGGACCGAAGCCGTCCATCGCCTCGGCGGGACCCCAGGTTTTCGGCTCGTAGATATGCGGCGGCGTGGTGTCGCCAAGCACCGGGCCGACGATGCGCCAGGCGAGTTCGCTGGCGTCCTGGCGGGTGAACAGCTGGCGATTGCCGTTCATGGCATCGCCGATCAACCGCTCATAGGGCGGCATGTCGTCCTTGCTGTCGTCGAGCGCCGTCAGTTCGACCTGCTCGCCGACCATGTCGTCGCCGGCCTGTCTTGCGCTGTGCGCCGATCGAGATCGCCACTTGCGGATCGATGCGGAAGCGCACGTAGTTGGCATCGTCCGGCTTGATCGGATCGAAGACGTCGAGCGGCGGCCGCTTCAGCCGCACGATCACCTCGGTGGCGTGCACCGGCATGTTCTTGCCGGCACGGATGAAGAAGGGCACGTCCTGCCAGCGCCATGTGTCGACGAAGAAGCGCACCGCGGCAAAGGTCTCGACCGGCGAGTTCGGCGCCACGCCGGGTTCAGTGAGATAGCCCGTGAACTGGCCGCGCACGACGTCGTCCTTGGTCAGCGTGCGGATTGCCCTCAGCACCTGCACCTTCTCGTCGATCAGATCGTCGGCGGAGCGGCCGACCGGCGGCTCCATGGCGAGCAGCAGCAGGATGTTGAGCAGATGGTTTTCGATGACGTCGCGGATGGCAGCCGACATCGTCATAGAAACGGCCGCGCCCCTCGATGCCGAAATCCTCGGCCATGGTGATCTGCACGCTCTCGACGAAGTTGCGGTTCCAGATCGGCTCGAGGAAGGAATTGGCGAAGCGGAAATAGAGCAGGTTCTGGATCGCTTCCTTGCCGAGATAGTGGTCGATGCGGAAGATCGACTGCTCGTCGAACACCAGATGCAGCACCCGGTTCAGCCAGCGCGCCGATTGCAGGTCGTGGCCGAACGGCTTTTCCACCATCAGCCGCGCGCCATGCGCGGTGCCCGACTGCTCCAGCCCCTGGACCACGGTTTCGAACATGGTCGGCGGCACCGCCATGTAGTGCAGCGGGCGCTGCGCCGAGCCGAGCGCCGTCTTCAGCTTCTCGAAGGTCGCTCCGTCGCGATAGTCGCCGCTGACATAGCGCAATTGCGATGGCGAGCTTGGCGAAGACCTCTTCGTCGATCGTGCCGAGCGCGTTGACGATGCCGTCGCGGGCGCGCGCCTGCAGCTTGCTCGATGTCCCAGGCGTCGAAGGCGACGCCGATCACCGGCTCGGTCAGCGTCCCCTTGGCGACCATCTGGTAGAGGGCCGGGAAATATCTTCTTGTGGGCGAGGTCGCCGGTCGCTCCGAAGAGCACCAGCGTGTCGGACCGTTCCTGGCTCATCGCGCGTCTCCCACTTCGCCTGTCACGAGCCGGCCTTCGGCTTCTCGACATGGCCGCCGAAGGCATAGCGCATGGCCGACAAGCAGCTTGTCGGCGAACTCGGATTCGCCTTGCGAGGAGAAGCGGTCGAACAGCGCCGAGGACAGCACCGGCGCCGGCACGCCGGTGTCGATCGCCGCCTTCAGCGTCCAGCGGCCTTCGCCGGAATCCGAGACGCGGCCGCCGAACTGCGTCGAGCGCCGAGTCGCTCTTCAGCGCGCCGGCGGTCAGGTCGAGCAGCCAGGAGCCGATGACGCTGCCGTGCCGCCAGACTTCGGCGACCTGCGGCAAGGTCGATGTCGAACTGGTAGTATTGCGGGTTTTCCAGCGGGCTGGTCTCGGCGTCCGCCGTGCGCTTGCCGCTTGCCGGCATTGGCCGACTTCAGGATGTTCATGCCTTCGGCATAGGCGGCCATGACGCCGTATTCGATGCCGTTGTGGACCATCTTGACGAAATGGCCGGCGCCGCTCGGCCCGCAATGCAGATAGCCGAAGGGCGCGGTCCCGCCGTCCTTGTCCGGCGTGGCGCCGGCATCGGCGCCGGGCGCCAGCGTGGCGAAGATCGGATCGAGATGGCTGCACCGCCGCGTCGGGGCCGCCGATCATCAGGCAATAGCCGCGCTCGAGCCCCCAGACGCCGCCGCTGGTGCCGACATCGACATAGTTGCATGCCCTTGGCCGCGAGCTTCGGCCGCCTGGTCGACGGCGTCGTGATAGTAGGAATTGCCGCCGTCGATGATGATGTCGCCGGGCTCCATCAGCGCCGCGACCTGGTCGGCGATCTTGCCGGTGATCGCCGCCGGCAGCATCAGCCAGGCGCTGCGCGGCTTGGCGAGCTTGCCGACGAACTCCTCCATCGAGGCGGCGCCGATCGGCGCCGTCCGCGACCAAGGCCGGCGACGCTTGCCGGGTTGATGTCGTAGACGACGCATTCATGGCCGTCGCGCATGCAGGCGGCGCACCATGTTGGCGCCCATCCTGCCCAGTCCCATCATTCCGATCTGCATGGTCTTGTCCTGGTCGCTTGAGGAATCGAAATCTACTGGCTCTGCTGTTAAGCATGATCTTTTCCGAAAACCGGTTTCCACTTTTCGGGATCATGCTCTAGTCCGGCTCATCAATGCCGACGGAGAAGTCGACATTCTCCCAACGGGCGGCGTCGGGCCAGAAAAAAGTGAAGACGATGGTGTTACCCGGCGGCATGTCGGCCAACCGGCAAGTCCACCAGATGGACGCCGAAGGCATTCTCGGCGGTCTCGCTGTCCTGGACGGTCAGCCATTTGTCTGTGCTCCAGTGGACCAGCGCCGGCGTGCCGAGCAATTCGACGCGCAGCATCTTGCCGGCCGGGATGGTGCGGATCTTGTTGTTGAAGCGCCATATCCTGAGCGGCGACGCCGGTCTTGCCCTCGATGTAGCGCTTGACGCCTTGCGGCGGCATGTCGAAGACCGCGCCGTCGCGCAGCGAACGCAGCAGCTTGATGTGCTCGGAATGCGCCCAGACCAGCGGCATGGCGCTGCCCGACGGCTTGCGCCACGCCGCAATTCGCGCTCCGGCATGTCGGCGCCGTCCCAGACCTGCTCCGGCAGCAGGCCGCCCTGCTCCGGCCGAGGCTTCGAAGGTCTCGAGCAGGCTTGCCGCTTTGTCCTTGCGCCCGGCGGCCAGCTCGTAATGGGCGCGTTCGCCGGCCAGCAGCGGCCAGGGCCGGCCCTGGCCGGTGCCGTCGAAGGGCGCGCCGTCCGCGTGCTCGCCATAGCCGTCGCCGGTGTAGCGATACCAGAGCGGCCCTTGCGGCAGGTCGCAGCGCAGCGTGCGCGTCGATCACCTTCACCGTATCGACGATGCGCGGATCGTCCGCCGCCCTCAGGCCGAAGCGCACCAGCGCCAGCGCATCCGGGCTGACGATCGCCTCGGCCGGCCGGTTCGGTATCGCCGGGCGGCCGGTTCTTGATCGGCACGAAGCCGTCCTTCGGCGAGGCCGCGCCGGCAGTCGTCCGGCCGGCGCGATGCGGACATAATAGCCGTCGACGCCGGCTTCCGTGCACTCAGGTTCGTGCCGGTGACATAGGTCCAGCGCTCGATCTGGTCGTTCCAGCAATCGGCGGTCTCGCGCAGATAGTTTGCCGGCTCCGGTTTTCCCGACACGTCGAACATGTCGGCGGCGCGCAAGCAGCGCCGATATCTCGACGGCAAGCGTGAAGGGGCTGTAGCCGGCATCCTCCTCCCAGCGGTCCTCGCCGGTGACCGGGCCGTTGCGCACGACATAGGACGCCGCGCTTCTCGATCATCGGCATGAAGGCGGCAGCTTGGCGCGCGGCAGGTGGCCGGCGCGGCGCAGCGCGTCGGCCAGCAGCAGCGGAAAAGCGCATTCATCCATCTGGATGCCTGGCCAGTAGGCCGAGCCGTCGAGCCAGACGTTCTGCGGCCAATGGCCGTCCGGCTGCTGGATGGAGCGGAGATAGGCGAGGATGCTGCAGCGCCTGACCGGCGTCGCCGGCGGCCAGGAAGCCGCCGGCGGTCTCGACCAGGTCGCGCGGCCAGACCAGATGGTAGCCGCCGAGATCGTCGTCGCCCTTGCTGAACCCCCAGGGGATCGACAGGCTGGCAACCGCCGCGCCCGGCATGGCGAACGAACGGTGCGTGGCCAGCACCGCCGTGCTGACGCGGTAGGTGTTGAGGCCGGACGCCGTCATGGCGGTCCAGCGGCAGCAGGCCGTCCTGCCATTCGCGCCAGTTCTGCGACATAGGTCTTCGCCGCCGGCGTCGAAACCGCGCTTCAGGCTGGCGGCAGCATTGTCGGCCGCTTCCTCCGGCGTCGCGCCGAAGCCGAGCGCCAGCAGGGCCTTGGTTGCCTTGGCGGAAAAGCCGATCTCGCCGGTCAGCGCGACATTGCCGTCTTCGGCCCTTTGGCAGGCCGGGTCGAGGCGGCCGTCGCTGCTGAGTTGCTGCCAGCCGTCGGAAAAGCCGACATAGCCGGCCGAGCAGGTCGCCCCAGGGCAGCGAGGAGGCGAGCGCCAGGCAGGTGCCGCGCCCGGAGGCGAACAGCATCAGGCTTGCCCTTGTGCTCGCCGACCCAGGCGGTGTTGCCCATGCCGGCATTGACCAGATGCGGCGCCAGCAGCGCGTAGACGCGGTAGTCGGCGGCCGCACCCTTCGAGCGGCGTGAAGGTGATCTCCTGCAGCAGAGCCGGGCGTGCCGGATCGGCAAGGATGCGCTTTTCGATCCGGTAGCGCCATCGGCGGCGGTGTTGACCAGCCGGTAGCGCGGGCACGCCATCCTCGAACGGCTCGATGACATGCGTGGCGTCGCGCTTCTCCTCGGAGAAACAGCCGTCGGGGCCAGTGACGATCAGCCCGAAGTCGCGCGTGCAGGCGCTGTCGAGGCGCGGATAGTAGATCTCGTTCAGGATGCCGTGGCTGATGGTGAACCAGACGCGGCTGGCCGGCGAAAGCGCGGTGCCGACGCCGCTCTTGGCGCTCGACGTCCAGCGCGCCGGAATTCCGGGCGCGCCCTGAGCAACGGTCGGCGTCGCTGCCATGCATTGGTCTCCTGACCCTTCCCTAGACCAGGAGCCGAAGGCTTTTCAATCGTCGCACCTGAAGTTGATCGCCAAAGCGTGACCGATCGCAGTTGACAAGCGGGCGCATCTGCATTTGTCTGACAATAGATAAAAAACAGGCAACCAACGCCAAAACCATCAGCAACAGTCGGCGGGGCCGACAATCCATGGGAGGATTTTTGAGATGAAGAAACTACTCGTCCTGAGCGCTCTGGCGGCAATGCTCGCCTCGGGCACGGCGCTGGCCGACACAAGCGGCAAGAAGATCGCCTTCTCCAACAATTATGCCGGCAATTCGTGGCGCCAGGCGATGCTCGACAGCTACGGCATCGTCACCAAGAAGGCGGTCGAGGACAAGGTGGTCGCGCCGCCGACATCTTCACCACGGCCGACAAGGAAGTGCCGACCCAGGCAGCCCAGGTGCAGAACCTGATCCTGCAGGGCTATGACGCCATCGTCATCAACGCCGCCTCGCCCGATGCGCTCAACGGCGCCATCAAGCAGGCCTGCGACGCCGGCATCGTCGTCGTCTCCTTCGACGGCATCGTCACCGAACCCTGCGCCTACCGCGTCGTCGTCGACTTCAAGGACATGGGCAAGCAGGAAGTCGAGCAGATGGCCAAGTTCCAGCCCAAGGGCGGCAATCTGCTGGAAATCCGCGGCCTGGCCGGCACGTCGATCGACGATGCCATCCATGCCGGCATTCTGGAAGGCGTCGCCGCCCATCCCGAGTTCAAGATCGTCGGCTCGGTCACCGGCGACTGGGACCAGACCACGGCGCAGAAGGCCGTCGCGACCATCCTGCCGTCGCTGCCCGACATCGTCGGCATCGTCGACCAGGGCGGTGACGGCTATGGCGCCGCCCAAGCCTTCGCCGCCGCCGGCAAGCCGCGCCCGACCATCATCATGGGCAACCGCCAGGACGAGCTGAAGTGGTGGAAGGAGCAGAAGGACAAGGACGGCTACCAGACCTGGTCGGCGTCGATCGCGCCCGGTGTCTCCTCGCTCGCCTTCTGGGTGGCGCAGCAGGTGCTCGATGGCCGCACCGACATCCCGCACGACCTGCTGGTGCCCTATCTCGCCTTCACCCAGGACGATTTCGAAGCGGCGCTGCCGAAGATCAAGGAGGGTGGCGTCGCCACGCACGAATACACGCAGGAAGACGCGATGGCGGCGATCAAAGCCAACATCAAGTGATGGCAGAACAGACGTTGCCGTTCGCATCGCCAACCGGATATCGTTGAGCATGCCTCAAGGCAAACGACGGACATCGTCAGACTGGACGGCGCCGAAAAGCATTTCGGCGCCGTCCGGGCCCTCAGCGGCGTCGACTTTCATGTCGGCGCCGGCGAATGCGTCGGTCTCGTCGGCCATAACGGCGCCGGCAAGTCGACGCTCATGCATATGGTGGCCGGCACGCTGGTGCCCGACAGCGGCAAGATCGTGGTGCGCGGGGCCATGCGAGGACAACTATTCGGTGCCGCGCGCGCAGAAACTCGGCATACGCTGCGTGTTCCAGGAACTGTCGCTCTGCCCGAACCTCAGCGTCGCCGAGAACACCCGCATCAACCACCCGGCGCTCACCGGCTTCGGCTGGCGGCGCAAGGCGGCCGACCTGATCGCCGCCAAACTGGATGAGATTTTTCCGGACCATGGCATCTCCGCCTTCGACATCGCCGGCGACCTTTCCATCGGCCGGCGGCAGATGGTGGAGGTGGCGCGCGCCTTCACGGTGACGCAAGATCCGCTCGAGCTGGTCATCCTCGACGAGCCGACCTCCTCGCTCGACGCGCATACGGCCGGCCAGTTGCTCGCCTTCGTGCGCCGCTTCGTTGCCGGCGGCGGCAGCTGCATCCTGATCTCGCATGTGCTGGGCGAGGTGCTGCAGAATGCCGACCGCATCGTGGTGATGCGCGACGGCAAGGTCGTCGCCGCAGACGCGGCAAAGTCCTTCGACCGCGACAGGCTGGTCACCGCCATGGGCGGCGCCGAGGCGACATCGAGAAGGCAGCGGCCGAGATCGCCACAGACCGAGGCCGGCCCGTTGCGGGTCCGCGCACGCCCCGCGCGGCAGCAGGACGGCAAGGAGCTTGTCGCGCATGCCGGCGAGATCATCGGCCTTGCCGGGCTTGCCGGTCATGGGCAGACCGATCTGCTGCTGGCGATCTTCACCGCCGCGGCGCGCGCCAAGGCCGGCATCGAGGTGACCGCGCCGGTGGCGCTGGTGGCCGGCGACCGCCAGTCGGACGGCATCTTTCCGCAATGGTCGATCTCGGAAAATATCGGCATCCGCTCGCTGGCGCGTCTGCGCAACGGGCTTCTGATCTCGCCGCAGCGCGAGGCCGAACTCGCCGATTTCTGGCAAAAGAAGATCGGCATCCGCACGCCCGACATGAGCAACAACATCTTCTCGCTGTCCGGCGGCAACCAGCAGAAGGCGCTGTTTGCGCGGGCGCTGGGCTCCGACGCAGAGAATCGTGCTCATGGACGATCCGATGCGCGGCGTCGACATCGGCACCAAGCTCGAAGTCTATGACCTCGTGCGCGAAGAGGCTAGGCCGCGGCCGCACCTTCCTCTGGTACACGACCGAAACCGAAGAGCTCGACAATTGCGACCATGTCTATGTCTTCAAGAACGGCCGGATCGTCGCCAATCTGAGGCGCGACGAGCTGACGGAGGAAAAGATCATCCAGTCCTCATTCGGCGACGCGGCCTGAGATGACAGCGGCGGCCATCGAAAACCAGCTCAAGGGCGCTTCGACGCGCAACGCGGCGGCGCGGGCGCGCATGCTGCGCAGCCTTTTGCCGGCGTTGTCGCTGGCGCTGGTGCTTTTGGCCATCGCCTGGCTCAACCCGCGCGCCATCAGCTATTTCGGCTTCAGCCTGATGCTGAACCTGGCGATCCCGATCGCCCTGGCGACGATCGCGCAGATGTTCGTCATCGCCGGCAACGAGCTGGACCTGTCGATCGGCACCTTTGTCGGCTTCGTCGGCTGCGTCACTGCGACATGGCTGAAGGATGCGCCATTGCTCGGAATCGTTGTGCTGGCCGGATCGATCGGCGTCTACGCGCTGCTCGGCGCGCTGATCCATCTGCGCAATCTGCCGTCGATCGTGGTGACGCTCGGCATGAGCTTCGTCTGGCAGGGGCTGGCCATCCTCGTCCTGCCGAAGCCCGGCGGCAAGGCGCCCGACTGGTTGCTGTCGCTGATGGCGTTCAAGCCGCCTTTCATCCCCTTCCCGATCATCGCCGCGCTGCTGATCGCGGCGGTCGTGCATTTCGGCCTGATGCGCACCTCCTACGGCGTCATCCTGCGCGGCTCGGGCGGCAACGCGGCAGCACTCAAGCGCGCCGGATGGTCGCTGCTCAAGACCAAGATCATGCTGTTCGCGCTGACCGGCCTGTTCGGCGTGCTGTCCGGCATGGCGCTGATCGGCATCACCACATCGGCCGATGCCAATATCGGCAATGGCTATACGCTGCTTGCGATCGCCGGCGTCATCCTCGGTGGCGGCGAATTCGTCGGCGGCCGGGTGTCGCCGATCGGCGCGGTGCTAGGCGCGCTGACGCTGGCGCTCGCCGCCTCGCCGCTGCTCACCTTCATGCACATCCCGCCCGACTGGCAGGTGGCCGCCAACGGCGCCATCCTCATCATCGTGCTGGCGGCCCGCGTGCTGATCAGCCGCAGGGAGAGGTGAGCGATGGCCTCGTTGCAGACGCTCATCGCAAAGCCCTGGATATGGTCCTTCATTGGCGCGGCTCTGGTGTGGCTGGCGACGGTCGCCTTCACCGGCGGTTATGGCGGCGGCGGCATGATCACGGCCGCCCTGTCGCTCGCCGTCTTCACCGTCATCGTCGGCGTCGGCCAGATGTTCGTCATCACGCTCGGACCAGGCAATGTCGACCTGTCGCTGCCGGCCAATATCGGCCTTGCCAGCGCGGTGGCCATGAAGGTGATGGACGGCAATGATTCGATGATCGTCGTCGGGCTGCTGGCGGCGCTCGCCTGCGGCATGGCGGTCGGTGCCGCCAACTATCTCCTGATCTGGGCGCTGCGTATCCCGCCGATCATCGCCACGCTGTCGGCCAGCTTCATCATCCAGTCGATCGACATCAGCTACGGGCGCGGGCTGCAGATCAAGCCGCCGCCGGGCTTCGCCGATTTCACCAACTGGCAGATCCTTGGCATTCCGGTGCTGGCGATCCTCACGGTGCTGTTCACCATAGGTGCAGCGATTGCGCTGCAGCGCATGATCTATGGCCGCTCGGTGCTGGCGATCGGCCAGAACATCCGCGCCGCCTGGCTGGCCGGCGTCAATGTCGGGCGCATCCGCTTCCTCACCTACACGCTGTCGGGCATGCTCGGCGGCCTCGACGGCGCGCTGCTCGCCGGCTATTTCCGCGGCGCCAATGTCGATATCGGCAACGAGTACCTGCTTGCCTCGATCGCCGTCGTCGTCATCGGTGGTACGTCGGTGGCAGGCGGCAAGGCCAATGTGCCGGGCGTGTGGGGTGCGGCCCTGTTCCTGGTGCTGCTGTTGACTATGCTCAACACATTCGGCGTCAGCGCCGGCGTGCGTCTGCTGCTGACCGGGCTGATCATCGTCGGGGTGATTACAGTCGCGGGCGGGCAGAAGGCACTGCGCTGAGGACAGGCGGCTCCCACTGATCCAGCGCCGGGAGAATACCGGCCCTGCCGGAAATCCGGTTCCCATCCGGATATCGGCCCTGTAAACCCCGCGGGCGCGGTTCCCACTTGCTGGAGGTTCGTCTTGCCCGATTTCGTCAGCGTTGCAAGCGACGGCGATGTCGCGGTTGTCACCATCGACAACCCGCCGGTCAACGCCATGAGCTTCCACGTGCGCGAGCCTCTTCACCAGGCGCTGGCCGCACTGCGCGACGATCCTTCCGTCGCGGCCATCGTGATTGCCTGCGCCGGGCGGACTTTTGTCGCCGGCGCCGACATCACCGAATTCGGCAAGCCGGTGCAGCAGCCGGAGCTGCGCGCCGTTATCGCGCTGCTGGAGACCATCGCCAAGCCAACGGTCGCCGCCATTCACGGCACGGCGCTTGGCGGCGGGCTGGAACTGGTGCTTGGCTGCCATTTCCGGGTCGCCGACAGCAAGGCGAAACTCGGCCTGCCGGAAGTAAAACTCGGCCTGTTGCCGGGCGGCGGCGGCACGGTGCGGCTGCCGCGCCTCGTCGGCGCGGAGAAGGCGCTCGGCATGATCGTCTCGGGGACGCCGATCGCTGCTGTCGAGGCGCTTGAGGCGGCCCTTGTAGACGCGGTTTTCGATGGAGACCTTATCGGGCAAGCGGTTCGTTTCGCCAGCGAAATGGTCGCTAAAAGTAGACCGTTCCTGCCCGTGCGCGACCGCAACGATCGCCTGGGAAAGACCGATCTCGCCGCCTTCGACAGGCAAGCGGCGGAGCTGGCCAAAAAGGCGCGCGGCCTCGAAGCCCCCATTGCCTGCGCGCAGGCGGTCCGCAACGCGATTTCGCTGTCCTTCGACGAAGCGCTGGCGGCGGAGCGCGAACTGTTCCTGAAACTCGTTGCCGGTGATCAATCGCGCGCGCAGCGGCATCTGTTCTTTGCCGAACGTGAGGCGGCAAAGGGTCCCGGCAAAGATCTCTCACGGCGTAGGATTGCGCGGGTCGCGATCATCGGCGCTGGCACTATGGGCGGCGGCATCGCCATGGCGTTCGCCAATGGCGGCTTTCCAGTCACCTTGCTCGAAACCGGCGAGGAGGCATTGCGACGCGGACTGGCAACCATCGACAAGAACTATGCTGTTTCGGTCAGCCGTGGCTCGCTGACCGAAGCAGCGAGACAACAGCGCCTCGACCTGTTCAAAGGCAGCACCGACTATGCCGACCTTGCCGACTGCGACCTGATCGTCGAGGCCGTGTTCGAGGAGATGGCGGTCAAGCAGGAGGTGTTCGGCAAGCTCGAAGCGGTGGCCAAGCCTGGCGCGATCCTGGCCACCAACACTTCCTATCTCGACGTCAACGCCATCGCCGCCTCGACGTCGCGGCCGCAGGATGTCGTCGGCCTGCATTTCTTCTCGCCGGCCAATGTCATGAAGCTCCTGGAAATCGTGCGCGCCGAAAAGACTGCGCCGGACGCGCTGGCGACCGTCGTCGAATTGGCACGGGGCATCGGCAAGGTGCCAGTGGTGGTCGGAGTCTGCCACGGTTTCGTCGGCAACCGCATGCTGGCGGCGCGCGGCGCGGAATCCGAGGCTCTGCTGCTCGAGGGCGCGACGCCCAGCCAGATCGACAAGGCATTCACCGACTTCGGCTGGCCGATGGGGCCGTTCCAGATGGGCGATCTCGCCGGCCTCGACATTGGCTGGCGCAACCGCAAGGCGCGCGGGCTGACGGCCGTGATCGCTGACACGCTGTGCGAGCAGGGACGTTTCGGCCAGAAGACAGGCAGCGGCTTTTATCGCTACGAGAACGGTTCTCGCACACCGGTTCCCGACGCGGAGGTTGAAGCGCTGATCCGCGCCAAGGCGGCCGGAAAAGGCATCGCGCCGCGCACGATCGGCGCAGACGAGATCATCGAACGCACGCTCTATCCGCTGGTCAACGAAGGCGCCAAGATCCTCGAGGAAAAGATCGCGGCGCGAGCGTCCGACATCGATGTTGTCTGGGTCAACGGCTACGGTTTTCCGATCGGCAAGGGCGGGCCGATGTTCTGGGCCGGGCTAGAGGGGGCGGGCAAGATCGTCGAGCGGCTGGAGCACTGGCATGAGCGCACCGGCCGACCGATCTTCCAGCCGGCGCCGCTTCTGCGGCGGTTTGCCGAAACGGGTTCGTGGGAGGGTGCGGGCGGCTAGGACGGCCACCTCGGCATTCCTTCGCGCCCCCCTCTGTCCCGCCAGCGTTTGCTCGTTTCACCAAACGCAAAAGCCAAATTTGACCACGTGGACAAAACTCGGGCGCCGTTCCATAGTTCCCTGTCGGACAATCCTGAGAACAGCCGGCTCGACACGGCTGTCAGCCAGAGGGGCACTTCCATGAAAAACGACAACAGCAAAATCCAATCGACGCGCGAGGGTTTTTCGCGACGCAACGTGCTGGAACTGGGCGCGCTTGGCCTGGCTGCCGCCATGCTGCCGGGCAATGCCTTCGCCAAGGACAAACTGAAGGTGGCGGCGATCTTCGCCACGCCGATCGAGGAGCCGTGGGACAACCAGATCCACGTCGCCTTGCAGAAGGCCGAGAAGGAACTCGGCATCGAGTACAAATGGTCGGAAAAGGTGCAGACCGCCGATTTCAGCCGCGTCATGCGCGAATATGCGCAAGGCGGCTACCAGCTGGTGCTCGGCGATGCCTTCGCCGCCGAGCGTGAATCGCGCCGTACCGCCAAGCAGTTTCCGAAGACCGCCTGGCTGTTCGGCTCGGGCGCCGGACCGGCGGAACCCAATTTCGGCGTCTTCGACAACTGGATCCACGAGCCGGCCTATCTCTCCGGCCTGATTGCCGGCAAGATGTCGAAATCGGGCACGATCGGCGCAGTGGCGGCGATGGGCATTCCGGAAGTGAACCGGCTGGTCAACGCCTTCTTTGCCGGCGCCAGGGAGGTCAATCCGAACATCAAGAAGAAGGTTGCCTTCATCGGTTCCTTCTTCGATCCGCCGAAGGCGAAGGAAGCCGCGATCGCCCAGATCGATGCCGGCGTCGACGTGATCTATGCCGAGCGCTTCGGCGTCATCGAAGCGGCGGTGGAGAAGAAGATCCTCGCCATCTCCAACATGTCCGACCAGTCGAGCCTCGGCCCCGACACGGTGATCACCGGGCCGGTCTGGAACATGTATCCGACCGTCGAACAGGCGATCAAACTGGTCAAGGCCGGCGTCTTCACCGCGCAGGACTATGGTGATTTCTCGCGCATGGCCAAGGGCGGTTCCTCTTTGGCGCCGTACCACAAATTCGACAAGACGTTGCCGGCGGAGGTCAAGGATCTGGTCGAAAAGAAGAAGACCGAAATCCTCGAAGGCAATTTCCGCGTCGACGTGGATGAGAACACGCCGGTTTCGGATTGAGGCGGCGTACCCTCCTCCTTGAGGGGAGGGTGGCCCGAAGGGCCGGGTGGGGTCCTCCGCGACGCGCTCCATCCTGGTCGGTCAAAAGGTCGAGGCGGTTGAGGCGACCCCTCCCGCCTCGCTTCGCTCGGCACCCTCCCCTCAAGGGGGAGGGGCAACCGCGCCACCTCCGCAGGAGCACCCTTGTCCGGCCCACTCATCGAAATGCGCGGCATCACCAAGAGCTTCGGCGCCGTCAAGGCGAACGAGGCCGTGGATCTCAGCGTCGCGCCGGGCGAAATCCTCGGCTTGCTGGGCGAAAACGGTGCCGGCAAGACGACACTGATGAATGTGCTGTTCGGCGCCTATGCGCCGGATGCCGGCGAGATTCTTATCCAGGGCCAGCCGATGCGGATCAACAGCTCGGCCGACGCTTTAGCCGCCGGCATCGGCATGGTGCACCAGCATTTTCACCTCGCGCCGCGGTTGTCGGTGCTGGAGAACCTGTTGATCGGCATTCCCGGCAAGTCCGGCCGGATCGATCGCGTCGGCGGGCTGGCGCGGCTGGCCGAAATCGGACGTGAGCACGGGCTGACGCTTGATCCCGATCTCCCGGTGTCGGCTTTGTCGGTGGGCGAGCAGCAGCGGCTGGAAATCGTCAAGGCGCTGTTTCGCGGTGCGCGGCTCTTGATCCTCGACGAGCCGACGGCGGTGCTGGCGCCGACGGAGGTCGACGGGCTGTTTGCCGCGCTGCGTTCGATGGCCGCGCAGGGGCTCGGCATCATCTTCATTTCGCACAAGCTAAACGAGGTTCGGGCGCTGACGCATCGCTGCGTGGTGCTGCGGCATGGCCGCGTCGCAGGGCGCGTCGATACGCCCGCCACGACCACCTCATCCGAGATTGCGCAACTGATGTGCGGCCACGAGATCGTGCCGCCGGCGCGGGGACCGTCGACACCGGGTGCGGCGGTGCTGACGCTTCAGGGGGTCTCCACGTCGCATCATTCGGGAATGGCGTTGCGCGACGTCTCGCTCGCGGTCCGTGCCGGCGAAATCCTCGGCATTGCCGGTGTTTCCGGCAACGGCCAGCGCGCTCTGGCCGATGTGATCTCAGGCGTGCTCGTCCCGGACGCAGGCCAGATGACGATAGCCGGCAAAGCAGTGTCGCGGTTTTCGCCGCGCGAGGTGCAGGCGCTCGGTCTCGGGCGCATCCCGGAGGACCGCATGACGACCGGGCTGGTCACCAATCTGCCGCTCGCCGATTCGATGGTGCTGCCGCGCATCGGCACCGAGGCTTTCAGCCGCAAGGGGCTGCTCAAGCCCGATGCGATCCGCGCCTTCGCTGAGGAACAGATCAAAGCGTATGACATTCGTTGCCCTGGGCCGATGACGCGCGCCGGGGCGCTGTCCGGCGGTAACCTGCAGAAGGCGCTGCTGGCGCGCGAGCTTGCCTTCGACCCAAAAGTGCTGATCGTGTCGCAGCCGACACGCGGCCTCGACATCGGTGCCGCCCGTTTCATCCACGAAAAGTTCCTGGACATGCGCGCCAAGGGCTGCGGCATCATCGTCATCGGTGAGGATCTCGAGGAACTGCTGATGCTCTGCGACCGCATCGCGGTGATGTATGAGGGCCGCCTCGCCGGCACGCTGGACAGCGCGGACGCCACGGTGGCGCGGCTCGGCCTGCTGATGACCGGGGCCGGGCAGGCAGAGGAGGCGGCCTGATGTTTCGCCTCGAAGCCCGCAGCTCGACGCCTGCCTGGTTCAATCTGGCCCTGCCGCTGCTGGCGATCGGGGCGACGCTCATCCTGTGCAGCGGTCTCATCGCGCTGGCCGGCGCCGGCGTCGTCGAAGCCTATGGCGTGATGTTTTCGGCCTCGCTCGGCGACAGCTACGCCATCACCGAAACGCTGGTTCGGGCAACACCGATGATCTTCACCGGACTTGCCGTGGCGGTCGCCTTCCGGGCAAAATTCTGGAACATCGGTGCTGAAGGGCAACTGCTGGCCGGTGCGGTGGCAAGCTGCGCCGTCGGTGCCATCCCGATGCCGGGGCCGCTCGCCATGCTCCTGATGGCGCTGGCAGGGGCCGCGGCCGGCGCCGCGGTGGCGCTGGTACCGGCGACGCTCAGGGTGAAATTCAAGGTCGACGATGTGGTCAGCTCGCTGCTGCTCAACTCGGTCATCTTCTATGCCCTGATGGCGCTGATCGAAGGGCCGTGGAAGGATAGTTTCAGCGGCTATCCGATCTCGCCGCCGATCGAAGATTCGGCGAACTTCCCGGTGCTGCTTGAAGGCACGCGGCTGCATCTCGGCGTGGTGGCGGCGCTGATCGCGGCACCCTTGATCTGGTTCCTGATTGCGCGCACGACGCTCGGCTTCCGGATCCGGGTCACCGGCGAAAACCCCGAAGCGGCGCGCTATGGCGGTATCCATGTCGAACGCGTGCTGATCTCGACGGCGCTGCTGTCCGGTGCGCTGGCCGGGCTGGCCGGGGTCGGCGAGGTCGGCGGCGTGCATTTCCAGGTGATGAGCGACATCTCGCCGGGCTACGGCTATTCCGGCATCGTCGTCGCCATGCTGGCGAGACTCAATCCGCTCGGCGTGGTGCCGGCGGCGATCTTCCTTGCCGCCGTCATGACCGGCGCCGAGGCGATGTCGCGGGCGACCGGCGTGCCGGCTTTCCTCAGCGATGTCATCCAGGGTACGGCGCTGCTTGCCATGCTGGTGGCGTTGCTGTTCACCGCCTATCGCCTCCGCCGCGTCGGAGCTGCCCGATGAGCGCGCTGTTCGAACAGATCTTTCAGGTCGGTTTCCTCGCCGCGATCATCCGCATCGCCACGCCGCTGGCCTTCGCGACGCTCGGCGAAATGTTTTCCGAGCGCGCCGGTGTGCTCAATCTCGGCATCGAGGGCATCATGCTGTTGTCGGCGATGACCGGCTTCACCGCCACGAGTCTCAGCGGCAGCCTGTGGCTCGGCGTGCTCGTCGCCGTGCTGACAGGCATGCTGATGGGCGCGTTGCATGCGCTGTTCACCGTGGCGCTCGGCCTCAGCCAGCATGTCTGCGGCATCGGCGTGACACTGTTCTCTTCTGGTTTGGCGTACTTCCTCTACCGGCTGATCTTCGGCCAGCAGTCGGTGCCGCCGAGCATCAAGGGTTTTCAGACGCTGCCGATCCCGGTTCTCTCGGACATCCCGGTGCTCGGACCGGCGGTGTTCAACCAGTTCTCGCTGGTCTACATGGCGATCATCGCCATCCCGCTTGCCGCCTTCGTGCTTTACCGCACGCCATGGGGCCTGTCGGTGCGCATGGTCGGCGAAAACCCGCGCGCTGCCGAATTCGGCCGGCGTCGGCGTCATTGCCACGCGTTTCCAGGCCGTCATTCTCGGCGGCGCCTTGATGGGCCTGGCCGGGGCCTTCCTGTCGATGGCGCAGTTCAACGCCTTCACCTTCGGCGTCGTGTCCGGGCGCGGCTGGGTGGCGATCGCGCTGGTCGTGTTCGGCCGCTGGGACCCGTGGCGCTCGGCAGGCGCCGCGCTGCTGTTCGCCTTCGTCGACGCCTTGCAACTGCGCATGCAGGCGAGCGGGCTCGGCCATATCCCCTATGAAGCGTTCCTGATGCTGCCCTTCATCTTCACCATCGTCGCCATGGCGGTGATGTCGCGCAATGCAGTGGCGCCTTCAGCGCTGCTGAAGCCGTTTCGAAGGGAAGAGCGGTAGTCGAGAAGCTGTCCCTGGGACGAAGAACCTGGACCTTGGGAAGCCTCACATCGCGGTAAAGCCGTTGTCGACGAACAGATGCGCGCCGGTGACGAAGCTGAACTCGTCGCTGGCCAGATACAGCGCCGCCTTGGCCACCTCTTCCGGCTCGCCGATGCGGCCCTGCTGCGCGGCGAGTGCCGCATCGGAAACATCGACGCCGAGTTTTCCCAGATCGGCGACCTCGCGCATCCCGTGCGGCGTGCGGATGAAGCCGGGGCAGACCGCGTTGCAGCGAATGTTGCGGTCGCGGAACTCGACGGCGATGGCGCGCGCGAACATGTGGCAGGCGCCCTTGGTGGTGTCGTAGAGCACTTCCATCGGCGTCGCCGCCACCGCCGAGATCGACGAGGTGCAGACGATCGAGCCGCCGCCGGCTGATATCATGCCGGGCAGCACGGCGCGCGTCATCAGGAACATCGAGCGCACATTGACGGCATGCAACCAGTCCCATTCCTGAACTGTCGTCTCCAGGAAGGGCTTTATCACGATGGTTCCGGCATGGTTGAACAGCACGGTGACCGCGCCGAGCTTTTCGCTCGCGCCCTTCACCGCGGCCTCGACCTGCGCTTCGTCTGAAACATCGGCGACGAAATGCTCGGCGACGTGGCCACGCGCCCGGATCGCCGCTGCCGTCGCTGCCGCGGCTTCGCCGTTGCGGTCGATGATCGCCACCTTGGCGCCTTCCGCCGCGAACAGCTCCGAGGCCGCCCCGCCCATTCCCGTCGCGCCGCCCGAAACGATGGCGACCTTGCCCGCCAGTCTTTCGCCCATGCTTTTTCTCCCCATGCTCCGGGTTTGGTCGTTTCACATTGCCGTCTGCGATGATGCTATCCTTCAAGCACCGGGTGGCCAATGCCTGAAGCAGGACAGAAAGGCGAGGGCATACGGCGTTCGAGGCGCAGAAGCGCAGTCCGCCGCTTCGGGCCGATCAATCGCGATGATGCAGCGCTCAGCAAAGCTGAACCAATTTTCTCGTCAACTGGAGAAAATCGTACCAACAATCGCCAAAAAATAGCACTCGACAAAGTCTACTGATTTTATAGATTAACCGGCGAGACGGAGGTCGATATGTCCTATATCCAGAACGCTCAGACTGATCGCAACGGCCAGCGGCTGGCCAGTGGCCAGGCCTTTCGCCCGGCCTATGCCGGCGCCTTCGCCTATCTCGTCTTCACCCTTGCGTTCGTGTTCACCGGGGCAGTCGTTCTCGGCCTTATTCCCTGAGTAAAGGGTGGCGGCCTACCGCCTTCATGCAACCGGAGTTTGAAAGAACCCTGATCGCGGTGCGCTTTCGCGCGCCCGGCTGACGCGTGATTCGGATCCGCCGCACCAACGAATTCCCAACGTGATGGAGGAGATGGCAATGCCGATCGAGTTCACGCATGTTCCCGGCAAAACGCAGGACGCCAGTTTTTTCTATGATTTCGTCGAGACCGCGACAAAACTGTCGCTGATCGAGGATGCCGGCTTCAGGAAGATCGTCGTCGACGATTCGGCTGGACTGCTGACCAATATGGACATTGCCGCCCAGACGCTGGACCGCACCTCGTCGCTGGAAGTGGTGCTGACACATTGGGCCGGCGTCATCGAGCCGACCGTGGCGGCGCGGCAACTGGCGGCGCTGGGCTCGAAAAGCGGCGGGCGGCTGTCGCTCAGGATGCTCAGCGAGCCGCTCAGCGACGACGATGCCGAGGCGCGCCCGGTCGGCCACACCGTGGTCTGGCAACGCATCGACGAATATCTGGTGCTTGCTGAAGCGGCTGTGGTCGAACGACAGGCCTTTCGACCATGAAGGCGCCTTCTACAGCGTCAAAGGCGGCTACGTGCCGCGCAAGGGACCGCACGGAGTGACCATCCGCATAGGCGGACAATCCGGAACGGCGCTCAAGGTCGCCGGTCGGCATGCGGATGTCTTCGAATTGACCGCCGGCACGCTGGACGAAATTGGGCAGCTCATGCAGCGCGTGCGCAGCGCTGCTGCCGAACACGGGCGCGCCGGCAAGGTGCGCTTCGCGCTGCCGGTCCGGATTCGTTCCGAAGGCAAGGCAGCCGCCACCGATCACAAGGCGATCGAGGTTTCAGGTCCGCCGGGGCAGATCGCGCTGTCGCTGCTGCCCTATGCGGCCATGGGTGTAAATGAGTTCATGATCGCCGGCATCGACCGACCGCGCGAGATCGCCACGGTCGGCCGCGAAACGGTCGACGCTGCTCGGCAACACGCTGGCGCGCCGCGAGGCCGAGGTGGCGCAGCCGGAGGCGTTTGCATCGCGCGCTGTTCCGGAAGTTCGCGCGGCGGGGTGAGCTGCGAAGAAGAGAGCCCTTCTGCAGCGATCCTTCACCAGAGGGTGTGAAGGATCGCTGCCGTTTTCATTCTCTCACCTTCGCTGGCAGCTGCGACAGCGCCGCCAGCACAGCACTTGAATCCGCCAGCGCCCCAAAGACACCGTCCTCGACCGTCACCATGTGCAGCGCTGCCTCATGCGCGTATCTGTCGCCGCTGGCGCAGGCGTCCGAAATCGTCAGGCACTGGAAATTCCGATCGCAGGCCTCGCGCAGCGTTGTGTGCACGCAGACATCGGTCGTGCATCCTGAAAACAAGAGATGCGTGATGCCTTGCGAACGCAGGACAAGTTCCAAATCTGTATAGGTGAAGGCGCCGTTGCAGGTCTTGTCGACGATGATGTCCTCTGGCGCGACGTCGATCTCGGGCACGATCTGGAAGCCCGAACCTGACCGCAACAGGATGTCGGTTCCGTCGAGACCGGCGCGCTTGCGGCGCCATTTCTCGTAAGGCGTCATGTCGGCCATGTCGGCCCGATAGCCTTGCCTGGTGTGGATGATCCTGAGGCCGGCCGTCCGTGCTGCCGCGATCAGCCGGCTAACCGTCGGCAGGATGGCGCGCAGCGGTGTCGGGTCGTAACCCTGTTTGGCAAAATAGCCTGTCGTCGACAGGAAATCCTGCTGCAGGTCGATGACGACGAGCGCGGTGTTTTCCGGCACCAGCCTGCCGTCATAGGGGAAATCGAACGGCGTCGCCTTGATCATGTGCCGCTCCCATCGCTCTGGATCGGGACATAGTGGTCGGGGATGGCGTCATCGTCCACCCCGCAGCGATCTCAGTGCGCCGATGCCAAATGCTGGGCGTCATGCAGGCGCCGGTAGATGCCGCCGGCGCTGAGCAGTTCGCTGTGCGAGCCCTGCTCGACAATGCCTGAACGGAGACCACGACGATGCGGTCGGCGCCGCGGATGGTCGCCAGCCGGTGGGCGATGAGGATCGGCGGGTTCTCTCAGGAAGATGCAGGGATCGCCACGCCGCCGCTTCTGGCCGGTTCCCGAAAGCTTGACGCCGCTCGCCCTGATTTCGACGTGCCGCCCGCGCGTCACGACATTTTTGTTGATTCAAAAAGTCATCTTCAGAGTTGACTAGTAAACTCATGTTTCATAGTCAACCGGCAATGGTTGCCGGGAACCGGATTCAGGGACCTGCGCAAGCCGGAGTTGCAGAAAGGCCGAAAGCGTGGCTGGAGTTCAAACTGCCTTCCGTATCGAAGCGGTGCGTTTCGCCGTCGGCGAGCGGACCCTGCTCGGCCCGGTCTCGCTCGAACTCGAGCGTTCGCGCGTCTACGGGCTGATCGGCCACAATGGGTCGGGCAAGTCGACGCTGATCAAGCTTCTGGCGCGCCAGCAGCCGGCAAGTGCCGGCGCCATCAGCTTCGCCGAGCGGCCGCTGGCCGGGTGGGGCGCGCGCGAATTGGCGCGCGCGCTAGCCTACCTGCCGCAGACGACGCCGGCGGCGACCGGCCTCACCGTGCGCGAACTGGCGACGCTCGGGCGCTATCCCTGGCATGGCGCGCTCGGTCGCTTCGGCCACGAGGATAAGCAGCATGTCGAGGAGGCGCTGGCGCTGACCGACATGGCCGGTTTCGCCGACCGGCTGGTGGACGAACTGTCCGGCGGCGAGCGCCAGCGCGCCTGGCTCGCCATGCTGGTGGCGCAGAATGCCGGCGTCATGCTGCTCGACGAGCCGATCTCGGCGCTCGACATCGCGCATCAGGTCGAAGTGCTGCGCCTGGTCAAGGATCTCAGCCGCAAGCGCGACCTCTGCGTCGTCGTCGTGCTGCACGATCCCAACATGGCGGCGCGCTATTGCGACGAGCTGATCGCGCTGAAGGACGGCAGGCTGCTGACCCGCGGCACGCCCGGCGAGATCATGCAGGGCGACGTGCTCAAAGGCATTTTCGGTGTCGAGATGGGGGTGTTCGCGCATCCCGTCACCGGCCAGCCGATCGGTTATGTGCAATGACAAAGCGAGGACGAAGCGTGTCCAGAACTGGTTTGTTGGCGGCGCTGGCCGCATCGGTCGTCCTGTCGGCCGGCGCCGTCGTGGCGCAGGAACAGCCGGCAACGCCGGCTCCGGCAGTACAGGCGCCGGTAACCCAGCCCCAAGCGGCACAAGCACCCTCCGCGCCCGCCGCAAATGCGCCGGCCGCAGCCGCGCCGGCGGAGCCGCAGCCAGGCGTTCAGCCGGCACCGCCAGCGGCAGGAGCAGAGCCGTCGACGGCGATCTCGCTGACGCTGCCGCACGACCTGTCGCCCTGGGGCATGTTCATGGCCGCCGATATCATTGTCAAAGCGGTGATGATCGGGCTTGCCTTCGCCTCTTTTGTCACCTGGACGATCTGGCTGGCCAAGTCGCTGGAGATCTTTGGCGGCAAGCTGCGCGCCCGCCGCGCGGCCAACGCCATCGGCAATGCCGCGACGCTGATGCAGGCCGGACGCGCGCTCGGCCACAACAACGGCCCCGGCGCCCTTCTGGTGCGCGCAGCCGAGGAAGAGGCGGCGCTTTCGGCTGGCGCGCTGAATCACGTCTCCGGCGACGGGCCTGAAGGAGCGCGTCACGTCGCGCCTGTCGCGCATCGAGGCGGCCGCGGCGCGGCGCATGTCGCGCGGCACCGGCCTGCTGGCGACGATCGGCTCGACCGCGCCTTTCGTCGGCCTGTTCGGCACGGTCTGGGGCATCATGAACGCCTTCATCGGCATCTCGCAGGCGCAGACCACCAATCTCGCCGTCGTGGCGCCGGGCATCGCCGAGGCGCTGCTCGCCACCGCCATGGGCCTGGTCGCGGCCATCCCGGCGGTGGTCATCTACAACGTCTTTGCGCGCTCCATAGCCGGCTACCGGCAGATCCTTGCCGATGCCTCGGCCGGCGTCGAACGGCTGGTCAGCCGCGACCTCGATTTCCGCACCGTGCCGCCGGCACGTGCGCATGGCGGCGGAGTAGAGCAGCCATGGCGGCTAGAATTCGCGAAACGGCGACGACGATCTCGAGGAAAGCCACGAGATCAACGTCACGCCGTTCATCGACGTCATCCTGGTGCTGCTGATCATCTTCATGGTCGCGGCACCGCTGGCGACGGTCGATGTCAATGTCGACCTGCCGGGCTCGACCGCGACGCCGGCGCCGCGGCCCGAGACGCCGCTCTTCCTGACGCTGAAAGAGCGATCTCACCCTGGCGATCGGCAATGACAGCGTGCCGCGCCCGGCCTTCGCCGCCGTGCTCGACGGCAGGACCAAGGGCGACAAGCAGACGCGCATCTTCCTGCGCGCCGACAAGACGGTCGGCTATGGCGAGCTGATGGAGGTGATGAACCTTCTGCGCGGCGCCGGCTATCTCAAGATCGCGCTGGTCGGGCTGGAGACATTGCCCGCCGCCGATGCCACCGCGCCGGCCACGAGCGGAGGCCAAGCGCCGGCGCCAAACGGCGGCCCAGCCCAATGACTGAAGCCGCCGCCGTGCCCAGGCTCGATCCGCCGCGCTTCGGCGTGCGCGCGGCTGGCCTGTGGGCCGGCGCGGCAGCTCTGGTCCTGGTCGCGCATGTGGCGGTCGCCTATGCCGTGCAGAATTTCAGCCTGACCGAGATGTCGGATGGCGGGCCGCCGCCGGCACTGGCGATCGAAATGTCGCCGATGGTGGTCGCACCCGCCGTTCAGGAAGAGACGCCGATGTCGGATGTGGTGACGCCCGACCAGGCCGAACCAGTTGAGGAGACCATCGCCGAGGTCAAGCCGGTGACCGAGCCGACACCGGAGCCGGTCGTGGAAGATGCGGAGCCGGTCGCCGAACAGCCGGTCGAAGCCGAAGAGGCCACGGTGCCCGAGCCGGTGGCAGCCGAGGTCGACAGCGCTGAGCGAGCAGCCGCCACCACTCGAAGAGGTCGTGCCCGACATCGTCGAGACGGTCGCGCCCGACGTGGTCGTCCCACTGCCGCAGCCGAAACCGGTCCAGACGGAAGTCAAGGCGAACAAGCCGGTCGAAGCGAAGAAGACGACGGAAAAGAAGCCTGTCGAAAAGCCGAGCCAGCGCAAGAAGAAAGAGAAGAAGGAGAAGGCCGCGCCGGGACGGTGACGACGGCCAGCATCGACGCCAAGGCGGCGGCCAAGGCCGCCGCGCCGAAGTCGTCCGATGGGGCGTCGCGGTCGAGCGTCAGCCCGTCGCGGTGGAATGCCAGCCTGGCGGCGTGGATCCGACGGCACACGCGCTACCCGAGCGCGGCAAAATCCAGACGGGCCGAAGGCACCCCGAATGTGACCTTCATCGTCGACGCGTCCGGCAGAGTGGTCTCTGCTCGGCTTGCCCGCTCGTCGGGCGACGCCGATCTCGACCGCGCGGCGCTCAGCGCGCTGCAGGGCGCCACGGTGCCCACGCCGCCGGCGGAGCTCGGCGCGCGCGTCACCCGCACGGCGCCTTTCGTTTTCAGCCTGCGCGATTAGCGACCGGGAAAAAGTTTTCGTGAATGCGGTCGGGTTGACTCGATCGCCTGATCGCCTAGCTAGCAAAAGGGCGCCGGGGGCGGCACGCAAATCTGACAGTACGCATGGTATCTTTCCGCATCCGAACGCTTGCCCTTCCAGTTCTCACGGCCGGCATCTTGTCTTCCTGCGTGGTCCCCGACGATACGTCGCGTCTCGCCAAGGTAGACGCGACAACCGCAGCCGCGCGCAAGGAGATGGTCGGTCTCAGCGAGGCCGACGTCCGCATGTGCGCCGGCTTTCCCACCGCCATGGCCGACGCCGGCGGATCGGGCCAGATCTGGACCTATCAGCGTGCCGTGCAGCGTGGCAATCTCAGCGTCGTTGTTCCGACCCTGGCCGTCGGCGCGATCCCCGCAGTCGGCGGATCCGTCAACGTTGCACCCGGCGGCTATTGCAACACGCAAATTCGCATGGTCGACGGCCGCGTCGCCGAGGTTGCCTATGCGGGCGACAACAATTTGCCGAACAGCCGCGATGCGCTCTGCGTCAGCACGGTGGACGCTTGCGTGGCCTATGCTCGCCAACGCCATCAGAAGGCGACGGCCGTCTCCAGATAAGCGGGACGAAAGTAGGCCCTTTCGGTCAGACGATTGTGACTTGATTGGCCTTATGAGTTTGGGTCAAACGGACCACCGCGATCCGATGCACCGGTATTGGCGCAGGCTCGTCTTGTTATGCCATGGCGGTGTTTGGTCGTCCGGGCAATTGTCTCGTCGATTGGAGCGCAGCATGACCGCGGTCACACGTCGCAAACTCTTGAGAACCGCCGCGATTGCCGGCGCAGGTGGGATCGGGCTCTCCGCCATGGGCAAAGTGGGCAGCTGGGCCGCGGCCACGCCCGAGCCGGTGCTGCTGAAGACGGCCCGGATCCAGGCGAAGCTGATGGATGTCGGCCAGACCAAAAATGTGCTGACCTATGGCGACGCCGGCATGCCGCCGGTGCTCAGGATGAAAAAAGGCGAGCCCTTCGCCGCCCGGCTGGTCAACGCCATCGACGATCCGACGACGATCCACTGGCATGGCATTCGCGTTCCCAACAAGATGGACGGCGTGCCGTTCCTGGTGCAGCCCTATGTCTATACCGGCGATCATTTCGACTACGCCTTCACGCCGCCCGATGCCGGCACCTTCTGGTATCATCCGCACTGCAACACGCTTGAGCAGATGGGCCACGGACTGACCGGCGTGATCGTCGTGGAGAACCCGAACGATCCGCAATTCGATGCCGAGGTGGTGATCAATCTGCGCGACTGGCGCCTCGGCGACGACGGGCAGTTCATCGACCAGTTCCGGCCGCGCGATGCGGCAAGATCCGGCACCTACGGCACGGTGCGCACCGCCAACTGGCTCGACCAGCCGCAATTTGACGCGCCGGCCGGGGGGTTGGTGCGGCTCAGAGCCGCCATCACCGACGTCACGCGCGTCTATGCTTTTCGCGTCGAGGGCGCCGAAGCGATGGTGATCGCGCTCGACGGCAATCCGGTGCCGCAGCGCTTTGCGCCCGATGCCTTGCAGCTCGGACCCGGACAGCGGCTGGAGATCGCCATTCGCATGCCCGACGATGAAGGGGCAGTCGTCAGCCTGGGAGACGTCAGGGGCACCAAGCCCAAAATCCTGGCGACGCTGCGTGCCGTTGGAACTTCTCTCAAACGCGACCTTCGCGACCTTGCACCGCTGGAGATCAATCCGGTCCAGCAAGTCGATCTCGCCGCTGCCGAGCACATTTCATTGTCGCTCAGTGCTACGGCGGAAAACGTGCCGAGCGACGGCATCTGCGGCCCGCTCGGCTACAGTTTCTGGGCGATCAACAAGGTGCCGTGGCCAGGCGATACGTCCGATCCGACCGCGCCGCTGGCCGAACTGAAGCTCGGCAAAAGCTATGTCATCGACATGGAAAACCTGACGCCGCAATCGCATCCGATCCATCTGCACGGCATGAGCTTCAAGGTGCTGTCGTCCTCGACGCGTCCGGTGCAGCCGATGATCTCCGACACCTATCTCATCCAGCCGAACGAGAAGGTCCAGCTCGGTTTCGTCGCCGACAACCAGGGCGACTGGCTATTGCACTGCCACATCATCGAGCACCAGAAATCGGGAATGACGAGCTATGTCCGGGTAGCCTGAGGACGCCTGGTCCGATACGCCGGAATTGGCATCGACACGGCCAGGGCCACGATATCTGGGCTGCGTCAAAGGGCGCTCGATTGCGGGCAGCTTAAGGCGCACTCGCTGGCGCTCAGCGAAGGCCAGGGCGACGGATCCCGGCTCGAATGAGTAGGTGCGTTCCTCTTCGTCCTCGATTACCCGCACAAAGCATTGGCTGTCCGTCTCAACCATCTCAACGCGGGTTCCCAAAAGACCGCCATAGCTATCCAGATAAGCACGCACATCGCTTTGTGAATAAGGCATCGCTTTCTCCCACACGGCGAAACATGTGACCGTGCCAATAATACCTACGCGCAGCAATAAACTATGACATACCTCACACGGCGTTCAGACATTTTGCAGCGATGGGCGCGAGATCGGCGTGCACGAACCGTGCACTTGATCGAACCCGTACCGGTGACCGATCTCGCCAGGCGCCGGGAGCGCTTCGCCCGCCGCGATAGGGACATTCCGTATTCGACCAGAAGGGTGGGCGATGCGACAGCGAGACTGGTGCTCGGGGATTTCGGCGGCAGACATCTAGCCGCCATCTGAAATTCGACCCGATCGATGGTCGTGGGTTCATTTCGGTGATTGATCCGATGGTGGAGCTGAGGAGGATCGAACTCCTGACCTCGTCATTGCGAACGACGCGCTCTCCCAGCTGAGCTACAGCCCCGTCCAACGGATGGCGCATTTATCGAAGGCAGCGGTTTCCTGTCAAGGCGGCGTTTTGCGCAAATGACCTCGTTTCAGGCTTTGGGTCCGGCATGTGGCGGAAGCCGGCTCTTGCCGGTTCGGCGTGCAATGGCTACATGTCGGCAACAATTGGAGACCGGCATGATCGCCCTTATTCAAACCATCGTCATGGCGCTTGACATCTACTGGTGGATCATCATCGCCTCGGCGATCTTTTCCTGGCTCTACGCCTTCAACGTCGTCAACTCGCGCAACCAGTTCGTCGGCACCATCGGCAACACGCTCTATCGGCTGACCGAGCCGGCGCTGCGGCCGATCCGCCGGTTCATCCCGGATCTCGGCGGCATCGACATCTCGCCGATCATTCTGCTGTTGCTCATTTTCTTCCTCCGCCAGTTCCTGCTCACCACCGTACTGTCGTTGGTCGTCTGAGCCAGCCATTCGATGGCTACGCCGTTTCGCCTGCGTGACGACGGCGTCGACCTGTTCGTCCGGCTGACGCCAAAGGCGGCGCTGGACAGGCTCGAAGGTATCGAGACGGCCGCCGACGGGCGTAGCCATCTCAAGGCGCGTGTGCGCGCCGTGCCGGAGAATGGCGCCGCCAATGTGGCGCTTGAGAAGCTGGTTGCCAAGGCACTGGGCGTGCCGGCGTCGGCTGTGTCGGTGGTTGCCGGCGGCGCGGCGCGGCTGAAGACGCTGCGCATCCTTGGCGATCCTGCGGTGCTGGCGAAAGGCGTCGAGGCGTTGGGTGGTGGCTAGCTGCGTCGGTTTGCACTGCCCCTGATTGTCCTGCCGGGCATTTCTCCCCGTTCACGGGGAGAAGGTGCCGGCAGGCGGATGAGGGGCAGCGCCGACGTTCCTGGTTGGCGCATTTTGCGGCGAAACAAACTCATTGGCCCGCATAGAAGCGGGGAGAAAACGGTTTCTCAGTCCCCCAGCGGCAAACGCGGATCGTCGACCTTCAGCGTGTTGACGCTCTGCTTGATGCGGCGCAGGTTTTCCAGGACGTTCGGTCCACGCGTTTCGGCAACCGACGTGGCGATCATGTCGACGATCGCCATCAGCGCGTAGCGCGAGGATGTCGGCTTGTAGATGTTGCCGTCCTCGAGCGGCTGGAAATGGATCACCGTGTCGGCCGCCTTGGACAGCGCCGAGTCCGGCGCGGTGATGGCGACCGTGGCGGCGCCATATTGCTGCGCCACCTGTACGGCCTCGATGACCGAACGCGCGTAGCCCGACACCGAGAAGGCAACCACAGTCGTCTCGGGCGTGGCGACCGCCGCGTACATGCGCTGCAACTGGCCGTCGACCTGCGCCAGCGCCGACAGGCCGAGCCGGAACAGCCGGTTCTGCATCTCGGTCGCCATCATCGAGGAAATGCCGCCGGAACCGATGCACAGCACATTGCCCGAACTGGCGATGCGCGCTGCGACGCCGACCAGCGCCTTCATGTCGAGGTTCTCGCTGGCGCGCTGCATGGCCGATATCGCCGCCTCGGTGATGGCGGAGGCGATGCGCTGTTCGCGGACGTCGCGGTTGAGCGGTTCCGGTGACAGATACTGAGCGCCGATGGCGATGGCCTGCGCCAGATAGAATTTGAAGTCGCGCAAGCCTTCGCAGCCGAGATTGCGGCAGAAGCGGGTAACCGTCGGCTCGCTGACGCCGACGCGCGCGGCGATCTCCGAGATCGCCGCCTTGGAGGCGAAGTCGAGATCGGAGAGGACGAGGCCGGCCAGCCTGCGGTCCGACTTGGTGCCGTCCTGCGACATCAGCTGCAGCCGCGTGATGATGTCGGCCGGCGTCTTCATACCGGTGTCCTCACAGGGGCAGGCCCGTCATCTTGTCGAACAGATGGATGTTGGCGGGATCGACACTGACCGGCAGGCGGTCGCCCGGCCGGATCTGCAGCCGGTCGCGGAACACGGCGCGCACCGTGTCGGGGCCTATCGCGCCGTAGACATGG
Organism: uncultured Alphaproteobacteria bacterium; assembly: GCA_963788955.1. GTDB lineage: Bacteria > Pseudomonadota > Alphaproteobacteria > Rhizobiales > Rhizobiaceae > Mesorhizobium. The sequence goes on along the minus strand of CAWBIN010000003.1, from coordinate 225,060 downwards.
GTTTCGGCGCCGGTCGGCTCAATCACGTCGACATTGATGGCCATCGCATCGTCGGCGCCGCCGACGACGAAATGTTCGGGGCGGATGCCGGCTTCCACAGTGGTGCCCGCCGGCACGGCCTTGCCGGCCAGCGCCAGGTCGACCGCCACCCACCGTCTCGAACCAGGCCTTGGTGGCGGACCCCTTGAGGGCGCCGGAAACAAAGCTCATCGAGGGTGAACCGATGAAGCTGGCGACGAATTTGTTGGCCGGTTGGTCGTACAGTTCCAGTGGCGCCCCGACCTGCTGGATCCGGCCGAGGTTCATCACCACGATGCGGTCGGCCATGGTCATGGCCTCGATCTGGTCGTGGGTGACATAGACGATCGTCGATTTCAGCCGCTGGTGCAGCGCCTTGATCTCGGTGCGCATTTGCACGCGCAGTTGCGCATCGAGATTGGACAGCGGCTCGTCGAACAGGAACACCGACGGTTCGCGCACGATGGCGCGGCCCATGGCGACACGCTGGCGCTGACCGCCCGACAATTCTCGGGGGTAACGGTCGAGATAGGAGAACAGGTTGAGGATGCCGGACGCCTTCTTGACCTTGTCGTCGACCGCCGCGCGGGTCTCGCCGCGGATTTTCGGGCCAAAGCCGATATTGTCCGACGCCTTCAGATGCGGGAACAGCGCATAGGACTGGAAGACCATGGCGATGTTGCGCTGCTGCGGCGGCAAGTCGTTGGCGCGCAGGCCGCCGATGATGAGATCGCCGGACGTGATTGGCTCCAGCCCGGCCAGCATGCGCAGCAAGGTCGACTTGCCGCAGCCGGATGGGCCGACCAGAACGACGAACTCGCCGCTGTTGATCTCGAGGTTGATGTCCTCGAGGATCTTGTGGTGCCCGAACGATTTCGACAGGTTGCGAAACTGGACATCGGTCATGGTCACGCTCCCAAGATGTCGTCGATGAAGGGCAGGCAGCCGGCGGTCAGCCCGGCGTCCACCGGCATCACCACGCCTGTTACGCCCGATGCGCGATCGGACGCAAGGAAGGCCACGGCTTCAGCCACTTCAGAGGCGTTGACGATGCGGCCGAGCGGATAGAGCCGCTGCAGTCTGCCGAGGATTTCCGGGTCCTTGGCCAGGCGATGATCCCAGGCGGCGGTGCGGATCGATCCGGGACAGACGACATTGGCGCGCAGGCCGCTGCGGCCGAGTTCGACCGCGATCGACTTTGCATAGGCGTTGATGCCTGCCTTGGCCGCCGCATAGGCCGGATTGCCGAAATGCGCGATGGCATTGACCGAGGAGATGAAGATGACGTTGCCTGAGCCGCGCCGGGCCATCGCCTTGACCAGCGGATCGGCGAACATCATCACCCCAGTCAGGTTGAGGTCGAGCTCATGCTCGATCTTGTCCGGGGTCAGCGCCGGCAGCGTCTCGGCGCGCGTCCAGCCGGCATTGTTGATGAGGATGTCGGGAACGCCGTCCTTGTCGAGGATCGCAGCGATCGCGGTTTGCATCGAGGCCCGGTCGAGAAGGTTGAAGACGTGGCGCGAGGCGAGGTGCGGGCTGGCCAAGGCCTCGTTCGACTGGTCGCAGCCGACGACCCGCGCGCCGCGCTCGTTGAGCAACGCCACGATCGCCGAGCCGAGGCCGCCGCCGGCACCCGTCACCACGACCGTCTTGCCTTCGAACTCGGCTTTCGAAACCACCGCGCGCGCTCCTCCCTGATCCCGGTTGGGCCTGTGAGCGCTATTCGCCGAAATGTAATTTAGCAACAGATTAATCTGCTTGCGAAGCGCAAAATGATGGATAATGTAGGAAAGTCACATAAATCCTGTGTTGCCTGAACAGCATGGGATGCGCGCAGGCGCACATCAAAGGGAGAGAGCAAATGAGTTTGACGAAATGGACTGTCGGTCTGATGGCCGGAATGAGCATGCTGACGCTCGCAGCGCAGGCAAATGCCGGCGAGGTGCGCGTCACCGTCGCCGAATACAGCGCCAAGACCGGCCCCTATTTCGAAAGCGTCAAGAAGGATTTCGAGGCGGCCAACCCTGGCATCACCGTCAAGTTCGAGATCGTGCCATGGGAAGTTCTCCTGCAGAAGCTGACCACCGACATCACCGCCGGCACCAATGCCGACCTGTCGATCATCGGCACGCGCTGGCTGATCGACTTCGTCCAGCAGGATATCGCCGAGCCGCTCGACAGCTACATCACGCCCGACTTCAAGGGCCGCTTCATCGACACTTTCCTGTCGCCGTCGATCATGGAGGGCAAGACCTACGGCCTGCCGATCGCGGCTTCGGCGCGCGCCATGTATTACAACAAGGAATTGTTCGAGAAGGCCGGCATCGCCCAGCCGCCGGCGACCTGGACCGAACTGCAGGAGGACGCCCGCAAGATCAAGGCGCTCGGCTCCGGCACGTTCGGCTTCGGCCTGCAGGGCAAGGAGATCGAGACCGACGTCTATTACTACTATGCGATGTGGTCCCAGGGCACCGAGATCCTCAACAAGGACGGCACGTCGGGCCTGAGCACGCCGGGCGCGCTCGAAGCCGCCAAGCTCTACAAGTCGATGATCGACGAAGGCCTGACCGAGCCGGGCGTCACCTCCAACAACCGCGAGGACGTGCAGAACCTGTTCAAGCAGGGCAAGGTCGGCATGATGATCACCGCGCCCTTCCTGTCCAACCAGATCAAGGACGAGGCGCCGAACCTGAAATATGGCGTGGCGGCGATTCCCGCCGGCCCGACCGGCGCGCGCGGCACCTATGGCGTCACCGATTCCATCATCATGTTCAAGAACTCCAAGAACAAGGATGAGGCCTGGAAGCTGCTCGACTTCCTGTTCACCACGGAGCAGCGCGCCAAGTTCACGCAAGGCGAAGGCTTCCTGCCGGTGAACAAGGAAGAGGCGAAGATGGACTACTACGTCAACAACGCCGACCTGGCGGCCTTCACGGCGCTGCTGCCCGATGCCCGCTTCGCGCCGGTCATCCCGGGCTGGGAGGAGATCGCCCAGATCACCTCGGATGCCATGCAGAAGATCTATCTCGGCAGCGCCGAGCCGGAGGCCGGCGTTGAAGGAGGCCGCGGACAAGGCCAATGCGGTGCTGAAGAAATAGGGCGTTCACTCCCGACGCCCGTGGCGCGCCCCACCCGTCGGGGCGCGCCACCCTCCGACAGCCGCTCAGGTCAGCCGATGCAAAATCGCTTCTTGCCCTATCTCCTGACCTTGCCCAGCCTGTTCCTGGCGGCTGTCGTCATCTTCTGGCCGGTCTGGGACCTGATCCAGATCTCGACCCATGACGTCAACCGCTTCGGCCAGCTGCGCGACTTCATCGGCCTGACCAATTTCCGCGCGCTGCCTCGCCGATCCCGATTTCATCGCGGCACTCTGGCGCACGGGCCTGTGGACGGTGCTGGTCGTCGGCGGCGCGCTGCTTGTTGTCCATTCCGGTGGCGATCATCCTCAACACCGACTTCTATGGCCGCGGCATCGCCCGCGTCATCATCATGCTGCCCTGGGCAGTGTCGCTGACCATGACCGCGGTGGTCTGGCGCTGGGCGCTGAACGGCGAAAGCGGCATGCTGAACTCGGCGCTGCTCGGCCTCGGCCTGATCGACCAGAACATCCAGTGGCTGGCGAGCGCCGAGACCGCGTTTCCGATGCAGGTGCTGATCGGCATCTCTGGTGACGGTGCCGTTCACGACGACGATCTTCCTCGGCGGCCTGTCGTCGATCCCGGACGATCTCTACGAGGCGGCGGCACTGGAAGGGGCGACGCCGCTGCAGCAGTTCCGCGAGATCACCTTTCCGCTGCTGAAACCGTTCATCAACATCGCCATCGTGCTCAACACCATCTACGTCTTCAATTCCTTCCCGATCATCTGGGTGATGACGCAGGGCGGGCCGGCGAATTCCACCGACATCCTGGTCACCCATCTCTACAAGCTCGCCTTCCGCATCGGCAAACTCGGCGAGGCGTCAGCCGTGTCGCTGGTGATGTTCGCCATCCTGCTGGTCTTCACGATGATCTATGTGCGGCTGGCGATGCGGGAGCAACGCGCATGAGGAACGGCAAGCTGAAGCGCTCGATCATCGCCTGGCTGCTGCTTTCGCCGCTGATCGTGGTGACGATCTTTCCCTTCGCGGTGATGTTTTTGACCGCGGTCAAGCCGCGACAGGAGGTGCTGTCGCCGACCTGGTGGCCGAGCGAGTTCCGCTGGTCGAATTTTGCCGACATGTGGGTGGCGACTGGCTTCGGCCAGGCGCTGGCCAATTCGCTCTATGTCTCGGTCATCGCCACCGTCGGTGCCATCCTGATCTCGGTGCCGGCCGCCTATGCGATGTCGCGCTTTCGCTTTGCCGGCTACGGCGCCTTCCGCCAGTTCCTGCTGGTCTCGCAGATGATCTCGCCGATCGTGCTGGTGCTCGGCCTGTTCCGGCTGATGGCGGCCTGGGGGCTGGTCGAACAACCACCGCGCTCGGCTTCATCTACATGGCCTTCAACGTCGCCTTCACCGTGTGGATGCTGCAGAGCTATTTCGACACCATCCCGCGCGATCTCGAGGAGGCCGCATGGATGGAGGGCGCCGGCCGCTGGCTGACCCTGCGCAAAGTGTTCCTGCCGCTCTGCCTGCCGGCGATCGCGGTGACGGCGATCTTCACCTTCATCAATGCCTGGAACGAATTCGTCGTCGCGCTCACCATGCTGCGCAGCCAGGAAAGCTACACGCTGCCGATCCAGGTCTTTTCGCTGGTCGCCGGCCGCTACACGATCGAATGGCACCATGTCATGGCCGCGACGCTGCTCGCCACCCTGCCGGTGGCGATCCTGTTCATCTGGCTGCAGCGCTATCTCGTCCGGGGCCTGGCGCTCGGGCGCAAATAGCAATTCCAGGAAAAGTGTGCAGCGGTTTCCGTCGAATTGCGAACAAATGGCAGACTTTCCACGGAGCTTTCATGCGCATCTTCACCGCCTCGCTGGCGACGGAAACCAACACTTTCTCGCCGGTGCCGACCGACCGGGCCTCGTTCGAGATGGCCTTCTATGCCGGGCCGGGCAAGCATCCGGAAACGCCGACTTTGTGCTCGTCGCCGATCGTCGCCTTGCGCCGGCGTGCGGCAAAAGAAGGGCTGACGGTGATCGAAGGCACCGCCACCTGGGCGGAGCCCGGCGGCCTGGTGCAGCGGCAGACTTTCGAGGCGCTGCGCGACGAGATCCTCGATCAGCTGAAGGCGGCCTTGCCGGTCGATGCGGTGATCCTCGGCCTGCATGGCGCGATGGTGGCGCAAGGCTATGACGACTGCGAAGGCGACCTGCTCGAACGCGTGCGCGCGATCGTTGGTCCAAAGGTGGTGATCGCCGCGGAATTCGACCCGCACAGCCATCTGACGCCGAAGCGCGTGGCGGCGTCGGACATCATGGCCTACTTCCTCGAATTCCCGCACACCGACTTCTACGAGCGTGGCGAACATGTCGTCGAACTCGGGCTGGCCGCGGCGCGCGGCGAGATCAAGCCCGTGATCTCGACCTTCGACTGCCGCATGATCCAGGTGCTGCCAACCAGCCGCGAGCCGATGCGCTCCTTCGTCGACCGCATCAAGGCGCTGCACGGTAAGGACGGCGTGCTGTCGGTTTCCGTCATCCACGGCTTCATGGCCGCCGACGTACCCGAAATGGGCACGCGCATCCTGGTCGTCACCGATAACGACAAGGCCAAGGGCGATGCGCTGGCGGAAAGCCTGGGACGCGAGCTCTACGCGATGCGCGAAAAGTCGGCGATGACGACGCTGAACACCAGCGACGGCATCGAGCGGGCACTGGCCGTGCGTGCGGAAAACCCGAACAAGCCAGTGGTCATCGCCGATATCTGGGACAATCCGGGTGGCGGCGTCGCCGGCGACGGCACCATCGTGCTGCGCGCCATGCTGGAGCGAGGCGTCAACAATGTCGGCGTGGCGACGATCTGGGATCCGATCGCTGTGACGTTCTGTCAAGCCGCGGGCGAGGGCGCCGTCATCGATCTGCGTTTTGGTGGCAAGGCCGGACCGCTGGCGGGCGAGCCGATCGACGCGCGGGTCAAGGTGCTGAAGGCCGTTACGGATGGGTGGCAGAGTTTTGGGCCGAGCCGGGTGACGCTCGGACCGACAGCGCTGGTCCGCATCGAAGGCTCCGAAGTCGACATCATCCTCAATACCAACCGCACGCAGACCTTCGAACCCGATATTTTCTCCAATCTCGGCGTCAATCCACTCAGCAAGGACCTGTTGTTGGTGAAATCGACCAATCACTTCTACGCGGGCTTCGCCCCGATCGCCGCCGAGATCATCTATGTCTCGGCGCCGAGCTCGTATCCGAGCAATCCGGCGGTGACGAATTACACTAAGCTGACGCGGCCGGTGTGGCCGCGGGTCGCGGATCCGTGGAAGGCGTAGCGGTTCTCCCCCCTTGGGGGAGTGCCCGCAAAGGGCAGAGGGGGACGGTCGACGGGCTCGACCCTCATCTTCGACGCAGAAGGCTAGCGCTTCCACCGCGCAGCGCCCCGCTCTGCGCCTGCGGCCATCTCCCCCACAAGGGGGGAGATTAACGTGCACTACACCAGCCCGCGCTTCACCATCATCGCCTCCGGCGAGGGCATCTTGCCGCGGAAGGCGGTGTAGAGCTCTTCCGGGTCCTTCGAACCGCCGGCGGCGTAGATGTTTTTGCGCAGCCGCTCGGCCAGCGCCGGGTTGAAGGGGTCGCCGGTCTCCTCGAAGGCAGCAAAGGCATCGGCATCGAGCACTTCCGACCACATGTAGGAATAGTAGCCGGCCGAATAGCCGTCACCGGAAAAGACGTGGCCGAAATGCGGGGTGCGGTGGCGCATGGCGATCGTGTCTGGCATGTCGAGCTTGCCGAGCGTTTCGGTCTCGAAACGAAGTGGCTGTTCAGGAGCGTCCGGCCGTGCGTGATAGGCCATGTCGATGAGTGCCGAGGCGGTGAATTCGACCGTGGCGAAGCCGGCGCCAAAGGTGCGCGCCGCCAGCATCTTGTCGAGCAGGGCCTTCGGCATCGGTTTGCCGGTCTTGACGTGCAGCGCGTGCTTTTCCAGCACCGCCGGCACCGTCAGCCAATGCTCGTAGAGCTGCGAAGGCAGTTCGACGAAATCGCGGCTCACCGAAGTGCCCGACACCGAAGGCCAGGTGACGTCGGTCAGCATGCCGTGCAGCGCATGGCCGAATTCGTGGAACAGCGTCTTTGCCTCGTCGACCGACAGAAGCGCCGCCTCGCCGGCCGGCGGCTTGGCGAAGTTCATGATGTTGTAGATCACCGGCTTCGAACCGTGGCCCAGCTTGTAGCCGGATTTCAGCGCGCTCATCCAGGCGCCGGAGCGCTTCGAAGGCCGGGCGAAATAGTCGGCGAGGAAGAGGCCGCGCTCGCTGCCGTCGGCGTTCTTCACCACGAACGCGCGGGCATCGGGATGCCAGGCGGTGATGCCCTTTTTCTCCTCGAAGGTGATGCCGAACAATTTTGTCGCCACGTCGAAGCAGGCGTCGATAATGCGCTCGAGCTGCAGATACGGCTTCAGCTCGGCCTCGTCGAAGGCGAATTTCTCGGCCCGCAATTTTTCCTGGTAGAAGCGCCAGTCCCAGGCAGCGAATTGTTCGTTGCTGCCGGCCGCGGTCGCCAGCCGCTGCAGTTCGGTCTGGTCGCTCGGCCGCCTTCTCGAGCGCCTTTTCCCAGACCGGATCGAGCAGCGCGTGCACCGCCTTCGGCGTCTTCGCCATGGTGTCGTCGAGTTTCAGCGCGGCGAACGAGCCGTAGCCGAGCAGCTTTGCCTTCTCGGCGCGCAGCTTCAGCATGCCGCGCACCACGGACGTGTTGTCGGTGGCGCCACCATTCTGGCCGCGCATGGTGAAGGCGCGGAAGGCGGTCTCGCGCAGGTCGCGCCGTTCGGAGAAGGTGGTGAACGGCTCGTAGATCGAGCGCGACAGCGTGACGGCATAGCGGCCTTTCTGGCCGCGCATCTCGGCGGCCTCGGCCATGGCGCTCTTGAGGAAGTCGGGCAGGCCGGTAAGGTCGGCTTCGTCGAGGAACAACGCCCAGTCGCGCTCATCGGCCAGCACATTCTGGCCGAAATTGGTGCCGAGCGAGGACAGCTCCTCATTGATCGTCGCCAGCCGCTTCTTGCCGTCGGCATCGAGCTTGGCGCCGGAGCGGACAAAACCTTTCCAGGTCTTTTCCAGCACGCGCAGCGTTTCGGAGTCGAGCTTCAGGGGTTTCGCGCCGTTGGTAGAGGTCGTCGATGCGGGCAAACAATTTCTCGTTCATCGAGATCGCCGAGAAATGCCTCGACATCTTCGGCGAAATGTCGCGCTCCAGCGCCTGGATCGCCTCGTTGGTGTGGGCGCCGGCCCGGCACCAGAAGATCGACGAGACATGGTCGAGCGGCTCGCCTGCAAGCTCGAGCGCGGCCAGCGTGTTGTGGATGGTCGGCGCCTCTGCGTTGCCTGATATCGCCTCGATCTCGGCCTCATGCGCCTTCAGCGCCGCGTCGAACACCCCGGCAAAATCGCCGTCGCCGATGCGGGAGAAGTCCGGCAGGCCAAGCGGCCCTTGCCATGAAGTCAGCGGATGAGCGGCGAGGTCGATGGTCTTCGTGGATGGCATGGATGATCTTTCGGCTGTTGGCGGCAAGGCAGGGCGGGTCGCCACCGATGTAGGGCGCGGGCCTGTTGCGCGCAACATCGCGGCCAGTCAGGTCTTCGTCAGTAACCGTCGCAGCTTTCGGCGATCGCGGCCTGCGAACTGGCGGTGATGCGGTTGTCGGTGACGGAGAACGTCTCCTGCATCAGCATGTCGTTGTTGGGGAAGTCGTAGCAGGCGATCACCGTGGTGACGCCGCCCTCGCTCTTGGCGATGCGATGCCGGATCGCCGCACCGGCGACAGCACCTTGCCAGTTATCGATCGAGGCGATGAACTCCTGCTTGTTCTGCACGACGCCGAGGTCTTCGAGCTTGATGCGCACGTCGTCGGCTAGCAGGTCCGACAATTCGGTGCGGTCGGCGACAAGCAACGCCGAATACCAGCGGTCGATGATCGCACCGTCATCGGCGCGAGCAGCGGTGAGCGTCGGCATCAGTGCCGCCACGACGAAAGTGATCGCACGCCAATTCCGCATTGCCACCTCCATGTTTGACCATGATCCTATCCGAAAACCGGGTCCCGCTTTTCGCTGACGCGGACCTTCGGTTCCGGGATCATGGTCTATGCCATCTCCGGCCGTTCGAAATCGCCGGTCTCCTTGTTCATCACCCAAAGCTCGCCGGTCGAGATGTCGAACCAGGCGCCGTGCAGCGACAGCCGGCCCTTGCCTTCAAGGATGGAGACGCAAGGAAAGGTCCTGAGATTGGCGATCGAATAGCGGATCGAGATGCGCTCCAGCGCGGTCTGGCGCTCCGTCGCCGTCATGAAGGTGCTGGACGACACGGTTTCGGCCGCCGGCGCGATCAGGCTCATCCATTTGCCGATGAAGTCGCCCGGCGACAGTGGCGCGGAATTGGGGTCGAGCGCGGCGCGGATGCCGCCACAGCGGCCGTGCCCCATCACCACGATGTTTTTCACCTTGAGGCTCTGCACGGCGAACTCGAGCGCCGCCGAGGTCGAATGGAACTGGCCGTCCGGCGCATAGGGCGGCACCAGATTGCCGACATTGCGCAGCACGAACAGCTCGCCCGGCCCGGCGTCGAAGATCGCCTCGGGCGCCGAGCGCGAGTTGCAACAGGCGACGATCATGGTTTCGGGGGCCTGGCCTTCGCGAGCGAGCGAGCGGTAGCGGCCGCTTTCGGCGAGATAACGGCCGCTCATGAAATTGCGATAGCCGGCGAGAAGGTGTTCGGGGAGGTGAGGCATGGGCGGCGTCGGGACCCTTTCCGGGTTGGATGCGGCGGCACGTTTCAGTTTGGAATGGCTCTAACGGCAAAAGCCCGTCGCGAGCAATGCCGAATTGCGAATGGACCGGGTCGCAAATCGCCATGCGGGCGCAGCCAGGCGCCGCTTCACGCCCAGATGGCGACGGGGATGCCGAAACGGTCGGCGAGCGGCGGGTCCGGGAACGGCCGTGCCTCGCCGCTGGCAATGCGGCCGGCGATCAGCATCATCGCGGCTGCGTCGAGGAAATCGTCGGCGGCAGCACCTTTCGGCGGCGCCCGGTCGAGAAAGCTCTTCTCATAGCCATGCCGGCACAGCAGCGCCTTGCGCTCCTGCCATGCCGGCGAGGTTGACCATGCCCTTGATCTTCTTCGGCAGTGACATGGCCTGACCGTCGTTCAGCCTGCAGAAGGCGACTTCCGGATGCGATTCGAAGATGCGACCGCGCAGCTCCGGCCGGGAGATCAGAAGTGAGTCGATCTCGCGGATTTTGGCGAAGATGCCAAAGGCCTGGATCGAGACGCCGCGTGGCGGATCGGAGGTCGTCTTGGCCACTTCGCTGGCGCGGCGATGCGCGACATACCAGGCTTCGACCGTGGTGAAGTCATCCGTGTCTACGTAGAGGGCGGCGCGCGAGGGAATGGCGAAGACGCTGGATTGGCGCTGCCCGAGCAGAGGCCGCACCAGCGCTTCCGGCCCGCGTCCGCCTCTTTGCGAATGATCCGGCAGGCCGATCGGCATGTCGACGGCGACCACGGCATCGGCGGGCAATGCGTCGACCAGCATCGCGAAGGTTGGAAAGACCGAAACCGACGGCGAAGCGCCCGGATTGCGGCGGACGGCGATCCAGCCGGCCTTGCAGCCGTCGACGCCAACAAGAGTCACGCCCTTTTGTCCCGCCCCGGGTGCAGGAGGTGGCGAAGCTGCACCATTGCCATCGGGTGCGACAGGCTCTGGGCGTCGGTCTCGAGCTGCAACTCGTCGCCGCCGCGCTTTGCCGTGCGCGCCAGAATCTCGTAGACCGCCGCCGTGGTCGACTGCAGCGCCTTGATCGCCGGCTGGCCTGAGAGGATGCGCGCCAGATAGACAGCCGCTGTCAGGTCGCCCAGCCCGTTGGGCGGTTTGTCGATGAGGCGGTGCTCGGCGAGCAGCGCCTGTCTGGCGTCGAGCAGCAGATTTCCAGTGCCGCCAGCCATCATCGACGGCGCCGAAGTGACCAGCATGGTCCCAGGCCCTGCATGAAGGGCGGCCGCGATCACCGATTTGAGGTCGGGCAGCGGCGCGCCGGCCATCCATTCCAGCTCGTAGCGATTGGGGGTGGCGATGTCGGCGATCGGCATCAGCCGGTCGCGCAAGGCGATCGCCGTCGCTTCAGGCACATAGAGCCCGCCCGAATCGCCCATTACCGGATCGCAGATATAGACGGCATCCGGCGTCCTGTCCTTGACCGCGGCGACCAGCGAGGCGACGGCTTCGGCCTGGCCGGCCTCGCCGAGATAGCCCGACAGCACTGCGCCGACCTCACCCAGCCAGGGCGCGCGCTCGAGATCGGCCATCAGCGCCTTGAACTGGTCGAGCGGCGGCACGATGCGGGTGGCGCGGCCATGGCCGGGGTGCCAGGGCAGCACGATGGTCGGCACCGCCCATACCGGAAAGCCGAGTGTCTCCAGCGCGAAGACGGCGGCGCGGTTGCCGACCGAGCCGCGGGCGACATGGCTGGAAATGACGATGACCGCACGCGGCGCGTCGGCTTTTTCTGCATTCATGGAATTCGATTCCTAACCGCCACGGGTGGCGACATACACCAGCCAGGCCAGCAGCCCAATGGCGATGAGAAGGCCCAACGCCCGGCCGATGCGCGTGCCCCAAACTTCGATCGGGTCCGAACGGTCGGCGTCCGCCGCCGACACATGGTCCTGCGCGCCCTTCGCGGAGCGTGCGACGAACGAAGTGCGGCCCGGCGCGGTCTCGTGTTCCACACGTTCGATGATGCGGCGCGATTCGGTGTCGCTGTCCTGGCGTTTCGCCATGGCAAAATCCTGTTTTGCCGGGACCTTAGCCTGTTCGCGGGGTCATTCACAGGGCCTCGTGCCGGACCAACAGATGCCAGCGGAGGCTTCCGGGCCGCGGTCATTTTCTTGCGCGCAGATTGTGGTAATGCTTCGCGTGCAACTTCCGACGAGGGATCCAAATCATGTTTGCCCAGCGCCTCTCTTCACCCTCCATTGCCCGCAAGCTGCCGGCCTTCCTGATGATGGCGATCGTGCTGCCGCTGCTTGCCGGCTGCGGCTACAACACCATTCCGACGGCGGAGGAGAATGCCAAGGCGGCCTGGAGCGAGGTGCTGAACCAGTATCAGCGCCGCGCCGACCTGATCCCCAACCTGGTCGAGACGGTCAAGGGCTATGCGGCGCATGAGAAGGATACGCTCGACGCGGTGGTGGAAGCGCGCGCCAAGGCGACGCAGGTGACGGTGACGCCGGAGACATTGAAAGACCCGGAAGCCTTCAAGAAATTCCAGGACAGCCAGTCCGGCCTGACCAGCGCGCTGTCGCGGCTTTTGGCGGTGGTGGAGAACTATCCCGACCTCAAGGCCAACCAGAATTTCCTGGCGCTGCAGGCGCAACTCGAAGGCACCGAGAACCGCATCGCGGTGGCGCGGCGCGACTATATCCAGGCGGTCAGGGACTACAATTTGACGCTGAGGACCTTCCCGTCGGTGCTGTGGGCAACCTTCTGGTTCCGGAGCAACGAGCCGTTCGCGAACTTCACCATCGAGGAAGACAAGCTGCAGACGCCCAAGGTCGATTTCGGGACGAAACAGGGCGGGTGAACGGCGAAGCCGGCAAATCCAATACTTGCGACGAGACGGACCGCAGGCGTGTCCACACCTCCCTCTGTCCTGCCGGACCCAGCCCTCCGCTATCGCTCCGGGCGCTCGTCGTTCGGAAGGCCAAGCAGTTGGCTTCCCGTCCGCTGCGCGGACCACTCCTCACCCCCCTCAAGGGGGAGATGGCCGGCAGGCCAGAGGGGGGTAGGACGGAACGCAACTCTGACGTTTCTGGCGGTCATTCTAAGCTTCCTTTTCCTCCCCCTCGTCGCCTTAGCCGCCAATCTCCCCGCTCTCACCGGCCGCATCGTCGACAATGCCGGCATCATCGATGCCGCGACCAAGGCGGTGCTGACGCAAAAACTCGCTGACTTCGAGAAAAAGGGCTCCGACCAGATTGTCGTCGCCACAATTCCCAGCCTCGACGGCGAGGAGATCGAGCCCTACGCCAACCGCCTGTTCCGCTTCTGGAAGCTCGGCCAGGCCAAGGAGAACAACGGCGTCCTGCTGCTGGTGGCGCCGAACGACCGCAAGATGCGCATCGAGGTCGGCTATGGGCTGGAAGGCACGCTGACCGACCTGCACACCAAGCTGATCATCGAAAACGACATGGTGCCGGCCTTTCGCGCCGGCGATTTCTCCGGGGGCATCAACAAAGCCGTCGACGACATGATCATGGTGCTGGAAGGCAATCCGGAGGAACTGGAAGCCCGCGGCGAGCGCAACCAGCAGGCACCGTTCAATTCCGACGACCTGTTCTTCACAATTTTCATCGCCATCTGGATCACCATCCTGGTCGGCAGCCTGGCCGCCTCGATCCTGCCGCCGATCTTCGGCCAGAGGATCGGACCCGGCCGCTATCGCTGGCTGGGCATGACCTTCGAACCCAGCCGGCGCTCGTCCAGCGGCTCGAGCAGTTCCGGCGGCGGCTGGTCGTCGGGGTCAAGCGGCGGCGGTTTTTCCGGTGGCGGCGGCTCGTCCGGCGGCGGCGGCTCCTCGGGAAGTTGGTGACGGCATGACGGGACGCGCCCTCGCAACATCCGGCTCTGTCGCTACGCGGATCGATGCCGCTCTGCTGGCCCTGGCGCTGCTGCTGTTCTTCGGCTTCACGGCTTTCGCCGCGGAGCTGCCGGCGCTAACCGGGCGGGTCGTCGACAATGCCGGCATCATCGATGCCGCGACCAAGGCGGCGCTGACGCAGAAGCTCGCGGATTTCGAGACGAAAGGTTCGGACCAGATCGTCGTCGCGACGATCCCCAGCCTCGACGGCGAGGAGATCGAACCCTACGCCAACCGACTGTTCCGCTTCTGGAAGCTCGGCCAGGGCGGCGAGAACAATGGCGTGCTGCTGCTGGTGGCCAAGAACGACCGCAAGATGCGCATCGAGGTCGGCTATGGGCTGGAAGGTACGCTGACCGACCTGCATACCAAGCTGATCATCGAAAACGACATGGTGCCGGCCTTCCGCGCCGGCGACTTTTCCGGCGGCATCTCCAAAGCCGTCGACGACATGATCATGGTGCTGGAAGGCAATCCGGAGGAGCTCGAGGCGCGCGGCAAGCGCAATCCGGCCGACGACAGCTCGCCCGTCGACCCCATCGTCGCGCTGTTCCTGATCCTATGGGCGACGATGTTCTTCGGCGGCCTGGCGATGGCCTTCCTGCCGCCGATCTTCGGCACGAAGCTGTCGCCGGGCGTGTACAAATGGCTCGGCATGACCTTCCGCTATGGTTCTTCGTCTTCCGGCAGTGGCTGGGTGACGGGATCCTCATCCGGCAGCGGCTGGTCGTCGGGCAGTTCCGGCGGCGGCTGGTCTTCCGGATCGAGCAGCGGCGGCGGGTTTTCAGGCGGCGGCGGCTCGTCCGGCGGCGGTGGGTCTTCAGGGAGCTGGTGAGACATATGGCAACACGACCGATCAGCCCGCAGGACCATGACCGTATCGCCGAGGCGATCCGCGCCGCCGAGACCAGGACCGATGGCGAGATCTATTGCGTCGTGGCACGGGCCAGCGACGGCTATTTCTTTCCGGCTGCCTTCATGGCGACGCTGGCCATGCTGATCGTCAGCCTCGCCGTCGCCTATGGGCTGGAGGCCTGGTGGCTGTCGATCCGCCTGCCGCATTTCGTTTTCGACCAGCTGCTGGCGCAGGCCTCGGTGCTTGTCCTGCTGTGGGCGCTGCCCGGCTTGCGCATCCATCTCGTGCCGCGGCGACTGCGCTACCAGGCGGCGCATGCCAACGCCATCAAGCAGTTCCTTGCCCGCAACGTCCACCGCACCACGGCGCGCACCGGCGTGCTTGTCTTCGTTTCGATCGCCGAGCGCTATGCCGAAGTGGTCGCCGACAGCGGCATCGACGCCAAGGTCGGCCAGCATGTCTGGGACAGCGTGGTGCGCGACCTTACCGCGCACGCCAGTGACGACCGGCTCGCCGACGGTTTCGTCAAAGCGATCGAATCAGTCGGCGCGGTGCTGGCCGAACATTTTCCGGTCACGGCCGGCGACGGCAACGAGTTGGACGACCACCTGGTCGAAATCTGAGAGCCTGCCTGCAAACGCTACTCTGCCGGACGCCTGACGCGGTTTTCGGCGCTTCCGATGCTCACGGACCCAAAGTCCCCTGCGCTTCGGTTCTCGAAAACCACGCCATCCGCCTCGGCAGAGCGCGTTTTCAGGCAGGCTCTGCGTCGCCATCCGCCTGTGCGAAAGCGCTGCAGCCTACGACCGGACTCTTTGCAATCGGCCGATGCGGGTTTATGGTTAAGCAATTATGAACACGCTGACCATCGACATCAGGAAAGCTGAGCCGCGCGACGCCGGCGCCATCGCCGATGTGCACCAGGAGGCTTGGCGCGGCGCTTATTCCGGCATCATCCCGCACCGGACGCTGACGTCGATGATCAACCGCCGCGGCGCCGACTGGTGGGCGAACGCCATCCGCCGCGCAGCCACCGTGCTGGTGGTCGAAATCGGCGGCAAGATCGCCGGCTATGCCACGATCGGCAAGAACCGCGCCCGCGAACTCAGGCAGCAGGGCGAGATTTACGAGCTTTACCTGCGTCCGGAATATCAGGGCATCGGGCTCGGCAGCCGGCTGTTCAAGGCGGCACGCGCGCGTCTCGCCGACCACGGCCTGAAAGGCATGGTTGTTTGGGCTCTGGAGGACAACCAGAACGCGCTCTCCTTCTATGCCGGCGCTGGCGGCCGCGATGTCGCCGAAGGCGTCGAGATTTTCGAACAGAAGGCGCTGAAGAAGGTCGCTTTCGTCTGGGAATGACGGCCTGAAAGCCTGCCGCCAGGTCCTGAGCACCATTCGCCGCATTGCACCATGCCGCGTCGCCCGCTATCGATCTCGGAAATCGAGAGAGGGAAAATCATGCGTATCGAAGCGATAGCCACCGGAAAGAACCCGCCGGAAGACCTCAACGTCATCATCGAGGTGCCGATCGGCGGCGAGCCGATCAAGTACGAGATGGACAAGGAGGCCGGCACGCTGTTCGTCGACCGCTTCCTGCACACCTCGATGCGCTATCCCGGCAATTACGGCTTCGTGCCGCACACGCTGTCGGGCGACGGCGACCCGATCGACGTGCTGGTCTGCAACACGCGCGCGCTGGTGCCGGGCTGCGTCATCAATGTGCGGCCGATCGGCGTGCTGATCATGGAAGACAATGCCGGCCAGGACGAGAAGATCATCGCCGTGCCGTCGCCCAAGCTGACGCTGCGCTACGAGAACGTCACCGAATATACGCAGCTGCCCGACATCACGCGCCAGCAGGTGCAGCACTTCTTCGAGCACTACAAGGATCTCGAACCCGGCAAATGGGTCAAGATCGAAGGCTGGCACGATTCGAAATATGCCAAGAAGATGATCGTCGACGCGATCGCGCGGGCGAAGGCGAGCAAGTAAGCCGGGTCAGTTATCGACGCGACCGAAATCGGGCGCGTCGCCGATGACAACGCGCTTGTCCTTGCCGCAGGCAAAGCTCCTTGCCTTGTCGTCGGCCAGCTTGCGGGCCTGATCGTTGGCTTGCGGATTGCCGGTGGCCAACACCAGGCCGACCGTGCAGCCGTCGTGGGCTTCCGGCTGCGCGACCTTGGCGACGACGAGCACCTCGGTCGGCTTGTTCTCGTCCTCGGGATTGCCGATCGAACGGCGGTGGATGACGGCGAAGGGGATGGCGATGTCGCCCTTGGTCTCGATGCGCCATTCGATCTTGGGACCGGCCGAGTTGAAGCCGGAAAAGCTCTCCCAGACCGCGGTCATGTCGTCGGACGGAAAGCCGTAGTAACAGCGACTCGCGGGCGTCGTCATAGGCGACCAGCACCGGATAGCCGCGATAGCCCGAGCAGGCGAGATTGGCCCAGTCGCCTTCGCCTTCCTCGGCCTTCGCGTAGGTGACGCAATCCTTCTTCCAGTCGAGGTCGGTGTAGGCGCTGGATATGCCGTCGGCGTGGGCCGCCTGGCAGAGACCGGCGAGGGCAAGGGGGAGCAGAAGATGCGCATGGCAGACAACTCCGTTTCGAGCTGCCGCAGCGTATCGTCAAACGCTATTTCTTCAAGCTGGCTTCGATCAGCAGGTCGGCGTTGCGGGCCACCGACGCCGCCGGTCCGCCATGGCCGAACAACTGGCCGCTGATATAGGCGCCCTCGATCAGGAGCAGCAGTCCGTCGCCGAGCGTGTCGGCATCAGTGCGCGCCCATGGCCGTCGCCATGGCGCGCAGGCGGCGGCGCAGTTCCTGCTTGTTGGCCTCGCTCACCACGCGGGCCGGGTGGCCGTGCTCGGGATATTCGATCGCCGCGTTGGTCATGCCGCAGCCGCGATAGTCGGGTCTTTGCGTGCGCTTGCCGACGCGGGTGAGGAAAGCGTTGATCTGCGCGCGCGGGTCGCCGGGATGGGCGGCCACCGCCTCGTCGAAGCGCTCCCAGAACTCAAGGTCGTATTGTCGCAGGTAGGATGCGGCCAATTCGTCCTTGGACGGAAAGCTGCGGTAGAGGCTTGGCTTGGTGACGCCGGCGCGCTTGACGATCTCGTCGACGCCGATCGCCCTGATGCCTTGCCGGTAGAACAGGTCGCGGGCCACGTCGAGGATCTTCTCGGCGGCTCTCGGCAGGACCGACGCGTGAGGGTCCTTGATTGACGGTTCAATTTTATTGTCCGATGGCATGCAAAAAACTCGCTTGACAATGTTACCGACCGGTACGTATGGGTATTGCCATCCAATTGCAACGTACCGGTCAGTAACATGCTAGCTCAATCCCGTCCGTTTGGCCAGCGCTACGCTTTCGTCGTGGTCGGCGTCATCTTCCTCTGCCTGCTGATCGCGGCCGGGCTGCGCTCGGCGCCCTCCGTCATGATGCTGCCGCTGGAAGAGAGCTTTGGCTGGCGGCGCGATGTCGTCTCGCTGGCCGCGGCCATCGGCATCTTCCTCTACGGCCTGACCGGGCCGTTTGCCGCGGCTCTGATGGAGCGCATCGGCCTGCGCCGCACGCTGCTGGCCGCGCTGCTGATCATGTCGGGCTCGACGGCGCTCAGCCTGCTGATGACCAAGCCGTGGCATCTGCTGCTCACCTGGGGTGTGTTTTCCGGCATCGGCTCGGGCGCGGTCGCCACCGTGCTCGGCGCCACCATCGTCAATCGCTGGTTCAAGACCAATCGCGGCCTGGTGATGGGGCTGATGTCGGCCTCCAGCGCCACCGGCCTGCTGGTGTTCCTGCCGCTGCTGGCCGCGCTCGCCCAGTCGGGCGGCTGGAAGCCGGTTGCCATTGCCATCGCGATCGCAACCGCCGCTCTGGTGCCGCTGGTCTGGCTGCTGGTGCCGGAACGTCCGGCCTCGATCGGCATGGTGCGCTTTGGCGCCGAGGCCGACGACGTGCCGCCGACATCGCCGGCATCGCAAGGCAACTTCCTGGCGCATACGCTGGGCACGCTGCGGCGCGCCGCCGGCACCCGCGTGTTCTGGTACCTGTTTGCCACCTTCTTCGTCTGCGGCTTCACCACTAATGGACTGGTCGGCACGCATCTGATCGCCTTCTGCGGCGACATGGGCATCGGCGAGGTGCAGGCCGCCGGCCTGCTGTCGATGATGGGCATCTTCGACCTGATCGGCACGACGCTGTCGGGCTGGCTCACCGACCGCTTCGATCCGCGCAAGCTGCTCGGCGTCTACTATGCCATCCGCGGCCTGTCGCTGATCTACCTGCCCTATTCCGGCTTCTCGGCGACCAGCCTGATCATCTTCGCCGTGCTCTATGGTCTGGACTGGATCGCCACCGTGCCTCCGACGCTGCGGCTCGCCAACGAGGCTTTCGGCGACCGCAGCGGCCCGATTGTGTTCGGCTGGATCGTCGCCGGGCACCAGGTCGGTGCGGCAAGTGCCGCCTTCTTCGGCGGCACGATGCGCGAACTGCAAGGCAATTACGAACTGGCCTTCATGATCGCCGGCATGACCGCGATCGCCGCGGCCTGTATTTCGCTCTTGATCAACACCAGCAGGCCGGCGTTCGACCCGGAGCCGCAGGCGGCGTAAAGCGCTGTCGGTGCCGCCGATCTCCCCCACAAGGGGGGAGATCAGCAGTTCCCGTCTGTCAGTTGTTACGAAACCTTCATGGTTCCGAGATGCGCCTGAAACATTGAGGCTGGACCTTGGTGGCACCGTTCGCAACCATCCAGGAGACAGCCATGAACACGATTTCCCGCCGCGCTTTCGTTACTTCCGCCAGCGCCCTTGGCCTGGTCGGCGCCTCGGGCCTCGCGATGCCCTATTATTCGCGCGCCAATCAGCGGCCGGGCTTCACCCATGGCGTCCAGTCGGGCGATGTCGACGCCACCAGCGGCATGGTGTGGACGCGCACCGACCGTCCGGCGCGCGTCATGTTCGAAGTCTCGACGACGGAAAGCTTTGCCAATGCGACGCGGCTTGCGCCGCTCGATACGTCGCCGGCCAGCGACTACACGGTGAAGCGGCTGCTCGCCGAGCTTGCTTCCGACCAGGACATTTTCTACCGCATGACGGCCGCCGATCTCGCCGACATCAACGCCGTTTCCGAGCCGATTACCGGCCGCTTCCGCACCGCACCTGCCTCCAAGCGCGACATCAAGTTCGCCTGGTCGGGCGACACCGCCGGCCAGGGCTGGGGCATCGACGAGACCGGCATGAAGACCTACGCCACGATCGGCAAGCACACGCCCGACTTCTTCCTGCATTCCGGCGACACCATCTATGCCGACGGCGCGATGAAGGACGAGGTCGACCTGCCCGGCGGCGGCAAATGGAAGAACGTCGTGCTCATCGACGGCAAGCGCAAGGTGGCCGAGACGCTCGACGAATACCGGGACCAGTGGAAATACAACATGATGGACAGACATGTGCTCGGCCTCAGCGCCATCTGCCCGACCTTCTACCAGTGGGACGACCATGAGGTGCTGAACAACTGGTCGGATTCGAAGGATCTGAGCGCCGACAACCGCTACTCGGAAAAGTCCATCCATGTGCTGGCGGCCCGCGCGGCGCGCGCTTTCCACGAAATGACGACGATCCGCTACGAGCCGTCAGAGCCTGGCCGCGTCTACCGCAAGATCGCCTATGGGCCGCTGCTCGACGTGTTCTTCCTCGACATGCGCTCCTATCGCGGCCCGAACGGCCCGGACATGCAGGATACGATGACGCCGCAATCGCGCATGCTCGGCGAACAGCAGACCAAATGGCTGAAGCGCGAGCTGGCCAACTCCAACGCGACCTGGAAGATCATCGCCGCCGACATGCCGCTCGGCCTCGTCGTCTGGGACGATGCCGCCAAGAAGGCAGGCGCCGAAGCGGTCAGCAATGGCGACAATGGTGCGCCAAAGGGTCGCGAGCTCGAGATCGCCGACCTGCTGCGCTACATCAAGAATGCCAGCATCAGCAACACGGTGTGGCTGACGGCCGACGTGCACTACACGGCGGCGCATTACTACAACCCGGACAAGGCACAATTCCAGGATTTCAACCCGTTCTGGGAATTCGTTTCCGGGCCGATCCACGCCGGCACGTTCGGCCCCAATGATTTCGACATGACCTTCGGGCCGGAGCTGAAGTTCATCAAGGCGCCGACCGCCGAGCAAGGCCAGAACCTGGCGCCGTCGGCCGGCCTGCAGTTCTTCGGCCTCGTCGACATCAATGGCGCCAGCGAACAGATGACGGTGCGGCTGATGGATCGTGACGACAACGAGCTCTACAAGGTGACGCTCGATCCGGTGCGGTCGGCGTAAGGGACCGGCCGCCGCAGGTGGCGGTCGTCAATCCGGATAGCAGGCGACGGGAATCTTCGGCCACACGGCCGTGTCGCAGCCGGCGGCCTTCTGCTGCTGCTTGAAGGCGGCGCTGACCGGGCCGGTCACGATCGGATCGACGCCATCGGGAGCGTCGGCATAGAGCTGTTCGGCCGTCTGCGCGTCGGACGGCAAGGCAGGATTTCCCTTGAGCGTCGCGGCGGACTGCGCACCACCTGCCGCAAGTACGACGGCGAGCGCCGCCCATGCGAGAATCGGCCGGAATTTGCTGACTTGATCGGTCATGACGTTCGAACTGCCCGGACCCCGAAAGGTTCCGCCTTGGTTAACAAAATCATTTCACACGCGGATGTTTAAGATTTGATGAGTATTTGGTGACGAGCCTCCTCTTTCGCAAATGCGAAAAACCCTGTATGAGCCGCGCAACCGAAAGAGGCTGCGCCTTTGGGCCTGCTGCCTGCAACGCTCCCGAGACCACAAAATGAAAATTCGTAATATCGCGATCATCGCGCACGTCGACCATGGAAAAACCACCCTCGTCGACCAGCTTCTGAGGCAGTCCGGCTCCTTCCGCGACAACCAGCGCGTCGCCGAGCGCGCCATGGATTCCAACGACCTCGAAAAGGAACGCGGCATCACCATCCTCGCCAAGGCGACCTCGGTCGACTGGAAGGACACCCGCATCAACATCGTCGACACCCCCGGCCACGCCGACTTCGGCGGCGAGGTCGAGCGCATCCTGTCGATGGTGGATTCGGCCATCGTGCTGGTCGACGCCGCCGAAGGGCCGATGCCGCAGACCAAGTTCGTCGTCGGCAAGGCGCTCAAGGTCGGTCTGAAGCCGATCGTCGTCATCAACAAGATCGACCGGCCGGACGCCCGCCATGTCGAGGTGGTCAACGAGGTGTTCGACCTGTTTGCAGCACTCGACGCCACCGACGAGCAGCTCGACTTCCCCATTCTGTACGGTTCAGGCCGCGACGGCTGGGTCTCGGAAAACCCCGAGGGCCCGAAGGACCAGGGCTTGGCGCCGCTGTTCGACCTCGTCATCAAGCATGTGCCGGCGCCGACCGTGCATCCCGGCCCGTTCCGCATGATCGGCACCATCCTGGAAGCCAATCCCTTCCTCGGTCGCATCATCACCGGCCGCATCGAGAGCCGGCACGTTGAAATCCAACCAGCCGGTCAAGGTGCTGCACCATGACGGCACGCTGGTCGAAACTGGCCGTATCTCCAAGATCCTCGCATTCCGAGGCCTCGAGCGCCAACCGATCGAGGAAGCGCAGGCGGGTGACATCGTCGCCATTGCCGGCCTGTCGAAGGGCACCGTCGCCGACACCTTCTGCGACCCGGCGGTGACCGAGCCGCTGCATGCGCAGCCGATCGATCCGCCGACGGTGACGATGTCGTTCCTCGTCAACGATTCACCGCTGGCCGGCACCGAAGGCGACAAGGTGACCAGTCGCGTCATCCGCGACCGCCTGCTGCGCGAAGCCGAAGGCAATGTCGCGCTGAAGATCGAGGAATCGCCCGACAAGGATTCGTTCTTCGTTTCCGGGCGCGGCGAATTGCAGCTGGCCGTGCTGATCGAGACGATGCGCCGCGAAGGTTTTGAGATCGCCGTGTCGCGGCCGCGCGTCGTCATGCAGAACGGCGACAATGGCGAATTGCTGGAGCCGGTCGAGGAAGTCGTCATCGACGTCGACGAGGAGCATGCCGGCATCGTCGTGCAGAAGATGTCTGAGCGCAAAGCCGAGATGGTCGAACTGCGCCCGTCCGGCGGTAACCGCCAGCGCATCGTCTTCCACGCGCCGACACGCGGCCTGATCGGCTACCAGTCGGAACTGCTGACCGATACGCGCGGCACCGCCGTGATGAACCGGCTGTTCCACGCCTATCAGCCCTACAAGGGCGAATTGCCGGGTCGCACCAACGGTGTGCTGATCTCCAACGAACAGGGCGAGGCGGTGGCCTACGCCATGTGGAACCTGGAAGACCGCGGCCCGATGGTCATCGATCCGGGCGTCAAGGTCTATCAGGGCATGATCATCGGCATCCACAGCCGCGACAACGACCTCGAAGTGAACGTGCTGAAGGGCAAGAAGCTGACCAACATCCGCGCCGCCGGCAAGGACGAGGCGGTCAAGCTGACGCCGCCGATCCGCATGACGCTGGAGCGCGCGCTGGCGTGGATCCAGGACGACGAGCTGGTCGAGGTCACGCCGAAGACCATCCGGTTGCGCAAGCTTTATCTCGACCCGAACGAGCGCAAGCGTTTCGAGAAGTCGGCCAAGGTCGTCGGCGCGGCGTAACGTTTTTTCGTCAAAGCATTTTCAGGGAGGGAGCACGCGCGTGCTCCCTCCCTTTGTTCTGTCTGGCGTTACCCCAGCGTTGAACCGTTTGCGGTGACGTAGACCGCGTACAGGGATGTCGTCGCGGTGATGAAGAGCCGGTTTCGGCGGGCACCGCCGAAGGTCAGGTTGGAGACGGCCTCCGGGATGTGGACCTTGCCGATCAGCGTTCCGTCCGGATCGTAGCAATGGACGCCGTCGCGGGCGCTGCACCACAGCCGCCCCTTGGTGTCGACGCGGAACCCGTCGAACAACCCGTTCGTGCAGGTGGCGAAAACCTCGCCGCCGCCCAGCCTGCCGTCATCGCCGACATTGAAGCGGCGGATGTGGCGCGGCCCGTCCGGCAGATGCGAGGCGCCGGTGTCGGCGACATAGAGAAGCGTTTCGTCGGGTGAAAAGGCGAGGCCGTTCGGCTTGGCGAAATCATCCGCGACACGCGCCACTTCACCGCTCGCCGGGTCGGCCCGGTAGACATGGCAGCCGCCGATCTCCTCCTCGCCATACTCGCCCTCATAGTCGTGCATGATGCCGTAGGACGGATCGGTGAACCAGATCGCGCCGTCGCTCGCCACCACGACATCGTTGGGCGAATTGAAGCGCCTGCCTTCGAAGCGGTCGGCGATCACCGTCACCCAACCGTCGAATTCGGTGCGTGTCACCCGCCGCGTCAGGTGCTCGCAGGTGACGAGCCGCCCTTGCCGGTCGACCGTGTTGCCGTTCGAGTTGTTGGCGGGCTGGCGAAACACCGAGACGGCACCGGAGGTTTCGTCCCAGCGCATCATGCGGTTATTGGGAATGTCGGACCAGACCAGATAGCGGCCCGGCGCGAACCATGCCGGCCCTTCGTGCCAGCGTCCACCCGTCCACAGCCGCTCGACCCGTGCATGGCCGACGAAGCAGCTGCCGAAGCGCGGATCCAGCACCTCGAATCCCGTACCTTCGATTTCTCCGAACATTCCGATTGCCTCTCTGCCGTGTTTCACTTTCCCGGCGCCGCGCGCTTTGCTAATTCGGGATCGAACTTCTCGGCGTGGTTGTTGTCAGATCGATGTGATATCGATAACATACCTAACACAATGCGATTTCCAAGGGGGATGCATGAACGACGCCGGACGCCCGATGCAGCCGCCGTCCAGTGGCCCGGCATCCGTCTGGACCGGGGCGACGCCGGCGGTTTGCGAGGAACACTGATGGGCAGGGCAGCATCGCCGAGACCAGGGGAGAACCAGACGCCGACGATGGCCGACGTGGCCGAGCGGGCCGGCGTGTCGGCAATGACCGTGTCGCGGGCGCTGAAGGAAGGCAGCCGGGTCTCCAAGGCGACGCGTGAAAAGATCATGGCCGCCGTCAACGAGCTCGGTTATGTGCTCGACCAGTCGGCCGGCAGCCTGTCGTCGCGCAAGACCGGCTTCGTCGCGGCGATCGTTCCCTCGATCAACAATTCGAACTTCGCCGACACGGCGCGCGGCATTACGGACGAGCTGGAAAGCACCGGGCTGCAACTGCTGCTCGGCTACACCGACTATACGGTCGAGAAGGAAGAGAGGCTGATCGAGGCGATGCTGCGGCGGCGGCCGGAAGGCATCATCCTGACCGGCGGCGCCCATACCGACCGCGCCCGCCGGCTGCTGGAGAGCGCCGGCATCCCGGTGGTCGAAACCTGGGAATTGCCGGCCAGGCCCATCGACCAGGTGGTCGGGTTCTCCAACGAAGAAGCGATGGGGCTTCTGGTCAAGACGCTGGCAAGGAAGGGCTATCGCAAGTTCGGCTATATCGGCGGCACGACCTCGCGCGATACGCGCGGCAGCCAGCGGCGCGAGGGCTTCGTCAGGGCTATCGAGGAGCTCGGCCTGCCGCCGGGCCGGCTGGTTTCCTTCGGCGTGCCGCCCATCTCCATCGAGCAGGGCGGCCAGGCAGTTGTCTCCATGCTCGAGCGCTGGCCCGACACCGAGGCGGTGCTGTGCGTATCGGATCTTTCGGCCTTCGGCGCGCTGATGGAATGCAAGCGCCGGGGCATGCGGGTGCCGCAGGACATCGCCATTGCCGGCTTCGGCGACTATGAGGTTGCCGCCTTCTGCCATCCCGGCATCACCACGGTGAATGTTGATTGCTACGGCATCGGCCGCGAGGCGGCCCGCCGGCTTATCCAGCTTATCCGCGGCGGCGAGCAGCAGCGCGGGCCGGAAATCGTCCTGACCAGTTATCGCATCGTCGAGCGGGAGAGCACCTGAATTCAGGACCATGCTCTAGCTAAATGCGATCTGCACTTTCATCGATTTGTTGCGGTCGCCGGCGATCTCGAAGGCAGCGACAGCCTCGTCCATCGGATAGATGCCGGTCAGCAGCGGTTTGACGTCCACCCGGCGGCGATTGATCAGGTCGACGGCAAGGGCGAACTCGTCGTGGAAGCGGAAGCTGCCGCGCATCTCGATTTCCTTGGCGACGATCTGATTCTGCGGCAGTGACACATCGCCGCCAAGGCCGAGCTGCATGAGCACGCCGCGCGGCTTCAGGACATCGAGCCCCGCCCGCACCGCGCGCTCGTTGCCGGAGGCCTCGAACATCACGTCGAAACTGCCTTTGTCGACATTGTAGGCGGCGAGCTTGTCGCCGTCGGTCGCGACATTGATGGTGCGGTCGGCGCCGATCTCCTTTGCCTTCGCCAGCACGCCGTCCATGACATCGGTGGCGACGATCTCGCGCGCGCCATGGGCGCGTGCGGCGAGGATGCACAGCGCGCCGATCGGGCCGCAACCGGTGACCAGGACCCGCTTGCCGAGCAGCGAGCCGGCGCGGTTCACGGCATGCAGCGTGACCGCGAAGGGCTCGGCGAAAGCAGCCTCGTTGATGGAGACATGGTCGGCGATCTTGTGGCATTGCCATGCTTCTGCGACGAGGCGCTGGCGGAAGGCGCCCTGGATGTGCGGCATCGGCATGGCGCTGCCGTAGAAACGCATGTTGAGGCATTGGTTCTGCATGCCCTGCAGGCAGTAGCGGCAGGCATTGCAGGGTCGGCTGGGCGAAATCGCGACGCGGTCGCCGACGGCGAGGGCTGAGACGCCGCCGCCAAGCGCCTTCACCGTGCCGGCGACCTCGTGGCCGAGGATCATCGGCTCGCGCAGGCGGACCGCGCCGAAGCCGCCATGGTTGTAATAATGCAGGTCCGAGCCGCAGATGCCGCCGGCCTCGACTGGCGATCTCGACCTGTCCGGCGCCAAGCATGCCCGGCTCGGTCTCTTCGATCCGCAGATCCTTTGCCGCGTGGATGACGATCGACTTCATGGCCGCGATCCTTTCTCAAACCACCGGCGTCAGCAAGGACTGGCCGCTGAAATGGGCGGCAAGGTTGTCGCGCACGAGCTGGCCCATGGCCTTGCGGGTCTCCACCGTGCCGCTGGCGTGGTGCGGTTGTAGCACGACATTGGCAAGCTGCAGGAAGCGGTCGTCGATGGTCGGCTCGTTCCAGAACACGTCGAGCCCGGCGCCCTTGATGGCGCCGGTTTCCAGGGCGGCGAGCAAGGCGGTCTCGTCGATCGTGCTGCCGCGCGAAATGTTGATCAGGATGCCGTCCGCTCCGAGCGCGGTGAGAACCGCCGCGTCGATGATGTGCCTGGTGCCGTCGCCGCCGGCGAGCGTCACGATCAGGAACTCGCTCTGCTGCGCCAGCTCGACCAGATCGCCGACGAAGGCATAGGGCAGGTCGTCGCGCTCGTGCCGGTCGAAATAGGCGATAGTGCAATCGAACGCGGCCGCGCGCCTGGCCACCGCGGCGCCGACTCGGCCCATGCCGACAATGCCAAGCTTCTTGCCACAGACGCGGGTGACCAGCGGCATGTTGCCCTTGCGCCAATTGCCATTGCGCACATGGGCGTCGGCCTGCGGGATCTTGCGCGCCACGGCGAGCAGCAGCCCGATGCCGATATCGGCCACGTCCTCGGTCAGCACGTCGGGCGTGTTGGTGACGCGGATGCTGTTTTCCCTGGCATAGGCAAGGTCGATGGCGTCGGTGCCGACGCCGTAGCAGGAGACGATCTCCAGCTTCGGCAGCTTTGCCATCAGCGCGGCACTCGCGCCAAGCTCGCCGCGTGTCGCGATGGCGCGGATTGCGCCGGCGTGGCTTGCGATCAGCGCGTCCTTGTCCTCGACCTGCCACAGCTTGTGGACGCGATATCTCGCTTCCAGGTCCACCATGTCCCAATCCGGATAGGGGCCGGTCATCAATATCTCGGTCACGGCGTCGTCTCCTCACGCTGGTGCAATTTTTCCATTGACTATGTTATCGATAACATTCATGTCAATAGGCACTGGCGGTGGCGCGGCGGAAATCGTATCCGCTTCAGGCGACATGTCCTCAGGAGGAGCAGGTGAGCAGTTCTTTGTTCGATTTGACCGGCATGCGGGCGCTGGTCACCGGCTCGGGACAAGGGATCGGGCTGGCGCTGGCGGAAGGGCTGGCGCAGCACGGCGCCGAGATCGTGCTCAACGGGCGCAGCGCCGAAAAGGTCGCGGCCGCCGCCGAGACGCTGACGGCCAAGGGGCATAGGGCGCATGGCGCGGTCTTCGACGTGACCGATCACGCGGCGGTCGCCAAAGGTGTCGAGGAAATCGAAACCGACCATCGGCGCGATCGACATCCTCATCAACAATGCCGGCATGCAGTTCCGCACGCCGCTCGAGGATTTTCCCGCCGACAAATGGGACGAATTGCTGCGCACCAACATTTCGAGCGTCTTCTTCGTCGGCCAGGCGGTGGCGCGGCACATGATCCCGCGCAAGCGCGGCAAGATCATCAACATCGCTTCGGTGCAAAGCGAACTGGCGCGAACGAACATCGCGCCCTACACGGCGACGAAGGGCGCCGTGCGCAACCTGACGCGCGGCATGTGCGCGGACTGGGCCAAGCACGGCCTGCAGGTCAATGCCATCGCACCGGGCTATTTCAAGACGCCGCTCAACCAGGCGCTGGTCGACAATCCCGAATTCTCGGCCTGGCTGACCAACCGCACGCCGGCCGGACGCTGGGGCGATGTCGGCGAACTGGTCGGCGCGGCGGTGTTCCTGGCCGGCCCGGCCTCATCCTTTGTCAACGGACACACGCTCTATGTCGATGGCGGCATCACAACCTGCCTTTGAGGCTTCGCTCATCGTCGTGATGGGCGTCAGCGGCTGCGGCAAGACCAGCGTCGGCATCGACATCGCCGCACGGCTTGGCTTCGCCTTCGTCGAAGGCGACACGCTGCACCCGCGCGGCAATGTCGAGAAGATGTCGCAGGGCATACCGCTCTCTGACGACGACCGCTGGCCCTGGCTCGATCTGGTCGGCGCGGCCTTGCGGCAGGCGCGTGAGGAAGGACGCGGGCTCGTCGTGAGCTGCTCGGCGCTGAAGAAATCCTATCGGGATCGGCTTCGCCATGCGGCGGGCGGGCCGGTGTTCTTCGTATTCCTGGAGGGATCGCGCAGTGTCCTGCAGGCCAGGATGGCCGACCGCCGCGGGCACTTCTTTCCGCCGGCCTTGCTCGACAGTCAGCTGGCGGCGCTGGAAA
This sequence comes from uncultured Alphaproteobacteria bacterium, assembly GCA_963788955.1. Classification (GTDB taxonomy): domain Bacteria; phylum Pseudomonadota; class Alphaproteobacteria; order Rhizobiales; family Rhizobiaceae; genus Mesorhizobium. Next base: position 196,156 of record CAWBIN010000003.1, on the reverse strand, counting down.
ATCCGGCCGGCGAGGAGCTGGTGGTCACTGTCGACATCGATGCTCCGGTCGACAGGATCGTCGATCGGGCGCTGAACGGGCTTGGCGGCCTCGGCGCCGCATCCGCCGCCAGAACCAGGAAAGAGGCTCGTTGAGATGAGTGAAGCACCAGCAAAGATCGCCGTTGTCGGCGCCGGTATCATGGGATCGGCAATCGCCACCCGGCTGATCGAGACGAGGCAGGCGGTCACGGTGTTCGACCTCGACAATGCCAAGGTTGCCGCGCTCGCCGCAAAAGGCGCTGCTGCCGCCGCGTCAGTCGCCGAGGCCGTGCGGGCCAGCGACTTCGTCATCCTCAGCCTCAACCATGCCGATATCGTGCGTTCGGTGGTGTTCGGCGACGGCGGTGTCGCGACTGCTGCTTCGCCTGAAAAACTCTTGATCGACATGTCGTCGATCGACCCCGCCGACACCGCGCAGATGGCCAAGAAACTAGCGGCCGAGACCGGCATGAAATGGGTCGACTGCCCGCTTTCCGGCGGCGTTCCCGGCGCGCTCGCCGGCCGCTTGACGGTCATGGCCGGCGGCGAAACGGCGGACTTCGAACGCGCCCGCACGGTGATGCAGCACCTTTGCGCCAACTACACGCTGATGGGGCCGAGCGGCGCCGGGCAGACGACGAAGCTGATCAACCAGCTGTTCTGCGCGGTGCTGTTCCAGGCGGTTGCCGAGGCGGTGAAGCTCGCCGAAGCCGGCGGCGTCGATCCGAAGGCGATCCCGGCGGCCCTCAAGGGCGGGCGCGCCGATTCCAGCATCATGCAGGAATTCATGGCGAAATTCGCCGCCCGCGATTTCTCGCCGACCGGCCGCATCGACAACATGCTGAAGGACCTGGATTCTCTGCAGTCCTTTGCGCTGAAGACCAAGACGCCGTTGCCGATGACCGGCCAGTTGGTCGAGATCCATCGCCTGCTCTGCGCGGCTGGCCTGGGGCCGAAGGATTCGGCCGAAATGATGCGCCTGCTCGACGGCAAGATCGGCTGATGCGGCCGCGCCCTGATTTTGTTGCTTGACGCTCAGAAATGTTATCGATAACATCATTTGGCGATCTTCGGGAGGAACGCGTTGTGGCCGCAGACAAACTGATCGAGTTCAAGTCGATTACCAAGGAGTTCGGCGGCACCCGCGCGCTCTCCGACGTGTCGCTCGATCTGCGGCAAGGGCGAGATCCTCGCGCTGCTCGGCGAGAACGGCGCCGGCAAGTCGACGCTGATCAAGACGCTTGCCGGCATCTACCGGCCGGATGGCGGCAGCATCCTGTTTCGCGGCGAGCCCTATCACCATCGCCCGCCGCAGCCGAACCAGCGCCAGCCCGTCGCCTTCATCCACCAGGATCTCGGCCTGATCGAATGGATGACCGTCGGCGAGAATGTCGGCCTCGCCCAGGGATTTTCGCTGCGCTCGCGGCCTCATCGACTGGCGCTCGACCGAAGACGCGGGCCCGCGAGGCGCTGAAGCTGGTCGGCTGCGATTTCGACCCGACGACGCGGGTCCAGGACCTGACCCGCACCGAAAAATCGCTGGTCGCCATCGCCCGCGCGCTTGGCCGTCGAAGCCGACGTGCTGGTGCTCGACGAGCCGACCGCCAGCCTGCCCGCCGACGAGGTCGAGCGGCTGTTCGACGCCATCCGCCCGCTCAAGGCAGCGCGGCGTCGGCATGATCTATGTCTCGCATCGCCTCGACGAGATCTTCCGCATCGCCGATCGCGTCGCCGTGCTGCGCGACGGCAGGCTGGTCGGCCAGAAGCAGGTCGCCGACACCAGGCCGGACGAGCTGGTCGAGATGATCGTCGGCCGCCCGGTCAGCCAGGTCTTCACCAAGGCCGAGACGCAGGCCGGCGAGACGGTCGTGTGCCGTCCGCGATCTGGTCTGCGCCGGCGCCGGGCCGGTTTCGTTCGACGTGCGCAAGGGCGAGCTGCTCGGCCTGGTCGGCCTGCGCGGCGCCGGGCAGGAACTGGTCGGCCGGGCGCTGTTCGGCTGCCAGGCCTTTTCCGGCTCGGTGACGCTCAACGGCGTCGTGCCCGGATCTGTCGAGCCCGATCGCCGCGCATGGGCTCCGGCGTCGGCCTGATCGCCCGCGACCGGACCGAGGAATCGTCGCCGCCTCGCTGTCGATCCGCGAAAACAGCTTTCTCAATCCCGGCGCCGGCGGCCGCGGCCTGTTCTCGTTCCTGGCGCCGCACAAGCGAGGCCGAGCTGGCGCGCGAGATCGGCGGATCGGTCGGGCTGCGCCCCAACGATCCGAGCCTGCCGATCGAGGCGCTGTCGGGCGGCAACCAGCAGAAGGTCGTCGTCGGCCGCTGGCTGCATACCGGCCGCAAGCTGCTGATCGCCGAGGATCCGACCGCCGGCGTCGATGTCGGCGCCAAGGCCGAGATCTACCGGCTGATCGGCCGCGCCCTCGAGGCCGGCCTCGCGGTCGTCGTGGTGTCGACCGACTTCGAGGAGATCGCCCATATCTGCCATCGCGCGCTGGTGTTTTCGCGCGGCCGGATCGTCGCGCGAACTCACCGGACGCCGACCTGACCACATCCGCGGTGATCACCGCGGCATCGGCTTCCGAAGCCGCCTGACCGTCCCGGGAGCGAACTCCATGCAATCGATCGAATCCAGCGCACTCGAGCCGACCCGCGGCGAACTGGCCGGCCTGCCGGCGAGGCAGAAGATCGCCCGGCTGCTGCCGGTCTACGGCCTGGTGATCCTGACCGTGCTGCTGATCCTGCTGTTCTCGATCCTGCTGCCGAATACCTTTCCGACGCTGCTCAATCTGCGCTCGATCATCTCCGACAAGGCGATCATCGCGCTGCTGTCGCTGGCGGCGATGATCCCGATGGCGTCCGGCCGCATCGACCTCACCGTCGGCTACGGCATCGTGCTCTGGCACATCCTGGCGATCAGCCTGCAGACCATGTTCGGCGTTCCGTGGCCGCTCGCGGTGCTGATCGTGCTTGCTGCTCGGCGCCGCGACCGGCTTCCTCAACGGCCTGCTGGTCGAGGTCGCCCGGATCGACTCCTTCATCGCCACGCTCGGCACCGGCACCGTGCTCTATGCGCTGGCGCTCTGGCACACTGGCGGCCGGCAGGTCGTCGGCGTGCTGCCGGAAGGCTTTTATGCGCTCAACGGCACCATGGTGTTCGGGCTGCCGATCACCGGCTTCTATGTGCTGGCGATCGCCGTCGCGCTGTGGATCGTCCTCGAATACCTGCCGATCGGCCGCTACGTCTATGCCATCGGCGCCAATCCGAAGGCGGCGGCGCTGAACGGCATTCCGGTGCGCCGCTTCGTCATCGGCGCCTTCGTCTCGTCCGGGTTCGCTGACGGCGCTGACCGGCGTGCTGCTCGCCTCCAAGCTGCGCATCGGCCAGGCCAGCGTCGGGCTGGAATATCTGCTGCCGGCGCTGGTCGGCGCCTTTCTCGGCTCGACCACCATCAAGCCCGGCCGCGTCAATGTCTGGGGCACGATGACCGGCGTCATCATCCTGGCCGTCGGCATTTCCGGCATCCAGCAGTTCGGCGGCTCGTTCTTCGTCGAGCCGCTGTTCAACGGCGTCACGCTGCTCGTTGCCATCGGCATCGCCGGCTACGCCCAGCGCAAGCGCGGCGCGGCCAGAAGTGCCGCAAGCCAGACCCGTCCGGAGGCTAAATACCAGACGATCAGTCTGTTCAAAAACCGCATGTGCGAACGAACTCCAAAATGGAGGAAGAACTCATGAAATCGTCCGTCACCCTGATGGCGGTGCGCCATCGCCGCACCGGCCGCTGATGCCGCCGGCCGGCACGGGCCGACGCGATGGCCGACGCCAAGGCCGTCGTCGAGAAATACGCCCAGCAGGTCACCGCCTGGGACGGCCCGACGACCGGCCCGAAGGCGCAGGAAGGCAAGACCATCGTCGTGCTCGCCGGCGATCTGAAGAATGGCGGCATTCTCGGCGTCACCACCGGCGTCGAGGAAGCGGCCAAGGCGATCGGCTGGGAGGTCAAGGTGCATCGACGGCGCCGGCTCGATCGGCGGCCGCACCGCAGCCTTCGGCCAGGCGATGGCGCTGAAGCCGGACGGCATCGTCATCAACGGCTTCGACGCGGTCGAGCAGGCGCCGGCGCTGGAACAGGCGAAGGCGGCCGGCATTCCGCTGGTTTCCTGGCATGCCGGGCCGGTGATCGGTCCCGACGACAAGACCGGCGTGTTCGCCAATGTCACGCACCGATGCGATGGAGGTCTCCAAGGCCGCGGCCGACTGGGCCTATGCCGACGCCAAGGGCAAGCCGGGCGTCATCATCTTCACCGACTCCACCTATGCCATCGCGATCGCCAAGGCCGACAAGATGAAGGCCGAGATCGAGCGCGCTCGGCGGCAAGGTGCTCGAATATGTCGACACGCCGATTGCCGAGACCTCGCAGCGCATGCCGCAGCTGACCACCTCGCTGCTGCAGAAATACGGCGATGCCTGGACGCATTCGCTGGCGATCAACGACCTCTATTTCGACTTCATGGGACCCTCGCTCGCCGCGGCCGGCAAGGCCGGCACGGACGCGCCGATCAATGTCGCCGCCGGCGACGGTTCGGAATCGGCCTATCAGCGCATCCGCGCCGGCCAGTTCCAGAAGGTCACGGTCGCCGAGCCGCTCAACCTGCAGGGCTGGCAGCTCGTCGACGAGCTGAACCGCGCCTTCGCCGGCGAGACAATGGTCCGGCTATCTGTCGCCGCTGCATGTCGTGACGGCCGACAATGTCGAGTTCGACGGCGGACCGAAGAACGCCTTCGACCCCGACAACGGCTATCGCGACGCAGTACAAGAAGATCTGGGGCAAGTAGGCATCCACCGAGCGGGCGCATGACAGGCGCCTACCCAAATCCAACCGGTTCAGGCCGTACGGTTGTTTGCCGTACGGCCGCGGAATTCTGTCGTGCAAGGAGAGACCATGATCGTCCGCTATGCCCTGTTCGAAGGCGAAATTCATCCGGGCAGCGAGGCCGAGTTTCGTCGCTTCGTGAAGGAGAGGCTGGTGCCTCTGTGGACGCAGTTTCCCGGCGCCGAGGAAATCCGCGTCCTCGATGGCACGGCCCGCGACGAAGGCGCGCCAGTCTACGCAATGGCGCTCGCCATTCGCTATCCCGACATGGCGACGTGCGAACGGGCGCTTCAATCCTCGGTTCGGTTCGAGAGCCGCGAAGTCACCGGCGAGCTGTTGAAGATGTTCACCGGCCGAGTTCACCACCATGTCTTCGAGATGAACGAATACGCGCCGGCGGGATGACCCTGCCGGGCGATGCGGCCGCGTACTCCGCCGGCTCATCCGCCTGCGGCCGTCATGATCGCTTGCCGGTCGGGTTCGCTGGACAGATCGATACGGACCACCGTTCCGGTTCGGACCGACTTGCGCAGAGCCTTTGCGCCGTCCGAGTTGACGCTCAGCGAGCGCCGCTCCTCCAGCGCCTGAAGGCGCGACCTTGAGATGCCGAGCTCGCCGGCGAGCAGGCGGTCAAGCCGCAACGACGTTGGCGTTTCGAGCGCGAGCCGAAGCTCGAGAGCAGATGGCGTTTCTGGCGCGTCGCCGAGCCTCCGCTTGTCTACGGCGACCTCGGCAAACTCCTCGACATGCCCAGTTCGGCTGCGCAGCGTCACGATATCGAAGGCATGGCGGCGCGCCAGTGCCGGATCGTTGCTTTCGAAACCCTGCAGCAGGGCCGGTTCGATGTCGCGGCGATTGCAGCGCTCCAGAACGCCGAAATTCCATGAATTGTCACAATCGATGCAGCGATAGATCAGCCAGGCGTCGATGCGCTTGCCGTTGGCGTTGACGCGGAATTTGCCGCTGCATTGATACGGCTTGGTGCCGCCGCAGCGGTTGCAGTTGATGAGAGGTCGAGGCGCGGTTTTGGGCGTGATCGCCCAGCGGATACGCAATAGTCCAGACATGCCGATATGCCCTTCCCGTCGGGAAGTTCGTCAGACCGGCGATGTCGAGAGCCCATGGGGCACGGCGTGGCGAGAGGCTGCGGCGATTGGAAAACAGGCGTCACGGGCGGCTTGCGCGCGACAGCGGTTCAGCAGTGCCAAACCGGTCTCGAACCGCCACCCTGAGGAACACATGAAATGAAAAACAGGCATCGCGAATGCGGTGCCATGCATTGTGTCGGGGGAGTTGGCGAGACCGGCGGTTACGTAGGCAAAGTGAAACTCGAAAATCGTGTCGGGACGGCATTTCTAGCCGCGCAGCGCCGGGCCGGCAAGGCTCCTGATTCCTCAAACGCCGGCGCCGCCCTCATCCGCCTGCCGGCACCTTCGCCCCGTGAACGACGGGGAGAAGGAAGAAGCTCCAACGTCGGCGACCCCTCTCCCCGTCTTTTACGGGGAGAGGGTAAGGGTGAGGGGCAGCACCAACCCACGCGATTGTCTTGCTTTGCCAGCCTCCACAGTTGGGCTAGTCTTGGGCCGACCGCCTCGGAACAGGGATCCCGCCATGCAGCTCACGTCGCTCCTGATCTTTGCCGCCGCTCTCTTCGTCGCTGCCGGCTCGCCCGGACCGTCGATCGCCGCCCTTGTGGCGCGGGTGATCGCCAAGGGGTTTCGCGATGTGTTCCCGTTCCTGCTCGCCATGTGGATCGGCGAAGGCATCTGGCTGTCGCTGGCGGTGTTCGGGCTGGCGGTGGTGGCGCAGACCTTCCATTTCGCTTTCGTCATCGTGAAATGGATCGGCGTCGCCTATCTCGTCTATCTGGCCTGGAAGATGTGGACCGCACCGGTCGTGGCGAAGGAAGGCGAGATGCCGCGCGAGGATTCACCGGCAAAGCTCTTCCTCGCCGGCATGGCGGTGACATTAGGCAACCCCAAGATCATGATGTTCTATCTGGCGCTGTTGCCGACCATCATCGACCTTGCCTCGGTCAGCGTCGTCGGCTGGGTCGAGCTGACGGCGACCATGGCCGTGGTCCTGGTCGCCATCGACCTCGCCTGGGTGATCGCCGCAGCGCAGGCGCGCAAGCTGCTGAAGAGCAAGCGCGCCATGAAGATCGCCAACCGCATCAGCGCCGGCACCATGGCAGGCGCTGCCGCCGCGATCGCGGCGCGCTCCTGAGGTGTATTGATATTCAGGTGAGGCCGGCCTGCAAATGGCAGTTTTCTGCGCTTCCGGTGCTCTCGGACCCAAATGTCCGCTCCGCTCCGGTTCTCGAAAACCACCACTTTCGGCTCGGCCTTACCTGAATCTCAACACCAAGTCTTGCATCACATCATTTCGATGATCGGTGCGATCTCGACGCTGAAGGCCGGGTCCATCAGGATCGGGCAATCCTTGGCCTTGGCGACGGCATCGTCGATGTCCTTGGCTTCGACGATCGTATAACCGGCGGTCGGATTGCTGCCGCCATTGTTCTCGACCTTGCCGCCGGGCAGCACCATCTTCGACATGCCGACCGGATTGCCGCCGTCGACCACGGCCGAGCCGAGCTTGCCGTACCAGCCGGTCCAGGCGTCGGTTGCGGCCTTCCGCTCGGCCTCGTCGGTCGGCATCTTGCCCGAGCCATGATAGACATAGAGAAACTTCGCCATGTTCTCCTCCCTTGATCAGCGGCATCGAACCGGCATGCGGTCCATGTCGCCCGCAGATATGCGGCCATGCCGCAATCGTTGATCATCGGACCAAACTGGCGAACACGCAACGAGAATGCGTAACTTCTAATGTACGGTGCGAGATCGTTACCGCGCCATGGCGTGGTATTCGTCGTTGGGCCGCATGTCGATTGCCGCCGCCACCCGGTTCGACATGTTGAAGAAGGCGGCGGTCGAAGCGATATCCCAGATGTCGCGGTCGGAGAAACCGGCCTTGCGCAACGCTGCCCGGTCGGCCTCGACGATCTTTGCCGGCTCTTCGGTCAGCTTGACCGCGAATTCGAGCATGGCGCGCTGCCGGTCCGACAGGTCGGCGGCGCGGAAGTTCATCACCATCATCTCGCCGAGCTTCGGGTCGCCGGAAAGCTGGCGCACGGCCGCGCCATGCGCGGTCAGGCAATAGTAGCAATGGTTGATGGAGGAGACGACGACCGCGATCATCTCGCGCTCCAGCTTCGACAGGCCGGAGTCACCCAGCATCAGATCGTTGTATGTATCGGTGAAGGCGCGCAGCTTCTTCTCGTCGAAGGCATAGGACAAGAGCACATTGGGAACGAGGCCGAGCTTCTCCTCGCATTTGGCGAAGTAGGCTTTTGTCGTCTCGCTCAGCTCCGCCTGTGCAAGGTCAAGCGCCATAATCTTGCCGGTCATCGGCATTCCTCCTCATGCATTCGACGGTCAGTTTCGGCGCTGCGATATTTCTTCGCAAGCCGTCAAACCTTTGTCGCCAAATACCGGTCATCTGCTACCATAGTCGCAAAAGCATACGACGGGAGGGATTTGACACCATGGCCAGCCTCAAAACAGCAAGCCAGTCGAAAAAGGCGAGTCCGGCCAAGAAGGACGCGGCAAGAGGGGGCGAAAAAGCCGGCAAGCTTGCCGATTACCTGCTTGCCCGGGCACCGGCCGAAGACGTCGCCGCCTATGATGCCGCCGATCTCGAACGTGCCGCCGATCTGGCCGGACGTGCCATCGCCAGGCACAAGAAGGGCGAATGCGTCGTCGCCATCGACGTCGAGTCCGGGGTCGTGCGCCAGGGCCGGCCGCTGACGGTCATCACCGTCGTCAACGACAACATGCCGTTCCTGTTCAATTCGATCCTCGGCGAGATCACCGAGGGCGCCGGCGAGCCGCTGCTGGTCACCCATCCGGTCGTCGTCGTCAGGCACGGCAAGAGCGGCGTCGACGAAATCCTCGGCGATGGCGGTTTTGCCAAGGGTGATCCCAGCCACGACCGGTTGAGCGTCATCCATGTCCATATCGGTCGCATGTCCGCCGACCAGGCCGAGGCACTGGCGGGACGGCTGAGGAAGCTGCTGGCCCAGGTGCGCGCCGCTGTCACCGACTGGAAGCCGATGCTGGCCCGCCTCGACCAGGCGATCTCGGAGTTCCGCTACGCGCCGGTGCCGCTCGACAAGGCGCATGTCACCGAGGCGATCGCCTTCCTCGAATGGTTGCGCGACGACAATTTCACCTTCCTCGGCATGCGCGAGTTCAAATATACCGGCGGCGAGAAGAGCGGCACGCTGGAGCGCGCCGACAAGCCCGGCCTCGGCATCCTGTCCGATCCGGACGTGCTGGTGCTGAGGCGCGGCACCGAAGCGGTGACGACGACGCCCGAGATCCGCGCCTTCCTGCATGGGCCGGAGCCGCTGATCGTCACCAAGGCCAACGCCAAGTCCTCCGTGCATCGGCGCATCTATCTCGACTATATCGGCGTCAAGACCTACACCGCCAAGGGCACGCTTTCGGGCGAACTGCGCATCGTCGGCCTGTTCACCTCGACCGCCTACACGCGCTCGGTGATGAAGATCCCCTATCTCAGGTCGAAGGCCGAGACCGTCATCACCAAATCCGGCTTCAATCCCGGCGATCACTCCGGCAAGGCGCTGATCAACGTGCTGGAAAGCTATCCGCGCGACGAGCTGTTCCAGGTTCCGATTCCGATCCTCAGGAAGCATGCCGAGGCCATCCTCGGGCTGATCGAACGGCCGCGCGTCAGGGCGCTGGTGCGCGCCGACCAGTTCGACCGTTTCGTCTCGATCCTCGTCTTCGTGCCGCGCGACCGCTACGACAGCGTCGTGCGCGAGAAGGTCGGCGCCTATCTGAGGACGGTGTTCGAAGGCCGGCTGTCGGCCTACTACCCGGCCTTCCCGGAAGGCGGGCTGGCGCGCGTGCATTTCATCATCGGCCGCTCCGGCGGCAAGACGCCGAAGGTCGAGCAGGCGACGATCGAAGCGGCAATCCGCGACATCGTGCGCACCTGGGACGACGCGCTGCGTGAAACCGCGGCCGAGACCGGCACGGAAGCGGCGCTCACCGCGATCGCCTCGCGCTTTTCGGAAAGCTATCGCGATAGTTTCCCGCCGGCGGTGGCGCTGGCCGATGCCGGGCGCATCGCCAAAATCAGCGCAGCCAATCCGATTGCCATCGACTATTACCGGCATGCCGAGCAGAAGCCGAACCAGGCGGCGCTGAAGATCTATCACCACGGCAGCCCGGTGGCGCTGTCGCGGCGGGTGCCGGTGCTGGAAAACATCGGCTTCCGCGTCATCAGCGAGCGCACCTTCGAGGTCGGCGAGGACGCCGCCGACAAGGTCTTCATCCACGACATGGAGCTCGAGAACAGCTACGGCAAGCCGATCGACCTTGGCGACGGCGGCGGGCTGTTCGAAGACGCCTTCCTGTCGGTCTGGCGCGGCGACATCGACAATGACGGCTATAACGGCCTGGCGCAGACCGCTGGACTCTGGTCGGGCGAGGTCACGATCCTGCGCGCCTATGGCCGCTATCTGCAGCAGGCCGGCATCCCGCAGAGCCAGGATTTCATCGCCGCAGCGCTCAACCGCTATCCGGACATTGCGCGCGGCCTGCATGCGCTGTTCGTCGCCCGGCTCGGGCCGACGGCCGAGACGGAAGGCGTGGTGGCGGCCAAGCACCTCAAGGCCAAGATCAGGGATGCGCTGGAAGAGGTGCCCAACATCGATGACGACACCATCATCCGCCGCTACCTCAACCTGATCGAAGCTTCGCTGCGCACCAATCATTTCGTTGCCGATACGAAAGCCAAGGGCCAGTCGCTGGCGATCAAGCTCAACTCGCAGGCGGTCGACGGGCTGCCGGCGCCACGGCCGTGGCGGGAGATCTTCGTCTACGGCTCGGAGGTCGAAGGCGTGCATCTGCGCTTCGGTCCCGTGGCGCGCGGCGGCCTGCGCTGGTCGGACCGCGCCCAGGACTACCGCACCGAGGTGCTCGGCCTGGTCAAGGCGCAGCAGGTCAAGAACGCCGTGATCGTGCCGGTCGGCGCCAAGGGCGGCTTCTATCCGAAGAAGCTGCCGATGAGCGCCGGCCGCGACGCCATCTTCGAAGCCGGAACCTCGGCCTACAAGAACTACGTCTCCAGCCTGTTGTCGATCACCGACAACATCGGCATCGACGAGGTCATCCCGCCGGCCGGCGTGGTCCGGCGCGACCAGGACGATCCCTATTTCGTCGTTGCCGCCGACAAGGGCACGGCGACCTTCTCCGACACCGCCAACGCCATCTCGGAGAAGCACGGCTTCTGGCTCGACGATGCCTTTGCCAGCGGCGGTTCGGCCGGCTACGACCACAAGAAGATGGGCATCACCGCCAAGGGCGGCTGGGAAGCGGTGAAGCGGCATTTCCGCGAAATGAACCGCGACATCCAGACCGCCCCCTTCACCGTCGTCGGTGTCGGCGACATGTCGGGCGACGTGTTCGGCAACGGCATGCTGCTGTCGCCGCAGACGCGGCTGATCGCCGCCTTCGACCATCGCGACATCTTCATCGATCCCGACCCGGACATGGCGGCCTCGATGGCGGAACGCCAGCGCATGTTCGCTCTGCCGCGCTCGAGCTGGCAGGACTACGACAAGACCAAGCTGTCGGAAGGCGGCGTCATCGTCTCGCGCAGCCAGAAGTCGATCACGCTGCCGGCGGCGGCCGCGGCCGCGATCGGCCTCGGCAAGACCACCGCGACGCCGGTCGAGATCATGAACGCCATCCTCAAGGCGCCGGTCGACCTTCTGTGGTTCGGCGGCATCGGCACCTATCTCAGGGCCTCGACCGAAACCAATGCCGATGTCGGCGACCGCGCCAATGACGCCATCCGCATCACCGCGCTCGACGTGCGCGCCAAGGTCATCGGCGAGGGCGCCAATCTTGGCGTGACGCAGCGGGCGCGCATCGAGTTCGGGCTCGCGGGCGGCCGCTGCAATTCGGATGCCATCGACAATTCGGCGGGCGTCAACTGCTCCGACGTCGAAGTCAACATCAAGATCGCGTTGGCTTCGGCCATGCGCAAGGGATCGCTGACCCGGCCGGCGCGCAACAAATTGCTGGCCGAGATGACCGATGAGGTCGGCTCGCTGGTGCTGTCCAACAACTACCAGCAGACGCTGGCGCTTTCGATGGCGCGCAAGCGTGGGCTCGCCGACATCGCGCATCAGAGTCGGTTCATGTCGGCACTCGAAGCGCGCGGCCTGCTCGACCGCGCCGTCGAGACGCTGCCGTCGCCGGCCGCCCTTATCGAGCGCGAGGCGCGCGGCGAGCCGCTGACCCGAGCCGAGCTCGGCGTGCTGCTCGCCTATGCCAAGATCGTGCTGTTCTCCGACATCGTCGCCAGCGACGTGCCGGACGATGCGCATTTCGACCGCGACCTGATGGGCTATTTCCCGGACCGGATGGCGAAGAAATACGCCGCCGAGATCCGCGGCCACCGGCTGCGCCGCGAGATCATTACCCGCGTCCTGGCCAACGACCTGGTCAACCGCGGCGGGCCGTCCTTCGTCAACCGGCTGCAGGAAGCCACCGGCCGAACCGCCGCCGACGTGGTGCGCACCTTCGCCGTGGTGCGGGACGGCTTTGCCCTGCCGGCGCTCTATCGCGAGATCGACGCGCTCGACAACCAGATCGACGGCCAGGTGCAGCTCGACCTCTATCAGGCGATTAGCCGGCTTATCTTCGTGACAAGCGGCTGGTATCTGAAGAACGATGCCGGCACGGCGGCGCTCGGCCAGCGGATTGCCGAGCTCCAGGAGGCGCGCAAGGCACTGGAGCCGAAACTTGCCTCGCTGCTGCCCGCCTTCTCGCGCGAGCGGATCGAGGAGCGGCGGCATGGCCTGTTCAAGGCCGGCGCGCCGGAGAAGCTCGCCGCGCAGCTGGCGCTGACCGATGTGGCGGAACTGATCCCCGACATCGCGCTGACGGCGCGCACGGCCAATGCCGATATCGTCGCCGCCGCCAAGGCCTTCTTCGCGGTCAGCGACGCCTTCCGCATTCCGCGAAGTCGAGGATGCGGCGCGCTCGATCACGCCCTCCGACTACTACGACCAGCTCGCTCTGTCGCGCGCGACCGACACGATCGGCGCGGCCAGGCGCGGCATAGCGGTGGCGGCGCTCACCGGCCATGCCAAGGCGGCCGACCCGGTGGCGGCCTGGCTGGAGGCAGGTGGCGAGCGGGTCGGGCGCATCCGCGAGCGGCTGCAGGCGCTGACCGAGGGCGGCGACATCACCGTGTCGCGGCTGTCGGTGGCGTCGGGGCTGATGAGCGATCTGACGGGGATGTGAGCCAGATCGGGCGAGATTGCTGGCAGGAACTACGCTATAGAGCTACACGGCGCCCTGCTTCGGGCGCCGTTCTGCGGGAGGGGACATGACCGAGGTGGCAGTGCAGCGGGCATCGGGACGCGGCATCTGGGGATGGATGCTGTTCGACTGGGCGGCGCAGCCGTTCTTCACGGTTGTCACCACCTTCATCTTCGGGCCCTACTTCGTCTCACGCATGGCCAGCGATCCGGAGACGGGCCAGGCGGCCTGGGGTTACGGCATAGCGGCGGCGGGCCTGGCTATCGCCGTGCTGTCGCCGATCCTCGGCTCGATCGCCGACCAGACCGGACCGCGCAAGCCGTGGATCGCGTTCTTCGCTGCGATCAAGATCACCAGTCTGGCCCTGCTTTGGTTCGCCGCGCCCGGTTCGAACCTCTTCCTGATCGTGGCGCTGTTCTCGATCGCCTCTGTTGCGGCTGAATTCTCGACGGTCTTCAACGATTCCATGATGCCGCGCCTGGTGCCGAAGAGCGAGATCGGCCGCATTTCCAATATGGCCTGGGGCCTTGGCTATCTCGGCGGCATGATCGCGTTGATCTTCGTCGTCACCTGCATGGCCGGTTCGCCGGAGACCGGCAAAACCATCGTCGGCCTCGATCCCATCTTCGGGCTCGATCCGAAGCTCGGCGAGGATGCGCGGGCCACCGGACCGCTGTCGGCCGGCTGGTACTTCCTGTTCATCCTGCCGATGTTCTTCTTCACGCCGGACGCCATCAGGGGCATTGCGATCGGGCCGGCAGTGCGCGAGGGCCTGTCGGAACTGAAGTCGACGCTCGCCGAAGTGCGCCAGCGCAGCGGCATCTTCCGGTTCCTCATTGCCCGCATGATCTATCAGGACGGCGTCAACGCGCTGCTGGCACTGGGCGGCACGTTTGCGGCGGCAATGTTCCATTGGTCGATCACCGAGATCGGCATGTTCGGCATCATCCTCAATGTCGTCGCCATCGTCGGTTGCCTGGTTGCCGCCCGTCTCGATACGGCGCTTGGCTCCAAGACCATCGTGCTTATCTCGCTCGTCCTGCTCAGCATCGCCACCATCGGCATCGTCTCGACCGGCCCGGGCTATACGCTGTTCGGCGCCTGGATGATGCCCGAGACCGATAGTGGCGGATTGTTCGGCACGCCGGCCGAAAAGGCCTATATCTTCTACGGCCTGCTGATCGGGCTTGCCTTCGGTCCGGTGCAGGCCTCATCGCGCTCCTATATGGCGCGTAGCGTCACCGCCGCCGAATCGGGCCGCTATTTCGGCATCTATGCGCTGGCTGGACGAGCGACCAGCTTTGCCGCACCCTTCATGGTGGCAACCATCACCTTGGCCAGCGGCTCATCGCGGCTCGGCATGGCGGCCATCGTGCTGTTCCTGGGCGCTGGCATGGCGATATTGATCAGGACGCCATATCCGGCCGACCAGCCAGTGGAGTGAGCCCTTTATCCCTTCTCCCGCTAGGGCAGAAGGAAAGAGCGCGCCTCAATGCCGGAAATGCCTCACACCCGTAAACACCATGGCGATGCCATGTTCGTCGGCGGCGGCGATGACGTCGTCGTCGCGCATCGAGCCGCCCGGCTGGATGACGGCGGTGGCGCCGGCTTCGATCGCCGATAACAGCCCGTCGGCGAAGGGGAAGAAGGCGTCGGAGGCGACGACCGAGCCCTTGGTCAGCGGTTCCGCCAGCCCGACCGCCTCGGCGGCGTCGAGCGCCTTGCGGGCGGCGATGCGCGAGGAATCGACGCGGCTCATCTGGCCGGCGCCGATGCCGACGGTGGCGCCGTCCCTGGCGTAGACGATGGCGTTCGACTTGACATGCTTGGCGACGCGGAAGGCGAATTTGAGATCGGCCATCTCGGCCGGCGTCGGCGCGCGCTTGGTCACCACCTTCAGCTCAAGGTCGTCGACCACCGCATTGTCGCGGCCCTGGACGAGCAGTCCGCCGGCGACGGATTTGACCGTCGTGCCGGCGGCGCGAGGATCGGGCAGGCCGCCCGCGACCAGCAGGCGCAGGTTCTTCTTGGCGGCGACGATGCGAACCGCTTCCTCGGAGGCGTCGGGCGCGATGATCACCTCGGTGAAAGTCTTCACGATCTCCTCGGCCGCCTCGGCGTCGAGGATGCGGTTCATGGCGACGATGCCGCCATAGGCAGAGACCGGGTCGCAGGCCAGCGCCTTGGTATAGGCCGCTTTCAGCGAAGCCCCCTCGGCGACGCCGCAGGGGTTGGCATGCTTGATGATGGCGATCGCGGCCGAGCGGGCCGGATCGAACTCGCCGGCCAGTTCGTAGGCGGCGTCGGTGTCGTTGATGTTGTTGTAGGAGAGCTGCTTGCCCTGCAACTGGCGGGCGGTGGCGACGCCCGGTCGCTTGTCGCCGTTGACGTAGAAGCCGGCGCCCTGGTGCGGGTTCTCGCCATAGCGCATCACCTCGACCAGCCGGCCGCCGAAGGCGCGCCATGTCGGATGTTCGATCTCCAGCGCCTCGGCGAACCAGCCGGAAATCGCCGCATCGTAGCTGGCGGTACGGGCAAAGGCCTTGGCCGCCAGCTTCTTGCGGAAATCGAGCGACAGCGAGCCGATATTCATCTCCAGCGCGTTGAGCACCGAGGCATAGTCGCCGGGGTCGGTGACGATGGCGACATAGGCGTGGTTCTTGGCCGAGGCGCGGATCATTGCCGGGCCGCCAATGTCGATGTTCTCGACGATCGAAGCATAGCCGGCGCCGGAGCGGCGGACCTCCTCGAACGGATAGAGGTTGGAGACGACGAGGTCGATCGGCTCAATGCCGTGGGTCCGCATCGCGCTGGCGTGCTCGGCGTCGTCGCGTATGCCGAGCAGGGCGCCATGCACAGACGGGTGCAGCGTCTTGACGCGGCCGTCCATGATCTCGGGAAAGCCGGTCAGCTCGGAGACGTCGCGCACGGCCATGCCGGCTTCGGCGATCGCCTTCGCGGTGCCGCCGGTGGAGACCAGCTCGACTCCGGCCGCGGCGAGCGCCTTGGCGAAATCGACGAGGCCGGTCTTGTCGAAGACCGATAGCAGCGCGCGGCGGATCGGGACGAGGTCGGGCGCTGGAATGTTTTTGCTGGCGACGGCCATGGGCTGGCGGCCTTTCACGGCTGGATTGGGAAGCGTGACCGGGCCGTAGCATATGAGGCCCGGAAATCAAGCCGGGCGCTTCGTCACGGCAGGCGCATAAAGCGCGTCGCATCCAAACGGCATCGTACGCCGCGCGTTAAGCTCTTGTTTCTTTGCATGTCGTAATCGCAAAACCGCTACGCACTTTTTGCGCGACATGTACTAGTTGTTTTCGGGATAGCCGGCGATGCTGGTCCGTGTCAGCTGCCAGTGAACCTCCGATATCTCGGAGGCCTTGAAGGCCAGCACGATCTGGCGGCTGCGGCGCGGGCCGCCGAGGCCGGCGAAATAGATCGATTCCTCGACCTCCGGCACGACCTCCCTGCAGGTGAAGACCCAGGTGTCGGTCTGATCGCCGGTCAGCACCAGCCGGTCATGCTCGTCCTGCAGCAGATCCACATCGGGATGGATGTGGAAGCGCACCGTGACCAAGTCGCGGCCGTTGTTGCGGATCGCAGCACCGCCGGGGCGCAGGAAGCGGTCCCTGCCGGTCAGTACATTGCCGTTGTTCGCCAGCGTCAGCTCGCGCTCGTGCAGGAAGCCGAAGTGCGCGGCATAGCCGTCATGGCGGGCGATGAAGCCCTGGCTGCCCTTCTGGTCGGTGCGTTTGCAGGGCGCATGCTGCGGACCGCCGATCAGCGGCGAGCCCAGGAGATCGTTGACGCGCAGCGAATGGCTGAAACGCGCCGACGAGGTGTCGTTGATGGTGGCGGTCGAGTGCGCGGCCGTGGCGCGGGCCAGCGGCCGGAATTCGGCGGCGCCGTAGGTGTCGATGCCGGCATTGACGACATAGTGCTGGCGGCCGGAGGAGAGTTCGAAGGCGAGGCAGCCGGCATGCGCGGCGTTGGAAACATCGATGGGCGGCGGCAGGCCGGTGTCGGCGATGACGGTCACGCCGCCCATCGACAGGCGCTCATAACCCGAATGCGGCGCATGCAGCAGCGGCGCGCCGACGGTGTCGTCGTGGCGCAGGATGGTGGCGATGCGGTCGTGGATGGTGGCGCCCATGCCGTTGAAGCGGGCGAGGCTGCCGTCCTGGTGGCGAAAGAAACGCAGCGCCGGAAGCATGCGGTCGATGGCGCCCATCAGCGCCGGTGGCGGCGTCTCGGCCTGGTTGGCGTAGGTCTGGCGCAGCGGAAGGAGGTCGGCGAGAAGTTCGAGCACGGTCATCGGGTTGCGCGAAATATGGCCGCCATCCGGGAGGATCTGGCGCTCGAGCTCCTCCGCCAGGTTGCGGGTGGCGCTGCGCAGCGCCGATGCCGGCGCTGGCAGGGATAAAGCGGCGAAGGCGAGCGCGATACGGGCGCGCAGCCTGTCCTTGCCATCAGGCATTTCGCGCGCCATCGACCGGAGATAGCGTATCTGCATGGCAAGTGATTTCAGGAAGGCGCGATAGAAGGGAAATTCCGCACCTTGCAGCACCACTGACGAATGCTGCAGCCAGGCAATGACCCGCTTGGCCGTCGTGCCGGGTTCCCAGGCGATGCCCGAAATCTGGTTGCCGTGTATGGCGATCCAGTCGGAAACCAAAGCGCGGGCGTTGGCGGCGGCAAGCTCGGTGCCGGCGGCGCGCATGTGGCGCAGCCAGCGAAAACCGTGCAGCGTCTTTTGCCAGCCGCGATTGGGGACGGCGATCTGGAACGGCGACTTGCCGCCGGTCTCGACCATATGGCCCGACAGCGGATAGCGGCCGTAATAGATCTCGAGCGCGATCTGCGGATCGGCGAGCCTCAGGTCCGGTGGCGCGATCAGGACGCGTTCGGGCGTGCGGCCGGAATAGCGCCAGCGATAGATCGGCCCGGCACGCAGGCGCCGGCGCGTCTTGCGCCAGAACTCCCTCGCGACAAGCGTCCAAAGACGCGTCGTGCTGCCGGCAGCAAGTGCCAAATCCCCTCCTGGTCGTCCATACCCAAGGACAAGCTTATATGATTTAAGAACTTATGCGAAGGTGGATTTCGCTATCGTGAAGGAGTTCACGCTGCTGCGGCCTGATTCTCCCTAGAAAAGTCAGCAAATTTTAGTGAAAAACGACTTTAGCCGGCCCGGCGCATGCGGGCGGCGAAGAAGCCGTCGAGACCGGAAATCCCAGGCGTTTCAAGCATCAGATCGGCGGGCGTGGTGCGCAGCGTGCCTTGCGGCGTCAGGAACGCATCGATGCCGGCAAATTCGCCAGGCCGAACGGGATCGTCGACGACATCAGCCGTGCCAGCAAGGAAGGCGCGGTAAAGGTCCTCGCCTTCGATCGGGTCGAGCGAACAGTTGGAAAAGACGATCCGCCCGCCCGGTTTGACCAGGCTGACGGCGCGGGCGAGCAGCCTTGCCTGCAGCCCGGCGAGCTTTTCGACATCGGCCATGGTCTTGGTCCATGGCACGTCGGGATGCCGCCGCACCGTGCCGGTCGAGGAGCAGGGCGCGTCGAGGAGAATTGCGTCGAACAATTCCTGCGGTTGATAGTCGAGCAGGTCGGCCTGGACGATCTCGGCGGAGAGGCCGAGCCGCTCGAGATTTTGCGTCAGCCGCGCCAGCCGGTTTCTCGACGTGTCGACCGCGGTGACCTTGGCGCCGGCAAGAATGAGCTGCGCGGTCTTGCCGCCGGGGGCGGCGCAGAGATCGGCGACACGAAGCCGTCCGACATCGCCGAACAGCCGGGCCGGCAGGCTGGCTGCAGCGTCCTGCACCCACCAGGCGCCGTCGGCGAAGCCGGGTAGATCGGGGACGGAGGCACTGAGTTTTTCCACGCGCACCGTGCCGGTCGGCAGCACTATGCCGCCGAACCGTTCGGCCCAAAGTGCCGGATCGGACTTGACGGTGAAATCGACCGGCGCCTCATGGCGATGAGCGGCAAGAATCTGTTTGGTCTTTTCCGGGCCATAGGCGGCCTTCAACCGGTCGGAAAACCATTTTGGCGCTTCGTCGGTGGCGGCAAGAGCGGCGGCCAATTCGGCCTCTTTGAGCGCGCGAGCGTGCGCAGTACGCCGTTGACCAAGCCGGAAAAGCGCAGCGTGCGGGGGTCGGACTTGGCGTGGGTGACGGCAAGGTCGACGGCGGCGCTGTCGGGAATTTCGAGGAACAGGATTTGCGCCGCTGCCACATGCAGTATGTGCGACAGCACGGTGGCATTGGCCGGCAGTGGCTTTTCCAGGCGCCGCGCCAGCAGGCCCGCAATCGTCATGCGATAGCGCAGCGCGGTGACCAGTATGGCGCGCACCAGCGCGCGGTCGCGCAGGTCGAGCGCCTTGTATTGCGGGTGGCCGTTCTCGTGATCGGTCAGTCCGTCGAGCGGCGTGCGCGCATCGATGACGGCGGCGAGCAGGCGCGCCGCCGCCTTGCGCGCGGCGAGGCCGGGACCGGCTGAATTCGCTTGCCGGAAGTATTGTGTGTTGGGGTTGGAGGGTTTTGAGTTTGTTTTTGTTTCTTGGGGGGATCATCTCGATTTTCTTCCCTCTATCCGCACTTGCCGCGGCGCCCACCGTCGTCGCTTGTTCGCCATCGGGACGCCGATTTCAGTGTCTTCGACCGCGGATTCGCCCCATGGATGATCTCGTCGTTCGGCCTTTTGCGCCGCTCACGACCACGGACCTTTGGGACCGGTCGGGTTGCGGCCCCACGGGTTGGACTTCGGCCGCGTGGGCTCAGCCTTCGGCTGCGGCTCGTCTGCCTTGCCCCACGGTCCCGCCGATGGCTGCTCGTCCGCCTGGCGTGGCGTCGGTGCCTGGCGCGGTGCTGCCTGCGATGCGCCGCCGCGCGCCATCGCCTGCAGGGCGGCGATGCGGTTGTCGGTGTTTGGATGTGTGGAGAACAGATTGTCCATGCGCGCGCCGGAAAGCGGGTTGATGATGAAGAGATGGGCCATGGCCGGGTTGCGCTCGGCATCCGGGTTGGGGATGCGTTCGGCGCTGCGGGCGATCTTGTCAAGGGCGGAAGCCAGCCAAAGCGGGTTTCCGACGATCTCGGCACCGCGCCGGTCGGCCTCGTATTCGCGGGTGCGGCTGACCGCCATCTGCACGATCATGGCGGCGAAGGGCGCCACCAGCATGGCCACCAGCACGCCGACGAAGCCGAACGGGTTGTTGTTGTCGCGGCTGCCGCCGAAGAAGAAGGCGAAATTGCCGAGCATCGAGATGGCGCCGGCAAGCGTGGCGACGACGGTCATGGTCAGCGTGTCGCGGTGCTGCACATGGGCAAGCTCGTGCGCCATCACCGCCGCGACCTCCTCATGCGACAGCCTCTGCAACAGCCCGGTCGAAGCGGCCACCGCGGCATTCTCGGGGTTGCGGCCGGTGGCGAAGGCATTGGGCTGCGGGTTGTCGATCAGATAGGTTTTCGGCATCGGCAGCCCGGCCCGTTGGGCGAGCGCCTGGACGATGGCGTAATATTCGGGCGCATTCTTCTCGTCGACCTCGACGGCGTGGTTCATCGACAGCACCATCTTGTCGGCGTTCCAGTAGCTGAACAGATTGGTGCCGGCGGCGATCAGCAAGGCGATCATCATGCCGCCCGTTCCGCCGATCAGAAAGCCGACGCCCATGAACAGCGCCGTCATCGCGGCGAGAAGCATGGCGGTGCGAAGGGTGTTCATCGGCTGCTCCGTCCGTGGCGGCGAAAAGGGGTCGATCCTTGCTGGTTCATCGCTATATGATGGGAAACACCTGCCCCTGTTTCAATCCGCCGGGACCATCGCATGACCGACCAGACCATCAAAACCGACGCCGGCCCGGATCGCGACCTATCGCAAAAGCCACTGACGCCGGCGGCCAGCCGCGCTCTGGCGGAAGCGCGGGCAAGGCGCGAGGCATATCGCGAAAAGGAAGCGGCGCTGCCGAAGGAAATTGGCGGCCGTGGCGGCAAGGAACCCGGCCGCTATGGCGACTGGGAGGTGAAGGGCCTGACCAGCGATTTTTAGCGGGTCAGGCCTTAAGCCGCCGCGAGCTCCGGCGCGGGAGCGATCCAGCCGCGGTCATCAATGGCGATGCCGAGCCCGTCATAAGAGCTGATCGACATGTGTGGCGTCTGCAGCGGGTGGCCGTGCGTGGCGCTGATCACCATGACCGTGGCCTCGGCTGCCTCGGCTGCCGCAATGCCGGCCGGGGCATCCTCGAAGACGAGGCAATCGCGCGCGTCCATGCCGAGCCGTTCGGCGGCCAGCCGGAAGCAATCGGGCGCCGGCTTGCCGCGGGTGACGTCCTCGGCAGCGACTATGACAGCTGGTATCGGGATGCCGGCCGCCTTCATGCGCAGCAGCGCCAGCTCACGCGGCGCCGACGTGGCGATGGCCCAGCGTTCGGGTGGCAGCGACTTCAGAAAGGCGCCCGCGCCGGCGATCGGGAGGATGCCTTCGAGGTCGGCCGCCTCGGCCTGCAACAGCGCATCGGCCTCGCTTACCGGGTCGACGCCTGGAAGATTGAGCCGGCCGATTGTCTCGATCGCCCGCACGCCATGGATCGTCGGCAGGAAGGCGGCGACGTCGAGGCCCTGGCGCTGTGCCCACTGCGTCCACACCCTTTCGGCGGCGGCAATGGAGTTGATCACCGTGCCGTCCATGTCGAACAGAAAGGCCGCGAATTTTCTGCCTGCAAACATCTGATATCCTGGCGCTGTTCTGGGGGTCGGTTCGGGAGGCTGCGACCCTAGCGCCATGGCCTTGCCATTGGAAGCCGTGGCGTCACCTTTTCGACCCGCCGCGGGGAACCATGGTCTTCTTTGCGCGTTCAGATCATTCACTTCCAAAGAAGACCGAAGGGGGGTCCGCGATGCTGATCAGGCTCGGCTACGAAATCGCTATTGAAAGTGTTGCAGCCACGCCGGTCATTTCGCTGCTCGACATCCACAAGGACAGGCAGGCCGACATCAAGCGGCAGACCCGCGTGCTGACGTCGCCCTCGGTGCCCACAAAGGTTTATTATGACCTTTTCGGCAATGCCTGCCGGCGCTTCACGGCGCCTGGCGGCGGCTTTCGCATCCTCTATGACGCAGTCATCGAGGACAGCGGCGAGGTAGACGAGGTCAACACGCTGGCCAGGGAAACACCTGTGGCGGAATTGCCGGACGAGGTGCTCGGCTATCTGCTGGGCAGCCGCTATTGCGAGACCGACCATCTCAGCGACCTCGCCTGGCAACTGTTCGGCAACCTTCCGCCGGGCTGGGCGCGGGTGCAGTCGATCGTCGACTATGTCCACAACCGTCTGTCCTTCGGCTACGGCTATGCGCGCTCGACCCGCACGGCGGCGCAGGCGCATGAGGAGCGCGTCGGCGTCTGCCGCGACTTTGCCCATCTGGCGATCACGCTCTGCCGCTGCATGAACATCCCGGCCCGCTACGTGAACGGCTATCTCGGCGATATCGGCGTGCCGGTCGATCCGGCGCCGATGGATTTCTCGGCATGGATGGAAGTCTTCCTCGACGGCAAGTGGTACACGTTCGATCCCCGCCACAATCGCCCAAGGGTCGGCCGCGTCGTCATCGCGCGCGGCCGCGACGCCACCGACGTGCCGCTGCTGCACAGTTTTGGTCCGCACCGGCTCAGCCTGTTCAAGATCTGGACCTATGAACAGGAACGCAATCTGTTCAATCCGCCCTATCGCGGCGTCGACAGGACCGTCAGCGCGCAGATGCTTGCTTGACGGTGCCGTCGGGGACCGGCTTGTGCCTGAGGTTGATGGGTGATCCGCTTCGGGACAATTTGTTTGTGCCGGATCGGGACCGAAAGGCGCCACGCCATAGCACGCGGCGGATCATGGTAAGCACTTCGTAAAGGAAGATGCGGCTGGGGCTTTCTGTTTACCGATTGTTCATCTTGCTTCGCTTCGAAATATAGCAAAAACAATAAGTTAAGAAGAGCCGACCGCTTTCGCACCTGCGTCAGCGTCATCCGGCCGGATTCCTGCACCTTCCCTGATGCGGTTTCGAGGCCGCAGCACGTGGAGGGCGGAAAGATGCGGCAGTTCGGGGGTTTTGTTCAGGCGGCCGGCGGTCTTGCCAGAGATCGCGGCGGAAATTTCGCCATCGTCTTCGGCTTTGCGGCGTCGGTGCTGGCGCTCGGCGTCGGCTTCGCGGTCAACGTCTCCCAACTCTACAATGCAAAATCGAGCCTGCAGGGCGTCGTCGACGCGGCTGTGACCTCGACGGCACGCGATCTTACCACCGGCGTCATCAAGGAAGCCGATGCGAACAAATCCGTGCAGGCCTTTCTCGACGCCAACAGCGCGGCCGGCATCCTGCAGGCCGATCAGATCGTCATCGACAAATTGACGGTCGACAGGACGGCCAGGACCGTCCGGGCGGACGTCCATGCAGACGTCGCGTTCTATTTCCCGCTGTTCAGCATGGGCGACATGCAGCGCGTGCCGGTCTCCACCACCGCACTCTATTCGGACAAGACGATTGAAGTGGCGATGATGCTCGACGTCACCGGATCGATGGCCGGTCAAAAAATAAAGGACTTGAAGGCGGCCGCCGCAAATGCCGTCGACAGCTTCCTCGACAATCAGAGCCAGGCCAACCCCAGGGTTCGCGTTTCGATCGTGCCCTACGCTAATTCGGTCAATGCCGGTTCGCTTGCGGAAAGCAGTGTCTACGTCGAAACCAAGGCCAGCCAACGCAAACAGGCTCCGGGCAATGACGACCCGAAATATGTCTCGGCGTCGTCACGCCCGGACAATTGCGCCACCGAGCGCAAGGGCACCCATCAATATTCGGACGCCGGTCCCGACGTCAGCATGGTCAATCGCGACTATTTCCTGTCGGACTTCGCAAAGAGCAGCCGCACGGCAGCTTGCCCGGCCGCTGCCCTGATGCCGCTGACGGCGGATGCCGATGCGCTGAAGAATGTCATCAAGACCTTTGCCGCCTCGGGCGGCACTGCCGGCCATATCGGCGTGCAATGGGCCTGGTACATGCTTTCCGAGAACTGGGGCAGCGTGATGGAGGCTTCGCAGCGGCCGGCAAAGATGGACCCGAAAAAGGTCGCCAAGATCGCGATCCTAATGACCGACGGCGAGTTCAACCTGTCCTATTTCGACGCCAGCAGCGTCGGCGAGGTCTACAACGATGCCGGCAAGGAACCGACCCGCACCGCGGCAAAGACACTGTGCGCCGCCATGCGCGACCAGGGCATCGAAATCTTCACCATCGGCTTCGACCTCCAGGAGAAGAACGCCAAGGCGACGCTGCAGGATTGCGCGAGCGCCGACACCGGCAAGATAAAGCACTTCTATCAGGCGGCCAACGGGACCGAGCTCAACGCAGCATTCCTTGAAATCGCACGCAACATCGAGACGCTGACGATCAAGCGCTGATCCGCCGACTTCGGGCAGGTCCGTGGAAACGGAAAAGGCCGCCGCTTCTTTCGAAGCCGGCGGCCTTCCGTGTTTCCGTCCATGGCGCGGTCTCTGGCGGCGACGCTCTCACGTCACCTGCCGCGCATCTCGCGCCTTAACGGGAAGACTGCTTCCCGAAAGTGCAATCCGCTGAGGCCACGTTCTGGAAAACGAAATCACTCGACATCGGATCACCTCCTTTCGATCTGTTGAACACATCCTCATGATGGGGTGCATCGCGGCAAAAGACAAGGTGCAGGTTTGAAAAAGCCGGAGGCGCGCCTTGTCAGATGAACCGCATCGGCGCGCCGACCTCGACCCGCGCCGGCCGGTCGACCGTGCAGTAGACGCCGAGATTGTGGGCGTTGTGGCGCACCAGGTTGCGCAGGATTCCGGGATCGTTGTCGAAGCCGTCCTGGGCGATGATGGTGAAACCGCAGCGGCGGCACGGTTCGGAGATGGTCAGCTGCAGGTCGCCGATCGTGAGCTTCTTGCCGATCCATTCCGTCTCGGGAAACGAGCCTTCGACCGCCGCCATGTCGACGACGATGTTGGGGCGGAAGCGGCGAGGATCGGCGGCACCTTCCGGATGCAGTGCCTTCAGCCGCGCCAGCGACGCCGTGGTCAGCAGATGGATGGGGTTCTTGACGTAGCGCTCCGCGGTCAACGGGCCGGCATAGTCGGGCGCGGCGTTTTCGCGGCGGAATGGCCGGATCGAAGCTTCAAAGCCAAGAAAGGTGGAGATGGCGCGGTCGCTTTCGGCGCCGGGTGCGGCCAGCCAGTCGCCGTCGGGGACGGCGATCTCGAGTTCGCGGTTGTTGGTCAGCCGGGTGCGGATCAACGGCACCTTGTGCCATTTCACGTCGCGGTCGGGCCGTGCGATCTCATTGTCCGATCGATCGACGAGGCCGAACATGCGGTCGCCGTCGATGCTTTCGGGGCCGACCGAGATCGCGCCCAGGCGCTCGCCGGCGAGCGAGCTCGCCGGATAGCGCCAGAGTTGGGTAACCGCACCCAGGGCAGTCTTGTCCTGCATCATGCTTTCTTGTTCTGCCGGTTGGCGACAAGGTCGTCGACGACGGCCGGATCGGCCAGCGTCGAGGTGTCGCCGAGCGCGCCGAAATCGTCCTCGGCGATCTTGCGCAGGATGCGGCGCATGATCTTGCCGGAACGGGTCTTGGGCAGGCCCGGCGCGAACTGGATCTTGTCGGGCGTGGCGATGGCGCCGATCTCCTTGCGGACATGGTCGATCAGTTCCTTGCGCAGCGCCTCGCTCGACGCCTCGCCGGCCATCAGCGTGACATAGCAGTAGATGCCCTGGCCCTTGATGTCGTGCGGATAGCCGACGACGGCGGCCTCGGAAACCTTGTCGTGGCTGACCAGAGCCAATTCGACTTCCGCCGTGCCCATGCGGTGGCCGGAGACGTTGATGACGTCGTCGACGCGGCCGGTGATCCAGTAGTAGCCGTCTGCGTCGCGGCGGCAGCCGTCACCGGTGAAGTATTTTCCTTTGTAGGTAGAAAAATAGGTCTGCACGAAGCGCTCGTGATCGCCATAGACGGTGCGCATCTGGCCCGGCCAGGAATCGGTGATGCAGAGATTGCCGTCGGCCGCACCCTCGACCACCTTGCCATCGTTGTCGACCAGCTGCGGCTTGACGCCGAAGAAGGGTCGCGTCGCCGAACCCGCCTTGAGGTTGGTGGCGCCGGGCAGCGGCGTGATCAGGATGCCGCCGGTCTCGGTCTGCCACCAGGTGTCGACGATCGGCACCTTGCCGTTGCCGACGACGTTGAAATACCACTCCCAGGCTTCCGGGTTGATCGGCTCGCCGACCGAACCCAGCACGCGCAGCGACTTGCGCGAGGTCTTCGTCACATGCGCGTCGCCGGCGCCCATCAGCGCGCGCAGCGCCGTCGGCGCAGTGTAGAAGATGTTGACCTTGTGCTTGTCGATCACTTCCCAGAAGCGCGACTGCGACGGGTAGTTGGGCACGCCCTCGAACATCAGCGTGGTGGCGCCGTTGGCTAAAGGCCCGTAGACGATATAGCTGTGGCCGGTCACCCAGCCGACATCGGCCGTGCACCAGTAGATGTCGCCGTCATGGTAGTCGAAGACATATTGGTGCGTCATCGAGACATAGACGAGATAGCCGGCGGTGGTGTGCAGCACGCCCTTCGGCTTGCCGGTCGAGCCCGATGTGTAGAGGATGAACAGCGGATCCTCGGCCTTCATCTTCTCCGGCTTGCAGTCGGCCTTGACCGTCGCGATCTCGTCATGGTGCCAGAGGTCGCGGCCCGCCACCCAGTTGATCTTGCCGCCGGTGCGGCGCACGACCAGCACGTTCTCGACCTTGGTGCCGGCCTTGGCGGCGATCTCGATCGCCTTGTCGGTGTTCTCCTTCAAGGGGACATGCTTGCCGCCGCGCAGGCCCTCGTCGGCGGTGATGACGAAGGTCGATTTGCAGTCGTCGATGCGGCCGGCCAGCGCATCCGGCGAGAAGCCGCCGAAGACCACCGAATGGATGGCGCCCAGCCGCGTGCAGGCCAGCATCGCATAGGCCGCTTCCGGGATCATCGGCATGTAGATGGTGACGCGGTCGCCCTTCTTGACGCCGTGCTTCTTCAGCACATTGGCGAAGCGGCAGACATGCGCGTAAAGCTCGTTGTAGGTGACCTTGCGGTCGTCATAGGGATTGTCGCCTTCCCAGATGATGGCGGTCTGGTCGCCGCGCTTCTTCAGATGCCGGTCTATGCAGTTGTACGACACGTTGGTCTCGCCATCCTCGAACCATTTGATCGAGACCTTGCCGTCGAAGGAGGTGTTCTTGACCTTGCTGAAAGGCTTGAACCAGTCGATGCGCTTGCCGTGCTTGCCCCAGAACTTGTCTGGGTTCTTGACGCTGTCGGCATACCATTTGAGGTAGGTGTCATTGTCGATCAGCGCGTTCTTCTTCCACGCCGGCTGGACGCGATGGACATGAACCTCGGACATTTCTTCACTTCCTCCCGAAACCAACGCGCCGGCTTGGGCGCCGGCGGCATCGCGGCGATGCGGCCGCGAATTCGCGCGCATTATTAACAGTTCCACGATGACGGCAATATTAGACGTTGGATTTGCGCGGCGGGATGCCGCAGGGGCATCGTCCGGCGCTGTCAGCACTCGACCATGGTCGCTGCTAACTGCATGTTTTCGCGCGGAAAACCCGGGTACGATCAGGAAAAATCAATAGACAGTTAAATAACAAGGCGCACAATCTGGAGTCGGGAGGAAAGGAGATCGACCCAGGGGGCTGCAATGCGTGACCATGCCGAAATGGACCTGATGCTCAAAGGCTATGGGCTGACCACGGCCAAAATTCTCTATCACTTCCCCGACCACCCGCACCTGCTGCAGAGCTTCATCTGGCAGGACTACGACCTCGCGCCGAAGTTTCCGGTGCTGATCCGCTTCATCGAATTCTGGAAGACCAAGCTCGACGGGCCGCTGCATTCGGTAGTCTATACGCACCAGAAGCTGATCGCACCGAACGAATGGCGGAAGGTCGACGG
Organism: uncultured Alphaproteobacteria bacterium; assembly: GCA_963788955.1. GTDB lineage: Bacteria > Pseudomonadota > Alphaproteobacteria > Rhizobiales > Rhizobiaceae > Mesorhizobium. Next base: position 167,888 of record CAWBIN010000003.1, on the reverse strand, counting down.
CGAGTTCGTGCTGCACTGAACGGCGAAGACCGCCGTTCGGTGCAAGATCCGCCGGTTTCAGACGGCGGGCGGGCTCAGCCGGGCGAAACCTTCCTGGCGGCGATAGGGGAAATACGGGTAGGGAGCGGTGACTTCGCTTGCCGCGTCGAGTTTCTTGATCTGCTCGGCGGTGAGCGTCCAGCCCACGGCGCCGAGGTTCTGGCGCAATTGCTCCTCGTTGCGCGCACCGATGATGACCGATGATACGGTCGGGCGCTGCAGCAACCAGTTGATGGCGATCTGCGGCACGGTCTTGCCGGTTTCGGCAGCCACAGCGTCGAGTGCCTCGACGACCTTGAACAGATGCTCGTCCTCGACCGGGGGGCCGAAGCTTGCGGTGTCGTGCAGCCGGCTCTTTTCCGGCAAGGGCTGGCCGCGGCGGATCTTGCCGGTCAGTCGGCCCCAGCCGAGCGGGCTCCACACCAGCGCGCCGACGCCCTGGTCGAGGCCGAGCGGCATCAGCTCCCATTCATAGTCGCGCCCGACCAGCGAATAATAGACCTGATGCGCGACATAGCGCGGATAGCCGTGCCTGTCGGCCAGGCCGAGCGATTTCATCACCTGCCAGCCGGAGAAATTGGAGACGCCGACATAGCGCAGCTTGCCGGCGCGCACGAGATCGTCCAGCGCCGACAGCACCTCCTCGACCGGCGTGCCGGCATCGAAGGCGTGTAACTGAAGCAGGTCGATATAGTCGGTGCCGAGACGCCTCAGCGCGTCCTCCACCGCCCTGATCAGGCGCGATCGCGAGGAACCGTAGTCGGCTGGCCCATCGCCCATCGGCAGCGAGGTTTTCGTCGAGATCAGCACGGCGTCGCGGCGGCCCTTGATGGCCTGCCCGAGCACCTCTTCCGAAGCACCGTTCGAATAGACGTCGGCAGTGTCGAACAGATTGACGCCGGCCTCGAGGCAGATGTCGACCAGCCGCCGCGCTTCGCTGGCGTCGCTGTTACCCCAGGCGCCGAACAGCGGCCCCGAGCCGCCGAAAGTGCCGGCACCGAATGAAAGCACGGGGACCTTCAGGCCCGAAGCGCCAAGACGTCGATAGTCCATTTTCTTGCTCCTTGTGAGGTCGAGAGAGTTGTTGCTTCGAGGATCGTCACGAGCGGACGGATGCCGGTTCGCCGAGCGCCGAGCCACGATCGAGGCGCAGCGCCAGTGCGGCTACGCCGAGCGCCGAAAGCGGCAGCAGGGCCGCGACCCAGGTGACGGCGCCGAGGCCGGGGCCATGGGCGATGACCACGCCACCCAGCCAGGCGCCGGCGGCGTTGCCGAGATTGAAGGCGGCGATGTTGAAGGACGAGGCGAGGCTTTGGCCGGCGCCTTCAGCCTTTTCCAGCACCCACATCTGCAGCGGCGCCACGGTGGCGAAGGCGGCGGCGCCGAGCAGGCCGACATAGAGGACGGCCATCACCTGGCTGTGCAGAGCGAGGGTCATGGTGGCCAGCACCAGTGCCAGCACGACCAGGCTGCCGAGCACGGACGGCACCAGCCAGCGGTCGGCTGCCTTGCCACCAATGAGATTGCCGGCGATGAGGCCGCCACCGAAGACGAGCAGGATGGGCGACACCGCCGCTTCGCCAAAGCCGGTGATCTCGGTAAGCAAGGGAGCGATGTAGGTGAAGACGGCGAACACGCCGGCATAGCCAAGCACGGTGGTGGCGAAGCCGAGCAATACCGGTGCGCGGGCAAGGACGGCGAGATCGGCGCTGAGCTTGCTCTTCTCCGGCTCCGCCTGGCCGCGCGGTACCAGAAGGAGAATGATGGCGAAGGCTGCGAGCCCGACCAAGGTCACCGCCCAGAAGGTCGCGCGCCAGCCGAGGGCCTGGCCGAGCCAGGTGCCGAAGGGAACGCCGAGGATGTTGGCGATGGTGAGCCCGGTGAACATCAGGGCTATCGCCGACGCCTTCTTGTTCGGCGCGACCAGCCCGGTCGCCACGACCGAGCCGACGCCGAAGAAGGTGCCATGGGCAAAGGCGGTGAGCACGCGGGCGCCCATCAGCGTCCAGTAATCGGGGGCTAGAGCGCAGGCGAGATTGCCGATGGTGAAGATCGCCATCAGCACCAGAAGCACGGTCTTGCGCGGCCAGCGGCCGGTGGCGATGGTCAAGAGCGGCGCGCCGATGACGACGCCCAGCGCATAGCCGGAAATGAGCTGGCCGGCGGCCGAGATCGAGACACCGAGATCGGTGCTGACGTCGATGAGCAGGCCCATGATGACGAATTCGGTAACGCCGATGCCGAAGGCGCCGGCGGCAAGGGCATAGAGAGCAAGAGGCATGGCGGTCGTCCTGTTGGTCGCGGCGGGAGGACGCCTGTCGCCGCGTCCCGACCCGGAAGATCGTGTCGCAACCAACTGTGAACCAGCCTTGCTCCGGGCATACTTTCTGTGAAATAGATTCACAAATGGCGAGACCAGAGATAAACCGCTCGGGCGAGATCGAAGTGTTCGTCCGCGTCGTCGAGGCGGGCAGCTTTTCGGCTGCGGCGCGGGCACTGCGCATGACGCCGTCGGCGGTGAGCAAGCTGATCGCGCGGCTGGAGGCTCGGCTTGGCGCACGCCTCATCAGCCGCTCGACGCGGCGGCTGCAGCTCACACCGGAGGGCATTGCCTTCCATGACAGCGGCGTGCGTATCCTGGCCGAAATGGCGGCGGCTGAGCGTGAGGCGGCGGCGGGTGCGGCGCCGCGCGGCCTGCTGCGGGTCAACAGCTATGTGCCTTTTGGCCAGCACCGGCTGATCCCGCTGCTGCCGCGCTTCCTCGAACGTTATCCCGAAATCTCGATCGACCTTGTGCTGACTGACCATGTCATCGACCTGATGGAGGAGCGCGCCGATGTCGCCATCCGTGCCGGGCCGCTCGGCGAATTGCGGCTGGTGGCGCGCAAGCTCGGGCAAAGCCGGACAGTCGTGGTCGCCGCACCCTCCTACCTCGACGCCCATGGCACGCCGCGGACATCAGCCGATCTCGTCCGCCACAACCGGATGGGCTTCCGCTTCGCGCGCCATATCGACGGCTGGCCCTTTGTCGATAGAGCCGGCCTGTCGACAGTCGTCCCGACCACGGGGAACGCGCTGGTCAGCGATGGCGAGGCGATGCGGCTGATGGCGCTTTCAGGCGCGGGCATAGCCCGGCTGGCGCGCTGGCATGTGGAGCAGGACATCGCCGCCGGGCGGCTGGTGCCGTTGCTGGAGGCGTTCAATCCCGGTGATGAGGAGCTGACGCACGCCGTCTATGTCGGGCAGGGCAAGCATCTGCCGGCGCGGGTGCGGGCCTTTCTCGATTTTCTGGTCGAGACCGTGCGGCTCTGAAGGACGTTCGGGAACCGGCGGCTCCCGAACTGTCAGCTCGAGATGGCTGTTGCTTACGCCTTCGGTGCGAGCGGCGCCGGCCGCCGGCCTGCCGCCTGCCGCTCCAACATCCAGCCGGGATATTCGGCTGGCAGCGCGCTGACCTCGTCCAGTTTGGCCAGCTCGTCGGCGTCGAGCTTCAGCCCTGTCGCGGCAAGGTTCTGCTCGAGCTGGTCCATGCGGCTGGCGCCGATAATGACGCTCATCACGAAGGGTTTTGCCAGCACATAGCCGAGCGCCACAGTGGCGACGCTGACGTCATGCTTGCTGGCAATGTCGCGCATGACGGCAACCGCGGCCCAGGCGCGGTCCTCGTTGACGGGCGGGAAATTGAAGGAGGCGCGGCGGCCCTCGCCATTGCCGGGCGCGCCCGGACCATACTTGCCGGAGAGCAGGCCGCCCGCCATCGGCGACCAGACCATCAGGCCGAGTTTTTCCTCGGCGAGCAGCGGCACGATCTCGCGCTCGAGGTCGCGGCCGGCGATGGAATAGTAGGACTGCACGGTCTCGAAGCGGGCAAAGCCCTTGCGCTCGGCGATGCCCAGTGCCTTGGCGATACGCCAGGCCTGCCAGTTCGAGACGCCGACGTAACGCACCTTGCCGCCGGACACGAGATCGTCGAGCGCCCGCAGCGTCTCGTCGATCGGCGTCACCGCATCGGTGCCGTGCAGCTGGTAGAGATCGATATGGTCGAGCTGCAGCCGCTCGAGGCTGGCATCGACCGAATCCATGATATGGCCGCGCGAGGAGCCGCGCTGGTTCGGGCCGCCGCCCATGGCGCCGTGCACCTTGGTGGCGATAACCACGTCCGGCCTGTTGACGCCGAGATTTTTCAGCGACTGGCCGAGAAGTTTTTCGGACTTACCGAACGAATAGACGTCGGCTGTGTCGAAGAAATTGACGCCCGCGGCAATGGACCGGCCGACGATATCGTCGACGCCCTTCTGGTTCAGGCTGGCGATCAGGCCCCATTGGGCGTTTTCCCCGGCGGCGCCGAAGGTCATGGTGCCGAGGCAAAGTTGGGAGACGAACATCCCCGTGTTTCCGAGTTGGTTGTAGCGCATGGCAGCGGCTCCGGGAGGTTTGGTGATGACGTCCGGAAAATAGGAACGGTACGTTCCGTTTCAAGCGCTGGCGCAATTGCACTGTTGGGATTGGCTCAAGTTTCTGCTAGCGGCTGCCGAAGATGGCGGAGCCGACCCTGACGCTGGTGGCGCCGAAGGCGATGGCCATCTCGTAGTCGCCGGACATGCCCATCGACAGTCTTGCGACGCCGGCTTCCTTGCCGAGCTTCTCCAGCAGGGCGAAATGCGGGCCGGGATTCTCGTCGGCCGGCGGGATACACATCAGGCCTTCGATGGCGAGGCCGTGAACCTCGCGGCAACGGGCGACGAAGGCGACGGCCTCGCGCGGCTCGATGCCTGCCTTCTGCGGCTCCGAGCCGGTGTTGACCTGCACGTAGAGCCTTGGCGAGCGGCCCTGCCGTGCGATCTCCTTGGCAAGCTCGGCGGCGATCTTCTCGCGGTCGATCGTCTCGATGACGTCGAACAGGGCGACCGCTTCCTTCGCCTTGTTCGACTGCAGCGGACCGATCAGATGCAGTTCGATTTCCGGGAATGCTGCCTTCAGCGCCGGCCATTTGGCTTGTGCTTCCTGCACGCGGTTCTCGCCGAAGACGCGCTGGCCGGCCTCGATGACCGGGCGGATATCGGCGGCTTCGAAGGTTTTCGACACCGCGACCAGCGTCACCGCACCGGCTTCTCGCCCGGCCTCGCGCTCGGCAGCGGCGATCCTCGCCTTGACCGGCGAAAAGCTGTTCGACGGCGCTCGCCATGCCTATATCCTGCCTGTCTTTATCGCTCTCGGCCGGATCGCCGCAGTTGACGGGTCCGGCAATCCATGGTGAACACCGCGACGACATTTTCCCTGGCCGCCGGCCATTGTCCGGTGGCTCGTGCCTGCTTTTAAGTGAAAAACATCCGATGGCAACCGAACGATACAATCCGCGCGCGTCAGAGCCCAAATGGCAGAAGGCCTGGGACGCCAAGAAGCTGTTCGAAGCTGATAACGACGACCCGCGTCCGAAATACTATGTGCTGGAGATGTTCCCCTATCCGTCGGGGAAGATCCATATAGGCCACACCCGCAACTATACGATGGGCGACGTGGTGGCGCGCTACAAGCGGGCCAAGGGGTTCAGCGTGCTGCACCCGATGGGCTGGGACGCCTTCGGCATGCCGGCCGAGAACGCGGCGATGCAGAACAAGGTCCATCCCAAGGACTGGACCTATGAGAACATCGCCGCCATGCGCGAGCAGCTCAAGGTCATGGGCCTGTCGCTCGACTGGGCGCGCGAATTCGCCACTTGCGACGTCGACTACTACCACCGCCAGCAGATGCTGTTCCTCGACTTCGTCGAGAAGGGGCTGGTGACGCGCAAATCCTCCAAGGTCAACTGGGACCCGGAGGACATGACCGTGCTCGCCAACGAGCAGGTGATCGACGGGCGCGGCTGGCGCTCGGGCGCGCTGGTCGAACAGCGCGAGCTGACGCAGTGGTTCTTCAAGATCACCGACTATGCGCAGGACCTGCTGGATTCGCTCGAAGGCCTCGACGAATGGCCGGAGAAGGTCAAGCTGATGCAGCACAACTGGATCGGCCGCTCGGAAGGGCTGCTGATCCGCTGGCCGCTGGCCGCACCAATTGCCGGCGAGCATGAGCTGGAAGTCTATACGACGCGGCCCGACACCATTTTCGGCGCCTCCTTCATGGCGGTCGCCGCCGATCATCCGCTGGCGAAGAAGGCCGCCGAAGACAATCCGGCTTTGGCCAAGTTCATCGAGGAGGTTCGCCACATGGGCACCTCGGTGGCGGCTTTGGAGACGGCCGAGAAGAAGGGTTTCGATACCGGCATCCGCGTCGTCCATCCGTTCGACGACAGCTGGACGCTGCCGGTCTATGTCGCCAATTTCGTGCTGATGGAATACGGCACCGGCGCCATCTTCGGCTGCCCGTCCGGCGACCAGCGCGACCTCGACTTCGCCAACAAATACGGCCTGCCGGTGGTTCCGGTGGTGATGCCGGAAGACGCCGATGCGAAAACCTTCCAGATCATCGAGGAGGCCTATGACGGCGACGGCGTGATGATCAATTCGCGCTTCCTCGACGGCATGACGCCGGAGAAGGCGTTCGACGAGGTGGCGAAGCTCTTGGAGCAAACAACCATCGGCAACCGGCCGATGGCCGAGCGCAAGGTGAACTTCCGCCTGCGCGACTGGGGCATTTCGCGCCAGCGCTACTGGGGCTGCCCGATCCCGATGATCCATTGCGAGGATTGCGGCGTGGTGCCGGTGCCGAAGGCCGACCTGCCGGTCAAGCTGCCCGACGACATCGAGTTCGACCGGCCGGGCAACCCGCTCGACCGCCACCCGACGTGGCGGCACGTCAACTGCCCGCAATGCGGCAAGGCGGCACGGCGCGAAACCGACACGATGGACACGTTCGTCGATTCGTCCTGGTATTTCGCCCGCTTCACCGCGCCCTGGGCCAACGATCCGACCGACCCGCGGGCGGCCAATGAATGGCTGGCGGTCGACCAGTATATTGGCGGCATCGAGCATGCGATCCTGCATCTGCTCTATTCGCGCTTCTTCACCCGCGCCATGCGCGAGACCGGCCACCTCGACCTGGCCGAGCCGTTCAAGGGCCTGTTCACGCAAGGCATGGTGGTGCACGAAACCTACCGGGTCGGAAGCGCGTCCAACGGCCGCTGGCTGTCGCCCGGCGAGGTCAGGCTGGAGGATGTCGACGGCAAGCGCCGCGCCATCGAGATCGCCACCGGCGATGAGGCCGTGATCGGCCCGCTGGAGAAGATGTCGAAGTCGAAGAAGAACACGGTGAGCCCGGAAGAGATCACCGACGGCTACGGCGCCGACACCGCGCGCTGGTTCATGCTGTCGGATTCGCCGCCCGAGCGCGACGTCGAATGGACCGACGATGGCGCGGCCGGCGCGCACCGCTTCGTCCAGCGCGTCTGGCGCCTGGTGTCGACGGCAGCCGAGTTGCTCGCCGGCATCCAGCCGGCGGCGGCGCAGGACGGTGAGGCGGGTGCTGTTTCCAAGGCCGCGCACAAGATCCTGAAAGCGGTCGGCGAAGACATCGAGAAGCTCGCCTTCAACCGCGCCATCGCCCGCGTCTACGAGCTCGCCAATGCCTTGACCACACCGCTCAACGAAGTCGCCGAAGGCAAGGCCGATCCGGCGCTGAAAGGCGCCTGCCGAGAGGCGGTGGAGATCCTGGTGCACCTGGTCGCGCCGGTCATGCCGCATCTGGCCGAGGAGTGCTGGGAGACGCTCGGCGGCAGCGATATGGTCGCCGAACGGCCGTGGCCGGTCTACGATCCGGCGCTGGTCATCGATAACGAGATCGTGCTGCCGGTGCAGGTCAACGGCAAGAAGCGCGGCGATTTGACAATTGCCCGCGACGCGGACCAAGGTGCCGTCGAAAAAGCGGTGCTGGCCCTCGACTTCGTGCAGAAAGCGCTCGAAGGTAAGGCGCCCCGCAAGGTGATCATCGTGCCGCAGAGGATCGTCAATGTCGTTGCCTGAGCTTGGAAAGACGACGCGTTTTCTGCGCCGTGCAGCATTGTGCGGCCTGGTCGCCTCGGCCGCGCTGGTTTCGGCCTGCACCGTGCGTCCGCTCTATTCGAATGCGCCGCTCACCGCCGGCTCGACCGTCGGCGCCGCCGCCGAACTGGCGTCGATCTCGATCAAGCCGGTCAAGACCCGCTACGCCCAGCAGGTGCGCAACAATCTGATCTTCGGGCTCGGCCAGGGCGCGGGCGAGCCGGCCTCGCCGGTCTACACGCTCGATCTCGGCGTCAGCGAACTGGTCGAATTGGCGGCCCTTGTGCAGATCCAGACCGACGAGGACGAGCCGACGGCCGGCACTGTCACGCTGACCGCGAACTATGTGCTGACCGACGCCAAGACCGGCACGGTCATCGCCAGGGGCAAGCGTTCGGTGCCGTCATCGTTCGACAGGCCAACCCAGGAATATGCTTCCTACCGGGCGCAGCTGGACGCCGAGAACCGCGCCGCGCGCGAACTGGCGGAACTGCTGCGGCTTTCGGTCGCCCAGGACCTGGTCAAGCACGGCAAGAAGGCCTGATCACTTCCCATTTTGCCGGTGTGGAAGACGTGTGAAAAAAGGCCGATTGCTCGGCCTTTTTTCATGGATCCCGTTGGCTCGGTATCAGCCGATCTTCTGGCCGGTCTTGGCCCAGTCGGCGAGGAAGGTCTCGAGGCCCTTGTCGGTCAGCGGGTGCTTGACCAGCGCCTTCAGCGTTGCCGGCGGCGCGGTGATGACGTCGGCGCCGATCAGCGCGGCCTGCTTGACGTGGTTCACGGTGCGCACCGAGGCGGCCAGGATCTCGGTCTGGAAATCGTAATTGTCGTAGATCTGCCGGATCTCCTGGATCAGCTCCATGCCGTCCGAGCCGGTGTCGTCGATGCGGCCGACGAAGGGCGAGATGAAGGAGGCGCCGGCCTTGGCGGCCAGCAGCGCCTGGTTGGCCGAGAAGCACAGCGTCACGTTGACCATGCGGTTCATCTCGGTGCGGATCGTCTTGCAGGCCTTCAGCCCGTCCAGCGTCAGCGGCACCTTGATGCAGACATTGTGCGCGATCTTGGCCAGCACCTCGGCCTCCTCCATCATGTCCTTGATATTCGGTGGCGACCACTTCGGCCGAGACCGGACCGTCGACGATGTCGCAGATCTGCTTGGTGACCTCGGCGATCTTGCCGCCGGACTTCAGGATCAGCGAGGGATTGGTGGTGACGCCGTCGAGCAGGCCGAGATCGTTCAGCTCACTGGATTTCCTTGACATCGGCGGTGTCGACAAAAAATTTCATGACGGGTCTCCTGAAGATTTTCATGTGCATGGCATGCACATTCGGGGTCGGCCTTTGCTCTAGACCAAAGTCGGGGCAAGGTCACGCCTCATGAAAGAAGATTTGCCCTTTGTCGCAGCCGCGCCCGTGCTGGTGCCGATGCCCGCCGAGCGGCCCTACACCTATGCGGTGCCGGACGGCATGCGCGTGGTGCCGGGCTCGATCGTGCGCGTGCCGCTCGGGCCGCGCCAGGTTGCCGGCATCGTCTGGGACGGCGCCGTCGAAAAGGTCGACGCCGAAGAAACTGCGGCCGATCGAGCAGGTCTTCGACTGCCCGCCGATCGACCGCGCCGATGCGCCGCTTCGTCGACTGGATCGCGCAGTACACGCTGTCGCCGCCCGGCATGGTGGCGCGCATGCTGCTGCGGGCGCCGGAGGCCTTCGATCCCGAACCCTGGATCGAAGGGCTGCAGCGCACCATGCTCCGTGCCCGACCGGATGACGGAGGCGAGGACGCGCGTGCTGGAGACGGCCGAAGGCGGGCTTGCCTGGACGCGCTCGGGGCTGGCGCATGCGGCCGGCGTGTCGTCGACCGTCATCGACGGGCTGCGGGCGCAAGGCGTGTTCGAGACCGTGATGATCCCGCCGCGGCCGGTCGTCGCCGCGCCCGACCCCGACTATGCCCAGCCTGCAGCTGATGCCCGACCAGGAGGATGCGGCCGCGATGCTGCGCGCCGGTGTCGTCGGCGGACGCGTTCGGCGTCACGCTGCTCGACGGCGTCACCGGCTCCGGCAAGACGGAAGTCTATTTCGAGGCGGTGGCGGCGGCGCTCGACAAGGGCAAGCAGGTGCTGATCCTGCTGCCGGAAATCGCGCTGACGCACGCCTTCCTCGAACGCTTCCAGGATCGCTTCGGCGCCAAGCCGGCCGAATGGCATTCCGACCTGCCGCCGCGGATGCGCGAAAGGGTCTGGCGGCAAGTGGCGGAAGGCGGCGTGCGCGTCGTCGCCGGCGCGCGCTCGGCGCTGTTCCTGCCGTTCCAGCGATCTCGGCCTGATCGTCGTCGACGAGGAGCACGACCCCGCCTACAAGCAGGAGGACCGCGTCTTCTACAATGCGCGCGACATGGCGGTGGTGCGCGGCCATATCGGCGGCTTTCCGGTGGTGCTCGCCTCGGCGACGCCGTCGGTCGAAAGCCGGGTCAATGCGAGCCAGGGCCGCTACAGCAGGGCGGTGCTTTCGGCGCGCTTTGCCGAAGCCGCGCTTCCCGACCTGAAGACCATCGACATGCGCCGCGCGCCGCCGGCGCGCGGCGGCTTCCTGTCGCCGCTGCTGCTCGACCAGATGCAGCGGACGCTGGAGCGGCAGGAGCAGTCGCTGCTGTTCCTCAACCGGCGCGGCTATGCGCCGCTGACGCTGTGCCGGGTCTGCGGCCATCGCTTCGGCTGCCCGGACTGCTCGGCCTGGCTGGTCGAGCACCGCTTTCGCGGCCAGCTCGTCTGCCACCATTGCGGGCACAATGAGAAGCGGCCCGGAGGCCTGCCCGGAATGCGGCACGCTCGACCATCTCGTCGCCTGCGGGCCGGGCGTCGAGCGCATCGCCGAGGAGGTCGTCAGCGCATTTCCCCGACGCCCGCACCATCGTGCTGTCGTCCGACCTGATGGGCGGCGTGCGGCGGCTGCGGCTGGAGCTGGAGGCCATCGCCAATGGCGAGGCCGACATCGTCATCGGCACGCAGCTCGTCGCCAAGGGCCACAATTTCCCCAACATGACGCTGGTCGGCGTGGTCGATGCCGATCTCGGCCTCGCCAATGGCGATCCGCGCGCCGCCGAGCGCACCTTCCAGCTGCTCAGCCAGGTGACCGGCCGCGCCGGCCGCACCGGCAAGAAGAGCCTCGGCCTGCTGCAGACCTTCCAGCCCGACCATCCGGTGATGCGGGCGATCGTCTCCGGCGATGCCGAGGCCTTCTACGAGCGCGAGATCGCCGAGCGCGAGCGGGCGGCGCTGCCGCCCTTCGGCCGGCTCGCCGGCGTCATCGTCAGCGCCGACGACCCGCGCCGAGGCCGAGGGCCATGCGCGCGGCCTGCGCCGCGCAGCGCCGCAGGCCAGCGACCTGTTCGTGCTCGGCCCGGCCGAGGCGCCGCTGGCGCTGTCGGCGGCCGCCACCGCTTCCGCCTGCTGATCCAGGGCGAGCGGCGCGCCGACATGCAAGGCTTCATCCGCACCATGCTGGCCGAAGGGCCGAAGCTGCGCGGCTCGGTCCGGGTGCAGGTCGACATCGATCCGCAGAGCTTCTTGTGAGATTGATCATGCAAATCGGAGGGCGGATCAGATGAAAACCCTTGGCCTGCTCGGCGGCATGAGCTGGGAATCGACCGCGATCTACTACCGCCTGCTCAACGAGATCGTGCGCGAGCGGCTGGGCGGGCTGCATTCGGCGAAGCTCTTGCTGTGGTCCTTCGATTTCGCCGAGATCGCCGAACGGCAGCATGACGGCGACTGGCAGGGAGCCGGCGTGCTCTTGGCGGAGGCCGCGCGCAAGCCTGGAAGCGGGCGGCGCGCGAGGGGCTGCTGATCTGCACCAACACCATGCACAAGCTGGCGGATGAGGTGCAGGCGGCGGTGTCGATCCCGCTGATCCACATCGCCGATGCCACGGCGGTCGCGGTCAAGGATGCCGGCGTCAAGCGGCCGGCGCTGCTGGCGACGCGCTTCACCATGGAGCAGGATTTCTACAAGGGCCGGCTTGCCGACAAATATGGCCTGCAGCCGGTGGTGCCGGATCAGGCCGGGCGCGACATGGTGCATCGTGTGATCTATGACGAGCTCTGCCAGGGCATCGTCAGCGGGCCATCGAAGGCGGCCTATGTCGACGAGGTCGACCGCCTGCGGCGCGATGAAAAGATCGACGGCGTCATCATGGGCTGCACCGAGATCACCATGCTGATCGGCCAGCCGCGATTTCGACATTCCGGTGTTCGACACCACGCGCATCCATGCCGAGGCGGCGGTCGAGTTCGCGCTCTCCTGATGCGACCTTCCTAAATTGCCGGCCGCCATCTGGCGCAAGGGTTCTCGTTCGCTAGAATACCCGCAATTTCAAACAGGCATTTACGAGGGGACAAGATGGAATTTGCGTTTCCGTGGCCGACCAGCCAGGGCGAATGGCTGGCGTGGTCGAGCGCCGTCGTCACCTTGGCGCTCGGGCTTGCTGTTTTTCCTCGCGCCGGGCCTCGCCTTCCGGATCCTGCGGCTGCAGGTCCGAGCCCGAAAAGGCAGCGGCGATCGCCGAAGCGCGCGGCCGCATGTCGGGCTTCTATCTCGGCGTCAGCCTGTGCTGCATTCTTCTGGCGCAGCCATGGCTCTATATGGCGCTCGGCTTCTCCTGGCTGTTCACCGCTTTCGGCCGCTTGCTGTCGATGATGTCGGACGGCGCCAACACGCCTTTCAACTGGGCGTCGATCATTGTCGAGCTGGTGCTGGCGGCACTGCCGCTCGCCTTTGTCTTCGGCTTTCTGCCCTGAATCGCGGCAATCGAAGGCTTCGGTCGAACTCTGCCGCCGGATGCGACAATAGTGCCTGAAAACCATGCGGAACGACGCATTGCGGTCTTAAAATGCCTGTGCTAGACGGCAATCGACTTTCGGCCGGGGATAGCGGAAGCCGCGTCTCCGTGCTTGGAAAAACTGAGTAAGGTCAAAGATTTAGCCAGAGTTCTCGCTCGCGCCAACAATCTGCGGCCTGTCAGACAAGAGAAAAGACGGTCCGTGGCACAATCGTCATCGCCAATCTCAGGTGTCGCAGAACGCTACGCGGGTTCGCTGTTCGAACTCGCGCTGCAGGCGAATTCGGTGGCCAAGGTCGAGGCCGATCTCGACAGCTTCGCAAGCGCTGCTCGATGGCAGCGCCGACCTGACGCGCCTGATCAACAGCCCGGTGTTCTCCGCGAGGACCAGTTCAAGGCCATCGCGGCGATCGCCGACAAGGCCGGCATCACCGGCCTCGTCCGGCAATTTCCTGCGCGTCGTCGCCACGCAACCGCCGCCTGTTCGCCGTGCCCGGCATGATCAAGGCGTTCCGCCAGATCGCCGCCGAACATCGCGGCGAGGTCGCCGCCGAGGTGACCTCGGCGCATGCGCTGACGGCGGCGCAGCAGACCGAACTCAAGGCGGCGCTGAAAAGCGTCGCCGGCAAGGACGTGGCCATCGCCGTCACCGTCGATCCGTCGCTGCTCGGCGGGCTGGTCGTCAAGATCGGGCTCGCGCCAGATCGACACGTCGCTCAAAACCAAACTCAATTCGCTCAAGCTTGCACTGAAAGAGGTCGGCTGATGGACATCCGCGCCGCGGAAATTTCCGCAATCCTCAAGGACCAGATCAAGAATTTCGGCAAGGAGGCCGAAGTCTCCGAAGTCGGCCAGGTGCTGTCCGTCGGTGACGGTATCGCCCGCGTCTACGGCCTCGACAATGTCCAGGCCGGCGAGATGGTCGAGTTCCCCGGCGGCATCCGCGGCATGGCGCTGAACCTCGAAGCCGACAATGTCGGCGTCGTCATCTTCGGCGCCGACCGCGACATCAAGGAAGGCGACACCGTCAAGCGGACCGGCGCCATCGTCGACGTGCCGGTCGGCAAGGGCCTGCTCGGCCGCGTCGTCGACGCGCTCGGCAACCCGATCGACGGCAAGGGCCCGATCAAGGCGACCGAGCGCCGGCGCGTCGACGTCAAGGCGCCCGGCATCATTCCGCGCAAGTCGGTGCATGAGCCGATGTCGACCGGCCTCAAGGCCATCGACGCGCTGATCCCGGTCGGCCGCGGCCAGCGCGAGCTGATCATCGGCGACCGCCAGACCGGCAAGACCGCCATCATCCTCGACACCATCCTCAACCAGAAGGCCGATCCACGACAACGGCCCGGAGAAGCGAGAAGCTCTACTGCGTCTACGTCGCCATCGGCCAGAAGCGCTCGACCGTCGCGCAGTTCGTGAAGGTGCTCGAAGAGCGCGGCGCGCTCGAATATTCGATCATCGTCGCCGCCACCGCTTCCGATCCGGCGCCGATGCAGTTCCTGGCGCCGTTCACCGGCTGCACCATGGGCGAATATTTCCGCGACAACGGCATGCATGCGCTGATCGGCTATGACGATCTGTCGAAGCAGGCCGTCGCCTATCGCCAGATGTCGCTGCTGCTGCGCCGCCCGCCGGGCCGCGAAGCCTATCCGGGCGACGTGTTCTACCTGCACTCGCGCCTGCTCGAGCGCGCCGCCAAGCTCAACGACGACAACGGCGCCGGTTCGCTGACCGCGCTGCCGGTCATCGAGACGCAGGCCAACGACGTGTCGGCCTACATCCCGACCAACGTGATCTCGATCACCGACGGCCAGATCTTCCTCGAGACCAACCTGTTCTTCCAGGGCATCCGTCCGGCGGTGAACGTCGGCCTCTCGGTGTCGCGCGTCGGTTCGTCGGCGCAGATCAAGGCGATGAAGCAGGTCGCCGGCTCGATCAAGGGCGAGCTCGCGCAGTACCGCGAAATGGCGGCCTTCGCGCAGTTCGGCTCCGACCTCGACGCCGCCACGCAGCGCCTGCTCAACCGCGGCGCGCGCCTGACCGAGCTCCTGAAGCAGCCGCAGTTCTCGCCGCTGAAGACGGAAGAACAGGTCGCGGTGATCTTCGCCGGCGTCAACGGCTATCTCGACAAGCTGGCGGTCAACCAGGTCGGCAAGTTCGAGCAGGGCCTGCTCGGCCACATGCGCTCGGACGGCAAGGACGTGCTCGACGGCATCCGCAAGGAGAAGGCGCTGTCGGACGATCTGCGCGCCAAGCTCAAGGCCGAGATCGACGCCTTCGCCAAGACCTTCGCTTGAGCGAAGCCGGACGTACGGATCGGATTGACGCATGCCTTCGCTAAAAGACCTTCGAACCGCATCGCCTCGGTCAAGGCGACGCAGAAGATCACCAAGGCGATGCAGATGGTCGCCGCGGCGAAGCTGCGCCGCGCGCAGGAAGCGGCCGAGGCCGCGCGCCCCTATTCGCGAGCGCATGGGCGCGGTGCTGGCCAACATCGCCCAGGCGGTCGGCGGCGGCGGCGATGCGCCGGCGCTGATGACCGGCACCGGCAAGGACGAGGTGCATCTGCTCGTCGTCTGCACCGCCGAGCGCGGCCTTTGCGGCGGCTTCAACTCGCAGATCGCGCGCCTCGCCCGCGACCACATCCGCAAGCTGCTGGCCGACGGCAAGACAGGTCAAGATCATCTGCGTCGGCAAGAAGGGCTTCGACATCCTGCGCCGCGACTTCGCGTCGCTGATCATCGAGCGCGTCGACCTGCGCGAGGTCAAGACAGCTCGGCTTCGTCAATGCCGACGCGATCGGCCAGCAAGGTCATCGACCTGTTCGACGAGGGCGAGTTCGACGTCTGCACGCTGTTCTATTCGCGAGTTCAAGTCGGTGATCTGCCAGATCCCGACCGCGCAGCAGCTCATCCCGGCCGGCGTCGCCTGCCGCTGCGGCCGCGGCGACGGACGGCGGCAACGCCGTCTACGAATACGAGCCGGAGCCGGGCGAGATCCTCGCCGACCTCATTCCGCGCAACATCTCGGTGCAGGTCTTCCGCGCGCTGCTCGAAAACGCAGCCGGCGAGATGGGCGCCAAGATGAGCGCCATGGACAACGCGACGCGCAACGCCGGCGACATGATCAACAAGCTGTCGCTCATCTACAACCGCCAGCGGCAGGCGCAGATCACCAAGGAACTGATCGAAATCATTTCGGGCGCCGAGGCGCTCTAAGCGCGATCGCCAGAGGTCATCGACTTCGGTGAGCGAAAACAAAGGACGAAAAGGGTAAAGACGATGGCGAAAGCAGCGACCCCCAAGACGGCAGCCCCAAGGCGGCAGCAAAGGCTCCGGCAGCAGCGGCGAAGGCCGTCCGGCCAAGAAGGCGGCTGCGGCCGCCAAGGCAGCAGCTCCGGCCAAGGCCGCCGCAGCCAAGACGACGGCCGTCGCCGTCAAGAAGACCGGCGCGGTCGGCAAGGTCCGCCAGGTCATCGGCGCCGTCGTCGACGTGCAGTTCGACGAGCATCTGCCGGCGATCCTGAACGCGCTGGAGACCGATCAACGACGGCAACCGCCTGGTGCTCGAAGTCGCGCAGCATCTCGGCGAAAACACCGTGCGCACCATCGCCATGGACTCGACCGAAGGTCTGGTCCGCGGCCAGGACGTCTATCGACACCGGCGCGCCGATCACGGTGCCGGTCGGCGACGAGACGCTCGGCCGCATCATGAACGTCATCGGCGAGCCGGTCGACGAAGCCGGCCCGGTCGACGGCATCGAAATGCGCGCCATCCACCAGCACGCGCCGACCTATGTCGAGCAGTCGACGGAAGCGCAGATCCTCGTCACCGGCATCAAGGTCGTCGACCTGCTCGCGCCCTACGCCCGCGGCGGCAAGATCGGCCTGTTCGGCGGCGCCGGCGTCGGCAAGACCGTGCTGATCCAGGAACTGATCAACAACGTCGCCAAGGCGCATGGCGGCTTACTCGGTGTTCGCCGGCGTCGGCGAGCGCACCCGCGAGGGCAACGACCTCTATCACGAGTTCATCGAGTCCGGCGTCAACAAGAAGGGCGGCGGCGAAGGCTCCAAGGCGCGCTCGTCTACGGCCAGATGAACGAGCCGCCGGGCGCGCGCGCCCGCGTCGGCCTGACCGGCCTGACGGTCGCCGAATATTTCCGCGACCAGGGCCAGGACGTGCTGTTCTTCGTCGACAACATCTTCCGCTTCACGCAGGCGGGCTCGGAAGTGTCGGCGCTGCTCGGCCGTATTCCTTCGGCCGTGGGCTATCAGCCGACGCTCGCCACCGACATGGGCGCGCTGCAGGAGCGCATCACCACGACGACCAAGGGCTCGATCACCTCGGTGCAGGCGATCTACGTGCCGGCCGACGACTTGACCGACCCGGCGCCGGCGACCTCGTTCGCCCACCTTGACGCGACGACCGTGCTGAACCGCGCGATCGCCGAAAAGGGCATCTACCCGGCCGTCGATCCGCTCGACTCGACCTCGCGCATGCTCGACCCGATGGTCGTCGGCGAAGAGCACTACCAGGTCGCCCGCCAGGTGCAGGAGATCCTGCAGCGCTACAAGTCGCTGCAGGACATCATCGCCATCCTGGGCATGGACGAGCTGTCGGAAGAGGACAAGCTGACCGTGGCCCGCGCCCGCAAGATCGAGCGCTTCCTGTCGCAGCCGTTCTTCGTCGCCGAAGTGTTCACCGGTTCGCCGGGCAAGCTGGTCGACCTCGCCGACACCATCAAGGGCTTCAAGGGCCTCGTCGACGGCGACTACGATCACCTGCCGGAAGCCGCCTTCTACATGGTCGGCGCCATCGAGGAAGCGGTCGAGAAGGCCCAGCGCCTGGCGGCTGAAGCGGCGTAATCAAGCGAATAGGGAGTAGGCGAGTAGCGAGTAGGGAATAGCAGGTGGGTGAGTCGGCCGACTGGCCGCTTCACTACTGCCTACTCACTATTCCCTACTCACTAGATTGATCATGGCTGAAGCTTTCCAATTCGAACTGGTCTCGCCGGAGCGCCTGCTGGTTTCCGAGCAGGTCGAATCCGTCGTCATTCCGGGCGCCGAAGGCGAGATGACCGTCATGGCGCAATCACGCGCCGGTCATGACCACGATCAAGCCGGGCGTCGTCACGGTGAAGACCGCCGCCGGCAAGGAAGAGCGCTACGTGGTGTTCGGCGGCTTTGCCGACATCGTGCCGGCCGGCTGCACGCTGCTGGCCGAATCGGCGGTCGCCGTCGGCGACATCGACCGCGCCGACCTCGCCCGCCGCATCCAGGAAGCCAGGGAAGACGCCGCCGACGCCAAGGATGACGAGTCCCGCAGCAAGGCCGAGCAGTTCCTTAGCCAGCTCACCACGCTGGAAGGCGCCATCCTGCCGGCTTGAGGCAGGTGCCCGACCCAGGCGAAGCGAAGCGCAGACCATGGCACCCGAGCTATGACATCGGCGGCGCTATCCTGCCGGCGTCGACACGTTTGGGGCGCCACTATGCCCTGACGTCCCGGCTCTGATCCCGGGACCTCCGCAATCCAATTCGAGTCGGCCGCCAAGTCGCCCTACGGCGTATCGCTCTTTATGCCGAGCGCAGCCAGCGCAAGGGCCGGGCCACCTTGCCGGAGATGCACGAGATGGGCGGCCACGAACTCGATCAGCGTCTGGCGCTCGGCGTAGTCCTTGGCGAAACCGGCGAGGTCGAACACCGCCGCCACCGTCTCTTCCGGCGGCAGGTTCCGAGCAAAGAGCGCTGCCAATGGTGCATCGAGCGGATCGGTGAAATGGCTTTCCGGCAAGGCTTTGCCGCGCGCCTCGCAGGCCGCGATCCAGGCGGCGACAACCAGCGTCAGATGCTCGGGCAAGGCACCGGCCTCGAGGCGCTCGATGGCGGATGCGACGATGCGCTGCGGCAGTTTCTGGCTGCCGTCATTGGCGATCTGCGCCGTGCGGTGGGCAAGCGCGGTGTTGGAGAAACGCTCGGCGAGCTCTGCCGTATAGGCGGCTGTGTCGAGCCCGGCATCCTCGGGCAGCGTCGGGATGGCCTCGGCCCACAGCCGGTCGACGAATTGCCGGATCGCCGGATCGGCGAAGGCGCGGTCGACGGTGGCATGGCCGCTGAGCAGGCCGAGATAGGCGATCGCCGAATGCGCGCCGTTGAGCAGCCTGAGCTTCATGTCCTCGAACGGGCTCGACATCGCCGACCATGGTGACGCCGAACTTTTCCCAGGCCGGTCGTCCTGCCGGGAAGTGGTCCTCGATCACCCATTGGCAGAACGGCTCGGTCATCACCGGCCAGGCGTCCTCGATGCCGAGCTCGCCTGCGATCCGCGCCCGGTCGGCATCGGTGGTCGCCGGCACGATGCGGTCGACCATGCTCGACGGGAAAGCGACCTCGTCGGCGATATGGCCGGCGAGCGAGGCATCGCCCGATGGCGCTGGAGCGGCATCGCGCAGCTCGGCGAACTCGACCAGCAGCCGGTGCAGCGTGGCGCCGTTGGCCGGGAGGTTGTCGCAGCAAAGCACGGTGAAGGGTGGCGTGCCGGCGGCGCGGCGGCGCGCCAGCGCCTCGGCCAGGAACCCATGCGCGGTCTTCGGCGATCCGGGATTCGCCAGATCGTGGACGATGTCGGGATGGGCGGCGTCCAGGCCGCCGCCGGCTGCCCTCAGATAGGCCTTTTCGGTGATCGTCAGCGTGACGATGCGGGTGCGCGGATCGGTCAGCGCGGCCAGCACCGCGCCGGGATCCTCCGGCGCCACCAGCATCGACTGGATCGAGCCGATGACGCGCAGTTGTTCGCCGCCGCTGCTCGCTGACCGCCAGCGTGTAGAGCCCGTCCTGCGGCGCCAGCGCATCGCGCGTGTCGGGGCTGCGCAGCGAGACGCCGACGATGCCCCAGCCGTCTCGCCCGCCGCCAGGCAGTCGTCGACATAGGCAGCCTGGTGGGCGCGATGGAAGGCGCCGACGCCGAGATGGACGATGCCCGGCGAATGATGGCGGCGCGATCATAGGCGGGGATTGCGACCGAGGCCGGCAAGGATCTGCACCGTGTCGTTGGAAAGGCGTCTGCTTGTCATGGCTCGGCTTGTCGGGCTCGGCTTGTGATCGGCTCGGTGGGATGGCTAGCGGCGTAACATCCGCTCTCCCGCCGCACAATGACCGGCGTCGGCTAAAAGTCATCATACAACAATCCAATTTTTGTATGTTGACATTATTTCTTCCCAATCCTACCGATAGCGCCCTTGGGAGGAGCGACGTGGCGGGACTGACCGATCCGGATCTGCTGTTTGCCGCCGAACGGGCGCGCGCTTTCGATCGCGCGCGATCTCTATGCCGGGGTCAAGGACCTGCCGATCGTCAGCCCGCACGGCCATACCGATCCGCGCTGGTATGCGCTCAACGAGCCGTTTCCCGATCCGGCGCAATTGCTGGTCGTGCCCGACCATTACATCTTCCGCATGCTGTTCAGCCAGGGCGTGCGGCTGGAGGATCTCGGCGTGCCGACCCTCGACG
Source organism: uncultured Alphaproteobacteria bacterium (assembly GCA_963788955.1). Taxonomy (GTDB): domain Bacteria; phylum Pseudomonadota; class Alphaproteobacteria; order Rhizobiales; family Rhizobiaceae; genus Mesorhizobium. Next base: position 147,535 of record CAWBIN010000003.1, on the reverse strand, counting down.
GCTCGCCGGTCGAGACGGACGGCCGGACGATCTGGCGGCGCTTTGCCGAGCACTATTATCTGTTCCGCGGCACGCCGACGCGGCTGTGGTTCGACTATGTGCTCGCAGCATCTGTTCGGCATCGACGAGCCGCTGAGCGCCGCCACCGCCGACGCCATTACGACACGATCGCGGCGCTGCTGCAGCGCGACGACTTTCGCCCGCGCGCGCTGTTCGAGCGCTTCAACATCGAGGTGATCGCCACGACCGAGGGCGCGCTCGACGATCTCAAATGGCACAAGATGATCCGCGACAGCGGCTGGCAGGGCCGCGTCGTCACCGCCTACCGGCCGGACGCTGTCGTCGATCCCGACTTCGAAGGTTTTCGGCCAATCTCGACCGGCTCGGCGAGATCACCGGCTGCGACACCGGCACATGGGCCGGCTATCTCGACGCGCATCGCCAGCGCCGCGCCTTCTTCAAGACGCTTCGGCGCGACCTCGTCCGACCACGGCCATCCGACGGCCGAGACCGCCAACCTTTCCGACGCGGCGGCGGAAGAGCTGTTCAACCGCATCCGCCGCGGCTCCGACGACGAGCGCGAGCGCAAACTGTTTCGCGCCCAGATGCTGACCGAAATGGCCAAGATGAGCCTCGACGACGGGCTGGTGACTGCAGATCCATCCCGGCTCCTGGCGCAATCATTCGCCGGCGATTCTCCAGAAATTCGGCCGCGACAAGGGCTTCGATATCCCGACCCGCACCGACTATGTGGCGGCGCTGAAGCCGTTGCTCGACTGCGTCGGGCTGGAGCGCGACCTCACCATCATCCTCTTCACGCTCGACGAGACCAGCTATGCGCGCGAACTGGCGCCGCTCGCCGGCGTCTATCCGGCGCTGAAGCTCGGGCCGGCCTGGTGGTTCCACGACAGCCCGGAAGGCATGCGCCGCTTCCGCGAGATGACGACCGAGACGGCCGGCTTCTACAACACCGTCGGCTTCAACGACGACACCCGCGCCTTTCCATCCATCCCGGCCCGCCACGATGTGGCGCGCCGGGTCGATTGCGCCTTTCTCGCGCGTCTCGTCGCCGAGCACCGGCTGCGTGAGGACGAGGCGCACGAGCTGGCGCAGGAACTGGCCTATACGCTGGCGAAAAAGGCGTATCGGCTCTGAACGGGCAATTGCCCGACATACAAACGGGAGGAAACCATGTTGCATTTTTCGAAACTGACGGCCGCCGCATGCTGCTCGCCGCCTCGCTGATGATCGGCGCGGCCAGCGCCCAGACCGTGCTGAAATCGTCCGACACCCATCCGGACGGCTATCCGACCGTCGAGGCGGTCAAATATTTCGGCGAGCTGGTGAAGGAGCGCACCGGCGGCCGCTATGCGGTCGAGGTCTATCATTCCGCCCAGCTCGGCGAGGAGAAGGACACGATCGAGCAGGTGCGCTCGGGCGTGATCGAGCTCAACCGCGTCTCGATGGCGCCGTTCAACGGCACCGTTGAAGGAAACCATCGTGCCCGCCGCTGCCCTACATCTTCCGCTCGGAAGACCACATGCACAAGGTCATGGACGGCGCGATCGGCGACCAGATCAAGGCGGCCTTCGAGCCGGCCGGCCTGGTCGCTGCTCGCCTTCTATGACGCCGGTGCGCGCTCCTTCTACAACAAGAAGAAGCCGATCAATTCGGTAGCCGACATGAAGGGCCTGAAGTTCCGCGTCATCCAGTCCGACATCTTCGTCGACATGGTGGCGGCCTCGGCGCCAATGCGACGCCGATGCCCTATGGCGAAGTCTATTCGGCGATCGAGACCGGCGTCATCGACGGCGCGGAAAACAACTTTCCGAGCTACGACACCGCCAAGCATTTCGAGGTGGCGAAGAACTACTCGCTCGACGAGCACACGATCCTTCCGGAAGTGTTCGTGATGAACAAGGCGAGCCTGGGACAAGCTGACGCCGGAAGACCAGGCGATCTTCAAGCAGGCCGCCACGGACAGCGTCGCCAAGCAGCGCGAGCTGTGGGCCGCCAAGGTGGAGCGAATCGCGCAAGAAGGTGGAAGCGGCCGGCGCGCAGATCACCACGCCGGAGAAGCAGGGCTTCATCGACGCGATGAAGCCGGTCTACGAGAAGCACGTCACGGACGACGTGCTGAAGAAGATGGTCGCCGACGTCCAGGCGGTGCAGTGAGCACGCGGCGGCGTCGGGCAGTTCCGCGCTGCCCACTCCTCATTGCGGGGAGAGGAGACCAGTGACGGCGCCAGGCTTCGAGAACATCAGAGTCGCACGCTGTCTGGCGTCAGCGCGTGTGATGTCGCGCGTCAGCACAGCTTCGCTCTGGCTCGCCGGCATCGGGCTCGTCGCTGATGACGGTCATGGTCGCCTGGCAGGTGTTCTGCCGCTATGTGCTCAACGACTCGCCGAGCTGGACCGAGCCCGGCGCCGTCATGCTGATGAGCTGGTTCATCTTCCTCGGCGCGGCCGTCGGCGTGCGCGAGAACTATCATCTTGGCTTCGACGTGCTGCTCTACGTGCTGCCCAAAAGCGGCAAGAAATGGCTGCGGATGATCTCCGACCTCGTCGCCTTCGCCTTCGGCATCGGCATGGTCTGGTACGGATGCCAGCTGGTCGCCTGACCTGGAACACGACCTTGCCGTCGCTCGGCATCTCCGGCGGCTGGGACTATGTGCCGCTGGTCGCCGGCGGCGTGCTGGTCGTGCCTCTTCTCGCTGGAGCGCATCGTGCTGCGCCTCGCCGGCGCGCCGATCGACGACATCCTGGACGAACTGCCGCCGGCGGAAGTCGCCGCCGAACTCGACACAGCGAATGTGAAGGTCTGAGGCCATGGAAATCCTGATCCTCTTCGGCGTCTTCACCCTGCTGATGCTGATCGGCACGCCGATCGCCTTCTGCCTCGGCGTCGCGAGCTTCGCCACCGTGCTCTATATGGGCCTGCCGCCGCTGATCGTGTTCCAGCGGCTGAATTCCGGCATGAGCGTCTTTTCGCTGCTCGCCATCCCCTTCTTCATCTATGCCGGCGACCTGATGGTGCGCGGCGGCATCGCGCAGAAGATCGTCGCCTTCGCCGCCTCGCTGGTGGGCCACATCCGCGGCGGGCTCGGCCAGGTCAACATCGTCACCGCGACGCTGTTCGGCGGCATCTCCGGCTCGGCGGTGGCCGAAGCTGCCGCCGTCGGCGGGCTGATGATCCCGCAGATGAAGGCGCGCGGCTACGGCGCCGACTATGCCGTCAACGTCACCTCGATGGCGGCGCTGATCGCGCTGCTTCTGCCGCCGTCGCACAACATGATCATCTATTCGATCTCGGCGGCGGAAAGATCTCGATCGCCGACCTGTTCACCGCCGGCATCATCCCGGGCCTGCTCTATGCCGCTGGCGCTGATGGTGACCGCCTATTTCGTGGCGCGCTGCCGCGGCTATCCGACCGAGCCGTTTCCGGGCTTCCACGGCGGTCGGCGCTTCTTCGCTGATCGCGCTCCCCGGCCTGCTGCTGATCGCCATCATCTTCGGCGGCGTGCGCTCCGGCGTCTTCACGGCGACGGAAAGCTCCTGCATCGCCGTCTCTATGCGCTTGCTCGTGACCGTCTTCGTCTACCGGCAGATGACCTGGAACGATTTCATGCACGCCACCTTCGGCGCGGTGCGCACCACGGCGATGGTGCTGCTGATCATCGGCATGGCCGCGGCCTTCTCCTGGCTGATGGCCTTTCTGAAAGTGCCGGCCGCGCTGGTCGCCTGGATGAACACGATCTCGGAAAATCCGATCATCATCCTGCTGCTGATCAACGTCCTGATGCTGGTGCTCGGCACCTTCATGGACATGGGGCCGACGATCATCATCTGCACGCCGATCTTCCTGCCGGTGGCGCAGGCCTACGGCATCGATCCGGTGCATTTCGGCGTCATCATGATCCTCAACTTCGGCATCGGGCTGAACACGCCGCCGGTGGGGGCGGTGCAGTTCGTCGCCTGCGCGGTCGGCAAGATCACCGTCTGGGAAGCGATGCGCTCGATCTGGCCGTTCTACGGCGCCGGCCTCGTGGTGCTCGGCCTCGTCACCTACATCCCGGCGCTCTCGCTCTGGCTGCCCGAGCGTGTTCAGATAGGAGACGCGACATGGCATCGACACCGCTACCGACCTCAGGATCGAACGCAAGCCCAAGCTCTCCGAGCGCGTGGTCGCGGCGCTGCGCGCGCAGGTGCTGGCGGGCGAGATCGCGCCCGGCCAGAAGCTGCCGACCGAGGGCCAGTTGACCGAGACCTTCGGCGTCAGCCGCACCGTCATCCGCGAGGCGATGGCGACGCTCGCGGCCGACGGGCTGGTCGAGCCGCGCCAGGGCGCCGGCGTCTTCGTGCGCGACACATCCGACGCTCGCCTTCGGCTCGATCAGCCGCGATATCGGCAACAAGGATCAGCCAGGCGATCAACGTGCTCGAAGTGCGCATGGGCATCGAGATCGAAAGCGCCGGGCTTGCGGCGCTCCGCCGCAACGCGGCGCAGGAAGCGCGCGATCCAGGAAGCCTTCTTCGAGTTCGAGCGGCTGCTGGCGCTCGGCGAGCCGACCGGCAAGGCCGACTTCGCCTTTCACCGCGCGATCGCCGTCGGCGACCAACAATCCCGTTCTATGTCGAGATGCTCGATGCGCTCGGCGACCGCACCATTCCTTGCGACATCACCTCGCCCTGGGATCGACCGAAGTCGTGTCGAGTCGAATATCAGAAGGGCCTGCAGCGCGAACATCTGGTGATCCTGAACGCGATTTCGGCCAGCGATCCGCAGGCCGCGCGCGATGCGATGCGCGCGCATCTGATCGCCAGCCAGGAGCGCTATCGCAAGCGGCTGACCAGGCCAGCAGGCCGAATATCTTGCCGGCATCGGCAAGGCCGACCTGACCAGCCGATGACCAGAGAACCAGCAGGAGCCATGATCAGACCATATCGACTACACGTCCGCGCTACGCCATCGACCCGCACGCCGCGGCGGCCATGGGCGACCGACGAGCTGCGCAGCCATTTCCATATCGGCGGACCTGTTCCAGCCGGGCGGATCAGCCTGACCTACACGCATTACGACCGCATGATCGTCGGCGGCGCGGTGCCGGCCGGAGAGGCGCTTGCAGCTCGAAGCGATCAAGCCGACGGGCACCAAGAATTTCCTCGACCGCCGCGAACTGATCGCCGTCAATATCGGCGGCGCCGGAACGGTGCAGGCCGGCGGCGAGACCTACGACTCGCGGCCGCGCGACATGATCTATGTCGGCATGGGCACGCAGACGTGTCGCTTCTCGTCGGACAGACGCGGCTTCGCCGGCGAAATTCTATCTGCTCAGCGCGCCGGCGCATCAGACCCATCCGACCAAGCTCATCCGCATCGCCGACGCCAAGCGGCTCGATCTCGGCAGCCAGAAGACCTCGAACGAGCGCTCGATCTTCCAGTTCATCCATGCCGACGGCGTGAAGACCTGCCAGCTCGTCGTCGGCATGACGCAGCTTGCGCGCAGGGCTCGGTGTGGAACACCATGCCCTGCCATGTGCATGACCGCCGCATGGAGGTCTATCTCTATTTCGACCTGCCCGAGACGGCGCGCGTCTTCCACTTCATGGGCGAGCCGGACGAGACGCGGCATCTCGTCATGAAGAACGAGGAGGCGGTGCTGTCGCCGCCCTGGTCGATCCATTCCGGCGCCGGCACGTCGAACTACGCCTTCATCTGGGCGATGGCCGGCGACAATGTCGACTACACCGATGTCGATCCGGTGCCGCTGGAGAATGCTGCGATGACGGATCTTTCCGCCTTCAGCCTTGCCGGCAAGCGCATCATGGTCACCGGCGCCAACACCGGCATCGGCCAGGGCATCGCCGTCTCGATCGCGAGCGCCGGCGGCGCGGTTGTCGGCGTCGGCCGTTCGGCGATGGACGAGACGGCGAGGATGGTTGCGGCGGTAGGCGGTGGTTTCGAGGCGGTGCCTGCGACCTTGGCGACCACGGTGGCTGCCGCAGGCGATGCTCGACCGGGTCTGGGATGAGCGCGGGCCGCTCGACGGGCTGGTCAACAATGCCGGCATCATCCGCCGCGCCGACGCCGTCGACTTCACCGAGACCGACTGGGACGACGTCATGGACGTCAACCTGAAGTCCGTGTTCTTCCTCTGCCAGAGCTTTGCCAGGCATGTGCTTGCCGATCCGGGACGGCGCGGCAAGATCGTCAACATCGCCTCGGTGCTGTCCTTCCAGGGCGGCATCCGCGTCGCGTCCTACACGGCGTCGAAGCATGGCGTGCTTGGCATCACCAGGCTGCTCGCCTGCGAATGGGCGGCAAAAGGCATCAACGTCAACGCCATCGCGCCGGGCTACATCGTGACCAACAACACCGAGGCGCTGCGCGCCGATCCCGACCGCAGCGCCGCCATCCTGGCGCGCATTCCGGCCGGACGCTGGGGCGAGCCGGAGGACATCGGCGATGCGGCCGTCTTCCTGCTGGCGCCGGCGTCCGACTACATGCATGGCGCCGTGGTGCCGGTGGATGGCGGCTGGCTGGCGCGATGAGGAACTCGTGATGACCGACGACGAAACTCTTTCGGCATGCCGGCGAGGGCGCATGGACGCCGACGCCCGACGGCAACCGCCGGCGCGTCCTGCTCCACACCGACGAGCTGATGATGGTCGAGTTCGCCTTCGACAAGGGCGGCGTCGGCGCGCTGCATTCGCATCCGCATGTGCAGGCGAGCTATGTCGCCGAAGGCCGCTTCGAGGTGACGATCGACGGCAGGAGCGAAATTCTGGACGCGGGCGGCAGCTTCATCGTGCCGTCCAATCTGGTGCATGGCGTCAAGGCGCTCGAGGCCGGACGGCTGGTCGACAGTTTCACGCCGCACCGCGCCGATTTCCTCGGCTGACCTTTTTCGGGCCATTCCAGAAATGGAAAACCCGCGCCTCCGGAGAGGCGCGGGTGTGTTGCCTGGGCGCTTGTGGCGCCGCGGTACTCAAAACATCGCCGCAGGACCGCAAGCGTGCTGCATGATGGTGAAAATAGACTTAACAGGGCTGGAACTGCCCAGCTTTATCGGCCAAGCAGGACGGCAGGTCTTTGGCGAGTCGAACGCCAGCGGAATCGCGCGGGCGGACTCAAATCCGCGCATGCATTTCAACAGCAGGCGACAAGGTGATGCAGACATCGGTGGCGAGCGTTCTGGCCGACGAACACGATGCCAGGCGGCGCGTCCTGAAGGACGTGTTCGGCTTCGACGATTTCCGCCCCGGCCAGGCAGCCGTGACTGGAGGCGTTGCTGGCCGGGCGTCACGTGCTGGCGGTCATGCCGACGGGTGCGGGCAAGTCGCTCTGCTACCAGGTTCCGGCGCTGGTCCTGGGCGGGCTCACCATCGTCGTTTCGCCGCTGGTGGCGCTGATGCAGGATCAGGTCGCGGCGCTGCGCCTTGCCGGCGTTGCCGCCGACACGATCAATTCCTCTTTCGACCGCGAGGCCAATGTCGCGGCATGGCGGCGCGTCGCGGCGGGCCAGACGCGGCTGCTCTATCTGGCGCCGGAACGGCTGATGACCGATCGCATGCTCGACGCGCTTGCGAGGCTGGACATCAGCCTGATCGCCATCGACGAGGCGCATTGCATCTCGCAATGGGGGCCGGCGTTCCGGCGCGAATATGAGGAGCTGTCGCGGCTGCGCGACATCTTTCCGAAAGTGCCGATCATCGCGCTGACGGCGACAGCGGACGAGGCCACGCGCACCGATATAGAGGCGCGGCTGTTTGCCGGGCGCGTCGAAACGCTGGTGCTGGGTTTCGACCGGCCGAACATCAAGCTCGGCATCGAGCCCAAGCAGGACAGCAAGCGCCAGCTGCTGGATTTCGTGCGGCGTCATGCTGGCCGCAGCGGCATCGTCTACTGCCTGTCGCGCAAGAAGACGGAGGATGTGGCGGCGTTCCTCGAGAAGAACGGCGTTACCGCGCTCGCCTATCATGCCGGCATGAGCAAGGACGCGCGTGAAGCGAATCAAAACGCTTTCATGACCTCGCCCGGCGTCGTGATGGTGGCGACCATCGCCTTCGGCATGGGTATCGACAAGCCCGATGTCGCCTATGTGTTTCACACCGATCTGCCGGGCAGCCTGGAGGCCTACTACCAGGAGATCGGCCGCGCCGGCCGCGATGGGCGGCCGGCGGAGGCTCGCATGCTGTTCGGCCTCGGCGATATCCGCATGCGCCGGCTTTTCATCGAGGACGAAGCAACGCCGGCGGAGCACAAGAGGCGCTCGCATGGCCGGCTCGACACGCTGATCGGCTATTGCGAGACGGCCGAGTGCCGGCGCCAGGTGCTGCTCGGCTATTTCGGCGAGGAAGCCTCGTCCTGCGGCAATTGCGACAATTGCCTGGACGAGGCGCCGCGCGCGGATGGCGGGGCGGAAGGGCGGATCATCCTGGCAGTGATCGCCGAAACCGGCGAACGCTTCGGCGCCGCCCATGTCATCGATGTCCTGCTACGCCATGAAACCGAGAAGATCCTGGCCAGAGGCCATCACAGGCTCGCCAGCTTCGGTAGCGGCGTGGCGCACAAGAAGGATTTCTGGCTGTCGCTGATACGACAGCTCGTCGCGGGCGGGTTTCTGATGCCGGATCCGGGCGGCCATGGCGGCCTCGCCATCGCAGAGAAGGGCCAGGCGCTCGGCCGCGGCGAGATCCCGTTCCTCTATCGCGTCGAGACGCGGCAGCGCCGCGGCAAGATGCGTGCCGCCCAGGGTGCCGCCATGGACACGGAAGGCCTGGATGCCTCGCTGCTGGCGGCGCTCAAGACATTGCGGTTGCGGCTAGCCAAGGAGCGCCAGGTGCCGGCCTATGTGATCTTCTCCGATCGCACGCTGATCGACATGGCCGCGCGCTGCCCAAGCGACCTCGACGCCTTCGCCGAAGTGAACGGTGTCGGCGCCGCCAAACTCAAGGAGTTTGGAGAGATTTTTCTGGGTGCGATCGCTGCGCATCGGTAGGCGAGGTGGAACAGGGCGGCCTGAGCCAGCCTCATGGCCAGGCGCGTATCATTGCAGTCGTCGAAAGCCAGGCGATCAGTGGCAACGCCACCAGCAGCGCCAGCCGAAGCCCAGCCGATGTTCCTTTTCTGTGCGATGCAGGACGGGTATACTTGCTTGCCGGGCAACCGGTGGGGTTCCGATCTGTCGGGTGAGCTTGATCCATGACGCGGTGTCGCCCAACGGTGCTACTGCTGCTCAGTCTCTTCTGTCTGGTGCAGTGGGTTCCGCACGCCTCGGCCAAGCGGATTGCGCTGGTGGTTGGGAATGGTTCCTACCAGCATCTTCCGGCTCTCAGGAACACTGCCAACGACGCCAACGCAATCGCCCGTTCGCTGGAGTACGCGAACTTCGAAGTGACAAAGCTGATTGACGCGGATTTGATTTCCATGAAGCGGGCCTTTCTGGCGTTTGGGCGCGCCATGCGAGAGGACGTCGAAGCCACATTCATCTTCTATGCCGGGCATGGAGTGCAGGTAAGTGGCGAGAATTACCTCATGCCGGTGGATGCAAATGTCAGCTTTGAAGACGAAGTCGCCATCGAAGGTGTCAACGCCAACGATTTCTTGCGGGTCCTGAACGGCTCACGGGGTGCCGTAAACATCGTGGTGCTGGACGCATGCCGGAACAATCCCTTTCCGAGCAGCATTCGCTCAGCCGTCGCCGGCCTTGCACCGGTTCTTGCCCCTAGAGGCACGCTGATCGCCTATTCGACAGCGCCGGGGTCCGTCGCCTGGGACGGCGGAGGCGAACACAGCGATTTCACGGCCGCGCTGGCAGAGACGATGCGCATGCCCGGCCTCGAGATCGCACAAGTTTTTCGGAAAGTGCGAGGTCGCGTCTTGGAGAGGACGGATGGCAAACAAACTCCATGGGAGAGCAGTTCGATCATTGGAGAGTTCTACTTCGTTCCTCCGGCGGCCACAGCAATCGCACCTGCCGAGGCCGGAGTTTCGCCCTATTTGGCGGCCGCGACACGCTGGAAGGAACTTGAAGCGAGCACCGACACAGCTGCATTGGAGGCTTTTGCCAAGCAGTATGAAGACAACCTTTTCGGCGCTGCTGCGCGTGCGCGCCTTTCGCAAATCGCTGGTCAACGTTCAACCAGTGCGGCGGATGAAGCAAAGACGGCCTCGCCACTGCCGGCCCCGTCATCCGAGCGCCAATTCGATGCTCCGGAAATGGACCTAGCCACGCTTCCGCCACCCGGATTGTCGGGCACGGCAGTGCCTCCAAGACAGTCGGATCCGGCCCGGGTCAAGCAGGCCTTAGATGCAGCGAGGAAAATCAATACTGCACGGGCATGGCAGCTGTTCCTGGCGAGATATGGGCAAGAGAAGGACGCCGGCGATGCCGCCTTCGAGGCCCTCCGAGGACTTCGCCACCGCAGCGGGAGCGGCACCATCGGCGGCTGAGCTGGAGCGAGCGCTTCAGCTGTCGGCCAGCGCCAGGACAGAGGTCCAAGGCAAGCTCGCAGCTCTTGGATACAGCGTTGGCAAGATTGACGGTGCCTTTGGCGATCGAACGAGGTCGGGAATAGCCGACTATCAACAGTCCCTTGGTCTTCCGGCGACGGGCTGGGTTGACCTGAATGTGCTACATAATCTCGGGATAAGGTGGAACGATATCGTCGTAGAGGACTTCAAGAGCAGTAGCAGAGCGAAAGTGTATGACGCCGATCTGCTTGAACTACTCGGCGAAGATGCCAGAGTTGTAGAAGTGATTAGGTGCCTACCTGGTCGAAGCGTCGTCTATGGGCGATTTCGCAAGCATGTTTATGCGGCTGCCAACTATGGGGCCGCCAGCTTGCAGACGTTGAACGCCATGCTACGCAAATGCAATTCGCATTTGGTCTCGATCAGCGATCGCGCTGAAAATACATTCGTCTATGACTTGGTTGCGGAGGAGCCGATTTATTGGACCTTCGAAAGGTACCGCGAACATCATAACAAACATGGTCCGCTGCTCGGGCTGGTGCAACGGAAAGACTTGAAGGAGCCAAGTGGTGGTTGGCAATGGTCAGATGGGGATCTGTCTTCATTCCGGCGGTGGGATAGCGGCCAGCCCGACAATTACAACAACATCGAGCACTCTACCCAATTCTGGGGCTCGGCACTATCGTCAGCTAGCCTAAAGAACAGCAAAGCCGATCTCTGGAATGACTTTCCGTACGACGGCGGGGAATTTATCATTGAGCATGACAGTGGCGGATAGGGCCTCCTGGGGCTCGACGGGCCGCAACTAAGCTATTGTAACGGCGACAAGTTTATCAGGCGACAAACTTGTCCCCACTTGCTTCCCCACTTTTTCGCGCTTGCTAGGTCCTCCTAACTGCGAGCGCTTTCACGCCTATGGGCAGGAACTCGTCACGATCCGGTTTCGGCGCCTGAAGGAAATCAGGCGGGAGAAGCGGGTGTTTGGCGGGATGAGTGAAGGCAGACGCGTCTCCGTCCAAAACGATTACGCCGAAGCACCGCCCCGGTCCCAGGCGCGCAATTAGATAAGTCAAAGGCAACTTTGGTGTGTTATATACGCTGCGTTCTCGCTGCGGATACGAGATCGATGGATCAGGAAAGACTTCTAGCCGCAGTCCTCCTAGCTGATGTCGTGGGCAGCACGCCCCTCTATGAGCGCATCGGCGACGATGCCGCTCTGCAGCAGGTCTCGGATTGCCTGGACGCGATGCGCGAGATCGTCGCCCGGCACGGCGGTGATTTCATTCACTCGAAAGGCGATGACGTACTCAGCCTGTTCGAGAACCCGGAGGCGGCGCTGAGGGCCGTCTGCCAAATCAGCCGCCAACTGACGAAAGGGCCGTTGAGCGCCCGTATCGGATTGCATTTCGGGGCGGTCATTCGCGCACGGGGCGAGGTCTTCGGTGACGTTATCAATGTCACCGCAAGGTTGTCCACCACGGCCAACCCCGGGGAGGTGCTGATCAGCCAGAGCTTTTGCGAAGCCCTTTCCGCGGGGAGCCGCAGTGGCTTGCGGCTCCTCGACAAAATGGCCTTGAAAGGGAAGCAAGAGCTCTTCGATGTCTATACCCTGTGGAGCGACGATGGGGCCCTCGGTACGCAGATCACCAGCCGGGGCACCGTCATCGATACGCGCTCCGCCTCGCTGCGGCAGATCAATCTGGTCATCCGCTATGGAGATCAGTTGCGATCCTGTCGAAACAACGAACTCGTGACCATCGGCCGATCTCCGGAATGCAATATTGTCGTCGAGCGGCCCTGGGTTTCAAGGCACCACGCGACCTTCACTATTTCGAATGGCAGGGCCCGGCTTGTCGAGCGAAGCTCGTCGGGAACATTTGTGTCGATGGGACCCGGCCATGAAGTATTCGTGCGCCGCGAAGATATTCTCCTCTTCGGCTCCGGCGTCATCTCGCCTGGACTGAGGTTGTCCCTCAGCGACGCCCAGGTTCTTCACTACGAAATTGTCTCAGACTGACCCGGCCGGACTTGTCGGCCGCGATCGGCTCCAAGCGGCTTGCACAGGGTGACGAGCGTTTCTATATCGCGAAGGCTAGGGCGCCCTATCCGGACGGCTTTGCTGAGCTATCACGACCTTGGCCGGAAGGTGCGGGTCCTGAGATGTGCCGGGGCCGTCAATTCGGCATCGACCGGAACCAGATGGTTCTTTCCGTTTGCGGGGGCGATATTTGCCAGGTAGCTGCGAACCCGCTGCGATGGTTTCGCGCTCCCAGAAGGAAGCGGGACATGGCAGCCCTAGCGAGATAGGGTCGCGATCAAAGTCCTTGGATTGGTGAACTGGCGGAGAGGGAGGGATTCGAACCCCCGATGCCCTTGCGAGCATGCCGCATTTCGAGTGCGGTGCATTCGACCACTCTGCCACCTCTCCGCGGTCATGGTCCGCCGTTGCCGGCGCGGCGCACTAGATAACGGCTGGGCGGACAGGTTACAAGGCCCTATCTGCCTGATTTCCGGCTGCCGCGAACTACCGCGGTGTCGCGATGGCGCGAACCCTTCGGGGCCGGGTGTTTCACGGGTGTCCTCGTCGCTCCGCCGGAAGCAACCAGCGCGGCGACCGGTGATGGCGCGGCGGGCGAGTCAGACAGATACAGCCACTTGCCTTGACTTCGGCCCAACCTTCGGTTAGGGACAGCGCGCAATCGGCGTGGAGGGTTCTTCCGCGCCGCTTGTTTTTTGAACCCGCAGACTGACAAAAAGACGGCCGAACCGCCTGAAGCGGCTCATCAAGGCCGACCGAACAGCGAAAGGCAAAAAAATGTTCGCAGTCATCAAAACGGGCGGCAAGCAGTATCGCGTCGCCGCCAACGATCTCCTGAAGATCGAGAAACTCGAAGCCCAGGTCGGCGATATCGTCGAGATCGGCAATGTGCTGGCACATGGCGAGGGCGAGAACGTCACCTTCGGCGCGCCGTTCGTCGATGGCGCTACCGTCACCGCCGAAGTCGTCGAGCAGGGCAAGAACCGCACCGTCATCGCTTTTAAGAAGCGCCGCCGGCAGAATTCGCGCCGCAAGATCGGCCACCGCCAGCTTCTGACCACCGTCCGGATCGCCGAGATCCTGCTGGGCGGCGCCAAGCCGGCGAAGAAGGCCGCGGCGAAGCCGGAAGCCAAGGCAGAGGCTGCCGTCGAGGCGAAGGCCGAGGCCGCGCCGAAGGAGGCCAAGGCCAAGAAGGAAGCCAAGGCAGAGGCTGCGCCGAAGGAAGAAGCCAAGGCCGAGACCGCCGCCGCCGCGCCGCTGTTCAAGGCACCGAAGGGCGAGCCGGACGACCTGACCGTGATCAAGGGCATCGGCCCGGTCGCCGCCAAGGACCTCGCCGAGCAGGGCATCATCACCTTCGCGCAGCTCGCCAAGCTGACCGACAAGGATGTCGCCAAGATCGACGAGCACATGCCGTTCAGCGCCGACCAGATCAAGGACTGGCGCGAGCAGGCCAAGGAACTGGCGAAGAAGTAGGAACGAACCGGCGAAACGATCGCCGGATCGGACTTGAAACGGAACGCGAACGCGTTCATAAGACCATTCAAGCGCCCCCAGGGCGCATCGGAGTTAGTTAGATGGCACACAAGAAAGCTGGCGGTTCGTCGCGCAATGGTCGCGACTCGCATTCCAAGCGTCTCGGCGTGAAGAAGTTCGGCGGCGAAGCCGTGATTCCGGGCAACATCATCATTCGTCAACGCGGTACCTCGTGGCATCCCGGCGTCAATGTCGGCATGGGCACGGACCACACCCTTTTCGCGCTGGAAGCTGGCGCAGTCACCTTCAACAAGAAAGCCAACGGCCGAACCTACGTATCGGTGAACCCGATTTCCAAAGCAGCGGAGTAGCCGGTTCCGCACCACAACACCGGCGCCCATCTCGGGAACCGGTGTCTGGCCAGGCCAGGAAAAGGATCAGGGGAGATGGGTTTCCATCTCCCCTTTTTTCTTGCGCCTGGAGGACTTTGACATGGTTGCCGAAGCGGACGACACGGACGACGAAAGTTACGCGATAGACTGCCCGGTGCTGGCCACCGAGCGGCTGGTCATGCGGCGCCCGCGCGAAAGCGATATCGGGCAATTGGTGGCGCTCGCCGACAACCGCCATATCGCCGAAATGCTGGCCCGCATGCCGCACCCCTATGGCGAGGCCGAGGCGCGTGCCTTCCTTGCCATGACGGCAGCACGCCGCGCCGGCGTCGTCTATGCGCTGACGCTGGCGGGAACCGACACTTTCGTCGGCTGCGCCGGCCTCAACACCACCGATCGCGGGCTGGAGCTCGGCTACTGGATCGGCGAACCCTACTGGAAGCGTGGCTATGCGACCGAGGCCGCGCACGCGCTCGTCGACCTCGCCTTCCAGAGGACCTCGACCCAGGTGCTGCAAGCCTCGACGCGGGTCATCAACCCGGCCTCGCGCCGGGTCATCCACAAATGCGGCTTCCAGTATGCCGGGCAGGGCATGCTGAACTCGATCGTCGCCGGCCAGGTGCCGGTCGAGCGCTACCGGCTCGACAGGAAGACGTGGACGAGCCTCAGGAATTGGGTGCACTTTTAGGTGTGTCGATATTCAGGTGAGGCCGGCCTGCAAACGCTGGTTTTCTGTGCTTCCGGTGCTCACGTACTTGAGTACGCTCCGCTCCGGTTCTCGAAAACCAGCGTTTTCGGCTCGGCCTGACCTGAATCTCAACACACCTCGGCGCGCAAGCTCGAAGCAGAGGTTTGAGGTCAAGCCGTCTCGACCCAGACCGGCAAATGGTCCGAGCCGACCGCCTGCCGGTCGACCCACAGGCGCTTCAGTGCTCCGGCGAGCGAGGCTGAGGTGAAGACATAGTCGATGCGTTTGTGGCGGCTGACATCGTCGGGCCGTTTGGGGTCGACCCAGGTGACGAGATCGGGCGTGTCGAGACGCTGGGCGGCGTCGACGGCGAGATCGGCGGTGAGCGGCATGCCGAACTCATGATCCGGGCGGCCGACCAGTTCGACATATTCGGGCGATCCGGGGAGCATGTTGAAGTCGCCCATGACGATGAAGGCTTCGGGATAGGGCAGGTCGGGCAGACCGATCTCGGGAATGCCGGACAGGCCGCCGCCTTCGAGCGCATAGTTCAGCAGGCGCTGGCGCAGAAAGCGGATCTGGCCCTGGCGTTCGACCGGGCTGCGATGGTCGAGATGGGTGGAATAGAATCGGATGAAGCCGAGCGGCGTTTCGATCAGCGCTTCCAGCGCGCCGCGCTGGAAGTTCATCGCTTCAAGGCTGCGGCTGCGCGGCAAGAGAAGGTTGCGCGACAGATGAATGGGCGTTTTCGACAACACCATGTTGCCGAGCTGGAACGTCGTGGTGATGGCGCGGCCGGCTTCCAGGTGAGAGCCGACGTTGACCTCGAAATTGCTGCCATAGGCGGCGAAGTAGTCGGGCAGCGCGTCGCCGAGTTCGGCCACCATGTCGTGGTTGCCGTTCCTGGGGTTGTTGCGGGTCACCTCCTGCAGCGCGATCACGTCGGCGCCGCGCACTGCATCCGCAATGCGGCCGACATCGTAGCGGCCGTCGAGCCCGATGCCGTACTGGATGTTATAGGTCACAAGCTGCATGCCAGCATTTCCCCAGCCCGGCGTCCTGCCCCCGAAAGCCGAAATAGATCTTTGCTCACAGTGCTACCGCGTCCCGCGCCTCAGCAAAAGCCGGCGTCGGCGCAATCCTTCGCAAAACGCCCTCGCCCTTCGCCTCGCCTTGGTTTAGAGCAAACGCGCGAGCCCAATGAGCAGAAACCCGAAAATCCGATGAAATTTCTCGATCAAGCCAAGGTTTACATCCGCTCCGGCGACGGCGGCGCCGGTTCGGTGTCGTTCCGGCGCGAAAAATTCATCGAGTTCGGCGGGCCGGATGGCGGCGATGGCGGCCGCGGCGGCGATGTCTGGCTGGAGGCGGTCGACGGGCTGAACACGCTGATCGACTATCGCTACCAGCAGCATTTCAAGGCCAAGACCGGCACGCATGGCATGGGCCGCAACATGACCGGCGCCAAGGGCGCCGACGTGACGCTGAAAGTGCCGGCCGGAACCCAGGTCTTCGCGGAGGACAACGAGACGCTGATCTGCGACCTGACCGTCGTCGGCCAGCGCTTCCTGCTGGCCAAGGGCGGCAATGGCGGCTTCGGCAACCAGCATTTCAAGACCTCGACCAACCAGGCGCCGCGCCGCGCCAATCCCGGCCTGCCGGGCGAGGAGATGAACATCTGGCTGCAGGCTGAAGCTGATCGCCGACGCCGGCCTGGTCGGCCTGCCCAATGCCGGCAAGTCGACCTTCCTGGCGGCGGTCACCGCGGCCAAGCCGAAGATCGCCGACTATCCCTTCACCACGCTGCATCCCGGCCTCGGCGTCGCCCGCATCGACGGCCGCGAATTCGTCATCGCCGACATTCCCGGCCTGATCGAAGGCGCGCATGAGGGCGTCGGCATCGGCGACCGCTTTCTGGGCCATGTCGAGCGCACGCGGGTGCTGCTGCATCTGGTCTCCGCGCAAGAGGAAAATCCGGGCAAGGCCTACAAGACGGTACGCGCCGAGCTTGATGCCTATGGCAACGGGCTGATCGAGAAGGTCGAGATCCTGGCGCTGTCCCAAGTCGACATTCTCGATGCCGACGAGCGCAAGAAGAAGGCGGCTTCGCTGAAACGCGCCGCCGGCCGCGCGCCGATGCTGCTTTCGGCCGTCACCGGCGAAGGCGTCGAGGCGGTGCTACGGGCGCTGATGGCCGTTGTTGCCGAGGCGCGCGACAAGGTCGTCGTTCCGGTAGAGACGCGCTGGCAATGACGCATGCAGTCGCTGAAGAAATACCGGCGTATCACCGTCAAGATCGGCTCGGCGCTGCTCGTCGACAGGACGACGGGCCTGAAGCGCGACTGGCTGGACTACGCTGGCCGACGACATCGCGGTGCTGGCCAATGGCGGCGCCGAGGTGCTGGTCGTGTCGTCCGGCGCCATTGCGCTCGGCCGCACCATTCTAGGCCTGGGAAAAAGGGCGCTGAAGCTGGAGGAAAGCCAAGCCGCCGCCGCCGTCGGCCAGATCGCGCTGGCCGGCGCCTGGTCGGATGCGCTTGGCAAGGGCGGCCTGAAATCAGGCCAGATCCTTCTGACGCTCGGCGACACCGAGGAGCGTCGCCGCTACCTCAACGCGCGGGCGACGATCTCGACGCTGCTCAAGATGAAGGCGGTGCCGGTCATCAACGAGAACGATACGGTGGCGACCTCCGAAATCCGCTATGGCGATAACGACCGGCTTGCCGCGCGCGTCGCCACGATGATGGGCGCTGATCTGCTGGTGCTGCTCTCCGATATCGACGGGCTCTACACGGCGCCGCCGGCAAGAGATCCAGGCGCGAAATTCATTCCGGTGGTCGACCGCATCACGCCTGATATCGAGGCGATGGCGGGTGCCGCTGCATCCGAACTGTCGCGCGGCGGCATGCGGACAAAACTCGACGCCGGCAAGATCGCCACCGCCGCCGGCACCGCCATGATCATCACCGCCGGTACGCGGCTGTCGCCGCTGATGGCGATCGAGCGCGGCGAGCGCGCCACCTTCTTCCGGCCGAGCGCCAATCCGGTCAAAGGCTACAAGACCTGGATCGCCGGCCAGCTCGAACCGGCGGGCCGGTTGACCGTCGATGCCGGCGCCATCGGCGCGCTGTTGTCGGGCAAGTCACTGCTGCCGGCCGGCGTCAGACTGGTCAGCGGCAATTTCTCGCGCGGCGACACGGTTGCAATCCTGTCGCCAGAGGGCCGCGAGATCGCGCGCGGGCTGGTTGCCTACGATGCCGCCGATGCCGTAAGAATCGCTGGCCTGAAGACGGCCGAGATCGAAACCGTGCTCGGCTACGAGGCGCGCTCGGCGATGATCCACAGGGACGATCTGGTGGTGAGCGGCTCGGCTGAGCTGAGGCCGGGCCTGGCGACAGAGCGCGCTACTTTTCAGGTTCAGGCGGCCATTTGGGTGGGTTGCGGTAGCGGTCCTCAAGGTCCTGCTGCGCTTTCAGAAGCTCGCTGCAACCTCCCAACTGCCCGTCAATGACAGCTTTGGCACGTTTATCCAGTTCGGATTTGGGGAGGTCCGTCCCATCTGCGATGAGATCGTGCATGGCGGATCGGCCATCATTGATTCCGTCATTGGTTCGTCTTTCCATTCTTTTCTTGAGTTCCGCCTCAAGCTTCGCACGCGGCCCACATCCGTAGTACCTCCTCAACTACGATGTAGACTTGGGAAAGCGGCGTCGGTGGCGCGCCGCAATAGCGCTCGGCGAGTACGACCGACATCATCGAACTTACCATGGCCATGGCCTTGCCGTCCGGGCTCTCGCCGGGTTCGATCTTGTCGTCGCAATAATCGGCGGCGCGCAGGCCTGTCGGCAGGAGCATCACGCCAAGCGCAAGCAGGATTATGGCTCTCTTCATTCTGCCCCCCAATCTTGCGGCCATTGCCGCGAAGGCCAGCCGCGTGTAAATCCACCAGGCTTCACCGGATCGGTCAGATGCTGAACAAACACCAAGGCGAAGATGTAGCCAGTTTGATGGCACGGATAGGCCGCAAGGCCCGCGCCGCCGCCCGACCGTTGGCCATCGCCACCACCGCCGCCAAGAATGCCGCGCTCGTCGCCATGGCCGACGCGATCATTGCGCGCGAGCAGGACATTCTCGACGCCAACGCCATCGATGTCTCGAATGGCCACGAATCCGGGCTCGTCCGGCTCGTTCATGGACCGGCTGAAGCTCGATCCGGCGCGCATCCGCGCCATGGCCGACGGCATCCGCGAAATCGCCGAACTCAAGGATCCGGTCGGCGACGTCATCGCCGCCTGGGACCGGCCGAACGGCCTGCATATCGAACGCGTGCGCACGCCGCTCGGCGTCGTCGGCGTCATCTATGAGAGCCGGCCGAATGTGACGGCGGATGCCGGCGCGCTCTGCCTCAAGGCCGGCAATCCGGTGATCCTGCGCGGCGGCTCGGATTCGCTCGAATTCGTCCGCCGCCATCCATGCCTGCCTGGTCGAGGGGCTGAAGGCCGCCGGCCTGCCTGAGGACGCCATCCAGCTGGTGCCGACCACCGACCGCGCCGCCGTCGGCGAGATGCTGAAGGGGCTTGGCGGCAATCTCGACGTCATCATTCCGCGCGGCGGCAAAAGCCTGGTCGGGCGCGTGCAGAGCGAGGCGCGGGTGCCGGTCTTTGCCCATCTCGAAGGCATCTGCCATCTCTACATCGACCGCTCGGCCGAGCTCGACATGGCGGTTCAGGATCGCCGTCAACGCCAAGATGCGGCGCACCGGCGTCTGCGGTGCCGCCGAGACGCTGCTGGTCGACCGGGCCGTTGCCTCGACGCATCTGGTGCCGATCCTCGACGCGCTGCGTGCGGCGGGCTGCGAGATCCATGCCGATCAAGAGGTGCTGAAGCTGTTCTTCGACGCCAAGCCGGCGACCGAAGCCGACTGGGTGACCGAATATCTCGACGCCATCATCGCGGTAAAGCTGGTCGACGGCGTTGCCGGCGCGATCGAGCATATCGAGACGTTTTCCTCGCACCACACCGAAGCGATCATCGCCGAGGACGCCAAGGCGGTCGAACGCTTCTTCAACGAGATCGATTCGGCGATCCTCCTGCACAACGCCTCGACCCAGTTCGCCGATGGCGGCGAGTTCGGCATGGGCGCCGAGATCGGCATCGCCACCGGCAAGATGCATGCGCGCGGCCCGGTCGGCGTCGAACAACTGACCTCGTTCAAATACCGCGTGCGCGGGTCGGGCCAGGTGCGGCCTTGAGCGATATTTCCAAGTCCTGGCCAGGCGTCGGACATTCGCATCTCCAAGATCGCCGCATGCCGGCAGGGGCCTGGCGGTCGGCCTGTTCGGCGGCTCGTTCAACCCGCCGCATGCCGGCCATGCGCTGGTCGCCGAGATCGCGCTGAGGCGGCTGGCGCTCGACCAGCTGTGGTGGATGGTGACCCCAGGCAATCCGCTGAAGAGCACGCGGGAACTGGCGCCGCTCAGCGAGCGCCTGCGGCAGTCCGAGCAGATCGCCAAGAACCCGAAGATCAAGGTCACCGCCTTCGAGGCGGCGCATCATATCCGCTTCACCGCCGACACGCTGGCGCTGGTCAAGGCGCGCAATCCCGGCGTCGACTTCGTCTGGATCATGGGCGCCGACTAGCTTGCGCGACTTCCACCGCTGGCAGCGCTGGCGCCAGATCGTCATGACCTTCCCGATCGCCGTCATCGACCGGCCCGGGCGCGACGCTGTCCTTCCTGTCCTCGGTCGTCGCCAAGACCTTCGACTATGCCCGCGTCGACGAGGGCGACGCGCCGCAGGCTCGCCCGCATGAAGGCGCCGGCCTGGACCTTCATCCACGGCCCGCGCTCGTCGCTGTCGTCAAGCGCCATTCGCAAGGCTGCGAAGGACTGAGCCAGGCCGCCCGGCCATGTCGCTTTTGCGGCGGCGTTTGTCCGCCTGGCTGGGCGATGCTGACCGGACATGGCCATTCCAATGAACAAATCAACTCGAAGCCGGTTCCGAAGATGGCAACCCGCCGGCGCCGGTGATCGCCATTGCCAGCGTCGTCGCTGTCGATGGCGCTGATCGCGGTCGGCAATGGGTTGATGTTTGCCTATATCCCGGTCCGCCTCGGCGTCGAGCGCTTCGATCCGACCTGGGCCGGGCTGATCATCACCGGCCTTTCGGCCGGCGGCCTTGCCGGCTGCATCCTGACCGGGCCGCTGGTGCGCCGGGTCGGGCATGCGCGCGCGTTCATGGTGCTGTCGGCGCTGATTGCGCTGTCCAACGCCGCCATTGGCGCCGGCACCTATCCGCTGCTGTGGATCGCGGCGCGTGCGCTTTACGGCTTTGCCATATGCGGCCTGTTCATCGTCGCCCAGAGCTGGCTCAACGATGCCGTCGCCAACGCCATTCGCGGCCGGGTGATGGCGGTGTTCTACGTCGCCTATGTCGCCGGGCTCGGCGTCGGCTATGCCATGCTGGCGGCGGTCGATATCGCGACGGCGGAAGCGCCGCTGATCGGCATCGCCTTCACCGCGCTGTCGATCCTGCCGGTCGGGATGACGCGGCTTGCCCAGCCGCCGCCGCCACAGGCGGCCTCGGTGGCGCTCGGCCGCGCCTGGCGGATCTCGCCGGTCGGCGTCGCCGGCATGCTGGCCGTCGGCGGCCTGTCGATGGCGATCTCGGGCTTCGCGCCGATCCATGCCACGGCCAAGGGCTACAGCCAGGCCGATGTGGCGCTGCTGCTGTCGGCGATGCCGGTCGGCACGCTGATCCTGCAGATCCCGCTCGGCTGGATCTCCGACCGCACCGACCGCCGCTACGTGCTGTCGCCGCCTGCCGCGCTGGCGATCGTCGGCCGGCATGCTTGCCATCGGCTTCGATGGCGGCGCGCTGGCGGTGCTGGTGGTGATCTATGTGATCTGGGACGGCGCCTCGGAATCGATCTATTCGCTGGCCAGCGCGCATGCCGCCGACCGCGCCGGCAAGGACGACATGGTGGCGCTGTCGAGTTCGCTTCTGTTTGCCTGGTCGCTGTCGGGCTTCGTCGTGCCGGGCATCGTGACGGCCCTGTCCGCCGTCTATGGCACGCAGGCCTTCATCTATGTGGCGATCGTCATCGCCACCGCCTTCTGCCTGTTCGTGCTGTGGCGGGTGGCGACGACGCGAGCCGGTGCCGCCGACCGAGACCGGCAGTTTCGCGCCGATGTCG
This sequence comes from uncultured Alphaproteobacteria bacterium, assembly GCA_963788955.1. Taxonomy (GTDB): domain Bacteria; phylum Pseudomonadota; class Alphaproteobacteria; order Rhizobiales; family Rhizobiaceae; genus Mesorhizobium. The sequence goes on along the minus strand of CAWBIN010000003.1, from coordinate 125,269 downwards.
GCACAGGCGCCGTTGCCGGTGGAGCTCGCCTTCGCGCCGGAAGAGCAGCGCTAGACAGCTCGAAGGTGCCTCGCTATTGCCGGGTCGCTGCGAGGGTTCCGGCCGCTGGCCTCCGGCGGCGGCGCCGGAACCGAAATGCGCCTTCGGCATCGAAGGCCTGCTTGACGCGCTTGGTGAGATCGATCTGGGTGGCGAAGAAATCCGCCGCCGACGTCCAGTAGCGCAAGGTGATGGCGACGGTGGCGTCGCCGACGGTCGCAGACGAAGGCGATCGGCGCCGGCTCGCGCTTGATGCGCCGCTCGGCGGCAGCAACGCCGAGCATCGTCTTCTGCGCGAGGTCGATGTCGTTCCACGAGCCGATGGTCAGCGTGATGTCGCTGCGGCGGACGCCGTTGCGGGTAAAGTTGCGCACCGGCTGGTTCCACAGCGTCGAATTGGGCGCCAGCACATAGACGCCGTCGATCGTGCGCAGCCTGGTGGCGAACAGGCCGATTTCCTCGATGGTGCCGGCAATGGCGCCGACCTCGACATATTCGCCGATGCGGAATGGCCTGAGCGCCAGCAGCATGATGCCGGCGGCGATGTTCTGCAGCGTGCCTTGCAGCGCCAGGCCGATGGCGAGGCCGATGGCGCCGATGGCGGCGATGATCGAGGCCGTCTGCACGCCGAACTGGCCGAGCACCATGATGACGACGAGGATCAGGATGGCGTAGCGGACGATCTTCGAGAAGAAATGGCGCAGCGTCGCGTCGAAGCCATGGATATGGCCGAGACCGGCGGAGATCGAGCGTTCGGCGAGGCCGGCCACGAGATAGCCGACGACCAGCAGGATGATGGCGCCGATGGCGGAGAAGGAATAGGAGACGATCAGGGTGCTGAGTTGCGCAAGGCCCGCCTGCACGGTGAGGAGCGTGTTCTGAGGGTCGATAGGCATCAGGGAAATCCGGTTGGGGAGGGTCGATAACGTGTCGATAACCCTGCCGGACGCCATAAGTTCCGATTTTTTGCAGGCATTGTGGAACCGAACGCAGGGCGCCGCGTTCGCGGCGGCAGCGCCCGCGTCTTGAAACTGCAACGGAACTCTGCCTATCTATAGTGGTGTCACCTGATTTGGCGGGTGATTTGGTTGTTCTTGCTGCGAAAGGAAATACACTGAGAACAGCACTGCGGAAGAAGGCCGACATCGTGCCTTCGCCGGCCGGGATCAGCGTAAACGACGCCGTGTCCCGCGCCATCAAGACAGTCCTTGCCAGTCTGGAAAACTCCAAGGCCGAAAACATCGTCTCAATCGACATTCAGGGGAAATCGAGCCTCGGCGACTATATGGTCGTCGCGTCGGGCCGATCGCACCGTCATGTCTCGGCTGTCGCCGATCACCTCCTCAAGGCGCTCAAGGATGCCGGCCTCGGCATGGCGCGCGTCGAGGGGCTGGCCGGCGCCGACTGGGTCCTGATCGATTCGGGCGACATCATCGTCCATGTCTTCCGCCCCGAAGTCCGCGAATTCTACAATCTCGAAAAGATGTGGCAGGCGCCGGACCTCGAGGAAGAGACCCTCCACTGAGCCGTATCTGTTTTGACGCATGCCGCTCAGCATGCATCGACGGCTCGTCGAGGCAGGGATGAAGATTACGGTTCATGCCGTGGGCCGGATGAAGGCCGGCCCCGAGAAGCAGCTCGCCGACCGCTATTTCGAGCGCTTCGCCAAGAGCGGCCCGGCGGTCGGGCTCGAATTCTCAGGCGTTGTCGAGATTGCCGAAGGCCGCGCCCAGACCGCCAATGAGCGGCGGCGCGAGGAAGGCCAGAAGCTGCAGACGCAGCTGCAGCCAGGCACGGCGCTGATCCTGCTCGACGAACGCGGCAAAAACCTTTCCTCCGAGGATTTCGCCGGCCGCATCGGCCAGCTGCGCGACGGCGGCCGCAAGGCGCTGGTCATCGCCATCGGCGGCGCCGACGGGCACGACCAGTCGCTGCGCGACCAGGCCGATCTGGTGGTGTCGTTCGGCGCGCTGACCTGGCCGCACCAGCTGGTGCGGGTCATGCTGGGCGAACAGCTCTACCGGGCGGCGACCATCCTTTCGGGACATCCCTATCACCGCTCCTAGACCAGTGCCAGATCCTGTGCATCGGCGCCCGCTGCCCGGATTTCCGCCCGCAATGCGCGCGGCTTTAGATGTGTCAACGCGACTTGGCGAAACGCTTGATCGATCATGGTTGATGGTTCGTTAACGAAGCCACGCATAAAGTCGGGCTTCAATGTCTGAATTTGGACGAATCAGGAACGGGCTTCTGGCGCGCGCTGCGGCATTGCGGCGGCGGCGTTCGTGCTGTCGCTCGGTGCCTGCGCGGGCCGAAAACACGCTCGACCTGGCGCCCGATCCGGACCAGAGCCGCGCCGAATACGAGCAGGTCTCGGCAGGAGATCACGCTGTCGTCCGAGCGGCTGGCCAAGCTCGCCGCCGACATCGCGGCGGTCAAGAAGGACCATGCCTCGATCACCGCGGCGCTGATCCAGTCGGCGAAGACCGAGCAGAAGCTCGGCCAGGACATCGAGGACATCAGCGCCAAGCTGGAAGGGCTGAAGGGCGAGGAGCAGAAGATCCGCGCCTCGCTGCAACGCAGGCGCGACGTGCTGGCCGAGGTGCTCGGCGCGCTGCAGCGCATGGGGCTCAATCCGCCGCCGGCGATCCTGGTCAAGCCGGAAGACGCGCTGTCGTCGGTGCGCAGCGCGATCCTGCTCGGCGCCGTGGTGCCGGAACTGCGCCAGCAGACCGACATATTGCTGGCCGACCTCAAGGAACAGACGCGGGTGACCGCCTCGATCGAGGCCGAGCGCGACCAGGCTGACGGAGGCGGTCGGCGAGCAGACGGCGGAAAAGAAGCGGCTCGCCATGCTGCTTGAAGCCAAGCAGAGGCTCGAAGCCGACACGCAAACGGCGCTGGCGGCGGAAAAGCAGCGCTCCGAGGAGCTTGCGGCCAAGGCCGGCAGCCTGAAGGAGCTGATCGCCTCGCTCGAGGCCGACAAGAGCCGCAAGGCGGCGGACGCAGGCCAAGGCCGGCGAGCAGAAAGCGGCCGACGGCGACACGGCCCGGCGCAAGAGGTCCGCACAAGCAGGGGCTCCGGCACAGACCGAACTGGCCGCGCTGCCGGTGCCGGAAGGCAATCGGCTCGACCGCTTCAGCGCCGTTTTCGGCGCTGCAAGGCCAGATCGCGCTGCCGGTCACCGGCAAGATCAAGCGGCGTTTCGGCGACCGATGACGGTAACGGCGCCGTGATGCTTGGCGACATGGTTGCGACACAATCGGGCGCCATCGTCACCGCGCCGGCGGACGGAAATGTGCTTTATGCGGGGCCTTTTCGCTCCTATGGTCAACTCTTGATCCTGAACGCAGGCGACGGCTATCATGTCGTCCTGGCGGGGATGAGCAGAATCAGCGTCGCGACTGGCCAGTCGGTGCTCGCAGGAGAGCCGGTCGGCGCGATGGGAGAGGCCAGGGTGGCGAGCACCTCGGCCTCGAAGAATGGAAATGCCACGCCGGAACTCTATGTCGAGTTCCGCAAGGATGGAAAACCCGTCGATCCGGCCCCATGGTGGGCGGACCGTCTTTCTGGAAGGACAGGAAATGATACGGAAATTGTCGCTTCTGTTTGCCGGTGCGCTGATGGGCGCGTCAGCCATGAGCCTGGTCTACGGCGCGCCCGGCTCGACGGCGAACGCTGCGGGCTCGGAGACCTACAAGCAACTGGCGATCTTCGGCGACATCTTCGAGCGCGTGCGGGCGCAGTATGTGACGCCGCCGGACGAGAAGTCGCTGGTCGAAAACGCCATCAACGGCATGCTGACCTCGCTCGATCCGCACTCCTCCTACATGAATGCCGAGCAGGCGCAAGGACATGCGCGTCCAGACCAAGGGCGAATTCGGCGGCCTCGGCATCGAAGTCACCATGGAAAACGAGCTGGTCAAGGTGATCACGCCGATCGACGACACGCCGGCCGCCAAGGCAGGCGTGCTTGCCGGCGACTACATCGCCAAGATCGACGGCGACGAAGTGCGCGGCCTGACGCTCAACGACGCGGTCGAGAAGATGCGCGGCCTGGTCAACACGCCGATCAAGCTCACCATCCTGCGCGAGGGCGCCGACAAGCCGATCGAGCTGACCGTCGTGCGCGACATCATCAAGGTCAAGGCGGTCAAGTTCCGCGTCGAGAACGACGTCGGCTACATGAAGATCACCTCCTTCACCGAAAAGACCTATGACGACCTCGAGAACGCCATCGACAGCATCAAGAAGCAGGTGCCGAACGACAAGCTCAAGGGCTATGTGCTCGACCTGCGCCTCAATCCGGGCGGCCTGCTCGACCAGGCGGTGAGCGTGTCCGACGCCTTCCTCGACCGCGGCGAGATCGTCTCGACGCGCGGCCGCGATCCGAAGGACGTCACCCGCTTCGACGCCCGGCCGGGCGACGACATCGACGGCAAGCCGCTGATCGTGCTGGTCAATGGCGGTTCGGCGAGCGCCTCGGAAATCGTCGCCGGCGCGCTGCAGGACCTGCGCCGCGCCACCGTGGTCGGCACGCAGTCCTTCGGCAAGGGCTCGGTGCAGACCATCATCCCGCTCGGCGAGAACGGCGCGCTGCGCCTGACGACGGCGCTCTATTACACGCCGTCCGGCAAGTCGATCCAGGGCAAGGGCATCACGCCCGACATCAAGGTCGAGCAGCCGCTGCCGCAGGATCTGCAGGGCAGGGACCTGACGCGCGGCGAATCGGACCTCAAGGGCCATATCAAGGGCGCCGACGAGAGTTCGAGACGGCTCCGGCTCGGCCGCCTATGTGCCGCCGGATCCGAAGGACGATCTGCAGCTCATCTACGCCGAAGAGCTGCTGCGCGGCCAGAAGACCGATCCGGCGTTCCCGCCGAATCCGGACAAGGCCGTGCTCAACCAGTAAGGACCGAGTGGTCAGGGCAAGGCTCTGGCCGCCCGATCGAAGCAATGCGATGCTGCCGGGGCCGCGAGGTTCCGGCAGTTTGATTCGGGGGAACGCGGTTGGAGCGCCACGCGTCTGGGTTAGCGCGCCGGCGATTGCGAATTTTGCGCAGCATGTCTCGTAAAAAGTGACTTCACTTAAGGGTCGTGCTTCCGGGGACACAAGTTGGCTGACATCAGCAAGGACATCGAACGCCCGCTCGGACAGACGATCCGGCCGCCGCGTGCCGCGTCGCGCGGGCTCAGCGCCGGCACGGTCGGGGCCACGCTCGCCGTGCTGGCCGTGGTCGGTATCTCCGGCGCGATCGCGCTGCGCGAAAAGCCGTTCCGCAAGCCGGAAGAGGTTGCCGTTTCGACGCCGAAGGTGACGGCCGCGCCCGCCGCAGCGCCGGTTGCCGAGGCGGCGCCCAAGACGGAGACGCCGCCCAAGGAAACCTCTCCCAAGACAGGCGGGCCGCAGATCATCCATGTGCAGACGGAAGAAGGCGACGGTCCGCCGAAAGCGGCGATCGTCATCCGCGACCCTTCGACGGTCGGCCAGAACCTGAAGATCGCGCATATCCCGGACAAGGCGCTGATCGAGGCCAGCGAAACCGGGCCGCTGCCGATCCGTGCCGCCGACGGCAGGCGGCCGTTCGACGTCTATGCGCGGCCGTGGTCGGGATCGCGCGGCGCGCGCGTGGCGATCGTCATCGGCGGGCTCGCCGTGTCGCAGACCGGCACGCAGGCGGCGATCGCCAAGCTGCCGGCCGAGGTGACGCTGGCCTTTGCCCCGCAAGGCAACAGCATCGGCCGCTGGATGCAGGCGGCGCGGCAGAGCGGGCATGAGATCGTCATGCAGGTGCCGCTCGAGCCGTTCGACTATCCCAACGTCAATCCCGGCCGCAACACGCTGACGGTGGCGGCGAGCCCGGACGAGAATTTGAAGAGCCTGCGCTGGGCGCTGTCGCGGACCACCAACTATACCGGCGTGATGAACTATATGGGCGCGCGCTTCTCGGCCGATGCCACGGCGATGGGGCCGTTCATGGCCGAGCTCGGCAAGCGCGGCCTTGCCTATCTCGACGATGGTTCGTCGGCGCGCAGCCTGGCGCCCGACCTGGCGCTCAAGGACGGCGTGCCTTTCGTCGCCGGCGACACGTCGATCGATGCGGTGCAGGACCGCGGCGCCATCCTGAAGAAGCTCGACGAGCTCGAGGCCACGGCGCGCGCCAAGGGTTTTGCCGTCGGCATCGGCTCGGCCTTCGACCTGACGGTCGACACCGTGTCGTCCTGGGTGGCGGAAGCCAAGAAGCGCGGCATCGAGATCGTGCCGATCTCGGCGGTGGCCATCGATCCGCAAAAAGGCTAGCAGCCGTTCTCGATAGTTCTCTCCCGAGCGAATTCTCAAAAGCGGCGGAAAGCTGGAAAGACTGACTTGATGGCGAAGACAAAACCGGTCGATCCCGAAACGCTGCCTTACCGCCCCTGCGTCGGATTGATGATCCTCAATGGCGAGGGGCTGGTCTGGGTCGGCCATCGCATCGCCGAGCCGGACAGCGAATTCGCCGGCACCACGCAGCTCTGGCAGATGCCGCAGGGCGGCATCGACAAGGGCGAGGATCCGCTGCAGGCGGCCGCGCGGGAACTCTACGAGGAAACCGGCATGCGCAGCGTCTCGCTGCTGGCCGAGGCGCCGCACTGGATCAATTACGACCTGCCGGCGCATCTGGTCGGCATCGCCTTCAAAGGCCGCTATCGCGGCCAGACGCAGAAATGGTTCGCCTTCCGCTTTCACGGCGACGAGAGCGAGATCCAGATCAACCCGCCGCCGGGCGGCCACACGGCCGAGTTCGACCAATGGGCGTGGCGGCCGATGCGGGACTTGCCCGACCTGATCGTGCCGTTCAAGCGCAAGGTCTATGAGGATGTGGTGGCGGCGTTCCGGCATCTGGTGGCGTAACCAGCGCGATCGCGCATGGTCGCTGCGTCGGTTTCGTGGTCTTATGGATGCTGAGCTGCTTCGCACAGGGTCGGTATGAACGACGCCTCCAAAAACGTTCCCGAAAGCATCGCCACGCAAGGTGAGCCGGTCAGTGAAGCGGTGGCCGGCGCCATCCTGACCATCGATCTCGGCGCAATCCGTGAAAACTACCGGCGGCTGAAGGCGCAAGTTGGGCGGCGTGCCATGCGCCGGTGTCGTCAAGGCCGACGGTTATGGCCTGGGCGCGGCGCCCGTGGCGAGGGCGCTGTCGGCCGAGGGCTGCACCACTTTCTTCGTCGCGCTGCTCGCCGAAGGCCTGGCGCTGCGCAAGGGGCTCGGCCCCGGACCGGCGATCCATGTCCTCAACGGCCTGCCGCCTGGCTCGGAACCGGAAGCGGTTGCGGCGGAGCTTGTTCCCGTCATCAACAGCGCCGGCCAGCTGAAGGCCTGGAGCGAAGCCGGCCAGCAGGCCGGCCGTAAGCTGCCGGCCGCGATCCAGGTCGATAGCGGCATGTCACGGCTCGGCATGCCGCCGGCGGAGGTCGCAGGCGATCGCAGCCGATCCGCGCGCTTTCGACGGCGTCGACGTCGTCCTGGTGATGAGCCATCTCGCCTGCGCCGACGAGCCGCAGCAATCCGGCCAATGAGCGGCAGCTGGCTGGCCTTCGAACGATTGCGCAAGATGCTGCCCGAGGCCCCTGCCTCGCTCGCCAATTCGTCCGGCATCTTCCTGGGGACGGCCTTTCATTTCGACCTCGCCCGCCCGGGGGCGGCCCTCTACGGCATCAATCCGACGCCGAGCGAACCGAACCCGATGCTGCCGGTGGTGCGGCTGCAGGCGAAAATCATCCAGACGCGCAGCCTCGAAAAGGGAGCCGGCGTCGGCTATGGCCATACGTTTCGTGCAACCGGCCCGTTGAGAGCTGCGACGATCTCGCTCGGCTATGCCGACGGCTGGCATCGCCGCGCCGCCTCGGCTGCCTGGTTCGACGGCTGTCCGCCTGCCCTTTCTCGGACGCGTATCGATGGATTCGATCATCCTCGACATTTCCGCGCTCCCCGTGGGCACGCTCGGCGAGGGCGATCTAGTCGAACTGCTCGGCCCGTCGCAAAGCGTCGACGAGGCGGCCGGCCACGCCGGCACGATCGGCTACGAAATCCTGACCAGCCTCGGGCCGCGCTTCCACCGGCGCTACGTGAACAGGTAGCAACGCGGTACTTGGCGGACGCTCGAAAATCCGGCAGACAGAGCATGACGACCCGGCCTGACGAGACGTCGTCGTGGAGAGTGATGCGATGAAGATCTTCGTGCTGGGCGGCGGCGTGATCGGGGTCACCACTGCCTATTACCTCGCCGAGGCCGGCCATGAGGTGACGGTGTTCGACCGCCAGAAGGGGCCGGCGCTGGAAACCAGCTTCGCCAATGCCGGCGAGGTCTCGCCGGGCTATGCCTCGCCATGGGCGGGGCCCGGCATTCCGCTGAAGGCGATCAAATGGCTGCTGATGAAGCATGGCCCGCTGGTGGTGCGGCCCGCCTTCGATCCGCATATGTGGACATGGCTGCTCAAGATGCTGCGCAATTGCACGGCCGAGCGCTACGCGATCAACAAGTCGCGCATGGTGCCGTTGGCCGAATACAGCCGCGATACGCTGAAGGCGCTGCGCGAGGCGACCGGCATCGCCTATGACGAGCGGACCAAAGGCACGCTGCAGCTGTTTCGCACGCAAAAGCAGCTCGACGGCACCGGCGGCGACGTCGAGGTGCTGAAGAAGTATGGCGTCCCCTACGAACTTCTCGATCGCGAAGGCTGCATCGGAGCCGAGCCGGCCCTGGCCGGCGTGCGCGGAAAATTCGTCGGCGGCCTCAGGCTGCCCGGCGACGAGACCGGCGATTGCAAGATGTTCACCGACCGCATGGCCGAGCTCTGCGTGGCGCGCGGCGTCACCTTCGAATACGGGACGACGATCTCGTACATCGTCAGGACCCGCAATCGCATCAAACACATCAACACCGAGAAGGGCTGGACGATCGGCCGACGCCTATGTGATGGCGCTGGGCAGCTATTCGGCGCGATTCATGCGCAAGCTGAAGCGGCCGATCCCGGTCTATCCGGTCAAGGGCTATTCGATCACCGTGCCGATCAAGGATGCGGCGCCGCACCCGTCTCGACGGTGATGGACGAGACCTACAAGGTGGCGATCACCAGGCTCGGCGACCGCATCCGCGTCGGCGGCACGGCGGAGATTTCAGGCTTCGATCTCAGGCTGCACGAATCGCGCCGGCGCACGCTCGAGCATTCGGTCGGCGATCTGTTTCCGGACGGCGGCGACCTCAAGGCGGCGACGCTTCTGGTGCGGCCTGCGGCCGATGACGCCGGACGGGCCGCCGCTGATCGGCCGCACCGAATTGTCCAACCTCTATCTCAACACCGGCCACGGCACGCTCGGCTGGACCATGGCCTGCGGCTCGGCCAAGGTGCTGGCCGACATCATCTCCAGACCGGGTGCCGGACGATCAACGCGCGCGACCTCAGCCCGGACCGTTACCTGAAGTAGCTTTGAGCACGATATTGACGGAACCTTTGACGGAAAACCGCTGCAGCACTTTTCCTGGAATTGCTTCAGAACGCCTCCTTCACCCAGCCCTCTGAGAACAGCAGCCGGTAGGCCCAGGGGATCGTCACCTTGGTGGATACCGGGTTCGAATGGGCGACATAGTCGTCGTAGATCGGCTTCATGCGGCGATAGAAGGCGGGATCGAGCACCATCATGCCGTTCTCCAGATCGTGGAAGAAGCTGCGGTTGTTGAGGTTGACCGACGAGATCGTCACCAGCCTTTCGTCGATCATCATGATCTTGGAATGCAGCACGACGTCCGGCGCCTTGAATTCGCGGATGTCGATGCGGTCGCCATATTTCTCGACGAACAGCTTGTTGAGCGCAGTGAGGAACTTGCCGCCGATGTCGCCCTTGAGGTCGATGCGGCCGACGATGTCGATCTTGACGCCGCGCGCCAGCGCCCGATCGAAGGCCAAAGCGAGCTTCGGCGTCAGGTTGAGATAGGGATTGACGATCTGGATGTGGTGCTCGGCGGTGTCGATCAGCTCGACGAAGTAGTTCTCCAGCGCATGCCCGTCCTCATAGGGCACGGAGATGAAATGCCGCGCCGCGCCTGACGGAAGCCGGCCACGGGTACGGACCGGAATGGAGAAAGGCCGGGAGATGTTGGTGTCGGCATCGTGCAGCCACAGGGTCGAAAGATGCGCGGCGAGCGTTTCGACTGTGGCCGGGTCGGCGATCTCGATGTCGAAGTCGCTCCAGTTCGAATAGTAGTTCAGCGAGAAGCCGTCGGTCTTGCCGTATTGCTGCAAATAGGGGTAGCGCGACAGGTCGACCGGCTTGTGGAACAGGAAGCCGTCATGGATGTTGCGGCCGCCGATGATGACGCGCGAGCGGCCGGGATCCGCGGCCAGCGTCGCCAGCATCTTGACGTGATGGGTCTTGTGCAGCTGCGACAACTGCTCGTCGATCGGCGCGCCGTGGTCGGCCCGCCAGCGGTATTCCTGCAGTTCGACATTGGGGAATTCGGCCGCCAGCCGGTGCAGCATGGCGTCGTCCTTCTCGCGCTCGAGCACGTCGGTCACCATGATGCGCACCTTGGTGCCCAAAGCGGCGTGGTGGCGGATCAGCCGCTCGATGATGCGGCCGGAAAAATCCGCCTTGAATTCCAGCGACGACAGATAGATCAGCTTGAGTTTCGGCGCGCGCGAGAAATCGAGCGGCAGTTCGGGATCGCCCTTGTCGAAGGCGCTGTCCGGCAGCGTCGCGCCGAGCAAGGCTTCGACCTTGGCGTTGAAACCGTCGCGCGATTTGCGCAGCAGGCGCGGCTGCCGCGAGCGGCATCGCGCAGGTCTGCGACAGCCAGCGGCTGGCGTAGAAGACGCGGTCGAGTTCCTCCAGCCCCGCCGGATCAGGCTCCGGGCAGCGCTCGTAGAGGCTGTCGAGTGCGGCAAGCGCCGGATCGGCGGTCTCTTCGCGCAGGATGGTGAGCGGCGCGCCGGCCGGCGCCAGGCTGGAGCGGATATTCAAGTCGCAGTGGTTCAGGGTCTCGTCCGGAAACAGGCTGATCGAGGTGTCGCTTGCCGGCAGGCGGAAGCTGAAGGCCGAACCCTTGGCCATGGTGCGGGAGCGGCCGCCGGCGCGGATCGCCAGCGCCCCGTCGCAGGTGCCGCCAATGTCGACCGCCTGGCTGCCGGCCTGGCGCAGCACGATCTCGACCGAGCGCGCCTGCAGGCCGGAAAAGGTGAACGTCTTCGCCTCGGAAGGCCGAGCCGCGGCATCGACATAGAGCGTCTGCCGCGACACCCGCCAGCGCGCCGTGAAGTGGCCTTCACCAGGTTTGCCGTCGGTCGGTGGCACCTGTGTTGCGGCGACAGGCTTTGCCAGCCGTTCCAGCGTCCGGTATGTCGCCTGAAAATCCCTGTTGGCGATGTCGTGGCGGTCGTGGCCGAAGGGGCCCGTGCCGTTCGCCCGGTCCATGGCACCGATCTCGTTGTGAGCGAGCAGCGCCAGGAACTGCTTCTCGTAATCGCTCTCGCCAGGGGAGCCGAAATACTGGGCAGCCGCGATGTCCGGTCCAGGCGCTTTGGCCGACAAAGACGGGCGCGTGCAGGTGTTTTCGTCGGGAAAGAAGTCGCATGTGCCGCGATGCGGGCCGGCGCAACCGGCCAGCACCGCCACCGCCAGCCAGAGCAGGGCCAGGCATCCAGTATTACGCTTACTCACCCCGTCGCCCCGTTCATCGCCTTGAGCTGGGCGGGATCGCGCGGCGGCATGAAGCCTTGCGGAAACACCTTGCAGACGGGGACAGCAAAGGTGGCGATCAAAAGCTCGGCCTCGTTGCGCATTTTCCGTGGAGCCGATCTTGTCGTCGCGGATCGTCCTTGCCGAGGCGACAAGCGCGCCATCGCAATCGCAATGATCGTGGCGGGCGATGTAGCAGGCGTCATGGGTCTGGCAGGCAGCATCGAGGCGGTCGACCGGCCGCAACGACAGGTCGCCGCTGCGCGTGCCCGGACCGCAATAATTGCCGAAGACGAAAGGCGAGGGGCGGGCCAGGGCATAGCGGATCGGCTTCGGCAATTCCGCTTCGGGCACCTTGGTCCAGGGGTTGGCGCAGCCCGACAGGAGAACCAGCGGCAGGATGGCAAGAACGGCTCGCATTGTTTCCGCGCCAGCTTTCGAAATGGTCCACCCGGCGCTTGCCGCTCGGTGGCTGATGCCACACTGGCCGATTTTGTGGCAAGGGAAAGGCAGCGTGCACGACTCGGCTGTGTTACTTGTGGCGCTGGCACAATCTGCCTGAAGGGCGCGGACCGCTCAGGCATGGAGGACAAGCACCCGCGATGCGTATCTGCCTTCTCATCACGACCGTTGGATTTCTGTCCTGCGCTGCGGCGGCAAATGCGGCCGACAAGACCGTCCATGATCAGGACAACGGGTTTTCGCTGACTTTTCCCCAGGAATGGATCAATAAGCCGCCTTCAGACGAGGCGATTTTGCTGAAAGTAGAATCCAGCGGTCAGGGTCTTGCCTGCATGGTATCTGGCTCGTTTTACAACCCATTCGCACCGGGTTCGCCGTCCGATCCGCGCAAGTTCATTGAGGACTGGTCGATGGACACCTGGAAGACGATGATGGGCAAATCGTTCAGCACAGCCGATTTCAGCAATGACAGGCTTGCAAGGTTTCCGGACGGCTACCCTGTGCGCCTTGCCGATTTGGACTTCACGGTTAGCGACGAGACTATCAGCGTGCACGGCCATTCCAGGATTGCGTTTTCAATTCGGGGCGCGCGCTACGGCTATGTCAACTGCTCGTTGATCGCCGGGAGCGCTGAGGAGGTGGCGCAGAGATGGGCGCCATTGGCGGATAAGGCTGAGCGTGTGGTGGATTCGTTCGTTCTCGATCCGCCTTGAACGGTGCGTTGCTTTTGTCGATTTTGCGAAATCAGGTGAACAGGCCCCGCTCCCGCTCCACCACCTTTGTAATGAAGCCGGCGACCACCTGGACGCGGCGCAGCGGCCTCACCGATTCGTGATAGACCAGCCAGTAGGCACGGCGGATGGGTGCCACGATGTCGACGGGCACCAGCTCCGGCATGGAGCGGGCGACGAAGGTGTGCAGGATGCCGATGCCGGCGCCGGAGCGCACCGCCTCGGCCTGGCCGAGCGCCGAGGAGATGGCGAAGCTGGTGCGCCAATCGGCGCTGAACTCGGCCGCATAGTCGAGCGAGGGGCTGACGATGAGGTCGGGCACATAGCCGATCAGCGTGTGCTGGCCAAGCGCGGCTGCCGTTTGCGGCAGGCCATGCGCCTCGACGTAGGTGCGCGAGGCAAACAGGCCGAGCGTGTAGTCGACCAGCTTGCCCGCCACCAGCCGGCCCTCGGTCGGCCGCTCGACGGTGATGGCGATGTCGGCCTCGCGCCTGGATAGCGAGAAGGAGCGCGGCACAGGCACAAGCTGGATGGTGAGTTCGCGGTGGAGTGTCGTCAGCTCGCCGAGGTGCTTGGCCAGGAAGGCGACGCCGAAACCGTCGGGCGCGCCGATGCGCACCGTGCCGGAGATGTCGTCGCCTTCGCCGGCCACGGTCGAGCGCGCGGCGATCATGTCGCTCTCCATGCGCTCGGCAATGTCGAGGAAGCGCTCGCCGGCCGGCGTCAATTCGCTGCCGGTGGTGAGCCGGCGAAACAGCTTTGTCCTAAGTGCTTCCTCGAGCGCTGCGATGCGGCGTGAGACGGTCGCGTGGTTGAGTTCAAGGCGCTTTGCCGCGCCAAGGATCTGCCCGGCGCGCGCTACGGCGAGGAAGATGCGGACGTCATCCCAGTTCATGGGGTGGTCCGTATGATGATGGCCGACGTTGCGTGACGAAGCTCAACGTTGGAGTTCCTGTGACGACAAGCACACCCTATCATTTGCGGCAATTGATGCACAGACGCCCAGCGCTATCTATTTTCCGCACAACGGTTGCGTTCTCGCTCGCGTTGCCATCGCCCCGGCAAAGGCGGACAATGCGCTCATCCAAAACAAGGGAGAGAGACCATGATCGAATACGGTCATTTCATCGGCGGCAAGCATGTCGCCGGGACCAGCGGCCGCAAGCAGGACGTCATGCAGCCGATGGACGGCACGGTGCGCGGCACGGTGGCGCTGGCTTCGCAGGCGGAACTGCGCGCGGCGGTCGAGAACGCCAAGGCGGCGCAGCCGGAATGGGCGGCGACCAACCCGCAGCGCCGCGTGCGCGTGCTGATGAAGTTCCTCGAACTGGTCGCCCGCGATTATGACGAACTGGCCGACATCCTGGCGCGCGAGCACGGCAAGACCATCGCCGACGCCAAGGGCGACATCCAGCGCGGGCTCGAAGTGGTCGAAGTCTGCATCGGCGCGCCGCACATGATGAAGGGCGAATTCACCGACGGCGCCGGCCCCGGCATCGACGTCTATTCGATGCGCCAGCCGCTCGGCGTCGTCGCCGGCATCACCCCGTTCAACTTCCCGGCGATGATCCCGCTTTGGAAGATCGCCCCGGCCATCGCCTGCGGCAACGCCTTCATCCTGAAGCCTTCCGAGCGTGATCCGGGCGTGCCGCTCCGCATCGCCGAACTGTTCCTCGAGGCCGGCCTGCCGGCCGGCATCCTCAACGTCGTCAATGGCGACAAGGAGGTGGTCGACGCCATCCTCGACGATCCGGACATCAAGGCCATCGGCTTTGTCGGCTCGACGCCGATCGCCCACTACATCTATTCGCGCGGCACCGCAGCCGGCAAGCGCGTGCAGTGCTTCGGCGGCGCCAAGAACCACATGATCATCATGCCCGACGCCGACATGGACCAGACCGTCGACGCGCTGATCGGCGCCGGCTACGGCTCGGCCGGCGAGCGCTGCATGGCGATCTCGGTGGCCGTGCCGGTCGGCAACGACACCGCCAACCGGCTGATGGAAAAGCTGATCCCGCGCGTCGAAAGCCTGAAGGTCGGCCCGTCGACGGACTCGTCCGCCGATTTCGGCCCGCTGGTGACGGCGCAGGCGCTGGAGCGGGTCAAGGGCTATGTCGACACCGGCGTCAAGGAAGGCGCCAAGCCTGGTCGTCGACGGTCGCGGCTTCTCCATGCAGGGCTACGAGAACGGCTACTATATGGGCGGCTGCCTGTTCGACAACGTCACCGCCGACATGCGCATCTACAAGGAAGAGATCTTCGGGCCGGTGCTCTCGGTGGTGCGCGCGCCGACCTACGAGAACGCCATCAAGCTCGCCAACGACCACGAGATGGGCAATGGCGTCGCCATCTTCACCCGCGACGGTGATGCCGCGCGCGACTTCGCCTCGCGGGTCCAGGTCGGCATGGTCGGCGTCAACGTGCCGATCCCGGTTCCGATCGCGTACTACACCTTCGGCGGCTGGAAGGCGTCGTCCTTCGGCGACCTCAACCAGCACGGCCCGGACGCGTTCCGCTTCTACACCAAGACCAAGACGGTCACCTCGCGCTGGCCGTCCGGCATCAAGGACGGTGCCGAGTTCGTCATCCCGACGATGAACTGACCGGACGTTTTTCGCTTGCGCGTCCTCGCCTTCGGCTGCGGGCGCGCGGGCAGGCATCAAGGACGGTGCGCGAGTTCGTCATCCCGACGATGAACTGATCCATTTCGAATATCGACCCATCAAAGGCCCGGCCAAGAACCGGGCCTTTTCGTTTCTGGGATTACGGATCGCGGCCAGTATCTGCCGGAATGCTAATGTGATGGAACAATGCCGGCAGCGGTGATTTTACCTCGCTAAGCGCCGCCGCGGAGGGCGGCGGATCAATCGATGGCGGTGGCGATTGTTTCGAGCGTCACCGGTGCAAGGAGGTGTGCGATGACACGTCTCACGGCAATGATATTTTGCGTGGCAGCGGCCGCGTCCATTGCCGCCCCGGCAGCGGCGGCCGAGCAATGCGCGGCGCGCGCCGACATGGTCAAGGCGCTTGGCGATAAATTCCACGAAAGCGAAACAGCGCGCGGCCTGGTCAATCCAAGCGTCATCCTTGAGGTCTTCGTTTCCGAGCAGGGCACCTGGACGATCCTTGCCACCGACACGCAAGGTCAGAGTTGTGTCATCATGGCGGGCGAGGTTGGGACGGTGCGACGATGGTGGCTGCCCTGCCGGGTACCTGAAGGTTTTCCAAGGCTGTCGCGGCATGGCCAGACCGCGCGACTGTCTTTCGGATCCAAAAGGGAACAAGCGGGCGTCCCCGCGCGGCGCCCGCTTGTTATTTTCCTTGGCCAGCACCATATATGGAACATAGCGGGAACATCCGCTGGACGGCAGACCGGAACACAGAAAGGAGCGACGCGATGATGACGTCGGAACCGGCCTGGGTCGCCCCGGCAAAATGAGGCCGTCAACCACCTCCTCTTGCCGGGACGCGATGGCAAAGGAGGTGCTTTATGGCACGCAAATCTCTGTCAGCTTGGGTGAAGACCCTGGTTCTTGCCGGTGCACTGGCGATGGGTACGAGTGCCGCCAGCGCCCAGTTCCAGTTCTGCGATGAGCACGGCGTTCTCGTCGCGCATCTGAGCGAGAATTTCCAGGAAAAGCAGTTTGCGTTCGGGCTGATCGGTCAGACCGCGATGATGGAAGTATTCGTCGCTGAGAGCGGAACCTGGACGATCGTCGTCACCGATGTCACCGGCACAAGCTGCATCATTGCGGCCGGCAACAATTGGGAAAACGTGGTGGCCCAGCCTGGCCACGATGCGTGACGGAACGGGGCGCCGTCCCTTGCGCGCCCGCCGTCAAAGCCGATGAACGATGGCCTCGCCGGCAGCCTCGTCATGCGCCGATCTCCAACCGCGTGATCCCTTGGTCGGCCAGCGTGAAGCTGTAATGGAGCGTCGCCGGACTGCCGGGGAAATTGCCCGACACGATGCTGGCGACCCGCCATGCATGGCCATCGACCGTCGCGTCGGCAACCTCGACCGTCACCCGATATTTGCGTGTGGTTGCTTCCATCCAGTCACGGATGGCGACTGCCCCCTGATGGATTTCGCCTTCATCCCGGACCGTGGCGTCCGGCGAGAAGGGGATGAGCATCCCGTCGATGTCATGCCTGTTCTTGGCGGCAAAATAGTCCACCAGAGGCTGGGGAAGTTTTACGGTCATGGGTTCGTCTCCGGTTCCGATTGCCGCTGTCGACCTGACGTCTGCGGCGCTTGTCCGGTCCCTAAAATGAGATATGCTGAAGAAATGACAAGAACCGACGAAAAAGTAGGGTACTTACCTGAAAGTAAGGACAGGCCCGAAGGTGAGGATGAGCGACTGACGCCGTCGTCCGCGGCGAGCGGCGTCGAGAATGTGCTGCGCATCCTCGAAGGCCGTTGGAAACTGGTGATCCTGTTTCACCTGTTCGGCGGCAAGGTGCTGCGCTTTTCCGATCTCGAACGGGCGATCCCGGCGATCTCGCAGAAGATGCTGATCCAGCAACTGCGGCAGATGGAGGCCGACGGCATCGTGCGCCGCATCGTGCATCACCAGGTGCCGCCGAAAGTCGAGTACTGCCTGACCGACTGGGGCCAGGCGCTTTGCCCGGCTCTCGACGCTTTGCTGAAATGGGCGGCGCAGAAGGACCCGGCCGAAGGCTGATCCCGGTTTCGTCTACCGCGTCGCCGCCGCCTCGGCATGGCCACGCAGCAGCGCCATCAGGCGCTTGGCGTCCTTGGCCGCGGCCTTCCTCGTCGCCATCGAGGATCGAGCGGATCAGCGCGACATGGTGCTCGGCCAATTCGGCGAGCCCGGTATCGGCCTTGTAGCGGAACCAGAAGCGGCGGCTGTGGGTCTGCAGGGGTGCGGCGAGCCGCGCCGCGAACGGGTTGTCGGCGGCCAGCGCCAGCGCCTCGTCGAGCGCCTTGTCGGCCTGGATGAAGGCCAGCACGTTGCCCGAGATCACCGCCTTCTGCATGGCAAGGGCGGCTTCGTGAAACAGGTCGGCGGCCTCGCGGGTGACGAAGCGGGCGGCCGAGCGGGCCAGCACCACCTCGACGCCGCGACGCGCGTCGAGGACGCGCAGCCAGTCGCCGGGATGGAGCGGAGCGATGGCGATGCCGGCGCGCGGCCGGACGTCGAGCAGGCCTTCCCAGGCCAGGCGCTGGATCGCCTCGCGCACCGGCGTGCGGCCGAGGCCGAGGCGTTCGATCAGCGCGCCTTCGGTGACGAAACTGGCCGGCGCCAGTTCGAGCGTCACGATCATGTGCTCGAGCACGCGATAGGCCTTTGCCGCCGCCGGCTCGGAGCCATGATATATCGATCCCATCAATGCCATCGCGCCCTCTGATATATTTTAGATATATCATAACAAATTCCGCATTGACAGCGAGTTTCCTGTCAAATATATCACTGATATATCAGATGGAGAGATCGCTATGTGGACCGGAGTTTTCCCCGCCGTCACGACCAAATTCACCGAGGACGACCGCCTCGACCATGCCGAGATGGAGCGCTGCTTTGCGCTGCAGATGGAGGCCGGCTGCGACGGCATCATCGTCTGCGGCTCGCTCGGCGAAGGGCCGATGCTGTCGCATGACGAGAAGATCGAGGTGCTGAAGACGGCGCAGAAGGTCGCCGGCAAGAAGCCGGTGCTGCTGACGGTCAACGAGGCCGGCACCCGCGAGGCGGCGCAGCATCGCGCGAGCGCGCCGCCAAGGAAGGCGCCAACGGGCTGATGGTGGTGCCGAGCCCGATCTACCACACCAATCCGGAAGAGACGGTCGCGGCGCTTGCGCGCCGTCGCCGAGGCCGGCGACCTGCCGGTGATGATCTACTCCAACCGGCTCGCCTACCGCGTCGACGTCACCGTCGACCAGATGGAGGAACTGGCGGCGGACAAGCGCTTCGTCGCCATCAAGGAATCCTCCGACGACATCCGCCGCTCGACCGAGATCATCAACCGCTTCGGCGACCGCTACGACCTGTTCACCGGCGTCGACAACCTCGCCTTCGAGGCGCTGTCGGTCGGCGCGATCGGCTGGGTGGCCGGGCTGGTCACCGCCTTCCCGCGCGAGACGGTCGCGATCTACCAGCTGATGAAGCAGGGCCGCCGCGAGGAGGCGCTCGCGATCTACCGCTGGTTCCGGCCGCTGCTCGACCTCGACGTGTCGACCTATCTGGTGCAGAACATCAAGCTCGCCGAAGTGTTCGCCATCAACACCAACGACCGCGTGCGCATGCCGCGCCAGCCGCTGTCGGGCGAGCGCCGCAAGGCGGTCGAGAAGATCGTCAAGGACGCGCTGGCGGTGCGGCCGAAGCTGCCGCAGTTTTGAGGAAAGGTGCATGCCGCCCCGTGTCCATCTCAAGCGCGTCGAAAGCGATGGGGATTGGGCGGCCTATCACCGTATTCGCAAGCGCGTTCTTTGGGAGGATCGGGGCCTGGGTGGTTATGACGAACGGCATCCCGACGACCGTCTTGCGGGCATCATCCATTACTCCTTATGCGCAATGGTGCGCCAGCGGGGACTGCCAGACTGGACGTTGCCGGTCCGCGCCTCGGCATTGTCAGGCTCGTAGCCATCGAACCTGATCTGCAGCGGCGCGGCTTGGGTCGGATACTTATGCAGGAAGTCGAGACCTATGCCCGCCGCTTTGGCTTGCAGCAGCTTGAAGTCAATTCCGCCAAGGATGCAGAAGGGTTTTATCAAAGGCTGGGTTGGGTGGTCGTGCGGTCCGATCGGAAAAACCCGCTGATGACAAAGACTCTCAACGCTGGAGATATCCCATCGTGACTGCGCCAACCCAGATGTTGGACATCGCCATCGTCGGTGGCGGCATCGTCGGCATCTGCGCCGCCGCCTATCTCGCCGAGGCGGGACGAAACGTCACGATCTTCGACCGCACCGGCATCTGCGAGGAGACAAGTTCCGGCAATGCCGCCGCCTTCGCCTTTTCCGATGTGCTGCCGCTCGCCCACAAGGGCATGATCAGGCAATTGCCGAAATGGCTTGCCGACCCGCTCGGGCCCGCTCACCATCCCGCCGGCCTATCTGCCGAAGCTCCTGCCCTGGCTGTTCCGCTTCTGGCGCGCCGGGCGCGGCCGATCACTACGAGGCGAGCCTTGCCGCGCAGGCCGGCATGATGAAGCTTGCCGAGGCGGAATGGATGGGCCTGCTCGATCGCTCCGGCACGCGGCCGATGCTGCGCGAGGACGGCTCGCTGGAGCTCTACGAGAGCGAGGCCGAGTTCAAGGCGTCGCTGCCCGGCTGGGCGGCGCGGAGCGCTTCGGCATCGGCTTCCGCCATATCGAGGGCGACGAACTGGCGAGGCTGCAGCCGGGCCTGTCGCCGCGTTTCGTCAAGGCCACGTTCGTGCCGGGCTGGAAGACCGTCGCCGATCCGAAACTGCTCGGCAAGGCGGTCTGGGCCTATGCCGAAAGGCTGGGCGCCCGCTTCGAAAAAGCCCGGGTCGAGCATGTCGAATCGGCGACGGGACGGCGCGACGCTGACGCTGGCCGACGGCACGACCAGACAGGCAGGGCATCTCGTCATCGCCGCCGGCGCATGGTCGCATCTGCTGGCGAGACAGCTCGGCGACCGCATCCCGCTGGAGACCGAGCGCGGCTACAACACGACGTTGCCGAAGACCGCCTTCGACGTGAAGCGGCAGCTGATCTTCTCCGGCCATGGCTTCGTCATCACGCCGCTCGACACCGGCCTGCGGGTCGGCGGCGCCGTCGAACTCGGCGGCATCGAGCGGCCGCCCAATTTTGCCCGCTCGAAGGCGATGCTGGAAAAGGCGAAAGCCTTCCTGCCGGGGCTCGATCCGGCCGGCGGGCGCGAATGGATGGGGTTTCGGCCGTCGCTGCCGGATTCGCTGCCCGTCATCGGCGGTGCCCGGAAGAGCCCGTCGATCGTCTATGCCTTCGGCCACGGCCATCTCGGCCTGACCCAGTCGGCGGCCACCGGCCGCTTGATCCGCGATCTGGTTCTCGGGCAAACTCCGCCGATCGATCTTGCTCCCTTCAGTCCACAACGGTTTTGAGTTCCAGGAGACATCATGGCCAAGCACTCCTTCTTCTGCATCGACGGCCATACCTGCGGCAATCCGGTGCGGCTGGTCGCCGGCGGCGGGCCGCTGCTCGAGGGCTCGACGATGATGGAGCGGCGCGCGCATTTCCTTGCCGAGTATGACTGGATCCGCACCGGGCTGATGTTCGAGCCGCGCGGCCATGACGTGATGTCGGGCTCGATCCTCTATCCGCCGACGCGCGAGGATTGCGACATCGCCATCCTGTTCATCGAGACGTCGGGCTGCCTGCCGATGTGCGGCCACGGCACGATCGGCACGGTGACGATGGCGATCGAGCACGGGCTGATCAAGCCGAAGACGCCGGGCGTGCTGAGGCTCGACACGCCGGCCGGCCTGGTCATCG
Organism: uncultured Alphaproteobacteria bacterium; assembly: GCA_963788955.1. Lineage (GTDB taxonomy): Bacteria > Pseudomonadota > Alphaproteobacteria > Rhizobiales > Rhizobiaceae > Mesorhizobium. Next base: position 103,860 of record CAWBIN010000003.1, on the reverse strand, counting down.
CCGAGTACAAACAGGTCGGCGAGTATGTCGAGGAGGTGCGCATCACCAATGTGCCCTCCTTCCTCTATGCCGAGGGCCTGACGGTGGAATGTCCCGCAGCTCGGCGAGATCAAGGTCGACGTCGCCTATGGCGGCAATTTCTACGCCATCGTCGAGCCCCAGGAGAATTATCGCGACATGGCCGATTATTCCGCCGGCGACCTCATCGCCTGGAGCCCGGTGGTGCGGCAGCGGCTGAACGAGAAGTATACATTCGAGCATCCCGAGAATCCGGGCATCAACCGGCTGTCGCACATGCTGTGGACCGGCAAGCCGACACACCCTGAAGCGGATGCGCGCAACGCCGTCTTCTACGGCGACAAGGCGATCGACCGCTCACCTTGCGGCACCGGCACCTCGGCGCGGATGGCGCAGCTTCATGCCAAGGGCAAGCTCAAGGCCGGCGACAGCTTCGTGCATGAATCGATCATCGGCTCGCTGTTCAAGGGCAGGGTCGAAAAGGAAGCCAGCGTCGCGGGCAAGCCGGCGATCATCCCCTCGATCGGCGGCTGGGCGCGGATGACCGGACTGAACACCATCTTCATCGACGACCGCGATCCGTTCGCGCATGGGTTCGTCGTCAAGTGACGTCGATTGGTCCGGCCTGAAATTCTTTGCCGGCTGAAACCTCCTGGCGAAACCAGTCGGCAAATTTGAGCGCTGCCGGTGAGGCTTGCGCCGACATCGTCAGGAAGTAGCCCTTGTCGCGGTTTGTCGCGACCTGCGACAGAACGATCAGGTCGCCGCGCCTCAACTCGTCGCGAAAAACCTCGACCGGACAGAGCGCCACGCCGTGACCGGCGATGACCGCCGTGGCAAGAATGTTGAAGTCGGCAAAAACCGGTCCGTTGCCCACATCGACGCCGGGCAGTCCGGCCTCCAGAAACCATTCACGCCAGCCCTGGCGAGTCTCGTCGTGCAGAAGGTCGGCGACGGCGATGCCGGCCGGCGTGCGCAGATGCTCCCTGCCTGCGAGATAGTGCGGGCTGCACACCGGCCGATTGAAGCGTGAAAACAGCTTTAGGCTGGTGACGTCGGGAGATGGATCGGCGCCGAGCGTGATCAGCACATCGTTCTCGCCGTCGCCGAGCCTCTCGTCGGCCTTGGCGTAAGCGACTCTCATGCCGATACCGGGATGACGCGCGGTGAAGTCCGGCAGACGCGGCACCAGCCAGCGGCTGGCGATGGAGGGAATACAGCCCACGGACAATGGTTTCGACGGCGGCATTGCGGCGAATTCGGCGGCACGTGGCGCCGAGTTCGGCAAGCGCGCCGCTCGCCGAGGCTTGCAGGATCACCCCTGCTTCCGTCAGGCGAACCTTGCGGGCATCCCGGTGAAAGAGCGAGCACGCCCAGCCATTCCTCCAGCCGCCTGATCTGGTGGCTGATGGCGGGATGGGTGACGTGAAGCTCTTCGCCGGCAGCCGAAAAGCTCAGATGGCGGGCAGCCGCCTCGAAAGCGCGAACCGCATTCAGCGGGATGTAGTCCATCTGTAAAATTTACTAACATATCGCGTGAGAAGCAATCATTTGAAAGCGTGCCTTCGCTGCGGCATTCCTGCGGTAGGCGTATAGCTTTCCGAGAGAGCGATCATGTTTACAAGACAACTGACTGATGTAGAAAAAACTGACTTCTTCGTCGATTGGGGCAATGGCACAAGCCATCGCCTGCTGACGCAGCAGGACGGCATGGGCTTCACCGTCTGCCATACCATCGTGCGTGCAGGCAGCGAATCACGCCTGCACTATCGGCGGCATTTCGAGGCCTGCTACTGCATCGCCGGCGCGGGCGAGGTCGAAGACATGTCCGGCGCAGGTGCACCGCATCGAGCCGGGCACGATCTATGTGCTCGACGAACATGACGAGCACTATTTGCGCGCGGACGCGGCCAGCGACATGGTCCTGGTCAGCGTATTCAATCCGCCCGTTGAACGGCACCGAGCGGCACGTTCTCGGTCGGGACGGCGGCTCGGCTTACTGACCCTTGCCGCACGATCATCCCCTCTATCGGCGGCTGGGCGCGCATGACCGGACTGAACACCATTTTCATCGACGACTGCGACCCGTTGGCGCATGGTTCGTCGTCAAACAGGGAGAATCCTGACCAGTGCGGAACAGCAGGAGCGCAAACGGGACGAGCCTTGGCCGGCGCAACGATCCTGCTCATCACCTAATTTTGACGGCGATTTCTTCGAAATGGGGTGCATGATACGGCTGAATCGTCAAAGACATTGCGTTATGCCAATGATAGGGTCCGCGATAGTCCAGGGGTCGGGTAGCGAAAAAACGGGCAATCGGACGGCGTGCCGGCAAAACACGCTCGACGATTGAAAAATCACGTTGCAATCCGGGCTCGAAACTTTACGACTAGGGGAAATACGAAAAGGAATGCGTCCGCATGGGCGACATTCCAGGGGAGCCACGGACAGATGCAGTACTTCGTCCAGCAGCTTATCAATGGGCTGACGCTGGGATCGATCTATGGGCTGATCGCGATCGGCTATACGATGGTCTACGGCATCATCGGCATGATCAATTTCGCCCATGGCGACATTTTCATGGTCGGCGCCTTCACCGCCCTCATCGTCTTCCTCATCCTCGGCGCGCTGTTCTATTCGGTGCCGGTCGTCCTCGCCCTGCTGATCATGATGATCGTGGCGATGCTGCTGACCAGCCTCTACAACTGGACGATCGAAAAGGTGGCCTACCGGCCGCTGCGCGGCTCGTTCCGGCTGGCGCCGCTGATCACCGCGATCGGCATGTCGATCGCGCTGTCCAACTTCGTCCAGGTGACGCAGGGTCCGCGCAACAAGCCGATCCCGCCGATGGTCGTCCAAGGTCTACGACGATCGAGGGCATCAGCGTCTCGCTGAAGCAGATCATCATCGTCGTGGTCACCGCGATGCTGCTGGCGCTCTTCTGGTACCTCGTCAACAAGACCTCGCTTGGCCGGGCGCAGCGCGCCTGCGAGCAGGACCGCAAGATGGCGGCGCTGCTCGGCGTCGATGTCGACCGCACCATCTCGATCACCTTCATCATGGGCGCCGCGCTTGCCGCCGTCGCCGGCACGCTGTACCTGATGTATTACGGCGTCGTGGTCTTCTCCGACGGCTTCGTGCCGGGCGTGAAGGCCTTCACCGCGGCCGTGCTCGGCGGCATCGGCTCGCTGCCCGGCGCCGTGCTCGGCGGGCTGCTGATCGGCTTCATCGAGAGCATGTGGTCGGCCTATTTCTCGATCGACTACAAGGACGTCGCCGCCTTCTCCATCCTGGCGATCGTGCTGATCTTCCTGCCTTCCGGCATTCTGGGCCGGCCAGAAGTCGAAAAGGTCTGAGACTCATGGCGGTTACCGTCTCCCCGGAGCGCGACGTCGTCGCCACTCCCGTGCAGCGCGCCTTCCGCGAGGCGCTCTATGCCGGCGCCATCTCGCTCGGCCTGTTCGTCCTGTTCATCGGCCTGAAGACCGACCAGAACATCCGCAACGAACTGATCCTGGTGCCGCGCTGGGGCCTGCTCGCCATCGTCGTCGTCGCTCACCGCCGTCGGCCGCTTCCTCTATGTCGCCTATGCGCAGCCGGCGATGGAACGGCGCCAAGGCGCAAAAGGCCGCGGCGCCAGCGGCGGCCGCAACTGCGCCGGGCTTCGTACGCCGAAACTTCAACCAGATCGGCGTTGCCGTGCTGTTGCTCTATCCGGTCGTCATCGTGCTTGCTGGTCGGCTTCCAGGGCTCGCTGAAATGGGTCGACAATTTCGGCATCCAGATCCTGATCTACGTGATGCTGGCCTGGGGGCTGAACATCGTCGTCGGCCTCGCCGGCCTGCTCGATCTCGGCTATGTCGCCTTCTACGCGGTCGGCGCCTATGCCTATGCGCTGCTCGGCACGCATTTCGGCCTGTCGTTCTGGATCCTGCTGCCGGCCGCCGGCCTCATGGCGGCCTTCTGGGGCGTGATGCTCGGCTTTCCGGTGCTGCGGCTGCGCGGCGACTATCTGGCGATCGTGACGCTGGCCTTCGGCGAGATCATCCGCCTGGTGCTGATCAACTGGCGCGAGGTGACCAACGGCTCGGCCGGCATCTCCGGCATCCCGAAGGTCACGTTCTTCGGCCTGATGTCGTTCAACGTCTCGGACCCGAACTACATCGCCAAGGTGCTGGGCATCGCCCAGTCGGGCGCCTACTACAAGATCTTCCTCTACTATCTGATCCTGGCGCTTTGCCTGCTCACCGCCTTCGTCACCATCAGGCTGCGCCGCATGCCGGTCGGCCGCGCCTGGGAAGCGCTGCGCGAGGACGAGATCGCCTGCCGCTCGCTCGGCATCAACACCACCACCACCAAGCTCACCGCCTTTGCCACCGGCGCCATGTTCGGCGGCTTCGCCGGCTCCTTCTTCGCCGCGCGGCAAGGCTTCGTCAGCCCGGAATCCTTCGTCTTCCTGGAATCGGCGATCATCCTGGCCATCGTCGTGCTCGGCGGCATGGGCTCGCTGGTCGGCATCGCGGTCGCGGCGCTGGTGATGATCGGCGGCACCGAAATCCTGCGCGAGCTGAACTTCCTCAAGGCGGTGTTCGGTCCCGACTTCACGCCGGAACTCTACCGCATGCTGCTGTTCGGCATGGCCATGGTCATCGTCATGCTGTGGAAGCCGCGCGGTTTTGTCGGCAGCCGTGAGCCGACCGCCTTCCTCAAGGAGCGAAAAGCGGTATCGGGCTCCTTCACCAAGGAAGGTCACGGCTGATGAGTGCGAGCCCTTCCATGAACGACTCCATCCTGCAGGTCGAGCATCTGTCGATGAAGTTCGGCGGCCTGGTCGCCATCGGCGACCTGTCCTTCCAGGCCAAGCGCGGCGAGATCACCGCGCTGATCGGCCCGAACGGCGCCGGCAAGACCACCGTGTTCAACTGCATCACCGGCTTCTACAAGCCGTCGGAAGGCATGATCACGCTCAACCGGATTGACGGCTCGAGCTACCTGCTCGAGCGCTTGCCGAACCACGAGATCCCGGCACGCGCCAAGGTGGCGCGTACCTTCCAGAACATCCGCCTGTTCTCGGGCATGACGCTGCTGGAGAACCTTCTGGTCGCCCAGCACAACAAGCTGATGAAGGCGTCGGGCTATACGATGCTTGGCCTGTTCGGCTTCTCGAGCTACCGCAAGGCATCGGCGGAATCGATCGACCTGGCCAAGCACTGGCTGGAGAAGGCCAACCTCGTCGATCGCGCCGACGATCCGGCCGGCGATTTGCCCTATGGCGCGCAGCGGCGCCTGGAGATCGCGCGCGCCATGTGCACGGGGCCGGAGCTTCTGTGCCTCGACGAGCCGGCCGCCGGCCTCAATCCGAAGGAATCGGCGGCGCTCAATGCGCTGCTGATGGACATCAAGAAAAGCACCTCGATCCTTCTGATCGAGCACGACATGTCGGTGGTCATGCAGATTTCCGACCATGTCGTGGTGCTCGAATACGGGCGCAAGATCTCCGACGGCAGTCCGCAATCGGTGCGCACCGACCCGCGCGTCATCGCCGCCTATCTCGGCGTCGACGATGAGGAGGTCGAGACGGTGCTGACCGAGGTCGGCGACGAAGACGTCATCGAGCAGCTGGACACCGGCCCCGACGCCGCGCACGGCCCGGGCACGTCGTCTTCGTTTCTCGCCGGCCCGGTGACCGACACGATCGGCCATAGCGAGGGCGAGCGCGTCACGGTGTCGAAGGGCGCCTCGAAAGCAGAGCAGTTCGATGCAAAGGCCAACGCCGCGCCAAGAACGCCTGCCAAGCGGGCCACGGCCAAGCCGACCGGGATCGACACCCAAGCCGCGCGGAGGGCGTAAGTGATGGCCGGTACAACGCTGCTCGATATCAAGGGCGTCGAGACCTACTACGGCAACATCCGGGCGCTGAACGGCGTCGACGTCAACGTCAACGAGGGCGAGATCGTCGCGCTGATCGGCGCCAACGGCGCCGGCAAATCGACGCTGATGATGACCATCTTCGGCGCGCCGCGGGCGCGCGCCGGCACGATCACTTTTGCCGGCACCGACATCACCCAGATGCCGACGCACGAGATCGCGCGCATGCGCATCGCGCAGTCGCCAGAAGGCCGCCGCATCTTCCCGCGCATGACGGTGATGGAAAACCTGCAGATGGGCGCCAGCCTCGACAACCTCAAACACTATGACGAGGACGTCGAGAAGGTGTTCACGCTGTTCCCGCGCCTGAAGGAGCGCATCGCCCAGCGCGGCGGCACGCTGTCGGGCGGCGAGCAGCAGATGCTGTCGATCGGGCGCGCGCTGATGGCGCGGCCGAAGCTGCTTCTGCTCGACGAGCCGTCGCTGGGTCTGGCGCCGCTGATCGTCAAGCAGATCTTCGACGCCATCCGCGAATTGAACCGCACCCAGGGGCTGACCGTGTTCCTGGTCGAGCAGAACGCCTTCGGCGCGCTGAAGCTCGCCACCCGCGGCTACGTCATGGTCAACGGCAATGTGACGATGAGCGGCACCGGCAAGGAGCTGCTCGCCAATCCGGAAGTGCGCGCCGCCTATCTCGAAGGCGGCCACCACTGAGTTTGGAGCGGAATTGTGCATCCGGTATTCCGCTCCAAGTTGTTTGTTTGTCGCATGATCTTTGTCCGAAAAGTCTGCAACTTTTCGGGATCATGCTAGGGAGACTTCAATCATGCAGGGCATTCTCTACGAGGAACCCTCGATCTGGCAGTTCTTCTTCGTCACCTGCCTGCTCGGCGGCTGGGCGGCATGGATGACGGGCAGGGCCAGCGCGCAGACCTGGCGCAGCTTCTTCCAGCTGTTCGCTCTACATGCTGGGCCTCGGCATCGGCATCAGGTTCATCCATCACGCGCTGTTCGACGGCACGATGTTCTCGCTGCATTACTACATCGTCGACACAATCGTGCTGATGATACTGGGCTTCATCGGCTACCAGTACACGCGCACCAACCAGATGGTGACGCAGTATAATTGGCTCTACGAAAGAGCTTCGCTCTTGAGCTGGAAACCGAAAGGTTGACGTTCATCATTAACGCCGTTTCGGGGAATGAATCGGCGTGACAAGTGCCTGAAAATCGGCAAACTGACGCTTTCTGCGATAAGGGTGGGCATCGCATGAAAGTATCATCCACGCCCACTCCGTAAATGGGAGCGTTTCATATGAAAAAATCACTCTTGTCCGCCGTTGCCCTGACCGCGCTCATCGCGTTCAGCGGCAGCGCGTGGGCTGACATCCTCATCGGCGTCGCCGGTCCGATCACCGGCCCGAACGCCGCTTTCGGCGCGCAGCTGCAGAAGGGCGCAGAGCAGGCCGTCGCCGACATCAACGCGGCCGGCGGCATCAATCGGCGAGCAGATCAAGCTGAGGTCGGTGACGACGTCTCCGATCCGAAGCAGGGCATCTCGGTCGCCAACAAGTTCGTCGCCGACGGCGTCAAGTTCGTCGTTGGCCACTTCAACTCGGGCGTCTCGATCCCGTGCATCGGAAGTCTATGCCGAGAACGGCATCCTCGAAATCACGCCTGCCGCGACCAATCCGAAGTTCACCGAGCGCGGCCTGTGGAACGTGTTCCGCACCTGCGGACGCGACGACCAGCAGGGCAAGGCATTGCCGGCGCCTATATCGCCACGAACTTCAAGGACGCCAAGATCGCGCGTCATCCACGACAAGACCCCTTACGGCCAGGGCCTTGCCGACGAAACCAAGAAGGCGATGAACGGCAACGGCGTGACCGAAGTCATGTATGAAGGCATCAATGTCGGCGACAAGGACTTCTCGGCGCTCATCGCCAAGATGAAGGAAGCCGGCGTCACCGTCGTCTATTACGGCGGCCTGCACACCGAAGCCGGCCTGATCATCCGCCAGCTCGCCGACCAGGGCCTCAAGGCACCAGTTCATGTCCGGCGACGGCATCGTCTCGAACGAACTGGCCTCGATCGCCGGCGACGCGGTTGAAGGCACGCTGATGACGTTCGCTCCCGATCCGCGCATGAACCCGAACGCCAAGGAACTCGTCGAGAAGTTCCGCGCCGCAGGGTTTCGAGCCGGAAGCCTACACGCTCTACTCCTACGCCGCGATTCAGATCATCGCGGCGGCCATCACCAAGACCGGCTCGGCCGACGATGCCCAGAAAGTCGCCGAGACGATCAAGTCGAGCGGCCCCTTCACGACCGGCCATCGGCGACATCGGCTATGACGCCAAGGGCGACATCACCCGCCCGGACTACGTCATGTACGACTGGAAGAAGGGCGACGACGGCAAGTACTCCTACTTCGAGCAATAAGCCGGCAACGACGTCTGAAATTGCGGAAAATGCCCGGCGCACCGCGCCGGGCATTTTTGCAGTTGCTGGCGCGAACAAACCATTTAAATCGGTTTAGATGTCGCGCGAATTTGTTTGCACTGCAGCATTTTCACGTTAATCATTGCGGCAGCCCCCATCCTCTCCGCCTTTGGAGCGCAGTCCTTGGCCATCACGAAAATCCTTGTCGCCAACCGGTCCGAAATCGCCATCCGCGTGTTCCGCGCGGCCAATGAGCTTGGCCTCAAAACCGTGGCGATCTGGGCCGAGGAGGACAAATATTCGCTGCACCGCTTCAAGGCCGACGAAAGCTACCAGGTCGGGCGCGGGCCGCATCTCAGCAAGGACATGGGGCCGATCGAAAGCTATCTGTCGATCGAGGAAGTGCATCCGCGTCGCCAGGCTGTCGGGCGCCGACGCCATCCATCCGGGCTACGGGCTGTCTGTCGGAAAGCCCTGAATTCGCCGAAGCCTGCGCCGAGGCCGGCATCACCTTCATCGGCCCGAAGCCGGAGACGATGCGCCGGCTCGGCAACAAGGTCGCCGCGCGCAATCTGGCGATCGAGGTCGGCGTGCCGGTCGTGCCCGCCACCGAGCCGCTGCCGGACGACATGGAGGCGGTCAAGAAGCTCGCCAAGACCATCGGCTATCCGGTGATGCTGAAGGCATCGTGGGGCGGCGGCGGGCGCGGCATGCGCGCCATCCGCTCCGAGGCCGATCTGGCCCGCGAGGTCATGGAAGGCAAGCGCGAGGCCAAGGCCGCCTTCGGCAAGGACGAGGTCTATCTCGAAAAGCTGATCGAGCGCGCCCGCCATGTCGAGGTGCAGGTGCTGGGCGACACGCATGGCAACGCCGTGCATCTGTTCGAGCGCGACTGCTCGATCCAGCGCCGCAACCAGAAGGTCGTCGAGCGCGCGCCGGCGCCCTATCTCGAGCGAGGCGCTGCGCCAGGAGCTGTGCGGCTATGCGCTGAAGATCGCGCGCGAGACCGCTATATCGGCGCCGGCACGGTCGAGTTCCTGCAGGACGCCGACACCGGCAAATTCTACTTCATCGAGGTCAATCCGCGCATCCAGGTCGAGCACACCGTCACCGAGCAGGTGACCGGCATCGACATCGTCAAGGCGCAGATCCACATCCTCGACGGCTTTGCCATCGGCACGCCGGAATCGGGCGTGCCGGCGCAGAAGGACATCAGGCTGAACGGCCACGCGCTGCAGTGCCGCATCACCACGGAAGACCCCGAGCACAATTTCATCCCGGACTATGGCCGCATCACCGCCTATCGCGGCGCCACCGGCTTCGGCATCCGCCTCGACGGCGGCACCGCCTATTCGGGCGCGGTCATCACCCGCTTCTACGATCCGCTGCTGGAGAAGGTGACGGCGTGGGCGCCGACGCCGGCCGAGACGATCGCCCGCATGAACCGGGCGCTGCGCGAATTCCGCATCCGCGGCGTGGCCACCAATCTCACCTTCCTCGAAGCGATCATCAATCACCCGAGCTTCGCCGACAATTCCTACACGACCAAGTTCATCGACACGACGCCGGAACTGTTCCAGCAGGTCAAGCGGCAGGACCGCGCGACCAAGCTGCTCAACTATCTGGCCGACTGTCAGCGTCAACGGCCATCCCGAGACGCGCGGCCGCCCCATGCCCAAGGCCGATGCGGCGGCACCGGTCGTGCCCTATCTCAACGGCAATGTCCCTGGCGGCAGCAAGCAGAAGCTCGACGCGCTCGGCCCGGAGAAATTTGCCGCCTGGATGCGTGAGCAGAAAGAGGTGCTGGTCACCGACACGACGATGCGCGACGGCCACCAGTCGCTGCTCGCCACGCGCATGCGCACGCATGACATCGCCGGTATCGCCGGCACCTATGCGCGGGCGCTGCCGCAACTGCTGTCGCTCGAATGCTGGGGCGGCGCGACCTTCGACGTCGCCATGCGCTTCCTCACCGAGGATCCGTGGGAGCGGCTGTCGCTGGTGCGCGAGGCGGCGCCCAACCTTTTGCTGCAGATGCTTCTGCGCGGCGCCAACGGCGTCGGCTACACCAACTACCCCGACAATGTCGTGCAGCATTTCGTCCGCCAGGCGGCGCGCCGGCGGCGTCGACCTGTTCCGCGTCTTCGACTGCCTGAACTGGGTCGAGAACATGCGCGTCGCCATGGACGCGGTCGGCGCCGAGGGCAAGCTGATCGAAGCGGCGATGTGCTACACCGGCGACATCCTCGATCCGGCGCGGGCCAAATACGACCTCAAATACTATGTCGGGCTGGCGAAGGAATTGCAGGCCGCCGGCGCCCATATCATCGCCGTCAAGGACATGGCCGGGCTGCTGAAGCCGGCTGCCGCGCGCGTGCTGTTCAAGGCGCTGCGCGAGGCAACCGACCTGCCGATCCATTTCCACACCCATGACACGTCAGGCCTGTCGGCGGCGACGGTGCTGGCGGCGGTGGAAAGCGGCGTCGACGCCATCGACGCGGCGATGGATTCTTTCTCCGGCAACACCTCGCAGCCTTGCCTCGGCTCGATCGTCGAGGCGCTGAAGGGCACCGAGCGCGATCCCGGCCTCGACCCGCAATGGATCCGCAACATCTCGTTCTACTGGGAAGCGGTGCGCAACCAGTATGCCGCCTTCGAGAGCGACCTCAAGGGACCGGCCTCGGAAGTCTACCTGCACGAGATGCCGGGCGGCCAGTTCACCAACCTCAAGGAGCAGGCGCGCTCGCTCGGGCTGGAAACGCGCTGGCACGAGGTGGCGCAGACCTATCACGACGTCAACCTGATGTTCGGCGACATCGTCAAGGTGACGCCGTCGTCCAAGGTCGTCGGCGACATGGCGCTGATGATGGTGAGCCAGGACCTGACCGTCGCCGATGTCGAGAACCCGGCCAAGGACATCGCCTTCCCGGACTCGGTCGTGTCGATGCTGCGCGGCGATCTCGGCCAGTCGCCCGGCGGCTGGCCGGAGAAGCTGCAGAAGAAGGCGCTGAAGGGCGACAAGCCGATCACGGTGCGGCCGGGTTCGCTGCTCAAGCCGGCCGATCTCAAGGCCAGCCGCAAGGAGATCGAGGAGAAGCTCGAGCGCAAGCTCAGCGAATACGAATTCGCCTCCTGGCTGATGTATCCGAAAGTGTTCTCCGACTTCGCCGCCGCGCAGGAGACCTACGGCCCGGTCAGCGTGCTGCCGACGCCGACCTATTTCTACGGCATGAAGTCGGAAGACGAGATCTTCGTCGACATCGAGAAGGGCAAGACGCTGGTGGTGCGCTGCCTGGCGATCGGCGATGTCGACGAGAAGGGCATGGTCACCGTGTTCTTCGAGCTCAACGGCCAGCCGCGCCGCGTGAAGGTGCCGGACAGGGCGCATGGCGCCTCCGCCGCCAAGGCACGGCGCAAGGCAGAGCCGGGCAACGAGGCGCATGTCGGCGCGCCGATGCCGGGCGTGGTCTCCGCGCTTGCGGTTGCCGCCGGCCAGGCGGTCAAGGCCGGCGACGTGCTGCTTTCCATCGAGGCGATGAAGATGGAAACGGCGCTGCATGCCGAACGCGACGGCACGGTTGCCGAGGTGCTGGTCAAGGCCGGCGACCAGATCGACGCGAAGGATCTGCTGATCGCCTTCGGCTAAGGCGTGTCGATATTCAGGTGATGCCGGCCTGCAAACGCCGGCTTCCTGCGCTTCCGGTACGCACGTACTTTAAGTACGCTCCACTCCGGTTCTCGGAAACCATCTTGTTTGGCCGCTTCGCGTCCGTCTGACTCCGGCTCGGCCTGACCTGAATCTCAACACGCCTTAGGGTGTGTCCAACCCTTCATGTCGCATCGATAATGGCTTGACCCGCGCCGCCCGCTCGGGCATCGAACCCGCTCGAATTTGCCGCGGCGAGAATCGCCTGAGCGCGGCGCCGAAAAGACGCGGAGAGAAAAAATGGCCGACGACATCACCGAGACCAGCCAGACTGTAGCCGCCGGCCAGTTGCGCGCGTTCATCGAGCGCATCGAGCGGCTCGAGGAAGAGAAGAAGACGATTGCCGACGACATCAAGGAAGTGTTCGCCGAAGCCAAGGGCACCGGCTTCGACACCAAGGCGATGCGGTCGATCATCCGGCTTCGGAAAAAGGATCAGGCCGAGCGGCAGGAAGAGGAAAGCATCCTCGACCTCTACAAGGCCGCTCTCGGCATGGTCTGAAACCGGTCTGCTTCCGCGGCTCCTTTTTCTGTAGAGAGCCGAGGCGTTTGGCTTCGTCCAGATCTCGGCGAGTTCTGCCGGGAGCATCTCTGGACTTAGCTCCATTGCCCTACTTCAAAGTAGCCGCTGCACGTGTTCAAATTCCATGTGCACCAGCCGCCATGGCTGGTGCCTGGACTTTGGAAGGAGCAGCGCGATGGCAGGTCTCTGGCATTTCGCATCGACAGCGCTTGCTGCATCGGCGCTCATGGCATTGACGGCGCAGGCAGCGCCGGTTTTGCCGCAAGCGCCGGCAAATCTCGTCGCAGGCGAGGGCGATATCATCCTTGTCGGCACGAAATCCGTGTCGACTTCGAAATCGTCCAGTTCGTCGAAATCGACGTCGAAGAGCTGCTCCGGCGGGTCTTGCAGCAGTGACAGGGATCGCGACCGCGACAGAAGTACAAACGGCAGCACGTCGACCAGCACCTCGACGAGTTCGTCCAGCAACTCGAATTCCAATTCGAACTCGAACTGATCGAACCGCCTCAACGCTCCAGAGCCGCTTGTCGTGGCGGCAACGCAAGCGGCTGCGTGGGCGATGGCCAGCGGGGCTCGAGTGGCGATTTCTTAGCGTTTAGCTCGCGTCGCGCGAGGGTATCGCGCACGGGCCGATGCCGTTTGTGACTCGCCACCTTGGCGGGATGGCCGACGCCTGGCTTCGCAAACATGGCTTGCCAAGGCCCTTTCCGGCATCTTTCGTCGCCTCGCATCAGGTGCAATTTCCTTTCCCACATGCCCTATGACCGGTTGACTAAGAAACATGACTCTCTTAGTCAACATTGAACTTGACTCAAGTAGTCAACAATTGGGGCGCCGGTGACCGCCGTCTGCGCCGGCCAAAGCAGTGGGGCAAATCGAAATGGCATTTCATCGTGGTGGCGACGTGGCTGGACGTGGCGGAGTCCCTTACCAGAGAAGGCTGATTGCCTGCCTGTCGACGCTGCTTTGCGCAGGTCATGCGGCGGCGCAGGAAAGCGGCGCATCGGACGGCACGACGGTGCTGGAGAAGATCACGGTAAGCGACAAAGCCGCCCAAAGCGCGTCCGAGGATGACAGCAAGACGGTTGTGGCCAAGCGCAGCTCCGGCGCAACCAAGACCGACACGCCGCTGATCGAGACGCCGCGCTCCGTGTCGGTGGTGACGCGCAAGGAGATGGAACAGCGCGGCGCGCAGGACATCATCGAGGCGGTCCGCTACTCGGCGGGCGTGACGACCGGCGCCTATGGCTTCGATCCGCGTTTCGACCAGATTTACATCCGCGGCTACAGCACGACGACGATCGGCGACTACAAGGACGGCCTGCGCCAGCCATACATGAACTACGGCACCTTCCGCACCGACCCCTATTCGCTCGAACGCGTCGAGGTGATCAAGGGGCCGGTGTCCGTCCTCTACGGTGCCGGCACGCCGGCCGGCATCATCAACAAGGTGTCAAAACTTCCCACCGAAGAGAAGATCCGCGAGGTGGAGCTGCTCTACGGAACACAGGACAGGGCGCAGGCGGCATTCGATTTCAGCGGCCCGGTTCAGGAAGGCAGCAACGATTTCCTATACAGGGTCGTCGGCTTGGCGCGGAACGGCGAAACCAATTTCGACATCGCCGACGACCGTTATTTCCTGCAGCCGTCGCTGACCTGGGCTCCGGATGCCGCCACGTCGTTTACGATCTACGGGTTGGTGCAGGCCGACGAAACCGACACCGACGTCGGCGCCGTGAAGGACCCGTCGGGAAAGATTCTCCAGCTGCGCTCGAGCGATCCGGACTACGACTACCAGAAGGTGCGGCAGCAGCAGATCGGCTACAAGTTCGAGCATGAGTTCGACGGCGGCATTACGTTTCGACAGAACCTTCGCTATTCGCATCTGGACTTGAGATCGCGCTATCTCGGCATCTATGACTGGACGGGCACTGTCGCCCATCGCGGCGCGAGCTCGATCCGCGACGAGATGAACGTCTTCCAGGCCGACAATCAGCTCGAAGCCAAGTTCGACACCGGGCAGCTGGCGCACACAGTGCTCTTCGGCCTCGACTATACGAACGTAACGTCGTCCTTCGGTTACGGCTTGGACTTCGTCACCAATCCGGCCTACGACTTCGACATCGCCAATCCCACCTACGGTGTCTCCGGCCCGACGCCGGATTACACTTTTATGCAGTCCGACGCGGATCTGCGCCAGACCGGCCTCTATGCGCTGGACCAGATCGAAATGGACAAATGGCGCTTCACGCTTGGCGGCCGCCAGACCTGGGTCGAGCAGACCCGCGTTCAGCTTCTGAGCGACGGCTCCGAGGATGTGAAGAAGGACGCTTTCAGCGTCCAGGCCGGCGCCCTTTATCTGTTCGACAACGGCGTCGCGCCTTTCGCCAGCTATGCGACCTCGTTCGAGCCGATCAACAACCAGTCGGTGTCGGGCGGCATCCTCGAGCCCCAGGAGGGCGAGCAGTTCGAACTGGGCGTCAAGTACCAGCCGCCGGGAACCGATATGCTGCTCTCGGCGGTCGCCTATCATCTTGTCGAGAAGAACAAGCCGGTCGTCGTCAACGCCAATCTGGGGACATACCGTTCGCTGGGCGAGGTGACCAGCAATGGTCTGGAGCTGGAGGCGCGCGCCGCCATCATGAACGGTTTGGACGTCGTTGCCGCCTACACCTACAACCATGCCGAAATCACCGCAGGCGACGGTGTCGGCAATGCGCCGGCCGTCACGCCCGCACATGTGGCGACCCTCTGGGCGAACTACACGTTCGATCAGAGTTCGACCGTTTCGGGCCTGTCGGTGGGGGCCGGGGTGCGGTTCCTCAGCGAGACCTATACGGACACCGCCAACACCAGCAGGAATGACGCGGCCATCTATCTCGACGCCTCGGCATCCTACGATTTCGGCGCCATCGACAAGAAGTATGACGGCGTCACCGCGGCCTTTGCCGTCCGCAACATTGCCGACGACCGCGCGACGGTGTGCAACGAAGGCTATTGCTATCTCGGCCAGGGCCGCAACATGACCGCGTCGCTGAAATACCGCTGGTAGGTTCCGTGCGCCCAGGCGATGGCCGGGCGTGACCGTTGCATGTCAGCATGATGGTGTGATGTAAGGCAGCCTCGGCTATCCATGAGGCTGCAACGAGCATCGAACCAACCATGAGCGAATTCGATTTCGGCGCCCGCCGCGGCTCGGAATTCCGGCATCGCGGCTTCTGGGCGCTGTTTGCGGAACGGCATCCGGAAGAAAGGGTCAGGCTGGCGCGGCGCGGGCCCTGGTTCTGGCAGCGCGGGCTGCCGGACTTCGCATTGGTCCTCTCCATGTATGTCGCGCCGGCGCAGAACCATGCCGGCGTCTTCTTCGGCCGCAATGAGAAGTTTGGCGCCACCGAGGTCTGGGCACGTTTGCAACCGTTCCAGCCGGCGATCGAAGGCAGGCTGAAGCTCAGGCCTGACCAGAGTTGCGAGGGGCTCGGCATCAATTCGCTGTGGCGCGTGAACTGCTTTGCCGAGGACAATTGGCCGGCGATGGCCGACTGGCTGGTAACGGAATGCTCGCGCTTCGAGCGCGCCGTGATCGAGGTGCTCGGAAATGGCGGCGACGGTTCATGAATCGCCTCGCCCTGCTTGCGCCTGCGGCCATCCCGACAGGATCGCGATGGCGGCAGCCGGGTCAGGTCTGGTTTAGTTCCGGCTTCGCCTGGTCGCGGCCGATCTCGTCCAGATGGTTTTGCAGCGTCAGGTGGTCGAGCGCGTCCACAGGCAGGTTGGTGAACAGCGAAATGCGGTTGTTCAGCATGCGATAGGCATCGGCGAAGGCAAGGTGCATCTCGGCGTCGGTCCCCGCCGCCTTCGCCGGGTCCGGTATCGCCCAGAGCGCCGTCATCGGATGGCCGGGCCAGATCGGGCAGGTCTCGTTCGCGGTGTTGTCGCAGACCGTGAAGACAAAGTTCATTTCCGGTGCGTCAGGCGCCGCAAACTCGTCCCAGCCTTTCGAGCGGGCAAAACTCGTATCGTAGTTGAGGCTTTCCAGCAGTTGCAGTGCATAGGGGTTGACCGTGCCCTTCGGCTGCGAACCGGCAGAGAAGGCCTTGAACTTGCCGGCGCCGATCCGGTTGAGGATGGCCTCGCCCATGATGGATCGCGCCGAATTGGCGTTGCAAAGAAACAGCACGTTGTAGAAATTGTCGCTCATCTCAAGACCTCCCTGGCAGGCGACTGGATGATTGGCCGGCAGTTCCGGCAGGTGCCGATGATGCCGACAGGGGCGACGTAGGAAGGTTTGACGACGGTTTGATGACAATCGTTCAAATAACAGGCTCGCGCATACCCGACTATAGCTTCGCGTCGACAGACTTGCTGCACTCGGCATGTCGGCCGCCGTTAAGAAGAAGGCCGCGGCAGTGAGTGCTCCGGAGCCCCTGGCAGGCGAAGGCGGCGAGGCAGGCCGCACGCCGGGCTTCTTCCGCTCGCGCTGGCAAGGCCTGGTGCCGCTCGATCGACTGTTCTGGCGCGACCTGGTGCTTGTCGGCACGGCGATCAACATCGCCTTGTCGGTGGTGGCGCTGATCCTGCTCGGGATGAAGCTGTCGCTCGCCGTGGCCCTGGCGGTGCATTTCCTGCCAGTGCCCTACAATATCTTCCTGACCTTTGCCGTCTGGCGCACCGCGGAAAGATCCGGTGGTGCCAAGGCTTCGCTGATGATGCTGGGTTCCGCGCTTTGGCTGATCCTGGTGGTCGTGGTCTGACAGGCTCGAATGCCTGTTTACCGGCATAGAAAAAGGCGACCGAAGTCGCCTTTTTGCATTTTGATCTGCTTGCCGCTCCATCTCTTTGCTCGGACGCAATTCCGGACGGAAAACCGTTCACACTTTTCCTGGAATTGCTCAGGCGGCCGGTTCGAATTTCAGCGCCACGCCGTTGATGCAATAGCGCAGGCCGGTCGGTGGCGGGCCGTCTTCGAAGACATGGCCGAGATGGCTGCCGCAGCGGGCGCAATGGCATTCGGTGCGGACCATGCCGTAGCTGCGGTCAATCGTGTTCTCGACAGAGCCGGGCACCGGGTCGTTGAAGCTCGGCCAGCCGGTGCCGCTCTCGAACTTCAGCTTGGATTCGAATAGGGGCTGGTCGCAGCCGACGCAGGAAAAGGTACCGGCGCGTTTCTCGTAGAG
Source organism: uncultured Alphaproteobacteria bacterium (assembly GCA_963788955.1). Lineage (GTDB taxonomy): Bacteria > Pseudomonadota > Alphaproteobacteria > Rhizobiales > Rhizobiaceae > Mesorhizobium. Next base: position 86,131 of record CAWBIN010000003.1, on the reverse strand, counting down.
CAGGGCGCAGCTTCCAGGACGTTCGGTGCCATGGTTGCGCATGACGGCATATTGCTCCGGCGTCAGCCGGGCGCGCCATTCGGCGTCGGTGCGGGTAACGGGGTAGGCGTGGGTGTCCATTGGATCTCCTCAGCCTTGGCGGCTCGTTCTTGGTTGCAACCTCATATTCGCACCAAGATAGGCATTTGTTACGGCGTTTGCCCGGATTTTCGATCGCGCTCTCAGGCAATTGCCGCGAGATAACGCGCGACCGAAGCGGCGAATGCCGCTTTCGCGCCGCCGATGACGTTCTGGCCCCACCAGGCACCATGGATATGGTCGAACTCGAAAGATTCCAGCACCGCCGCTATGCGGCGCACAGCCGTCGCGTTCAGCGGGATGTAGTTCGGGTAGCTGTACATGAAGCTGACATGACGGCGGGTCGGCGTGACTTGCAGGATGTCGCCGGACAGCAGGGCGCTGCCGCCGTCGCGCTTCCAGTGCATCACCTGGCCACCAGCAAAGTGGCCGCCGCAGCGGATGAGTGTCAGCGATGGATTGATGGCAAGCCTCTCGCCTTCCCAACTGACAATGGCAGGATGCGGCCGCATGATCCATTGACGGTCGTCAGCGTGGAGATAGATCGGCACGCCGCCAAACGCTTCGCTCCACTCGACCATCACCGAATAATAGTGGCAGTGCGAGATGGCGATGGCAGCCAGGCCGCCACGCCGGTTGATCTCGGCCACCGCCTCGTCGCTGACCATCGAGACGCAGTCCCACAGCACATTGCCGTCCGGCGTCTGTGCCAGCAGAGCCCGCTGGCCGATGGCGAAGCGCGGCTCGACGCCGAAGGCGAGCACGCCGGCGTCGTCCTTCATCACAAGCCGATGCGTGGCGGCGAGCTCTTCCGGCGTGATCCAGGCTTGGCCCTCCCAGCGCACAAACTGCCGTTCGTCCTCGCAGATCGGGCAGTGTTGCGGCGGCGCATCGCTCGCCGCGAACTGGACACCGCATTGCAGGCAGAGAAAGCAGGTCATGGTGGCTCCGGGAGATTGCTCAGTGCTTGCGCGAAAGCTGCTTCGTCGCGGCCTCGAGCCCGGCCAGCGTCAGCGGGAACATGCGGCCGCCGAAGATGTCGCGGATGATAGTGATCGAATGGGTAAAACCCCAGTTCTTCTGGTTTTCAGGGTTAAGCCAGACGGCGTTCGGCCATTGCTGCAGCAGGCGAGCCAGCCAGACGGCGCCGGCCTCCGGGTTCCAGTGCTCGACCGAGCCTCCGGGGTGCGCGATCTCGTAAGGGCTCATCGAGGCGTCGCCGACGACGATCACCTTGTAGTCCGGCCCGTATTTATGCAGCAGGTCGAAGGTCGGGATCGTCTCGGCGAGACGGCGGCGATTGTCCCGCCAAACGCCTTCGTAGAGGCAGTTGTGGAAATAGAAATATTCGAGCTGGCGGAATTCGGCGCGGGCGGCCGAAAACAGCTCCTCGACGCTCCTGATGTGGTCGTCCATCGAGCCGCCGACATCGAAGAACATCAGGAGCTTCACCGCATTGCGCCGTTCGGGCCGCGTCTTGACGTCGAGATAGCCGTGCTCGGCGGTGGCGTGGATGGTGCCGGGCAGGTCGAACTCCTCCTCGGCACCCTCGCGCACCCAGCGGCGCAGCCGCTTCAGCGCGATCTTGATGTTGCGGGTGCCGAGCTCGATGGCGTCGTCGAAATTCCTGAACTCGCGCTTGTCCCAGACTTTGACCGCGCGGCGGTGGCGGCTTTCCTGCTGGCCGATGCGCACGCCTTCGGGATTGTAACCGTAGGCGCCGAAGGGCGAGGTGCCGCCGGTGCCGATCCATTTCGATCCGCCCTGGTGCCGGCCCTTCTGCTCCTCCAGCCGCTGCTTCAGCGTTTCCATGAGCTTGTCGAAACCGCCGAGCGCCTCGACCAGTTTTTTCTCCTCGTCGGTCAGGTGCTTTTCGGCCAGCCGGCGCAACCATTCCTCGGGGATGTCTGCGACGTCGACAGCGGCGTTTCCGTCCAGCGCCTCGACGCCCTTGAAGACATGCGCAAACACCTGGTCGAAGCGGTCGATGTGGCGTTCGTCCTTCACCAAAGCGGCGCGGGCGAGGTAGTAAAAACCCTCGACGTCATAGTCGACCAGCCCGGCTTCCAGCCCCTCCAGCAGCGACAGATACTCCCTGAGCGAGACGGGAACCCGCGCGGCCTTCAGTTCGAGGAAGAAGGGGATGAACATGGCGCTATCTACAGCAGATCATACTCGATGAATCCCGTCCGCCGCGCCACATGGTCGTAGAGCTTGCGCGCGGTGGCGTTGGTTTCGTGGGTCATCCAGTAGACGTTCTTGACGCCGATCTTGCCGGCCTCCTGCTTGACCGCTTCGATGAGCGCGGCACCCACGCCCTTGCCGCGCACCTCCGGGTCCGCGAACAGGTCCTGCAGATAGCAATTGTTTTTTTCCGACCAGCAGGAGCGGTGGTAGAGATAGTGCGTCAGGCCAACCGCCTTGCCGTCGAGGGTGGCGATGAAACCCTTCGGCTCGAACTCGCCTGCCGTGAACAGTCGCTTCCAGGTGACGGCATAGACGTCCTCCGGCAACTTGGTTTCGTAGAAGGTGAGATAGGCGGTCCACAGGCGCTGCCAGTCGGCACGGTCGGACTGCGCCAAGGGACGGATGGTGATCTCGGTCATTTCGTTCTCCTCCGAAGCTTGTGGCTTGAAGCTGCCTCGGCGCCCGGTTGGCGGCAACGGTCCAGCGAGGGGATAACCGCTGTCCGGCTGGCCGGCCCTTCGCTATGGCCTCCCTGCCCTTCGGGCGTTCAGTCCCTTCGAAAGGTCCACTGGACCTTTCGATCCGCCCGAAGGCGGACCGGGTCTTCACCGTTCGTTGCTCGAAAAGCCAAATCGTTGGCTTTTCGTCCGCTGCGCGGACCGCTCCTCACCCTTGCCGCCGCGCCATGAAGGCCAGGCGCTCGAACAGATGCACGTCCTGCTCGTTCTTCAGCAGCGCGCCATGCAGCTTGGGCAGGGCGTTCTTCGGATCGGCGCGCAGATCCTCTGGCGCGATGTCGTCGGAGACCAGCAGCCGGATCCAGTCGAGCGCCTCGGAGGTCGACGGCTTCTTCTTCAGCCCCGGCACCTCGCGGATCTCGATAGAACTGCGTAAGGGCGGCGCGCACCAGACTCTGCTTGATGCCGGGATAGTGGACGTCGACGATCTTGTGCAGCGTCTCGACATCGGGGAAGCGGATGTAGTGGAAGAAGCAGCGGCGCAGGAAGGCGTCCGGCAGTTCCTTCTCATTGTTGGAGGTGATGATGACGATTGGCCTGACCGCGGCGCGGATCGTCTCGCCGGTCTCGTAGACGAAGAACTCCATCCGATCGAGTTCCTGCAGCAGGTCGTTGGGGAACTCGATGTCGGCCTTGTCGATCTCGTCGATCAACAGCACGACTTTCCTGCCGGCAGCGAAGGCCTCCCACAGCTTGCCGCGCTTGATGTAGTTCCTGATGTCGTTGAAGCGGTCGTCGCCGAGCTGGCTGTCGCGCAGCCGCGAAACGGCGTCATACTCGTAAAGACCCTGCTGCGCCCGTGTCGTCGACTTGACGTGCCATTCGATCAGTTCGAGGCCGAGCGCTGCCGCCACCTGGCGGGCAAGTTCCGTCTTGCCGGTGCCGGGCTCGCCCTTGACCAGCAACGGCCGCTCCAGCGCGATCGCGGCATTGACCGCCACCATCAGATCCTTGTCGGCGACATAGGCCGCCGTGCCTTCGAAACGCATTTTTGCTCCTCGGTTCGATCGAGCCGACCGTAAGGACGCTGCCTGGCCTGCGCAAGCACGAGCTCGGGAGCTGCGTATGGCGGAAATTCTGAATGATAAAGCCGCCAACCATGCCGCGTCTCTGGCGCTTGGCCGCCCATCGGCCTATATTGGGGTCGGCGGTCTGCGCTTCCCGGCAGGAGAACATTTTCCCCGGGGCCTTAACGATCCTTAGGGAGCTGTCCCTGGGAAGACCCGTGGGTTTTCTCACACGGCGCCCACCTACTTTGTAGGCACCCGGGATCGACTTCTCCACCGGTTGTGTGGATCGTCACTTGTCTCAATGCAGCCACGCATTTCGGTGGATCATGCGGTAGAAAACGTCGCTCCTAAAACGCCACCAAATCTGACCTTTTCTAGCGTTCGCGCATGACATCTCCCAAAGAACTGAAAAAACAGCTGCGCAAGGAAGCTCTCGGGCGGCGCGATGCGCTCGACGAATTCTGGCGCGTGGAGATCGCGCTCGAAATGGCCGAGACGGCGCGCGACCAGATCGCGATCGAACCCGGCCAGATCGTCTCCGGCTTCTGGCCGATGCGGTCGGAAGTCGACGTCCGGCCGCTGATGTTCGCCTTGCGCGAAAAGGGCGCGAGGCTTTGCCTGCCGGCGATCCTCGACAAGACCACCATCGTCTTTCGCGAACTGGTGCGCGGCACGCCGATGGTCGAGATGGGCTTCGGCACGGTCGGCCCGCATGAGGAGGCCGCGGTGCTCGACCCGGCCGTGATGCTGGTGCCGCTCGCTGCTTTCGATGCGCGCGGCCACCGCATCGGCTACGGCGCCGGCTATTATGACCGCGCCATCGCCAGGCTTGTCGACAAAGGGCCAGCCGCCACGGCTGATCGGCATCGCCTTCGACTGCCAGGAGGTGGCGCAGGTGCCGGACGAGACCCATGACGTCATCATTTCGGAAATACTCACCGAGAGCGGGTTGCGCCGGTTTGGTGATCATGTCTTGCTTAAAACCGGCACTTTTGACGATCTGCTTAACGCGTTTCTAAGACATGTCGGATAGTACTTCTGCAATACAATCCGATTCGATGGCAGTCATCATAGCTTGGTCTTAATGCGGTTACCTGCTGATGCCGTTCGCCCTGATCGCGGCAGCGCTGTTTGCGATGGGATTGCACATCACCGGAACCGCCCTGCATCACCAGCTCGCCTGGCATCAGACGGTCGCCACCGTGACGGATGTCAGTCCCTACACTGAAACGCAAAAGAACGGCCTCACCATCGATGGCATCAATGTCGCCGTCACCTATGTGGCTGACGATGCGCCGATGAGCTTGGTCCGGCAAGGGAAAGGACATCGGCCTCTATGCGGCGTCCATAGGCGACAAGGTGGACTTGTACTACGACCCTGCCGATCCATCGACCCTCGATACCGCCGCGATGAAGGGCTGGCGCGGCGGGCTGTTGCTCCTTGCCGCTACCGGCGGTTTCACCGCCTTCTACGTCTGGTTCTTCTGGCTGCGCCGACGCAACGCGCCGCAGACGCCGCCTAGCCCGATTGCGTTGCGGGCGCACAGGTGCCGGATGAGAATCACGACGTGACCATTCCGGAAATACTCACCGAGAGCGGGTTGCGTCGGTTCGACGCTGCAATTGTAGATACACGTCAATGGACGCATGATCTTTTGCGCTAGCGTCATGCAGCTTTTGGTTCACTGACTTCGGTTCGGGATCGCATAGATGAGACTTCTCTTCCTCGGCGACATGGTGGGCAAATCGGGACGCACGGCAGTGTGGGAACAACTGCCCGGCCTGATCTCCGACTTCAAACTCGACTTCGTCATCGTCAATGGCGAGAACGCCGCCGGCGGCTTCGGCATCACCGAAGAGATTTTTCGCGACACGATCGCGGCCGGCGCCGATGTCGTCACCACCGGCAACCATGTCTGGGACCAGCGCGACGCGCTGATCTTCGCGCCGCGCGAGGAGCGCTTCCTGCGCCCGTCCAATTTTCCCAAGGGCACGCCGGGGCGCGGCTCCGGCGTCTACATCGCCAGGAACGGCGCGCGCGTGCTGGTCGCCAACATCATGGGCCGGGTGTTCATGCATCCCGAGCTCGACGATCCGTTCCAGGCCGGCGAGCGCGAGCTGGCGGCCTGTCCGCTGGGCGAGCAGGCCGATGCGGTGGTCATCGACTTCCACGCCGAGGCGACCTCGGAGAAGATGTGCTTCGCGCATTTCGTCGACGGCCGCGCCAGCCTTGTCGTCGGCACCCATACGCACCAGCCGACCGCCGACCACCAGATCCTCAATGGCGGCACCGGCTACATGTCCGACGCCGGCATGTGCGGCGACTATGATTCCTCGCTCGGCATGGACAAGGAAGAGCCGCTCAACCGCTTCCTGTCGAAAGTGCCGAAAGGCCGCTTCGAGGCGGCGACCGGACCGGCGACATTGTGCGGCGTCGGCGTCGAGATTTCCGACCGCACCGGCCTGACCGAGAAGATCGCGCCGTTTCGTCGCGGGCCGCGGCTCGAAGAAACCGCGCCATCCTTCTGGTCATGACATTGATATAGTCGGACGTATAGTACCTAACTGGCGACGAAACTGCTCTAGATCGTAGAGGGGACGACCTCCATGCAGCTCATCGAATTCCTGGCGCCGCATTTTGCCTTTGTCTCCGACCCGACCGCCTGGGTCGCGCTGCTGACGCTGATCGTGCTGGAGGTCGTGCTCGGCATCGACAATCTGATCTTCATCTCGATCCTGACCAACAAATTGCCGGAAGCGCAGCGCGCCCGCGCCCGCCGGCTCGGCATCTCGGCGGCGCTGATCATGCGGCTGGTGCTGCTGGCCACCATCTCGATCATCGTCCAGCTGACGACGCCGGTGTTCACCGCTTTCGGCCACGGCTTCTCCTGGCGCGACCTGATCCTGATCGCCGGCGGCCTGTTCCTGGTCTGGAAGGCGACCAAGGAAATCCACCACACGGTCGATCCCGACGACCACAAGGACACGATGCTCGGCGAGACGCTGCAGATCTCGCTCGCCGGCGCCATCTTCCAGATCCTGCTGCTCGACCTCGTCTTCTCGATCGATTCGATCATCACCGCCGTCGGCATGACCGACGAGATCGCCATCATGTACATCGCCGTGATCGTGGCGGTGACCGTGATGATGCTGGCGGCCGGGCCGCTGGCCAACTTCATCGCCAAGAACCCGAGCATCGTCATGCTGGCGCTGGGCTTCCTGCTGATGATCGGCATGACGCTGATCGCCGACGGCATGGGCTACCATGTGCCGAAGGGCTACATCTACGCCGCCATGGGTTTCTCGGCGCTGGTCGAAGGCCTCAACATGCTGGCGCGGCGGCGGCGGAAGGCAAGGTCCGGCGGCGGGCACTGAGGCTGGCAGGCTCTTAGCTCGCCGGCACACCCTTCGGATGGCGATCGCCGATCAGGCCAAGCGTCAGGCCCTGTTCCAGCCACGCCTTGGCGCCGGCCAGCACGAGCGAGAAGCCGCCGGTCGAATCGATCGCCTGCTTGACCTGTTCGTCGCCGCTGCCGGCGAAGCCGAAATTGCGGATATCGAGAAAGGTCGCGTTGTCCGCCATCTCGGTGAAGGTCCAGACCACCGTGGTCGGCGGGTCGCTCCACTGCATGACGATCTTCTTGTCCTTGACGATCTCTTTGACATCGACCGCCGTCGAGACGTCGTACATGCGCCATTCCCACTGAACCGGCTTGCCTGCGTCCAGTCGGCCGCTGCAATGAGTGAACCAGAATTTCGTGGTGATCGCCGGATTGACGATCGCTTCAAACACCTCGGCAGCCGGCCGCCTGATCAGCATGGCGGTTTCGGCGGTTGGTGCTTCGCGGATTTCCATGGCGGTCTCCTTTCAGGCTTTGGCCCTCACCAGGCGTCCGGTTCGCGCACCATGTGGATGATGCTGGCCGGATTGGTGATCCAGAAGCCGCGAAAACCTTCGCCCAGGGGTTCGATCGCGTCGCAGCGCACAATGCCGGCCTTGGCGAAATGATCCGCGGCTACCGGGAAATCGTCGGTGAACAATTCCAGCCAGATTTCGGCCTGGCTCATCATCGGCGCTTCATCGATCCACAGGCGGTTGGGGCCGAGCTCGAAGCCGATTGCCGGCGCCTTGGCGGTGAACGGCTTCAGGCCGACGACATCGCGGTAAAAGGCGATCGTCGCCTCATACTGGTGCGGCGGTACCTTCATGGCGATGTTGACGCCGCCGGTGATTTTCGCGGTCATTGCTGGCTCCACTTCCTGCGTTCAGATGTTGTCTTCATCAGCCGGCGCGGTCCGCGCTCGCTATGAAAGGTTGACCTGCCAGGAGACTCCGAACCTGTCGTTTAGCCATGCGAAACGGCGGCTGAAGCCATAATTGTCGGGCGGCATCAGGAACGCGCCGTCCTTCGCCATTGTCTCGACAACGCGGTTCAGCTCCTCTTCCGAGGAGCAGTCGACATAAAGCGAGACCGACGGCGTGAAGGTGAAGGCATGGTGCACCGGGCTGTTGAAGACCATCACGTCCAGGCCGCCGATGGACACACGCGCCAGCTTGAGCGTTCCTTCCGGACCGTCTTCGCCGGGGCCGTAACGGGTGACGTCAAGCACGCTGCTGTCGGGAATAGTCTCGCAATAGAGGCTCATCGCATCCTCGGCCTTGCCCTCGAACATCAGGAATGGCGTCACCTTCTTCATGGCAGGCCTCCGTCTTCATCACGGTCGCTCAGATATTGGTCTCGTTGGCGGGTTCGCCCTTCATCTCGCTGCGGTAATAGCCATCGCGCAAGTTTATGCCGTATTCGACATAGGCCTTCATGCAGGCCAGCATCTGCGACCAGCCCTCGCAATTGAGGTAGGATTTCTTCAATCCGACCTCTCCTTCGCGCCAGCCGGCCTCTGCGATGGTGACGAAGGTGCCGCCATCGTCCAGCGGCTCGAAATTCATTTCGATGCGCGTCTTGTAGGCCGGCTTGCCGTCGGCGTCGGTGGCGTCCCAACGCAGCACGATGCGGCTGTCTTTCGCGACCTCGTCGACTTCGACGGGCACCGTCCCCCACCATGTTACGGTGGTACCCGCTACCAGCGGTGCGCTGGCGCCGCCTATGGTGGTGAAGTAGCCGCTGAGCTTGTTCGGATTGACGACCGCGTCGAAGACTTCGGCGACCGGTTTGCCGATGCGTCCGGAAACCCTGAATCCAAGAGACATATCCACAGCTCCTTCCTTGATCTGCCCAACGATATGTTATAGAAATATAACATGTCAAGCCGATCGCAAGACGACAATGTTTTCAAAGCGCTGGCGCATCCACGCCGGCGCGAATTGCTTGACCAGATGAAGGACGCGCCGCGCACCACCGGCATGCTGTGCGAGGCCTTTCCCGACATGGACCGTTGTACCGTCATGCTGCACCTCAAGGTGCTGGAGGAGGCCGAACTGGTCGTGGCGAGGCGCGAGGGGCGCGAGCGCTGGAACCATCTCAACGCGCTGCCGATCAAGCAGATCCACGACCGCTGGATCAGCCAGTATGCCGGCCACGCGATCAGCATCATCGACCGGCTGAAGTCCGATCTCGAGGGGTGAACGGCCGCGGGCCAGGCCCGTCGGGCTGATCCCGTCCAGGTCGCCAACGGCGCGGCTGGACGAATTGAGCCGATTTATCTATAAGCCGGCCATTCCGACAGAGAGCGCCGTATGTCCATCGCGGCATACTAGGGACGTTCTGAAAATTTGAATTCGAGCATTTTTGCAAGACGTCGGGTGAAACCGCCCGGCTCGCAATGCTCTAGCCGAAGACGACAGGGGTGCCATGGCTGGCCATTCACAGTTCAAGAACATCATGCACCGCAAGGGCCGCCAGGATGCGGTGCGGTCGAAAATGTTTTCCAAGCTGGCGCGCGAAATCACCGTCGCCGCCAAGACCGGGACGCCGGACCCGTCGATGAACCCGCGCCTGCGCCTTGCCATGCAGAACGCCAAGGCGGTGTCGATGCCGAAGGACAACATCCAGCGCGCCATCAACAAGGCGTCGATGGGCGATGCCGAAAACTACGAAGCCGTGCGCTACGAAGGCTACGGGCCGGGCGGCGTGGCGCTGATCGTCGAGGCGCTGACCGACAACCGCAACCGTTCGGCGTCCAACGTCCGCGCCGCCTTCACCAAGGCCGGCGGGGCGATGGGCGAAACCGGCTCGGTGTCGTTCATGTGGGACCGCGTCGGCGAAATCTACTATCCGGCGTCAGTCGGCAGCGCCGACAAGGTCATGGACGCGGCGATCGAAGCCGGCGCCGACGACGTGCAGTCCGACGAGGAAGGCCACACCATCTATTGCGCCTTCGAAAATCTCGGCGAAGTGTCGAAGGCGCTGGAAGCCTGCGCTCGGCGAAGCCGAATCGGTGAAGCCGATCTGGCAGCCGCAGAACAATATCCCGGTCGACGAGGAGCGCGCGCAGTCGCTGATGAAGCTGGTCGCCACGCTCGAGGACGACGACGACGTGCAGAGCGTCTACGCCAATTTCGAGGTCGACGACGAGACCATGGCCAAGCTCAGCGCGGCGTGCATGAACCGAAATGAGCGCGCTGCCGACCATCCGCATCACCTATTGCACGCAGTGCCAGTGGCTGCTGCGCGCCGGCTGGATGGCGCAGGAACTGCTTTCCACCTTTGGCATGGAGCTGGGCGAAGTGACGCTGGTGCCGGGCACCGGCGGCATCTTCACCATCTCCTGCAACGACATGCTCATCTGGGACCGCAAGCGCGATGGCGGCTTTCCGGATGCGGCCAAGCTCAAGCAGCTGGTCCGCGACGTCATCGACCCGGACCGCGATCTCGGCCATGCCGACCGCAAGGGGCATACGTCAACCTGACCAGTCCGAGGAAGCCTTTGATCGCGCATTGAAAAAGGTAGCGAAATCGCCACCGTCGAAGGACGACAGGGCCAAGCCATCCAAATGAATAGCGGTCGTAGGTTCGCCATTGCCTATGAACTCAGCTTCACAATCGCCGCGATCGTTTTGGCGATTTCTTGCTCGGCGGTTTCTCGTGTTCGTCGCGGCAGCCGTCCTCAGCGTTCCAGCGTACGTTTATCTCTACGTGACCTACATCCTGTCGCAGATTCATGACCCTTGGCGACTGCGCCTGCGTCATCCGAAAGGAAGTAGCATTCACAGGGCCGGTGATGCCCACTCAATGAAAAGCCCGCCAGCGGCGGGACCACGGGCGGGCTTCCAATTGGAGCGGCTACATTCCTGAGAAATCGACCGCTTTGGCTACAATACACTATGCGCGGCGCGGTTCCAGACAATTTTAGCGATGTCTTATGTTCCTAACCCCACTTCGGGTTTGTCTAATACATAATCGCCCTTGGGCGGTCGCTTTCAGAGCAATGCGAAAATGAAGCAGGCCATCGCAACGATGGCGGTGATGGTGCGGACGTGGTTCCACATCACCCATTGGTTCAGATAGTTCGTCCACACGGCGGCGCCGTTGGCGCTGGCCGGATCGACGGCGGCGAGCGCATCGTTGAGCGGCACGTTGAAGACCATGGTCACGATCGGGTTGCCGATCGAGTAGATCACCGCGCCGGCAAGCAACCAGTACGAGCCCGGACTGGCCCCAGCCCATGATGGCGGCGGCAATAAGCACCAGGCAGAGCAGGCCGGTGCCGAACAGCGCCGTCATGAAAGTCGGCGTGATCACCGTGATGTTGATCGAATTCATCGCGGCGATGCCTTGCGGGACGGGCAGCCGGGCAAGCGCCGCCATGACGAAGTTGGAAAAGGCGAAGAACACGCCGCCGACGACGCCCGAGCCGATTGCGGCGATGAAGGTGAGGGTGGGAAGAAGCTTCGGATCATCTCAGTTGCTCCAGATGCCGGTTGCGGCGGTTTCATTTGCGTAGGCGGAAAAGTCTTTCGGCGCGCGGCCGAGCACACGCTGGACGCCATCGGTCAGCGTCTCGTTGCGGCCGTCGAGCACTTCGGTGAACAGCTCGTTGAGCAGCCAGGCGAATTCGGGCGGCAGTTCGTGCGCGGCCATCGCGGCGGTGAATTCGTCATGCGAGATCTTGACTTGAAGCGGATGTCGCGGCCGGCCGCCTTGCCGATCTCGGCGACCGCGTCGGCGAAGCTCAGCAGCCGCGGTCCGGTCAGCTCATAGAGCTGGCCGACATGGCCTTGCTCGGTCAGCGCCGACGAAGGCGGCGTCGGCGATGTCGTCGGCATCGACGAAGGGCTCCCCGACAGTGCCGACCGGCAACGCCACTTCGCCTTCGAGCAAGGACTCGAGCAGAAAGCTTCGCTGAAGTTCTGCGAAAACCAGGCACAGCGCAGGATCGTCCAGTCGGCGCCCGAGGCCTTCACCATCTCTTCGGCGCGCTGGGCCTCCGTCTCGCCGCGCCCGGACAGCAGCACCAGCCGGGTGATGCCGTTTTGCACGGCAAGCCTGGCGAAGGCGCCGACCGCTTCGGCGGCACCCGGCACGGCGAGTCGGGATAGTAGCTGATGTAGACGGCGCCCACGCCCTGCATTGCCGGGCCCCAGGTCGCGTCGTCTTCCCAGTCGAAGACGGGGCTGCCCGAACGCGAGCCGATGCGCACCGGAAGGCCGCGCGCCGTCAGCCGCTCGGCGAGGCGGCGGCCGATCTTGCCGGTGCCGCCGAGGATCAGGTCGGTTTTGATGTCGTGTCAGTCATCTGCGGTCTTCCTCTTTTGACAAACATGAGTAATCCTCACATTTGCAAAACGTGATAAACCCTCGTATTTTGTGAGTCAAGCCAATTTGTCGAGCAATTTTTCCGGAGACAGCCATGGAAGGCAGATCCGCCGTGCCGCTCCAGCAGGATGGGCAGGTCGCATCGCCGCGCCGGGCGCCGAGCCAGCAACGCAGCCGCGAGCGGGTCGAGCGGATGCTGGCCGCCGCCTCGGCGCTGATTGCCGAGCAGGGCAGCGACGCCATGCGCATGGGCGAGGTGGCGGAACGGGCAGGCGTGTCGATCGGCTCGCTCTACCAGTTCTTTCCCGACAAGCGGGCGATCGTCTGGGCGCTGGCCGAGCGCTACACCGCCGAAAGCCAGGCCTGCATCTCGGCCGGCGCTGAAGGACGTCGGCGACGCCGAAGGCCTGCGGCAGGCGTTTTCGGAGCTGGTCGATATCTACTACCGGCTGTTCCTGGCCGAGCCGGTGATGCGCGACATCTGGTCGGGCACGCAGGCCGACAAGGCGCTGCGCGAGCTCGAACTGGCCGACAGCCGCGCCAATGCCGAATTCCTGACCGCGGTGCTGAAGCGGCTGCGACCCGGACGCCGATCCGGTGGCGCTGGAGACGACGGCGTTTCTGGTCTGGCAGATGGGCGAGGCCGCGATGCGGCTGGCGATCTCGGTCGACCGGCAGGAGGGCGACAGGCTGGTCGCAGCCTACAAGCGCATGGCGCTGAGGGAATTGCTGAGCCGAGTAGGGCTGCGCGACCTCGGCTGAGGAAGTGCGTAGGGCCCAACCAACAAAAAACCCGCCACGAGGGCGGGTTCTTGATCCGTCGAAAAGACTGATAACGGCTTAGATGCCGAAACCTTCGAAGCGCTTCTTGAACTTCGACAGGCGGCCGCCGCGGTCGAGCAGGGTCTGCTGGCCGCCGGTCCAGGCCGGATGGGTGGTCGGGTCGATATCGAGGTTCATCGTATCGCCTTCCTTGCCCCAGGTCGAACGGGTCATGTATTCGGTGCCGTCGGTCATGACGACCTTGATGGTGTGGTAGTCGGGATGGATGTCGGTCTTCATGGTCGTGCTTCCTGGCTTGCCGGCGCTGCCGACGGGCCCGTGGCCTGCGTCGATGCGCCCCTTTTTAAAACTCGAAGCCGCAGCTATTGAGGAGCCACGGCTTCTAAAACGGTCGGCGAGCCTATACATCAGCCGGAATTGAATCACAAGGCCGCGGCAGGCGCATATTGAAGCGCTCACCTGGAAGCGGCCAGAGGAAACGGTCATGGCGGATATCAGCGGCGAGCAAGACGGGCGCAGGCGCTCGCTCGGGCCGCTCGGGCGCCTCTATCCCTACATCACCCGCTACCGCAAGCTGGTCATCGGCGCCGTCATCTCGCTGGTCGTCGCCGCGGCGACGACGCTGGCCCTGCCGCTCGCCGTGCGGCGCATGATCGACCACGGCTTCTCCGCGTCCGACTCCACCTTCATCGCCGAATATTTCGCCATGCTGGTGGTGATGGCCGCCATTGCTGGCGGCGGCATCGGCCGGCCGCTACTATTTCGTCATCACGCTCGGCGAGCGCGTCGTCGCCGACATCCGCAGCGATGTGTTTGCGCATGTCACGACGCTGTCGCCGGCCTTCTTCGACACCGCCCAGTCGGGCGAGATCGTGTCGCGGCTCGCCGCCGACACGACGCAGATCAAATCGGCGGTCGGCGCCACCGCCTCGGTGGCGCTGCGCAACGTCATCCTCGGCCTCGGCGCGGTGGCGATGATGGTCGTCACCAGCCCGAAACTGTCCGGCCTGGTCATCGCCGCCATTCCCGTCATCGTGCTGCCGCTGGTCGCCTTCGGCCGCTCGGTGCGGCGCAAATCGCGGCAGGCGCAGGACACGCTGGCCGAGCCACCGCCTATGCCAGCGAGCAGATCGGCGCGGTGCGCACGCTGCAGGCCTTCACCAACGAGAAGCTGGTCACCGGGCGGTTTTCGGCCGCGGTGGAAGCCGCCTTCGAGGCGGCGCGCGCCGTCGATCTTCGCGCGCTCCTTCCTCACCTTCTTTGCCATCTTCATGATCTTTTCCTCGGTCGTGGCGGTGCTGTGGTTCGGCTCGCGCGACGTGCTTGACCGGCACGATGTCGCCCGGCACGCTCGGCCAGTTCCTGCTCTATTCGGTGTTCGCCGCCGGCGCGCTCGGCGCGCTGTCGGAAGTCTGGGGCGAACTTGCCCAGGCGGCGGGCGCGGCCGAACGGCTGACCGAAATCCTGGCCGAGAAGCCGGCGATCCAGTCGCCGGCCAATCCGCAGCCGCTGCCGGCAACGGCCAAGGGCGCGATCAGCTTCGACGACGTCTCCTTCTCCTATCCGGCACGGCCCGACCGCGCCGCCGTCCACGGCCTGAGCTTCCAGGTCAAGCCCGGCGAGACGGTGGCGATCGTCGGCCCCTCGGGCGCCGGCAAGAGCACGGTCTTTTCGCTGATCCTGCGCTTCTACGATCCCGAGACCGGCACGGATCGCCGATCGACGGCGTCGACGTGCGCGAGGCCGATCCCGCTGACGTGCGGGAGCGCATCGCCATCGTGCCGCAGGACGTCACCATCTTTGCGGCCAGCGCGCGCGACAATATCGGCTTCGGCCGGCCGGGCGCCAGCGAACGCCGAGATCGAGGCGGCGGCCAAGGATGCGCTCGCCGACGAGTTCATCCTGCAAGCTCGACAAGGGCTATGACAGCCAGGTCGGCGAACGCGGCGTGACGCTCGTCCGGCGGCCAGCGCCAGCGCGTGGCGATCGCCCGCGCCATCCTGCGCGACGCGCCGATCCTGCTGCTCGACGAGGCCACCTCGGCGCTCGACGCCGAAAGCGAGACGCTGGTGCAGACGGCGCTGGAGCGGCTGATGCAGGGCCGCACCACCATCGTCATCGCCCACCGGCTGGCGACGGTGCTGAAGGCCGACCGCATCCTGGTCATGGATGGCGGCCGCATCGTCGAGGAAGGCACCCACCAGAGCCTCGTCGCCAAGGGCGGCATCTATGCGCGGCTGGCCAAGCTGCAGTTCGAGACCGGCGCCAGCGCCTTCAGGGGCGCGGCGGAGTAGTCGGACGCACCCGGCACGGCCCTGCTGTCAGGCGGTGCCGTAGCGCTGCTTCAGATGCTCGGTGAAATGCGCGGCATTCAGCTTTTCGCCGGTGGCGCGTTCGAGCAGGTCCGGCGTCGACCAGCGCGAGCCCTGCGACCAGATTTTGTCGCGGCGCCAGTCGTTGATGGCGACGAAATCGCCTTTGGCGATGTCGCTCGTCGGCTGAGGGATGCTCCCGCGTCAGCGCCGCCCATTGCTGCGCCGCCATCATGGCGCCCAGCGTGTAGGACGGGAAATAGCCGAAGGCCGCACCTGGCCAATGCACGTCCTGCATCGGCCCGTCGGCGGGATTGTCGATGGTCGACAGGCCGAGATAGTCGCGCATCTTGGCGTCCCAGGCCTCGGGCAGGTCGGCCGCCTCCAGCCGCCCCGAGACCAGCTCCTGCTCCAGCTCGTAGCGCAGGATGACATGCAGCGGATAGGTGACCTCGTCGGCATCGACGCGGATCAGGCCGCGCTCGACCCGGTGCACATGCGGCAGGATGTCGTCGAGCGACCAGGCCTCGCCGAGATGCTTTTCGACCACCGGCAGCGCCCAGCGCCAGAAGGCCGGGTTGCGGCCGATCTGCTTTTCGACGAACAGGCTCTGGCTTTCATGCATCGCCATGCCGCGCGCCTTGCCGAGCGGCCAGTGCGACCATGCCTTCGGCAGGTTCTGCTCGTAGAGCGCGTGGCCGGTCTCGTGCAGCACGCCCATCAGCGCCGACAGGAAATCCGATGTCTTGTAGCGCGTGGTGATGCGCACGTCGCTCGGCACGCCGCCGCAGAACGGATGATGCGACACCGACAGCGAGCCATGCGTCAGGTCGAAGCCGACCGCCGCCATCATGGCGAGGCCAAGCTCGCGCTGCCTGTCGATCGGATAGCTGCCGGAAAGCGGCTTCAGCGGGCGCTTGGCCAGCCGCGCCTCCTGCACGGCCAGCGCCTCCGGCACGAAACCCTTGAGGAAGGTCTTCAGCTCGGCGAACACCGGCGTGATGTCGGCGGCGCGGTTGCCGGGATCGTATTGCTCCATCAGCGCGTCGTAGGGATCGAGGCCGAGCGCGTCGGCGCGCAGCGCCGCCTCCTCGCGCACCAGCGCGACGACGCCTTCGAGCGCCGGCAGGAAGCCTGCCCAGTCGTTCTTGGCGCGCAGGTCGCGCCAGAGCTGCTCGGAGCGCATGCGCGCCGTCGTCTGGCGCTCGACGAACTCGACCGGCAGGCAGGTCAGGTTGGTGTATTGCCGGCGCAATTCCCGGACCGCCGCCTGCTGCTCCTCGTTCAGCGCTTCCTGTTCGGCGGCGGCGATCCAGTCGGCGATCTCGGGCGCCGTTGCCCTGGCGTGGAGCATGCCGGCAAGCGCCGACATCGCCTCGGCGCGCTTCTCGCCGCCGCCGACGGCCATATGGGTCGCCTCGTCGGCGCCGAGGATGGCGAGCGCATGCTCCAGCGCTTCGAGCTTGTGGCCGAGATCATCGAGTTTCTGAAAGGACATGGCGGTTTCCGTCAGCTTCGATTGGCTGGCGGGAAAAGATACCAACATGCCGGGCGTTGGCAACCCTGAGCCTAGCAAGTGCCGCGCTCGAGGCACCTTGCGCAGGCGACGCCGCGTGCGTGATCAATGCTGGCTGGCCGAAAAGACGGCAAAGGGGGAGCAAAATGATCGGCAACATTCTGGTCGGGCTGGTGGCGCTGATCCACTGCTACATCGTCTATCTGGAGATGGTGCTGTGGGATACGCCGCGCGGCCACAAGGCGTTCAGCCTGACAGCCTGACTTTGCCAGGCCTCGAAGGTGCTCGCAGCCAATCAGGGGCTCTACAACGGCTTTCTCGCCGCCGGCCTGATCTGGGGCCTCACCTCGGCGCGGCCGGCTTCCAGATCAAGGTGTTCTTCCTGCTTTGCGTCGCCATCGCAGGCCTCTATGGCGCGGCGACCGCCAGCAGGAAGATCCTGTTCATCCAGACCGTGCCGGCGCGCTGGTCGCCCTGATCGTGCTCTGGCTGGGCTGGTGAAAAAGGACGCCCTTGGGGTTAGTTCCCTCGGGCGCCAGGTCAGTCCCTTCCTCTTGTTCCGGTGATCAGCCGTTCGGATAGTGCCCGCCGTCGGCGCCGTCGCCCATCAGGAAGCCGGTGCCGGTATCGAGCCGGAGCGCCTGGTCGACATTGTCGAGTTGGCGCAGCAAATCATGATACTGCGCAGCCGGTATCCTGCCATGGTCCGCGGCAGCCGTTCTTGCTCGGCGGCCTGGCTGATATGGGCGGCCCGCATGTGCAGCCTCTGCGCTTCGGCCGGCGTGATCGTGTTCGCCTGCCTGGCGTCCGCGATGCCTTGGTCGACGCCCTTCGCCTGTTCGATCAGGCCGGTCACGCGCGGGCCGGTCATGTCGGTCGGGTCGCGTGGCGTCGAGAGCGCCCTTGTGATGTCCGGCGGCATAGGCGCCGGCGAGCGGAACGGCGACAAGAAGTGCGGCGAGCGTTGCAGTCCTGATAGTTGCCTTGGGAGCAAAGAGCGCATGGTCTGCGTCCTCCTCTTAACATGGAAGGGGCGAGTGCTGTCGCTCCACCTTCCGGACGCAGGCCGTCCGGTTCCGTCGCGTCGCGATGATGGGAGGCATCGCCGGCGGTTCTCGGCCTCCACAGCGGAAACTAGGAGCGGCCAGCGGCGAAGTGTAATTAAAAAAAGATAATCTTTTCAGGCCTTGTCGACCTGAGGCCTTGCGCCCTAGCGTTGAGCCGGCGAACAAATTCGCGTGATGCGCGATCACCGTTCGGTGAGCTTCAGTTCAATGCGGCGGTTCTTGTTGCGGGCCTCTTCGGTGTCGGCGGGGTCGAGCGGCTGGAATTCGCCGAAGCCGGCGGCGACCAGCCGGTTGGCCGGCACGCCGTTCTCGATCAGGAACTTCACCACCGAGGTCGAGCGCGCCGTCGAAAGCTCCCAATTGTCGCGGTAGCGGCCGGTGCCGGACAGCGGCTTGTTGTCGGTGTGGCCGTCGACGCGCAGCACCCAGTTGATCTCCGGCGGGATTTCCTTCTGCAGTTCGATGATGGCGTCGGCGAGCTTCTTCATCTCGACCTTGCCGGCATCGTTGATCACCTCGGAGCCGGTCGGGAAACAGCACTTCCGACTGGAAGACGAAACGGTCGCCGACGATGCGGATGTTCTCGCGGTCGGCGAGGATTTCGCGCAGGCGGCCGAAGAAGTCGGAGCGGTAGCGGTTCAGCTCCTGCACGCGCTGCGCCAGTGCGACGTTGAGGCGGCGGCCGAGATCGGCGATCTTGGTGTTGGAGTCGCGGTCGCGCTGTTTCCGACACGTTGAGCGCGTCCTCGAGCGCGCCGATCTGCTTGCGCAGCGCCGCGATCTGCTGGTTGAGGATCTCGACCTGGCTCAGCGCCTGCTGGCTGATCTGGCGCTGGCTGTCGAGTTCGCCGGACAGGGCTGCGGCACGCTGGTTGGCCGCGTCGCCGGCGCCGGCACCTTGCGCCAGCAATTGCTCGAGCCGGCTCTTTTCCGCCTCCGACGCCGACAGCGAAGCCTGCAGATTGGCGAGCGAATCCTCCTTGTCCTGCGTCGTCGAGCGCTCCAGCGCCAGCAGCTGGGTCAGTTCGTTGATCTGCGAGTTGAGGCGGGTGAGCACCGTGTCCTTGCCGGAGATTTCGCGGCCGAGCAGGAACTGCGCCAGCACGAAGACGGTGAGCAGGAACATGATCGCCAGGAGCAGCGTCGACAGCGCATCGACGAAGCCCGGCCAGTAGTCGATGCGGCGATCGGTGCGCCGTGCCCTGGCGAGAGCCATGCTAGTGGACTCCTTGCTTCTTCAGGGCGTCGGCGATCTTTTCCAGCGTGTTGCGCATCGCCTTCTGCTCGTCCGACTGCGCCTCGACCCAGTCGCGCATGATCTGCTGCTCGGAGCGCATGTTCTTGACCAGACCGGAAATGCCATCGGCGAGATTGGCCATGGCGGTGGCGACGCGCGGATTGGAGCCGCCGCCATTCTCCTGCATGCTGCGCAGCCGTTCCGACAACAGGCGGATCTCGTCGGAAGGTTCGCTCTTGGCCGGATCGGCAACGACGATGTCGGAGGAGAGATCGGTGACCGAGGACAGCCAGTTTTCCAGCTCGGTGTAGAAGCGGGTCTGGGCGCGGCCGGCCTGCAGGTCGAGGAAGCCGAGCACCAGCGAGCCGGAGAGGCCGAACAGCGAGGACGAGAAGGCGGTGCCCATGCCGGCCAGCGGCGCCGACAGGCCTTGCTTCAGCGAATCGAGCACAGCGGCGGCATCACCGGTGCCGGGATCGAGCGATTCGATGGTTTCGCGGATCGAGCCGATGGTGTTGAGCAGGCCCCAGAAGGTGCCGAGCAGGCCGAGGAACACCAGGAGGCCGACGAGATAGCGCGAGGTGTCGCGGCTTTCGTCGAGGCGGGTGGCGATCGAATCGAGCATGGTGCGCATCGAGGAGGTCGAGAAGGCCACCGTCGACGAACGGCCGATCATCGCCTTCATCGGCGCCAGCAGCACCGGTTCGGTGGTTTCGGAGCCGGCGCGGAAGGAGTTGACCCAGCGCACCTCGCGAAACAGGCGCCCGACCTGGGCGAAGGCGAGCAGGATGCCGACCACCAGCACGCCGATGATCAGCCCGTTGAGGCCCGGATTGGTGACGAAGGCGCTCGAGATCTGGCGGGTCAGGATGGCGGCGATGAAGGCGACGATGACCAGGAAGATCAGCATGGTCAGCAGAAAAACCTGCGGGCTGGACAGTTTATGCGGGTCGTAGATCAGGACGTCGGAGCGCCTGCCGATGCCGAAGGATCTGAGAAAAGCCATTCGTGCCCCGTTTCCGATGCCGCTGCCGCCGATCAACTTGTTCGCGACTTCTAAACGGAATTGTGACCAAATTGAATGGCGCTTGGCAATATTGCCGCGCCAGATCAGCTCAGAAGCGGTTGATGACCAGACAGTCGACCATGGCGGCCAGATGCAGGCCGGCGCCAGTGACGACAAAGCCGTGCCAGACGGCGTTGTGGAAGCGCAGGCCCTTCCAGGCGAAGAAGATGACGCCGCAACGAGTAGACAATGCCGCCGGCGACGATGAGCGCGATCGACGTCGTCGGCAAGGTCTGCACCAACGGGCTCGACCAGGACGACGCCGCTCCAGCCGATGGCGAGATAGAAGACGACCGCCAGCCGGTCGAAGCGGCCGGGCAGAAACACCTTTATGGCGATGCCGATCACTGCTGCGACCCAGACCAGGACGATCATCGAGACAGCCAGCGGCGAGCCATCGAGCTGGGCGAGGAAGGGCGTGTAGGTCGCGGCGATCAGGAGATAGATCGCGGCGTGGTCGAAGCGGCGCAGGATCCACTTCGCCGGCGACGACACCGGCCACAGATTATAGGCCAGCGACACCGACAAGACGGTGAGCAGCGACACGACGTAGAAGGCGGCGGCGATATATTCGCCGGGACCGGCATGGAAGGCCGCCAGCGCCAGGAATGCCGAGCCGGCCGAGATCGCCAGCACGATGCCCACCGCGTGCACGATGCCGTCGGCGATCATTTCGGCGCGCGAATAGTGCCAGCGGCCCATGAACGGGATGTCGAGCTGGGATTGTGGTCCGGTGTCGCTCATCATGACAGTCCTGCATCGCCCGTATCTGGGCGGTTGCCGGACAGTATTTCAAGCTTTGGTTGCGATTTTGCGACTGCGGCGCTTCAGCGCGCCAACATTATCAGCGCGGCGTAACCGGCTTCTTCACCGTCTTCAACAGCGCGCGCTGGATGATCTCGTTGCCGGCGACGACCGAGCCGTTGTCCAGCATGTCCTGGCCGCCGTCCAAGTCGGAGACGAAGCCGCCTGCCTCGCGGATCAAGAGCAGGGCGGCGGCGATATCCCAGGCCGACAGGCCGACTTCCCAGAACCCGTCCATGCGCCCGGCGGCGACATAGGCGAGATCGAGCGAGGCGGAGCCGAGGCGGCGCACGCCCGAAACCTCGGCCATCACATTGCGCAGTTCGACAAGGAAATTGCCGTGCTGGCCGCGGCCGAGATGCGGCATGCCGCAGCCGATCACCGCGTCGACCAGCTTGGTGCGGCCGGCGACGCGCAGCCGGCGGTCGTTCATGAAGGCGCCGCCGCCGCGCTCGGCGGTGTAGAGCTCGTCCATCGCCGGATTGTAGATGACGCCGGCGACGATCTGGCCCTGGCGCTCGAGCGCGATCGAGATGGCAAAGAGCGGAATGCCGTGCAGGAAATTGGTGGTGCCGTCGAGCGGGTCGACGATCCAGCGGTGCTGGCCGTCATCGCCTTCGACGGCGCCGCGCTCCTCCATCAGGAAGGCAGTAGCCCGGCCGTGCCTTCGACAGCTCGGTGAACAGGATGTCCTCGGCCTTGCGGTCGGCCTGGCTGACATAGTCGCCCGGCCCCTTCATCGAGACCTGCAGGTTCTGCACTTCGCCGAAGTCGCGCGACAGCGAGCGGCCGGCCTTCATGGCGGCCTGGACCATGACATTGAGAATCGCGGAACGCGCCATTTTTGTTCTTCCCGCTGCTCGCAGCCTTAATCGGCGCGGCGAATGTATGTGATTTCGTTGGTGTCGACGAGGATGCGCTCGCCGGCGCCGATGAACGGCGGCACGAGAACGCGGATGCCGTTTTCCAGGATCGCCGGCTTGTAGGACGAGGCCGCCGTCTGGCCTTTCACCACCGGGTCGGCCTCGGTGATGGTCAGCGTCACCTGGTCGGGCAGCGAAATGCCGATCGGCCGCTCTTCATAGAGCTGCACCGTCACCATCATGCCGTCCTGCAGGAAGGCGGCGCGGTCGCCGACGAAATCCTTCTGCAGTTCAAGCTGTTCGTAGCTCTCGGTATCCATGAACACCAGCGCGTCGCCCTGCTCGTAGAGGAAGGAAAAGTCCTTCATCTCCAGCCTGATCTGCTCGACCGTCTCGGCCGAGCGGAAGCGCTCGTTGAGCTTGGTGCCGTTGATGAGGTTCTTCAGCTCGACCTGGTTGTAGGCGCCGCCCTTGCCGGGCTTGACGGTGTTGGTCTTGACCGCCACCCACAGGCCGCCATCGTGCTCGATGACATAGCCCGGACGGATTTCGTTGCCATTGATCTTGGCCATGTTGAGTTGTTCCGGAATGAGATTGTCGCCCTGACGGCGATTTGGCGCCTCCAAGACCACAAATCGGCTGGAGAGGCAAGGGAGCGGGGCGACACAGGCCTGATCGGCGGCGACGGCGTTCCTACCTGACCTGCGGTAGCGTCAAGGCAGGCGGTTGGCCTTCTGCAGCGCCTGCCTGGTCTGGTCGTCGGTCAGGCCTTGCAGGAAATCGTCCATCTGCGGATCGATCAGCCCGGCGCGGCGGGCGACGACGTACCAGGCGCCGGCAAGGATCAAATCGGGGTCGGTGCCGATGCCTTCCATGTAGAGCTTGGCGAGGCGGTTCTGGGCCGCGACGTTGCCGCCCTCGGCGGCCTGCTTCATCCAGCCGAAGCCGGATTTGAGGTCGCGCGCGCCACCGCGCCCCTCGATCATCCAGGTGGCGAGGTCGATCTGCGCCGTATCGTAATTCTGCCTGGCGGCCTGCGCCAAAAGGGTGCGCGCCTGGGCATCGTCGCGCGGCTTGCCGCCGATGCCGTTGGCATAAATCTGCGCCATCGCATATTGCGCGTCGGCGAGGCCGGTGGCTGCGGCGCGCTCGTAGTAGGACGCGGCCTTGGCCATGCCTGCATCACCCGGGTCCTGCTGGACGAGCAATTGCGCGAAATTGAACTGCGCAAGCCGGTTGCCGGCCTCGGCGGCGGCCTGCATCAGCGCATAGGCCCCCTTCTCGTCCTTCTTGACGTAGCGGCCGTCGAGCAGCATCAGCGCGTACTGGAACTGCGATTCCGGCACGCCCTGCTCGGCGGCAAGCGCGTACCATTTCGCGGCTTCCGCCGCGTTCAACGGCACGCCAAGCCCGCGCGACAGGATCTCGGCCACCAGCGTCTCGGCAGCCGGATCTCCGTTCTGCGCGCGCACCAAAGCGAGATTGTAGGCGGTCTTGTAAAGCCCGCGCTGAAAGGCGCCATAGGCCGGATCCGCCGGTTTGGCGCCGAAACGGTCGGGATTGATGGTGTCGGCCGACGGTAGCGGTGCCGTGGTGGCGGGCTGCGGCAGCGGTGTCTCGATAGGCTTGTCGACATGCGCGCCTGCATCCGGCTTGGGCTGCGGCAGCGGAACGGTCTGCGCGGCAGAGGCGGGCTGGGCAGCAACGGCCACGAAAAGAGCCAGGAGAGGAAACCGCAGCCAGCGCACGTCAGTCCTCGAAACGCGGCGCGGTTTCGTCGAGCATCGCATTGGCGGTGGCGACCGCCGCCTTCGGGTCGATGCCGTCGGCAAAGACGGCGCTGGACAGCGCCACGAATTCGGCACCCGTGACGGCCACGGTTTCGACGGAAGCGATGTCGGCGCCGGCCATGACGATGCAGGGTATCTGGATCATATCCGCCCACCATTGCCCGAGCGACAGGTTGCGCGGATGCGGCTCCGGCTTGTTGTCGTAGCCGAAGCGGCCGAAGAAGATGTAGTCGGGCCTGGCTTCGCCGAGTTCCAGCGCGTCGTCGCGGGTCTTGGCGCCGCCGGCGCCGACCATCATTTTCCCCTGAAAATGTTCGATGGTCTCGGCAAGTTCGCCCTTGGAGACCTCGACATGGATGCCGTCGGCCTGGACACGTCCGGCGATGCGGCTGTCGCCGGCGATGATGACGGCGATGCCGGCGGCCTGTGCGAGCGGCACGATCTGTTCGGCGAAGGCCTGGAAGGAGGCCTCGTCCATGCCGTTTTCAGGCAGGATGAGCGAGGCGACGTCGCCGCCTTCGAAGGCCGCCGCAATGCGCTCGGCCGGCGCGTCTTTCGGCGCGATCAGCACGATGCGGCAGCGGTTGGGCGGTGTGGCGTCGTTCATTGGCTTTCGATCCCGGTTTTCGCCTATGCCGGGCGAAGATGGTTGCATTGCGGCATAGAGCAAAGCGCCCGCCTTGAACAGGCGGGCGGGGATCATTGCGATGGCCTTGGTTTACGATCATCGGCGGGCGGCCGATCTGAGGCTCATTTGACCGCCTGAGCGCTTTCGACCGGCGGCTTCGATCTCCACAGCGACCAGCCGAGATTCATCCCGGCGGCGGCAACCAGGATGGCAGCAGCGCCGATGATCTGGGCGGGATGCAGCCGATGGCCGAAGGCCACGACATCGACCAGGATCGCCACGACGGGATAGATGAAGGACAGCGATCCCTGCAGATGGGTCGGCAGCTTCTGGATGGCGCCATACATCAATATGTACATCAGGCCGGTGTGGACGATGCCGAGCGTCGCCAGCATGGTCCAGCTCCACGCGTCGGCGGGAAGGTCGGAAAGATTGGCAAAGGGCGCCAGCATGACGACGCCGACGCAGACCTGGATCAGCGCGATCAGCTGCGGCGGCGTGCCCTTGAGCTTCTTGGTGACGATGGCGGCGACGGCCCAGAAGAAGGCCGCCCCCAGCGCCATCGCGATGCCGGTAAAATAGTCGGTGCCGACATTGCCGGCGTCGGGCGTGGCCTGCACGATCAGCAGCATGCCGGCGAAGGCAATGCCAAGCCAGGTCAGCTTGGTCAGGGTCAGCCGCTCGCCGAAGAACAGCGCGCCGAAGCCGACCAGCATGAAGGGCTGGGTGTTGTAGACAGCGGTTGCGATCGAGATCGAGGCGCGCGAAAAGGCGCTGAACAGCAAGAGCCAGTTGATGACGATGGCCGCGCCGCCGAGGGCGGCGATCGCCACGATGCGAAGCGTCAGCCTGCCGCGCAGCAAGCCAAGTGCCGCGCAGATAACCAACAGCGTCACGGCGCCAAAAGCGCAACGCCAGAACACCACGTCCATGATCGGCTGGCCCGACATGACGACGAACCAGCCGATCGTGCCGAGGATCGCCATTGCGGCCGTCATTTCGATCGTGCCGCGTACCGTGTTGTCCATAGCCTGCTCCCGGATCATCGATGCTCGACAATCCCATGTTGTGCCAGCGCGTTCCATGAGATAGGAAGGGGCATATAGATATGTTGCCTAATTTAATTAGGCGTTGTCGGCTTTTTAGCTAAGGAAGTAAAAATGCTGGACGAGCAGGACAAGAAACTTCTCGAGATCCTGGTGAGGGATTCACGGACCTCGCTGAAGGATCTGGCGCAGCAGATCGGGCTGTCGTCGCCGAGCGTCTCGGAGCGGCTGCGGCGGCTCGAGGAGCGCGGCGTCATCCGGGCCTTCACCATCGAGATCGATCCACAGGCGCTGGGCTTTTCGCTGCAGGCGATCGTGCGCATCCGGCCGCTGCCGGGCAAGCTGCATATCGTGCAGAAGCTGATCGAGGAAATTCCCGAGTTCGGCGAATGCGACAAGGTCACCGGCGACGACTGCTTTCGTCGCGCGGCTGTTCGTGCGTTCGATCGGCGAACTGGACACCTGCTCGACCGCATCGCCGACAAGGCGGAGACGAGCACCGCCATCATCAAGGCGCAGCCGATCAGGCGCCGCCCGCCGCCGCTCGATACCCCCGCCCGAAGCTGAGCTACAGTTCGAGCTTGTAGCCGATATGGCTGGCCTTGAAGCCAAGCCGGTCATAGAAGCGATGTGCGTCCTGGCGGCTCTTGTTGGTTGTCAACTGGACCAGCCTGCAGCCACGCCGGCGGCACTCTTCGACCGCCCACTCCAGCAGGCGTTGCCCCAGCCTTTCCCCGCGCCGGTCGTCGGCAATGCGGACGGCTTCGATCTGGCCGCGTAACGCACCCTGTAACGACAGCCCGGCAAGGTAGGTGATCTGCAGCGTACCGATGATGCGGCTGCCCTCGGTCATGACGGCGAGAAACTGGTTGGGGTCCGCATCGACGGCCGCAAAGGCATCGCGATAGGCCTTGGCAAGCGGCTCACTGGTGTCCTCGCGGCCGCGTCCAAGCGGATCGTCCGCAAGCATGGCGACGATGGCCGGAAGGTCGGCTTCTTCGGCGCGGCGGATAATGGATTTCGCTCATTCTCAAAACCCTATGGCTCGGACATAGCGCGCTGGCGGACCATCTTATGCATCGGCCGGCCAGATGCCGCAAATCCGTGAAGCGGTGGTTACGGACAGTTGATCGCCAGCAGCCGCTGCCTCCAATATTGGCTGTCGCGGCGCGAAGGTTTCTGGGCTATTGCAGGGGCCACCGTCTTCCCCTCCAGCCTTCCTTCACCGATGTCAGGTCTGCTCGCCGATCCGTGGTTCTATGCCGCCGCCATTCCGGCGGTCATTCTCGTCGGCCTGTCGAAGGGCGGCTTTGGCGGGGCTGTCGGCTTCGTCGGCGTGCCGCTGATGGCGCTGACCATGCCGCCGGTGCAGGCCGCCGCCATCCTGCTGCCGATCCTGTGCCTGATGGATATCGTTTCGGTATGGACATGGTGGGGCGTCTACGACCGCAAGATGCTGGTCGACATGATGCCGGGAGCGGTGATCGGCATCGGTCTCGGCTGGCTGACGGCTGCTCTGGTCACCGAAGAGATGGTGCGGCTGATCGTCGGCGCGGTCGCCCTGATCTTCGTGCTGCGCTGGCTCTATCTGCAGTTTCGTCACGGATCCGACCACGCGGCGGCGCCCAACCGCGTGGCGGCCGCCTTCTGGGGCACCGTCGCCGGCTTCACCAGCTTCGTCGCCCATGTCGGCGGCCCGCCCTTCCAGGTCTATGCCCTGCCGATCCGGCTCGATCCGAAGGTGCTGTCCGGCACATCGGCGATCTTCTTTGCCGCCACCAATGCGCTGAAGCTCATCCCCTATTTCGCGCTCGGCCAGTTCGACACCGCCAATCTGACGGCGTCGGCGGTGCTGATGCCGCTGGCGCCGCTGGCGACCATCGCCGGCGCCTGGCTGGTGCGGCGCATGCGGCCGGAGATTTTTTATCCCTTCACCTACGCGACCGTGGCCGTCGTCGCGGTCAAGCTTCTGTGGGACGGGATCGCCGGCCTGTTTTAGAGCGCGAGGGGCGGCCATGCGGCTGCCCCATCACCGGTTTCAGGCAGCGCTCTCCACGAGCCGGCGGCTGCCGCCGAAGGCGAGCGTAGCGCCCGCCACCACGACCAGCGCCATGCCGGCGAGGACGGCGATGTCGTGCGCGGTCGGCTTGAGCACCATGTCGGCGACGATCACCAGCATCACCGCATAGTCGAAGCGCGCCACGCTCATCATGCGCTGGCCCACGGCAAGGGCGGCCGGCGTCACGCCGTCCTTGGCGATCATGCCGCCCATCCGCTCGCCGGTCGGCTTGAAGATGAACATGCCGATCGAGAAGGTCGTGGCGTAGCCGGCAAGGCCGATCAGGATCCACAGGTCGGAGAAGCCGACCCAGAAGCCGCACATGATGAGCCCGAAGATCAGCGTCAGCATCGACATCGGCGCGAAAAAGCTGCCGCCCAGCTGCCCGCTGGCGCGCATCGCCTGCAGCTTGTCTTCGATGTTGCCGGCGCGCTCGGCAAGCACGCCGAGCAGGAACAGCACGAACCCGCCGCCGACCCACAAGGTGGCCGAGACGATGTGGAGGAATTTGACGATCGAATACCAGTCCATGGGTCTCTCCCTTGAATATCCCAAATGATTGCAGGCGACGCGGCCGCCCCGGTTCAGAGGAGCGGGCGTTTAGCGTGGCGGCTGTTTCGGAACGATGTCGGGAGGGTGACTAGCTTGTATCGACGATGCGCGCGCCGCCCCGATCGGGCCTGTTTGTCCACGGGTGCGGCGATGCCCGCCCTGTGCCGAAGCGGTACAGATTTGCGGCACGATGAGAATTTTTCCGGCGCCGTTAAGGGTTCATTAAGCTTTACGGGTGTTTACTATGCGCATCCAGTGATCTGGATTCTTACCGAGTGGTTGGAGCCACTTTGTTTGACGCCTCCCTGTTAAACTCCTGAGAGCCGCCTTATCCGCGGCTCTTTTTTTGTCCGCGGCCCGCTTTGCGCCCAGGCCGGCTCCGCCGTTAACCCTTTGTTAAACATGTGCTTGCCTTCACCGGCGGCGAAGCGCATTTTCAAGCCTCAGTCATCTAGGGTTGCCGGGCGTGACGGCGAAGATGCCGAATCGGCTGGCGGCAGTGCAGGGGCGTAGCGATGAACGAGCCTTCCATGGGGAGCGCGAAAACCATCAAACTGGCGGAGCGCCGGGTTTTCTCCCAATCCTTCAAACCGCTCTACCAGGAGGGCATGGGCCTGGTCGAGCAGGCAGCCGAGTATCTCGACGGCAAGGGCCGCGCCGAGGCCAAGAAGCTGTCCAGGCTGGCTGCGACGCTCTATGCGGCCGAATTGATGCGGCTGACCACCAGGCTGATGCAGGTCGCTTCCTGGCTGCTTCTGCAGCGGGCGGCCAATTCCGGCGAGATGACCCGCGACCAGGTCGCGTCCGGAAAAGTCCAAGGTGCGTCTCGACACCGCTTCCGCGCATGACGAAGCGATCGGCTGGGCCGAATTGCCGGCGGATTTTCTCGACCTCGTCACCCGCTCGCTGCGCCTGCAGGCGCTGGTGCGCCGCATGGACGAGGAGATCTACGGCGGCGCCTTCGACCGATGCGCCGCCGCCGGTCCGCCGCGCCAATCCGGTTTCCGACCAGATCAGCTTGCTGAACACGGCGTTTGCCCGCGGCTGAAAAGCCGCGGCATCTCTCCCAACAGGGCGAACCCTCAAGCAGCCAGTGAGCTGCCGTGCGGCATCGTTTCTGGTTTGTTCACATTTCGCTGGCATCGCTGTGCCGCCGAGGGTAAAGTTGGCGGATGGGGGAAGCGATTCGCATCATCGGTATCGATCCGGGGCTTCAGGCGCACCGGCTGGGGCATCGTCGAGAGCCTCGGCAATTCGCTGCGCTTCGTCGGCTCCGGCACCGTGCGCTCCGACGACAAGGCGGCGCTGGCGACGCGGCTCTGCCAGCTGCATGACGGGCTGGCCGAGGTCGCTGCACGCGGCCATGCCGCACGAGGCCGCGGTCGAGCAGACCTTCGTCAACAAGGATGCGGTGGCGACGCTGAAGCTCGGCCAGGCGCGCGGCATCGCCATGCTGGTGCCGGCGCGCGCCGGCCTGGTCGTCGCCGAATATGCGCCCAACGCCGTCAAGAAGGCGGTGATCGGCGTCGGCCATGGCGACAAGAAGCAGATCCACATGATGGTGAAGGTGCTGATGCCGAAGGCCGACTTTCGACAGCGACGACGCCGCCGACGCGCTGGCCATCGCCATCTGCCACGCGCATCACCGGCAGAGCGTCGCCTACCGGATGGCGGCGCTGGCATCGTGAGAGGACGAGTCATGATCGGCAAGCTCAAGGGCACGCTGGACGAGATCGACGAGGATTTCTGCCTCGTCGACGTGCATGGCGTCGGCTACGTCGCCTATTGCTCGGCGCGCACGCTTGCCGCGCTGCCGGTCGCCCGGCGAGGCGGTGGTGCTGTTCATCGAGACCTATGTGCGCGAGGACATGATCCGGCTCTACGGCTTCCAGTCGGTGCTGGAGCGCGAATGGTTCCGGCTCTTGATGAACAATGTGCAGGGCGTCGGCGCCAAGGTGGCGCTGGCCATCCTGTCGACGCTGGCGCCGGCCGATCTCGCCAATGCGATCGCGCTGCGCGACATCGCCATGGTCTCGCCGCGCGCCGGGCGTCGGCAAGAAGGTGGCCGAGCGCATCGTCACCGAACTGAAGAACAAGGCGCCGGCCTATGCCGGGAACCGCCTCCGGCACCATCGGCCTCAAGCAGGAGCTCGGCGAGGGCGTCGCACCGGCGCCGATCACCGACGCCGTCTCGGCGCTGGTCAATCTCGGCTATTCGCGCGATCATCGGCGGCCAACGCGGTGGCGGCGGCGCTGAAGACTGCCGGCGAGGACGCCGATGCCTCGAAGCTCATTCGATTCGGGCTGAAGGAACTGGCGCGGTGAGGCGTCGCTTGTCCGCGTTCTTTGCCCTGTGCAAGGAAGGCAGCATGAGCCTTTCGCCCCGCCTGATTGCGCCCGACAAAGCGCGGCGAGGATGCCGAGCAGACCTTGCGGCCGCAGACGCTCGACGAGTTCGTCGGCCAGGCGGCGGTGCGGGCCAATCTCAAGGTCTTCATCGAGGCCGCCAAGGGCCGCGGCGAGGCGCTCGACCATGTGCTGTTCGTCGGTCCGCCGGGCCTCGGCAAGACGACGCTGGCGCAGATCATGGCGCGCGAACTCGGCGTCAACTTCCGTTCGACCTCCGGCCCGGTCATCGCCAAGGCCGGCGATCTCGCGGCGCTGCTCACCAATCTCGAAGACCGCGACGTGCTGTTCATCGACGAGATCCACCGGCTCAACCCGGCGGTCGAGGAAATCCTCTATCCGGCGATGGAGGATTTCCAGCTCGACCTGATCATCGGCGAAGGGCCGGCGGCGCGCTCGGTCAAGATCGACCTGGCCCGCTTCACGCTGGTTGCCGCCACCACGCGGCTTGGCCTGTTGACCAATCCGCTGCGCGACCGTTTCGGCATTCCGGTGCGGCTCAATTTCTATACGGTCGAGGAGCTGGAGCAGATCGTGCGCCGCGGTGCCCGCATTCTGCTCGATGCCGCTGGGCGACGACGGCGCGCTGGAGATCGCGCGGCGCGCACGCGGCACGCCGCGCATCGCCGGCCGGCTGCTGCGCCGCGTGCGCGATTTCGCCTCGGTCGCCGGCGACGGCCATGTCGACCGCGCAGATCGCCGACGAGGCGCTGACCCGGCTGGAGGTCGACGCGCTCGGCCTCGACGCGCTCGACCGCCGCTATCTCGTCGATGATCGCCCGCAATTTCGGCGGCGGGCCGGTCGGCATCGAGACCATCGCCGCCGGGCTCTCCGAGCCGCGCGACGCCATCGAGGACATCATCGAGCCCTATCTGATCCAGCAGGGTTTCATCCAGCGCACGCCGCGCGGCCGGGTGCTGACCGCCAATGCCTGGCGGCATCTCGGCCTCGACGCGCCGAAGGATCTGGCGCAGCAGCAGATCAGCCTGTTCCAGGAAGAGTAACGGAGATTTGTTCTTCGCTCGCCCGAGGAACGGCTTTTCTGCGCAAAATCTCCTCGCCTCCGCCAGCGTGAAGGCGCAATTGCCGGGCTTCATGGCAAGTCTTGCTCAATGGATTTGCCATCCCAAAGAGGCCGGGGCTCATCGATGATCACCAGACGTGGCTTCCTGCGCCTCGTCGGCGGCTCGTTCCTGTCGATGGTGTCGCTTGGCGCCTATGCAGTCGGCATCGAGCCGATGCTGCTGACGCATGTGAAGCGCTATTCGCTGACGCCGCCGCATTGGCCGGCGGGCCTCAAGCTGCGCGTCGTTGCGCTGGCCGACATCCATGCCTGCCGTCCCTGGATGACGCCCGAGCGGATCGCCTCGCTCGCCGCCGAGGCGAACGCGCTCAAGCCGGATGTGATCGTCATGCTTGGCGATTTTCCGGCTGGCACGCGCCTGGTGACGGGCTGGGTGGACGCGTCGGAATGGGCGCCGGCCCTGTCCGGCCTCAAGGCGCCGCTCGGCGTTTGGTCCATCCTCGGCAATCATGACTGGTGGCAGGATCGTGCCGCGCAGAAGGCTGGGGCCGGGCCGACGATTTCGCGCAAGGCGCTGGAGGCCGTCGGCATTCCGGTGCTGGAGAACGATGTCGTGCGGCTGGAAAAGGACGGACACGGCTTCTGGCTCGCCGGACTTGCGGATCAGCTGGCACTGCTCCCTGGCCAGGCCTGGGGCCGGACCGGCTTGCAAGGGCCTCGACGATCTCGACGGCACGCTGGCCAAGGTCAGCGACAGCGCGCCTGTGATCCTGCTCGCGCATGAGCCGGACATATTTCCCGAAAGTGCCGTCGCGGGTCTCGCTGACGCTGTCCGGCCACACCCATGGCGGACAGGTCAGGCTGTTCGGCTATTCGCCGGTCGTGCCGTCCCGCTTCGGCAATCGTTACGCCTATGGCCATGTCGTGGAACAGGATCGCAACCTGATCGTTTCCGGCGGGCTCGGCTTCAGCATCGTGCCGGTGCGCTTCGGCATGCGGCCGGAGATACTGCAGATCGATTTGGGTTAATTCCTCAATCCTGCCCGGCGTCTTAGTGAAGCGACCGGATCGCGTCCATCACTTCAGGCTCGGCCTTTTCGCCATCGAAGGCATCGACGATGCCGAAGGCGCCGCCGAAACTCCACACCGACCAGGAAAAGCCGTGCGCTTCGGCGCGCGCGATCATGTCCCTGACATAGGCGGCGCGGTAATCGCCGGGCATCACATAGGAATTGCCGTATTCCTGGCGGATCATGCCGAACTCGCCCAGCGTGATGTTTTCCGGCTTGATGCCATTGGCCTTGGCCCAACCCTCCACCGTCTTGAATGGTGCATCCATCAGCCCAAGCAGCTTTTCGTCCGTGTCCATGCTGGCGACCTGCTCGTCGAGATAGGCAAGCATGCCGTTCTGTCGCGTCCATGGCGCTTCGGCCCTGATCCGGGCGCGGATCGTATCCAGCGCCACATCGAGTTGAGCGTGCGGCACCGCGGTCAGCGGAAAGGGCAGACCGGTGACATAGCGGATGAAATCGCCGGCCCAGGTCGCGCCCTGATGGGTGAGCAGGAACGGATCATAGGAATGGAAGGTCCAGATGATGTTGTCGTCGGCG
Source organism: uncultured Alphaproteobacteria bacterium (assembly GCA_963788955.1). Taxonomy (GTDB): domain Bacteria; phylum Pseudomonadota; class Alphaproteobacteria; order Rhizobiales; family Rhizobiaceae; genus Mesorhizobium. Next base: position 52,861 of record CAWBIN010000003.1, on the reverse strand, counting down.
ATCATCTTCGGATCGATCTTCGCCAGCGAGGCGGCGTTGGAATAGCAGGCGCCGGTCAGGATCAGAGTGAGCTTCGTCGCCGAGGCGCGCGCCGCCGCGAACAGTTTCAGCTGTCGGTCGGGCCACAGGCTGGTGCCGTCGCCGTCGCAGTCGACGATCGGCTCGTTCATCGGCTCGAAAGCGACCTGGTGCGGATCCTCGGCGGCAAGCGTGCGCGCCATCTTGCGCACCATCTCGACATAGCCTTCGAAGATCTCGGGATCGTCCATCACCTCGCCCATGCCGATCTTGCGGCTGCCGCCGGACGGGATCAGGTGCATGTCGACGATGACCTTCAGACCGGCCCGGTTGATCATGCGTACCGAGTCCAGCACGCTGGCGTAGAGGTCGTCGCGCAGCGCCACCGTCTCGGCGGAGAGGAATGGCGAGGGGTCGACCGGCATGCGCAGGAAATCGAAGCCGGCGTCCTTCAGCGCCTTGAGGTCGGCGTCCTTGAGGAATTTGCGCCATTCCGGAAAGGGCAGGATGGCTTTGGGGTCGTTCCACTTGTCCTCGCCGACCCAGGTCGTCCACTGGTCGAGGTTGAGGCCACGCTTCATGGAGAAGGTCGCTGCCTGGCCAGGCAGCGCCAGGGCAGCCAGCACCAGCAGTGTTGCCAGCAAGGTCTTGATCATCGCGCCCAACAGTGCCATCCGGTTCCCGCGCTGCATGGCAACACCTGCCTGCCAGGCCCGAAAAGGAAAGCGCAATGGACGATCATGGTGAATTGGCAACGCTTCTGGCCGGGCTTTCCGGCGCGCTGACGGAATTCGGCCACCGGCTGATGGCGCGGGTCTATTATGCCGACACCGATTTCTCCGGCGTCGTCTACCACGCGCGCTATCTCGAATTCTTCGAGCGCGGCCGTTCCGACTATCTCAGGCTCGCCGGTGTCCACCACACCGAGCTGGCCGACGGCAAGCATGGCGAAAAGATCGTCTGGGTGGTGCGGCGCATGGAGATCGATTTCCGCTCACCCGCCCGCATGGACGACATCCTGACCATCGACACGCGCACCGAGGACATTTCCGGCGCCCGCATCGTCATGGCGCAGCAATTGAAACGCGGCGACGAGGTGCTGGTCGAGGCAAAGGTCGAGGCGGCGATCATCGGCGAGAACGGCCGGCCGAGGCGCTTTCCCAAGGAATGGGTGGCAGCCTTCCTACCCAAAACAAGCGTTTAGGCTTTGAGATTCTGGCGCCGGCGACGCCAGGGCCGCCACTCCATTGATGAGGTAACCGACATGCCGGCCAGGCGCAGAAGGCGCGGCAATGCGCCGCGCCGTATGTCCTAACCCATCCTTAACCATAACGGTTCATGAAGAGATTGGTGAAGATTGGCGGAATCCGCACGCCTTCCTTTGACCAACATTTGCCCCGAAAAGGCCGCGAACGGTGCATTTCGGGGTGCTCCGCAAGCTTCAAGCTTCGCGCGAACGGACCACAAGGGATGCCCATGGGCCAACCGCCAGCGATGCCCGGAAAATCTTTAAGGACGTAACCATGGAAAACATCGCACTCGCCGAACCGGGCGCGCATCTGTCGATCTGGGCGCTGTTCATGCAGGCCAACTGGGTGGTCAAGCTGGTCATGATCGGTCTGCTCGGCGCCTCGATCTGGACCTGGGCGATCATCGTCGACAAGCTGGTCGCCTATGCCCGCATGCGGCTGGCGCTCAACCGCTTCGAACAGGTGTTCTGGTCGGGACAGTCGCTGGAGGAGCTTTACCGGACGCTCGCCGACCGCAAGACCACCGGCATGGGCGCGATCTTCGTCGCCGCCATGCGCGAATGGAAGAAGAGCTTCGAGAAGGGCGCGAAATCGCCGCTCGGCCTGCAGACCCGTATCGACAAGGCGATGGACCTGGCGCTGACGCGCGAGATGGAGCGGCTGGAGGGGCGGCTCGGCTTCCTCGCCACCACCGGCTCGGCCGCACCCTTCATCGGCCTGTTCGGCACCGTCATCGGCATCATGACCTCGTTCCAGGCCATTGCCGCTTCCAAGAACACCAGCCTGTCGGTGGTGGCGCCCGGCATCGCCGAGGCGCTGCTGGCCACGGCCATCGGCCTGCTCGCCGCCATTCCGGCCGTTATCGCCTACAACAAGCTGTCATCGGATGCGAACAAGATCGCCGTGCGCATGGAAGGGTTCTCGGACGAGTTCTCCGCCATACTCTCGCGCCAAATCGATGAAAAAGTCGCGCAGAAGGCCTGAGGTACAAACATGGGTATGTCCGTAGGCATGTCGGGACGCGGTGGGCGCGGCCACAGGCGGCGCGGCCGCCATCACGCACTGATGTCGGAAATCAACGTCACGCCGATGGTCGACGTGATGCTGGTGCTTTTGATCATCTTCATGGTGGCGGCACCGCTGCTGACGGTCGGCGTACCGATCGACCTGCCGGATACGCAGGCCAAGGCGATGAATGTCGATACACAGCCGATCACCGTATCCATCAATGCCTCCGGCCAGATCTATCTGCAGGAAACCGAGATCCCGATCGACGAACTGGTGGCCAAGCTGCAGGCGATCTCGAAGACCGGCTATGACGAGCGCATCTTCATCCGCGGCGACAAGCTGACGGACTACGGCACCGCCATGAAGGTGATGGCCCGCATTTCGGCCGCCGGCTACAAGAATATCGGCCTGGTTTCGCTGCAGGAACAGGATCAATAGACAAGAAGATGAGGACCGGGCTCACCACATCGGTAATCTTGCATGCGGTGGCGCTCGCCCTCGGGTTGTTCACGTTGACGTCGCCGGCTGCGCTGCCGGCGGCCGATGTGGAATCTGTCTCGGTCGACATCGTGCCGACGGAAGCTGTGGCGCAGGTGCTGCAAGGCGACAAGAAGGCGGTGATGCATGACAAGCCGGCGCCAGTGCCGACCCAGCGTCCCGACATCATTCCCGCTGCCCAGAAGATCGGCGAGAACAGCGTCGATACCGACAAGCCGATAACGCCCGAGGCCAAGCCGAAGCCGGTCGACATGACGTCGGCGCCGCCGCCGGCACCAACGCCGGTCGAGAAGCCGAAGCCGGAGGACGTGCCGAAACCGCAGGAAAAGCCGAAGCCGATTCCGGCGACTGAAGTGGCGCCGGAGCCGCAGCCGAAGGAAGAGGTCAAGCCCGAGCCGGTGAAGCAGACGGAACCCAAGCCGACGCCGGCCAAGGAGCCTGCCCCAACGCCGCCGGAGGACAAGACCGCCGCGATCGAGCCGAAGCCCGAGGTCAAGCCCGACGCCGTTGCCGAGGCCATTGCACAGGAGCCGCCAACCGAGACGACGCAGCTGCCGGAACTCGGCACCGGCGCCGGAAGCCCGCCCGAAGCCGCAGCCGGCGCAGGCCGAAAGCGCCAAGGCGCCGGACCGCAAGGACGCCGAAAAGCCGGTCAAGGAGGCCTCGTCCAAGCCGAAGTCGGATGACAAGCAGTTCAACGCCGACGAGATTTCGGCGCTGCTCGACAAGCAGAAGCCGTCCGGCGGCGGCGCCAAGCGCTCGACCCAGCAATCGTCGCTTGGCGGCGACAAAGATCAGGGCGCGAAGCTTTCCAAGTCGGAGCAGGGGGCGCTGGAAAGTCAGCTTGGCGGTTGCTGGACCCTGCCGGCCGGGCTGGAGGGTTCGGAGAATTTCGTCGTCGTGGTCCGGTTCAATCTGGACACCTCCGGCAAGCTGGATGGCCGTCCGTCTGTCGAACAATCGAGCGGCAACCGCCAGTTCGACGAAAGTGCGGTGCGCGCGGTGCAGAAATGCGACATGGCCGGCCTGCAGGTTCCCGCCGGCAAGCAGGACATCTGGAACGACATCCGGGTCACCTTCGATCCAAGGGAGATGCTTGGCCTCTAGGCCTGGCGTCCACACAATCAAAGAAGAGAAGCGAGAAGATATGAGATCTTTCCTCAAGCCGCTCCTGACGATTGCAGCGATGGCGCTGGGCATGACGGCTGCGGCTCCGCTGCCGGCGTGGGCGCTCGTCGAGCTGAACGTCAACAAGGGCAATGTCGAGCCTCTGCCGATCGCCATCACCGACTTCCAGGGCGGCGACGCGCTGGGGGCGGAGATCTCCGACATCGTCAGCGCCGATCTCAAGCGTTCGGGTCTGTTCGCGCCGATCGACAAGAGCGCCTTCATCGAGAAGATATCCAATCCCGACGCCCAGCCCCGCTTCGACGACTGGAAGGTGATCAACGCGCAGGCGCTGGTGACCGGCAGCGTCGGCAAGGAAGCCGACGGCCGCATCCGCGCCCAGTACAGGCTGTGGGACACCTTTGCCGGCCAGCAGATGTCGGGCGAGCAGTTCTTCGCCAACGACGCCAACACCAGGCGCGTCGCCCACATCATCGCTGACGCCATCTATGAGCGGCTGACCGGCGAGAAGGGCTATTTCGACACCCGCGTCGTCTTCATCGACGAATCCGGCGCCAAGAACGCGCGCAAGAAGCGCCTGGCGATCATGGACCAGGACGGCGCCAATGTGCGCTACCTCTCGGACGGCCGGGCGATCGTGCTGACGCCGCGTTTCTCGCCGAACCGGCAGGAAATAACCTACATGTCCTATGAGAGCGGCCAGCCGAAGGTCTACCTGCTGCAGATCGAGACCGGGCAGCGCGAACTGGTCGGCAATTTCCCCGGCATGACGTTTGCGCCGCGCTTTTCGCCTGACGGCCAGAAGGTGATCATGAGCCTGCTGCGCGACGACGGCAATTCCAACATCTTCGCCATGGATCTGAGAAGCCGCTCGACCACCAGGCTGACCAATTCGACCGCCATCGACACCTCGCCGTCCTATTCGCCCGACGGCAGCAAGGTGGTCTTCACTTCCGACCGTGGCGGCCGCGCGCAGATCTATGTGATGGGCGCCGACGGCTCGGGCCAGACCCGCATCTCGTTCGGCGACGGTGTCTATTCGACGCCGGTGTGGTCGCCACGCGGCGACCTCATCGCCTTCACCAAACAGACCGGCGGCGAGTTCCAGATCGGCGTCATGAAGACCGACGGGTCGGGCGAGCGCATCCTGTCGTCAGGCTTCCAGCAGGAAGGCCCGACCTGGGCGCCGAACGGCCGCGTGCTGATGTTCTTCCGCGATGCCAATGGCGGGCCGAAGCTGGTTTCAGTCGATCTTACCGGCCGCAACGAACAGTCGATTCCGACGTCGAACTTCGCCTCGGACCCGGCCTGGTCGCCCTTGCTCGAATAGGCTGAGCCGCGGAGGATACTTTGCTCCAGTTGCAAGCCGGCAACGGCGTCGGAAAAGCCCCATTCTGGGGCTTTTTTCACGCCTTGGTCGCGTTTCGGCCGCATTTCCGCCTACGGTCCGCGCACATTGTGACGTTCGGCCATGACGGTTGCGGACGGCAGCCGAAACCAAATTTTAACCGTGTTTCTTGAATGCCGGTTAACCCAAACGTGGTTACTGGGTGATCAACGAAATCACTCGAAATGCGAAGGAGAGGCGGCATGGGCCGTATCGCAGCACTTACTCGAAACCCGGTGATGATCGCGCTGGTCGCGATGCTCGCCATTACCGGTTGCGCCTCGAAGAAGACCCCGAACAGCGCTGCCGATCTCGGCCTTAACGGTGCTGGCGCGGCGACCCCCGGATCGGCGCAGGACTTCACCGTCAACATCGGCGACCGCATTTTCTTCGACACCGACTCGTCCTCGATCCGCGCCGACGCGCAGACGACGCTTGCCCGCCAGGCGCAGTGGCTGAACCAGTACAGGCAGTATGCCATCGTCATCGAAGGCCATGCCGATGAGCGCGGCACGCGCGAATACAATCTGGCGCTCGGCGCCCGCCGCGCCGCCGCCACCCGCGACTTCCTGGTCGCCAAGGGTGTCTCGGCGCAGCGGCTGAAGACGATTTCCTACGGCAAGGAACGTCCAGTCGCGGTCTGCGACGACATCTCCTGCTGGTCGCAGAATCGCCGCGCCGTCACCACGCTGGGCGGCGCCGGTTCCTGATCGGCAAAAATACAACACACCTGTGCGAAAGGCGGCCCCGGGGCCGCCTTTTTCATGTGCAGCTTCGATATCCCTTGGCCAAACAAAATTTGGCCGAAGTCTCAGGCCCTGCTATGAGCCGAGGGCGCTTGGTCCCACTCTGATCGGAAGGGCGCAACAGACCAACGATTTTCACGGCGAGAGACATAATGCATTTCAGAACGGTCCTGAGCGGCACGCTTGCGCTGCTGCTCGTATCAAGCATCGCCGCCCCGGCAAGCGAGACCGGGCAGCCAGCAGACAGCGGGTTCTCCTTCCACCTGCCGACGCTGGGCATTTTCGGCCAGAAGAAAAAGCCGGACCAGCAGCAGGTGGCGCAGCAGGATCCTGCCGGCGCCACCGGTCTGGAAGACCAGCTCCGGCAGATGAACGGCAAGATCGAGGAACTCAATTTCCAGATCCTGCAGATGCAGGAGCAGATGCGCAAGCAGCAGGAAGACAACGAGTTCCGCTTCCAGCAGCTTGAAGGCGGCACGCAGGGGGCCCAGCAGCCGCCGGCACAGAAGAAGTCGGAAGCGGCGCCGGAGAATGCCGACAACAGCGTCGCCGAGGCCCCGGCGACGCAGCCGCCTGCCGATACGGCTACGCCGCCGGCGGGTGGCCAGAGCGTCGGCGAGGTCATCGTCGAATCGCAGACCGGCGATCCCGGCAAGGTGATCACCGGCGCGCCGCCGAAGACATTCGGCACCATCACCGTCGACAAGAACGGCAATGTCGTCGAGGCCGGCGGCAACACGCAGGCGAGCGCGCCGGCGGAGTCGGCTGCTCCGGCTACCGAGGCTCCGGCAACCGGGTCCAAGACCGGCAAGGCCGACAGCACGGTGGTCGCGGCGCTGCCGTCCACCAACAATCCCGACGAGCTCTATCGCAACTCCTACCAATTCATCCTGTCGGGCGACTACGGCACAGCCGAACAGGGTTTCCGCGACCACATCAGCCGCTTCCCCAAGGACGCCAAGGCGGCGGACGCCCATTACTGGCTGGGTGAGTCGCTGCTCGGCCAGCAGAAATACCGCGACGCGGCCGAGATCTTCCTCGCCGCCAGCAAGGACTATCCGAAGGCCAAGAAGGCTCCCGACATGCTTTTGAAGCTCGGCGTGTCGCTGGTCGGCCTGAAGCAGAACGACGTGGCCTGCGCCACCTTCGGCGAGATCGGCAAGCGCTATCCCGACCTTTCCAGCGCGCTCAAGGAACGTATCAAGCAGGAAAGGGCGCTCGCGGCGTGCTGACGCTCGATACCAGGCCTGACCTTACCGGGCCTGACCTTTCGGATTTTTCCAAGATCGACTTTACCAACGGCGCCATTGCAGCCGTATCCGGCGGCAGCGACTCGACCGCCCTCCTCCTTCTCCTCAAAAACCATCTCGACCGCACCGCACCCGCCACCAGGCTGCTGGCGGTGACGATCGATCACGATTTGCGGCCGGGCTCGGCGGCGGAAGCGCGAGCCGTGGCCAGCTTCTGCGCCGAGCGCGGCATCGCGCATTGCACACTTCGCTGGTCCGGACCAAAGCCGTCGAGCGGCCTGCCAGCCGCCGCGCGCCAGGCGCGCTACCGGCTGCTGGCGGAAGCCGCGCGCAGCGAGGGCATCGACCTGATCCTGACCGGCCACACCGCCGACGATCAGGCCGAGACCGTGCTGATGCGGCACGCGCGGGATGAGGGCCGAGGGCTTGCCGAAATGGCAGGCCGCGGCCTTGCCGGCATGGCGCCGGCCACGCTCTACGATTGGCAGACCTGGATCGTCGCGGCCGCTGCTCGGCGCGCGGCGCGCGGCATTGCGCGAATTCCTGCGGCGCGAGAATGTCGGCTGGGCCGAAGACCCGACCAATGCCGACGCGCATTTCGAACGGCCGCGCGTCCGGGCAGTGCTTGGCGAGGACGATGGCCAGCGATTTGCCGAGGCGATCGGCCTAGCCAAGCGGGTCGCCACCGAGCGCGAAGAACTCGGGCGACGCGCAGCCATGCTGATCCGGGACTTTGCCGCCATGCTGACGACCGGGCTCATCCGTCTCGACCCTGCCTTCGCGGCATCGGACGATGCCCCGGCCGCCGTCTACGCGCATGCGCATCCTGCTGGCGGCGGTCGGCGGCGTGTCCTTCCTGCCCGACGAGGCGCGCAGCGAGGCGCTGTTCTCCCGGCTGCGGGCCGGACCGCTTTGCGCCACATTGTCGCGGACGGTCGTCGACGCGCGGCGCGCCGGCATCTTCCTGCGCCGTGAAGCGCGCGGCCTGCCCTTGGCGGCACCGGCCGGCGGCGAGGTCTTTTGGGACGGCCGTCGGCGTATCACATTGGACGACAGCTCAGGCGCATTGTTGATCGCGCCGCTCGGACAGGCCGCGGCCGCAAAGCGGGATACTGCCGAAAACGGCACACCGCCGAGCCTTGTCGCGCGCTGCTCGAGCCGCCGAGCCGGCGCTGTGGCGTGGCGGCCGAATGCCTTGGTCTTGCGGGCGAGAGCGGCGTGCCGACGACCGTCGCTGTGTCCCCGTCGTCGCGCCCTTTGCCCGCTTCCTGCCGTCCTTCGATCTGGCGCCCGCCGCAGCCGTTGCCGGGCTGATCGGCGCGCCGCCGGTCCCAGCCCTGCCTTTCCAGCGGCCACAGTGCCGGGCGATGATGGGCGAAAGCTTAACCCAGACGTGCTGTTATGCTTGGCAAGGGGAGGCGCTCTCCCTATGTTAGGCTCAAGCTTCCTCTCATGATGTGTGTCCGCGTGCGGGCGCTAACGGGACAATTGATGAATCCGAATTATCGCAACCTCGCGCTCTGGGCGATCATAGCGGTCCTGCTCATCGCCCTGTTCAATCTGTTCCAGACGCCGCAGACGCGGGGAGCCTCGAGCGATGTGCCTTATTCGCAGTTCCTGCAGGACGTCGCGGCGGGCCGGGTCAAGACGGTGACGATCGCCGGCGCCCGCATTTCCGGCACCTACACCGACAGCTCGACCGGCTTCCAGACTTATTCGCCCGGCGACCCCTCGCTGGTCACACGGCTGCAGGACAAGAACGTCACCATCAATGCCCGGCCTGAATCCGACGGCTCCAACTCGCTGTTCGGCTATCTGATCTCCTGGCTGCCGATGATCCTGATCCTCGGCGTCTGGATATTCTTCATGCGCCAGATGCAGTCCGGCTCCGGCCGCGCCATGGGCTTCGGCAAGTCGAAGGCCAAGCTTCTGACCGAAGCGCATGGCCGCGTCACCTTCCAGGACGTCGCCGGCGTCGACGAAGCCAAGGAAGACCTGGAAGAGATCGTCGAATTCCTGCGCGATCCGCAGAAGTTCCAGCGCCTCGGCGGCAAGATCCCGCGCGGCGTGCTTCTCGTCGGCCCTCCCGGAACCGGCAAGACGCTGCTCGCCCGCTCGGTCGCCGGTGAAGCCAATGTGCCGTTCTTCACCATTTCCGGTTCGGACTTCGTCGAGATGTTCGTCGGCGTCGGCGCGAGCCCGTGTCCGCGACATGTTCGACCAGGCCAAGAAGAATGCGCCCTGCATCATCTTCATCGACGAAATCGACGCCGTCGGCCGCCATCGCGGCGCCGGCCTCGGCGGCGGCAATGACGAGCGCGAGCAGACGCTGAACCAGCTGCTTGTCGAGATGGACGGCTTCGAGTCCAACGAAAGCATCATCCTGATCGCTGCGACCAACCGCCCCGACGTGCTCGATCCGGCGCTGCTGCGTCCGGGCCGTTTCGACCGCCAGGTGGTGGTGCCGAACCCCGACATCGTCGGCCGCGAGAAGATCCTCAAGGTGCATGTGCGCAACGTGCCGCTGGCGCCGAACGTCGATCTCAAGGTGATCGCGCGCGGCACGCCGGGCTTTTCCGGCGCCGACCTGATGAACCTCGTCAACGAGTCCGCGCTTGATGGCGGCGCGGCGCAACAAGCGCCTCGTCACCATGGCCGAGTTCGAGGACGCCAAGGACAAGATCATGATGGGCGCCGAGCGCCGCTCGTCGGCGATGACGCAGGCCGAGAAGGAGCTGACCGCCTATCACGAAGCCGGCCACGCCATCCTGGCGCTCAACGTGCCGTCGGCCGATCCGCTGCACAAGGCGACGATCATCCCGCGCGGCCGTGCGCTCGGCATGGTCATGCAGCTGCCGGAAGGCGACCGCTATTCGATGAGCTACAAATACATGGTCTCGCGGCTTGCCATCATGATGGGCGGCCGCGTCGCCGAGGAGTTCAAGTTCGGCAAGGAGAACATCACCTCGGGCGCCTCCTCGGATATCGAGCAGGCGACCAAGCTGGCGCGCGCCATGGTCACGCGCTGGGGCTTCTCCGACAAGCTCGGCCATGTCGCCTATGGCGACAACCAGGAAGAGGTCTTCCTCGGCCATTCGGTGGCACGCACGCAGAACATCTCCGAAGAGACGGCGCAGATCATCGACGCCGAAGTGCGCCGGCTGATCGACGAGGCCTATTCGACGGCGAGGGCCGTGCTGACCAAGAAGAAGAAGGAATGGATCGCGCTGGCGCAAGGGCTGCTCGAATACGAGACGCTCATCCGGCGAGGAGATCAAGCAGCTGATCGCCGGCCACAAGCCGGCCCGCGACCTCGGCGACGACACGCCGCCGAGCCGTGGCTCGGCCGTGCCGAAAGCCGGCACCGGCGGCCGCCGCAAGAAGGGCCCCGAGCCCGAAGGCGGCATGGAGCCTCAGCCGTCGAGCTGAGGTTCGGTAGGAGACTGATTTCGAAAACGCCGCGGCTTGGTCCGCGGCGTTTTTGTTTTGCGAGGACTGGTTGCCGATCAGGACGACCGTCAATCGTTCCTCTCAGGGAGGGCATCGCAAACGTTGGAGGATTGGCCGAAACTTATGCGGCTTCGTCATACTGGGGCGGAGCAAGAAGCGAAGCGACGCGGTGCAGACCCCAGGATCCATGCCGTGACATCGAAGCGTTGCAGCGGTTCAAAGTTCTGTTCCCGCCACATTCCTCGATAGGCGTCACGGCATGGATCCTCGGGTCAAGCCCGAGGATGACGAAGGCGTAGTGGCACGCGGCCAAATCTCATAGATGCTGGAAGCTGGTGGCAGTGATCATCCACAGCCTCCATTAGCTTAATCAAAAAGGCAGTCAGATCCTTTGTTCAGAGGAACTGTTGCACAAACAGAAACCCCGCGGCCTGGAAGGTCCGCGGGGTTCTTGATCAGGCTCGACGTTTCGAAAATCAGCTCTTCAGCTTGGCGTTGCAGAGGCTGTAGAAGCCGCCGCCCTTCTGGATCCACTTCAGGCCGCCCAACGTGTTGGCGTCCTTGTTGGCATAGTACAGTTCGAGGCAGGTGTGCATGCGACCCTTGGCGGGCGTCTCGCTGGCAAACTTCTTCGAGATCGCCGTCGGGAATTTTACACCCCCGGGCGCTGCAACCGTCGGCTTCTCGGGGTCGCTTGTGTAGGTCGCCTCGTCGGCGGCCGGCACGGTGTCGTCGTCGGAGGCGGAAGCACCGCACTCGCTCTTGCGGAAGTCGTTCCACTTCTTGCCGCCCAGCGAGTTGCTTGCCTTGGCCGCCTGATACTTGGCGCTGCAATCGGCCATGCTCAGGCCCTTGCCGTCTTCGGCGGCGGCCTTGGTCGTCGCCTTGGCGGGCTCGGCTGCGGCCGTGGCGCCGGCGGCGCATTCGGTCTTGCGGAAGTCGTTCCACTTCATGCCATTCAGCGTGCCGGCGGCCTTGGCGGCCTGATACTTGGTGCTGCATTCCTTCGCCGTCAGGCCCTTGGCCGCATCGTCGTCGCTGGCCGCGGCGGCCTTGGTCGTCGCCTTGGCGGGTTCGGCTGCGGCCGTTGCGCCGGCGGCGCATTCGGTCTTGCGGAAGTCGTTCCACTTCATGCCATTGAGCGTGCCGGCGGCCTTGGCGGCCTGATACTTGGTGCTGCATTCCTTCGCGGTCAGACCCTTGGCGGCATCGTCGTCGCTGGCTGCGGCGGCCTTGGTCGTCGCCTTGGCGGGTTCGGCTGCGGCCGTCGCGCCGGCGGCGCATTCGGTCTTGCGGAAGTCGTTCCACTTCATGCCGTTCAGCGTGCCGGCGGCCTTGGCGGCCTGATATTTGGTGCTGCATTCCTTCGCGGTCAGGCCCTTGGCCGCATCGTCGTCACTGGCAGCCGCCGCCTTGGTGTCGGTCTTGGTGGTCTTCTTGGCCGGCTTGGTGTCGGTCGTCGCTGCCGCGTCGGTGCCGCACTCGGCCTTGCGGAACTGGTTCCAGGTCTGTCCGCCAAGTGTTCCCGCATCCTTGGCTGCGTTATACTTGGTGCTACACTCTGCCATGGTCAGCGCGTTGGCCGGCGCCGCCAGGAACAGGGTTGCGACGGCAAGGCCCGTCAGTGTTGCAAGTCTGTGGATGAGCATGGCGTTTCTCCGTTGCTGCCGCCCAAGTTTGTCCCTTTGCGGAATCAATAGCTCTCAACGGCTGGTTGCGCCAGATGCTAACTGGCGCGGACGTCGCCGGAAACTGCGTTCTGCCGACAAGGTGATGAAAACGTTGCGGATCAAGGCCGCCGGACCAAGAGTTGCCCGGCGAATCTGCGCCGTTCTGCCCGCCGCGACTGGTCTATTGTGGCGAGACAGTGTCATCGTGGTAGACTGTCGAATCGCTTGAACTAGCCGCAACAATGATTTTCTAAGGAATTGTAATACATAATCACACAATGTGATGTTCGGACGCAGCCCAATTGTGGCAATACGAACGGCTGAAAAATCGACGGGGACCAAGGCAGGTATGGCAGGGCAGTATTTCGGCACCGACGGTATTCGCGGACGCGCCAACAAATTTCCGATGACGGCGGAGATCGCCATGCGGGTCGGCATGGCCGCAGGCCTGTCGTTCCAGCGCGGCAGCCATCGGCACCGCGTCGTGCTCGGCAAGGACACCAGGCTTTCCGGCTACATGATTGAGAACGCGATGGTGTCGGGCCTGTGCGCCGCCGGCATGGACGTGTTCCTGCTCGGTCCCATTCCGACGCCTGCGGTTGCCATGCTGGTGCGTTCGCTGCGCGCCGATATCGGCGTGATGATCTCGGCCTCGCACAACCCCTATTACGACAACGGCATCAAGCTGTTCGGCCCCGACGGCTACAAGCTCTCCGACGAGATCGAGGAGCGCATCGAGGGGATGCTCGACAAGGATATCGAACTGGCGCTTGCCGATTCCGACGGGCTTGGCCGCGCCAAGCGCGTCGACGGCGTGCATGACCGCTATATCGAGTTCGCCAAGCGCACCTTGCCGCGCTCGATGTCGCTGTCGGGTCTCAGGATCGTCGTCGATTGCGCCAACGGCGCCGCCTACAAGGTGGCGCCCGAGGCATTGTGGGAACTCGGCGCCGAGGTGGTGGCCATCAATGTCGAGCCCAACGGCTTCAACATCAACAAGGAATGCGGCTCGACCCATCCGGCCGGACTGCAGAAGAAGGTGCATGAGGTGCGCGCCGATATCGGCATCGCGCTCGACGGCGACGCCGACCGCGTCGTCATCGTCGACGAGAACGGCACGATCGTCGACGGCGACCAGATCATGGCGCTGATCGCCGAGTCATGGCACCAGAGCGGACGACTGGCCGGCGGCGGCGTGGTTTCGACGGTGATGTCCAATCTCGGCCTCGAACGCTTCCTCGGCGACATGAAGCTGCAGCTGCACCGCACCAAGGTGGGCGACCGCTATGTCGTCGAGCATATGCGCGCGCATGGGTTGAATGTCGGCGGCGAGCAATCGGGCCACATCGTGCTCTCCGACTTTTCGACCACGGGCGACGGCCTGGTCTCGGCGCTGCAGGTGCTGGCCTGCATCAAGCGGCAGAACCGGCCGGTCAGCGAACTGTCGAAGAAGTTCGAGCCGGTGCCGCAGCTTTTGAAGAATGTGCGTATTGCCGGCGGCAAGCCGCTCGAGGAGGCGCCGGTCAAGGCGGCGATCGAGGATGCCCGTCACCGCCTCGGCAAGGCCGGGCGGCTGGTCATCCGTCCTTCCGGCACCGAGCCGCTGATCCGCGTCATGGCCGAGGGCGACGATCCGCAACTGGTCGAGGCGGTCGTCAACGACATCGTCGGCATCATTTCCGAGACCCGCAGCGCCGCCTGACCCCGGCGCGGCCGAGAGGCCGCGGCGGCGCAAAAAGCCGTTTGTTCCAGAGTTGCAAAGGCTCGCCTACAGGCGGGCCTTTTTGTGCTTCCCGCAGCAGCCTGCTGCCGGAGGAACATGCTGTACTTCTAAAATTCTATAAATTCGTGGTTAATCGATACGGTTAAACGCCTTTTAACCTTTGCAATTCATTATCCACGCCGAGGTCAATCACATTCGGGCGGATACGTCGTTCCGAGGCTTCTTAGGGGTGACAAGCATGTTCAGTACAGCAAGAATGGCACTGTTCGCCGCGCTGTTGGCGGGCGTGGCCGGACCGGTCTTCGCCGCCGATTTCGTGGAACCGCCCGTGGTCGAGCAGGCGCCGCCGCCGGTGGCCTATCAAGAACCGGCCGATTTTGGCGGCTGGTACATTCGCGGCGACATCGACTACCATTGGTCGGAGTTCGGCGGTGGCGACTACACCACATACAGTGGAACAGCGCCCCAGAATCCTGGGTCTTTCGCCAGCGGTTCGCTGAAAGGCGCCTTCTCGGCCGGCGCCGGTGTCGGCTATCAGGTCAATCGGTACTTCCGCACAGACCTGACCTTCGACTGGATGGGCAAGTCTGATTTCCGCGGATCGACCAACGGCTTCTGCACCGGCGGCACGGTGGCCTGTACTTCGACCGACACTTCGTCCTATTCGGCGATGCTGCTGCTGGCCAACGCCTATGTCGACATCGGCACCTGGCACGGTGTGACGCCCTATGTCGGCGCCGGTATCGGCGGCGCCTGGGTCAAGTGGGACACGCTGCACAACACCGACTCTCGATGGTGCTTTCGAACACACGGGCGGCAAGGGCTGGCGCTTTGCCTACGCCCTCATGGCCGGCGCCTCCTACTGCCTGACCGACCAGGTCAAGCTCGATGTCGGCTATCGCTACAGCCACATCAATGGCGGCAAGATGTTCGAATACGCTTCGGACAGCAATGTCGGCCCGGGCTACGATCGACGGCATCAACGTGCACGAAGTGCGCGGCGGTCTGCGCTACCAGTTCGGCCGGTCCGACTGCGCTCCTCCGCCGGAGCCCTATGTGCCGGAGCCGGAGCCGGTCTACACCAAGTAATCGGTTCGATTTCAGACCTTCGCCAACCGCCCGGCCTTGCCGGGCGGTTTTCGTTTGTGCCGCTTCAGTCCGTGTCCGACCTTTTCCGAACCAAGATCAGCGAAGCAAAACCGGATCGCTTTCTGCCGCCGACCTTCAGTGGGGTAAATGCTCCAGTCAAAACCCTGCCGAAATCAATTCGCTAACGCTCTGTTATCCTTAACCGGCACTTAACCACTATGGTTAACAATGCTCCCTGAAACGGCGCGTGCCATTGCAATGCGCGCCAAGTTCGGGAGCCCGGGGACCATGGTACTCAAATCGCGTATAGCGCTGGCGCTTGCGGCAATCATGCTGATGCCGGTGACGCAGGCGTCGTCGGCCGACTACGATCCACCCATCTATGTCGACCAGGCGCCCGACTATGTGCCGGTCGAGGTCGGTTCGGGATGGTATCTGCGCGGCGATATCGGCTACGCCTTCAGCCATCCGTTCGACCACGAAGAGACCCCTGCCGGATTCACCTCCAAGAGCAGCCTGTTCGATGGCAGCGTCGGCATGGGCTACCATTTCAATGACTATCTGCGCGCCGAGCTGAACTTCGGCATCCTGCCCACCAACAGGTTCGGTGACAATTTCATCACCACTTGCGACGGCTCGATCACGACAACGGTGACGAATGTCGCCACCGGAACCCTTGTCAGCCAAACCAACGCCCCGGCTTCGGCCCCTTGCAATGGCTCGAACATCGCCAACAACAAGGCCTACAGCCTGATGGCGAACGGCTATATCGATCTCGGCACCTATGTCGGGTTGACGCCGTATATCGGTGGCGGCCTTGGGGTCGTCTACAGCAAATACAACAGGGCGATCGGCCAGCGCGACTGCGCCGAAACGACCACCACCAACACCGCCGGCGGCTTCCAGACCGTCGATCAATTCAACTGCGATGATCCCGCGGGCTACGCCGGCGCGGTTGCCTCGAAAGGCAGCTACGATCTCGCTTATGCGCTCGCTGCCGGCGTGTCCTACCAAGTCACCAAGAATGTTTCCGTCGACCTGGGATACGAATATTTCGCGATCCCCGACGCCGAATATGTCGCCTATGACGGCGGCGCCTTCAACATCCACAAGGGCGTCGACTATCAGAGCGTCAAGGTCGGGTTGCGCTACGATCTCTGGTAGGATTGCCAGGCCGACAACGGGACGGCGGATCTTCGGTCCGCCGTTTTGCATTTGCAGCCTTGGCTTTCTCTCATCGCACCGGCCAGTATCCTGCCAGCGACAAAAACTTTCCTCTTGACGCCGGAAGCCTGAACGCATATCGCCGTCCGTGGGCCACCCCTCCCCAACGAGGGGCCACTATCTGGAAGGATAGACCACGATGACGACACATACGAAGCCCGGACTCCGTCCGGCAAACCCCAATTTCTCCTCAGGTCCCTGCGCAAAGCGCCCCGGCTGGTCGGTCGAGGCCCTTAAGAATGCCGCACTCGGACGTTCGCATCGCGCCAAGATCGGCAAGACCAAGCTCGAACAGGCGATCGAGCTGACGCGCGAGATCCTCCAGGTACCAGCGGATTACCGCATCGGCATCGTGCCGGCGTCGGACACCGGCGCAGTCGAGATGGCGCTGTGGTCGCTGCTCGGCGAGCGCGGCGTCGACATGGTCGCCTGGGAGAGTTTCGGCTCCGGCTGGGTCACCGACGTGGTCAAGCAGCTGAAGCTCGCGGACGTACGCAGGATCGAAGCCGGCTACGGCGAGCTGCCCGATCTGGCCAGGATCGACTTCGACCGCGACGTGGTCTTCACCTGGAACGGCACGACCTCGGGCGTGCGGGTGCCGAACGGCGATTTCATCCCGGCCGCTCGCAAGGGCCTGACCATCTGCGACGCGACCTCGGCGGCCTTCGCGCAAAGGCTCGATTTCGAAAAGCTCGATGTCGTCACCTTCTCCTGGCAGAAGGTGCTGGGCGGCGAGGGCGCGCATGGCATGCTGATCCTTCGCCCGCGCGCCGTCGAGCGGCTGGAAACCTACAAGCCTTCATGGCCGCTGCCGAAAATCTTCCGCCTGACGTCGGGCGGCAAGCTGATCGAAGGCATCTTCAAGGGCGAGACCATCAACACGCCGTCGATGCTGTGCGTCGAGGATTATCTCGACGCGCTGCAGCTGGGCGAAGTCGATCGGCGGCCTCGAGGCGCTGATCGCCCGCGCCGACGCCAACGCCGCGGTGCTCGATCGCTTCGTCGCCAAGTCCTCCTGGCTCGGACACCTGGCCGTGGAGCCGGCGACGCGGTCGAACACCTCCGTCTGCCTCTCCTTCACCGATGCGGATGTCGCGGCGCTCGACGCGGACGGCCAGGCGGCTTTCGCCAAGGGATCGGTGTCGATGCTCGACAAGGAAGGTGTCGCCTATGACATCGGCGCCTATCGCGACGCACCGCCCGGTCTGCGCATCTGGTGCGGCGCGACGGTCGAGACCTCCGATCTCGAGGCACTGCTGCCCTGGCTCGACTGGGCCTTTGCCATGCAAAAGGCGTCGCTGAAAGCGGCTGCCTGAGTTCATTGCGCGGCGGCCTTCGGGCCGCCGATTCCCGTACGGATCAATCCCATTTTCAAGGAGGCCGCCATGGCGCCCCGCGTTCTCGTCTCAGACAAACTTTCCACCACGGCCGTGCAGATCTTCAAAGACCGAGGAGTCGAGGTCGACTATCTGCCGGATCTCGGCAAGGACAAGGAAAAGCTCGCCGAGGTGATCGGCCAGTATGACGGCCTCGCCATCCGTTCGGCGACCAAGGTCACCGAGAAGCTGATCAACGCCGCCACCAATTTGAAGGTCGTCGGCCGCGCCGGCATCGGCGTCGACAATGTCGACATCCCGGCGGCGAGCCGCAAGGGCATCATCGTGATGAACACGCCCTTCGGCAATTCGATCACCACGGCCGAGCATGCGGTTGCCATGATCTTTGCGCTGGCGCGCCAGATACCGGAGGCCAATGCCTCTACGCATGCCGGCAAATGGGAGAAGAACCGTTTCATGGGCATCGAGATCACCGGCAAGACGCTGGGCGTCATCGGCTGCGGCAATATCGGCTCCATCGTCGCCACGCGTGGCGTCGGGCTGAAGATGCATGTCATCGCCTTCGACCCGTTCCTGTCGGACAGCCGTGCGGAAGAACTTGGCGTCGAGAAGGTCGAACTCGACGAGCTGTTCGCCCGCGCCGATTTCATCACGCTGCACACGCCGCTGACCGACAAGACGCGCAACATCATCGACGCGGCGGCGATCGCCAAGATGAAGGACGGCGTGCGCATCATCAATTGCGCGCGCGGCGGCCTGATCGTCGAGGCCGATCTGGTGGCGGCGCTGAAGAGCGGCAAAGTGGCGGGCGCCGGCATCGACGTGTTCGAGGTCGAACCGGCGGAGAGGAACGAGCTGTTCGGCATGGACAATGTCGTGGCGACGCCGCATCTCGGCGCCTCGACCACCGAGGCGCAGGAGAACGTTGCGCTGCAGGTCGCCGAGCAGATGGCCGACTATCTGATCAAGGGCGCCGTTTCCAACGCCATCAACATGCCGTCGATCTCCGCCGAGGAAGCGCCGCGGCTGACGCCTTTCGTCAAGCTCGCCGAAGAGCTCGGCGCCTTTGCCGGCCAGGTCACCGAGGAGCCGATCAAGGAGGTCGAGATCCTGTTCGACGGCTCGACCGCGACGATGAACACGCGCGCGCTGATCAGTGCCGCCCTTGCCGGCCTGATGCGGCCGCAGGTCTCCGACGTCAACATGGTGTCGGCGCCGATCATGGTGAAGGAGCGCGGTATCATCGTCGCCGAGGTCAAGCGCGACAAGTCGGGCGTGTTCGACGGCTACATCAAGCTGACGGTCAAGACCGAGCACCGGACGCGCTCGATCGCGGGCACCTGCTTCTCCGACGGCAAGCCGCGCATCATCCAGATCAAGGGCATCAATATGGAGGCCGAGCTCGGCCCGCACATGCTCTACATGACCAATGCCGACACGCCGGGCTTCATCGGCCGGCTCGGCACGGTGTGCGGCGAGAACGGCGTCAACATCGCGAACTTCCAGCTCGGCCGTAACCGGCCCGGCGGCGATGCCATCGCGCTGCTCGAGCTCGATGCGCCGTTCCCGGAAAGGGTGCTCGATCAGCTGCGGGCGCACAAGTCGATCGACTCGGCCAAGCCGCTGCACTTCGACGTCGGCAGCGCCTGACCCGATTCCAGGAAAGCTTTATCGAAGGCGCGGCTCCGTCCGCGCCTTTCTGTTTTTGCGGCGGCTCGCCCAAGTAAATGATGCGGAAGGCGAAAATTGTTGTGCCTCAGGCCGTTTCCGGCGGCAAAGAATGGTCGCATCAGCCTGCTCTTGACGCTATAGAGGCCTGTCGTTTCAAAGCCGCCGGTCGGCATCTCAAGGGAAAAGAAACATGGCCAATGTGGTGGTCGTCGGCTCGCAGTGGGGCGACGAAGGCAAAGGCAAGATCGTCGACTGGCTGTCGGAGCGCGCCGACGTCGTCGTGCGCTTCCAGGGCGGCCACAATGCCGGCCACACGCTGGTCGTCGACGGCAAGGCCTACAAGCTGTCGCTGCTGCCGTCCGGCGTCGTGCGGCCAGGCAAGCTCTCGGTCATCGGCAATGGCGTGGTGCTCGACCCGCACGCGTTCATCGCCGAGATCGGCGAAACTGAAGGCGCAAGGCGTCGAGGTGACGCCGGATCGCCTGAAAATCGCCGAAAACGCCGCGCTTATCCTGTCGCTGCACCGCGAGCTCGACGGATTCCGCGAGGACGCCGCCTCCAATTCCGGGCACGAAGATCGGCACGACCGGCCGCGGCATCGGCCCCGCCTACGAGGACAAGGTCGGGCCGGCGCGCGGTCCGGGTGATGGACCTGGCGGATTTGGAAACGCTTCCGCTGAAAATCGACCGGCTGCTGACGCACCACAATGCGCTGCGGCGCGGGCTCGGCCATGCCGAGGTCACGCATGACGCGATCATGGGCGAGCTGACTTCGGTCGCCGACGAAATCCTGCCCTATATGGACCCGGTCTGGAAGCTTCTCGACGACCGGCGCCGCGCCGGCGAACGCATCCTGTTCGAGGGCGCGCAAGGCACGCTGCTCGACATCGACCACGGCACCTATCCCTTCGTCACCTCGTCCAATACCGTGGCCGGCCAGGCGGCGACCGGCTCCGGCGTCGGCCCCGGCGCCATCGGCTATGTGCTCGGCATCACCAAGGCCTATACGACGCGTGTCGGCGAAGGTCCGTTCCCGACCGAACAGAAGAACGAGATCGGCGAATTTCTCGGCAAGCGCGGCCATGAGTTCGGCACCGTCACCGGCCGCAAGCGCCGCTGCGGCTGGTTCGACGCCGTGCTGGTCCGCCAGGCGGTCGCCGTCAACGGCATCAAGGGCATCGCGCTGACCAAGCTCGACGTGCTCGACGGGCTGGACGAGATCAAGGTCTGCATCGGCTACCGGCTCGACGGCGAGATGATCGACTATCTGCCCGCCAGCCAGGGCGCGCAGGCCCGGGTCGAACCGGTCTACGAGACGCTGGAGGGCTGGAAAGGCACCACTGCCGGTGCGCGCAGCTGGAACGATCTGCCTGCCCAGGCGGTCAAGTATGTCCGCTACATCGAGGAGCTGATCGGCGCGCCGGTTGCACTCCTTTCCACCAGCCCGGAACGGGACGATACGATACTTGTGACCGATCCGTTTCAAGACTAGTTTCTGAGCCTTTCCGGGCATTGCGGCTGATTTGCGGGGCCGGTCCGTGAACAAAATACAGGTCGACTGACGCATGGCAGATTTCGTTGCTGTTCTGAAAAAGACGATCGACGGTCTCGGTGAGAACACGCCGGAGATTCGGGCGAGGGTCTACGACAAGGCGCGGGCTACGATCGCGAAGAAGCTTGCGGATCACGTTCCGCCTTTGGCCCCGTCGGTCGCCGACCAGCAGAAGCGCACGCTTGAAGATGCCATTTCCAGCGTCGAGCGGACGTACGCCAAGAGTGTGCCTGCCGCCGACCCACTGGCGGAGCTGGAGCACATCTTCTCGTCCATAGACCGCAACAAGAACCAGCCGAGCCACACACGGCAACCGGCAAAGACGGAACCGACCTGGCCGCCGCCGCCTATGGCCAAGCCGGAACCTGCCAAGTCGGAGACCGTCAGGCCCCCGCCGCCCGCCGCCAAGGCAGAGCCGAGCTGGCAGAAGAAGCCGCAGACGCCGCCATTCGACGCTGCCGATACCCGCCTTCCGGGGATGGACGCGCAGGCGCCGAACGACCAGGACGATGTCTTTGCCAATGACGAGCAACCGGCGGCGGAGGATACCTTCCAGCGCTTGCGCCCCGCCGTGCGCAAACGCAGCTATGGCGGGCTGATCGCGACCGCCGCCTTGCTGCTGGTGGTTGCCGGCGGCGGCTACGGCATCTGGCTGAACAAGGACGCCTTCGGCTCGATGTTCGGCTCTGGCGGGTCGAAGACCGTCACCACCGAGCCGCTGGTGAAACCGGCGGCTCCGGCCAAGCCGGCCGCCGATGCCGCGGCGGCACCGCCAGCGGCGGGCGCCACCGACACCGGCGAGACAACCAAGTTCACCCAGCGCCTGACGCCCGAGGGCAAGGAGACCGATCCCGGTCCGGCCGCCGGGCAAAGCGGCATTGGTGAAGGCGAATCCGTCGCCGCACTGACCACGCCGCCACCCGCGACGCCGCCAGCGACCGCGCCATCTTCGGCCGCTCCGACGCCAGCGCCGGCCGGTCAACCGGCCGCAGCCGCAAGCGCTCCCGCAGTGCCCGCGCCCGCAACAACGCCGCCAGCCGACAGTGCCGCGCCGCCCGCCGCACCAGCTGACGCGACTGCCGCCGCTCCGCCTGCGCCGGCAGCAGGCACCACGCCGGCCGCGCCTGCCGCACCGGCGGCCGCACCTGCCGAGACCGCGCTGCCGGTCGGCCAGAAAGCGATCTTCTACGAGGAACGTACCAGCACCGCGCAAGGCTCGGCCGAACCTGGCAACATCGTCTGGTCGCTGGTGCAGGAATCACCCGGCGGCGACCTGCCGCCCGAGCCGGCGATCCGGGCCGAAGCGACCATTCCGGGCAAGGATATCCAGCTGCGCATGACGATCAGGCGCAACACCGACCAGACGCTGCCGGCCAGCCACATCATCGAGATGATCTTCCTGACGCCGGAAGGCTTTGACGGCGGCGGCGTCGACAACATCCTGCGCATCGCCATGAAGAGCTCGGAGCAGGATGCCGGCAGCCCGCTGATCGGCATTCCGGCCAAGATCGCCGACGGCTTCTTCCTTGTCGCGCTCAACGACACCAAGGCGGACGAGGACGCCAACCTGACCCTGCTCCGCGGCCAGGACTGGATCGACGTGCCGGTCGTCTACAAGACCGGACGGCGGGCGCTGCTCACCATGGAGAAGGGCATCCCCGGCGAGAAGGTGTTCGACGAGGCGCTGAAGGCCTGGCAGGCCAAGACGTCGGGCTAAGCAAGGCTCGGCCCGACAATTCAGAAACCCTGGAACAACATGTCGAGCGCGCCGACGATGTCGTCGTGATGCTTGGTGATGTTCAACCTGATTTCACCCAGTTCGCTGGTCGGAACCGTGGCGATCAGATGGGTGGCCACAAGCAGCTTTCGGCCATTGATCTCGACGATGGGATGCAGTTTTCGGATCGCCGGCGGCGCGGCCTGGATAGGGAGAAGCGGGATCACCACTCGTGTCTTGAGGTGGTCGAGCAGATCGGATTGCACGTTCAGCAAATAGCTGCCTTCGACGCGACCCGCGAAGACATCATAGCGGGCCATCAGAATTGCCGGTACTCTTCCAGCGGTATTCCTTGCTTTTCGGCGTATTCATTCCACGCCTCCATCGTGGCGCGATTCTCCAGCTTCCACAGCCGAGTCTTTTCGGCAGCCACCGCCTCTGCGATGCCGGCTTCCGCGGCGCGCGAGACATTGACGTCCAGCCCCTTGGCTTCCTTTATGAGATTGGAATCGATCGACAGGTTCGCCGGCTGGCGGATCGCGTTCGAGGCTAGCTTGCGCATGGTGACCTCCGCAACATGCGCATAATCTATGCGCATTTGCGCGCCGCGGCAATGGCGGTGTCCGATCGCGGCGCGCGCTAGCCAGCCTCCCAGGGACATGGGCGAAATTGCCCTCAGATGCTATACTCGCGCAAATGGCAGGTCGAAACCGGGCACGGGCGATGACCAAGGCGAAGATAGATCTTCGTGAGCTGGGCGAAACCGTTCTCCTGACCGATGGCGGTCTCGAAACGTCGCTCGTCTTCATGGATGGGCTCGATCTGCCGTTCTTTGCCGCTTTTCCCCAGCTTCGCGAGGAAGAAGGCCAGGAGAGGCTCGCTCGCTATTTCCGCCAGTTTCTGGATATCGCCGAACAGCGCGGCGTCGGCTTCGTGCTTGACACGCCGACATGGCGCGCCAATCCGGACTGGGGCGGGAAGCTCGGTTACTCGGATAAGGCGCTGTCGGCCGCCAACCGGCACGCTGTCTCGTGGGCACGGGCGCTCGGTGCGCCTTACGCCGCGCGCGGAATGGTCGTCCTTGTGAATGGAGTGGTCGGACCGCGCGGCGACGGCTACCGGGTCGATGCGGTCATGACGACGGCCGAAGCTGAAAACTATCACATGGACCAGATCAAGGCGTTCCGCGACGCCGGCGCCGATATGGTCAGCGCCATCACCATGACCTATTCGCACGAGGCGGCCGGGATAGCCTGCGCCGCAATGGCATCGGGCCTTCCGTCGGTGATTTCCTTCACTGTCGAGACCGATGGGCGCCTGCCTTCCGGCGAGAGCCTGAAGGATGCCATCGAAAGCGTTGATGACGAAACCGACGGCGCGCCGGCCTATTTCATGATCAACTGTGCGCATCCCAGCCATTTCGACGCCGTTCTTGCCGGCGACGGAGGCTGGGTGGGCCGCATTCGCGGCGTGCGCGCCAACGCGTCCGCCAGGAGCCATGCCGAGCTCGACGCGGCGACCGAGCTCGATCCGGGCGATCCGGTCGACCTCGGCCGGCGCTATCGCGCGATGCGCGACCGTTTCGGCCACATCGGCGTGCTCGGCGGCTGCTGTGGTACGGACGCAAGGCACATCGCCGCGATCTGCGATGCCTGCCTGTGACGGGCTGCTGTTCAGAGAAGGCCCAGCTCTAGCCTTCCATCTCCTCGCGCAGCATCTCCAGCTCCAGCCATTCCTCTTCGAGCGCGGCCAGCGTGGCGCGCTCCTTGTCGAGGGCGGCGATGGTCTTGCTGAAACGAGGCCGGGTCGCGCTCGTAGAAGGCCGGATCGGCGATGTTGTTCTCCAGCCCTGAGATCGACGCCGCCACCGCCTCGATCTTCTTCGGCAGGTTTTCGAGCGCGAATTTCTGCTTGAAGGAGAGTTTCTTGGCCGGAGCTTTCGGAGCCGCGGGTTCTGCCGTACCTGTCGCGCCGGCGCTTCGCCGCGCGCCTTCTGCGCGCGCCTTGCGGTCGTCGAGCCTGGTGCCGCCGCGCTGCGCCAGCATGTCGGAATAGCCGCCGGCATATTCGATCCAGCGGCCGCCGCCGTCCGGCGCGATCTCGATGGTCACGGTGCGGTCGAGGAAATCGCGATCGTGGCTGACCAGGATGACGGTGCCGGCAAAACCGGCGACCATTTCCTGCAGCAGTTCCAGCGTCTCCATGTCGAGATCGTTGGTCGGCTCGTCGAGCACCAGAAGGTTCGCCGGCCGCGCCAGCACGCGCGCCAGCATCAGCCGCGCCCGCTCGCCGCCGGAAAGCTCGCGCACCGGCGTGCGCGCCTGCTCCGGCTTGAACAGGAAGTCCTTCATGTAGGAGACGACGTGGCGCTGCTCGCCATTGACGACGAGGTTCTCGCCGCGCCCGTCGGTCAGGTAATGCGCCAGCGTCTCGTCCGGGTCGACGGCCTCGCGCTTCTGGTCGAGCGTGGCGATCTCGAGATTGGTGCCGAGCCGGACCGTGCCGGTGTCGGGCGCCAGCTCGCCGGTCAGCATCTTCAGAAGCGTCGTCTTGCCGGCGCCGTTCGGGCCGACGAGGCCGATGCGGTCGCCGCGCTGGATGCGGGTCGAGAAATCCCTTGACGACGGCGAGGTCGCCATAGCTCTTGGCGATGTTCTTGGCCTCGATCACCAGCTTGCCGGATTCGGCGGCATCGCTGGCCGCCATGGTCGCCGTGCCCTCGGCGCCGCGATGGCCGCGAAAGCGCTGGCGCATGGTCTGCAGCTCGCCGAGCCGGCGCATGTTGCGCTTGCGCCGCGCCGTCACGCCGTAGCGCAGCCAGTGCTCCTCGCGCACGATCTGGCGGCCGAGCTTGTGCTGCTCGCGCTCTTCCTCTTCCAGCACCTGGTCGCGCCATTCCTCGAAATGCGCCAAAGCCCTTGTCGAGCCGGCGGGTCTGGCCGCGGTCGAGCCAGACGGTGGCGCGCGAGACCCGCTCGAGGAAGCGGCGGTCGTGCGAGATGAGGACCAGCGCCGACGAGGTGCGGGCTGAGCTCCTCCTCCAGCCATTCGATCATCGACAGGTCGAGATGGTTGGTCGGCTCGTCGAGCAGCAGGATGTCGGGCTCCGGCGCCATGACGCGGGCAAGGGCGGCGCGGCGCGCCTCGCCGCCGGAAAGATCGTTCGGGCTTCTCCTCGCCGGTCAGGCCGAGATGTTCCAGCAGATAGGTGGCGCGGTAGGGATCGTCGGCGGGCCCCAGCCCCGCCTCGACATAGGCGCGCACGGTGGCGAAACCGTCCATGTCGGGCATCTGCGGCAGATAGCGCACGGTCGCCGAGGGCTGGCGGAACACCTCGCCATCCTGCGGCTCGATCAGGCCGGCGGCGATCTTCAGCAGCGTCGACTTGCCGGAGCCGTTGCGGCCGACCAGCGCGATCTTGTCGCCGGCCGAGGCACCGACAGTTCGGCGCCGTCAAGCAGCGGCGTGCCGCCGAAGGTCAGCATGATCCCGTCGAGATTGAGAAGCGGCGGGGCCATGTAGTCAGAACTTTCAGGCAAGGGGTAGGGGTGGGCAAGCAGCAGCGCACGGCCGCGGCCCAAGGCGATGTCGAGGTCGGCCCTTGCACCTCGTTGGAAATGGTCAGCGACGAGCCGAACGGCAACCTCGACACGGTCGAGCGGCCATTTGCGCGCCAGCGACGCGTCAAGCCGGAAAGGTCGGAGAAGCCGAGCACGAAAACAGCGTGCCGTCGGCATAGTCGAAACCGGCATTGCCCGGCAGCAGCGGAATGCCTTCCTGTGCGCCGCTGGTCAGAAGCACCGCATCCCGCCTTCGGCCAGCGCGCACCGCGAGCGCCAGGTGCAGGAAGGCGTGGTCGGCACGCTTGCCGCCGAAGGCGCCGGCGAGAACCAGGCTGGTGGCGCCGCGTTCGAGCGCGGCTGCGATCGGCCAGTTCGCCGTCGGTCTTGTCCTTGTCCGGCGGAAACGTCTGGCGCGGCACGGCGGCCAGATCGTCCGGCAAGTCCGCCGGCACGGAATCGAAATCGCCGACCCAGAGTTCGGGCATCACGCCCAGCATCCGGGCATGGCCGATGCCGGCGTCGGCGGCGATGACACGCGTGCCCGTCGATCTGCGCGGTCGAGCAGTGGCGTGCGGATGAGATCGCCGCCAAGCAGGATGGTGAATGTGCTCATGTCTCGTGGCCCTTACCAGCGCCTGCCTGTGAAACGGAAGGCCGGGCCTCACGTGCGTCGCGTCTTTGGGCAACATGCACCGGATGCCCGCAAAGTTCCGCTTGCACGCCACATCGGCCGGGCCTATGTGTCGAGACGCTCTAACGGGGTGCCGGACGCGATCTTCGCGGACCGGCTGAGAGGCAAACCAGCCAACCCGCTGAACCTGATCCGGTTTGTACCGGCGGAGGGATTAGACGCTTCGGACAACCCGACGCCTCAATTCCTTTCAACACGAACGAAGGAGGCGCCGATGCGCACGCTTTTATATCGCACTGATCTCAGCAATCGCCCTGGCTGTCGCTGCATCCGCGCAAGCGCAGGACAAGCTCACCGTCTATACCTATGAGAGCTTCACCGCCGAATGGGGGCCGGGCCCGGCGGTGGAGAAGGCATTCGAGGCCGAATGCGGCTGCGACGCTCGACTTCGTCTCGGTCGCCGACGGCGTGGCGCTGCTCAACCGCGTCAAGCTTGAAGGGGCTTCGACCAAGGCCGACATCGTGCTCGGCCTCGACACCAACCTGACGGCCGAAGCCAAGGCCACCGGCCTGTTCGCGCCGCATGGCGTCGATGTCCGACTGTCAACGTGCCGGGCGGCTGGAGCGACGACACCTTCGTGCCGTTCGACTATGGCTATTTCGCCGTCGTCTACGACACCGAAAAGCTGAAGACGCCGCCGAAGAGCCTGAAGGAACTGGTCGAGGGCGATCCGCAACGAGAAGATCGTCATCCAGGATCCGCGCACCTCGACGCCGGGCCTCGGCCTGCTGCTCTGGGTCAAGTCGGTCTATGGCGACAAGGCGCCGGAGGCCTGGGCCAAGCTCAAGGAACCGCGTGCTGACAGTGACGCCGGGCTGGAGCGAAGCTTACGGCCTGTTCACCAAGGGCGAAGCGCCGATGGTGCTGTCCTACACGACCTCGCCGGCCTACCACATGGTCGCCGAAAACACCGAGCGCTACCAGGCGGCGTCTTTCGAGGAAGGCCATTACCTGCAGATCGAGGTTGCCGGCATCACCACGAGCGGCGCCAAGAACCCGCTGGCGGAAAAGTTCATGGCCTTCATGACCGGCCCGGCGTTCCAGGATGTCATTCCCGAAACCAACTGGATGTTCCCGGCCGGCAAGACCGACAAGCCGCTCAACCCGGCCTTCGACAGACTGGTCAAGCCGGCCAAGACCTTGCTGTTCAGCCCGGATGAAGTCGCGGCCAACCGCAAGGCCTGGGTGGATGAATGGCTGGCGGCGATGAGCAAGTGAGGGGTCGGGATGGTATCGGCGCGCTCGACCGATGTCCGCGCGTCACAGCCGGCATCGTCGCGCTTGCCGCGATTGCTCTGCTCATCGGCGGCGCGTTTGCCGGGCTGCTCCTCGAAGGCGCACGCGACCTCTCCGGCGCCGCGTCCGCCTTCGATCCCTATCTCCTGCGCGTCGCTCGCTTCACGCTGTGGCAGGCGGCGCTCTCGACGCTGCTTTCCGTCGTGCCGGCGCTCTTCGTGGCGCGCGCCCTGTCGCGGC
Source organism: uncultured Alphaproteobacteria bacterium (assembly GCA_963788955.1). Lineage (GTDB taxonomy): Bacteria > Pseudomonadota > Alphaproteobacteria > Rhizobiales > Rhizobiaceae > Mesorhizobium. Next base: position 24,412 of record CAWBIN010000003.1, on the reverse strand, counting down.
ATCCGCGCTTTTCCGGCCGCGGCCTGATCCTGCAGCTCTTCGCTCTGCCGCTGGCACTGCCGGCCATCGTCGCGGCGCTCGGCATCCTGGCGCTCTACGGCCGTGCCGGCTATTTCGCCGGCATTCTCGGCACTGCCGGCGGAATTGGCCGGGCATCTACGGCCTGTCCGGCATCCTCGTCGCCCATGTCTTCTTCAACCTGCCGCTGGCCACAAGGCTTTTCCTCGAGGCGCTGGAGACGGTGCCGGCCGACCAATGGCGGCTGGCGAGCCAGCTCGGCATGGGCGCCGGACCCGCCTTTCGGCTGATCGAATGGCCGGCCCTGCGCGCGGCCCTGCCCGGCATCGCCGGGCTCGTCTTCATGCTCTGCATCACCTCCTTCACCATCGTGCTGACGCTTGGGCGGCGGGCCGGCCGCCACGACGCTGGAGGTCGCGATCTACCAGGCGCTGCGCTTCGATTTCGATCCCGCGCGCGCCGTAACATTGACACTTGCTGCAGATCGCGCTGACCTTCGTCGTGGTGCTGGCCTTGACGCGGCTCGGCGCCAATACGGCGGCGATGCCAATCTGCCGGTCGCGCCGCGACGGTATCTTTCCGCCGGCCGGAGCGAGACGGCGTTGAACGCCGCCTTGATCGGTCTGGCTCTGCTGTTCGTCGCCGGGCCGATGGCAGCGACGGTGGTCGCCGGGCTTGGCGCCGATCTCGGCAGGCTCGCCGGCGAGGCTGCCGTGCGACAGGCGACGCTGACCAGCGTCGTCCTTGCCTTCCTCTCGGCGCTGCTTGCGGTGGCGCTGTCGCTGTCGCTGATCATGGCGCGGCGAGCACTCGCGCTGATGCGCGGCGCCGGCCCTCGGACGCTGCTCGAACATGCCACCGACACCGGCGCCGGCTTTGTGCTGGTCGTGCCGCCGATCGTCATCGGCGCCGGCTGGTTCCTGCTGCTTGCGCACGATCAGCGACGTCTTTGCCGTCGCGCCGGTCATGGTCGTCGCCGTCAACGCGGTCATGGCGATGCCCTTTGCCATCCGCGCCGTGCGCCCCGCCTATGATGCGGCGAGCGAACGCCACGACCGGCTTTGCGCGCAACTTGGCATCGCCGGCTGGAACCGGCTCATGCTGGTCGACTGGCCGGCGCTGCGGCGGCCGCTGGCCACCGCCTTCGCCTTCGCCATGGCGCTTGTCGCTCGGCGACCTCGGCGTCATCGCGCTGTTCGGCAGCGATTCGGTGCAGACCTTGCCCTATCTGCTGCTGGCGCGCATGGGCAGCTACCGCACCGCCGACGCCGCCGGCCTGGCCTTGCTGCTCGGCCTGGTTTGCCTGGCGCTCGTGCTTGTCGCCGACCGGCTGGGCGGGAGAGCGAGCATGACGACCATGATGGCGCCGACATGAAACACGGGGCAGCGGTGCGGCTGGACAATGTCTCGTTCAGCTACGGCGAGGCGTCGTTGCTCTTCGATGTCCAGTTCGCCGCTTCCAGGATCACCGCCATCATGGGGCCGAGCGGCTCCGGAAAATCGACGCTGCTCAACCTCGTCGCCGGCTTCGAGACGCCGGAGTCCGGCCGCGTGCTGATCGGCGAGGCGACGTGTCAGCGCCGCCGCCGCCTTCGGCCCGGCCGGTGTCGATGGTGTTCCAGGAGAACAATCTGTTTGCCCATCTCGACGTCGGAGCGCAATGTCGGGCTCGGCCGCTCGCCGTCGCTGCGGCCTGACCGGCGCCGACCGCGAGGCGATCGCCGGGGCGCTCGAGCGCACCGGCCTTGCCGGCAAGGAAAACCGCCTGCCACGCGAACTCTCCGGCGGCGAGCGCCAGCGCGTCGCGCTTGCCCGCGTGCTGGTCCGCGACCGGCCGGTGCTTCTGCTCGACGAACCGTTCGCCTCGCTCGGACCGGCGCTTGCGCGACGACATGCTGGACCTTTTGGCCGGCGTCCATGCCGAGCGGCGATGACGGTGCTGTTCGTCACCCACCAGCCGGAAGATGCGCGCCGCATCGGCCGAGACATGGTTTTTCTGGAGGATGGCGCGGTCGCCGCGGCCGGGACGACGGCGGATTTCTTCGATGGCGCTGGACCGGAAGCGTTCCGGCGCTATATCGGCTCGGGACCGGTCAACACCGATCACGAGATATTGCCCGGAAGCGGACATAATTTACGGCCAAACCGCGTTTGGACGATGTGGCGTTTGCTTGCCTTGACCAGAGGAGTGTGGCTAGGTCCGGCCAGATCGGTCCGGCATAGGCCGTCGATTTGCCGCAACCGAAAGGAAGTGTACTGCCGTTCTGCCAGACCGCCGACAGGACCGATTCGTCGATGACGCCGCTGGCGGCGATGTGCCTTGCGCTGCGCCGTGCGCTGGCCGCTGTGCGCTGGCCAGCTGCCAGTGTTCACGCCGCCGGATGTCGAGGAATCCGGCTTTCCAGCCCTCCGACAAGCCCGTCACCGTCGACAATGTCGTCGCGCAACGACAAGCTCGCCGAGCTGGCGAAGGCGCAGCATCCGCGCATCCTCGCCACCTATGGCGGCGAATATTCCGATCCCAAGCTCGAGCGCATGGTCGCCAAGGTCGTCGGCAATCTGACCGCGGTTCCGGCAATCCGACCCAGACCTATCGCATCACCATCCTGAATTCGCCCAACGTCAACGCCTTCGCGCTGCCTGGCGGCTATCTCTACGTCACGCGCGGGCTGCTGGCGCTGGCCAATGATTCGGCCGAGCTTGCCGCCGTCATCGCGCACGAGATGGGCCACGTCACCGCCAATCACGGCCTGCAGCGGCAGCAGCAGGAAGCCGAGGAAGTGCTGGCGACCAAGGTCGTCACCGATGTGCTCGGCGAAAGCCCGACCGCCAAGGCGGCGCTGATCCGCGGCAAGCTCAGGCTTGCGCAGTTCTCGCGCAACCAGGAGCTCGAGGCCGACGCCATCGGCATCAAGTCGATCGGCGAGGCGGGTTTCGACCCTTACGCCGCCGGCCGCTTCCTGCAGTCGATGTCGGCCTATACCGATTTCCGCTCGGTCAGCGGCGCCACCGACGCCAGCCTCGACTTCCTGGCCAGCACCCCAACACGCCGCAGCGCATCGAACTGGCGCAGCGGCATGCCCGCCAGTTCGGCCCGCCGGGCGTTGGCACGCGCGACCGCGATTCCTTCCTCGCCGGCATCGACGGCCTGCTCTACGGCGACACGCCGGAGGAAGGCTATGTGCGCGGCCACACCTTCCTGCATCCGGGCCTCGGCGTCTCGTTCACCGTGCCGGCCGGCTTCGTCATCGACAATTCAGGCCGCCGCCGTGACGGCGACCGGCCCGGGCGACATGGCGATCCGCTTCGACGGCGTTTCGATCGACAAGAACCGCCCGCTGACCGACTATATCCGCAGCGGCTGGGTCGCCGGCCTCGACGATGCGAGCGTGCAGCAGGAAACCATCAACGGCAACGAGGCGGCGACAGCGCATGCCGGCGCCGACGGCTGGCAGTTCGACATCGCGGTGATCCGCGCCGGCGGCCAGGTCTACCGGCTGCTGACGGCGGCACCCTCGGCCAGCACGACGCTCGATCGCGGTGGCGCGCTCGGTGAGCGGCGCTTCCGCTCCTCAGCGCGGCCGAGAAGGCGGCGCTGAAGCCGCTGCATATCCGCGTCGTCACCGTGCAAGCCGGGGCAGACCATGGGCTCGCTCGCCGCGCAGATGGTCGGCGTCGACCGCAAGCTCGACCTGTTCAGGGTGCTCAACGCGATGTCGCCCGGCGCCGCCGTTTCGACCGGCGACAAGGTCAAGATCGTCACCGATAGATAGAATTCCAGGACGGCGAGGTTCAGGCGGCTGTCGCCATGAATTCGGGGTTTTGCTCGACCAGCGCGACCTTCAGCTTTTCCATGGCGCGCGGCTTCGATCTGGCGGACGCGTTCCTTGGAAATGCCGAGCGTTTCGCCAAGCGCTTCGAGCGTTGCGCCCTCGTCGGTCAGACGGCGCTGCTCGATGATCCTGAGTTCGCGGGCATTGAGCGCGCCGAGCGCTGCCTTGAGCCAGACCGAGCGGCGTTCGATGTCGATCGTGTCGCCGACGATTTCGTCCGGCAAGGGATCGTCCGAGATCAAGAAATCCATGCGCTCGGCCGTACCGGCATCGTCGGCAAGCGGCGCGTTGAGCGAAGTGTCGGGAGCCGAGAGGCGGGAATCCATCATTGCGACGTCGGCCTCGGAGACGCCGAGCGCGACGGAAATCTTCGCGGTAGAGCGAGGCGTTGGAGATCGGTTCGGCACCGTTCGCCAGCCGGGCGCGCAGGCGCCGCAGGTTGAAGAACAGCGCCTTTTGCGCCGAGCTGGTGCCGCCGCGCACGATCGACCAGTTGCGCAGGATGTAGTCCTGCATCGAAGCGCGGATCCACCATGTCGCATAGGTCGAAAACCGCACTTCGCGGTCCGGCTCGAAACGCGCCGCGGCTTCGAGCAGGCCGACATGACCCTCCTGGATCAGGTCGCCGAGCGGCAGGCCGAAGTGGCGAAACTCGCGAAGCCATGGAGATGACCAGCCGCATATGCGCGACGGTGATCCGGTGCAGCGCCTGCTGGTCGTTATCTTCCTTCCAGCGCAAGGCCAGAAGATGCTCCTCCTCGCGCTCGAGATAAGGAGCCTTCATCGCCGCGCGGACCATGGTTCGTCCTGCCGTGTCTTCGATCATGCCGCGCTCCTGTTCCGGGCCTTGCCGGCGGGCTCGCCACCGCGATCTTGTCGGCGCTTCGGTTGAAATGTCGGCGCTGCGCCCTACAACAGCAAAACTCGCCACGCCGAGGAATGTTCCCCGGCGCGATCGTCCTGCGGTTGAACGGAGTGGGCGAAGCGGGAACGCTGAAGGTTGGCGCTGCGTTCGTCGGTGCGGATTTTGAGAATGGGATTTCTGAAATCGATCTATCTTTGAAATCCGGTTCCTTATTTTGCCGAGCTGCATCTGCCAGTTTCCAGCCCTTCACAAAGCGCCGACCACCGGCCAAGACGGGATCACAGAAAAATGAAATGGCTCACTTCGCTCATCATCGCCGGAACGCTGCAGGCTCTGGCGGTCACCGCAGGCCACGCCGGCGCCAATCTCGACCAGATCAAGCAGGCCGGCGTGATCAAGGTCGGCACGGAAGGCACCTATGCGCCCTTCACCTATCATGACGCTTCCGGCGCGCTGGTCGGCTTCGACGTCGAGATCGCCAAGGCGATCGCCGACAAGCTCGGCGTGAAAGCCGAATTCCTCGAAGGCAAGTGGGACGGGCTGATCGCCGGGCTCGACGCCAACCGCTATGACGCCGTCATCAACCAGGTCGGCATCACCGATGCGCGCAAGGCGAAGTACGACTTCTCCGATCCCTATATCGCCTCCAAGGCGGTGCTGATCGTTCGCGGCGATAACACTGATATCAAGAGCTTCGCCGATCTCAAGGGCAAGAAGTCGGCACAGTCGCTGACCTGAACTTCGGCAAGCTCGCCGAGACCAACGGCGCCGAGCTCGTCGGCACCGACGGCTTCGACCAGTCGATCCAGCTGCTGCTCACCGGCCGTGCCGACGCCACCATCAATGACAGCCTGTCCTTCCTCGACTTCAAGAAGCACAAGCCCGACGCCAATGTGAAGATCGCGGCGCAGGAAGAGAACGCCGACTATTCCGGCGTGATCGTGCGCAAGGGCGATCCGGAGCTGGTCGCCGCCATCAACAAGGCGCTGGCCGACATCAAGGCCGACGGCACCTACAAGAAGATCGCCGACAACTATTTCGGCCAGGACGTCTCGCAGTAAACGCATTCTTCTCGGGCGGGCCGATACCGGCTCGCTTTCCATATTTTGCGGTGAGCCGTCTTTGACGGCTCGCCGGTTTTCGCATGATATCCGGTCCTGTGTCCGCGCCTCGACGGAGCGGCTGATGCACCGTAGATGATCTGGCAAGGAGGCCTTCTGTGCCGCACTGGCTGCAACTGATGCTGGATTCGCTGCCGTCGCTGCTTGTGGGCGGCGCTGATCTTTACCGTGCCGCTGACGCTGCTGTCGTTCGCCTTCGGCCTCGCCGCTCGGCCTTGTCGCGGCGCTGATCCGGCTGTTCGGCCCGAAGCCACTGGTTGCCGTGGCCCGCTTCTATGTCTGGATTTTCCGCGGCACGCCGCTTCTGGTGCAGCTGTTCCTGATCTTCTACGGCCTGCCGTGGGTCGGAATCTTGCTCGACGCCTTTCCGGCCGCGCTGATCGGCTTCACGCTTAATATCGGCGCCTATACGTCCGAAATCATCCGCGCCGCCATCGGTTCGGTGCCGAAGGGGCAGTGGGAGGCGGCCTATTCGATCGGCATGAGCTGGAGCCAGGCGATGCGGCGCACGATCCTGCCGCAGGCTGGACGCGTCGCGGTGCCGCCGCTGTCCAACACCTTCATCTCGCTGGTCAAGGACACCTCGCTGGCCGCTGCCATCACCGTGCCGGAAATGTTCCAGGCGGCGCAACGCATCGTCGCCACCACCTATGAGCCGCTGATCCTCTATGTCGAGGCGGCGCTGCTCTATCTGGCACTGAGCTCGGTGCTGTCGGCGCTGCAGACGCGGCTGGAGGCCCGGCTCAACCGCTATGGCGGCTTCCTGGAGGCGCGCTCATGATCGGCCTCACCAATATCGAGAAGCGCTTCGGCGACAATCTCGTGCTGAAGGGCGTCACCGTCGCCATCGCGGAAGGCAGCGTCACCGCCCTTGTCGGCCCCTCCGGCGGCGGCAAGAGCACGCTTCTGCGCTGCATCAACCTGCTGGAGATCCCGACCTCCGGCACGGTGCGCATCGGCGACGAGACGCTCGAATTCCGCCCGGGCGATCAAGGTCGCCGCTCGGGACATCCGGCGCCTGCGGCTGCAGACCGGCATGGTGTTCCAGAACTTCCAGCTGTTCCCGCACCGCACCGCGATCGAGAACGTCATGGAAGGGCTGGTGACGGTGCTGAAATGGCCGGCGGAGAGGGCGCGCGAACGGGCGATGGCCCTGCTCGAGAAAGTCGGCATGGCGCACAAGGCCGATGCCTGGCCGGCGACGCTGTCGGGCGGCCAGCAGCAGCGCGTGGCCATCGCCCGGGCGCTGGCGCCGTCGCCGAAGGTGCTGCTCTGCGACGAGCCGACCTCGGCGCTTGACCCGGAACTGGCGCAGGAAGTGGTCGATGTGCTTGGGCAGCTCGCCAGCGAAGGCACGACCATGGTGATGGCCACGCACGATCTCGGCTCGCCTCCAAGATCGCGCAGGAAGTGGTCTTTCTCGACGCCGGTGTCGTCGTCGAGAAGGGGCCGGCTTCCGTGGTGTTTTCTACCCCGGAGCATCGAGCGCACCAAGCGCTTCATCGCGACGCTGAAGCAGGAGGCGGGCGAGTCCCAATAAAAAACCCGGCGCGAGGCCGGGTTTTCCTGAATTCAAAGAGCGAAAAGCTCAGGCAGCTTCTTCCTGCTCGGCTTCCTCGTTGTCGGCCTTGGCGCCGCGCTTCGGACCCTTGTTGAGGTTCACCTCGATGAGGCGCACCGCTTCGGTCTCCGACATGCGGTTGACGGCCGCAATCTCGCGCGCCATGCGGTCGAGTGCTGCCTCGTAAAGCTGGCGCTCGGAATAGGACTGCTCCGGCTGGTTGTCGGCGCGGTAGAGGTCGCGCACCACTTCCGAGATGGAGATCAGGTCGCCCGAGTTGATCTTCGCGTCATATTCCTGGGCGCGGCGCGACCACATGGTGCGCTTGATGCGGGCACGGCCCTGCACCACCTTCAGTGCGCGGTCGACATAGTCCTCTTCCGAAAGCTTGCGCATGCCGATCGAGGTCGCCTTGGCGACCGGCACCTTCAGGCGCATCTTGTCCTTCTGGAAGTCGATGACGAAGAGTTCCAGCTTGTGGCCTGCCACTTCCTGCTCGTCGATCGACACGATCTGGCCGACGCCATGCGCCGGATAGACAATGAACTCGCCGGTCTTGAAACCGTGACGCGCTGCGGCGGACTTCTTCTGCGGGGTGATCGATGCCATACGCCCTGAACTCCTTGTTGTAGCGCCGGCATGGCGGCGCCGGCTGAAACTTCGCGCGATCGGGGTGGCCGACCGTTAGCCGCACAACAGATGAACCACCGGAAAAGCCGGGACCGGCAAACCGCAATAACGCGACCGCCTGCCCCAGATCGCTCTGGTCCGGATTGAGAAGTTCACCTTTCAGTGATTTGGGGCGTTTGCGCCATAAATCGATGTTGTGTCACCGGCATGTTTGGCTGATGTAGCACAAAAAGTCGGAAGAATCAAGGTTTTGCTGCGTTAGCGAAGGCGACGGGCCATCGCCGCCTGTCAAGACGGTTGGTGTCTCATACCCGTTACGCAGCGTCATGCCGGCCGAACCGGCGCGACTGTCAGTCGCCTTCGCCGGGCTCGGCGGAGAAATATTTCTCGAACTTGCCGGCCTCGCCATCGAAGGTCTTGGCGTCTGCCGGCGGCTCTTTCTTGGCGGTGATGTTGGGCCATTTCTCGGCGTATTCGGTGTTGACCTGCAGCCATTTTTCAAGGCCCGGTTCCGTATCGGGCTTGATCGCGTCGGCCGGGCACTCCGGTTCGCAAACGCCGCAGTCGATGCACTCGTCGGGGTGGATGACGAGCATGTTCTCGCCTTCGTAGAAACAGTCGACCGGACAGACCTCGATACAGTCCATGTATTTGCATTTTATGCAATTGTCGGTCACGACGTAGGTCATCGGTCGGCTCCGGGACGTCCCATTTTTGTTGGGCTTTTTTGGTGAGGTAACGCCTTTGCCTGCCGCTGGCAAGGGCGGCCATTCTCACCGGTGTCGGCGCTTCCGGAATGGAATTCCAGAGCGCGAGCTGGCGAAAGTCGCTTCTGCCTTCAATCCTCGCCGATGAGCCGGTCGGTTTGGCGGCGTTCCTTCTTGGTTGGCCGGCCGCTGCCAGCGTCGCGCAGCGCCGGAATCGCATCCGGAACGGCCTCGCCCTTCGGTGCCGGCGGTGGCGACATGTCTTCGTAAAGCAGGCGTGCTTCTTCGGCCGGGCCGCGCCGTACCCCCACGCCGAGCACCTTCCAGACGAAGATGCGGCGCTCCAGCGTGATGGTCAGGACGTCGCCAGGCTTGACCAGATCCGAGGCCTGCGCTGCTTTGTCGCGATTGATGCGCACGCGTCCGGCGACCACCAGTTTCGCCGCCAGCGAGCGCGATTTCACCGCGCGGGAAAAGAACAGCCATTTGTCGATTCTCTGGCGGCCTTCGGCAACCATCGGACCTTTGACTTACTTCTTCAGTTGGTCGCGCAGGGCGGCGAGCTTGGCGAAAGGCGAGTCCGGATCGAAACGCACCGGACGCTCCTCGCGCGGCTTTGTCTGGAATGCAGGCTTGCCACCCTGTGCGCTGCCCTTGCCGTCCGGCCTGCCGCCCTTCCAGTCGGGCCGGCTCTCGCGACGATCGGGACGCTCGCCCTGCGGCTTGCCTTCGCCCTGGGGCTTGGGTTTGAACTTCGAGCGATCAAAGCGCGGCTTGCCGGCGCCGTCGCGCTGGTCGCGCCGGCCTTGGTAGGCGGGCCGCTCGCCTGGTGCGGTCGCCGGCTGTGCGCCACCGGCTTCCGCCGGCGCATCGCTGCGGCCCTGCGAAGCCTGCCCGTTGCGCGGACGATTGTCGCGGCGGTTGTCGTGATGGCGGTGACGTGGGCGCTGCTCGAAACGACCCTGCCGCCACAAAAGGATGGGTTTTGGCTCGTCGGCTTCCGTAACGGGTTCGCCGGTCGCGGTTTCCGCGGCCGTTGTGTCTTTGCTTGCAGATGAAGTCTCGGCGACCGGTTCTGCCGATGCGGCATCGACTTCGACAGCTTCGGATTCCGCCGTCGGTTCTGCCGGTGCGGTCTCAACCTCGGCAGCTTCGGGCTTTGCTTCTGGCTCAGCCTCTGTTTCGGCGGGCCCTTCTGCAGCAACGGCTTGGGCTACTGGCGGCGCGTCGTCCCTGGCCTCTGCGGGCGTCTCCGGCTGCGCGTCGATAACAGCCTCCGCGGCTGCGTCAGCGACGGGAACCGCAGGAATTTCAGCCGTAGCCTCTACAATGGCAGCCGCATCGGGCTCCGAACCTTCGGCCGTGGTCTGGGCGACATCGGCAACGGCTTCCGCCGCCACAGCCTGCTCAGCCTTCGCCGCCTCTTCCGCCGCCAGTTTGGCTGCGGCTGCCTCGCGCGCGGCATTGTCCTGCGCTTCGAGCCGCGCCTTGACTTCGGCGGCAGGCTTCGGTTCGGCGCGGTAGCCGAGACCCTTGAGGATCTCCTCCATGTCGTCGGCGGTGGCGCCGAGGATCGACATCATCGGCGGCGTTACCATGAAGGCGTTGCCGTCATAGGCACCGTCGGGGCGCTGTCCGAGGCCCGGCTTCCAGTTGGTCGCCGGACGGATTAGGTCGGCCAGCCGCTCGAGGATGTCGACGCGGACAGCGCGGCGGCCGAGATTGCGGTAGCCGGCAAGTTTGTAGAAGGATTTGTCGAAGGTCGGATCGATGACCACCGAGGTGCGGCCCGACGCCAGGGCGTGAACCACGTCGCCAAACCCCGGCTTCTCCTTGCCGTCATTCTTCAATGCCCAAAGCAATGTCACCAGTCCGGCAGGCGCCGGCTTGACCAGCGCCGGCACGAAGACATGGTAGGCGCCGAAGCGCACGCCCAGCCGGCGCAATGCGGCGCGGCCTTCCTGATCGAGCGACTTCATCTCTTCGGCTATGTCGCGGCGGTTGATGAGGCCGAAATTCTCGACCAGCTGGAAGGCGATGCCACGGCCGATGCCGGTGATCTGGTCGGCGTTCTTCAAGTCGACCAGCGGCTTCAGCAGGGATTCGACCTGGAAGTTGACGAATCGCTCGGCGCGCGCCGCGACCTTGTCGCGGGCGGGACCGGTAAGCTGCTCGTCGGCCAACAGGACAAGGCGCGGCTTCAGCGGCTCGTCGCCGGCGACCAGCGTGCCGACCGGCGCACCGATCCAGCGCAGCGTGCCGTCGGAGCCGAGTGCGATGTCGCCATTGGCGCAGGCGCCGAAGCGTTCGGCGCGCGCCTCGAATTCGGTGGCCAAAGCCTTCTGTGCCGCCGTGCGTACGGCCTTGGCATCCTCGCCGCCGGCGCTCTGGTCGGCGGTGAAGCGGAAGCCTTGCAACTCGCCGACATGATGGCCTTCGACAAGGACGGTTCCGGTAGGGCTAATTTCGGCTTCAGGCATGGTATTTTCTCTAAGGCGCCGCATGAGGACGGAAGTCCTGCGGTCTACGAAGCGTTTCGTCAACCGCTCATGCAGCGCATCCGACAATCTGTCTTCGATTTCGCGCGTCTTTTCCTGCCAGTGTGCCTGATCGGCCAGCCAGCCGGGCCGGTTGGAAACGAAAGTCCAGGTACGGATCTGGGCGATCCGGTGCGACAGCGTGTCGATGTCGCCGTCCGTCGTGTCGGCGCGCCGCACCTGCTCGGCCATGTAGCTCTCGTCGACATGGCCATGCCGGGCGAGGTCCATATATATCGAGGCGATGAGGTCGGAATGCTGGGCCGGCGCGATCTTCCTGTAGTCAGGAAGCGCGCAGGCTTCCCACAGCAGCGCCACACGTTTGGCGTCGGTTGCCAGAGCGCGGATGTCCTCGTCGCGCGACAGGTGCTCGAGCGCCTGCGCGTCGACTGCCGGCAGCGCCCGCGTCAGGCCCTCGACCGGCGCGTTGGCCTCAATCGAGCGCTTCAGCGCATCGAGGCTGGCGAAATCGAAATCGGCGGTGCGCCATTGCAGCACCTTCACCGGATCGAAATCGTGCCCCTCGATCTTCTTGACCAGTTCTTCGTCGAGCGGATCGACCTGGCCGGTGACGCCGAAAGTGCCGTCGCGCAGATGGCGGCCGGCGCGGCCGGCGATCTGGCCGAGCTCGGCGGATGTGAGGTCGCGAAACTGGTAACCGTCAAATTTGCGGTTCTGGGCGAAGGCAACATGATCGAGATCGAGGTTTAAGCCCATGCCGATGGCGTCGGTGGCGACGAGGTAATCGACATCGCCGGACTGGAACAGCGCCACCTGGGCGTTGCGGGTGCGCGGCGAGAGCGCGCCGAGCACGACGGCGGCACCGCCCTGCTGGCGACGGATCAATTCGGCGATGGCATAGACCTCATCCGCCGAGAATGCGACGATCGCCGTGCGCCGGGGCAGACGGGTCAGCTTCTTCGAGCCGGCATAGGCGAGGTGCGACAGCCGCGGCCGCGTCACCACCGAGACGCCCTTCAGCAGGCGCTGCAGGATGCCGTGCATGGTGGCCGCGCCCAAGAGTAGCGTTTCCTGGCGACCACGCAGATGCAGGATGCGGTCGGTGAAGATGTGGCCGCGCTCGAGATCGCCGGCGAGCTGGACCTCGTCGATGGCGACGAAGGCGGCGTCGGTCTCGCGCGGCATGGCTTCGACGGTGCAGACCGAATATTTGGCGCCCACCGGCTGGATCTTCTCCTCGCCGGTGATGAGCGCCACCTTGTGGGCGCCGACCTTTTCGCAGACGCGCGTGTAGACTTCGCGCGCCAGCAGCCTGAGCGGCAGGCCGATGACTCCGCTTTCATGCGCCACCATGCGTTCGATGGCGAGATGGGTCTTGCCGGTGTTGGTCGGGCCGAGCACGGCCGTTACGTCGCGGCCCGAAAGGATCAGCGGCTGGGAGTGTTTCGGCTGGATGTTCATCGGCTCGGAAATAACGCTTCTGCCGCTCGTTGCCGGGGAGCACGCCAGTGCTGGCGCGTGTGACAGCCGACACATAAGGATTTCAGGCGCGAAGCGAAAGCGGAATGTTCCGCAGATGGGGCGAAGAGCCGTCCGGCTCGCGCAAAATCCGGTCCCGATTAAGAGTTGGAACAAGTCTGGAACGAATTGGCGACGAATCGCTGACTCTCGCTGATTCAGGTTTTGTTCACGGCTATATGTGGATTTTTGGGTGGCGAGTCTCACCACATGCTAAATCGCTAAACTGGCCCGATTTATGCAGAGAGAACAACGCTGTTAACCTTTGCCGGGGAACGATCGCCGCACGCAGGTCGACCTCGGCCAACATTATGAAATGCTTGACTTTTCCTAACGGACCTTAAACATTTGGCCGCGATTTTCGGGCCTTGCCGTTAACGTTTCGGCCAAAGCCGGAACGAATCGGCGACGAATCAGCGATGTCGGGATTTTCCCGGTTTGTTCACCCCAACAGGTTGTGTTATGAACAGGTTATCCACCGAGAAGTCACAGCTTGTCAGAGGCGTTGTGCACAGCCAGCGGCTGCGCCGTTAACCTTTGCGTGCCGCTCCGGCACAGATCGGTGTTGGGTGCACCGGTCGGCCCGATCATAGCACCACGACCAGGCTCGGCCAGCAATGCCAAACGGCGGCTTCAGGACAGATCCTCTTCCGTCACATAGCGCTGCAAGGCAGAGCCGACATTCCGGATGATCTCGTCGTGGGAGAGGGCGACGACCGGAGGAAGCCGCAGCAGGTATCGGCACATCGCCAAACCCAGCAACTGGCTTGAGACGAGACCGGCTCGTCGACCCGCATCGGCGGGGTCCCCGACCGCCGCAACCACTGGCCTCACCTGGCTGGCAAACACCTCGCGCAGCTTTTCGGCAGCATAGTCGTTGGACATCGCCGAACGCAGCAGAATTGTCATGCCAGGACCGCTGGCCGGACCTTCCCAGATTTCGAGAAAGCGCCTGATCAGTGTTTCTCCGATGGCGGCTCGGTCAATCATCCGCAGCTCCGGCAGATGCAGGTCGACGACCGCCGCCCTGGCGAACAGTTCGTCCTTGCTGCGGAAATAGCGGATCACCATGGCCGGATCGATCGAGGCATGCGCCGCGACATCGCGGATGGAGGCGCCGTCATAGCCGCGCTCGGCGAACAATAGCCGTGCGGCCTCGAGGATATGGGCCCGCGTGCGGTCCGACTTGCTGATTTTCTTTGCCTGATTCTGAGTCATGAAATTCATATGCCAACACCTGTTGACAAATGCAATGGCGTCGATTAGAAAGTCAACACTTGTTGATAAATGGAGAGAAAAAATGTTGCCCGATACAACGGAAGTCCTGATCATTGGCGCCGGCCCGACCGGCATGGCGCTGTCCATCATGCTGCACCAGGCCGGTGTCGATCACGTGCTGATCGACAAGCTGGCGCAGGGCCTTCAGACCTCGCGCGCCGGCGTCATCCATGCGCAGACGCTGGAAGTGCTGCAGCCTCTCGGTGTCACCGAGCGGCTGGACGAAACTTGCCCTGAAGCTGCAAAATTTCGCCATCCGCGACCGCAACCGGGCGCTGCTCAATCTCGATTTCGGCAAGCTTCCATCAAGGCATCCCTATCTGTTGATGCTGCCGCAGAACCTGACCGAGCAGGTGTTCGCCGAGCGGATCGCTGCCCTGGGCGGCGTCATTCATCGCGAAGTCGAGGCCAAGGCGGTTGTTCAGGATGCTGACGGCGCCCGTGTGACGGTGGTCGAGAACGGCCGCGAGAAGCTGATATCGGCGCGCTACGTGGTCGGCGCCGATGGTATGAACAGCTTGGTGCGTAGCGCGACCGGCATCGAGTTCGACGGCGCTGCCTATGACGGGTCGTTCGTGCTTGCCGACGTCCGCCTCGACTGGCCGGTCGGGCCGAAGGAAGTGTCGCTGTTCTTTGCGCCCGCCGGGCTGGTGGTGGTGGCGCCGCTTCCGGACGGGTCGTACCGCATCGTTGCAACAATGGATGACGCGCCGGAAAAGCCAGGGATTGCCGACATCCAGGCGCTGCTCGACAGCCGTGGGCCCACCAGACAGCGCGCCCGGGTGCTCGACCTGGCGTGGAGTTCGCGTTTTCGCGTGCATCACCGCCTGGTCCGGTCGTATCGCAAGGACCGGTTGTTCCTCATGGGCGATGCTGCGCACGTGCACAGCCCGGCAGGGGGACAGGGCATGAACACCGGCATCATCGACGCGGTCGTGCTTGGCGAATTGCTCGGCGATGTAGTGAACGGCGTGCGCGCGGAGGCCGAGCTCGACCTCTACGAGACGCTGCGGCGCCCGGCGGCCCAGGAGGTGCTTGAGCTGGCAGGCAGAATGACCCACATGGCGCTTACCCGCAATCCGGTGAAGCGGTTCGTCCGCAATCTGCTGCTCTCGCTGATGAACCTCAATCCATTGCTGAAGCGTCGCATGGCCTTGAAATTGTCGGGCCTCAGCCGCGCGCCGCTGGCCCGGCTGCCGGCACCTTCGCGTGTGCCGGGTTCAATTGCCCCCAGCAAGCCCGCAGCCAAACCAGCGCTGAAGCTTGCCGCCTGACAACTGCGATTGTCACGGCAACAAGCCTCGATCGTAGGCGCGTAGGTCTGTACCGGCCGTTGGGCCGGTACATCAGTTGTCGCGGGACGGACTCGAAACCTCAGGCGAAATACTGTCCGCCATTGGCGGAGATGGTCGAGCCGGTGATGAAGCCGGCTTCATCGGAAGCCAGGAAGACGACGCAGCGCGCGATCTCTTCCGGCTCGCCGAGGCGACCGACCGGGATCTGCGGGATGATGCGTTCGTTGAGCACCTTCTCGTCGATCGCCTTGACCATCTCGGTGGCGATGTAGCCCGGGCAGATGATGTTGACGGTGATGCCGGCGCGGGCGCCTTCCTGGGCGAGCGCCTTCGAGAAGCCGATGTCGCCGGCCTTGGCGGCGGAATAGTTGACCTGGCCGGCCTGGCCCTTCTGGCCGTTGATAGAGGAAATGGTGATGACGCGGCCGAACTTGCGGTCGCGCATGCCGCCCCACAAAGGATGCGTCATGTTGAAGACACCGGAAAGGTTGGTGTCGATGACTTCCTTCCACTGCTCGCGCGTCATCTTGTGGAACATGCCGTCGCGGGTGATGCCGGCATTGTTGACGAGCACGGAAACCGGGCCGAGATCGGCCTCGACCTGCTTGATGCCGGCGGCGCAGGCGTCATAGTCGGCGACCGACCATTTGTAGGTCTTGATGCCGGTTTCGGCAGTGAACTTCGTCGCCGCCTCGTCATTGCCGGCGTAGTTCGCGGCAACCGAATAGCCGGCGTTCTTCAGCGCGACCGATACCGCGGCGCCGATGCCGCGCGACCCGCCCGTGACGATTGCTACCTTGCTCATGCGTTCCTCCTCCCTAAAGTTCTTGGTGAATGGTCAATAGTGAATGGTGAATGGTCGAAGACGGTCGGCTGTCGGCCATTCACCACTTGCCAATCACCACTCACTCTTTTCTCAGAGCGCTTCGATGCACATGGCGACGCCCATGCCGCCGCCGATGCAGAGCGTGGCGAGGCCCTTCTTCGCACCGCGGCGGCGCATTTCGAAAACCAGCGTGTTGAAGATGCGGGCACCGGAAGCGCCGATCGGATGGCCGATGGCGATCGCCCCGCCATTGACGTTGACGATCGAGGGATCCCAGCCCATGTCCTTGTTGACGGCGCAGGCCTGCGCGGCGAAGGCCTCGTTGGCCTCGACCAGGTCGAGGTCGCCGACCGACCAGCCGGCCTTGGCCAGCGCCTTGCGCGAGGCGGGAATCGGCCCGGTGCCCATGATCTGCGGATCGACGCCGGCGGTGGCCCAGGACACGATGCGCGCCAACGGCGTGATGCCGCGCCTGGCGGCTTCGGCTTCGCTCATCAGCAGCGCGCCGGCGGCGCCGTCATTGATGCCGGAGGCGTTGGCGGCGGTCACGGTGCCGTCCTTGTCGAAAGCCGGCTTCAGCTTGGTCATGGCGTCGATGGTGGCGCCGTGGCGGATGTACTCGTCCTGGTCAACAACAGTGTCGCCCTTCTTGCCCTTGATGGTGAAGGCGACGATCTCGTCCTTGAACTTGCCGGCCTTCTGAGCGGCCTCGGCCTTGTTCTGCGAGGCCAGCGCGAACTGGTCCTGGTCGTCGCGGGTGATCTGGAACTGGCGCGCGACGTTCTCGGCAGTGTTGCCCATGTGGTAGCCGTTGAAGGCATCCCACAGCCCGTCCTTGATCATGGTGTCGATCATCTTGTAGTCGCCCATCTTGACGCCGGCGCGCAGATGCTGGGCATGCGCCGAGAGCGACATCGATTCCTGTCCGCCGGCGACGATCACCTTGGCATCGCCGGCGGCGATCTGCTGCATGCCGAGCGCGATGGCGCGCAGGCCCGAGCCGCAAACCTGGTTGAGGCCCCAGGCGGTGGTCTCCTTGGGCAGGCCGGCGTTGATCGAGGCCTGACGGGCGGGGTTCTGGCCTTGGGCGGCGGTCAGCACCTGACCGAGGATGACCTCGTCGACCTCGCCCGGCTCGACACCGGTACGCGACAGCAGCTCCCGGATGACGACGGCGCCGAGCTCGTGCGCCGGAGTGGCGGCGAAGGCGCCGTTGAAGGAGCCAACAGACGTGCGTGCCGCGCCGGCGACAACGATGGCATTGGACATTTTCTTCTCCAGACTTCGAGGTGACGTGTTTTTGGGTATCGTTAGCGACTTTTCTTGCCCGTTCCATGACCCAAGTCAAACCGGAAATAGGCATGCCAGCCATGCGCGGCAAGCAGGCCGCCTGCGGTCGGCGCAATCGCCACGGCTTTCGCTGCGCAGCATATTTTGCCCGCCATGCAGCATTAAATGATGCCGCACTGCACAAACCGCTTGGAATTGTGACGCTTTTGCGCATATCCTCGCAAGGGCGCAATCGTTACCGGCTGCTTACTCACATGCGCCGGTGTCCGGGGAGGATACTGATGGCCGCGAAAGACGATCCGATCATCATCAAGAAATATGCCAATCGCCGGCTCTACAACACCGGCACCAGCACCTATGTGACGCTCGAGGACCTGGCCGACATGGTCAAGAAGGGCGAGGAATTCACCGTCCAGGACGCCAAGACCGGTGACGACATCACGCACCCAGTGCTGACACAGATCATCTTCGAGCTGGAGAACAAGGACGGGCAGAACATGCTTCCGATCCCGTTCCTGCGCCAGCTGATCGCCTTCTACGGCGACCAGATGCAGATGATCGTGCCGAGCTTCCTCGAACAATCGATGATCGCCTTTTCCAAAGAGCAGGAACGGTTTCGCGAGCAGATGAAGGGCGCCTTCGGCAAGTCGCCGATCGACGTGATGAAGATAGCCACGCCGATCAAGGCGCTGGAGGAGCAGACGCGCCGCAACATGGAGATGTTCCAGAACGCGATGCGCCTGTTCACGCCGTTCCCATCGGCCGGATCGAACGGGCCTGCTCGCTGCCCCGGCCGAGCCGGCCAGGAAGGAAGCGCCGGAGAAGCCCGACGACCTTCAGGAGCTGAAGGAACAGATCGCCGCCATGCAGCGCAAGCTCGACACCATGTCGTGAGCGCCAGATCGATCTAGAATTTCGTCACGGGTCCCTCATAGCGGCCGCGCGGCCTGATGATGCTGCCGCTCATGATCTGTTCGACTATATGCGCGGCCCAGCCGATGCTGCGTCCAAGCGCAAACAGCTGGAACGGCGCATCGCGCGGCAAGCCAAAACTGCGTGTCAGCGCGGCCAGGGCAAAGTCGACGTTGGGGTATGTGCCGGTCGCGGCAATAGCGGCTTTCTTGAGCTGTTGCAGCGTTTCGTCGACAGGGATGACTGCCAGAAGTGCGGTGGCACGAGGATCGCCATCGGGATAGAGCGGATGGCCGAACGCCGGCAAGAGCCGGTCATGGCCAAGCCAGCGCCGGATCGCCGCATCGGCGCCGTGCGTTGCCGCATCCTCCGCCAGTTGCATCACCGCTTCTCCGGCGCCGCCGTGACGCGGGCCGGTTAGCGTCGCCAAGCCCGCCAGCAGGCATGCGGCGGGCGAGGCCCCGGTCGAGGCCGCAACACGGGTGGTGAAGGTCGATGCGTTGAGTTCATGATCGGCGAGCAAGACGAGGGCGCAGCGGATCGCTTCCGCGCCGGCTTCATTCACCGACCAGCCCTGCGCCAGACGCCGATGCACAGGCGCCGTGCCGGCCGCGGCGCCCAGCGACCGCGCCAGCGCTCCTATTGTTTGCGCGGCCTCAGTGCACAGCGAGGCGGCGCTGCGTCCCAGCGAAGGTCTTCCCTGGCCGGCAAGCAAGGCAAGCTGCGCAAAGGCCGACGCGCGACCGGCTGGATCAGGCGGCTCAGACGACGGTGCCTTGAAAGCCACCGGTTCGGTCGAAGCCCAGAGCACGGCGGCGGTTTCTTCCAGCGTCGCCAATTTGGCGAGCGCAACGGCCTCCTGACCGCGATAGATGAGGCGACCGTGCAGAACGGTCGAAATTGCCGTCGCGATCGACGGCTCGCCCCAAGCAATCGCGCTTTCGGCAATGGCCGAGGGGCTGCGTCCGCGCGCGCGGCGTGTGGCCAGGGCTGCAATGTCGTCGGCGCGGTACTGGCTGCGGCGCGGATCGGTCTCATCCGGCCGCATGCCGATGCGGCCACGGCTGACATAGGCGTAGAGCGTCTGCGGCCGGACCTTGAGCCTTTCCAGCGCCTCTTGCCGTGATAGCCATTCGGACATGATGGGCCCTGATATTGATTATATTGATCAAGATTGATTCACATGTTGGTCAACCCTTATCTCTTGATGAGAAAAGCTGCAAGGAGATGAGACATGGCGAACGGGCTCGATGATGTGGTTGCGGCGGAGACGGTGCTTTCCGATGTCGATGGTCTTGGCGGCCATCTGACAATCCGGGGCCATGCCTTGCCGGAACTGGCGGGACGCTGGCGCTACGCGCAAGTTATCCGCCTGCTGCTGGACGGTTTCTTCGACGACCTGCCCGGTGATGACGAACTGGCGGTGAGGCTGGGCGAGGCTCGCGTGGAGGTGTTTGAGCGGCTCACGCCTTCGTTGCCGTTGTTAGCGCCGCTTGAGATCTACAGCGCCATGCGCGCCGGCATGGCGCTGCTGCCGGACGGCGAGACGCTGACGGACGCCTTGCGGCTGATCGCGGCGCCTGCGGTGCTGACGCCGGCCCTGCTGCGCCTCGAGCGCGGCGAGCAGCCGATCGCGCCGGACGCCAAGGCCGATCATGCCGCCGACATGTTGCGGATGCTCAAGGGCTCGGTCCCGTCGCCGGCCTTGGCCAAGGCGCTCGACACCTATCTCGTCACCGTCTGCGACCATGGCCTCAACGCATCGACTTTCGCCACCCGCGTCGTTGCCTCGACGCAGGCCGGCCTGACCTCGGCAATCCTGGCCGGTCTCGGCGCGCTCAAGGGGCCGCTGCATGGCGGCGCCCCCGGCCCGGTGATCGAGATGCTCGACGCGATCGAGGCGCATGGCGATGCTGCCGGCTGGCTGCGCGACGAAAATCGCGCGCGGCGAGCGCATCATGGGCTTTGGCCATCGCATCTACCGGGTGCGCGATCCACGCGCCGATGTGCTGAAGGCGGTGGTGCGGCAACTCGGCGGCGAGGGCGAAACCGGCCGCCGGCTGGCCTTTGCCGAAAAGGTGGAGCAGACCGCGCTCGAGGTGCTGCGGCATCGCCAAGCCGCTCGCGCTCGATCCAGACCAATGTCGAGTTCTACACCGCGCTGCTGCTGGAGGCGGCGGGTTTTCCGCCGAGGCATTCACCAACGTCTTCGCCGCCGGGCGCGTCGCCGGCTGGATCGCCCATGCGCGCGAGCAGCAGACGACCGGGCGGCTGATCCGACCGCAGTCGCGCTATGTCGGCCCGGTGCCGGATCTGGTTGCCTGAGGTCTTCCAACCTGTTTCGATCAACACAGCCCTCTCCGCTTCAAGGCGGAGAGGCTGTTTCTCGATGACCGAAATTTCATGTGATCACGCGACCGTGTTCGTGTTCTTGCCTTGGTCAGGACTTATATGCTGCACTGCAACATAGGTCCGCTGCAGCCGAACTGTTCCGATTCCCGGGCAGGATGAGGCAGCAGCATCCAAACCGACAGGAACGCCATGACGAAGAACGGCAAGGCGGAGGAGAACAAAGAAGATCAACATCGCGCTCCAGGGCGGCGGCTCGCACGGCGCCTTTTCCTGGGGCGTGCTCGACCGGCTGCTGGAGGATGGGCGGCTCGAGATAGCAGCGGTTTCCGGCACCAGCGCCGGCGCCATGAACGCGGTGGCGCTGGCTGATGGCTTTGTGCGCGGCGGTGTCGAGGGTGCGCGGCAGAAGCTCGACGATTTCTGGCGCGCCGTGGCGGCGAAAGGCCGCTTCAGCCCGGTGCAGCGCATGCCGTGGGACGTCGCCTGGGGCAACTGGTCGATCGAGAACACGCCGGGCTATTTCTTCTTCGACACCATGTCGCGGGTGTTTTCGCCCTATGTCGCCAACCCGCTCGGGCTCAATCCGCTGCGCGACGTGGTCGAACAGGAGATCGATTTCAAGAACGTGCACGCCTGCAAGTCGATGGAGCTGTTCATCTCGGCGACCAATGTCGAGACCGGGCAATTGCGCGTCTTTTCCGACGGCGAGATCGAGCTCGACACGGTGATGGCCTCGGCCTGCCTGCCGCAATTGTTCCGCGCCGTCGAGATCAAGGGCGTGCCCTATTGGGATGGCGGCTATGGCGGCAATCCGGCGCTGTTCCCGTTCTTCAAGACGGCGGCGACCGAGGACGTGCTCCTGGTGCAGATCAATCCGGTGGTGCGCGAAGGGACGCCGAAGAGCGCCAACGAAATCCAGAACCGCATCGACGAAATCACCTTCAATGCCGGGCTGCTGAACGAATTCCGCTCGATTGCCTTCGTCAAGGAACTGATCGCCGCCGGCCGGCTGCCGCATGGCGAATACCGCGACATCCGCATGCACCGCATCGACGCCGACGAGGCGTTCAAGGACCTGTCGGCATCGTCCAAGGTCAATGCCGAATGGGCATTCCTCGCCTATCTGCGCGATCTTGGCCGCACCGCGGCCAGCGACTGGCTGGAGGAGAATTACGACGCCGTCGGCAAGCGGCCGACGCTCGACCTCTCCGGCGAGCTCGACGACGGCTTCAAGCCGGTGCGCGGGCCGGCGCCCGGCCGGCGGGTCAAGGAATTTCTGGCGGCGCGCAAGAAGCCCGAGCAGGCACGCCGTCAGGCCTGAGCACGCGGTCTTCAATTCACCCGCTCGCCCTCGCGGCGAGAACAGAGAGATGTTCTTCCCCAGCGGAACCAGGGAAGTGCTGGATTTGACCCCAGGTGCGATGTAACCTTACCTAGACGTAAACGGGAGGTTGCGATGTTGCAGGCCAGACAGGATGCCCTTGGCGCACGGTTCGAGTTGCAGCGCCGGGCATTCGAGAAAGAGCCTTTCCCGAGCCTTGATGTCCGCAAGGATCGTCTCACGCGTCTGCTGGCGCTCACCGAGCAGCACGAGGCCGAGATCTGCGCCGCCATCGACGCCGATTTCAGCGGCCGCTCGGCCCATGAGACGCGCCTTGCCGAGCTGTTCGTCGTCGGCGCGGGGATAAGGCATGCGCTGGCGCATTTGCGCGGATGGATGCGGGAGCGCCGCGTCGCTACCAGCCTGCCGTTCCTGCCGGGGCGCAATCGGCTTCTGCCCCAACCGGTCGGTGTGGTCGGCATCGTGTCGCCCTGGAACTATCCGTTCCAGCTTGCCATAGCGCCGGCCACGGCCGCGCTGGCGGCCGGCAACCGCGTTCTGATCAAGCCCTCCGAACTGACGCCGAAATTTTCCGCCTTGCTCGAACGTCTGGTCGGCGAGCATTTTGCCCCTGACGAGATGAATGTCGTTGTCGGCGACGCCGAGGTCGGAAAAGCCTTTGTGTCAGTGCCCTTCGATCATTTGCTGTTCACCGGTTCGACGGCGGTCGGCCGCCAGGTCGCGATGGCCGCGGCGGCGAACCTTACGCCAGTGACGCTCGAACTTGGTGGCAAGTCGCCAGCTATCTTCGATGCGTCATGCGACCTCGACGCAGCCGTGTCCAGCGTCGCCTACAGCAAGCTTTTGAACGCAGGCCAGACCTGCATCGCTCCGGACTATCTGCTGGTTCCGCAAGGGCAGTCGGAGATGATTGCCACGAAGTTTGCGGCCGCGATGGCACGGCTTTATCCGAGCCTGCGCAACAATCCCGACTATACGGCCATCGTCAGCGAGCGGCACCATCGGCGTCTCAGCGACATGGTCACTGAAGCTCGTGAGAGTGGTGCCGATGTCATCGAGATCAATCCGGCAGGCGAAAAACTCGGCGACACGGATCGCAAGATGCTGCCTACGCTGATCAGGAACGCAAGCGAGGAGCTGCGGCTGATGCGCGAAGAGATTTTCGGGCCGGTGCTGCCGATCATCGAATACGCCAAGGTCGATGACGCCATCGAGCATGTGAACCGCGCGGAACGTCCGCTGGCGCTCTACTGGTTCGGCCGCGACAGCGGCAATCGCCAACGGGTGATGCGGGAAACGATTGCCGGCGGTGTGACGGTCAATGACTGCATGCTGCATCTGGTGCAGGAACGCCAGCCATTCGGTGGCGTCGGCGCCAGCGGCATGGGTGCCTATCACGGCGAATGGGGTTTTCGGACGTTCAGCAAGGAAAAGCCGATTTTCCTTCAGTCCAGATTGAGCGCGGGCGCCCTTTTACGTCCACCCTACGGCAAGACATTCGAGCGGCTTTTCCGCCTGTTGAAGCTCATCACCTGATAGATTTGCCCTCTGTTTGGTCGAATGATTGAGAGGTTTCGCATCATCCTGACACCTGCTGCCAATGACGTCCCGACCCAGTGAAGGCGGGCGGCCGGGCGGCCAAGAGCTGGAGAATGGCGGGCATACTCTGTCCAGTGGCGCAATGATCCATCAAACTTTCTGACTGTTTTGCAATGCAAACTTGAGGTAGAAGCGCGCTTCGCCGTTCACGGCAAATTGAACATGGCCCTGCGCGCACCCATATCGGCGACGCGCCCGCGTTCGAAGACGCGGCCTGGCCCGACCCGCAGTGGAAAAAACGACATGCCGAAAATCAGGTTTCACAAGCTTGCAGCAATTGTCGTGCTTATCGGATTCGCAGCCTGGATGGGAACGGGCGCGTTCTCGTCCGTCGGCAGCGCTGCCCCCGACAACAAGCCCAAGGCCGGCGAAGCCGATCAGCCCAAGGCGGCGGGCACCGACAAGCCGAAGGCCGTCGAGGCCGAGCAGCCCAAGGCCGCGCCACGCACGGTCGCGGTGGTGACGCCGCCGCGCAAAACCTATGCGCGCGCCATCCGCATTTCCGGATTGACCGAGGCCGACAAGCGCGCGGTGCTGGCGACGCGGGTGGCCGGCATCATCGACAAGCTGCCGGTCAAGCAGGGACAGCACGTCAAGACCGGCGACCTTGTGCTGATGCTTGCCACCGAGGAAAAACTTTCGGCGGTCAGCAATGCCAGGCAGCTTCTTGCCCAACGCCAGGCGGAGCTTGCTGCTGCCGAGCGATTGGCCAAGACCGGAAATCTGCCCAAGCTCCAGCTCGATAACGCCCGCTCCAGCCTGACGTT
>CAWBIN010000002.1:0-26292 GCA_963788955.1 uncultured Alphaproteobacteria bacterium | reverse complement strand
CTGCACCGGCCAGTGCCAGAAGAACCGGCCCCAGCGTCTTCAAGCCGTCCGCAACCTTTGCCGGATCGGCGCGCACGAAAATCGACGCGACGCCAAGAAGCACCAGAACCAGTGCAACAAGTGCGATGATTGCGCCCATCAGCTCCCGCCGCCCCGCAAATGCTCGATCAACAGCCGGTCTCCCGGACTACCCCTGGCTTCCAGCGCCTTCAGCCCGCCGGTCGCGAACATGGCGACCGCCGAAAGCAGTCCGGCCAGCGTCGCGGCAGCCCGCCGATCAAACCGGAACCAAGCCCCTTTGGACAGCCGCGCGATTTCCTTGAACGCCTTTTCCGCGCCGAAATCATGACCTTCCTGGAAGACGAAGACCGGAACGCCATGCAGACCGAGACTGGCGGCCTTGTCGGCCAGGTCGTCGGGGTTTTCTTCCATCGCGTCGCCGATATAGACAAGGGCATTGACCTTGGCCTTGGCCGTCGCCTTCAGCGCATGGGCGAGCACCTTGGCGATCTGGGTGTTGCCGCTGCGGCATTCGATGCCGGTCATCAGCTGCTTCAAGGCATTGGTGTCGGTGACGAAATCGGACGAACGGCATTCGCCAAGCCCCCGGAAATAGACCAGTTGGACGCTGAGGCTGCCGACCTTGCCGACGGCGTCGAACATCTCACCCTGCAGCGCATTGGCCAGATCCCAGGTCGGCTGCCGGCTCATCGTTGCGTCGAGGGACAGGATCAGACGGCCCACGCCGTTCGCGGACGCGGCAAGGGTCCTCGCCTGACGGATAAAGGCAT
This sequence comes from uncultured Alphaproteobacteria bacterium, assembly GCA_963788955.1. Taxonomy (GTDB): domain Bacteria; phylum Pseudomonadota; class Alphaproteobacteria; order Rhizobiales; family Rhizobiaceae; genus Mesorhizobium. The sequence continues at coordinate 25,501 of CAWBIN010000002.1, read as the reverse complement.
CGATCTCGCCGGCGCTGGATTGAGGTTTGACCGGCGCAAAATCGGCCTTTGCGGGCACGGGCTGCTTGTTGTCGCTCATGAGATCAAGATGTGGCGCGGCGGCAGCGCTTGCAAGTCCCATCATGGGCGACATGAAGGACCAGTACGGCCGGGCAGGAGAAGCGGTTTCAGGACAGCTGACTAAAGCAGGCCGAGTTCGGCCAGTTCGAGCCGCAGTTTCGGCGGCATCTCGGCAATCGCGGACTTGCCCTTGCCGAGATCGGCGGGCGCATCTGACGGCTTCAGGTATCGCCAGCCCTGGAAAGCGCGGCGCGGCTGCCAGTCGGTGCGCACGACTTGCGGGTCGAGCATGAGATGGCAGCGGCCGATGCCTTCGTCATCGGTGAACGGTCTGATCTCGGTGATCAGCTGACGGCACTGCACATTGCCTTTGATCACCCAATAGAGTGAGCCGCCATCGGTGATCTCGGCGCCACGCGTCGGCACCATGCGGGTGGTGTGCCAGTGTTCCGCAGGCTCCCCAGCGCGGCGGCGCTCATCGAGACGAAAGGCGACCCACTCTTCCAGATCCTCGACGCTGTCACAGCCGACGCAAAGTTTTAGGAGATTGAGAGCCATGACCCAAGATTTAGCCTGACAGCCCAGCGCGTCAACGGCCTGATCGACTTCTCCACAGTGCCAGTACGGAACGCCGGGGTCGGCTCAGCACTCCACCACATTGACGGCGAGACCGCCAAGGCTGGTCTCCTTGTACCTCTCGTTCATATCGAGACCGGTCTGGCGCATGGTCTCGATCGCCGCGTCGAGCGGCACGAAATGAACGCCGTCGCCCTTGATCGCCAGCGAGGCGGCGGTCACCGCCTTGACGGCGCCCAGCGCGTTGCGCTCGATGCAGGGCACCTGCACCAGTCCGCCGACCGGATCGCAGGTCATGCCGAGATGGTGTTCGAGCGCGATCTCGGCGGCGTTCTCGACCTGCTCGGGCGTGCCACCCATGACGGCGCAAAGCCCAGCCGCCGCCATCGCCGAGGCCGAACCCACCTCGCCCTGGCAGCCGACCTCGGCGCCCGAGATCGAAGCGTTGGTCTTGATGATGCCGCCGACGGCGGCCGCTGTCAGCAGGAAGTCGCGGATGCTCGGCTGGTCGGCCTCGGGATGGAAATGCAGCCAGTAGCGCAGCACCGCCGGCAGCGTGCCGGCAGCGCCATTGGTCGGCGCCGTGACGACGCGGCCGCCGGCGGCGTTCTCCTCGTTGACCGCCATGGCATAGATTGACAGCCAGTCATTGGCGAGCAGCGGATTGGGCCGGTTCTGCTGCCATTCTTCCTGCAGCTTGTCGTGCAGCCGGCGCGCGCGGCGACGCACCTTCAGCCCGCCGGGCATGATGCCGTCCTGCGACAGACCGCGATCAATGCAGCCCTTCATGGCGCTCCAGATGGCGTCGAGGCCGCTGTCGAGTTTCTCGCGCGACATCTGCGTCTCCTCGTTGACGCGCTTCATCTCGGCGATGGAAAGCCCGCTTCTGCCTGCCATCGCCAGCATCTCGACGGCATTCTTGAAGGGGTAAGGCACCTTATTGGCTTCGGTCGTCACCGAGCCCTTGGCCTTCATCCGCTGCAGCTCTTCGTCCGAAACGACGAAGCCGCCGCCGATCGAATAATAGATGCGCTTGAGCAGCAGGCGGTCGCCGGCATCATAGGCGTAGAAGGCCATGCCGTTGGCGTGGCCGGTGCAGCGGCGTCTTCTTGTCGAGCACCAGATCGGTGGCCGGATCAAAGCGATAGGACGGGTGTCCGGGCGGCGAAATCCGCTTGTCGGCGGCGATGCGGGCGACGATGCCGTCGGCCTGGTCGGGATCCACCGTCTGTGGCGTCTCACCGGCCAGCCCCAGCACCACGGCGCGGTCCGAACCGTGGCCGATGCCGGTATAGGCGAGCGAGCCGTGCAGGCTGGCGGCGATGCGGTCGACCCTGGCGCCGGCCGGGCGCGGCCAGTCGTCTCCGGCAACCTCGTCGAGGAAGCGCCGCGCGGCCGACATCGGGCCCATCGTGTGCGAACTCGACGGGCCGATGCCGATCTTGAACAGGTCGAAAACCGAAAGGAACACGCGGCGCTGTCTCCTGGACCTTTTGAAGCTTGGGCCCTTTGAAACTTACATATAGGAATTCCGATGATGTTTCCGCTGTTTTGAAGATCGCGGCGCAGCGCCTGCCGACCTTGTTTGCTTCTGCAGCGACATCGCTACGCTCGCCCGTCGAAGGGGCCGCTTTGCTTGTGGTAAAAGGGCGCATGGGCAATTCCTTCCACCTCTCGACGGCCGATCTGGCGGCGCTGGCCTTCTTCCTGGTCGTCTGGGTGCTGCATACGCTTGCCTCCGACGGCAGGCTGGTCAGCCGCGTGTCGCTGACGACGGCGATGAACGTGCAGCGCGAGACCTGGATGCGGACTATGGCCGAGCGGGAGATCCGCATCGTCGACACCGCCATCATGAGCGGCCTGCAGCAGGGCACCGCCTTCTTCGCGTCCAGTTCGCTGATCGCGCTCGGCGGCTGTTTTGCGCTGCTTGGCGCTTCCGATCAGGTTCTGTCGGTGCTGAGCGACCTGCCCTTCGGCACGACCTCATCGCGCGCGGCGTTCCAGATGAAGGTGCTCGGGCTGGTGCTGATCCTGGCCTTTTCCTTCTTCAAGTTCGGCTGGGCCTACCGCCTGTTCAACTATTGCTCGATCCTGATCGGCTGCGTGCCGATCCCGCATGGCGAAGCCTCGCGAAATCCGGTTACGCAAACAGCGGTCTGGCGTGCGGCGCGCATGAACATGCTGGCCGGCAAGCATTTCAATTCCGGCCTGCGCGGCGTGTTCTTCTCGATCGCCTATCTTGGCTGGTTCGTCGACCCGATCGTGTTCGTGCTGTCGACGCTGCTGTTGCTTGCGGTGCTGGTGCGCCGCCAGTTCTTCTCGGCGGCCAGACAGGCGGTAATCGGTCAACCGCCTGGCGCCGGGAACGGCTGATCGATTCGACCGGACAGCCAGTAGGCGAAGAGCCCGATCCATTCGCGCATTGCCATCGTCGTGGTCTGCATCGAATCCGCAGAGTTGTCGCGGAACAGGCCGACGCCCTCCTTGCCTGAGGTGCGGTAGTCGACCGGCCAGGGAATGGTCGCAAAGCCAGCCTTGTCGAACAGCGCCTTGGCGCGCGGCATGTGGAAGGCCGAGGTCACCAGAAGCCAGGTCTCGCCGGGCTTCGGCGTCACCAATTGCCTGGTGAAGACGGCATTCTCGTAGGTGTTGCGGGACTTGTTCTCGAGGATCAGCCGGTCGGCCGTGACTCCAAGCGCCGTGAGCAGGCGGGGTGCCGTGTCGGCATCGCCCTCGCCGTCGAGGAAGAGTTCGCCTGTGCCGCCGGAGACGACCACCTTCGCCTCGGGAAAGTGCCGGGCAAGGATCGCCGTCTCGACCATGCGATCGCCGCCGCTGTTTAGCTCATAGCCGCCGCGCACCAGGTTGATGGCGCCCTCGAAGCCGCCGCCAAGCACGACGATGCCGTCGACCTTTTGCGGCAGCGGCGGCTTGGGAAAGCGCTCTTCAAGCGGGCCGAGCAGCATGGCGCCGAGAGAGCGTCCAGGCCGCCAGCGCGAGGATCAGGAAGGCGAGCACGCTGCCGGTAGCGAACAGTTTTCTGCGCCCGAGCAGGGCGGCGAGCAATCCTGCCAGCAGCAGGAAGATCGCCAGGTTCAGGGGCTGGATGAAGAACCAGAAGATTTTGGAAAGATAGAAGAACATGCGTCACCCCATTACAGCGCCGCGTGTCCCCGGACGCGCAAAGGACGCTGTAACACTTTGATTTTGCGCTAGACGGGGAACGATCCTACCACCACTTCTCCGGCTGAAATGTGCCGGCCGCCTGCTCGATGATGTGGGCGGTCTGGAACAGTGTTTCCTCGTCGAAGGGCCGGCCGATCAGCTGCAGGCCGAGCGGCAGGCCCTTGGCGTCGAGGCCGGCGGGCACGGCGATGCCCGGGCAGCCCGGCCATGTTGACGGTCACGGTGAAGATGTCGTTGAGGTACATCTTGACCGGATCGGCGGCCATGTCCTCGTCGGCGACGCCGAAGGCGGCCGACGGCGTCGCCGGGGTCAGGATCACATCGACGCCCGCCGCGAAGACGTTCTCGAAGTCGCGCTTGATCAGGGTGCGCACCTTCTGCGCCTGCAGGTAGTAGGCATCGTAATAGCCGGCCGACAGCACATAGGTGCCGATCATGATGCGGCGCTTGACCTCGCGGCCGAAACCGGCGGCGCGGGTCTTCTCATACATGTCGATAATATCCTTGCCCGGCACGCGCAGGCCGTAGCGGACGCCGTCATAGCGGGCGAGGTTGGATGAGGCTTCGGCGGGCGCGACGATGTAATAGGCCGGCAGGGCGTATTTGGTGTGCGGCAGCGAGATGTCGACGATCTCGGCGCCGGCATCCTTCAGCCAGGCGATGCCCTTCTGCCAGAGCGCCTCGATGTCTTCCGGCATGCCGTCGACGCGGTACTCCTTGGGAATGCCGACCTTCATGCCCTTGATCGGCTTGCCGATCGCCGCCTCGTAGTCCGGCACGGGACGGTCGACCGAAGTCGTGTCCTTCGGATCGACGGAGGCCATCGACTTCAACAGGATCGCGGCGTCGCGCACGTCGCGGGCGATCGGGCCGGCCTGGTCGAGCGACGAGGCGAAGGCGACGATGCCCCAGCGCGAGCAGCGGCCATAGGTCGGCTTGATGCCGACCGTGCCGGTGAAGGCGGCGGGCTGGCGGATCGAGCCGCCGGTGTCGGTCGCCGTGGCGCCGGCGCAGAGGAAGGCCGAGACGGCGGACGCCGAGCCGCCAGAGGAGCCGCCGGGCACGAGCTGGGCGTTGTCGAGGGTGCGCGCGGTCTTGGTACCGCCGGCCGAGACAAAACCGCCATCGCCCTGATGTGTCGTCGGCATCACCACCGTATCGAGGCGCGAGCGCCGCCACGGGTTGATGACCGGGCCATAGTGGGAAGTCTCGTTGGACGAGCCCATGGCGAACTCGTCCATGTTGAGCTTGCCCAGCATGACGGCGCCATCGGCCCACAGATTGGCGGTGACGGTCGATTCGTAACGCGGCTTGAAGCCGTCCAGCACGTGGCTGCAAGCCTGGGTGTGGACGCCTTCGGTGCCGAACAGGTCCTTGATGCCGAGCGGGATGCCTTCCAGCGCACCGCCCTCGCCCCTCGCCAGCTTCGCGTCGGAGGCCTTGGCCATATCGCGCGCCTTGTCCTCGGTGACGGTGACATAGGCATTGAGCACCGGATTGGCGCGCTCGATCGCCGAGAGATAAGCCTCGGTGATCTCGGCCGCGGAAATCTCCTTGCCGCGCAGCTTGGCACGGGCCTGCGAAATCGTCAGGTGGGTCAGGTCGCTCATCAGGCAAGGCTCTTTTCGTAAAACACCGACCACTCGGAGTCGGGATAATCCAGCACCGGGCCGCAGCGCGAGAAGCCGGCGCGTTCGTAGACGGTCCAGGCGGCCGGATGGCGGTCGCCGGTTTCCAGCACCAGACGCTTCAGCCCTTCGCTGCGCGCCAGCGCTTCGACCCGCTCGACGATTTTGGCGCCGATCTTGCGGCCGCGATGCGATGGCCGCGTGTACATGCGCTTGACCTCGCCGACCGAGCCATCATGGCGCTTCAGCGCACCGCAGCCGATGGCAAGACCGTTGTCGCGGGCGATGAAGACGCTCGTGTCCTCGCCGGCCATCTGCTCGACGGTCAGGTGGTAGCAATGCTCCGGCGGCGTAAGCTCAAGCAGCGTGGCGTTGAGTTCCTCGACCAGCCCGCGCACGTCGTCCTGCAGCGGCGTCTCGATGGCGATCTCGACTGCCACCGCCACCTACTCCACCACCTTGGGAACGAGGAAGAAATTCTCATCGGTCGCCGGCGCATTGGCGACGATGTCGGTGGCCTTGCTGCCGTCGGTGACGACGTCCTGGCGCTTCTTCATCTCCATCGGCGTGACCGAGGTCATCGGCTCGACGCCGGAGACGTCGACCTCGTTCAACTGTTCGACAAAGCCAAGGATGGCGTTCAACTCGCCGGTCATGCGCTCGGCGTCCTCTTCGCTCACCGCAATGCGGGCAAGGTGCGCGACGCGCTTCACTGTCTGAAGATCAACGGACATCTCTGTTGCCTCGGGAAAACCAGCGCTATAGCGGCGCGGCGCGTAACGCGCAACATGCATCGTGCCGGGATCGGCAGGCCTGCAACGGCTAATCCGCTGGGATGGCCCGGGACCTGGGCGAGCGCAGCGGAACGGGCAGTTCGAAAAGGCGCTCCTTGGCCGGGCACATGCCGCACGCAACCTCGTCCTCGAGCGCGGCGAACGCCTGTAGCTCGGCCGGAGAGCAATCGGGTTCGAGCGGCTGGTAGTCGAGATAGGGATCCCATTTCTCGGAGAGGCGGTATTTCGCCTTCTGCATCGGCAGATAAGCCAGCGGCGCGCATTTCCAGATACGTCCGTCGAGAAGCTGCTTGCAATGGCGGGCCGGACAGGTCTCCCAGCTGGCGCGCGGGTCAGCGTCCTCGAAAGGCAGCATCGTGTCGCCAAAACCTTCGTAACGCCGTGTCCAGTTCTTGTGCGCAGGCCGGATTGTGGCGACAACGCCGTGGTCGCGCCGCCATTCCTGCAACAGGGCAAAGACCGGTTTCAGCTTCTCCTGATATTCCTGCGCCATATGATGGACGGAGATGACCAGGCGTGCGTCGGGATCGGCGGCAAGAACGGCCGGCAAGGAAGGATGGCGATGCAGAAAAAAGCCGTTGCTGACGATTTCGATGTTGGTGCGCGGCCAGTGTTTTCGCACCAGACCGACGAAACGCGGCAGCTCCGGATGGATGGTGGGTTCGCCGCCAAGCAGCGAGAATCGCGTGACCGATACGCGATGGCTCCACAGGGCCATCCCGCGATCGGCATCTTCCAGCGACACGATGCCGGCATGGGCATGGTTGGAATAGTGCGAACAACTCTCGCATGAGAGATTGCAGCCATGCGCGACATGCAGCTCGAGCTTGCGGAAGACCGGTCGCTCTGGGCTCGGTTCTGACACCGGCCGTTTCAGGCCCAACCGTTCCAGGATTGTCACGGGCTTACGCAGCTCCACGCATCATTGTGCCATCTTTCGACGCCGTTCCTGGAATTGCATCAAGGCAGAGCCACGCCGTTGCACAGCACGTAACTGCCGCCGTTGCCGGCCTGCTCGCTTTCGTCGACGACCGGGCGGACCGAAACCAGGTCGATCTGAGTCGGGCTCATCTGCGTGACCGAAAGGACATCCGGAAAGATAAAGCCCGGCTCCTGGCAGATGGCGGTGACCGCCCAGCTTGGCGAGAGCGTTGCCTTGGTGATCTGAAGGAATTCGCAATTGTATTCGACGCTTTGCAGGCCGTGGGCCGACAGCACGATGTTGCCGGCGTCGATCACACTCTGCAGCGTCTCCTTCTTGGCCTTGGCGCAGAGCTCCTCGGATTGGAGATAGACGCCTTCGATGAAATCCTCGGCCGCCGGCGCCGGAGATGCGGCGACCAGCATCGAAACGCAAAGAGTTTGCCTCAACGCCATGGTTTCATTCCATTTTTCTAGAGTGCGACGGTTTTTCTAGAGAGTGATGGTCTGGCCGATCCCCGGCAACGCCACGTCCACACCTGATCCCTCCATTCCCGCAACGAATTTTTCCGCCGTCTGGTCGATGATCGGAAACGTGCCGAAATGGCAGGGAACGACCGTATCGAAGCGAAAAAAGCGCCGGCAGGCAAGGGCTGCCACCGCGCCGCCCATGGTGAAGCGGTCGCCGACCGGCACGATGCCGATCTTCGGCTCGTGCAATTCGTTGATCAGCGCCATGTCGGAGAAGATGTCGGTGTCGCCCATATGGTAGAGCGTCTTGTCCTCGGGGAAGTGCAGGACGAGCCCGCCGGGATTGCCGAGATAGGTGTTTTGACCGCCCTCGCCGCCAAATGATGACGAGTGCAGCGCCTGCACGAAGGTGGTGGTGAAGGCGCCGCAATCGACGGTGCCGCCGATGTTGCCGGGATTGATCTTTTCGCCGCTGGCGCCCTTGCCGACGAGGTACATGCAGATCTCGTAATTGGCGACCAGCATGGCGCCGCTCTTCTTGAGGACTTCCAGCGCGCCGCTGACGTGATCGTTGTGGCCGTGGGTCAGCAGCACATGCGTGACCCGTTCCGCCGGTCCTTCCCAACCGCCCGTCCAGGACGGATTGCCGACCAGATAGGGGTCGATGAGGATATTGGCGTCCGCCGTTTCGATGCGGAATGCCGAATGTCCATACCAGGTCAGTTTCATCAGTCGTGTTCCTCGATTTTTGCTGCGCCGGAAGATAGAACGCCTCCTGCAGAATGAAAGTGCCATAGTGTCGTTGCCGGTCAAAAGAGCGTGTCACGCTCTATCGAAGGAAAACCGTTGGGGATCATAGCGATCGAGGAATTGCCGGCACGGCTTGCCGGCGGCAGGACACTGGCCGGGCTCGACCTCGGCGACAAGACGATAGGCGTGGCGGTTTCCGACCGGGGCCTGTCCTTCGCTCATCCGCGCCCTGTCATTATGCGCAAGAAATTCTCGCTCGACGCGGCCCTGTTGCTTGCCCAGATGCAGAAGGACAATGTCGGCGCCATCGCACTTGGCCTGCCGGTCAACATGGACGGGTCGGAGGGTCCGCGTGCCCAGAAATCGCGGGCCTTCGTGCGCAACATGGCTGCCCTGTCCGACCTGCCTTTCGTGCTCTGGGACGAGAGGCTGTCGACCGTGGCGGCCGAGCGGACACTGATCGAGATGGATTTCTCGCGCAAGAAGCGCGCCGGCAAGATCGATTCGGCGGCGGCCGCCTTTATTCTGCAGGGAGTCCTTGACCGGCTTCAGTCGCTCGGCTCATCCGCTCAGGCGGAACCGGATTCATCCAGCGGTTCCTGACCCAGGCGGCAATGTTGCGGCGGCGGCGAAACGCCCACAACGCCATCAGCAGAAGGCCGTCGAAGACGCAGGTTTTGGCTACCATGCCCGGAATGATTGCCGGATCGATGCCCAGCATCTGGCCGTAGAGCTCGAACACCAAATCATGCAGCCGACGGCTCAGCATCACATAGCCGAAATTGATGTCGTTGAGCGACAAATAGAACCAGCCCCAGAACAAGGCCATGGGGGCCGCCCACAGTGCGAACAGAATGCGCATCAGCGGCCATCCCCATGCTTCGTGTCCGATCGGCCGGAAATACGGTTGAGCAAGGAACTGTGCGCTGCCCCTCTTGCCATGACGTTGGCTCTGGCACGGATCTCGCTCTCGGCGGCAACCGTCGTGGCCAAGGCCGACCGGCGCTCGGCCAGCACGGCAACATAGGATGCCAGCAGCGCCGTCAGTTGCACGGCAATGACCATGAACAGTCCGTCGATGCCTTGCGCGGCGCCGCCGACCAGGATCAGCGACAGGACACCGGACGCGGAAATGAAGGCGATGCGCACGACGATGTCGGTGGCATCGGGATTTACCGCGATGTTGAGCAGGGTCTCGACGAAAGCCCAGCAGAACAGCACCGCCACGACCAGCAGTGCGATGGCCAAAGGCGCGACGACGACGGCGTCATTTAGACCGGCCAAGTGAGTGCTCTCGACAGCCACACCCAGCACGCCGAGTGCGCTGGCGACGCCGCGGTTGCCGTCGATGCAGATGAAGGCCAGCAAGGCGAAAACGATCGCCCAGTGCAAGGCCAGAAAAGAGGTCAGTACGTGCCGCATGGCGGTTCCTGCTTCGCGAGCACAGGCGGCTTATGGTTAACCAATCCTTGCTCCAGCAGGACTGTGGGCTCTGCGGCCGGCCACCGCAACGGAAACCATTTGTTAAGGTTAACGACTGTCCACAGGACAAGGCGAACCGCGAAAAGCCCGCGTCGGCGCTAGTTCACCGGCGGATAGAGCGTGTCGATGATCATGCGCGCATCGTGGCGCGAATTGAGCATGCCATAGGTGTTGCGCCATTGGCCGGCGAGACGGGTCTCGACGAAGGCATCGGCAATCCGCCCTGCCCCCAGCCGACGCAACTCGGCTGCGGCCGCCGACAGCGCCAGCTGCTCGGTGAGCAGGCGCGCCGACCCCTCGTCGGTCGCCGCCACTTGCATGGCCGCCTTGAGCACGCCGATGGTGCCGCGTCCGCCGGCGCCGAGGTCGCGGTCGATGCCGGCCAGCACCTCCTCGAACAGGCCCGGCGCACGGCCGAGCACGCGTAGCACGTCGAGCGCCATGACATTGCCCGAGCCTTCCCAGATCGCGTTGACCGGGGCTTCGCGGTAGTAGCGGGCGAGCGGCGCCTCCTCGACATAGCCGTTGCCGCCGAGGCATTCCATGGCCTCGTAGAGCAGTGGCGGCGCGATCTTGCAGACCCAGTATTTGACGACCGGCGTCATGGCGCGGGCGAAAGCCGCCTCGCCCCGATCGCTGGCCGCTTCGTCGAAGGAGCGCGCCAGCCGGAACGACAGCGCGGTGGCGGCGGCGACGTCGAGCGCCATGTCGGCCAGCACGCGCTGCATCAGCGGCTGGTCGATCAGACTGGCGCCGAAAACCTGGCGGTGACGGGTGTGGTGCACCGCCTCCGCGAGGCCGGCGCGCATGATCGCCGAGGAGGCGACGGCGCAGTCCAGTCTGGTCAGCGTCACCATGTCCATGATCGTCTTCACCCCTGCCCCGGGCTCTCCGACCATCTCGCCAATGGCATTGACGAACTCCACTTCCGACGAGGCATTGGAGCGGTTGCCGAGCTTGTCCTTCAGCCGCTGGAAGCGGAAGCCGTTGCCAGAACCGTCGCCGAGGATGCGCGGGACGAGAAAGCAGGAAAGACCTTCCGGCGCCTGTCCAAGCACCAGGAAGGCGTCCGACATCGGCGCCGACATGAACCATTTGTGGCCGGTCAGGCGATAGAAGCCGCTGCCGGCGCGCTCGGCCCTGGTGACGTTGGCGCGCACGTCGGTGCCGCCCTGCTTCTCGGTCATGCCCATGCCGAGCGTCAGCCCGGTCTTTTCAACCGGCGGCTTCTGGCTCTGGTCATATTTGCGCGTCGTCACCCGTGGTGCCCATTCGCGGAACAGCTTTGGGCTGGCCATCAGCGCCGCCAGAGAGGCGCTGGTCATGGTGATCGGGCAGAGATGCCCGGTCTCGAGCTCGGCGGTGATGTAGAAGCGGGCGGCGCGCACCTGGTGGCGGCGGCCGATCTCGGCGTCGCCATTTTCCCAGACCGAGGAATGCAGTCCGTTGGCGACCGAACGGCGCATCAATGCGTGGTAGGCGGGATGGAACTCGACCAGATCGACGCGCCGGCCCTGGCGGTCATGGGTCCTGAGCTTCGGCGTCTCGACATTGGCGAGACGGGCCAGTTCCTGCGCTTCCTGCGTCAGCACGAAGCGGCCAAGCCCATCCAGATCCTTGCGCACCGGATCGGAAAAGCGCTCGGCAAGCTGGATCAGCAACGGATCGCCCCGCCAGGCGTTGCCGCCCGTCAGCGGCGGCGGCTGGTTGGTCACGTCGTCGGTCACGCTTTGTCCTTGTCGTCGCAGGTCGGTCGAATCCGAAGCCATCGGCGGGTTATAGCCCAAGCCACGCAAGGCGCGCGACGAAAATACCGGGGAGAAAGGCCGCAATCCAAAGCCGGTGCTTGCAGCAGGGAATTCTGCACCCTATAGCAGCGCCTTGAGATGACTGACGCTTCGTCCCTGCCGCTCTATCCCCACCGCCATCTTCTGGGCATCCGCGATCTTTCCCCCGCCGATATCGAGCTTTTGCTCGACCGGGCGGACCGGGCCGTCGCCATTTCGCGGCAGCCTGAGAAGAAGACCTCGACGCTGCGCGGCCGCACCCAGATCAACCTCTTCTACGAAGCCTCCACCCGCACGCAATCCTCGTTCGAGCTTGCGGGCAAGCGGCTCGGCGCCGACGTCATGAACATGTCGGTGGCCAGCTCTTCGGTGAAGAAAGGCGAGACGCTGATCGATACGGCGATGACGCTGAACGCCATGCGCCCCGACATATTGATCATCCGCCACCAGTCGGCCGGAGCAGCGGCGCTTCTGGCGCAGAAGGTCGGCTGCTCGGTGGTCAATGCCGGCGACGGCGCGCATGAACACCCGACACAGGCTTTGCTCGACGCGCTGACCATCCGCCGCGCCAAGGGACCGCTGTCAAAGCTGATCGTGGCGATCTGCGGCGACATCCTGCACTCGCGCGTGGCGCGCTCCAACATCATACTCTTGAATGCGCTCGGCGCGCAGGTGCGCGTCGTCGCACCCTCGACGCTTTTGCCGTCGGGCATCGAGAGGATGGGGGTGATCGTTGCGCGTTCGATGGCCGAAGGCCTGAAGGGCGCCGACGTTGTGATGATGCTGCGCCTGCAGCGCGAGCGGATGGAAGGCGCCTTCGTGCCTTCGATCCGCGAGTATTTCCGCTATTTCGGCCTCGACGCCGAAAAGCTGAAGGCGGCCAAGGGCGATGCGCTGGTCATGCATCCCGGCCCGATGAACCGCGGCGTCGAGATCGCCTCGGAAATCGCCGACGGTCCGCAGAGTGTCATCCAGGAGCAGGTCGAAATGGGCGTCGCCGTGCGCATGGCGGTGATGGAAGCGCTGCTCGACCCGCGCCGCAACCATGAGGGGCGCGGCGCATGACGACCACCGTCTTCAGCAAGGCGCATATCGTCGACCCGTCGCGAGGTGTCGACGAGATCGGCACCGTCATCGTCGAGGGCCGCAAGATCGTTGCAGCCGGCAAGGCCGCCCTGAACCAGGGCATGCCGGAGGGCGCCATCGTCGTCGACTGTGCCGGCAAGGCGCTCATCCCCGGCCTGATCGACGCTCGCGTCTTCATAGGCGAACCCGGCGGCGAGCACCGTGAGACGATTGCCTCGGCGAGTGTCGCGGCTGCGGCAGGCGGCGTCACCTCCATCGTGATGATGCCCGATACCGACCCGGTGATCGACAACGTCGCTTTGGTCGAGTTCGTGCTGCGCACCGCCAAGGACACGGCAGTGGTCAACATCTTCCCGGCGGCGGCGATCACCAAGGGTCTTGCCGGCCGCGAGATGACCGAGTTCGGCCTGCTGCGCGAAGCCGGCGCGGTCGCCTTCACCGACGGGCGCCACACCATATCAAGCGCGCTGGTGATGCGTCGGGCACTGACCTATGCCCGCGATTTCGGCGGCGTCATCGCGCATGAGACCCAGGATGGCGACCTCGCCTCGGCCGGCGTCATGAATGAAGGCCTCTATGCCAGCTGGCTCGGCCTTGCCGGCATCCCGCGTGAGGCCGAATCGATCCCGCTGGAACGCGACCTGGCGCTGGCGCGGCTGACGCGCGGCGCCTATCACGCGGCCAAGATCTCGACGGCGATGGCGGCGGAAGCGGTGACGCGGGCGAAGGCCGACGGCGCCAGTGTCACGGCGGGCGTTTCGATCCACAATCTGTCGCTCAACGAGAACGATGTCGGTGAATACCGCACCTTCTTCCGGCTGACGCCTCCGCTGCGGGCCGAAGAGGACCGGCTTGCGATGATCGAGGCGGTCAAGGACGGCACGATCGATATCATCGTCTCCTCGCATGACCCGCAGGACGTCGACACCAAACGCCTGCCCTTCGCCGATGCGGCTGCCGGCGCCATTGGCCTGGAGACGCTGCTGGGAGCCGCACTCAGGCTCTACCACAATGGCGATGTGCCGCTGCTTCGGCTGATCGAGACACTGACCACCGCTCCCGCAAGACTGTTCGGCCTGCCCGGCGGCACGCTGAAGCCGGGCGCTGTCGCCGACCTTGCGGTCGTCGACCTCGACGAACCGTGGGTCGTCAGCGAAAGCGGCCTTCGCTCGCGTTCGAAAAACACCTGTTTCGAAGGCGCGCGGCTGCAAGGCAAGGTCTTGCAAACGATGGTAGCGGGCCGCACAGTGTTTTCGGCCTAATTCGGCCACGGCGCACTGCGCTATTCCGAACGGCTGGGGAAACGCGGGGGGAAACAATGAGTTACGGCCCGATCTTGGCATTGGTGTTCGGCTATTTGCTCGGCTCGATTCCCTTCGGCCTCTTGGTCACCCGCGCCGCCGGCCTCGGCGATGTCCGCAAGATCGGCTCCGGCAATATCGGCGCCACCAATGTGCTGCGCACGGGCAACAAGGGGCTCGCCGCGGCGACGCTGTTGCTCGATGCCTTGAAGGGCACGGCAGCGGTGCTAATCGCCGCCCGCTTCGGGCCGGATTTCGGGCTCTGGGCCGGCTTTGGTGCCTTTCTCGGCCATCTCTTCCCGGCCTGGCTCGGCTTCAAGGGCGGCAAGGGCATCGCCACCTATCTCGGCGTGCTGATCGGCCTGGCCTGGCAAGTGGCGCTGATCTTCGCAGTCGTGTGGCTCGCCGTCGCTTTCCTGTTCCGCTACTCCTCGCTGGCGGCACTGGCAGCGGCCGTGGTGGTGCCGATCGCGCTCTATTTCCTGAGCACGCCGCAGATTGCCGGCCTGTTCGCGGTGATGAGCCTGATCGCAATCATAAAACATCGCGCCAACATTTCGCGGCTGCTTGCCGGCACCGAGGGCAAGATCGGAGCCAAGGGGTGAGCAAGCCTGCCGTCGGGCCGCGCCTCAGCGACCGGCAGCGGCTGAGCTGGCTTCGCCTGATCCGCACGCCGAATGTCGGCCCGGCCTCCTTTCGCCAGCTCATCAACCGTTTCGGCTCGGCCGAGGCAGCGCTCGAGATGCTTCCCGAGCTGATGATCTCCGGCGGCGCCAGCCGCATTGCCCGCATCCCTTCGGTCGCCGAGGCGGAGGCGGAACTGGAGGCCGCCGGCAAGGCCGACGCCCGCTTCGTCGGCATCGGCGAAGCCGACTATCCGCCCCTGCTGAAAAACATGGACAACCCGCCGCCGCTGCTTGCGGTGAAAGGCGAGGCAGCGGTGTTCCGTCTGCCGGCGGTCGCCATCGTCGGTGCCCGTAACGCCTCGCTTGCCGGCATCAAGATGGCGCGCATGCTGGCGGCGGATCTCGGCCGCGACGGCTACGCGATCGTCTCCGGGCTGGCGCGCGGCATCGACACGTCAGCGCACCAGGGCAGCATTGCAACGGGAACGATCGGCGTGCTAGCCGGCGGGCTCGACCTGCCCTACCCGCCCGAAAATGCCAGTCTCTGCAACGAGATCGCCGAGCGCGGCGGCGCCATGATTTCGGAAATGCCGTTCGGCTGGCAGCCGCGCGCGCAGGATTTTCCACGCCGCAACCGGCTCGTGGCGGGCGCCGCACTCGGGCTGGTCGTGATCGAGGCGGCGCAACGCTCCGGATCGCTGATCAGCGCCAGGCTGGCCGGCGAGATGGGCCGGCTTGTCTTTGCCGTGCCGGGCTCGCCACTCGATCCGCGTGCCGCCGGCTCCAATGGCCTGCTCAAGGATGGCGCCACGCTGGTGACCGAAGCGGCCGACATCGCAAGCGCGATCGCGCCGCTCGCCGGCACCCGGCCGCCAAGGACGGCGCCGCTTGCCGAGCCGCCCGAACTCTCGGCAACGCCGCCACCCGGCGAGGACGAGCGCGCCGGTGTGCTCGAAGCGCTCGGCCCGACGCCGGTGGCGGTGGACGATGTCATCCGCCATACCGGCCTCAGCGCCGCGCAGGTTTCGATGGTGCTGCTGGAACTGGACCTCGCCGGCCGGCTGGAGCGCCACGCCGGCGGCAATGTCTCGCTGGTTTTCAACGGTTTCTGAAATCTATCGAGAGCGCTGCGCATTGCGCGTCCGGCTCGTCCGGCGAAACTGGAATCAGTCTCGCCATGACTGGAATCATGCAGAGTCGTTCAGAGACGGCATGGTGAGCGCGATGCCGCGATCGACTCAGTCGTAGATGTTGGCAAATAGATCGTTGTCACCGCCCGCCTTGAACTGTCCAGCGTACGAACCTGTCGGCAGCACTAATGCTTCGCCTGAATCGGTTTTCAGTGTCAGGGTCTTTGATCCGGTCTCAAGATGAAATGGCGGATCGAGTACGGTGCCGTCAATTTCGACCGAACCTTGCAAGGGCGTCCCGGTTGCGCCGTAGAGCGCATAGCTTCCGGCAATCGGGACGTTGAAAATCTTCTTCTCACCGGGCTGAAGGCGGCAGCCGGCGATCCTGAGATTTGGTGCGACGCTGACGTAGCTGTTCGCAACCAGAGGCGCGACCACAGGATAGATATTGTCCATCCGGTAAGACCACAGGATCATCTTCGGCGGAGACTTGCTAAAGACTTTGTAGACATCGGAATTCCTGCCTTCCCGCAAGGTCGCGAAAACATAGTGCCTATCGAGCCACAAAGTTGTCGGCTCCTTCCGATTGGGCAGCATCCCGATACCGTCGAAATATCGCTCATCGGGTGCGAGCAACGACTCTGCACGCGCGACCAGCTCAAGTTGGGCCGCATTGTTGTCGGTGCGAAGGTAAATGATATTGGTCACGTAGCTGATGGCCATGCTCGTGATCAGCGCCACCCATGCAAGGCGCAGGTAACGCGCATGGGTTGCGATGCCGTCGAGCAGTACCAACGCCCACAGTGACATGAACGGCAGAGCCATGATGAACACGTAGGGCCACGGCTGGTCGTGAGCGAAAACCAGCACAGTGATGACGACAGAGAAGATCAGCGCAATTCGCCTTCGTTCATCGAGTTTCATGATCTGCATCAGAGACAGAGCCATGCCCGAGAAACAGAAGACATAAAATACGTAGTTCCGCGCCAGCGTCTGTAGCACGAAGCGCCTCAGCCCCCCGTATTCACCGCCCCCACGCATCGCAATCTCAAGCGGGCCGAATAAGAGGCTCCTGGCTATAGGAACGGGGTCGCCGCTACCGAAGATGAAGCAATAGGCAATTGCAGGAAGAGCCCATCCCAGCACGAGCCATGCTCCACGGACTATGCCTGTTGCGTAGCGTCTCTGCAAAGCTGCGTCAGCGACCAAGCCAAGCCCAAGGGCAACATTGAAGTAAAGTGATTTCTGAGTAGCGAGGAAGGCCAAGCCGCTTAGGATACCAGCGGCAAGAAGCTGCCTTGCGCTCAACGCATGGGCCCGCAAGATAACCAGCAGCGCCGCCACGGCGAAGAAAACCGCCAGTGGTTCGGCGATGGTGCGAAAGACGCGCTCCATGAAATTCGAGAAGCAGAGCAGGATGAGGACGATTGCCAGTGCGCGCACGCGGTCTTCGCCAAGTGAGCGAGCGCATGCATAGACGAAAGCGATGGTCACGCATGCCAGCAGCGCAGCCTGCATGCGGCCGGTAAGCAGAATCGATGGGGCATCCCAGCCGATCAGGTGGGCAATCTCGTAAAAGACCGCATAGCCGACCGCCTTGGCATGCCAGATAGTATCGAACAGGCCGTTGGAGAAATATTTGGCCCATCCGAGTTGGACGAATTCGTCCATAACGAAGCGAGTGTTCCAAGCCAGGGCGAACAGCAAAATAATCTTGAGTGCGATCAGGACACTCAAACATATCGCGGCCTGGCGCTGCTCGAGACCGAATAGTTTGGTTAGTCCGTGTCCCGGTTCCTGCGTGTTCAAGATACCCCCCAAACCCGTGACTCTCACTCGCAGCGCACACCCAATAGCGCCAGGAATGGTGGCATTATTCGCGGACTTCGTCGTCGCGCAGGTCAATCAGTTCTGAGGCTACCAACTCAGCACTTCGCAATAATTCGGCCAGTCCGGGACCGCCGATGCTCTCTGCGCTTTCGGGAAATGCCGTCGCGCCATGGCCGCAAAGTCCGAGCGAGAAAACAGCACGACATGCTTGTCGCCGGTAATGTACCAGTCTGCAAGAAGCGACAGCGTGGCGCGTATTGCTCCGGGCTCAACGTCCTTCAGGATGATCTTCCGGCAGGCCCAGCGTTCGCAGCTTTCGGCCAGCGATTTGAAGAAGGCGTCGCGCTGATCGACCGGCACATGATGGATGACGTCGCAAATCGTAACGACATCGTAAAATCCGGTTACACAGGTGAGATCAGTCGCGGGCAGAAGTTCAACCCTCGCCCGATTTGCTTTGCTTAGGAATGTACCGATTACAGGAGCTGGATCGCACATCGTGACCGCCAGGTCAGGGCGTCGATCTAGAACCCGCTCGATAAGCGCGCCGTCACCTCCGCCGATATCCAAGATCTTCGCGCCGTTCGGCAGTTCGCCATCGAGAAAATCCGCTATTGTGTCGAGGTTGACGAACACACGGCGATAGGCCTTGCCGACCGGCTCAAAATGGCGGCCGAGAACCTTGCGCGCGACCTGACCTGGTGCCAACATTCTTATTCCTCATTTCCCACTGATTGCTGCTTCGCCGGGCGGGAGGGTGCCGTCGGCACGGTTGCGGGCTGCAGATAGAGCCGCGGCAGGATGGCCCAGTGCGCTGCGACAAAGTTCCAGAAGAATAGCGCGACGGTAGCAATCGGAGTCGCAATCGCAACACCAAGACCGAGACCGGAACAGAGAACCATCATCATGGCCAGCGAGACTGGATAGGCCGTGGCCACGCCTCCTACGAAACGCGCGAATGCCTTCAAGCGCAGAGGCTCGGCAAAGGTGAAGCGGCTGTGCAGTGCGTATCCGAGGGGCGTTACTGCCATGAATGAAATCACGGTGCCCAGCAGGTAATGCACTCCCACTTGATCGACCGCAATCATGATAACGTTGTGCGTAATGGCGCACACCAACCCAACCAGTGTGTATCGCCACCCTCGTTGCAAAAGCGGTCTTTCACGGGCACCCGCAGGGCGCTCCTGCCCCGTCTGCTCACCGGAGGTCGTAGCAGTCCTGGGCATTGACTCAGAAAGCTCCTGTCAGTTTCGCGCGAAGTCGGCTCACAGTACGCTCCCGCAAGCGCGAGTCGCGCAAATAGCGCCTCATTCCGATCGGCCCGAGCGACAGCACAACACCAGTCGCGCGAACCAAAGCCCTCAAGTTGCCGCCTGACGCAGCGGCCAGCAACACATTGACGCTGATCGACGCCCGAGCGGCCGGTTCGACCCGGCGGCGACTGCTTGCCGGGAGCCGGTGCAAATGGCGCTCCAGGACAATCTGCATTTGTGACCGGAACTCGCTCGCGTCACGGGATCCGGTTACAGTCAGCGAGCTGCCGTGAACCCGAAAGGCCGTCGTGATCTGGTCGTGATAGGTCACCGGCCCAGTACTGGCGAGCTTCGCCCATATGTCCCAATCCGCCGTATACCAGAGTCTCTCATCCAGGCCCCCGCATTCCAGCCACGCGCTTCGGCGGAATACCGGCGCGGGCACCGAGACAAAATTTTGCACGAGCAGCCGTTCCAGTAGGAATTCAGCTCCGAGCACCTCGTCAGCCGGCAAGGGACAGTTCCAGCGCCCCATTCGCCGGCCGTTGCGGTCGACGATAGCGGTTGGGGCCAAATGAAGTGCGGCTTCGGGCGCGTCTGCAAGCCAGTGGCGAGCGGCCGCGACGCGTCCAGGCAGCCACAGGTCGTCGGATGGGAGTATGCAAACGTGATCGGCGGCCGCTAGCTCGACGCCCAGGTTGGTCTTCGTCTGCCACTGCCCGAGGTCCCTTCGCTGAAGCAGCCGAAGGGGCAATTGGTGGACAAATCGCTCGACAATCGCAGCGGTGGCGCTCGTCGGGCTGCTGTCGATAACGATTATCTCGAGGCCGTCGGTCGGCTCAGCAGCCAGCGAGTCAAGTGTCGCGCCAATCCATGCCGCTCCTTCATGGACCGGCATGACGACGGACAGAAATGGCTTTTCGGCCACGCAGCTACCTGCCCGAGTTTCCGCTCGCAAGGCAGTCGGACGGTTAGAACGCACGCTTGTCACCCAAATTATCAAGCAGCAGCTTGAGCACGAAACCGGACAGCACCATGGACATGCCGGCCACGCAGGCGGTGGTGATCACAAAGGTCAGGTGCACCGACTGCTCCATTGGCCCGCCGACAAAAATCCAGTGCAGCGCCAGCAACACGTCCGCGACGAAGCCGGCCACGGCGAGCACGCCACCAGAGACGAGCAGCCATTCCAACGGGCGACCGCGCATCAGCCAGGGCACGAGGTGGCCTCCGTGGACTGGATGGTAGATAGCGATCGCCACCTTGGCCAGCATACCGAACAGGATGGCCGAAAGGCCAATCAGTGTCGCCATGGCAGAGAGAGCGACGAAGTGAATTCCGAAATATAGCCCGCCGATGCGGACAGGCCCGGTAGCGAGGATTGCAAGGCCAGCAATGCCAATCACCAGCAAGGTCAGTCCTGGTATAAGGTACATGGTATCGGGCGCATGAGCTACGATCAGCCGCAGGTGTCGCCAACCGTCACGGAATGAGCGCAAATGCGGTGGGCGGTCACGCTTGTCCCGATGGAGTTTTATCGGCACCTCACGGATCACGAGGCCTGCGCGATGCGCGTTGATGACCATCTCCGAGGCGAATTCCATACCGGGCGAGCGAGCGCCTATCCTGCGGAACGCATCGCGGGTGAAACCCCGCATGCCGCAATGGAAATCGTGTACCGGAGAGTGGTGAAGCCAGCGGGCAATCGTCGAAAGCACCGGATTGCCGAGATATCGGTGCAGCGCAGGCATGGCACCTGGCTCGATGCCGCCCGCGAAGCGATTGCCCATGACGAGGTCGGCACCACCCTCCAACGCGTCGACGAAGTCGCCGAGCTTGCTCCAGTCGTAGGAATCGTCCGCATCCGCCATGATGAGGTACTTGCCGCGCGCGGATTCAGCCGCTGCACTGATCGCCGCGCCATATCCTTTGACCCGCTGGTGCACGACACGCGCGCCGAGGGACTCGGCAATTTCAACCGACCGATCGCTTGACCCATTGTCTCCGACGACCACCTCACCGCTGATGCCACGCGCGGCAAAGACATCAAGAGCCTTGCGAATGCAGATGCCGAGCGTGCGCTCTTCGTTCAGGCAAGGGATAATCGCCGAAACAACAGGAGCCCCCGCATCATCGGCGCTCAGGCTGCCCGGTTCGGCTTGGACCGTCGCGAAATCTGACCTGTTACCCATCGTGCCACCCGCTCCAGCCCGTCGTCAGCTATGCCGACAAACTCAAGGCATGCAACCCACGCATTTCTGCTGCCCGCCTGCGATATATAGCAAGAATAAGTTAGTTAGTGATCAACAGCTGCGCGCTGCAGTGCGAATTGGGTGTTGTCTCGTATTCTTGGCGGGACGAGTTTCCGCACTGTCGTAACAGTCGGTATCTCCAGATATGCCGGCGAGCTGCTGGCCATTCTGAACCCATGGCCGGAACCGGCCTCTTCCTACACGCCCGACCGGCAGTTCCCGAGCCGTCCTCTGACGCGTCGGACGATCTTGAATTTCCGGTTGGCGCGACGGGTGCGGGTTCATCTCGGGGCTGAACAGCCTAGCGGAACAGATACTTCGACACCTCCGGGTTGCCGCGGCGCCACATCACGTTGTCCAGGAAGTAGTGGTGCACATTGATGAATATCAGCACGATGAAGAAGAAGAGCGATGAACCGAGCACCTGCTTGTCGTACGGGATCAAGGCAGTCAGCACGAACGGGATCAGCCAGAAACCGAGATATCCAAGTGCGGCACCACCGACGATGAATCCCAAGACCCGCAACCTGTAGAGCGGACCAAGAAAGGCCAGGAGCTTCAGCGGCGGATCTCCGACAGCGCCGGGATCGTCGCGCTCGACATTGGTCTGATAGCGCCAAACCACCGCCAGGTACTGGAGCGAGTGGAGCGCGGGCACCACAAGCAGCCAGAGCGGGTTTATCCTCGCAATCAGAATCCAAAGGTAAAGCGATGCGACGTAGGCCACGAGGCCGTTATACGGCAGGTTGCCGCCGTTTTTTCGCCAGCGATCGACCAGCATCAGACCCGTGGCCGCCGTGGAAGCAGTCGCCGTCAGCAGGACAATGTTGATGATCCAAGACGGGGCCGCAAATGTGTAATATTCCAGGCCATAATATTTGCCCTGGGTGACTGCCGTATTCGTCTGAAGCCATGCAAGAATCCACACGGCATAGCTGTTGACCAGCAGCACCTTCTTGTCTCGATCGTCGAAGAATTTGCGCTTCAGGACGGCATCCACCATCAGCATGCCGTAGCCCTGCTTGACGTAGTGCCAGCCGACGAAAAAGAACATCGCATTGGTTGCATATCCCAAGAGGCGTGCGTCCGCCGCCGCCGCGCCATACGCAAAGAACGCGCCCATGATGACGGGAACAACGATGCCGGCGAAAATGTAGCGAAGCTGGAGGCCCCTGTCGTATCCGTCCCCGCTCACCTTGCGCCCAAAATTGCGGTAGAAAAGCTGGTATGAGTGGGCGAAGTGGGGATAGTTTATCAGGTAGGCTACAAAGACCATCGTTGCGGCTATAGCGCCTTCGTACTCGAGCGGCACCAAGAACAGAAACGGCAGGATCAGAAATGCGCTGCCACCGAGCATGAGGAAGTCGGCAACCGGGCCGAACAGATACTTTTGAGGTGCCACCGCTCTGGGAGCTACAGTTTCCGCCGAAAGGTGAAGTGCCATGTTCGAGCCTCCCTTGGGAAGGCTGAGTTTAGCCATCGACCTGTGTGGCGACAAGGTTGGGGCTGCCAAGCGTTTCCGACGGGGCGACCTAATCGATCAGAGGCAAAGCAGATTGCAGATCAGCCCGCCCCACGGTGTCGTGGCCGACGAGCGCGGAAGCACTCGTTCGCCGCAACATGCGGGCGAGGTCCTCGCTGGCTTTACGCGGTACGAAGGCGTTCGATGGAACCTGCGCCTGAGGTTGTAATCAAACGCGCGGCGGCGAATGCGGCCAGGATTATGAAAACCGCGGTGACGTTAAGGAAGATCGTCGACGCAAGAACGATCCCGCTGTTGTCAAAGCAACTTGCGAATTCCATGGTGCCTTACCCCTTCAAACCCACTAACCCCGATCCAGTGGACCCACACCGCCTGGCTCAGCATGATCCTGATTCAAGGGAAGTACAAGTGATTGCTAATGTAGAGAGGGAGTCTACAGCCGTTCCGCGTGTGCCAGAAAGCCCTCCAAGTCTGCCCGTGAAATCTGCTTTGGGTCTTTATGCCTGGCGACCTCCGTTTGAGAAATCGCCCGGGGCTTTAGGTGCCCGGACCGATAATGTCGTCAAAGACATCGTGACCCTGCGCAGCCAGCATGTCCCGCCTGCAGGCCGAAGCCATGCAGCCGCTTGCGGGGCCTCCGGTGACTGGGCTTAACCGCTATTCGGTCTCCGGCGGCACTTCTTTCTTGATCGTCTGAGTATCCGAGGTTGCTGTGTCGGCGGACGTGACGCTCGCAGTCTTCGTCTGTGTGTCGACAGATGCCTGCACCTTCGAATGCCCGGGGCACTCTGCGGATGCAGCGGATATGGAGAGGCCAAGTGCGGCGGCTATTGCCAGCAACGTTTTCATCGTCTTTCCCCTTTCGTGCTGACGTAACGTAACCTTTCTGGCGCTGAGAACATAATCACATTTGCCCTCGCGCTTGCACGCTCGCGGGGGAAGATCTGTAGTTGCGACAGCGCTGACGCCAGTCCCATTGCCGTCGCAGTACCCGCTTCGCGACCAGCGCGGTCACGACCACCGCGGAAGAGACCGGATCGCCAACAGGATCAGCGCGAACGTTTCGATCGCTCGAGCTAGATCAAAAGCGCAAAGGCCCACCACCTTGCGGCCGCAGGCGGGGTGGAACATTTTGACGTTCAGCAACCAGAGGGGGCAATTTGATGAACAAGCAACCGTGGAAGACTTCAGTCGAGATCGAGGAGCTTGGCAATAAGCACTATGTTCGGGTCATCGAAGACGGCGTGGTAAGCGTCAAGGGCTTCCGTTCTCGGGCAGATGCCAAAGCCTGCGCCCAAAACGAACAAGCGCGGCTGGGGCTTGATACGCATCTCTGCACGTAAAGCCTCGGCCACCGGAACAGCCGCTAGCGGAACAGCAGGTAGGCGCCCGGCCATCAGAAGGCAAGCGGCCCTGCCGATCATGTCGCGCTGACGAGGTCGCCGTAGACGACGACGTGATGCTCGACGAATTCCGGCTTGTTGATCAGCTACTGATCGTCCTTGGATAGTAGTGGGCCCGCTCAGGTTGTTCGGGCGTTCCCGTGACGTAGGATACCTTTCGGCCGCGCCGAGCATGGGCTCGTTATCGCCGCCGTCCTCGTGGTCGCCGCTGTCGCGCTCGCGGTCATCGTCGCCGATAGACGGCTCGTCGTCCGCCGTGTCCTCGAGATCGCAATCGGCTTCCACGAGATCCAACGCAGGAAGCGGTAAAGGCCGTGGGGCCGCAGCAGCGAGCTAACGGTCTCCGACGACGAGCCGGCGCTGGGATGGACCGGGCATGTCGACCAGCGTTGAGCATCAAGATCGACGAATCTCTGTGGTTCGAAGACGGCGAGCAAGATGCGGGGGAAATGGCAGAGCAGCCGGACCACTACTGAAGCAAGAAAATGGTGCACTCGGCAGGGTTCGAACCTGCATCTGCCCGGGAGGTCCCGCTCTGTCCTAGATTGAGCTACGAGCGCTAACCGGCACAGGCTAAAAGAACAGGGTCGTTCGAACAATTTAGAGATTGGGGCTAACCGACACATGCATTGGAATTAGGGGCAAGGTTTGATTGAGATGCCACTTTCGCCCGCTGCCTCACGGTGGCGGGCTTTCTTTATCTTGTGGCAGAAAAGTCACGCAGCTTGAATATGCAGAGCTTCAACCGGCGCGAGCTTATTATTCAGCTAAGCGAGGCGTACCGTTGTTCTCGGGCAATGGGGACGCGCCCGACACTCCTCCCGAACTAGCGCCCGCTGCCTCAACGGCAGCGGGCTTTTTGTTAGCCCACCGCCCTCCGACTGGACAGCAGGCGCATGGTCTCGATGTCATCACGGGAAATCCCGATGTCACTGAGCAGGTCGTCCGGTGACTCGGTCAACTCGTCCATTGCCTTCGACCGCGCCTTCTGTTCGGCTCGGCGGCTGAGCCAATCGACAAGGGGACTAACTGCGACAAGAGGAAGCTTCATAAGCATCCGAGTACTCCTCACCGCTTGCAGATATACACCCCGCGCAGCAAGCTAGGTCCGATGCGTCGATGCGTCTGTGACAAAACTCACAGGCCCGTGTGTAAAGCGGGAAGCCGGCCCTACGGTTTGGTGTGAAGGTCGCGTACAGCGAAACCGTTGGCCATGGCTACCTTTGTCAGCGCTTGATCATTGGTGACTTTTCATGGATCCCCAGCAAGGTAAGGCCGCTGGGCTGATAGCCTGAACTCCTACCGGCCATTCTGGTGGGGATTGGCCTTTTACGTGGCGGTCTTTTCGAATCTGCGCCCAATCCAACATTTGAGCCCTCCCCCCGTTTTTGTTAGCCGTCCGTTAGCCTTGTCAGAATTCGGCAGGAAAGTCGTTTCGGAATCGAAACTTTATCTGATTGTTTTTGCTTAGATAATTGTGGT
>CAWBIN010000001.1:0-95774 GCA_963788955.1 uncultured Alphaproteobacteria bacterium | reverse complement strand
AGGAAAGCCCCACCGTCATGAAGCCGATGAACGAAGAGCACCTCGCGGTTCTACGCAGGCACATGGTCGAGGTGATTGCAATCCATGCCGACCTTGCAAGCGAAGAACTCGGCAAGGCGACGCTCGATGAGCGGGTGATGGCAGCGATGCGGCGGGTGCCGCGGCATCTCTTCGTGCCAGCCCCGTTTGCGCCTTATGCCTACCAGGACATGCCGCTGCCGATCGGCTTCGATAAAACCGTCTCGCAGCCCTTCATCGTCGCTCTCATGACCGATCTCCTTGCTCCCCAACCGCACGAGGCAGTGCTCGAGATCGGCACCGGCCTGGGCTACCAAACCGCAATCCTCGCGGAACTCGCCGGGCAAGTTTGGAGCGTCGAAATCATCGAGGAATTCGCAAGCCATGCCGAGGCTCTCCTGCAGGGCCTCGGCTCCTCCAATGTCGGCATTCGTGTCGGAGACGGGTCTCGCGGCTGGCCTGAGCACGCCCCATTCGACAAGATCCTGGTCACCGTGGCGGCTGAGCGGACGCCGCCGGCTTTGCTTGAGCAGCTCAAGCCGGGCGGGCGCCTGGTTCTGCCTGTGGGATCTGAAGAAGTACAGTTGCTGACTGTCATCGACAAGGATGCGGCAGGGCAACTCGAGGCTCGGAAACTCATCCCGGTTCGGTTCAGCCGGCTCGAAACCGTCTAATAAGGTGCGCACAACCGCCGCGACGGCGCATTCCGACCGCCAACCCAGATGCCGGCCTTACAAAAAGGACGGGATATTTATCTGGAGCCGAACGGAAGGC
This sequence comes from uncultured Alphaproteobacteria bacterium, assembly GCA_963788955.1. Lineage (GTDB taxonomy): Bacteria > Pseudomonadota > Alphaproteobacteria > Rhizobiales > Rhizobiaceae > Mesorhizobium. The sequence continues at coordinate 94,982 of CAWBIN010000001.1, read as the reverse complement.
CAGCCGCAGCCAAATGCTGTCCTAGGCTCCACGGCCACCCGACGCGGTCGTGGATTGCAGCCTAACTCACCGGCGGGTTAGGAATTTTCGGTGACAGCCGGGCCTTGTCTCGAGCCTGCACCACAAACCAGGATTTGGTGGTTACCCCCCGGCGAGACGAGGCAGCAGGAAAATTTCAGCGCCTTGCGGCAATTCCTTCGACCACGTGTCGCGATAGATCGTCCCGTTGATCGAGACCGCGATCCCGCGGTCGATCCAGGGCTCGAGGCCGGGATACTGTTCAGCGAGTTTCCTGAACAGTTCCCTGATGTCCTTCGCCTCGACCTCGACTTTGCTCTTGCCTCCGGCGACCGCGCCGAGCGAGCCCCAGAGCGTCACTTCGACCATTAGAGCGAAAACCCCATTTCGCTCTAGCCTCGTTCGGCGTCGATCGCCGCCAGGATGCGGGGCGGCGACATCGGGATGTGCGTCATGCGCACGCCGACCGCGTTCGACACTGCATTGGCGATCGCCGCCAGCGGCGGCACGATCGAGGTCTCGCCGACACCGCGCACGCCGTAGGGGTGGTTGGGGTTGGGGATCTCGAGGATCTGCGTGTCGATCATCGGCAGGTCGGAGCAGACCGGGATGCGGTAGTCGAGGAAGCCCGCATTCTGCAGCCGCCCGTCCTTGCCGTAGATATACTCCTCGTTGAGCGCCCAGCCGATGCCTTGCGCGGCACCGCCCTGGTACTGGCCCTCGACATAGGTCGGGTGCACCGCCTTGCCGGCGTCCTGGATGACGGTGTAGCGCAGCACCCTGGTGGCGCCGGTCTCGGGGTCGACCTCGATGTCGCAGATATGGGTGGCGAAGGACACGCCTGCGCCGTCGGCGACGAGCTCGCTATGGCCGGCGATCGGTCCGCCGGTCTTGCCGGACTGGGCGGCGATCTCCTTCAAGGACAGCGGCGACAGGTTGCCGTATTTCTCGCCCTTGGCGATCGCCTGGCCGTTTTCCCAGATCACGTCGTCGACGGGGATATCCCACATCTGCGCGGCGCGATCGCGCAGCACCTTGATGGCGTTGCGGGCGGCCGAGATCGTCGCCATCGAGGAGGAGAAGGTGCCGCGGCTGCCGTCGGTCATGTCGTTGTAACCGAGGGAGGAGGTGTCGGCGACGATCGCCTTGACCTGGGAATAGTCGATGCCGAGCTCCTCCGCCGCCACCAGCGACAGCGATGCGCGCGAGCCGCCGACATCCACCGTGCCGACGGCAAGCGAGACCGTGCCGTCCATGCCGATGTTGAGGTCGGTGCAGGTCTGGCCGCCGAAGTTGAACCAGAAGCCGCAGGCCATGCCGCGCCCCTGGTTCTTCGCCAACGGCGCCTTCATGTGCGGATGGTGCTTCGCCGCCTCCAGCGTCGGGCCGATGCCGATCGGGCCGTAGACCGGGCCGTAGGAGGCCCTGGTGCCTTCCTGCGCGGCGTTCCGGATGCGGAAGTCGACCGGATCGATGCCGATCTCCTTGGCGAGCTCGTCGACAGCACTTTCCACCGCGAAGGCCGCCATCGGCGCGGAGGGCGCGCGATAGGCCGCGGTCTTCGGCCGGTTGACCAGCACTTCGTAGCCGACGGTCTTGACGTTATCGAGCTTGTAGCAGGCGAACGCCGTCATGGCGCCGAGCTCTGCCCACATGCCTGCATAAGGCCCGCTGGTGTAGCGCAGCGTCGCTTCGGCGGCGGTGATGGTGCCGTCCTTCCTGGCGCCGATCTTGACGTCGATCGAGGTGGCGCTGGTCGGACCCGAAGCGCGGAACACCTCGTCGCGGGTCATCACCAGCTTCACCGGCCGTCCGGCCTTGCGCGACAGCGCCAGCGCCACAGGCTCCGCCCACACATGCGTTTTGCCGCCAAAACCGCCGCCGATCTCGGAGGAGGTCACGCGCAGCTTCGAGGCTTCGAGCCCAAGCAGTTGCGCGCAGTGCTGGCGGTAGACGAAATGGCCCTGCGTGCAAACCCACAGGTCGGCGGTGCCGTCGGAGCTGACATTCGCCACGCAGGCATGCGGCTCGATATAACCCTGATGCGTCTGCTCGGTCTTGAAGGAGCGTTCGACGAGGAAATCGGCCTGGGCGAAGCCTTGATGGACATCGCCATGGCCGTATTGCGTGCGCTTGGCGACGTTGGACGGTTTGACCGGCTTCTGCTCGAGACCCTCGGTGAAGACGGCGTCGTTGAGCACCGGGGCGGTGTGCTTCATCGCCTCGTCGACATCTGTCACATGTGGCAGCACCTCATAGTCAACCTCGATGAGCTTCAGCGCCTGCCTGGCCGTGCGGACGTCGACCGCGGCCACCGCGGCCACCGCATGGCCATCATAGAGCGCCTTGGCGCGCGCCATGCAGTTGTCGAGGATGTCGTACATGCCGGCATCGCCGTCGGTGAGGTCGGGCAGGTCGGCAGCGGTGATCACCGCCTTCACGCCGTTGAGCTTCTCCGCCTTCGAGGTGTCGATCTTCCTGATGATCGCGTGGGCATGCGGGCTGCGCAGCACGCGACCGACCAGTTGTCCGGCCATGTTGAAGTCGGCGCCGTAGCGGGCGCGTCCCGTCACCTTGTCGACGCCATCTGGGCGGATGGGGCGCGTGCCGACCGAAGCGAACTTGCGTCCCGAAAAACGCGGATCGAAATTCATGGCTTACGCTCCCTTCATCACGTTTGCCGCGTCCTGGACGGCGCGCACGATCTTGTCATAGCCGGTGCAGCGGCAGAGGTTGCCGGCCAGTCCGAAGCGGATTTCCTCCTCGGTCGGGGAGGGGTTCTTGGCCAAGAGGTCCTTCGCCGCGATCAGGAAGCCCGGCGTGCAGATGCCGCATTGCAATGCCGCGTGCTCAAGGAATTTCTGCTGCAGCGGATGCAGCTTCTCGCCATGCGCCATGCCCTCGACGGTCTCGACGCGCCGCCCTTCCGCCTCGGCGCCCAGCACCAGGCACGAGCAGACCAGCCGGTCGTCGAGGATGATGCTGCAGGCGCCGCAGTCGCCGGTGCCGCAGCCTTCCTTCGCGCCCGTCAGCCCGAGCCGGTCGCGCAGCACGTCGAGCAGCGTCTCGTCCGGCTGGCAGAGATACTCGACGGTGTCGCCGTTGATCGTGGTTGAAACCGCTACACCAGCCATTATTTGCCTCCTGCGCGTGCATAGGCGGTCGTGGCGGCTCGCCTGGCCAGCACACCCGCAACTTTCCTTCTGAATTCGATGGTGCCCCGCTTGTCGTCGATGGGGCGGCAGGCGCCTGAGCAGACCTTGGCGAGCCGCTCGAGTGCCGCTTCGTCGAGCTTCCTTCCGATAAGGGCCTCGGCGGCTTCCTCGACCAGCAGCACCGTCGGCGCCGCGGCACCCAGCGCGATGCGGGCCGCCTTGATGACGCTTTGCTCGTCGATCGTCAGGTTCACGCCGGCGCTGACCACCGCGATATCCATCTCGGTACGCGGAATGAAGCGCAGGTAGGCATCGCCCGAACGCGGCGCGCACTTGTCGAGCAGGATCGCCTCGATGATCTCGCCCTTGGCGAGCGAAGTCCTGCCAGGCCCGGTCGGCACGGCCTCGACGGCAATCGTGCGCTTGCCCGAAGGCCCGACGACCACCGCCTTGGCGCCGGCCGCCACCAGCGCCGGCACGCTGTCTGCCGCCGGCGAGGCGTTGCAGAGATTGCCGACGATGGTGCAGCGTCCCTGCACCTGCTTCGAGCCGATCAGCTTGGCCGCTTCGACGACACCCGGCCATGCCTTCTTCAGGGCAGCGCTTTCGCCCAGCACCGCGCAGGGCACCGCGGCGCCGATGCTGAAGCCTTCGGCCGTTTCCCGGATTTCGCTCAGGCCCTCGATCGCCTTGATGTCGACGATCAGGTCAGGTTCGATGAAGCCGCCCTTCATCCTCACCAGGAGGTCGCTGCCTCCCGCGAGGATGGCGGCCGGGCCGGCCGCTCCGGCCAGCTGGCCGACGGCATCTTCGATTGAAAGCGGACGTATGTAGCGCATCGTCTCCCCTTGATTATCGCAATTTCAGCGACCGTTATAAAGGGTCTCCTCATAATGGCCATCCAGTTCATCATGTGCGGATAGGCCAGGCGCAGTAAAATGCAGTCCCAAACAGCCCAGCACCGCGGTGCCCACGCGATGGTTCTCAATGAGCGGCAGCCGACTGAGAATATATGAGCTTAAGATGCCAGTGCTCGTCCAAACACGCGGCCTAGGATGGATATCTTGTCGGTGCCGGTCGAGCAGGGGCCGAGCCAGCCCGCTGGCGAAGGCACGCGCCTCCGCGAGAAACTTGTACCGATCCAGACCTAAGGCTTCTGTGTCATTGATCAGTTCCCCTACCGACAGCGAGCGGGTGAGTGCGCAACGCCGCTGTCAACCGCCAAGGCCGTCGCGAATTGCCGAGAAATAGCGGTCGGTTCCGACCTGCCCGCCCTTCAGCGCGACCTCCAGCCCGTCGATCTCAGCTATGCTCGAATAGGCAACGCAGAGCGGCGAGCCGGGCGAGGCGGGCAGCGGCATCCTGACCGTCAGCGCATCGACGCCCATCTGGCCGAGCGCGTGGCTCGACGTGTCGCCGCCGGCGATGACCACACGTTTCAATTTTTGTTCGATTGTCAGGTCGCGCAGCAGCGCGCCGAGGCCGCGGCCGAGCTTGTGGCGGGCGCCTTCCTGGCGGTCGATCTCGGCGCCTCGGTCGGCGGTAGGCCCAAGCGCGGTGTAGAAGATGACGCTGCGCCCGGCCTGCAGGCTGGCGCGGCCGCTTGCCGCCGCACGCGCGATCGCCTGTTCGGAACTCTCCGAGACAAGCTCGACCGGGTCGACCTCGATGCCGTCGAAGCCGTCGGTCCGAGCATGCTGGATCTGCCGTTCAGTCGTCGGCGAGCAGCTGCCCGACACCACCGCCACCCGGTCGGCCACGCCCGGTGGCGAAAAGCGAGGCTCGGCGTGCACAGTCGCGGTCTCCGCCCATGCAGCGAGCAGCGCATATTCGATGCCCGAGGAGCCGACGACGAAGGTGCCGCCCGGCCTGCGCGTGCGCCATAGCTCCTTTCCGGCAAGCGTCTGGGTCTCCCGGCTGTCGACGTCGACGAGCACGATGGCCGCGCCATTCTCTACAAGGCGATCGAACGCTTGCGACCGCGAGGCGGACTGCAGCGTCGCCAGATCGAGCAGTCCCGAGGCAAGCCCCGTCTGCCGCGACAGATGGATCAGAAGATCCGCTTCATCCATTGGTGTCGTGGGGTGGCGGCTCATCACCGGATGGCGGTCGATGCGGAAATATCGGTCGCGATAGGCGGCGAACAGATGGCCGAAGGCGGTGTAGCGCTTGAGCTGCGGCGCGCCGACCAGCAACGGCACGCTGTCCTGCCCGAACACCGAGCGGCCGATCTCGATCGCCCGGCCGATGCTGCCGATCTTCGGGCTGGAATCGAAGGTCGAGCAGACCTTGTAGTGGCAGATTTCGGCCTTCAGCGTTTTCTGCCAGATGAAGGCGTCTCGCAGATGCGTGTCCATCCATTGCGGCGTCTCGCTGCGGCTGGTGCCCGCCAGCCCAACGGCGCGGCAATCCGCGAAGCGTGACAGCAACGCCTCGTCTGGGAGGCGCATGAACAGCACGGTCGCCACGCCGCCGAGCTCGAGCGCTTCCATCACATCGGTAGAGCCGGTGAGGTCGTCGCCATAATAACTGAGGAGAAGGTCCTGCATTGTTCAGGTCGCCTTGCCGTTGCCGAACTTTTCGATCGACCGTGCCAGTTCGACATGGCTCCTGGCGAAACCCGCCAGCGGAATGCCATCAACCGCCGCCTTCCAGGCCTGTTGCACGGCGCGCACGCCAGCGCCCGGCCCGTCCGGATGGCTGACGATGCCGCCGCCGCAAAGATAGAGGAGATCGACTGTGCGGCCGGTGCGCTGATAGGTTTCCGGCGCCTGCCCGCCCCACTGGCCGGAGCCCGCTACCGGCAGCGCACAATCATCAGGCGAAAACAGCGGCGTCGTCACCGCCTCGAAGGAGCGGATGAAGGAGTCGTCCGGCTCCCAGTACTTCGAGGCGATGCCGTTGATCTGGAACTGGTCGACGCCGAGCAGCCGCCAGAACTGCTGCCAGACCCTGAAATCCATGCCGAGGCCGGGATGCCGGGTGAGGATATCCCAGCCGTTGCGGTGGGCGTGCAGCACCAGGCCAGAGCGCTTCCTCAAGAAAGCCATGCCGCCGAAGCCGATGGAGTTGATGTTGATCACCGCGCAATTGCCGCCGGCCTTCGCCACCAGGTCGTGGTTGCGCATCATCTCGTCGGGATCGGCATGCGAGATGCCGAACGCATACATCACCTTCTTGCCGGTCTTCTGCTCATGGTCGAGGATCAGCGGCATGATCGCCTTCACCCGCCCCGCAAGCGGCGAATAGGCGGGGCTCATCAGCTTTTCGTCGTCCTTGATGAAATCGACGCCGGCCTCGATCAGTTCGCCCACCATCGCGGCCGTCTCGTGCGGCCTCAGCCCCAGCGCCGGCTTGACGATGGTGCCGATGATCGGGCGGTCCGTTACCCCGGTCAGCCTGCGGCTGCCGGCGACGCCGAATTGCGGGCCGGGATGGGCGCCGCGATATTGCTCGGGCAGCTTCATGTCGACGATGCGGATGCCGGACAGGCCCTTGATCGAATAGGTGCCGCCAATGGCGATGGTCATCAGCGCCGAGAGGTCGGTGCCGATGGCATCGAAGGGAAAGGCGATGTCGACATCGGCGCGCTTGAACGGCCCGTTGCCCGCTTCAGGAATGGATGGCCGCTCCGCATCGGGCAGGGGCCGTATCGCCAACACGCGCGCCGCGACGCGGGCCTTCAGCTCCTCGGTCTCGCCGGGCAGCGCAACGAAGGTGCCGGTCGACTGGTCGCTGGCGATCTTGGCCGCCAGCGCCTCGATGCTGCCTGATGTCTCTATGCGATAAGTGAGGGTTATCATGGTCCGCAGTCTCAGGCCGAGGCGTTCGAAAAAAGTTCACCGCTGCTCGAAATCTGGTATAATGAGTACATAAGTATTGCAAGCAATATCCGGCTGGACGTTCAGCTCGGGTCGAGCGACAGCAATTCCGGGAATTGCATAGGCGGTGTTAGATAGGGCCGGGTCAAGGGAGTGATTCGCGACGATGAACCGTTCGGAACCGATCGTCCGGCGCAAACTTTCCGACGAAGTCTTTCTGCGGCTGAAGCGGCTGATCACCAGTGGCGAGCTGATGCCGGGTGACGACATGCCATCGGAGCGCGAACTGATGGAGCGCTTCGAGGTCGGCCGTCCCGCGATCCGCGAGGCGATGCAGGCGCTGAGCAATATGGGGCTCGTCGCGATCTCGCATGGCGAGCGCGCCAAGGTGCTGCAACTGACCGCCAAGTCGATCATCAAGCAGGTCGACGGCGCCGCCAAGATCATCCTGTCGTCGTCCAAGGACACGCTGGAGCACCTGAAAAGCGCGCGCATCTTCTTCGAGCGGGGCATGGTTCGGGAGGCGGCCGAAAAGGCTACCGCCGAGGATGTGCAGCGGCTGCGCGCCACCGTGGCCGAGCAGCGCGGCTTTCGCGGCGACGCCGAGGCCTTCATCTCCGCCGACATGAAATTCCACACCCAGATCGCGGCGATCTCCGGCAACCCGATCTATGTCGCGGTCAGCGAGGCGATGCTGGGCTGGCTGAAGGAATATCACACCGAGATGCTGATCTGGACCGGCAAGGAAAAGTTCACGCTGACCGAGCATGAAGAGATCGTCGGCCGCATCGAGAAGAAGGATTCCGACGGCGCCGAGAAGGCGATGATCAAGCATCTCGAACGCTCGCGCGCGCTTTATGTGATGAACACCGACAAGTGACGGTTCAGCCGATCCGGGCGATCCCGTAAGGCGTCATCACAAGCTGGGTTCGGCCAAGTGCTGAAATGTCGACCGTCACATCGTCTGCCGTCAGGTTTGCCAGCCACACCATCGTCTCGCCCGAGGCCGAGCGTCCGGCCAGCGCCAGCACCTTGGTCTCATCGCTTGTCCTTGCCGCAACATGTGCAAGGCCGGCCAGTTCACAGAGCCCCTTGATGGCCTGGAAGATCGGCCGCGGCAATCCTTCCGCGACCGGTTCTCCGGATGCCGCGAGCACGCCGAACGGCCCGGCAAAGCCGGAAAGCGTCAGCATCTCCAGCCCGGCCGGTGCGACGCGCGCGGCATAGCCGATCGTCCACGCCGCCGCGAACAGGCCGGCATGGCGCGGGTCGCGATCGGCCATGGCGATGCGCTGGCCCCCGGGATTGGGCTTGGTCGCGCCGCCATAGGGGTTCTGGCGCATGGCGATCGTCGACGGCCCGATCCGATACGGCTTCGTCCCCGAAGATCGCCCGTGCCGATGCGGTGATGAAAGGCAGCGCCTCCAGCGACTGCATGACGCTGAGATCGTCGGCGGCATGCACGATCGGGCAGGTGCAATGGGTGATGAAATCGAGCTCGTCGGCGGGCACGCGCTTGCGGTTGAGCTCGGTGAAATAGCTGAACATGCCGCCGCCAAGGCGCATGTCGGGGAAGGCACGGCGCGCGGCGGCGTAGACGTCTTCGAGCGGCGGGCATTCCGGCCACGCGCTGCCCGGCGGCGTCGACTGCCGGTCGACCGAGGGCGAGACGGCAATGGCATCGAGCCGCAGCCCGGCCTGACGCACCATGTCGGCGACATCGGCGAGTTCGGCGTCGAGATCGCCCGCGCAGGCGACCACGCATTCGAGCGTTGCCCGGGCCGGATAGGCGGCGGCAAGCCGCGCATGGGCATGCAAGGCTTCCAGGCCATGGCCGCGTGTTGGATCGTAGTGGAGAAGGAGTTGCTGCGGGCCGAGCTTCGACAGCATCGGCAACTTGCGCAAGCGCCGCCTCCACGTCCTCGGGATAGATGACCACGCCGATATCAGGGAGCCTTGGTCCGGCCTCGCCAAGCTCGACGCGGACCGGTCCGGCGTTCGCTGCCGCGGCAGCCGCCTTGGTCGCTCGCCGGTGATGCGCAGGCTGATCGTCTGGCTGCATGGGTTCGCCAGCAGGCAACACATAGGGCCATGGCAATGCGAGCGGCCGCACATAGGTCTTGTAGGAAGCGTCGGACCAGTTGCGCTGGTCCTCCATCTCGAATGTGTCGCCCTCCATCCGGCACTCGGCGCTGACGCCCGGACGAACTTGATGCGTGATGGCGCGCATATCCTTGAAAGGCTGCCAGGGATCGATCAGCAGCGGCAGCTTGGTGTCCACCACGCTGCCGTCCGTATGCTCGACCGTCACCGGACTGCCGGCGAGGCCGGCGATCGGATGCAGGATGCAGAAGCCGCAGCGATTGGTCTCGAAATCGCTGTCGGGGAGGGCGTCGACATCGAACATCAGCTCGCCGCTGGCAGAGCCTTTGATGGCTGGCGCGGAAGCCGAGCCGGCTTCCGTCCGGCCCGACGCAGCTTGCCGAATAGCTGACCGAGAAAGGCGTCGGCGCCGCTGGTCGATGACAAGGTCCGGTCAGTTCGGGCTCGTAAGTGCCCCAGTCGCGATCGCGCACGATGTAGGCGATGGCGCGCAGCACTTCGATGCCGTCATGGCGGATCGTGCGCAGATTGCCGTTGACGAAGTCGGCGCTGAGCGCGCCGGCACGGAGCCTGACCGGCTCGGCTTCGACCGCTCGCGTGCCGTAGAGGTGGAACGCGATCGGCAGTCATTTCGAGCAAAGCGTCGAGCTGGACCGGCTCGCGGCTCGCCGCGCCCATATAGGCCGCCTCGACCAAGGCGAACGTCTTGAGATTGTCGGCGCCGGAGGTCGCGGGTTCGATGCCTGTCGCCAGGCAGTCGACCCAGTGCATGCTGGATCGCGACGACGCTCTCCTGGATGTTGTGCCAGGGACGCGACGCCCAGGGGAGAAGCGGCGGCGAGACGTCGCTGACCACAGTGCCGCTCTTGCCCGTGACGGTGAGCCGGTAGCCCTGCGCCAGCCGGATCGTGCCGTCGCTGCCGTCGATCTCGATCAGCGTTTCCGGGAACGGCTCGACGGCAAGCTTCGTCGCGTAGCTGCAGTCGACGACCGAAGTGGCGCCGCTCTCGTGATCCATCAGCATCGTCGCGACGTCCTCGCCCGCAATGTCTGGGTTGATGCGCGCGGTTCGCGTGGTGATCGTCGAAACGTCGCCCAGCAGGAAGCGCGCGATGTCGAGGATGTGGATGCCGAGATCCTCGATGATGAAGCGCTTTCCGGTCGCCAGATAGGGCTGGCCGGAAAACACGTCGTAGGCCGAGCGGAAGGAGATCCGCCCGAAGAACGGCGTGCCGATCTCGCCGCTGTCGAGCACGGCGCGCACCGCCTGGATCGGCGACTGCCAGCGGAAATTCTCATGCACCATCAGCGGCACGCCGGCCTCGACGCAGGCCTTCACCATGGCCTTGGCGTCGGCGAGCGTCGGCGCGAACGGCTTTTGGCAGATCGCCGGCACGCGGTGCGCGGCCGCCATCTCGACCAGCGGCCGGTGGCTGGGCGACGGTCGTGGCGATGTCGACGAAGTCGAGGCTTCTCGTCGGCAAACAGCGTCAGCCGCATCGGTGTAGCGCTTCGCGATGCCGAACTGGTCGCCGACGATCCTGCAGCCGCTCCGGATCGCGGTCGCAGATGGCGACGATCGAGGCGCCGTCGATGTCGCGCCAGCCATGCATCTGGTTGACGGCGAAGAAGCCGCAGCCGATCAGCGCTCCGCGCAGCTCCGCCATGCTCAGCCCGCCTTCGCCATCTGCATCAGCGTCACGCGGCTCTGCAGCCGGCGCTGCGCCTGGTCGACGACGACCGCGACGATGATGACGAGGCCCTTGATCACCATCTGCCAGAACGAGCTCACGCCCATCATCACCAGCCCGTCGGACAGGATGCCGATGACGAAGGCGCCGACGATGGTGCCGCCGATCGTGCCGCGGCCGCCCGACATCGAGGTGCCGCCGAGCACCGCCGCGGCGATCGCATTCAGTTCGAAGCTTTCGCCCGTCGCCGGATGCGAGGCCATCAGCTCGGACGAGATGATCAGGCCGACGATCGCCGCGCAGAAGCCGGAGAACATGTAGACGAACATCTTCACCATGTTGACGCGCACGCCCGAAATTCGCGCCGCCCGCTCATTGCCGCCGACGGCGAAGATGTGGCGGCCGAGCGGCGTGTACTTGGCGAGATAGGCCGCCGCCAGCGCGACGACGATCAGGATCCAGATCGCGACCGGCAGGCCGAGCAGCCGGCCGGCGCCGAGGAAGCCGAAGCCGGTGGTGCCGAGCTCCGGCTTGCCGACGAGGTTGGGGAAGGTGCGGCCGTCGGACGACAGCAGCGCCAGGCCGCGCGCGACATAGAGCACGCCGAGCGTGGCGATGAACGGCGCGACGTTCAGCCTGGTGATCAGCAGTCCGTTGACGGCGCCGATCAGATATGCCGACGGCAAGCGTGATCAGCACGATCTCGACCACGTTGAAATAGATCGTGTAGCCGATCTGCAGGTCGATGCCGTTGAGCACGAGATAGCCGGCGACCATGCCGCACAGGCCGACGATCGAGCCGACCGAGAGGTCGATGCCGCCGGTGATGATGACGAAGGTCATGCCCATGGCGAGGAAGGCGTTCAGCGCCACGTGCTTCGACATCAGGATCAGGTTGGCGGTCGACAGGAAGTTCGGCGCCGCGATCGAAAAGAACACCAGCACGGCGATCAGCGCGATGAAGGTGCTGCGCCTTCATCAGCGTCAGCAGCACGCGAGCCGCTCGACGACGGAGGAGGAGCCGCCTTGGCCGGGATGTCAGTCATGGCGTTGCTCTCCCTGTGTGCGGCCGGCCGGTCCGTGGCCGAGTGCCGAGGCGGCGACGATCGCCGCCTCCGTCGCCTCGGCGCGATCGAACATGCCGGTCAGTTTTCCGTTGCTCATCACCGCGATGCGGTCGGACAGCGCCATCACCTCGTCGAGATCGGAGGTGGCGAAGAGGATGCCGAGCCCATCGCGCGACAGCTTGCGCATGGTGCGGAAGACGTCGGCCTTGGCGCCGACATCGATGCCGCGGCTGGGCTCGTCCATCAGCAGCACCTTCGGCCCGGTGAGCAGCGCCTTGCCGATCACCACCTTCTGCTGGTTGCCGCCCGACAGCGACGAGACCTCCTGCGCCGGGTCGGCGACCTTGATCGCCAGTTCGCGCACCATCTGCGTCACCGCCTGCCTTTCCTCGGCCGCCGCGGATGTGGAACAGGCGGGCGAAGCGCGACAGGCTGGCCAGCGTCAGGTTGCTGGCGACGGAGAGGATCGACACCAGCCCCTCGCGCTGGCGGTCTTCGGGGATCAGCGCCAGGCCGCGCCGGATGCGCCGCGTCGTGTCGCGCTCCGCGCACCTCCTTGCCGGCGATGAAGATCGTGCCGGTGGCGTGGCCATGGCGGCCCATGATGCAGTCGAACAGCTCGCTGCGCCCGGCGCCCATCAGGCCGTAGATGCCGAGGATCTCGCCGGCGCGCAGCGACAGCGAGACATGGTCGACGGCAAGCCCGCCGGTCGCGCGCGGCAGGCAGATCTCTTCGGCGCGGAATATCTCCTCGCCCGGCACGATGGCCGTCGGCCTTGGCAAAATCCTTGGCGTCGGAGCCGATCATCTGCCGCACGATCCACTGCGTGTCGACGTTCTTCATCTCCTCCTGGCCGGTGATGCGGCCGTCGCGCAGCACGGTGATGTAGTCGCCGATGCGGATCAGCTCTTCCAGCCGGTGCGAGATGTAGACGATGGCCACGCCGCGCGCCTTGAGGTCGGCGATCACCTTGAACAGGATCTCGACTTCCGCCGCGCTGAGCGCCGAGGTCGGCTCGTCCATGATCAGGATGCGCGCATCGAGCGAAACCGCCTTGGCGATCTCGACCAGTTGCTGCTGGCCGATGCGCAGATCCTCGACCAGCATGTCCGGCCGGATGCCGGCCTGCAGCCGTTCGAGGAACTCCGCCGCGCGACGCTCCTGCTCCTTGCGGTCGATCTTGCGGAACCGGTTGGTGATCTCGCGCGTGGCGAAAATGTTCTCGGCGACGGTCAGATTGCCGAACAGGTTCAGCTCCTGGAACACCATGCCGATGCCGCGGTTCACCGCGTCGCCGGATGACGAGAACGAGACCTCCTCGCCGTCCAGCAGGATCGCGCCCGGCGGTCGGCTTCTCGACGCCGGCGATGATCTTCATCAGCGTCGATTTGCCGGCGCCGTTCTCGCCGACCAGCACGTTGACCGCGCCCTTGCGCACCTCGAAATTCGCGCGCTTGACCGCGACGGTGCCGGAATAGACCTTTGACACGTCCTCCAGCTTCAGGATGACATCGTGCTCGGCGGCCGCGCTCATGGCTTCGGCCCGATCTCTGCCTCCGCCGGCGTCACCAGCGGCAGGTCCTGGCCGCTGCCCAGCGTGTAGGCGCCGAGCACCTTGGCGCTGCGGCCTTCGAGCTCCTCGCGCGGCAGCTTGGACAGCACCGTCTTGTCGGCATAGGTGTTGAACGCCTTGCCGAACTGGGCGAAGTCGATCTGGTTGGTGAAGTCGTTGAACTGGATGAAGTCGAGGCTGTCGCGCAGCGCGGTTCCCCGCATCGCCGGCCCGATCTGCACCCGCGCATCCGCCTTGCCGTCGCCATCGACGTCGACATCGATGGTCGCCGCGCGCGACTGCGTATTGGCGGCGACGATCTTGCCCTCCAGGCGCACCGCGAAGGTCCAGGGCGAATTCGCCTGCTTCTTCGGATTGCCGTATTTGGCGCCGGCGGCGGCCGGATCGGTCTTGGCCAGAGCGTGCACTTCGGCGAACGGTCCGGCCTTCTGCTGCAGATAGGGAATGACCTTCGCCGCCCAGATCTCCTCGACCATCTTGTCGGGATTGAAGGCCGGTGCTGTGCCGCCGTCTTGCGCTGACGGCGTCGGCAGGATCTTGCAGGCGGTGAGCCCGAGGCAGGCCAGTCCGGCAAGAATCGGCACGGCGAAGCTCAGCCAGGACAGCTTTTTCGGCATGGCGGTCAGGAAGCACCCACGGAAATCGACGGCAAGGGACGAACCGGAGGTCCGTCCCTTGCGATTGATGTGACGCCGGCTCAGTTGGTGAGCGCGAAGGTCTCCAGCTTCGGGGCATTGTCGCCGTTGACCAGCACGCAATCCATCAGCTGCTTTTCCTCGGCGGGCGATTTCTTGTTCTTGATGTAGTCGTCGGCCTGCACGACCGCCATCTGCGCCTGCGCGATAGGCGGGCTGCAGCACCGTCGCCTTGATGCCGCCGGAGGTGATGGAATCGCGCACGTCGTTCGAGCCGTCGAAGCCGACGACGATGACGTCCTTGCGGCCGGCGGCGGCAAGTGCTGCGTAGGCGCCCATCGCCATCGTGTCGTTGCCGGAGATCACGCCCTTGATGTCGGGGTTGGCCTGCAGGATCGATTCCATCTTGGAGTAGGCTTCCGTCTGGCTCCAGTTGGCCGACTGCTGGGCGACCATCTTCAGGTCCGGATAGTCGTCGATGACGTCGTGATAGCCCTTCGAGCGGATGCCGGCATTGGTGTCGGATTCCTTGCCGACCAGCTCGACGAAATTGCCCTTCTCGCCCATCAGCTTGACGAATTCCTGCGCGCCGAGCTGGGCGCCCTGGTAGTTGTTGGAGACGATCTGCGCCACGGCGACGCCGGTGGCGTTGATCTCGCGGTCGATCAGGAAGGAGGGCATGCCCGCGTCCTTGGCCTTCTGCACGGCAGCGACGGTGGCATCGGCGCCGGCATTGTCGAGGATGATCGCCTTGGCGCCGCGGCCGATCGCGGTGTCGATCAGCTCCGACTGCTTGTTGGCGTCGTCGTCATGCACCAGCACCAGCGCCTCGTAGCCGAGTTCCTTGGCCTTGGCTTCGGCGCCGACGGCTTCCGCCTTGAAGAACGGATTGTCGTGCGAGGGCGTGATGATGGCGATGAGATCCGCCGCATAGGCGGGCATAGCCGTGCCGAGCGCCAGCACGCCGGCAAAAGCCGCAAGCGTCATTCTGCGTGTGAGTTTCATGAAGTCCTCCCGTTGAAAAAACCGTGCCTTGATCGACCAAGGCCATTGTCTGCATTGAATTTCGTCAGGCAGTGCAGGCAGCGCGTCGCTCGGGTTCAAAAGCCGTTCGCCGGCTTTCATCCGATCCAATCCTCGCTCCCGTTCCCCGCCATCCTCCACTCGTCCCGGCCTCGATTTCCCAGCGAAACGTGATCGATCCGAGCCATTCACTAGCTAAGGCCAACTGGTATGATGAGTCAATCACTAATTCAGATGATGTGTACTTGAGTTCATCCCTTCTCCCACAGGGGGAGAAGGCAAGGCGCCTCAGGTAATCCGCTGGATGCTCGCCGCGATCTCTTCCGGTTCGAAGACGCGCTTCCAGTCGTCGCGCATCAGCACCGGCTTGCCGAATTCGATCGCCTTGTTGCAGGCGTCGGAGAACACGCCCTTGGTCTCGCCGAAGATGACGGCGCCAAGCACGTTCATGTGGCCGAGCAGGAAGTCGAGCGCCGCCTGCCTGTCGACGCCGCGCGCCACGACTTCGTCGAGGGCTTCCTTCATGACGACCAGCAACGAGGCGCACACCGTCTCCGAAAGGCCGGGCTCGAGCAGCGCCATCTGTTCGACCGTCACGCGGTGCGAGCGCATCACCGGCGCCCAGATGATCCTGGCGATTTCCTCGCCCTTGGCATAGTCCTCCTCCGGCCCTTGCATCAGCGCGCTGACGAAATGCTGCTTGGCCTTGACGCCCGCCGAAAAAGTCCTTCTTGGCCGCCATGTCGGTCTCGTCGTTGAAGATCGGCGGATGGCAGGGATGGGTGACGAAATAGGTCAGGTCTGGCCGCTTCGGCAGATGGCCGGCGAAGGGTGCGGCTGCGTCGAGCACCACCACCATCGTGCCCGGCGCAAGCTGGCTTTCGATGCTCTCCGCCACCTTGCCGATATGGGTGTCGGGAACGGCTAGGATCACCACATCGGCGCCCTTCAGCGCCTCGTCGGCGCGGACCGCATCAAAGCCCAGCCCGGTCTTCAGCCGCTCGCGACCGGCTTCGCTCACCTCGACATGGCGTATCGTGTAAGGAGATCCGCGAAAATTGGTCGACAGGCGGTAACCCATTTTCCCGCCGGCACCGAACAGTGCAATCGTTGTCATCTGGTCACTACTCCTAGTCTCTCCGGCGACGGATCCCGCTTATCGTCAACTTATCAACTGGTATAATCACGCTACCAGATTTTGGCAATCGGATAGTTGATGAATGCGGTGCAACTCATGACGGGCCGCCCCTGCCGTTGAGGCGGTGGCGGCATCATCGTTGCCGGCTGGATCGGCAGCCGAGCGCCGCACAATCGCCTGCCGGTCGGCGAGGGCGAGCACGAAGATGACCAAAATCAGACGGATCGCCGCACGAGACCGTTGCGGGCCATGTGCCGGCGTAGAGATCGGGCGTTGCGGACTGACGGTATTTTTCCGAAGCGCGGGGCCGTTGGTGTTTCCTAATTTCGCTCTTTCACGTCACGCGTCTCTTTTCGAGCTTCCGCGCCAGCGTTCGCCGATGCATGCCGAGGCGCCGCGCCGTCTCCGAAATGTTGAAGTCGGTGTCGACAAGGGTCTCGTGGATGCGCTCCCATTCGAGGTTCTTTATGGAGGTGTGCCGTTCGGTGAGCGGGACGGATGCGTCCCCGTCGATCTTGCCGAAAGCAGCCTCTATGTCGTCCGTATTGGCGGGCTTCGCGAGATACTGGCAGGCGCCGAGCTTTATCGCCTCGACAGCCGTGGCGATGCTGGCGAAACCCGTCAGGACCACGATCCTCATCTCCGGATCGTGTTCATGCAACGCCTTGACGCATTCGAGGCCGGAGCCGCCGGCAAGCTTGAGATCCACGACAGCATATCGAAACACAACCGAGCCGATGAGCGCCAGCACACCGTCGACGCTCTGGCAGATATGCGTATCGTAGTCGCGCCGTTCGAAAGACCGGCGCAGCGCGTTTGCAAAGGCGATGTCGTCCTCGACGATCAACAGCGCGCGTTTAGTCGGCATTGTGGCCTCCTGGGGACAGAGCAGCCAGCGGCAGATGCAACGTGACCGAAGCTCCCCCCTCGGATCTGTTCCTGACGGCGACGCTACCCCCCAGCTTGCGGATGACGTTGACGACAAGAAACAGGCCAAGCCCACTGCCGGGTCGCTTCTTGGTCGAACTATAAGGCTTGCCGAATTCCGCAAGCATGGTTTTTTCAAATCCCGGGCCTGTGTCGACAACTTCGGCGACAAGACTGTCCTCGTGACGGCTGACGTTCAGCCCCACCCAACGAGGCGACGCTTCGAGCGCATTGTCCAGGACATTGAAGATCACCTGCTTGAGCGCCGGGTCGGACACGATCTGTTGGTTGGACCCGAAATTGTTCGTGTATTCGAAGCCTTGCGGCTGCCGCGTCGACCTCCACTCGGCCACCAGCTCCGCCAGGAAGGCATCCACGGAGGTGCGAACGGTTCCTTCGCCACGCAGTTCACCCGACGACATCAGGATTCCCGAAACGATCTTCTTGCAGCGATCCAGTTGGCCCTGCATCTCACGGATTTCCTGCGTCAGCTCCGGATCGGCCTTGAGGGTCGGCATGCGCTGCCAATCGTTGAGGATGACGGAAAGCGTAGCGAGCGGCGTGCCGAGTTCATGCGCGGCGCCCGAGGCGAGAAGGCCCATCCTGACGATATGATCCTCCTCCGCCGATTGTTGGCGCAAATCGGCCAGATGAGCGTCGCGGGTGCGAAGGTTGTGCTGGACCCTGGTGATGAAGAGCACCAGAAGCGTGGCCGCCAGGACGAAGCAGATGAACATGCCCTG
This sequence comes from uncultured Alphaproteobacteria bacterium, assembly GCA_963788955.1. Taxonomy (GTDB): domain Bacteria; phylum Pseudomonadota; class Alphaproteobacteria; order Rhizobiales; family Rhizobiaceae; genus Mesorhizobium. The sequence goes on along the minus strand of CAWBIN010000001.1, from coordinate 77,087 downwards.
GATGTGCAGGCTGAACAGCCCGGTACCGTGCGCATGCGGCAGGCTGATCTCCCGGTAGAAGCTGGTCAGCGCGACGAAGCACGCGCTGGTGATCAGAACCAGGGCCCATACCGACCAGGTATCGAGCAGCACAGCGCCCAGAATGACCTGGAGCAAATAGAGGGAAATGAATGGGTTGGACGCGCCGCCGCTCAAATACAGCTGAACAGTCAATGCGGCGACATCGAGCAGGAGTCCGAGAAAGAGCTCCATGTTGGTGATGGCGTCCTGGCTGCTGTACCGAAGCAGGCTGGCGATGTTGAGCGCGGTCAATAGCAGGATCACCACCGCCATAGGGGTTAGCGGCAGGCCAATGCCGAGCCCGTAGCGAACGAAGAGAATCGTCACGACCTGACCGCCGACCGCAATCCAGCGCAATTGAATCAGAAGCAGGAAATTCTGCTTGTTGGTTTTATCGTGCAGGGTCATGCAGGTCCGTTCCGGTAGCCGGCTCCAATCTAGTGGCCAATCGGTCGATATGCTTGTCGGGATTACTCCAAGCTTCCGATCCGCCTTTGATCGAGCCGGGCGAGACAGCGCAAAGTCTTGGAACCCTCCGACTCAAGCAGCGGTCCGGTCCAGACGCTGGCTCAGCCTGAGGGCCAGCAGGGTACAGGCTGCCCCTGAGAGCAGATAGGCGCCCGATGAGATCAGTCCGAAATGGCTTGAGAGGAACAGGGCGACGATGGGCGCGAAGCCGGCGCCGAACAGCCAGGCGAGATCGGAGGTCAGCGCCGCGCCGGTATAGCGGTAGGTCCTGGAAAAGTTCGATGCCACCGCGCCGGACGACTGACCAAACGACAGGCCAAGCAGGATGAAGCCCAGCACCATGAAGACGACTTCTCCCACGACGCCGCCGTCGAGAAGCTGCGGGGCAAAGCCGCTGAACGCAGCGATGGCAATGGCCGATCCGCCCAGCAGGGGCCAGCGTCCAACGCGGTCGGCGACGAAGCCGGAGATCACGATTGCCGCAAGTCCGAAGATGGCGCCGATCGTCTCGATGACCAGGAACCGTGCCGGCCCTTCGCGCGTGAACAGGAATACCCAGGACAGCGGGAATACCGTGACCATGTGGAACAGGGCAAAGCTGGCCAGCGGCGCGAAGGCGCCGAGCACGATGGTGCGGCCTTCCGCGCGCAGCGTCTCGGTCACCGAGGTCGGCTGCAGTTCGCGGCTCTCGAACAGCCTGGTGTATTCGGGCGTCACGACGATCCGCAATCGCGCGAACAGGGCGACGACATTGATGGCGAAAGCGACGAAGAACGGGTAGCGCCAGCCCCAGCTCGAAAAAGTCTTCCGCCGACAGATTGCCAACGAAGAATGCAAACAGCGCGCTTGCGACGATCAGTCCGAGCGGAGCGCCGAGCTGCGGGATCATCGCGTACCAGCCGCGACGATTTCCCGGTGCGTTCAGCGCCAGCAGGGAGGCAAGCCCGTCCCAGGTGCCGCCAAGCGCCAGCCCTTGGCCGATGCGGAACAGCGCCAGCAGCCAGGCCGAAGCCGAGCCGATCTGCTCATGACCCGGAAGAAAGGCGATTGCCACCGTCGAGGTGCCCAGCAGGAACAGAGCGATGGTCAGCTTGACGCCGCGTCCATAGGCCCGGTCGACCGCCGTGAAGATGGTCGTGCCGAACGGCCGGGCGACGAAGGCGAGCGCGAAGATGCCAAACGAGTAAAGCGTGCCCGTCAGCGGATCCAGGTAGGGAAACACGAGTTTCGGAAAGACGATGACCGAAGCGATGGCATAGACGAAGAAATCGAAGAACTCCGATGTCCGGCCGATGATGACGCCGATGGCAATTTCGCCGGGGTTGACCTCATGATGGCGCGCGGTGATGCGTCTCGCGTCGGCCTCGATCGTCGAAGTTGGACGTCACAGCGTTCTCCGTTGCCCGGGAGACGCGTCTGGCACCACATTCAGATGCGATCGCGTGCCATGTGCACGGCGCCAGATGCCTTGATGCCGGTTGGCGCATGACTGCGGCATTGGACAAATTGTCCAATGCCTTCATTGCTGCAGTGCAGCTAGCACTTGGGGCCGAACAACCGACAGGTCATCCATTGAGCCGTCTTCGCACCCTCGTCCTGCTGCCCCTGCTGGCATCGCTCGGTGCCTGCAGCATGGTGGTCATGAACCCGTCTGGCGACGTGGCCGCGCAGCAGCGCGACCTGTTGGTGGTATCTACGGCATTGATGCTGATCATCATCATGCCGGTGATGGCGCTGACCGTATTCTTCGCCTGGCGCTATCGCCAATCGAACAGCGAGGCACGCTATGAGCCGGACTGGGACCATTCGACCCATCTCGAACTCGTCATCTGGGCAGCGCCGCTGCTGATCATCATCTGTCTTGGCGCGGTGACCTGGATGGGCACGCATCTGCTCGACCCGTATCGGCCGATCGACCGCATCGCTGCCGGCAAGTCGCTCACGCCGGGCGCGCGAGCCGCTTGAGGTCGAGGTCGTCGCGCTCGACTGGAAATGGCTGTTCATCTACCCGGAATACGGCATCGCCACCGTCAACGAACTGGCCGCGCCGGTCGATCGGCCGATCACCTTCCGCATCACCTCCGTCATCGGTGATGAACTCCTTCTACGTCCCCGCTCTCGCCGGACAGATCTATGCGATGCCGGGCATGGAGACGAAGCTGCACGCCGTCATCAACAAATCCGGCGACTATGAGGGTTTCTCCGCCAACTACAGCGGCGCCGGCTTTTCCGGCATGCGCTTCGCGTTCCACGGGCTGAACGACGCTGACTTCGAGGCATGGGTTGCGAAGGCGAAAGACGGCGGCGGCAAGCTCGACCGAAGCAGCTATCTGGAGCTCGAGCAGCCCAGCGAGAACGAGCCGGTACGCCGCTACGCCTCCGTCCAGTCAGACCTGTACAAGCGCGATCCTCAACATGTGCGTCGAGCCCGGCAAGATGTGCATGAGTGAGATGATGCGCGATCGACGCCAAGGGCGGCCTTGGCCTGGCCGGCATCTACAACACCGTTCCGCTGCTGTACGACAAGTTCACTCGGCGCGGCACGGTCTTCGGCCCCGCACCATCCTATGTCGCCAGCATCTGCACGGCAGAGCAAGCCCTGGCGGCAGCCACGAACGCGGCGCAACCCGCCTTGCCGACAACTTCACGCCAATCCTCGGCGCAGGTCTGCAACGGCCAACCCCCATGTCGATCCGACTGCCATCACGGTCCGCAACGGGCGCATTTCGGTCGCCATTCAACTCCTGAGGCGCCACGCAAGACATGTTCGACAATCCCGCACTTCTCAAGGCGATCTTCGGCCGCCTGACTCTCGAGTCGCTTCCGCTCCATGAGCCCATCGTCGTCGGCACCTTCGTTGTCGTCGCGCTGGGCGGCATCGCCGCTCGTCGGCGCGCTGACCTATTTCCGGCTCTGGGGCTATCTGTGGCGGGAGTGGTTCACCAGCGTCGACCACAAGCGCATCGGCATCATGTACATGGTGCTCGGTATCGTCATGCTGCTGCGCGGCTTCAGCCGACGCCATCATGATGCGGCTCCAGCAGGCGATGGCCTTCGGCGGCTCCGAGGGCTATCTCAACTCCCATCACTACGACCAGATCTTCACCGCGCATGGCGTGATCATGATCTTCTTCGTGGCGATGCCGCTCGTCACCGGTCTGATGAATTTCGTCGTCCCGCTGCAGATCGGCGCGCGCGACGTGTCATTCCCTTTCCTCAACAATTTCAGCTTCTGGATGACCGCCGGCGGCGCGGTCATCGTCATGATGTCGCTGTTCGTCGGCGAGTTCGCGCGCACGGGCTGGCTGGCCTACCCGCCGCTTTCGGGCATCGGCTACAGCCCGGATGTCGGCGTCGACTACTATATATGGGCGCTACAGGTGGCTGGTGTGGGAACGCTGCTGTCGGGCGTCAACCTCGTCTGCACCATCGTCAAGATGCGCGCGCCCGGCATGACCATGATGCGGATGCCGATCTTCACCTGGACCGCGCTGTGCACCAACGTGCTCATCGTCGCCGCCTTTCCGGTGCTGACGGCGGTGCTGGCGCTGCTCTCCCTCGACCGCTATGTCGGCACCAACTTCTTCACGAACGATTTCGGCGGCAACCCGATGATGTACGTGAACCTCATCTGGATCTGGGGCCACCCGGAGGTCTACATCCTGATCCTGCCGGCATTCGGCATATTCTCCGAAGTCACCTCGACCTTCTGCGGCAAGCGCCTCTTCGGCTACACCTCGATGGTCTACGCGACCGTCGTCATCACCATCCTGTCCTATCTTGTCTGGCTGCATCATTTCTTCACCATGGGGTCGGGCGCGAGCGTCAACTCGTTCTTCGGCATCACCACGATGATCATCTCGATCCCGACGGGCGCCAAGATCTTCAACTGGCTGTTCACCATGTACCGCGGCCGCATCCGCTTCGAGCTGCCGATGATGTGGACGGTGGCCTTCATGCTGACCTTCATCGATCGGCGGCATGACCGGGGTGCTGCTGGCGGTGCCGCCGGCCGACTTCGTGCTGCACAACAGCCTGTTCCTGGTCGCGCATTTCCATAACGTCATCATCGGCGGCGTGCTGTTCGGCCTGTTCGCCGGCATCAGCTACTGGTTCCCCAAGGCGTTCGGTTTCAGGCTGGATCCGTTCTGGGGGAAGATGTCGTTCTGGTTCTGGGTCGTCGGCTTCTGGTTCGCCTTCATGCCGCTCTACGTTCTCGGGCTGATGGGCGTGACGCGCCGGCTGCGTGTCTTCGACGATCCGTCGCTGCAGATCTGGTTCATCATCGCCGCATTCGGCGCCTTCCTGATCCTGCTCGGCATCGTGTCCTTCCTGATCCAGATCTTCGTCAGCGTGCGGCGGCGCGAGCACTGCGCGATGACACCGGCGATCCCTGGGACGGACGCACGCTCGAATGGGCAACCGCGTCGCCGCCGCCGGCGTACAACTTCGCCTTCACGCCCGTGATCCATGACAGCGACGCCTGGGCGGACATGAAGCAGCGCGGATACAGACGTCCGCTTGACGGGTTTCCGCGACATCCACATGCCGCGCAACACCGGCGCCGGCGTCATCCTGGCCGGGTTGAGCGTAGTGCTTCGCCGTGGCGCTCATCTGGTACATCTGGTGGCTGGCGGTTGTGAGCTTCATCGCACTGATCGTGGCGCCATCGCGCACACCTTCAATTACGACCGCGACTTCCACATTGCGTCCGGCGACGTCACGCGCGTCGAGGACGAGCGCACGCGCCTGCTGGCGGCCAGCGGCCAGGTGGGGTGAACACGATGGACCTTGCGCATGATGCTGAGCGACGACACCGATCTTCCACCTGGAAGACGAGCACGGGCATGCCGAGAGCGGCAGCAGCACCATGCTCGGCTTCTGGATCTATCTGATGAGCGACTGCCTCATCTTCGCGATGCTGTTTGCGGCCTATGGCGTTCTCGGCGGCAATTATGCCGCCGGGCCGGCGCCGAAGGATCTGTTCGATCTTCCTCTGGTCGCGCTCAACACGACGATGCTGCTGTTGTCCTCCATCACCTACGGCTTCGCCATGCTGGACGATGGCGAAAGGACGGGTGCGGTCCATGCAGGCCTGGCTGGCTGTCACCGGCCTGTTCGGCCTCGCCTTCCTCGGCATCGAACTCTACGAATTCGCGCATCTGATCCATGAAGGCGCGACGCCGCAGCGCAGCGGCTTCCTGTCGTCGTTCTTCACGCTGGTCGGGACGCACGGCCTGCACGTCACCTTCGGCCTGGTCTGGCTGGTGATGCTGATGGTCCAGGTCGCCAGGCACGGGCTCGATCGCTGCGAACCAACGGCGGCTGATGTGCCTGAGCATGTTCTGGCACTTCCTCGACGTCATCTGGATCGGCGTCTTCACCTTCGTCTATCTGATGGGAATGTTGCGATGAGCGCCGGACACCACGCCGACACCAAGGAGCCACGGACATGCGCGATCACGGCGTGCGATCATGGCACGTTGCGCGGCTATCTGATCAGGCTTTGGCCTGTCGGTCGTGCTGACCGCTATCCCCTTCTGGCTGGTCATGAGCAACGCACTGGGCAATCAAGCATGGCGATCGGCAATCGCCATCATGGCTTTTGCCGTGGTGCAGATCGTCGTCCACATGGTGTTCTTCCTGCATATGAACACCCGCTCGGAGAGCGGTTGGACCATGATGGCGCTGATCTTCACCCTCATTCTGGTGGTCATCGCGCTGACCGGCTCGCTCTGGGTCATGTACCATCTGAACATCAACATGATGCCTGGCCACGACATGAGCCAGATGCCCTGAGAGCGTGGCCGGCTTTGCACGAAGAGGCGCAGACGCGGCCGCATTCCAGTCCCGGCGATGGCCGGCGCACACCGCGTTCGAAATGGGCACTGCTGTCGCTTTGCCTTTGCTTCGCCATCGGCGTGGCCGGGTTTTCAGCGCTTGGGATCTGGCAGCTGGAGCGCCGGGTCTGGAAGCTCGACCTGATCAATCGTATCGACCAGCGTCTCAAGGCCGCGCCCGTGGCCGCCCCGCGGCCTTCGGCCTGGCCGGCAATCAACGCCGGGGATGACGAGTATCGCCAGCTTGCCGTCTCGGGCAGGTTCGTCGATGGCCGAGAAACGCTGGTTCAGGCGGTGACCGACCTCGGCGGCGGCTTCTGGGTGATGGCGCCGTTCCGGACGGATGATGGTTTCACCGTGTTGGTGAACAGGGGTTTCGTGCTGCCGGACAAGCGTGATCCGGCAACGCGTCAGCGAGCCCGACCGTCAGGCGATCGCACCGTGGTTCACGGCCTGCTGCGTATCACTGAGCCAAAGGGCGGCTTCCTGCGTGCCAACGATGCGGCAGCCAACCGATGGTATTCGCGCGATGTCAAGGCGATCGCCGCAGCACTGGGCATCCCTCAGGCCGCCCCCTACTTCATTGATGCCGACGCCGCACCCAATCCGGGCGGATGGCCTGTGGGCGGTCTGACAGTGATCGCATTCCACAACAACCATTTGGTCTATGCCGTGACGTGGTTTGGGCTGGCTTTGATTGTGCTGGGCGCCGCCGTTGTCTTTGTGCTGTTTCACGAAAGGTCTGACAGGCGGCGCTAGCGCCTGTTGATCAAGATCGGCCTGGGTTTGCGCGCCTCTGAAAGGAGTCCTGGATCGTCGCCTATCACAGCGGCGTTTGTTGACGCAGTATGATGCCGCGACCGCGGCATTCATGGGGCAAGTCCGTACAGGACATTACGGGATGCTAATGATTTTCATGGCCCGAAGGGGCGAGGGTTCCCCTTCGGCTTTAAGGCGGTTTGCGGGACCATACGGAACAATATGGGAAGCCTTCTGATTTTGGTCCACGAAAAACCTAGTGAAATCAATGTCCATAGGACATCCTCCGGGCCAACCAATTTCATTTTTGGATAAGAAGTCGTTCAGCCCGGCGCGGCGGAAAGAAGCAGGATGGGGCGTAGAGTCGACATTGCAAGAGGATGTCACTATATGGCGGTAGCTTCGACGGCGTACCTATGGTTGCGCCCGCGGAGCAGCAGTAAATGTGCTACGTATTGTGATGCCTATTGTGATACAAATCGGTTGTTGAAACCGGGAAAAAGCAAATAGAAACAATTACGTAGGGTCGCAAGCGATCCCAGCCAACGGTACCATTACCCTCAACAGTCAGAACGTGCTCCTTGAACCCTTCCCTCCTTCGCCTCTGTGGACCTTGGGCACGATCGGCTTGCCGGGCGGGGCCGACTCGGTTGGAATGCGGAACATGCATCCTTTGCCGGGATGCGGACGTTTATGATTACCAACCGGCATAGCCGCTAGGGAAGCAGCAGTATGAGTGAACATGCGATCGAGTTTTTGCAGGGGTGGATTGGCGAGAAGGTCCATTGCCAGCCCTGCCGGCAGAGATCGAGAAGCAGGCCGAGACCCTTGCCAAGGAATGTGCGGCCAAGGCTGCTGAGGCCGGCATACCCCTGGAGGATATCCAGGAAGAAGTCGGCGACATCCAGGAACTGATTGCGTCGCGGCTCGAAGAGGCGGCCGAGGCCGAAGAGCGCGAAGCGAATTCGAACAAACCCTGACGAGCCGCCCGGCCGCAGGGCGGGCAAGGCCCATTTCCGGGCGCCTATCCCTTCTGGCGAATTTGGTCCTGAAGCCAGGCCTTCGGCAGCGCCGGCACGAAATTGCCGTCGCGGCCGGTCATATCCTCATTGGCGACCAGCGCATTGAGGATCGCTTCCTCCGTCCCCTGCACCACCGCATCGAAGAACGGGTCGATGTCGACGTCCGGAATGAAATCGGCGCTGCGCCGATCCGTCCTGACGGCGCCAGCGCGGCCTCCGGATTGGCGGTCGAGAAGGCGAGAAAAATGTCGCCCGAGCTGTGGTAGCCGAAGCCGCCGGTCATGGCGATGCCGAGCGGCACGCGCCGCGCCAGCCGCTTCATCTGATGCGGCAGGAACGGCGCGTCGGTGGCGACGATGGCGATGATCGAGCCCTTCTCAGCGCGCGGCGTGCCTTCGCGGATCGCCGGCTCCGCGAGATCGGCCCGACGCGCAGGCCGCGAAGCGTGAAATTGCGCCGCTTGCCGAAATTCGCCTGCACGAACACGCCGACCGTATAGCGCTGTCCCTTGCCATTCGACGACGCGCGAGGCCGTGCCGGAGCCGGCCTTGAAGCCGAAGGCGATCATGCCGGTGCCGCCGCCGACGCTGCCTTCCTCGATCGCCCCGCCGGCAGCCGCGTCGAGCGCGGCTGCGACATGCTCGAAGCTCGACATGATGGCCGTTGATGTCGTTGAGGAAGCCGTCATAGGTCTCGGCCGCCACCGGCAGGCCCCAGCCGCTGTCGAGTGCCGCCGGCAGCACTGCGTTGCATCCAGCGCAGCGTGCCGTCGCGCGTAACGCCGCAGGAATGCGTGTTGGTGATGGTGACCGGCAGGTTGAAGGCGCCGATCTCCTCGATGATATGCGAGCCCGTCAGCTCGCCATTGCCGTTCTGGCTGAAGACGCCGGCGAACACCGGCGTGGCGAGCTCGCCGAGCGGCCGCGGCAGGATGGCGGTGACGCCGGTGCGCACCGGCCCTGTGCCGACCTCGAGCGGCCCGTCGCCTGAGATCAGCGTCGTGTAGCCGACCGAAACGCCGGCCACGTCGGTGATGGCGTTGAAGCGGCCCGGCGTGCCGTCGAAGGGATGCCGAAGGCGCGGGCGCGCGGCTTGCCCGACGGCGTCCGAAGATGCGGGTCGTATCCGGTCATGCCGTCCTCTAGAAAAGCGAGCCCTGATTGCCCGGTTCCTTGGTTTGGCAGCGGCGGATTTGGCGGCCGGCTTGTCGATCTGCCTTCGGCCGCGCCGTGCCGCTGGTCGCGATCGCATCCGCGGTGCCGTCGGCGAACTCCAGTGAGAGCGCTGCCCCCGGCGCGACCTCCGCCGCCAGCTTGATCACCGCGCCGTCGGCGTCCGTGACCAGCGCGAAGCCGCGCGCCAGCACCGCCTTGTGCGACAGCGTCGCCAGCAGCCGGTCGGCCTGGGTCAATTGTCCGCGCAGCCGGTCCAGCCGTCGCGACACCGCCTGATCCTGCCGGCGCGCCAGTGCGGCCAGCGCATCCGCCTGCAATTTCTGCCGCCTGGCGATCGGCGCCGGCGACAGCCTCGTCGCTGTGCGCGCAAAGCGCGCTCTGCGTTCGCGCACGATGCGCGAAAAACGCCGCTTGCGCGCGGGCAAGGTCGCGGCCGGTCAGCGTGCGGGCCTCGTTCATGCGTCGCGACAGCGTGGCCGGCGTCAGCCGCTGCCCGGCGAGCCTCGTCGCGCTTGCGCTCGATGCTGACCGACAGCGCCCGGCCAAGCCGGCTCGTCGCCTCGTCGAAGCGCCGGCGCGGCAGCGCCAGCAGCTGGTCGGGCGAGGGCAGCGCGCGGGCGGCCGCGCGCGACCGCCTGCCGCTTGCGCTCGAAATTGCGCGAGGCCGCCGCCTTGAGCCGTGCGCCGAGGCTGGCGAGCGTCGCCTCGAGTTCGGCCTTCACCGGCACCGCGATCTCGGCCGCACCCGTCGGCGTCGGCGCCCGCACATCGGCGACGAGATCGATCAGCGTCCAGTCGGTCTCGTGGCCGACGGCCGAAATCACCGGAATGCGCGAGGCGGCGACCGCGCGCGCCAGCCCTTCATCGTTGAAGCCCCAGAGATCCTCGAGGCTGCCGCCGCCGCGCGCCACGATCAGCAGGTCGGGCTGCGCAATGGCGCCATCCCAGGCCAGCGCGTTGAAGCCGTTGACGGCGGCGGTCACTTCCGCGCCGGCCGTCTCGCCCTGCACCCTGCACCGGCCAGACCAGCACATGCAGCGGAAAGCGGTCCTTGATGCGGTGGATGATGTCGCGGATCACCGATCCGGTCGGCGAGGTGACGACGCCGATGGTGCGCGGCATGAACGGCAGCCGCCGCTTGCGGCCGGCGTCGAACAGCCCTTCGGCCTGCAGCCGGCGCTTGCGCTCTTCCAGCAAGCGCCATCAGCGCGCCGGCGCCGGCCGGCTCGAGATTGTCGATGACGATCTGGTAGTTGGACTTGCCGGGATAGGTGGTGAGCTTGCCGGTGGCGATCACCTCCATCCCCTCCTCGGGGCGGAATTTCAGCCGGCTCATCGTGCCTTTCCACACCACCGCGTCGAGCCGCGCGCGGTCGTCCTTCAGCGCGAAATAGGCATGGCCGGAAGAGTGCGGCCCGCGATAGCCGGAGATTTCGCCGCGCACCCGCACATTGCCGAAGACGTCCTCGACCGTGCGCTTCAGCGCGCCGGAAATCTCGCTCACCGTGTATTCGGTGGCGTTGGTGCGTGATTCGGATCTGCGTCGCTCATGGCTCGATTGGGGAGCGGTTATCGGCCTGCGTCAAGGCGGCGCTCAATCCTCGCTAATATTATAACGCGATCTTAAGGCCGATTTGCTTTGACTGGAGGCCACTCAAATGGCCAAGGACGCATGAGCGCACGCCCGAACAGCAGCCCATTGACGCACCAGGTCACGCTGACCGTGCTGATGCTCGCCGCCTTTGCGCTGGCGATGGTCGTCGGCTTTGGCATCTACGCCACCGCGCAAGCCGATCATGTCTCGCTCGAACGGCAGAAGATCTTCCTCGCCAATGGGCTGAAGGATCAGATCGCGGCGGTCGTGCGCGAGCAGGAAAGCGTTACCGTCTGGGACAATTCCGTGATCAACACCAAGGCCGGCAACCAGACCTGGATAGAGGAAAATCTCAGCGTCTGGATGTACTCCTACTACGGTCACAACCGGGTCTACATACTCGACGCCGCGAACCGTCCGGTCCACGCCATGCGGGAGGGCAAGGTGCTCGACCCGTCCGTCTATGGCGAGGACGAGCCCGCGATGCAGCCCACCATCGAAAAACTGCGCGGCATGATCAGCCAGCCGCCGAAGGCTGATGCTTCCGGCGCGCCGGCGAAGATGGTCGCCGAGGATCTGGTGTCGCTCGGTGGCAAGCCCGCAATCCTCAGCATCATGCCCCTGGTGCCCAGTTCGGATCGCGTCACCCAGGCGCCGGGAAGCGAGTATCTGCATGTGTCGGTCGAGTTCCTCAACGATGCGGTTATCGCCAAGATTGCCGAAAAATACCTGCTGGATGGCGCCCATCTGCTGCCGCTGTCGCAGCCGGCCGGCTCGGCCGCCATTCCGCTGCTCGATTCGCGCGGCGTCATCCTCGGCTATATCGGCTGGGACCAGGAGCGCCCAGGCCTGACGCTGGTACGCAAGGCGGCCCCGGCCTTGATCATCGGCCTGCTGCTCGCGGCAAGCGTGCTCGCCTTCCTGCTCCGGCGTCTGCGCCGCGCCTCGTCGGCGCTGCAGACCAGCCAGGACCAGGCGCAGTATCTCGCCTTCCACGACATGCTTACCGGCCTGCCCAACCGGGCACTGTTCGAGGACCGGCTGCGGCGCGCCTTGCTCAGTTCCGGTCACGCGATGCCGGCAAGGTGGCGCTGCTTTACCTCGACCTCGATCGTTTCAAGCATGTCAACGACACGCTCGGCCATCCGGCCGGCGACGAGCTCGTACGCCAGACCGCCGCCAGGCTTCAGCATACGGTTCGCGACGTCGACACGGTGGCGAGGCTGGGCGGTGACGAATTCGCGGTGATCCTGCTCGATGTCCGCGACATCAGGAGCGCCGAGGACATTTCCGAGCGGCTGCTGCAGAAATTGCAGGAGCCGTTCAAACTGATGGACGACCAGGTCTTTGTCGGCGCCAGCATCGGCATTGCCTTGTCGACGGGTGCCGATGCCGATGCCGACGACCTGCTGCGCAAGGCCGACATCGCACTTTACGAAGCCAAGAAGAACGGCCGCGGCCGTTACCAGGTCTTCGCCGGCGACATGGACGACCTTTTGCTGCGCAAGCGCAAGGTCGAGAGCGAGCTGCGCAATGCGCTGAACGGCGGCACCGGCATCAAGCTCGCCTACCAGCCGGTCTTTGCCAGCAACGGCAAGACCATCGTCGGCGCGGAGGCGCTGATCCGCTGGGCACACGAGGTCCATGGCGCATTGCCGGCGGCGCAGTTCATCGCCATCGCCGAAGAACGCGGCATGATCGGCCAGCTCGGCAAATGGGTGTTGCTGGAAGCCTGCCGCTTCGCCGTCCGCACCGAATTGCCCTGGCTCGCCGTCAACGTGTCGCCGCTGCAATTGCGCGACGCCGGCTTTGCCGAACAGGTTGCCTCGATCCTCGCCGAGACCGGGCTGGCGCCGGAGCGCCTGCAGCTCGAGATCACCGAAAGCGTGCTTTTGGAAAACAGCGACGCGACCGAGAACGGCGCTCGCCGCCTTGCGCCAGTCGGGCGTCGGCATCGTGCTCGACGATTTCGGCACCGGCTATTCGTCGCTGAGCTATCTGCGCCGTCATGCCATCGACAAGCTCAAGATCGACCGCTCCTTCGTGCGGCTCCTCGACGGCGACGGCAATTCGCGGCGCCATCGTCAAGGCGCTGATCGATCTCGCCGGCGCCCTCGAGGTCGAGGTCACCGCCGAGGGCGTCGAGACCGAGGCGCAGAAGGCGCTGCTGGTCGCCATGGGCTGCCAGCAACTGCAGGGCTATCTCCTGTCGCCGCCGCTGGAGCCGGCGCAGTTGCTGGCGCTTGCCCGGCCTGTCGTCGGCGAACGCAACGACAGACCGGCGGCCGCATCGGCCTGATACCACCTACCAGCCCGGCAGGATCTGGTTCGGCTTGCTCCGCTTCATCTTGGCGAAGGCAAGTGCCGCGAAATCGAAGCTTCCCGTCTCTTCGCCGAGCGGCACGGAAATGTTGTCGAGGCTTTCCGAGATGTGGCGGGCCAGCGCATCGACGATTTCCGGCCGCGAGGTCTGGCCGCGCATGATGCCGATCCGGCAGTCGGGCAGGGCGCCGAAGCCGTCGGCTTCGCCGAGCACGCGCATGCCGGGCCTCAGCGCGCATTCCGGCAGCACCGAGATCGCCAGGCCCGACAGCACCGCGGCGGTGATGACGGTGGCCGAGAAGCTGGTGAACAGGATGCGATAGTCGCGGTTCTGCCGGTCGAGCACATCGACGGCGGCGCGCCGCCAGATGCAGTTCGGCCGGCCGAACGCCATCGGCAGCATTTCCTGCTCATGCGTCGCATGGTTGGCCGAAGTGACCCACAGAAGCGGCTCGCGCCGCACCACTTCCGACTGGCCGCGCGTGTCGTTGTGCGTCACCAGCGCCAGATCGAGATTGCCGCGCTTGATATGCTCGACCAGCCCCGGCGTCGGCTCGCAGATGACGGTCAGTTCGACGCGCGGGTTGGAGCGCGTGAAGCGCGCCATGATCTCGGGCAGGAAGCGGTCGGCATAGTCGTCGGGCGTGCCGATGCGGATGGTGCCTTCGAGCCGCCGGTCGTCGAAGGCGGCCAGCGTCTCGCGGTTGAGATAGAGCAGGCGCCGCGCATAGGAGAGCAGCTTGTCGCCTTCCTCGGTCAGCCTGTTGGTGCGCCCGTCCTTTTCGAACAGCGGCTTGCCGATCCGCTCCTCCAGCCGGCGCATCTGCATCGACACCGCCGACTGGGTGCGATGCACTTCTTCCGCCGCGCGGGTGAAGCTGCCGGTGTCGGCAATCGAGATGAAGGTCTGCAACTGATCGAGATCGAGCGGCGCTTTCATCGGGTCAATCCATCATTGATGTTGATGCTAAAGATTAGAAACATTCGTTGGATTAATCAATCGGGCCGTGGCAAATTCGCATTGTCCACATGAAGGCATGTGAATCGAGACCGGAACGGCGCTGTGCTGCAGCGCCGATCGGCCGGCTTCGTCCGTTCGAATCTGAAGGAGACCGACATGACCACGTATGATTTCGCCACCGAGACCTCGCGCATCACCACGCGTCCGGCCGTTGCGACGCGCGTGGTCAACGCGGTCGCCAACGCCTACCAAGCCTGGAAAAACCGCCGCGCCTTCTATCGCCTTGGCGAGATGTCGGACGCCGAGCTTGCCGATATCGGCCTGACGCGCGGCGACCTCCACGTCGCCATCGACCTGCCGTTCGGCCGCGATCCGACCGCGAAGCTGCGTTCGATCGTGAGCGACCGGGCCGATACGATCGAGGATCTCGCCCGCAAGGTGGCCTGATCGCGGTCGCTTGCTGTTTCGGTTGCCGTGAACCTTTCTGAGGTTCGGAGCGACCGACGTTTATCGCAGGCTTCCCACTCCCTGCCGGTTCCCCGCCGGCCTGCCTGCATCCTGCCCGGTCCTTCCAAGGACCGGGCTTTTCTTTAAGGAGTGCTGGTGGTCGGGTCGATGCTGGCCTGACCTGTAATCTCAACGCAGCTTAGGTTGGCGAGAGACCTTACCGCCGGTCCATGCCCCGCTTGAACTGGTCGAAGATCGATTCCATGCCCTTCTGATAGTCGTCGCGCTGCTGGGCACCGGTCTCGAACATCTTGCCGAACAGATCGTCGAACGGGTTCCTTGGCCTGCCGCTCGGATTGGCCTGCGGCTGCGGTGCCTGGCGCGGTTGCGGCGCCTGTGGCGCGGCTGCGCTTGGCCGCCCCGGCATGCCGAAACCGCCGCCACCGCCTTGCCGCAGCATCTCCTCGAACATCTTGCCCAGCGGGTTGTCGCCGTACGGGCTCTCAGTCTGTTGCGGTTGCGTGTGCCCGGCCCTGCGGCTGTTGCGCGCGCCGCCGCCGAACATGTCCTGCAGGACCTTGCCGAGCGGGTTGTCGCCATAGGGGTTGGGCGCCTGCTGCGGCTGGCTTTGCGGCTGCTGCGCACCACCGCCGAACATGTCCTGCAGCACTTTGCCGAGCGGGTTGTCGCATCGGGCTCTGGATTGGGCGCCTGGCGTTGCTGCGGCGCCTGCGCACCGCCGCCAGCCTGCCGCATCATCTGCTCGATGATCTCGCCGAGCGGATTGCCGCCGCCGCCGAAACCGCCTGCCGCCTGCATCTGGTTGGTCGTCTGCTTGAACAGTCCGCCCATCATCATCGAGGCGATGGCCGGCAGCATCTGCTGCAGGACCTGCTGGCTGAGGCCGGTCGCCTGCGCCGCCTGGCTGGCCACGGCGCGCGACAGCTCCTTGGAGCCGAACAGATGCCCCAGAATGCCGTTGCCTTCGTCGACGCCTTGCGGCGAGAAGGCCCTGGTGGCGTCCTCGAAATATTTGGCGTGCTGGCCGCTGGCCATCGCCGTCATGAAGGCGCCGAGCCCGTAGGGGTCGGCGGTGTTGCGCTGCAGCCCTTGCGAAAAGGCCGGCAGCAGTGCGGCGACCGCCGACTGCGTCTGCTGCATCGAAAGCCCGAACTGCTGGGCAAGCGCCTGCATGCCGTTGCCGTTCTGGGCCTGCGCCAATATGTCGAACAAGGTAGGCATAGGTTTCTCCTCCGGGAAATCCTCGAGGGAGAGCCTAGTTCGTTTCCATGCCGATTGAAGCGGCTTTTGCCGCCGGCTCAAGCCGCGCCGGCTTAATACGCATATTCCATGAACACCGGCTCGATCGAGCCGCCCCAGCGCGTGTGGTAGGCCGAAAGCATTTCCTCGGCGCTGGTGGTGCCGCGCGCCACGACCTCGTCGAGCGTGTTGAGGAACGAGGTCTCGTCATAGCCGTCGCGGTTCTTCTTGCCGCGGTTCTTCAGCCCCATGCGCGAAATGGCCAGCACGTCGCGGGCGATCTCGCGCAGCGTCGTGTTGCGGAAGGGCGCGGCAATGCCTTGCTCCGGCACCGCATTGCGCATCGCCAGCGACCTCCTTCATAGGTCCAGCTCGAGGTCAGCGCCTCGGCGGCGTCGAGCGCCGCCTCGTCATAGAGCAGCCCGACCCAGAAGGCCGGCAGCGCGCAGATGCGCCGCCACGGCCCGCCGTCGGCGCCGCGCATTTCGAGGAAGCGCTTCAGCCGGACGTCCGGAAACAGCGTCGACAGATGGTTCGCCCAGTCGCCCATCGTCGGCAGCCCGTCGGGCACCTCGTTGCGCGCCGCGCCTGCCATGAACTGGCGGAAGGTGACGTGCGTCATGTCGTGATAGTGGCCGTCGCGGATGACGAAATACATCGGCACGTCGAGCGCCCATTCGACATAGTCGGCGAAGCCGAAGTCGGGCGAGAAGCAGAATTCGAGCAGGCCCGAGCGCTGGTTGTCGGTGTCGCGCCAGATGTCGCCGCGCCAGCTCTGCAATCCGTTCGGCCGGCTCTCGGTGAAGGGCGAGTTGGCGAACAGCGCCGTCGACAGCGGCTGCAGCTTCAGCGACACCTGCATCTTGCGGCGCATGTCGGCTTCGCTCTCGAAGTCGAGATTCACCTGGATGGTGCAGGTGCGGTACATCATGTCGAGGCCCTTGGTGCCGACCTTGGGCATGTAGCGCGTCATGATCTCGTAGCGCGACTTCGGCATTTTCGGCGTCTCGGCCAGCGACCATTTCGGGCTGCCGCCAAGGCCGAGGAAGCGGATGCCCATCGGCTCGGCGATCTCGCGCACCTGCGCCAGATGCGCATTGCCCTCGCGGCAGGTCTGGTGGATCGTCTCCAGCGGCGCGCCGGACAGTTCGAACTGGCCGCCGGGCTCCAGCGAGATCGCGCCCTGGCCGGTCGGCTCGACCAGGCCGATGATGCGGCCGTCATCGATGATCGGATCCCAGCCGAGCTTGTCCTGCATGCCTTCGAGGATGGCGCGGATGCCGCGCTCGCCGCCATAAGGCACCGGCGCGTTGCCGTCGACATAGAAGGGGAACTTCTCGTGCTCGGTGCCGATGCGCCATTTGTCGCGCGGCTTGTTGCCTTCGGCCAGATGCTCGACGAGTTCGTCGACGCCTTCGATCGGCCGGAAATCGGTTGTGTCGCGCGCCATGAAAGGCCCCCTCCGGAAGCGGCGGAAGACCGCCGGCGCTAAATGGACGAAATGTCAGCAGCCGATCAAGCGAAAAATCCTGAGCCACAGGCTCAACAGGATTTGACGTCACCAGTCCCCGATCGTCGCCTGCATCACCGCAAGCGCCGCCACCGCCGCCGTGTCGGCGCGCAGGATGCGCGGCCCGAGCGGAATGGCGGTGACGAAGGGCAGCGCCCGCAGCATCTTGCGCTCGTCATCGGAAAAGCCGCCTTCCGGCCCGACCAGCAGCGCCGAGCTTCTTCTCCGTCGACCGCCTGCAGCGCCGGCAGCGGATTGTTGGTCGAGGCATCCTCGTCGCAGAAGATCAGCCGCCGCTCCTTGTCCCAGCCGCCGAGCAGGCGTTCGAATTTCTCGGCTTCCCGCACCTCCGGCACCGCCAGTATGCCGCATTGCTCGGCCGCCTCGACGACATTGGCGCGCAGCCGATCGATGGAGGGCTTTGCCACCTGCGTGTGCTGGGTGATGACCGGCTGCAGGATGCCGGCGCCCATCTCCACCGCCTTCTGCACCAGATAGTCGAGCCGTCCCTGCTTCAGCGGCGCGAAGCAGTAGACGAGATCGGGCAGCGGCGGCTGCGGCCGCTGCAGGGCCAGCACCTTCGAGCCGCACCGCCTTCTTCGACTTTGCGGCGATGGCCGCCGACCACTCGCCGTCGCGGCCGTTGAAGACCAGGATCTCGGCGCCTTCGCCGAGCCGCAGCACATGCATCAGGTAATGGCTCTGCTGCTGGCCGGCATCGAATTCGATGCCTGCTGCGAGATCGTCCGGCACGAACAGCCGCTGCATCTTGTAATTGGCGCGCATCGCCGAGGAATGGGCGAGGCAAGGGTTCCGGCGTCAAGTCTCGGCGGAAGGATGCCACGCCGGTCGAAAGCCCTGCCGCAGCACCGAAATGGTCGTCGCCGGCGTGAGCAGGCGCAAGCGTCCGCCCGGCCATGCTGTCGAAGTCCTTCGCATCGCCATAGCCCGCGAACGACCAGCGCAGCGCCTTGCCGCCGCGCAGGGCATAGGCGGAGGCGCCATCCGCGACCATCGCCCCGTCCGGCAAGGCCGGCAAGCTCTTCCAACGGCGATGGACGGCGGCTTGCCGCCCGAGGCCAGCCGCTCCTTGTGCAGCCGCTTGTCGACCATCGGCGCGCGCGGCTCGGCGATGCCGAAGGCTTTGCCGAAGCGGCCGACAAAATCCTTTGCCCGTTCGCGCCGGCAGAAGAAGCAGGGCCGATGCCCGGCGGCGAGCGCCGTCACCTCGTCGAGGAAGAACAGCTCGGTCCAGCCGGCCTTGCCGCCCGGCCGGTTGCGGCCCATCGGCTCGCGCCGCACATTGCGGAATTGGCAGACGCAGATGATCCAGGCCGGCAAGGCCCAGCGCTTCTTCAGCAGCGTCTTCGTCTCGGGATCGTGGATGATGCCGCGATTGCCGGTGAACAGGCCGCGTTCGGGAACGGCATGGATGGCGCCGAACGGATCGACCCGGTTCTGCAGTGGCATAGCTTTCTCTCCGAACGCGCATCTTGGCTGCAATGCTGGCGCCATGATATCGCTCGTCTGCATCATTTTCATGTCAGCAGGGTTTTTCGATGCGGGTCCTGGTCGTCCAGAATTTCGACAATACGGGCCTTGGCCAGGTCGGTGCGGCTCTTGCCGAGGCGGGCGCCGATCTCGACCTGCGCCGGCCCTATCAAGGCGACCCGTTGCCGGACGACGCGGCCGGGCACGATGCCATGGTGGTGCTCGGCGGCGGCCAGAACGCGCTCGACGACGAGAATTGCCCGTATTTCCCCGGCCTGCTCGACCTGACGCGCGATTTCGCCGACAAGGACCGCTCGGTGCTCGGCATCTGCCTCGGCAGCCAGCTGGTTGCGCGTGCCTTTGGCGGCGAGAACCAGATCGGCGGCGCCACCGAATTCGGCTGGCACAGGGTGTCGCTGACGCCGGAGGCCAAGACCGATCCGGTGCTTGCGCGCACTTCCCGAAAAATTCCCGATCTTCGAATGGCACGACGACACCTTCGTCCTGCCCGAAAATGCGGTGCGGCTTGCCGGCAGCGACATTGCCGAGAACCAGGCGTTCCGCATCGGCCGCGCCGTCTACGGCTTCCAGTTCCATTTCGAGGCCGACCGGCCGATGGTGCAGCGACTGGAGCACGTCCTTCGCTCCGCTCATTGCCGAGCGGCATCCCGACTGGAACGACCGGCTCGACGGCGAAATGGCCCGCAACGGGCCGGATGCCGATGCCGCCGGCCTCGCCATTGCCCGCGCCTGGGTAGCGACGATCTGAGCACCCAAGGCTCGGCGCAGCCGCCGCCCTGCGTGACATATTTGGCACGCGGCGGCGAATCCACCTGGGGAAAACCCCTTTCATCCTTGGTTTGTGGCCGGCCGCCAGCCTAGAAGGCGCGCGCTCTGCATCTGCAGTGCAACCGCGATGAACCTTTTGTGTGACCCGCGCGACACACGGCCGATACAGAATCGGCCTAGAAGCGCGAAATCGTCGAAACTTTGAGACGAATTCTCCGTTTCAACGCATTGGTAACCGCCTCGTGCACAGATGCAGCGAAGCTCAACAAGAGATGACGTCCGTGAAAGCAGCACTTCTGTCCTTTGTCATGCTGTCTGCCATCGTGCTGTGCGGTCTCGGCATCTATTCCGCCGATGCAGCCAACAACCATCAGGCCGTCGACGGCTACGGCGTCACCGCCGCCCTCCGCTAAGATCGCTTCGCCTTCGCCAGTCACCGTCAGGATACGCTTGTCCGCGCCGTCGATGGCGAGCGCGGTGAGTTTGCCTGACTGCCAGGCGAGCGTGTCGACATTGACGCGGTTGGCCATCACTTCGGCCTCCGGCACCGGCGTGTGGCCATGCACGACGATCTTCGGGTAAAGGCCGGGATGGTCGTGGAAGATGTCGCGGATCCAGATCAGGTCCTGCGGGCTCTGGCTGCTCGAGCGGAATGCCCGGCCTGATGCCGGCATGGCAGAAGAAGAAATCGCCGAACGTCACTGAAAACGGCAGCGACTGCAGGAAGTCGACATGGCTCTGCGGCACGGCCTCGACCAGCGCCGCGTGTCCCTGTCGCACCGACTCCGCCTTGCCGAACCAGCTGGCGTCGGCGGTCAGCGACACGCCATAGGACTGCGCCGTCTGCGACGCCGCCATAGCGCATGAACAGCCCGTCCGGGTCGGGGGTCGTCGAGAAAATCGAGGAAGCCGATGTCGTGGTTGCCGGCCAGCATCAGGTGGCGCGGATCGCGTTTGCGCGCTTCGATCAGGAAATCGATGACGCCCTTGGAGTCCGGCCCGCGGTCGACATAGTCGCCGAGATGGATGACGCGCCAGTCGGCGGTCGGCTTATGTTCGAGCTCGCTCTCGATCCGGCGATGCATGGCGGCTGAGCAGGTCGAGCCGGCCATGCACGTCGCCGATCGCGTAGAGCCGCATGCCTTCCGGTCCGCGCGCGTCGAGAAAGTGGATGCCGGGCTGGGTCAATGCTTGTTCGTCTCCACGACGGAACCGTCACAGGAGACGCTAGGGCCAAACAGTGAACAAGCCCCTAGCGCCGAAGCTGATCCTTGCCCATGTCGGTCACCAGGCGCTTGCCGCACAGCGCCAGTGTGATGTCCATCTCCTTGCGGATGATTTCCAGCGCCAGGGTGACCCCTTCCTTGCCCATCGCGCCGAGGCCGTAGAGGAAGGGGCGGCCGATATAGGTGCCCTTGGCGCCGAGGCACAGCGCCTTCAGCACGTCCTGGCCGGAGCGGATGCCGCCATCCATATGCACCTCGATCTTGTCGCCGACCGCATCGGCGATCTCCTCCAGCACCACTGATCGACGACGGCGCGCCGTCGAGCTGGCGGCCGCCATGGTTGGAAACGATGATGGCGTCGGCGCCGGTCTTGGCCGCCATCAGCGCGTCCTCCTTGTCGAGGATGCCCTTCAGGATCAGCTTGCCGCCCCAGCGTTCCTTGATCCAGGCGACGTCCTTCCACGACAGCTGCGGGTCGAACTGCTCCGTCGTCCACGACGCCAGCGAGGCGACGTCGCCGACGCCCTTGGCGTGGCCGACGATGTTGCGGAAGGTGCGGCGCTTGGTGCCGGCCATGCCGCATGCACCAGCGCGGGCGCGTCGCCATGTGGCAGATGTTGGTTCGGCGTCATCTTGGGCGGCGCCGACAGCCCGTTGCGGACATCCTTGTGGCGCTGGCCGAGGATCTGCAGGTCGAGCGTCAGCACCAGCGCCGAGCATTTCGCCGCCTTGGCCCGGTCGATCAGGTTGAGCACGAAATCCTTGTCGCGCAGCACGTAGAGCTGGAACCAGAACGGCTTCTTCGTCACCGAGGCGACATCCTCGATCGAGCAGATGCTCATCGTCGACAGCGTGAACGGCACGCCGAATTCCTCCGCCGCCTGCGCCGCCAGCATCTCGCCATCGGCATGCTGCATGCCGGTCAGGCCGGTCGGCGCCAGCGCCACCGGCATCGCCACCTTCTCGCCGATCATGGTCGATTCCAGCGAGCGGTTGCTCATGTCGACCAGCACGCGCTGGCGGAACTTGATCTTGCCGAAATCCTCCTCGTTGGCGCGGTAGGTGCTCTCGGTCCAGGCGCCGGAATCGGCATAGTCGAAGAACATCTTCGGCACGCGGCGGCGCGCGAGATCCTTGAGATCGGCGATGGTGAGGATGCTGCTCATGGTTTTTCCGCGGGTTCACCAATTCGTTGTCTTGGCGCGCCGTCGCCGGCGTCGGAACGCTGCCTGAGCCGAAGCCGCGACACGCGCTGCCAGTCGCCGCTGCGCTCGGCCTCGAGCATCGAGCGCTCGACATAGGAGATGTGGTCCATCGCCGCCTGCCGGGCGGCCGCCGGATCGCCGGCCTTGACCGCGGTGTAGATCGCCCGGTGCTGTGCAAGCAGCGCCTCGCGCGCGCCGGGCACGGTGAACACCAAGCAGCCGGTTCTGGAACACGCCTTCCGACAGCAGCCGGTAGCAGGAGCGCAGCGTGTGCAGGAGGATGATGTTGTGCGCGCATTCGCAGACCGCGTGATGGAACTCGACGTCGATTTCCGCCTCGTCGTCGAAATCGCCGGTGCGGTGCGCCTCGTCCATGCGCGCCATGATGCGGTCGAGCAGCGCAAGGTCGTCCGATGTGGCGCGCCGCGCCGCATATTCGGCGGCGATGCCCTCGATCTCGCGGCGGTATTCCAGATAGTCGGTCACCGCCTTGCGATGCATGGAGATCAGGTCGGTCACCGGCTTGGTGAACAGCTGGCCGATGACGTCGGCGACATGGGTGCCGCCGCCGGGCCGTGTCGTCAACAGGCCGCGCCCCTCGAGGGCCTTCAGCGCGTCGCGCAGGATCGGCCGCGACACCTCGAACTGGCGCGCCAGCTCGCGCTCGCCCGGCAGCCGGTCGCCGGTGCGCAGCACGCCTTCGAGGATCAGGCTCTCGATCTGCTGCACCACCTCGTCGGCGGTGCGCGAATGCTCGATCCTGGAGAAAATATCGCTCAACGGGACGCCTGGGAAATCTTGCCGGTGCCGCGCAGACTAAAGCCAGTGTCGGCCAACTGGTCAAATTATTTATCCAATTCGCCGATCTAATCGGTTCCCGGGGTCGTGCCCGCATATCGGCCGTTGCTAAACTTTGCTGTTTACGTGCTAGGCCGATTGCCGCAAGAGGACACCATTGCACGAAGGGTCGAAAACAGGGGGACCAGCCGTGTCGGACGAGACGTCCAATCTCGAATTCCAGCCGCGCGCCCAGGGCGCCGTCATGGGTTTCCCGGCGCATGAGGGACGGCCCGGCGCGCTCGGCGAGGTGCATGCCCGGCCGCATCCGCTGATCGAGAAGCCGCGCGTGCTGGTGCAGCTTGCCTTCATGACCGAGGGTGGCTCCGGCGTCGACATGGCCGTGCTCTCCGAACTGTCGCGGCGCCTCGGCATCGCCGCGCCTGACCGTCAAGCCCGCCACCATGCCATGAAATGGGGCAAGGGCACGCTGCGCTGGGAGCGGCATACGGAATTCTCGACCTATCTGTGGGAGGGGCCGCTTTCCGAAAGCGGCAGGGCCCAGGAGGACTCGCCCTTCGGCAACGCGTTTTCGCCGCCGGGAACGGTCATTTCCGGCATCCGGCTGGAAATCCGCAAATGGACGCAGGCGAGCGAGAGGCTGATCGCCGGCTTCGACCCGACCAGCCTGTGCTATTCGCTGGTCGAGCGCGGCAATGCCGCCATCATCACCGATTTCCGCCAGGACGGCGACGGCCTGACCCGCATCCTGGTGCTCGATCGCGGCCTGACGCCAGCGCGGACCGGCGCGCTGTCGCAGCGGCTGATCGACATCGAGACCTACCGCACGCTGGCCATGCTCGGCCTGCCGCTGGCCTTGACGCTGTCGGGCCGCGCCCGCCGCATCGAAGACAGGCTGGCGCAGACCACGCTGGAAATGAAGGTCGCCGAGACCCGCGACAGCCAGACGCTTGCTCGCCGACCTGACCGAGCTTGCCGCCGAACTCGAGGCCGATGCCGCCTCCAGCCTCTACCGCTTCGGCGCCAGCCGCGCCTATGACGGCATCGTCGTCGAGCGGCTGGAGGCGCTGGAGGAAGAGGCGGTGCCCGGCTACGACACCTGGGGCGGCTTCCTGCAGCGGCGCGTCGCGCCCGCCATGCGCACCTGCCGTTCGGTCGAGGAGCGCCAGGCCAATCTGTCGCGCAAGCTCACCCGCGCCACGACCTTGCTGCGCACCTGGGTCGACGTCGAAGTCGAGAAGCAGAACCGCGACCTGCTGGCGTCGATGAACAACCGCGCCCGCCTGCAACTGCGCCTGCAGCAGACGGTGGAAGGGTCTGTCGGTCGCCGCCGTCTCCTACTATGTCGTCGGCCTCATCTCCTATCTCGCCAAGGGCGCCTCGATCTTCGGCCATGCCTTCGCGCCCGAGATCGTCACCGCCGCCTCGGTGCCGGTTGCCGTGCTGCTTGTCTGGTGGGGCGTGCGCCGCGTGCGGCGCATGCACTCCGAGCCGGCGAAACTTCCGGGCGAATAGGCCAGCCGAACCTTGCTACAGATATGATCGGCGCGCAGCGGCAGATTGCCGCTGCGGAAGGCTGTTCCGTGGCCGGCCTTCGATTTTGACCGAAGCAGGGTTTGCAACAGTTGCCTCCAGCTGGTAAAAGATTTTTACCAGTCAAGCGATGGAGGCTGCTGATGTCCGGCCTGGCCATGCCGAAGCCAGACGATGCCACGATGCGCCGGCGCGACGAGATCGTCGCCGACATGCGCATCATCGTGCCGGGCGAGGGCGTCGTCGACGCCGAGAACTCCATGCGCGCCTTCGAGAGCGACGGCCTCACCGCCTACCGGCAACTGCCGCTGGTCGTCGTGCTGCCGGAAACGGTGGCGCAGGTCTCGCGCGTGCTGAAATACTGCAACGACCGCAACATCCGCGTCGTGCCGCGCGGCTCCGGCACCTCGCTGTCCGGCGGCGCGCTGCCGCTCGAAGACGCGGTGCTTTTGGTCATGAGCCGCTTCAACCGCATCCTCGAGATCGATTTTCCCAACCGCGCCGTCGTTGCCCAGCCGGGCGTCACCAATCTCGGCATCACCACCGCCGTCGAGCAGGAGGGCTTTTACTACGCCCCCGATCCATCCTCCCAGATCGCCTGCTCGATCGGCGGCAACGTCGCGGAGAATTCCGGCGGCGTGCACTGCCTGAAATACGGCCTCACCGCCAACAATGTGCTCGGCATCGAGATGGTGCTGATGAATGGCGAGGTGGTGCGGCTCGGCGGCAGGCATCTGGACTCTGAAGGCTACGACCTGCTCGGCGTCATGACCGGCTCCGAAGGCCTGCTCGGCGTCGTCACCGAGGTCACCGTACGCATCCTGAAGAAGCCGGAGACGGCGCGCGCGCTGCTGATCGGCTTCCCGACCAGCGAGCAGGGCGGCCAGTGCGTCGCCGACATCATCGGCGCCGGCATCATTCCCGGCGGCATGGAGATGATGGACCGCCCGGCGATCCACGCAGCGGAAGATTTCGTCCATGCCGGCTATCCGCTCGATGTCGAGGCGCTGCTGATCGTCGAGCTCGACGGGCCGGGCGTCGAGGTCGACCACCTGATCGGCCTTGTCGAGGCGATCGCCTACAAGAACGGCTCGACCACCTGCCGCATCTCGCAATCGGAGCAGGAGCGGCTGAGCTTCTGGGCCGGCCGCAAGGCGGCCTTCCCGGCGGTCGGCCGCATCTCGCCCGACTATTACTGCATGGACGGCACCATCCCGCGCAAGGAACTGCCGCGCGTGCTCGCCGGCATGCGCGAACTGTCCGAAAAATATGGGCTCGGCGTCGCCAATGTCTTCCACGCCGGCGACGGCAATCTGCACCCGCTGATCCTCTACGATGCCAACGTGCCGGGCGAACTCGACAAGGCCGAAAGCTTCGGCGCCGACATCTTGCGGCTCTGCGTCAAGGTCGGCGGCGTGCTGACCGGCGAGCACGGCGTCGGCGTCGAAAAGCGCGACCTGATGCCGGAAATGTTCAACCAGATCGACCTCGACCAGCAAATGCGCGTCAAATGCGCCTTCGATCCCAACCATCTGCTCAACCCCGGCAAGGTCTTCCCGCAGCTGCGCCGCTGCGCCGAACTGGGGCGCATGCATGTGCACCGGGGGCAGGTGGCGTTTCCGGACATTCCGAGGTTTTGAGGGTGATGTTGGCGGCTCAGGTCGACATGTCGGCGTTCGACGCATCTTCCTCTTGGGATGGTTACGCGGCCATGACCACCTTCACCCCCGCCACCGCAGCCGAAGTCCTCTCCACCGTCCAATGGGCGGCGGCGGAAGACGCGCCGCTGGAAATCCTCGGCCATGGCTCCAAGCGCGGCATCGGGCGCCCGCAGCAGAGCGAGCACACGCTCGACCTGTCGAAGCTCACCGGCGTCACGCTCTATGAGCCGGCCGAACTGGTGCTGTCGGCCAGAGCCGGCACGCCGCTTGCCGAGATCGAACAACTGCTGGCGCAAAACGGCCAGCAGCTCGCCTTCGAGCCGATGGACTACGGCCCACTGCTCGGCGGCGCGCCTGGAAAGGGCACCATCGGCGGTGTGCTCGCCGCCAACCTTTCCGGCCCACGCCGGCTGAAGGCGGGTGCCGCGCGCGACCATATCCTCGGCATCAACGCGGTTGCCGGTCGCGGCGAGGCCTTCAAGTCCGGCGGCCGCGTGGTCAAGAATGTCACCGGCTACGACCTCTCCAAGCTGATGGCCAACAGCTGGGGCACGCTGGCCGTGCTGACCGACGTCACCTTCAAGGTGCTGCCGGCTGCCGAGACCGAGGTGACGCTCGCCATTCGCGGCCTGCTCGACGATGCCGCGACCGCCGCCATGGCACTGGCGCTCGGCTCCAGCGCCGAAGTGTCGAGTGCCGCACATCTGCCCGAACGCGTCGCCGCGCGCGTTGCCGGAAGCACGCTTGGCAGCGATGCCGCGACGCTGCTGCGCGTCGAGGGGTTCGGCCCGTCGGTCGCCTACCGCATCGCTGCGCTGAAGCAGTTGCTCGGCAAGTGCCGGCCCGCTGCAGGAGATTGCGGGCGAGGCGTCGAAGACGCTCTGGCGCGATGTCCGCGATTGCGTGCCTTTCGCCGATGGCACGGAAAAACCGGTCTGGCGCGTCTCGATGGCGCCGTCGCAGGCGCACCAGATGGTGCTGGCGCTGCGCATGCAGGCCGGCGTCAGCGCCTTCTACGACTGGCAGGGTGGGCTGATCTGGCTGCGCATGGAGGCGGGCGATCCCGAGGCGAGCCTGCTGCGCGGGCTGATCCGCAAGCATGGCGGCGGCCACGCGACGCTGGTGCGTGCCGCTCCTTCGCATCGCGCCGCCGTGCCGGTGTTCGAGCCGCAGGCCCCGCACCTCGCGGCCCTGTCGGCGCGGCTCAAGGCCGAATTCGACCCCAAAGCGATCCTCAACCCCGGCCGCATGGCGCCGGGCTCAGGCTCTGCTACTCTCAGCCCGACAACGGAGGGAGCAGCACCATGAGCAACACCAATCCAGGCCAGAACACACCGCGCCAGACCGACCGCTGGCTGGAGCCGGGCGCGACCAACGCCCTGGTCATCTACATTCTCTATCTCGCCGGCCTCGTCATAGGCATCACCGGCCTTGTCGGCATCGTGCTGGCCTATATCAATCGGGGCAAGGTCGGCGGCTTCGTCGAGAGCCACTATACATTCCTGATCCGCACCTTCTGGATCGGCCTGCTCTACGCGTTCATCTCGATGGTGCTGATCTTTGTGGCGATCGGCTTCCTGCTGATGTTCGCGGTCGCCGTCTGGTTCATCGCCCGCTGCATTCTGGGCATCCAGGCTCTGCAGCGCGGCGAGCCGGTCAAGAACCCGGAAAGCTGGCTCCTCGGACAATGAGCATGATCCCGAAAAGTGGGAACCGGTTTTCCGAAAAGATCATGCTCAGACGGTAAGGACTTTTGCGTGCAGACCAATTTCTCGCCTGCCCAGCTTGCCGATCCGCATGTCGCGGAATCGGAGAAGATCCTGCGCAAATGCGTGCATTGCGGCTTCTGCACCGCCACCTGTCCGACCTATGTGACACTGGGCAACGAGCTGGATTCGCCGCGCGGGCGGATCTACCTGATCAAGGACATGCTGGAGAACGGCCGTCCGGCCGACAAGCAGATCGTCACCCATATCGACCGCTGCCTGTCCTGCCTCGCCTGCATGACCACCTGCCCGTCGGGCGTCAACTACATGCATCTGGTCGACCACGCCCGCGCCCATATCGAGGAAACCTACAAGCGCCCGCTGCTCGATCGCCTGACCCGCGCCATGCTGGCCTTCGTGCTGCCCTATCCCGCGCGTTTTCGCGCTGCGCTGAAACTGGCGAAGCTGGGAAAGCCGTTCGTCGGCCTGTTCGAAAAGATCCCGGCGCTGAAGCCGCTCGGTGCCATGCTCAAGCTCGCTCCGGTCTCGATCCCCACGGCGTCGCCGATGGCGTCTCCGGGCATCCATGCCGGGCAGGGGACGAAAAAGGGCCGTGTCGCCATCCTCACCGGCTGCGCGCAATCGGTGCTCGACCCCGCCATCAACGACACGACGATCTCGCTGCTGACGCGGCTCGGCGTCGAGGTGGTGGTGCCGGAGGGCGAGGGCTGCTGCGGCGCGCTGGTGCATCATATGGGTCGCGAGCAGGCGGCCCTTGCCTCGGCGAGACAGAATGTCGATGCCTGGACGCGCGCCATCGACCAGGGCGGGCTCGATGCCATCATCATCACTGCATCGGGCTGCGGCACCACCATCAAGGATTACGGCTTCATGCTGCGCCTCGACCCGGCCTATGCGGAGAAGGCGGCACGCGTCTCGGCGCTGGCCAAGGACATCACCGAATATCTCGCCGCTCTCGACCTGCCCGAACCGGTGCGCAAGCCCGGCACGATCGTCGCCTATCACTCCGCCTGTTCGATGCAGCACGGCCAGAAGATCACCCGCCAGCCGAAGGAACTGCTGACCAGGGCAGGCTTCGTCGTGCGCGAGCCGCGCGAGGGACATCTGTGCTGCGGCTCGGCCGGCACCTACAACATCCTGCAGTCCGAGATCTCGGCAAGGCTGCGCGACCGCAAGGTGAGGAACATCGAGGCGACGGGTGCGCAAATCGTCGCCACCGGCAACATCGGCTGCATCACCCAGATCGCGTCGGCTGCGAAGCTGCCGGTGGTGCACACGATAAAACTGCTCGACTGGGCCTATGGCGGACCGAAGCCGGAAGGCGTTGCGGAAGAAAGGCGGATCGCAGCCGAGTGACGGCGTACCCGGCTGAACGATTGCGGGTCTATTCCGCCGCGAGCTTGTCCGCCACGCCGTAAGTCGCGTTGTAGAGCGCGCGCTGGCGGTTGAGCGCCACCATCGTGTTGCGCAGCAGGATCGCCACGGTGATCGGGCCGACGCCGCCCGGCACCGGCGTGATCCAGGAGGCGACCTCCTTGACGCTCTCGGTGTCGACGTCGCCGACGATGCGGCTTTGCCCGTCAGGCCCGATTTCGGAATTGATGCCGATGTCGATGACGGCGGCACCGGGCTTCACCATGTCGGCCTTGATCAGCCGCGGCTTGCCGACGGCGACGAACAGCGCATCGGCGCGCCGCGCATGCGCCGCCACCGAGCGCGTCATGTGGTGGCAGACCGTCACCGTCGCGCCTTCGCTCATCAGCAGGAAGGCGATCGGCTTGCCGACGATCTCGGAGTGGCCGACGATGACCACTTCGAGCCCCTTGAGGTCGAGGCCGGTTTCCTTGAGCAGCTCGACCGAGGCCGCTGCCGTGCAGGGCGCCAGATCGAGTTGGTTGTAGACGATGTTGCCGATCGAGGCCGGATGCATTCCCTCGACATCCTTCAGCGGATGCACCGCACGCCTGCAGCGTCTTGATCGGGATATGCGCCGGCACCGGCCGCTGGATGATGATGCCGGTGACTCTGGGATCGGCGTTGAGGCCATGGATCGCTGCTTCGAGCTCACCGGCGGTGATGTCGGCGGCAAAGCGCCGTTCCTCGAAGCCGATGCCGGCGAGTTCCGCCTTGGCGCGCTGGTTGCGCACATAGACATCGACCGCCGCGGTGTCGCCGACGGTGATCGACACCAGCTTGGGCGGGAAACCTTCGGCCCTCGCGATCGCCGCGTCCTCGCGCACGGCGGCGATGATGCGCTGGGCAACGGGGCCGCCCTTGAGGTAGCGGCTGTCGTCGGGACGGGACATGGCTGGGACCTTTTGGAGCGGGGATCTTGGCTCGGCGAATTGTAGCACGGCAATGAGCAGAGCACGGCCGGCAAATCAGCCCCCGAACGACGAAACGCTCTGCGCTCCGGGGCGACCTGTCGCACAACAAAGAAAAAGGGCAGCGCGGTTTCCCGCGCTGCCCTTTCGTGACTGGCCGCATCCCCACACGGCCCGTCCCCCGTTAACTCCTGCCAGTCTAAGCACGTCTCCCAAAGCGCGCTATGGCTTGCGGGCAACAGCTCACCAGAAACAACTCAGCGCTGCCTAACCGACTGATTCGCAGTCACTATATCACCACCACCGTCGTTCCAACATTGACCCGCTCGTAAAGGTCGACCACGTCCTCGTTGCGCATGCGGATGCAGCCCGACGACACCGCGCCGCCGATCGTCCATGGCTGGTTGGTGCCGTGGATGCGGTATTCCGTCGTGCCGAGATAGAGCGCGCGCGCGCCGAGCGGGTTCTCTTCGCCGCCGGCGAGATAGGTCGGCAGATAGCGGCCCTTGGCGGCCTCGCGCTTGATCATCACCGCCGGTGGACGCCAGTCCGGCCAGACGCGCTTGTTGGTGATCTTGTGCGTGCCCGACCATTCGAAGCCGGGCTTGCCGGTGCCGACGCCATAGCGCCGCGCCTTGCCGTTCTTCTCGACCAGATAGAGGAAATTCTGCGTCGTATCGATGACGATCGTGCCCGGCTTCTGCGGGCCGTCATAGGCGACTTCCTGCGGCAGGTAGATCGGGTTGATCTGCGGCCGCATCACCAAGCGCTTGGCCGGCGCCTGCACGGCTGCCGTCCGCACCTGGTCGGGTTGTGCCGGCTGCGCGTAGCGCATGCGCGGCTGCTGCGCGACCTGCCGGTTCTGCCGCACGATGCCCGGGCGCGCGGCCAAGCTGCAGCACCCAGGGCGCCGAAAGGTCGGGGCTCACCATCACCGGCGGCCTGTCGGCATAGCGGTCATCGGCATAAGAGGACGTGACGCCGGCGGCAAGAAGGGCCGCGGCGCCGAGCACGGAACGCAAAAAGATCTTCATCGGAACGCACCTTGATCGTCTGACACGACGGGGCGGAAAGTGCCCCCGGTTCCCAGCGACCTTGGCGCGAAGCGGCAACCGAAACATGAATCGGAATGCGTAAAATGCCGCTTTGTCAGTAAACCTTTTGGTGTGGTTACCGGCCGGTTCAGGAATCTGGTAAAGCCGCGGTAAAATCAGCGCAAAGGCGCATTAACGAATGGATATCTTGTGATGGCAAACGAAAATACCGGCCTGCTCGCCGGGCCCGATGGCATCTCACGCTGCTTCTGGCACGGCAATCTGCCCGACTATCTGCATTACCACGACCATGAATGGGGCCGGCCGGTCGCCGACGACCGCAGGCTGTTCGAAAAGATCTGCCTCGAAGGTTTCCAG
Source organism: uncultured Alphaproteobacteria bacterium (assembly GCA_963788955.1). Lineage (GTDB taxonomy): Bacteria > Pseudomonadota > Alphaproteobacteria > Rhizobiales > Rhizobiaceae > Mesorhizobium. The sequence goes on along the minus strand of CAWBIN010000001.1, from coordinate 45,503 downwards.
TCCGGCCTGTCCTGGCTGACCATCCTGCGCAAGCGCGAGAATTTCCGCGAGGCTTTTGCCGGTTTCGAGTTCGACAAGGTCGCCGCCTTCACCGACGAGGATGTCGAGCGCCTGCTCGGCAATGCCGGCATCATCCGCCATCGCGGCAAGATCGTCTCGACCATCAACAACGCCAACCGCGCCCGCGAAATGGCCGACGAATTCGGCTCGCTGGCCGCCATGGTTCTGGAAGTTCGAACCAGGCCCGGACGAGCGGCCCGAAATCGTCGACCTCGCGCATCTGCGCGCCAATCCGACGACGGCGGTTTCGGTCCGGATTTCGAAGGAATTGAAAAAGCGCGGCTGGAGCTTCGTCGGCCCGACCACCGTCTACGCCTTCATGCAGGCGATGGGCCTGGTCAACGACCATCTCGAAGGCTGCGTCTGCCGCAAGGAGGTCGAGGCGGAGCGGAAGAAATTCAAGCGGCCGAATTGAGCAGCAGTCAGGTTCCGCTGGCGCCGGTCAGGAACAGGCCGGCGACGATCGCCGCCAGCGCGGCGAAGGCCGGATAGATCACCAGCAGGCCGGTCATCAGCGCATCGCGCACCGTCGAGCCCTTGCGCTCGTCGGCACTGATCTCGAACGGACCTGCCATATGGCTTGTCGTCACGGATGCATTGCTGCCCGCAGGCCGCAGCCGCGCCGGCAGTTCGCGGACGCCGCTGTGTTCGATGTCGAACTTTCCTGCCGTGGTCATGGCCCGAACCCCTTGTTTCGGCGTGCTTATCGGCTCCGATTGTGTCGGCACGATGCCGCACCCATGGCGGAATTGTTTCCTTTTGGCGCAGTTTGTTTCAGCAAAGGCGCAAACCCTTGCCGCTCCGGGCTGCATCGGTTAGGACACCCGCGCCGCGGAAATAGGTAATTTCCTACCGCGCAACGCCACGAAACACCGAGTATCCATCCATGGCCGACAAATCGGAAAAGACGAAAGCGCGGCTGCCGCGTGGCTTTGCCGACCGCAACGCCGACGATATCCGCGCCGTCGAGAAGATGATGGCGACGATCCGCTCGGTCTATGAGCTTTATGGTTTCGAGCCTGTCGACCAGCCGCTGATCGAATACACCGATGCGCTGGGAAAATTCCTGCCCGACCAGGACCGCCCGAACGAAGGCGTGTTCTCCTTCCAGGATGACGACGACCAATGGCTGTCGCTGCGCTACGACCTGACCGCGCCGACGGCGCGTTTCGTCGCCGAAAATTATGAAAAGCTGCCGAAGCCCTATCGCAGCTATCGCTCCGGCTGGGTGTTCCGCAACGAAAAGCCCGGCCCCGGCCGCTTCCGCCAGTTCATGCAGTTCGACGCCGATACGATCGGCACACCGGGCGTGGCGGCGGATGCCGAGATGGCGATGATGATGGCCGACGTGATGGAAGCGCTGGGCATCAAGCGCGGCGACTACGTCATCCGGGTCAACAACCGCAAGGTGCTCGATGGCGTGCTGGAGGCGATCGGCCTTGGCGGCGACGAGAATGCCGGACGCCGGCTGACGGTGCTGCGGGCGATCGACAAGCTGGACAAGCTCGGGCCGGAAGGCGTGAGACTTCTGCTTGGGCCCGGGCGCTGGGACGGGGGCAAGGAAGGCGAAGGCGACTTCGCCAAGGGCGCCGGGCTGAATGACGCGCAAGCCGAGGCCGTTCTTCTTGCAACAGCGAAGAATGAACAGGCTCGCCAGGATTCCAACGTCGATGCGAACGCGATCTACCAGGAAGGCGTCGGCGAACTCTCGACGATTGAAGCCTTGGTCAGGGCAGCGGGGTACGGCGAAGATCGCATTGCCATGGACCGCTCCGTCGTCCGCGGCCTCGAATATTACACCGGCCCCGTCTTCGAGGCCGAGCTGCTGGCCGAGATCCCCAACGAGGACGGCCAGATCGTGCGCTTCGGCTCGGTCGGCGGTGGCGGCCGCTATGACGGGCTGGTCTCGCGCTTCCGTGGCGAGCCGGTGCCGGCGACAGGCTTTTCCATCGGCGTCTCGCGGCTGATGACGGCGCTGAAGAACCTCGGCAAGCTCGACATGTCGGATGTGATCGCGCCGGTCGTCGTGCTGGTGATGGACAAGGATACGACAAGCCTCGGCCGCTACCAGAAGATGGTCGCGGAGCTGCGCGCCGCCGGCATCCGCTCGGAAATGTATCTCGGCGGCGCCGGCATGAAGGCGCAGTTGAAATATGCCGACCGCCGCGGCAGCCCGGTCGCCATCATCCAGGGCGGCGACGAGCGCGCCAAAGGCGAGGTGCAGATCAAGGATTTGATCGAAGGCGCCAGGATGTCGGCCGAGATTTCCGACAACGCCGAATGGCGCGCGGCACGGCCAGCGCAGGTGACGGTGGCGGAGAGTGCGTTGGTTGGCGAGGTAAGGAAAATACTCGCGGCGCAGGCCGAGGAACGGGCACGTGGCAAGTAAGGCGCCGGCCTGTCCTTCTCCCCTTGTGGGGTCCGAAAGACGGGGCGACACCCGTGGCTCGCCCCCGGGCGGTGGCCGAGCGAAGCTCGGTCGGATGAGGGGTGTTCCAGGGAGCGCCTCATTTCTTCCAGCACCCCTCATCCGTCTCGGCGCTGCGCGCCGATCCACCTTCTCCCACAAGGGGAGAAGGGAAGGTGGTGCCTTGTGACCTCCCGCTACCCCGCCATAGCCGCCGACATCGCCAACCTCTTCGCCGCGCGCGGCACGCATGCCGTCGAGGTCGCGGTCCTGCAGCCGGCCGATCCGTTCCTCGACATGGCCGGCGAGGATCTGCGCCGCCGCATCTTTCTCACCGAGAGCGAGACCGGCAAGACGCTGTGTCTCAGACCGGAATTCACCATTCCCGTCTGCCTCGACCATATCGCCAGCCAGGCCGGCACGCCGCGCCGCTATTCCTATCTCGGCGAGGTGTTTCGCCAGCGCCGCGAGGGCGGCAATGAGTTCTTCCAGGCCGGCATCGAGGATCTCGGCGACCGCGACACAGCCGCAAGCCGACGCCCGCTCGCTAGCCGACGCGCATGCGCTGCTGTCGCTGGTGCTGCCCGGCAAGACGCTGAACGTCACGCTTGGCGACCAGACCATTTTCGAGGCGGTGCTCGCCGCACTCGGCCTGCCGCGCGGCTGGCGCATGCGCCTTGCCCGCGCCTTTGGCTCGGCGGCGATGCTGGAGGCGGCATTGGCCGACCTCGCCAACCCGACGCGCAACAGCCAACTCTCCGGCCCGGTCGCGGCTCTTGTCGTCGATGGCGATCTGGACGGGCTTTCCGCGCACATCGCCGGCAGCATGGAGGAAGCCGGCCTGTCGGCATCGGCCGGGCGATCGCCCTCCGATATCGCGCGGCGGCTGATCGAGAAGGCCGAGCTGCGCAGCGTGCGGCTGTCCAACGAGGCGTTCTCGGCGCTGAAGACATTTCTGGCGATAGACGTGCCGCTTGGCAGTGCGGCCCAGGCGCTCGAGGCCTTCGCGGCAAGCGCTGGCCTGTCGCTGGGCGCGGCACTCGGCAATTTCGCCGCCCGCGCCAAGGCGATCGAGGCGCATGGCCTTCCGACCGCGACAATTCACTACGACGCCGCCTTCGGCCGCCCGCTCGACTATTACACCGGCTTGGTCTTCGAGATCGCGGTGGAAAATGGCGAGCGGCCGCTGGCCGGCGGCGGCCGCTATGACCGCCTGCTGACGCTGCTCGGCGCCAAGACGCCGATCCCCGGCGTTGGTTTTTCCGTCTGGCTCGACCGCATCGAGGCGCTGCGGGAGACGGCCAAATGATCACGCTGGCGCTGCCGTCGAAGGGCCGGCTGAAGGAGCAGGCGCTGGAAGTCTCTGGCCAAGGCCGGGCTTGCCGTCAGCCTGCCGGGTGACGAGCGCAAATATCGCGCCCGCATCGAAGGCATGGACAGCATCGAGGTGGCCTTCCTGTCGGCATCGGAAATTGCCGGAGAGATCGGGCAGGGCTCGGTCGACCTCGGCATCACCGGCGAGGATCTGTTGCGCGAGAACCTTGCCGACTGGGAGGCGCGTGCCGAAATCGTCGCCCGCCTCGGCTTCGGCAATGCCGATGTCGTGGTGGCGGTGCCCGACATCTGGCTCGATGTCGACACGATGGCCGATCTCGACGACGTCGCCGCCGATTTCCGCCAGCGCCACGGCAGGCGGCTGCGCATCGCCACCAAATACTGGCGGCTGACGCAGCAGTTCTTTTCGCAAAAGCACGGCATCCAGGTCTATCGCATCGTCGAGAGCCTCGGCGCCACCGAAGGCGCGCCGGCGGCCGGCTCGGCCGATGTCATCGTCGACATCACCACCACCGGCTCGACGCTGCGCGCCAACCACCTCAAGGTGCTGACCGATGGCGTTGTCCTGCGGTCTCAGGCTTGCCTTGTCGCGTCGGGGAAGAAGCGCGCGGCGGCGGATGAGGCGCTATTGCGCAACATCGCCGCGAAGATGAAAGCGGTAGTCGGTTAGTGGCGGCGCGATGCCCTGCTTCCGTACCATCGACGGGATTTCCAGCACCCCGCCGGGCTGATAGGTTCGGCATGTCTGCGGAGGAGACGGCGATGGCGATCAAACTCGACGAGCTGAACAACGCCACCAATCTGCGCGGACCGGGCAAGGGTGGCGCTTTCGTCACTCCGATCGACGGCCGGGCGCATGTCTCGGGCGACCGCTCGGTGCCGCTGCTCGACAAGACGATACCTGCAGCTGTTTTCCGACACGGTCAGCAAATACGGCACGCTCGATGCCGCGATCTTCGTCGGCCAGGACAAACGCTTCACCTGGAGCGAACTGTCGGACACGGTCGATACGCTCGCCGCCGGCTTCCTGGCGCTCGGCCTGGAAAAAGGCGACCGCGTCGGCATCTGGTCGCCCAACCGCTGGGAATGGCTAGTGACGCAGTTTGCCACCGCCCGCATCGGCCTGATCCTGGTCAACATCAACCCCGCCTACCGGCTGACCGAGCTGGAATATGCGCTCAACAAGGTCGGCTGCAAGGCGCTGGTCACGGCCGCCAATTTCAAGACCTCCGACTATCTCGGCATGATCGAGACGCTGGCGCCGGAGCTTGCCAAGCGCCACCCCCGGCAAGCTCAAGGCGCAGAAACTGCCGGCGCTGAAGATCGTCATCCGCATGGGCGATGACAACTCGCCCGGCATGTTCAATTTCGCTGATGTGCTGGCGATGGCCGGCCGCGACGAGCACGACAGCCTCGACCGCATCTCCGAGGGGCTGAAGCCCGGCGAGGCCATCAACATCCAGTTCACCTCAGGCACGACCGGCGCGCCGAAGGGCGCGACGCTGACCCACAACAACATCGTCAACAACGGCAATTTCGTCACATCGGCGATCAAGCTCACCGTCGATGACCGGCTCTGCATCCCGGTGCCGCTCTATCATTGCTTCGGCATGTCGATGGGCACGATAGGCTGCGTCACCAAGGGCGCGACCATGGTCTTCCCCGGCGAGGGTTTTGACGCCGGCGCGACGCTCAAGGCGGTGGCGCAGGAACGCTGCACCGGCCTCTACGGCGTGCCGACCATGTTCGTCGCCCTGCTCGACCATCCGGATTTCGGCGCATTTGATCTCACCAGCCTGCGCACCGGCATCATGGCCGGCTCGCCGTGCCCGATCGAGGTGATGAAGAAGGTGGTGTCGCTGATGCACATGTCGGAGGTGACCATCGCCTACGGCATGACCGAGACAAGCCCGGTGTCCTTCCAGAGCGGCGTCGACGATCCGCTGGAAAAACGCGTCTCGACGGTCGGCCGCATCCATCCCCATGTCGAGGTCAAGGCCATCGATGCCGAGGGCGCCACTGTCGCGGTCGGGGCGCCGGGCGAGCTGTGCACGCGCGGCTATTCGGTGATGAAGGGCTATTGGGACGACCAGGAGAAGACCCGCGAGGCGATCGACGCCGATGGCTGGATGCACACCGGCGACCTCGCGACCATCGACGCCGAGGGCTATTGCAACATCGTCGGCCGGGTCAAGGACATGGTCATCCGCGGCGGCGAGAACGTCTATCCGCGCGAGGTCGAGGAATTCCTCTATCGCCATCCCAAGGTCAAGGAAGTCCAGGTGTTCGGCATTCCCGATCCGAAATATGGCGAGGAGCTGTGCGCCTGGATCGTGCTCAGGCCCGGCCAGACCGCCACCGAGCAGGAGATCAAGACCTTCTGCACCGGCCAGATCGCCCACTACAAGATCCCGCGCTACATCCGCTTCCGCGCGGAGTTGCCGATGACGGTGACCGGCAAGCCGCAGAAATTCCTGATGCGCGAGGCGATGGTCCAGGAACTGGGACTGGTGACGCAGAAGACGGCTTGAGCAGGCGAAGACGCTTCGATTTGTCGTCGCGCTGAATGCCGGTGCGTCCCTCGCCGATGGGACCGAGACCATACTGCCTTAGCTGGGAAGCGTGATACGCTTCGTCTTGCGCTCGGCGCGCCATTCCTCGAATCGCTGCAGGATGACGAAGAAGGCAGGCACGAAGAGAACGGCGAGGCAGGTGGAGGCGATCATGCCGGAAAACACCGTGATGCCGATCGACTTGCGGGCGCTGGCCCCGGCGCCCGTCGCAAACACCAGCGGCGCGACACCGAGGATGAAGGCGAAGGACGTCATAAGGATGGGGCGGAAGCGCGCTCGCGCCGCCTCGATCGCAGCTTCGACAATCGGCCTGCCGGCGGCGCGCAACTCGCGCGCGACCTCGACGATCAGGATGGCGTTCTTGGCCGACAGCGCGATCAGCAGGATCAGGCCGATCTGCACATAGAGATTGTTGTCGATGCCGAGACCGGTAAGCACCAGCACCGGGCCGACCAGCGAAAGCGGTGCGGCCAGCAAGATCGAGATCGGCGCCAGCCAGCTCTCATACTGGCCTGCCAGCACCAGATAGACCAGCAGCAGCGCCATGCCGAACACCAGGTAGATCTGGCTGCCGACGAGCTTTTCCTGGAAGGAGAGCGCTGTCCAGTCGAAGCCGGTGCCGGGCGGCAGCGTGTCGGCGGCGGCCGCCTCCATCAGCTTGATCGCGTCGCCCGACGAGAAACCTTGTGCCTGCACACCAAGGATCGATGCCGAGGGGTAAAGATTGTAGAGGCTGATCAGCGAGGGACCGACGCTTGGCGTGACGGTTAGTACGGTGCCGAGCGGGATCATGTCGCCGTTCTGGTTGCGCACAGTCAGGCGGCCGATGTCGTCGGGCGCCAGGCGAAACTGTGCATCGCCTTGTACATAGATCTGGAACACCCGCCCGAACTTGTTGAACTGGCTGACATAGGTCGAGCCGAGATAGCCGGCGAGCGTCTGGAAGACCTGGTCGGTGGTCAGCCCGAGCATCTGCACCTTTTCGCGGTCGAACTCGACCTTGTATTGCGGGACGTTGGACCGGAACGTTGCCGACACGCGCTGGATGCCAGACTGCGACTCGGCGGCCCTGATCAGCGCGCTGGTCGCGCCCTGCAGCTTGGTAAGGTCGAAGCTGCCGTCACGCAGCTCGACCTGCATGGTGAAGCCGGCAGCGTTGCCGATGCCCTGGATCGGCGGCGGCGGCAGCACCAGCACATTCCCGTCGGCCATGTCCGACAGGCTTTTGTTGAGCGTCGCATAGAGCGAGGCAAGATCCTCGCCCTTGCCGCGCACGCTCCAGTCCTTGAGGATGATGTAGGCGACGCCGGCATTGGCCAGGGTCGAGTTGTTGTCGAGGGCCGAGAGGCCGGCGATCGTCACCACCTGGTCGACGCCCGGCGTGGCCTTGGCGATGGTCGAAATCTGTTGCAGCGTATCCTGCGTACGGCCGAGCGACGCGCCGTCGGGCAGCTGCACCGAGGCGAGCAGGTAGCCCTGGTCCTCGATCGGAATGAAGCCGGTGGCGACGCGCGACATGCCGTAGCCAGCCGCGCCGATGATGATGAGCGCGATGACGCCCATCACCGTGCTGTGGCGCACCATCGCTCCGATCAGGCGGGCGTAGCCGTTCTCCGCGCGCTGGTAGACGGCGTTGAAGCCGCGGAAGAAGGCATTGCGCTGGTCCGGCGGCACCGGCTGCCGCAGCCAGGTCGCGCATTGCGTGGGCTTCAGCGTTGCTGCGTTGACGGCGCTGATCAGGGCCGTTGCCGCAATCACCAGGGCGAATTGCGCATACATCTGCCCTGTCAGGCCGGGCAGGAATGCAGCGGGCAGGAACACCGCCATCAGCACCAGCGTGATGCCGACGATCGGCCCGAACAGCGCATTCATGGCCGCGACCGCGGCATCGTGGCCCGACATGCCGCGCTCCATATTGTGCGCGGCTCCCTCGACCACGACAATAGCGTCGTCAACGACGATGCCGATGGCGAGCACGATGGCGAACAGCGTCGACAGGTTGACGGTAAAGCCGAGGGCGAGCATCGCCGCGAAGGCCCCGATGATGGTCACCGGCACGGTCGTTGCCGGCACCAGCATCGCGCGCCAATCCTGCAGGAAGAGGAGGATGACGACGAGCACCAGCAATGCGGCTTCGAGCAGCGTCTTGTAGACCTCATCGATCGCCTGGCTGACGAAGATCGTGGTGTTGAACGGGATCGAATAGGCCAGCCCTTGCGGGAACTCGCCCGACAATTCCTTCATCCTCGCCTCGACCTTGCCGGCCACGTCGAGCGCATTGGCGCCGGGCGACAGGAAGATGGCCAGACCAGCCGCCTGCTGGCCGTCGAGATTGAAGAATTGACCGTAAGTCTGGGCGCCGAGCTCGACCCGGCCGACGTCGCGCACGCGCGTCATGTCGCCATTGGCGCCGGTCTTGACGATCACCGCGCCGAACTGATCGGGGTCGTCGAGGCGGCTGGACACTTCGATCGTGTACTGGAAGGACTGTCCGTCGGGCGCCGGCGGCGCGCCTACCTGGCCCGCGGTGACTTGCTCGCTTTGCTGCTGCAGCGCCTGGACGACGTCTTGCGTGGTAAGCCCGCGAACCTGCATCTTTTCCGGGTCGAGCCAGACGCGCATCGAGTACTGTCCGGCGCCGAACACGTTCACATTGCCGACGCCCGGTATGCGGGAGAGCTCGTCCTTCAGCCGGATGGTGGCGTAGTTGGCGAGGTAGAGGCTGTCATACTGCTTGTCCGGCGACGTTAGCGTGACGATCTCGAGGATGGAGGTCGACTTCTTCTGGACGTTGACGCCCTGCACCTGCACCGCCTGCGGCAGGGATGCGAGCGCGGTGGACACGCGGTTCTGGACAAGCACCTGCGCCTGGTCCAGGTCCGTGCCGATCTCGAACGTGACGGTCAGATTGTAGCTGCCATCCGACGCAGCGAAGGACTGCATGTAGAGCATGCCTTCGACACCGTTGACCTGCTGCTCGATAGGCAGCGCCACTGTGTCGATCACCGAGCGCGCGCTGGCGCCGGGGTAGCGGGTGGTCACCGAAACGGTGGGCGGCACCACGTTGGGATATTGCGCCACCGGCAGGCCGTAGAGCGAGACCAGGCCGATGACGACCATCAGGATGGCGATTGCGTTCGCCAGCACCGGCCGCTCTATGAAGAATTTGGAGATCATTGCGCCGCGCCGTCAGTGGCGACCGCTTCCAGTGTCTTCACCTGCGGTTCGATCTTCTGGCCGGGCACGGCCGTCAGCAGGCCGGAGACGAGAACACGGTCTTCCGCGGTGATCCCCTTGCTGATCACGCGCAAGGCACCGACAAGCTGGCCGATCTCCACCGGACGCTCCTCGACGACGTCGTCCTTGCCGGCGACGAGCAGGTAGCGGCCCCTCTGGTCGCTTCCGATCGCGCGGTCGGGAACGAGCAGCATGTCCGGCTCCTCGCCCAGCGGCACGCGCACGCGTACGAAGTAGCCCGGCAGCAAAGCCCGGTCGTCGTTGGGCAGCACGGCGCGGACCGCGAGCGTGCCGGTGGCGGTGGTAACCTCCGGTGCGGCGTAGTCCAGCGTTCCCCGATGGGGATAACCGGTTTCGTTCTGCAAGCCGACCTCGACCGGTATTTTCTTGAGGTCCTGGGAGGTTATCCCCCGCTTTGCCATGGCGGCGCGGATGCGCAGCACGTCCTGCTCCGAGACGTTGAAGTTGACGTAGATGGGCGCGAGCTGAACGATGGTTGCGAGAGTGGTGGCGCTGCCGGCGCCGACCAGTTGCCCGATCGACACCTGACGGGCGCCGACGATGCCGGCAAACGGCGCCTTGACCTCGGTGTAGCTCAAATTGAGCTGGGCCTGTTCGACGTCGACCGCGCTCTGCTTCTGCTTGGCTATGTCGACGTCTGCCGCGGCGGCGGACTGATCAAGGGTCGATTGCGAAATGATCTTCTGCGACAGCAATTCCTGCTGCCGCTTCAGGTCGGCCCCGGACTGCTTGGCGGAGGCATCGGCCGAACCCTGCCCGGCCTGCGCCTGTTCGAGCGCCAGCTGGTAGGAAGCCTGCTCGATCAGGAACAGCCTTGTGCCGGCCTTGACCTCGTCGCCGTCCTTGTAGTCGATTTCCTGGATGAAGCCCGAGACGCGCGCAACCAGCGGCGTCGTATTCACCGCCGCGGCGCTGCCTGTAGCCTCGAGATAGGGGGTCACGGTCTGCTTGACCGGAAGCGCCACCTCTATCTTGGGCGGCGGCGGCGGTACGTAGGCGTTTTCTTGACTGCACGCGGACATCAGCGCAACAACGGCAAACAAACCTGCCGCTGGCGCGATCCTAACCGATACGAAAAGCATTTTGCCCCTCTGCAAACTTCCCGGTATATATCGCATCGTTATGAAAGTCGGTTGAATTTACCTAATTTGGAGGGGTTTGTCATGCGGATTGCTTTCAGCGTGCTTTTCTTGGCAACTCAACTTACAGCCAATGCGGCGATGGCGCAGACGGCGGCCGAGCGCGAAGCCTGCAAGGCTGACTACGAAAAGTTCTGCACGGGCGTGGAACAGGGCGGCGGCCGCATCATCAAGTGCCTGAACGATCATTTGAGTGAGCTGACGCCGGAATGCCAGAAGGTCGTCAAGGCGAATTCGCCTGGATAGGACCGCCACGATCGCCGCAGCATCTTCTGAAGCCGCGGGTGAAGTCTGTGAGGAGTGCAACGCCGCCGATGGAGCCTGTCGACGTCGCGGTGATATTGGCTAAGGTGCTCCACACAGGCTTTCCGCAAGGCGCGTAGCGCACAAGGCTAGAATGAGCGGTTTTGGACGATCGGTGACGTCTTATGCGATGCCCATCGCCGCTCTGGTGATGGCTGTCGCGGTCAGAGCCAGCGGGCTCTCGGTGGATGAAGGTTCGTCGGGCATCAGGATCCTTGTCGGAGCGCTTTCGAGCGCGATCATGTTCACCACCATTTTCGTGGTGCTCGACCACGCCGAGGCGGTGGCCCGGCAGGTTGGGGAGCCGTACGGCACGTTGGTGCTGACTTTTGCCGTAACGGCAATCGAAGTGTCGATCATCGTTTCCATGATGCTGCATGGAGAGAACAATCCTACGCTTGCACGGGAGTCCGTCTTCTCGACGGTGATGATCACATCCACCGGCGTTGTCGGCTTGTGCCTCGCGCTTGGCGGCTGGCGTCATCGCAAGCAGGCGATCGTTCGGCAGGGGACAAGCGCCTATCTTGCGGTTCTGGTCGCGCTGACCGTCATGACGCTTGTTCTGCCGACCTACACCCAGACCACGGACCCTGGCACATTTTCAGCAGCTCAGCTTGGTTTTGTCAGCGTCCTTTCAGTGCTGCTTTATGCAAGTTTCGTGTTCGCGCAGACCGTCCGGCATCGAGACGACTTCATCGAAGGACAAGCACACGACGTTTCGGTGCGGAGTGCCTCCCACGAGAACATTTCTTTCAGCGCTCTGCTCCTGATGATCGGGCTGATTGGAATTGTCATGCTCGCCGAGCAAGTCGCCGCAAGCGTCGAAGATGCGCTCGTTACCTACCAGGTGACCCAGGCTGACAGTATTGTCGGGGCATTGATCGCGGGACTGGTTTTGATGCCGGAGGCCATTTCGGCGATCCGTGCTTCACTCAATAATGAGCTGCAGCGCGGCTTGAATGTTGCGATGGGTTCGGCTTGCGCCACGATCGGCCTGACAATACCGGGAGTCGCAGCCGCCAGCCTGCTGACGGGAAGAGGATTGACCCTTGGGCTTCCGGCTGCTGATGCAGTGCTTTTGGTCTTGGCACTTTTCATATGCGGCGTAAGTTTTAGTAACGAAAGAACAACGTTCTTGACCGGCATGGTCCATATTGTCATATTTTTTACTTATGTATTTCTGATATTTATACCTTGAAGCTTTGGTGCGATCTGGCAATCGGACGCATGGATGGGATGGCGCCCGGCTGGAAAAACGCTGTCCGGCTTGCCTGCATCCTCAAAGCGTCGCCAGCCGTGAATTCGGCACGGTCTTTCCATAGGCTCGGCGCAGCGTCGCCTTCTCCTCCAGCGCGATGATGACACGCGTGGCGAAATCCGTCTTGTACATGTCGGCGAGCCGTGCCAGCCCGCCTGGCGTAAAGACATTGATCTCCAGAAGTTTGTCGCCGACGATGTCGAGCCCGACCAGAAACATGCCGTCGCTGACCAGTTTGGGGCGTACCATCTCGGCAATCCGCAACATCGTGTCTGTCACCTTGACCTTGCGGGCGGTTCCGGAGGCGTGGATGTTGGAGCGGACGTCGCCTTTGGCTGGGACGCGGCGAAAGGCGGCGTAGCTGCCGTCGCGCATCAACGGCAGGCCGTTCATCAGGAAAAACCGTACGTCACCGGCCTTGGCCTCCGGAATGTAGGCCTGAGCGATGAGATAGCCGTCGCCACTGGCGGCCTCGAAAATCTGGTTGAGGTTGGAATCGGCAGGTGTTGCAATATGGAAGACGTTCTTGCCGCCCGACCCTTGCAGTGGTTTGACGATGCAGCCCTTCGAGTGCTTGTCGATGAATGCGCGGATCTCGGCAATGCTGCGCGATATCAGGGTCGCCGGCCGAACCGCTTCGGGAAAGGTCTGCAGATAGAGCTTGCTCTGTGCCTGTGCCAGACCGTCCGGATCGTTGACGACGATGACGCCCTGTTCCGCCGCGAGCCGCCCGAACATGATGCCGGCGTTGGCGGCCCATGGTCGATCGGTCGCGTCGAGCGACGGATCGTTGCGCAGAAACAGGATGTCGAGATCGCTCGTCGCGAAGGTCTTTTTCTGCTTCGCGGCATCCTTCAGGGCAACATACAGTTTGTCGGGCGTCTTGTAGGGAGCGTCCGGCAGAACTGCGGCATTGACAGCGAGACTGTTGTCCGGACGCAGTATGAAGTCCCCGGGTTCGACATAGACGACAGAATGGCCGCGCTGGCTTGCAGCCAGCGCCAGGGTTGTCGTCGTGTAGCCGGGCGTTTCGCTCTCAACCGAATTGACGAAGAACGCAATGCGCATCGGGTATGCTCCCTCAAGTCTCAACCATATCGATCGGATCGATCCCTGCCATCGCTCTCTTGAGCCGCGGACGCGCCGCGTCGGAAGAAAGGAATGCAGGTTCTAGGCGCGGCGCACGCAGCAAGCCGCGCGCGTTGAGTTCCTGGATGGCGCCGAAATGGGCGGCAGAGATCTTGCCGATCCAGAACGGCGTGAGGCTGCCGCCATTCCTCAGATGATCGAGCACTTGCACCACGCCGCGCAGATAGATGGCGTCCTTTGCCAGGCCACCGCCTCGAAAGACACGCAGCACGACGTTGAAGGCGCTGCGCTCGTCGAGACCGAAATCCTGCTGGAGAACGCGGAAGGTTTCCTCGAACGTCGCGCCCTCGAGCATCGCCTGACACGCGACAACCCTGGCCGCGATCAGCCGCAGCCGCGCCGCGGTCATGCCGCCGACCAGATATTCCGCCAACACGGCCAGTCCCTCCTGCATGCCCTCGTAGCCGGCGAGCCCGTTGCGGAAGATGGCGAGCCCCTGCGCATCGCCATTGAAATAGGTCAGCAGATGGACGCCGATTTCGTGACTGAGCAGTGCGGTCAGACGCTCCGGCGGAAGGTTGGTATCGCGCGAAACCAGCAGCAGGTTTCGAGAGACGAGGAGGCCGGCCGGCAGGTCGCCGCGAATCTCCACGGAGGCGTCGAAATCGGAGTAGGCGGCGCGGTATCCGGCGATCATGTCTCGCGCGGCGGCAGCGACGGCGTCAGCGCCCAGCCCCTTCTGCCTCGCCGCCGACGCAGCACGGGGCGCCCTTTCGAGAATGGCGCGTGCTCGCGTCGCCAGGCTCGGCTCTACGCTGCCGTAGAGTGCTCGTCCGAGTTCGACGAAACGGGGCGTCTCGCGTGCCGCGAGCAACGACAGCTGCAGATCGAGCTCCTGCTGCTTTTGCGACAGCAGCGTGGTCAGCAGCGGATCTTCCAGATGATCGAGCGAGACCGAATAGAGCTTCCGTTTCTGGGCGGCGACCTCGAATTCGAGCGGCCTGTAGAGCAGAGCGGGCACACGCTCGAAGCCGCCTGCTTGGAATTCCCGCCAGGCCGGTTCGGCGTTGATCGGTGTGACGGCAAGCAGAAAATCGAATGTCGACGCGACGCTGTCGAGTGCCCGGTCGGCGCGCACGACAGCGTCGATATAGGCTCGACGGCCCAGCGAACGATGGGTTGCCGGCGGTTCCAGCTTTGATGCCTTCAGAAAGGCGCTGACCGCCTGGAGCGTGGAATCCACCATGTTGGCGACGACAAGGTCACGCAATTCGGGATAGACCCGCTCGCTGCCCGGCACCCTGTAGATCGGCGCGAAGCGCACCGTCAGCCTCGCCACATCGCCGAGATCATCCGAAAGCCGTGCTTCGGTGCGTGTCGTGGGAATGAATTCGTCGACGCGCGGCGTGCGGTATTTCGCTTCGCGTCCGGACGCCGCAGTGGCGAAGCGCTTGAGCGCCGCCTTCTCCGCCGCCGTGTCGCCACTGGCCAGTGCAATCTCGAAAGGCGGCAGGAACGGTACGTCCTCTGTCAGAAACCGGTCTTCGGCCAACTCGCCAATGTCGATGACGAAAAATGCGCCGCAATGATCATGCATCCTTCGCGCCACCAGCCGCGCGACCTCGCCGGCGACGCCACTTTCGGCAGCGATTAGATAGGAGGCATTGGCGGAAACAATTTGGAACGCCGCATCCTGCTGCGACCCGACATGAACGCAGAGAAACGGCAGCGGCCGATCGATGTGCAGACGGTTGCCGTCGCCGAACTCGCGGCGGATGGGCTTGTTATCCCGGAAAAGCGCGCCCAGGTCCGCTTCGATCTTCACCAGCGGAGACGCAGCCTCGACGAGCTTCGGCTTCATCTCATGCCTCGCAGCGCGGCCTCGAGAACGGGCACCGTGGACGCCAGCATGGCGCGCAGCCGTTCGATCGCTGCCCAGTCGGGCTCGCCGCTCCATTCGTCCATAAAGATCTTCTTGAACTCGACCGCGATGGCACACCCGGTTTCAGGGAAATTGGCATGGACAAAACGGGTCTGTTCGCCCTTGCCCTGGAAAGACACATTCTCGCGCACGTCAATCGGTTCGCCATTCAAGCGCTGGCCGCGCAGCGCATCCGTGAAGGCGTCGACGATCGGCGCCCAGCGCTTGCGGTCCATCGAGAATGTGCCGATGTTGATGTCAGGGGCGCCATCTTGCGAGGCCGGCGCTGCTTTCGGCCCTTCGCGCCGGTGGTTGTAGCTGTGGACATCGACAAGGACGAACTTGCCGTAGCGCTTCTCGACATCGGCGAGCACACGCTTGAGCTCGCCATAGAACGCGTCATGAAAGGCGAGGGACTCGTTCACAATGTCCTCGGCCGGCGGCTCTCGCCATACGTTCAGGCCCCAGGACTGGTCAGGCGACCGGTAGACCGCAGCCTCGCGCACGCGGTTCAGGTCGACTTGAAAGCGCGATCGATGAACGACGATCTGGGTGGGGAAATCGGCGATAAAGTGCTCGGTGAAGGGGTCCTCCTCCCGCAGCCGGTCAGGGTCGGGGATGCACATGAGCGATTGGCAAGTGCGCCCGACGTCGGAGCCGCTGTGGATCGCCGTGCCAATGACGGGGGAATCGCCAAGCTTGATTGTCCAGCCAGCCGGTGACCCGCTCGCAGCATTGTTGAAAATAGGCTTGCTCACCATCCATCGAAATGCGTGGAGAGGGCGGACGGTTCCGGGGCAGTACAAAAGCCCGGCGGGCTACTCATGAGTAAAGCTGAGCCTTCGATGATCCGCGACGCCGGAACGGCCTCCATCCTTGGGACTGTCAGAAACTGGCGCTTTGCATTATGCTGTCCTTGTTTAGGGGCGGTCGAATTGGCGGCACGAAATGCCTCGCCGCATTGCGGGTGGGCGCCCTCGCGTCCGCCCCCGCACATTATTGTTTTCGAAGTGTATCTGCGTCGGGGAACTGGGTGGAGGGGATACTCGATTCCGTTGTAATAGGCGCCGGCTCGGCCGGGCTCGGCGCGAGCTATTTCCTGAAACAGCAAGGGCTCAAGCATTGCGTGCTTGAACGAAGCCGCATCGGCGAGACATGGCGGATGCAGCGATGGGACTCGTTCCGGCTGAATTCGCCCAATATACGCTCGATCCTGCCCGGCGATTCCTACAGCGGGGCGGATCCTTGGGGTGCCATAACGCACCACGAATTCGTCGCCTATCTGGAGAGCTACGTCGAGCGGCACCGATTACCGGTGAGAACCGGGATTCCGGTCCAGGAACTGACAAGAGACGATGGGCACTATCGGGTAGCGACGCCGGATGGCACGATTTGGGCGCGCAACGTAGTGATCGCGACTGGCAATCTGAATTGTCCGGTCCGCCCGCCCTGGTCCGCCGAGCTGCCGTCGGCACTTCGCCAGATCGATTCCTCCGCATATCGCAGTGCGGCCGCACTTGACGACGGTGCGGTACTGGTCGTCGGCAGCGGTCAATCGGGAGGCCAGATTGCCGAAGACCTGGCTCTGGCTGGGCGCTCCGTCTTTCTGGCGACATGCCGCAATGGCCGCTGGGTGCGGCACTATCGCGGCGGCAGCATGCTCAACTGGCTGACCCTGAGCGGTCATCTCGATCTCCCGCGCCGGGAACTAATCCTGCCATCCGGCAAATTGCCGGCGCGCCCGTTACTCGGCGCGACGCACACCATCAGCCTGCAGTCTCTCAGCGCGCAGGGCGTCGTGCTGCTTGGTCGATTTCTCGGCGTGGACAACGGCAGCCTCATCTTTGGCGATGAGCTCGATGACCATATTCGCTTTGCCGATGAGGTCTCTGCAGATGCCAAGCGCCTTGTCGACCAGTATATCGAGCGCACCGGCCTTCAGGCGCCTCCGGCCGAGGACGATCCGGCCGAAACCATCGAGCCGCGATTGCCGAGCCCACCCATCCGCTCGATCGACCTGGCGGCCAGCGGGATCTCTTCGGTAATCTGGTCTACCGGCTTTACTGGTGATTTCGGATGGGTTGGGCTGCCGGGCGCGCTTGATGCGACCGGTCAGCCCCTGCACGAGGACGGCATCGGCGTCGATCCCGGCATCTATTTTGCCGGCCTCGATTTCGCATCAACGCGGAAATCGGGGACGGTACCCGGCATTGCCGAGGAGGTAGCCCGTCTGGTTGACCATCTCGCAAAGAGATGAGCCGGATTGGATATCGAAGCAGATGAGGCGCCCGCGAACTGGCAACGATCAAAGGTAAAGGTGGACGGCAGTGCAACCTGTAGACAGTCCGTTGGCAGTTGTCAGATCGGTGCGCCCATCGATCGCTGGGCTTAGGATTTTCGACATCGGTTGCGGGGCCGGCAATTTTGCAGGTCAGCTTGCTGCCAAAGGCGCGGAGGTGGTCGGCATCGATCCGGGCGTGGACGCCATACGGGCTGCCACAGCGGCTGTTCCGCAGGCCAATTTCCTCGAAGGCGTGGCCGAGGCTCTTCCTTTCGACACCGCGACATTCGACCTCTGCACGATGATCAATGCGCTTCACCACGTTCCCGAAATGGCGATGCCGGTAGCGCTTCGCGAAGCAGCGCGCGTCATCAGGCAAAACGGCGTCGTGATCATTGTCGAGCCGTTGCCGGCCGGCACCTTCTTCTCGGCTCTTCGATTGGTCGAGGACGAGACCGTTGTCCGGCTAGCGGCGCAACGCGCGATCGAAACGGCCACATTGTCTGGAGTGCTCTCTCGGATGGCGACGTTGAACTACGTTCGTCGCGATGTCTTTCCAACCGCCGACGGCTTTTTGGATCGCATTGTAGCTGTCGATCCATCGCGACGCGAAATTGTCGAGCAAAACAAATCTGCCATCAGAGCCGCCGTACTTGCGGCGGCAGCGCGCACCAGCGAAGGTTCACTGGAATTCGACCAGCCCATCAAGGCGGATATTCTCCAGCGCGCCTGACCTAAGGTCCTTTCCCAGGGCGCGTCAAAGCGAGACCCAGGATTCGCCTTTTGCGCCAGTTGCTGATCTGGGGTCTATTGCGGCAGCACCTCAGGCCGCCAGCACTGCCGCATCCAGCCCGCGAATGATCTTCGCCAGCTCAACGCATTCGTCGTGCCGCACCTTGTTGCGCCGCCAGGCCAGGCAGATCGTGCGCTGCGGCATCGGCTCCTGGAACGGCACGATCTTGAGATCCGGCATCACGCTGGCCGGCCCTGCCGCCATTTCGGGGATCAGCGTGACGCCGAGCCCGTGCGCCACCATCTGCAACAGCGTCGTCAGGCTGGTGGCGCCGTAGCTTGCCATTGCCACCGGGCGAACGCTGCCGCACACCGCGAGCGCCTGTTCGCGCAGGCAGTGGCCTTCCTCCAGAAGCATCAGCCGTTCCAGCGCCGGGCTTTCCGGCGGCACCGGCGGCGAGGCGAAGGCCGGATCGCCCGATGGCACGGCGAGGAAGAACCGGTCGCAAAACAGCTCCTCGCTGACCAGGCCGGGATGATCGAGCGGCAGGGCGGCGATGAAGGCGTCGAGCCTGCCCGAGGCGCTGTCCTCGATCAGCGATGCGGTCACCGCTTCGCGCAGTTCGAGCTGCAGGGCCGGGAAATGCCGTTTCAGCTCCGGCAGCACATGCGGCAACAGATAGGGCGCAACCGTCGGGATGATGCCCAGCCGGAAGCGCCCTTCCATGGCCGGGCGGCCACGCCTTGCGGTCGTTTCGACGTCACGTATATCGGCGAGAATGCGCTCGATGCGCGGCTGCAGGGCCAGCGCCTCATCGGTCATCCGCACCGCCTTGCCGCCGCGCTCGAACAGCCGGCAGTTGAGCCGCTGCTCCATCTCGGCGATCTGCGCCGACAGCGCCGGCTGGCTGACGCCGGCGAGTTTCGCCGCGCGGCCGAAATGCAGCGTCTGCGCCAGCGCCTCGAAATATTGCATCTGCCGGACGGTGAGACCTATCATAAGAAAAACCTATCGGAAAAAACAGGAAAGGCAATTTGTTTTTATCGTCAAGACCACCCTAGTCTGGAACCATTCCAGAGTGGCTGGCTCAAGGCCGCCCGGAAAAAGATTCAGCAAATCGGAGAGTAAAGATGGACGCGAAAACCGATGACAACAGCGCGGGCAAATGCCCCGTCGTGCACACCACCGCAGCCAGGGCCAACCGCGACTGGTGGCCGAACCAGCTGAACGTCAGATCCTGCACCAGCAGTCCGGTCCTGTCCGACCCGATGGGCGAGGCGTTCGACTATGCCGAGGAGTTCAAGAGCCTCGACCTCGACGCGGTGATCAAGGACCTGCATGCCGTTGATGACCGACTCGCAGGACTGGTGGCCGGCCGACTTCGGCCACTACGGGCCGCTGTTCATCCGCATGGCCTGGCACAGCGCCGGCACCTACCGCATCGGCGACGGCCGCGGCGGCGCCGGCGCCGGCCAGCAGCGCTTTCGCGCCGCTGAACAGCTGGCCGGACAACGCCAATCTCGACAAGGCGCGCCGCCTGCTGTGGCCGATCAAGCAGAAATACGGCCGCAAGATCTCCTGGGCCGACCTGATGATCCTCACCGGCAATGTCGCGCTGGAATCGATGGGCTTCAAGACCTTCGGCTTCGCCGGCGGCCGCGCCGACGTCTGGGAGCCGGAGCAGGACATCTACTGGGGTCCCGAAGGCAAGTGGCTGGCCGACGAGCGCTACAGCGGCGACCGCGAGCTGCAGAACCCGCTCGGCGCCGTGCAGATGGGCCTGATCTACGTCAACCCGGAAGGCCCGAACGGCAATCCCGATCCGCTGGCCTCGGCGCGCGACATCCGCGAGACCTTCGCCCGCATGGCGATGAACGACGAGGAGACCGTGGCGCTGATCGCCGGCGGCCACACCTTCGGCAAGACCCACGGCGCCGGCGATGCAGTCGCTGGTCGGCGCGGAGCCGGAAGGCGCCGACATCGAGCAGCAGGGCCTCGGCTGGGCCAGCAAGCATTCGGCACCGGCATGGCGCGGCGATGCGATCACCAGCGGCCTGGAAGTCACCTGGACGACGACGCCGACCAAGTGGAGCAACGACTTCTTCGAGAATCTGTTCGGCTTCGAATGGGAGCTGACCAAGAGCCCGGCCGGCGCGCACCAGTGGACGCCGAAGGGCGATGCCGGCGCCGGCACGGTGCCGGATGCGCACGATCCGGCCAAGCGTCATGCGCCGACCATGCTGACCACCGACCTCGCGCTGCGCTTCGACCCGGCCTACGAGAAGATCTCGCGGCGCTTCCTCGAGAATCCGGAGCAGTTCGCCGACGCCTTCGCCCGCGCCTGGTTCAAGCTCACCCATCGCGACATGGGGCCGCGCGCTGCGCTATCTCGGCCCGCAAGTGCCGAAGGAAGAGCTGATCTGGCAGGACCCGATCCCGGCGGTCGACCATGAGCTGATCGACGAGCAGGACATTGCCGCGCTGAAGGCCAAGATCCTGGCCTCCGGCCTGTCGGTCTCGGAGCTGGTCTCGACGGCCTGGGCCTCGGCCTCGACCTTCCGCGGCTCCGACAAGCGCGGCGGCGCCAATGGCGCGCGCATCCGCCTGGCGCCGCAGAAGGACTGGGAGGTCAACCAGCCGGCCGAGCTGGCCAAGGTGCTGACGAGCTCGAAGCGATCCAGCAACGAGTTCAACGCGTCGCAGTCCGGCGGCAAGAAGGTCTCGCTTGCCGACCTGATCGTGCTCGGCGGCAATGCCGCCGTCGAGAAGGCGGCGAAGGACGGCGGCCACGAGCGTGAAGGTGCCGTTCACGCCGGGCCGCACGGACGCCTCGCAGGAGCAGACCGACGTCGACTCCTTCGCGCCGCTCGAGCCGACCGCCGACGGCTTCCGCAACTATGTCAGCGGCAAGACAGCGCATGTCCGTCGAGGAGGCGCTGGTCGACCGGGCGCAGCTGCTGACGCTGACGGCGCCGGAGATGACGGTGCTGGTCGGCGGCCTGCGCGTGCTGGGCGCCAATGCCGGTCAGTCGAAGCACGGCGTCTTCACCAAGCAGGCCGGAACGCTGACGCAACGACTTCTTCGTCAACCTGCTCGACATGGGCACGGAGTGGAAAGCGACGTCCGGACGGCCAAGGACGTGTTCGAAGGCCGCGACCGCAAGACCGGCGAGTCAAGTGGACCGGCACCCGCGCCGACCTGATCTTCGGCTCGCACTCGCAGCTGCGGGCGCTCGCCGAAGTCTATGCGGCTGCGGACGCCAAGACGAAGTTCGTCGAAAGACTTCGTGGCGGCCTGGACCAAGGTGATGAACGCCGACCGCTTCGACCTCGTCGGCCTGATCGCAGCTAGCCTCCCAGACAAAAAGGCGCGGGCCGCTGCCCGCGCCTTTTTCGTTCAGGCTTCGAAACTTCAGTCCTTCTCGAAGATGCGTGCCTTGGCGACCACGCCGGCAATGGCGCCGCCGATCAGCGGGGCGACGATGAACAGCCAGAGCTGGCTGAGCGCCGCACCACCGGAAAACAGCGCCGGGCCGATCGAACGGGCCGGATTGACCGAGGTGCCGGTCACCGGGATCATGGCGAAGTGCAGCCCGCCAGCGTCAGGCCGATGACCAGCCCGGCAAACGCCGTCGAGTGCTTTTCCGCGGTGACGCCGAGGATCACGGTGACGAAGGTGAAGGTGCCGATCAGCTCCCACAGGAAGGCCGAGCTGACGCCCCATTTCGCCACATCCCAGCCATTGGCGCCGAAGCCGCCGGTATGTCCGCCGATCTGGCCGGAGACGATGATCCACAGTGCCAGCGAGGCCAGGATGGCGCCGATGATCTGCGCGATCCAGTAGGGGATGACGTCCTTGGCCGGCAGCCGGCCGGCAAGGAAGACGCCGAGCGTCACCGCCGGATTGAGATGCGCGCCCGAGATCGGGCCGATCGCATAGGCCGCCGCAATCAGGCCGATGCCGAACGCCAGGCCGATGCCTTCCTGGCCGAGCGGCAGCGCGCCGCCGAAGCCGCCCGTCGACCACAGACGCCGTGCCGATGAACACCAACAGAAATGTGCCTAGAACTTCCGCCAGATAAGTCTTCATTGCCCTCTCCTCGTATCGATCCGCGGCTGCGCTTTTTCTGCGACGCGAATCATGGCGGCAAGAGTATTCGCAACGGAAAACTTGGAAAGCAGAGCAGTTGCGCCAGCCGGCATGCTTGTGCACGCCAGTTGCGCGCATTAGAGAGCTTGAATCTATTGATCGAATTGTTCGTTGTCGGCTGGACGAACGACTGCTTTCTCGTGCGGCTCTCGGATGCATGCCATCGGCCTTCGCCGCATTCGGCGTGGGCCGTGTCGCCATCGGCAAACGGAACTGTTTCAATCTCGGCATGAAAGGCTCTAAGAGCAGGGCCGGACATGACTTGCTGAGCATCGGAATGACGAGAATGCGACTGGGCGGACGGCTGGCGGCGGCCATCGAAGTGCTGGAAGACATTGGCCGGCGCCACCGGCCGGTGGCCGATGCGCTGAAGGATTGGGGCCTGTCGCACCGCTTCGCCGGCGGCGGCGACCGCGCGGCGATCGGCAACATCGTCTATGACGCGCTGCGCCGCAAGCGTTCCGCCGGCTGGCTGCTCGGCGCAGACACGCCGCGCGCCATCGGCTTCGGCGCGCTGCTGCTCGAATGGGGCCAGACGGCGCAGTCGCTGAACGACGCGCTCGACGGCGACAAGTTCGCGCCGCCGCTGCTCGAGCGCCGACGAGCTGCAGGCGCTCGCCGACCGCCGGCCTGACGACGCGCCGGACGCAGTGCGCGCCGACTGTCCCGACTGGTGCGCGCCGCTGCTTCGAACGAGCCTTCGGCGACGACTGGGTCGAGGAGGGCGCGGCGCTTGCCACCCGCCCGCCGCTCGACCTGCGGGTCAACACGCTGCAGGCCGACCGCGACAAGGTGCTGGCCGAACTCGCCGACACCGGCGCCAAGCCGGCGCAGCTCGCGCCGCAAGGCATCCGCATCCCGCCGATCGACGGCGACGGCCGGCACCCCAACGTGCAGGCCGAGCCCGCCTTCCAGAAAGGCTGGTTCGAGGTCCAGGACGAGGGCTCGCAGATCGTCGCCGCACTTGCCAGGTGCGCAGGCCGGCATGCAGGTGCTCGACTTTGCGCCGGCGCCGGCGGCAAGACGCTGGCGCTGTCGGCGGCGATGGACAATCAGGGCCAGATCTTCGCCCATGACGCCGAAAAGGCGCGGCTGGCGCCGATCTTCGACCGCATCCGCCGCTCGGAAAACCGCAACGTCCAGGTCGTCACCAAGCCGGCGGAACTCGCGCCGCTCGCAGGCCAGATGGACATCGTGCTGGTCGACGCGCCCTGCACCGGCAGCGGCACCTGGCGGCGCCGGCCCGACGCCAAATGGCGGCTGACGCAGAGACAGCTCGACGCGCGCAAGGGCGAGCAGTCGGCGATCCTCGACGCGGCCAAGGCCTTCGTCAAACCCGGCGGCCTGCTGGTCTACATCACCTGCTCGGTGTTCGACGAGGAGAATGGCGACCAGGTCGCGGCCTTCCGTCGAACGCCACGACGGCTTTGCGCCGGTCGATCACCGCGCGCTCTGGGACGGCCAGTTTTCCGGGCCATGCGGCGGCCGTGCGCATCGGCGCACGCCGGCGGCATCTCGCTGTCGCCGGCGCTCAGCGGCACCGACGGGTTCTACTTCTGCGCGCTGCGCCGGGCAGGCTGACGTCTTGCCGCCAACAGGCATCGGCTCCGTTGATGGCGGACGACTGATTGCTGCAGTGCAGCATTAGCAATTGCCTGCCGCGCATGCCTCTGCGATAAGCTTGACCAGGCAATGAAGGCGAAAGCCAATGGCAGCAAAGATCGTTCCGGCTCCGGACTACGAGGAGCGCGTCAGGGCGTCCTTCGCGCGCCAGAAGGCGATGGCGACGATCGGCGCCGAGCTGACGCTGGTGACGCCGGGCATCGTCGAGATCGAGATGCCTTATTCGGCGGCACTCACCCAGCAGCACGGCTTCCTGCATGCCGGCGTCATCTCGACGGCGCTGGACTCGGCCTGCGGCTATGCGGCCTTCTCGCTGATGCCGGAAAATGCCGCCGTGCTGACCATCGAGTTCAAGGTCAATCTGCTGGCGCCGGGCAGGGGCGAGCGCTTCCTGTTCCGCGGCTCGGTGACCAAGCCCGGCCGCACCATCATCGTCGCCGACGGCCAGGCCTATGCCTTCGCCGCCGACGGCGAGGCCAAGCTGATCGCCACCATGACCGGCACGATGATGACGGTGGCCGGATGCGTGAAGCGGCCGCGCAGCGGACGAGCCGCTTCGAGGCGACTGAGCGATAGCGATCGGGCCGAGCACGCTCTTGCCGCGACAATGGATGAATGCTGGCAAGGCACGTGACGACAGGTCGATCCTCTTCGTCATGGCGGCGGATGCCGAATACGGTCCGCATCTGCAAGCGCTGTTCACGCCGCTGATGACCGGCGTCGGGCCGGTCGAGGCCGGCGTCACGCTTGGCGCCGAGCTGGCCCGGCTGAAGGCCGCGAGGCGCTGCCCGATCTCGTCGTCTCGCTCGGCTCGGCCGGCAGCCGCACGCTGGAGCAGACCGAAATCTACCAGGCCGTCTCGGTCGCCTATCGCGACATGGACGCCTCGCCGCTGGGCTTCGAGAAGGGCGCGACGCCGTTCCTCGACCTGCCGGCGACCGTGCCGCTGCCGCTCACGGATTCCCGGCATCAAGGAGGCGACGCTGTCGACCGGCGGCGCCATCATCTCCGGCGCCGCCTATGACGCGATCGCCGCCGACATGGTCGACATGGAGACCTTCGCCTGCCTGCGCGCCTGCCAGCTGTTCGGCGTGCCGCTGATCGGCCTGCGCGGCATTTCCGACGGCGCCGCCGACCTGCAGCCATGTCGGCGACTGGACCGAATATCTGCATGTCATCGACGAGAAGCTCGCCGACGCGGTCGGCCGCTGGAGACGGCGATCGACGACGGCGCGATCGCCTCTGACGCGCTTGCATGCATTGCGTTGAGGCAGCTGAATCTGACGCTGAGCTGCTGAATCAGTTTGACGGCTCGCCGCAACCCATTGCGCCGACTCATTTCTTTCTTTAAACGCCCGCCATGAAGACAGCCGCTCATCCCGACACCGTCCTCATCATCGATTTCGGCAGCCAGGTCACGCAGCTGATCGCCCGGCGCGTGCGCGAAGCCGGCGTCTATTCCGAGATCGTGCCGTTCCAGTCGGCCGAGGCGGCGTTCAAGCGCATCAAGCCGAAGGCGGTGATCCTGTCGGGCGGCCCGGCCTCGACCCCCGAGATCGGCAGCCCGCGCGCGCCGCAGATCGTCTTCGAGGCCGGCGTGCCGGTGCTCGGCATCTGCTACGGCCAGATGACCATGTGCGTGCAGATCGGCGGCGAGGCCGAGAGCTCCGACCATCGCGAATTCGGCCGCGCCTTCGTCGAGATCGAGAAGGACATGCCCGCTGTTCGACGGCCTGTGGGCGACCGGCCAGCGCCACCAGGTCTGGATGAGCCATGGCGACCGCGTCATCTCGCTGCCCGAGGGCTTCGAGGTCTTCGGCACGCTCGGAAGGCGCGCCCTTCGCCATCTTCGGCAATGTCGACGCGCAAGATGTACGGCATCATGTTCCACCCCGAAGTGGTGCACACGCCGGATGGCGCCAGGCTGCTGCGCGAATTTCGTGCACAACATCGCCGGCATCGAAGGCGACTGGACGATGGCGCGCCTATCGCGAGCAGGCGGTCGAGACGATCCGCAAGCAGGTCGGCAAGGGCAAGGTCATCTGCGCGCTGTCGGGCGGCGTCGATTCCTCGGTCGCCGCGCTGCTGATCCACGAGGCGGTCGGCGACCAGCTGACCTGCATCCTCGTCGACCATGGCCTGATGCGCAAGAACGAGGCGGCCGGACGTGGTCGCGATGTTCCGCGAGCACTACAATCTCCCGCTGGTCCATGTCGACGCCTCCGACCGCTTCATCGCCGCGCTGGAAGGCGAGGCCGATCCGGAGAAGAAGCGCAAGACCATCGGCCGGCTGTTCATCGAAGTGTTCGAGGAAGAGGCGAAGAAGCTCGGCGGCGCCGATTTCCTGGCGCAAGGCACGCTCTATCCCGACGTCATCGAGAGCGTCTCCTTCACCGGCGGCCCGTCGGTGACCATCAAGTCGCACCACAATGTCGGCGGCCTGCCGGAGCGCATGAACATGAAGCTGGTCGAGCCGCTGCGCGAGCTGTTCAAGGACGAGGTGAGGGCGCTCGGCAAGGAGCTCGGCCTGCCCGAGCAGCTTCATCGGCCGCCATCCGTTCCCGGGCCCGGGCCTCGCCATCCGCTGCCCGGGCGGCATCACCCGCGAAAAGCTCGAGATCCTGCGCGAGGCCGACGCGATCTATCTCGACGAGATCCGCAAGGCCGGCCTCTACGACGCCATCTGGCAGGCCTTCGCCGTGCTGCTGCCGGTGCAGACGGTCGGCGTGATGGGCGACGGCCGCACCTACGAATTCGTCTGCGCGCTGCGCGCCGTCACCTCGGTCGACGGCATGACCGCCGACTTCTACCACTACGACATGGCCTTCCTCGGCGCCGCCGCCACCCGCATCATCAACGAGGTGCGCGGCATCAACCGCGTCGTCTACGACGTGACGTCGAAGCCGCCCGGCACGATCGAGTGGGAATGATTTAAGCCTATCTCAAGCGCCGCCGAAAATACGCCGATCTGCGACGTAACATACTGAAAACAAAAATAAATCCTTTCAGGGACAATCGGCGACTATCGGTACGCAGAGATTGGCTTTGACGGACCGCTTGACGGACCTTCCGGCATATTGCCCGACCCGAATTTTTCAAAGTACCGTCACGGCCAATGAGGCTCGTGACGGTACTTTTTTGTGCCTTAAGGCATTGAAGAATAAAGGAATTTCCTGTCGCGCAGCCTCGAAATTGTGCTGACGGTACTTTTCAGGAGGCAATAGGGATGCTGACGGACGCCGCCCTTAAGGCGCTGAAACCAAAAGATAAAATCTACAAGATCGCGGACCGTGACGGCATGTATGTCCGCGTCATGCCCAGTGGCGCGATCTCGTTTCGGCTGGACTACAGGCTGAATGGACGCCGGGAGACGGTCTACCTGGGCAGGTATGGACGCGACGGCATCTCGCTCGCGCTGGCCCGAGAGAAGTGCCTCGATGCGAAGCGCGCCATTGGCGAGGGGCGATCGCCGGCGATCGAGAAGCAGCGCGAGAAGCGCCGCCTGAAGGAGGCGAAGAGCTTTGGCGAGTTCGGCGAGAAGTGGCTCACTGCCGCGTCCGATGGCCGACAGCACGCGCGCCATGCGGCGTTCCATCTTCGAACGAGAACTTCTTCCGGTCTGGAGCAATCGCCTGCTGACGGAGATCACGCCTGATGATCTGCGGGCCCATTGCGGCAAGATCGTTGAACGCGGTGCTCCTGCGACCGCGATCCACGTTCGCGACATCCTGAAGCAGATCTACGGCTTCGCGATCCTGCATGGCGAGAAGGTCGCCAATCCGGCTGACGAAGTTGGGCCCGCGTCAATCGCCACCTTCGTGCCGAAGGACCGCTCGCTTTCGCCTTCAGAAATTCGAGTGATGCTGAAGCAGCTCGAGCACGTCGCCACGCTTCCCACGATCCGTTTGGGAATGCGGCTCTACCTGCTCACGATGGTGCGCAAGAGCGAACTGCAGGACGCGGTGTGGGACGAGGTCGACTTCGAGAATGCGGTCTGGACGATCCCGAAGGAGCGGATGAAGCGCTCGAAGGCGCACAACGTCTACCTGTCGCGCCAGGCGCTCGACATCATGATCGCCCTGAAGACCTGCGCGGGCAATTCAAGCTACCTTCTGCCGTCGCGGTACGATGCGGATGCTCCGATGTCGCGCGCGACCTTCAATCGGGTCACCTACGCGGTCGTCGAACGGGCGAAGGCGGAAGGCTGCCGCTGGAGCCGTTTACGGTTCATGACCTGCGGCGAACGGGCTCGACGCTGCTGAATGAACTCGGCTTCAACAGCGACTGGATTGAAAAGTGCCTGGCGCACGAGGACGGGCGCTCGTCGCGTGGCGTTTACAACAAGGCCGAATATGAATTGCAGCGCCGGCACATGATGCAGGAATGGTCGGACATCGTGGACGCGTGGGTCGATGGCAAGAAGTACGTCCCAACGCTTATCCCGCCGTCGATGCCGATCTTGGCGCCCGATCCGGCTCTTTGACCGGGCGGGCTCGGCGTTGTTTCACGTCGGGGCCGGGCGCGCGGAGAATTGGTTTTGAGCGACGGGCCATAAGCCATGCCTGAACCTCGCTCAGATCCCAAACCACGCATCGTGGGGTCAAAGCGAAGCGTCGCGGAAATTCGCCGCGCTGCTCCATTTCGTAGATCGTGCTGTCGGCCAACGGCACGATCTCGCGCAGCTGGCGTCTCCGGATTGTACGCTTCAGGGGGTCTTTATTCCACCTTGTCATCTCACACTCCTCAGCAACGACTCGAAATTCAAGGCGATTGTGCTCGATGAGAAAAGAGCTTCAGTTCCGGCGTCGTATCATCGGCGGTTTCGACCTGCGAAAGGGACAAGTCTAACGCGTTTCAGAGTGCCGCTTTTCACGTCGCAGCTGAAACACGTGCCATTCGATGACGTCGAATCGGTTGCTAGAGTTGCCGATGAGGCCGGGGTGGTCCCAGACCGAAGCGGAAGAGTTGGCGAAGGAATGGTGTGAACGCTTCAGCAAGACAACATATGACTTGATCGACTTTCGTGCTTAACAAGTTAGTTTGAGGTGTTTTTAGGGCTTCGCTTTTCCGACAAAGCGGGCCATTCGGCGCTATGACGTTTATTTTGGAGTCCTTGCACACGGCGAAAGCTGTGAATTAGCACTGAGTTCATGGACGGGAAAACTGTAGAAAAGGAAGGTGACGAACGATATGTCGGCTTATACATGAGTTCCGCTTCCCTTCTTTTTCATCCCTCCTACGGCGCCGCCGTCATGCGTGAGCCTCATAGTCCGCCACGCATCCAGTTTCCCTGGGGTTCCTGGAGCTTTTCGAACTTTCTGGGTCGCTCCGCAGCCCGAATTGCGGGTGCTCATGAACAAAGTAGGATACGGTATCGGCCTTTGCATGGCTTTGAAGGGATCGTCCCTTGGCACGTTGCGCGCGGTAGCGCGACGGCACGACTTCCAAGTACCATGTTTTGAATGGCAGCTTCGCGCCGCATGTCGGCCGTTGAGCAGACCATAGCCATATCCCAAAAGCGGACCGGGAGAGCAGGTATCGTCGCCGAACGCACTGCAGGTCACGGTTGCGCCATAAAGCGACCTCCATGACGGCTCCCCAAAGCTGCCGTTCGTGCCGCATAGACCGACCTCTGGCAGCGCGGTAGCGCCACTACCTAACACGCTCTGCACAGTGAGGTCGCAGCCTGCTAATCTCTAGTCGACAACATGTATACATCATGTCTATGAGAGAGCGACATCAATCACAACGCCCTGCCATAGGGCAACGCGCCGATGCTGCACAGGACGTCGTCTATCGCTGGCTGAAGCAGCATGTGCTTACCTTGCCCAGCCGCGAGGGCACGTTCCTTACAGAGGCGGAGGTTTGCCGCGAGACGGGAACGTCGCGGACGCCGGTGCGCGAAGCGCTGTTGCGGCTCGAAGCCGACGGCCTCCTGCAGATCGTGCCGAAGAAGGGCGCCTATGTTCCGCCGATCACCGAGGCGGAGATCGAAGCGGTCATGCAGGCGCGCGGCGTGGTGGAGGAGTGGTGCGCAGCGGCAGACGGCTGGCTTCGGCGACATGCTTGCGGCGGAACTCGACAGGCTGATCGCCCG
The DNA here is from genome assembly GCA_963788955.1 of uncultured Alphaproteobacteria bacterium. GTDB lineage: Bacteria > Pseudomonadota > Alphaproteobacteria > Rhizobiales > Rhizobiaceae > Mesorhizobium. The sequence continues at coordinate 15,276 of CAWBIN010000001.1, read as the reverse complement.
ACAAGTGGAGGTGCGGCACGATCCCGTGGCGTTCATCGAATGCGACCGGGAGTTTCATCGCACGATCGTGCGCGCCGCCGGCAATCCGGTGCTCGCCGACTTCTATGAGAGCCTGCGGGACCGCCAGTTGCGGATGGGCGTGCATGTCATCATGATCTCCGGCGGGCGCGGCGACAGCGTGCTTGCCGAGCACGCAGCGATCGTCGAGGGCATACGCTGCGGACAGCCCGAACAGGCGGCCGCAGCCGTCGCCGAGCATCTGGCGCGGACGCTCGTTGCCTTGCGGCTGCCGACTGCGGCAGGCTGGGGCTCGGTTGCAACCGCGCGCAGGGCGGCGGTGGCGCAGTAAGAGGGCGGCCGCGGCGTTCGCATCGGCGATGCGGCCGGACGGTCGAGACACACAGTGGCGGCGGGCAGTTGGTCAACGGAATTGGTGAATTGATTATTGTGACTTAACCGATCGGTGCCGAAAGGGCCGGAGCATGATCATCGAAAGAGAAACGGCTTTCGACGTGCGCGCGTTCCGGCAGGCGCTGGCACAGTTTCCGACCGGCGTCTGCGTCGTCACCTGTCTGGCCGACGGCGAGCAACTCGGCATGACGATGAGCTCGTTCAACTCGTTGTCGCTTGACCCGCCCCTCGTCCTGTTCAGCATCGATCGTCGTTCAGCCAGCCTGCCGCTCTGGCAGAAGGCCGCCAGTTACGCGGTCAACGTTCTCTCCGAAAACCAGAAGGACATTTCCAACCGCTTCGCCAAGCCGCTTTCCAACAAGTGGGAAGGGATGCGGTTCGAGCAGGGCGGCTCTGGCGCCCCGGTGCTGCCCGGCGCGGCGGCGCTGTTCGATTGCGAGCCGTGGGCCAGGCACGAGGCCGGCGACCATGTGCTGTTCATCGCCAGGGTGAAGCATTTCCGGTCCTTCGCCGACCGGCAGCCGCTGGTTTTCGGCAAGGGGCGCTACGCATCACTGCAGCCAACGGAGTTCACGGCGCCGCTTTGGCCGCTCGACATTCACTACTGATTTCTTGGCACTACTGACCTTGGAGGGCAAGATGATCAAGACCGGAGCGCAGCATATCGAGATGCTGAGAGACGGCAGGCAGGTCTATATCAACGGCCAGGCGGCCGGCGATGTCACCGCGCATCCAGCCTTCCGCCAGACGATCCGGTCGGTCGGCACGCTCTACGACTTCCAGGCGCGGCCGGACAACCGGGAACTGATGACCTTCGAGATGCCCGAAAGCGGCGGGCAGCGGGCCAACCGCATCTGGCAGTTGCCGCGCAGCCATGCCGAGCTCGTCGAGCGGCGCAAGGCGCTGGAAGCCTGGACCGAGCTGCATGACGGCTTTCTCGGCCGCGCGCCCGATCACGTCGCCTCCTGCATTTCCGGCATGTTCATGGGGCTCGAGGTCTTCGAGGCCTACGACACGGCCCGCGCCGCGGCGCTTGCCGACTATTACCGCTACGCGCGCGACAACGATCTCTATCTCACCTACGTCATCATCAATCCGCAGGCCGACCGCTCGAAGCCGCGCGAGCGAGCAGGCAGGATCCGCTTCCTGACCGCCGGCGTCGTCGACCGCGACGCCGGCAGGCCTGACGATCCGCGGCGCCAAGATGCTGGCGACCGGCGGCATCATGGCGAACGAGGTGTTCGTCACCTGCATCCAGCCGCTGCAGCGCGGGCGACGAACGCTATGCGGTCTCCTTCGCCGTGCCGATGAATGCCGGCGGGCTGAAGATCCTGTCGCGCAAATCCTACGAGGCAGAGCGCCGTCAGCGTCTTCGACAATCCGCTCGCCAGCCGCTTCGACGAGAACGATGCCGTGCTCTATTTCGACGACGTGAAAGTGCCGTGGGACCGCGTCTTCGTCAGCCAGCGACATCGCCATGTGCCAGAAGCAGTTCCACGCCACGCCGGCGCATGTCTACCAGAACTACCAGGCGCAGATCCGGCTGATGGTGAAGCTGCGCTTCCTCGTCGGCATCGCCCGGCGCATCGCCGAGACCAACGGCATCATCAACTTCCCGCAGGTGCGCGAGACGCTGGGCGCAGCTCGCGGCGCGAGAACAGCCATGGTCGACGCGCTGGTGCACGCCATGGAGGTCAAGGGCCAGCATGCGCGGCGCCTATTTCGTGCCCGACGCGCATACGCTCTATTCGGCTCAGGTGCTGACGCAGCAGCTCTATGCCGAGGTGATCCTGCGCCTTGCGCGAACTGGCGGGCGGCGGCATGATCATGCTGCCGTCCTCCGTCCAGGATTTCGCCGATCCGGAGCTGCGCAATCTGATCGAGAAGACGCAGCAATCGCCGGTCGCCTCGTCGGAGGGCCGGGTGAAGTTCTTCAAGCTCGCCTGGGACGCGGTCGGCTCGGAATTCGCCTCGCGCCACACGCAATACGAGATGTTCTATGCCGGCGCCACCTTCGTGACCAAGGGGCACAGCTTCCGCACCTACGACTGGGATCGCTGCACGCAGCTCGTCGACCACATGCTGGATAGCTATTCGCTTGAGGACGAGGTCGACCGCGCTGCTCTGGTTGCCGCTTGAGGTTGCCATGCCGATCCGCAAGGAACACAAGGAATTTCACACGATCGACATGACCGGCGAGGGCTGGCATTCGCCGCCTGGTTACCCACCCGGCATCGAGCAGAAGATCCTTGCCGGCCGGCTCGACGAGGCAGGCAAGACGGGCAACCGCACGCGGCTGCTGCGGTTTGCGCCGGGCGCCTATACGACGGTGCCGTTCGTGCATGAGTACTGGGAAGAGGTCTATCTGGTATCGGGAGACCTCATCGTCGGCGGATATTCGGTCGAAGAGCCGTCGCTGAGTTTTGCCCCGAACACCTACGCCTGCCGCCCACCTGGCGTATATCACGGTCCCTTCCGGTCGCAGACCGGGTGCCTGCTGCTCGAGCTTCACTACTACGAGACTTAGCTTTTTTCGAATGATGTTCCGCACCCAAGCGCCCTGCGGAACTCTCTCGCTTTAGTGCGCCACCGAGCCATACAGCGTCTGGCAAGAGTGCGTCGCCGACGTTCCAAATGTCAGCGACGGGTCATTAGGGCTGGTAGCATTGAAGGACCACTTTCGAGACGTAAACTCCGCCCGTGAATGTCTGGGTTGGGTCAAATCAGATAGATGCCCGCGAGAGCCTGAAAGTCCGCTTTTGGAAATCCGTGCCTCGAAGCTGTCAGTCCGCAATCGGCCCAAGGCCGACGTCAGACGGTTCTACAATTGGCTATCGACTGGGGTTCTTGGAAGCTTTCGAACTTTCTGTCTTGCTCCTCCAGCCGAATTACACGTGCTGATGAAGGAGATTGGTACGTCCGGTTACGCCGTGGGACAGACTTGATCATGGAGGCGCCCGCTCACGATCGGGGGTTCGAGTCGGAAGACCGTTCTCTCCGCTTTCAACACTGCCACCAATCCCCTTCGAACTAAATGTCGCCGCATAGCGGACACAGGACCATGGCGACGGCGCGGGGATGTAGCGCTACACGATGAGGAGCAACTGCAGACGCGAGCCGCATCTTTCGAGCGGAATGAGATACCCCTACCGCTTCTCGCCTGCGATGAGGCTATGATGCAATCCTCTAGCACAGTCACCTTTTTTGTGCGCTGATGGCAATCGGAGTTGGCCTTCGGGTTAAGTCGGCCCCGATTGAGCCAGCAGAGGGGAGGAGTGATGACGTTCTCTTATATCCACGTCATAGGCGCGTTTGTCGCAGCTATTGCAATCATCATGGCAGTCCTCCTGACCGCACCGAACCTGACTGTTGGCACAGACCGCCTGAGGATGGGCGTGAGAGCCCTTTGCATTACAATTGTCAGCGCTGGCTTTATCCTATGCGCGGTCATGCTCGTCTGGGGTGTCACCACACGCAGCGAAACTTTGATGTACACCTCCATGATACCGCTAACCATCGCGCTTATCACGTCAAAGTTTATGCAGCGCAATGGCATGTAAGATCTCTCCTCTTTGAAAGCCGGAGAGGGATTAGGCCAGAACAACGTTGAGTGATGATCTAGCAAAATTACGGCTCATCAGCTTGCTATCATTCAGCGGCTATGATGACATTGGAACCTGACGGATGGACGTGTAATGCAGTCGCGCCTTTTCTTAGCCCTGCTGGGGCTGATGGCCGTGTCATTCTTCGCGTTCTGCCTGTGGGCACTTTCGCAGGCGATGAACACGAACGTGGCCCTCATACAAGCTCAGGGCGTGCCTCCCGCAACCACGGGCGACGCACCTTTCGTCGAGGCGTGGACGGTGTCCCTTAGACCACCTTTAGTGCACGAGATGGCTCTCAGCCCTGGTGCGAAAGGCGAGTTCTTTGCACTAAACAACGATGAGATTTTCAAGTTCAATGCAAACGGCGCGCGGCTGGCCAAGTTCGCTGCGCCAGCGAAATCGACGCCGGATAGCGACCGATCCAACCGGCGCGATGCCGTACCTGATGGTTGTCTCCTCCAGCACGAAATGGACCGGCGCGATTGATTACGTCGTTACCACCGACTATTTCCTGCATGCGCTGGATGCAGCCGGACGTGAAGTCTGGAAGAAGCGGTTCGATCCCAAGGATGTTTCCTGGCTCGAACCGGTCATATCACGCTTTAATCAAACTCCCGTCATTGTGCTGAGCGCGAGCAAACGGATTATTTGCTTTGACGCCAATGGCAATGAACTGTGGAACGTTGCACTGTGGCATCATCCAGGCACCGTCACGGAAGCGCCTGAGAATGGTGGTGCTGCGCTGCTGGCGGCGCTCGCACCAAAGCGAGAAATCGTCGGCATCGGCTCGGACGGTAGACTTCTGAAACCTTGGGGCAAGGGTGACGGTCCGCGTCGGTTTCGGACCATGAAGACGCAGCACGGACTTTATGGTGTTTCGTTGCGTCAGGTATTCGGACGTGGTCAGGGAGTTCGGCACGCCTTGGCGTTCTTCGACAGCCGAGGAACGGTCATTCGTGAAGTTGAACTGGCACCGGACGCTCAGCTATCGACGTATTCGCCAATCGGCGCCATCGACGTGCATGGCAGCGGACTTCGTAATTGGGTGATTGTACTCGGCGATGGGACGATCTTGGTTTTCTCTCCAACCGGCGAAGAACTCGCGCATCACTCGACAGGATTGCGAACGCGGACCTTCCTTTCGGTTCCGCAGCAATATGGGCCGGACCTGTTGATCACTGCCACTCACCGTGGGCTCACAGCTTGGAAACCAGTCCCGGGCCGCATTCGTCCTCTGGGTTGATTGTAGCCGCAAAGATAGGGGAGACCTTTACAGCACTCGGAATGGCCGCTTTCCGGTGCTCGCTCCATCACTATAGCGGAAACCGGGCTATGACGACGGGGCGGGGATGTAGCGGAGACATTTTGAGGTTCCGCAAAGGGACCTGAGACTTCATCGGTTTCCGGAAGCCCAATGATATGCGAAAAGCTTATGCGTCCCAAAGCTTTGGTCCCGCTCCGAGGGCGCAATTTTAGTCGTGTGCTCGCATCACAGCCATTTACCAACGGAACGTCACTCGTCCGCCGGGTGGTATTTGGTCGCTCGGTCACTCCACCGGACAACTACTTTTTCAGGTCCGGGATAGTCGCGGCGATTGAGGTGGAAATCATGCGCATCCGTGCCCGCGTACTGGATGCTGACGTAGAGTGGAGCTGTCGGCTGTTTCCGCTCAGGTTTCATATTAGAATGTGCTGACCGGCCAGAAATTTGAAACAGACCTTTCGACGTTGCCACTTGGCGGGGCGTCACTCGAGGCCGGAAAATTCTATTTCCTGTACCATCCCCTTCGCTATTTCTACGTGGACGAGGTGGTCGGAGATAGCATGACTTTATATCTCGTTGAGAGCTTTCAGGACGGTCAGCTGTTCGCGGTTATCATGACCGGCAGCGTCAAGTATTCAGTTTTCTACATACCGCTGACAGACAAAACGATCATAGGAAGGTTGGAGGAGCGGCTCGCAAAAATGAAGGCTCGATAGCTGAGGACCAGTGCCCAATCGATGGGAGAAGATCAAGCTACTCTGAGTGTTGCGGGTATTTAGCGGGACATCGTTGTTCCGGAATAGAGACAACCTTCGCAAGTCTTCGCTCGATGTGCCCATCCCAGCAGAAAGCCTATGCATGTCAGCCGGTTGTCTATCTGAACATCAGGCAATTTCGACGTGTCCTCAAGTAGGCAATGCGAGGGCATTGTCGGAAAAGGACAGGTTCAGAGGTAAGTGTGTCCCGGCACGACCAGTCCGATGTCCCTGAAGCGAAGCTCCAATTCTCCAACGATTTAGCGATGGGCGTCTCTCATAGCTCACGGGCGGCAACAGCATGATCTCCGTCTCGGCGCGGCCGTATTCCCTGCCGATTTGAAACGCCGCGTAGATCGCGCCGAGGCGGATCAAGAGTTTAAGCATGATGGTTCTCATTCAAGCGAGAAACCACGCTGCAAGCAGATAGTTCCTTGCGCCGGAACCTGCAGGCCCGTGCTCGTTCGCCTGATTGGTATACCGGGGAAGGGACGCAGAAATGGCCGCTAACGGCCGCACAAAGATCGATTGTTCGCATATTCGCTGCCTCTCAATGACTGATTGCCGCCCATTATATTGATCAGATAGCCATTCGCAGGGAATGGCCGGTGTGGTTGGCAACCTTCGGGGGGTGGACCCACACCGGCCTTGCGGGAGCGGTGTGTACCATGGGGATTTCCCGCAATGCCCAAGGTATGGTCATATTAGAAATCGCTCAAACCGTAGAGAATGGCCGGTGCAGTCTGGGCATGCTCATTGCTAGGTCTATTTGCACTGCACCGGCCACTGCGGGATTTGGTAATGAAGCCCCCGCGCTGATGAAGCTACAGGCACATTAGAAGCGGCTCAATTACGACTGAGTGCCCTGGTTGAACGGGCCTAAAGACGTTGGAACATTACCCCGGTGATGACGTTCCAGATCAAACGGGGCAATTCGATGAACACGCAACTGTGGAAGACTTCGGTCGAGATCGAGGAAGTTGAAAACACGCATTACGTGCGGGTCATCGAAGACGGCGTTGTAAGCGTCAAAGGCTTCCTTTCGCGGGAAGATGCCTCAGACTTCGCCCGAGGCGAACAGGCGCGGCTTGGGCTGGATAAGCGTCGCGGGCCATTTGTCATGCAAAGCTAGTCGACCATGTGTCGCAGCGGCTTCTTGCGTGTCGGCGGCCGATGATAGGCGGACGGACCGAGATCAGACAGCTTTGTCATCGAGGCTGATAAAGCTTTCTGGCCTCCCTCTCGAGCCGGGCGTGATTGTTGCCATGCTGCCGAATAAGCATTCTCGCTTCCGGCATTGTGAGGTGAAACTTTCGGGCGAAGTGGGCGATCTCGCAGGCATCTTCACTCAGTACAGCTTTTCGATCGTTGGGGTGGCGTTCGTTCTGGTGCTCGGTCATGGCCGTTTCCTCCTGCAAAGGAACAGCCTCTCGGCTCGAATGTTCCGCCGTTTGCTTTTTAAGCAACAGCTAACGGAACGGAAACGACTCATGCGATATTGAATCAAATTCGATGTTGCGGGGCGTTCCGATGCGTAAGCGTGCCGGCGGCGACCGGTTGTCGTTCATTCCAGCCGCTGATGCCGACCTTGGTCGAGAAGCCTCCCGAGGGTGATGGCTGGATTCACGAAATCAAGTTCGATGGCTACCGCTCCCAGATCGTCAGAGATGCCGACGGCGTGCGCATCTTCACGCGGCGCGGCCTCGACTGGACATCGAAATACCGCGACCTGGCCAAAGCTGCCGCCGAGCTTGATGTGGAAAGCGCCATCATCGACGGCGAGATCATCGTGCTGAACGATGCCGGCCTGTCCGACTTCGGCGAACTGCGGAAAGCCATCACCCGGCGCCAGCACGACCTCTATTTCGTCGCCTTCGATCTGCTGCACCTGAACGGCCACGATCTGCGCGACATGCCGCTGGAGGACCGCCGCGAGATCCTGGCCGCGATGATCCCCGAAGGCCAGCGCATCCAGTTCAGCCAGGCGCTGCCGGGCGAGCCAAGGCCGATCTTCCACCTGGTCGACCAGGCCGGGCTTGAGGGCATGGTGTCGAAGCGCAAAGACAGCAAATACCGCAGCGGCCCGTCGACGAACTGGCTGAAGGCGAAATGCTACAGCGATCGACGAATACGAACTGCTCGGCGTCGAGCGCGAGGCGGGCAAGCCAGCTTTTGCCCTGATGGCCGAGCGAGGCACAGGACGCTATGTCGGCTCGGCGTTCATCACGTTGAACCGGGAAATGCGCGAACGGCTCTGGAAGCGCGTCCAGGAACACGCAGGCACGGCGCCGAAGGGCATGAAGCGGCCGGCGACGCAATGGGTCAAGCCGGGCCTGATCGGCCGCGTGAAGCATCTGCGCGGTGAGGAAGACCTACGGCACGCCTCGCTGCAGGATTTTCGAGAGGAAGGAACCTAACGCCACTCGCCAGCTTATGGCGAGATGAGCACACGCGGTACAAACTTCCTGCACAAATGGATTTCCAACAACGTCCCCGAAACAGTCGGCGCCGATATCATCTCGGTAAGCGAATTGACCCACAAGCTATTTGCTGACGCCAAGGCGTTAGGGATCGGGAGCTTTGAAATCGAGGAAGACATGGGCAGCGCCTACGAGGCGATCTTTGATGCCGTCATTCATCGTCAAGAAGCGGATTGAACCAGAAGCGATGAAAAACCCTCAGCTTTCATACGTGGTCTATAGCCCGCCAATCGATGGCTTCCCATTCCTGGCGGTCATTTTGGCGTCCGATGGAACCGCTACCGCCCGTCCATTTAATACGGCTGAGGAGGCCGCCGCATTCAACAGACAGATGGCTGCGGCAGGACACCCTGGTAAGATCAGGAATTGACCGCCCCAGGCAGGCGCCACGGATAGATAGGTCGTTACTTCTTCGGCGTCTGAGGTGGCACTAGTATGACATAAGGTGTCCTCGGCTCCTTGCCAGGCTCCCGGTAAAACGGTGCCAAATCGCCGGAGGGTCCGAGCGATTTGATGTAAAGATACACCGAACGCAAGTCGCTTTCGCTCATGGCTTGGATTTGGTACCAGGGCATCGGCGGCAAATTGACCTTGTTCTTGAGGTGGTCGATCCATTTGTCCTCAGTGAAGCCCATTGCCGAGTCCCTGAGATTTGCGGCATAGGTCGTGCCCCAGGGGCCTTGCCAGCCAATCGAGGAGCCTTTGAGCGCCCTGGCCGGATCAATCTTCCCATCGGCTTCACGGTATCCTTCCGTATGGCAGAAATGGCAGCCGCCGATGATCGAAATGTACAAACCGCGTTCGACGGAAACCTCGTCGGCCGCCAGTAGGCTGGATGGCACGATGCACAGAGCGACGGCCGCACAAAGTTCGATTGTTCGCATATTCGCTCCCCCTGACTAATTGCCGCCGCCATAATACGCGAATGATCAGCGACATGACATGGCGGTGGCCACAAGGCAGGCGCCAGAGCGAGGGAGACGCTTCGCGCTAGCGAGCCGGCCTAACTGACACTGATCGGTTTGCATCCGGCAACTAGGGTCAACTCCACTTCCGGGAAACTAAATGCTTCGACGTCGGTGAAGCCGGTGGCATTGAGCAGCGATTCAACCTCGTCGCGTTGCCAGGGATGACCGCCCATTCTTAAAACGCCGAGCGAAGCGAGAGCCTGCGGTAACGGCTCGGATGGAGCCTCCAATAGTGCAAAGATCAATGTGCCATCTGGGGCGAGAGCCCGGAAGACGGGCGCCAGGGAGCGCCGAATGACCTCTTCCGGCATGAAAAGCGAGGGCAGCCACACCAGATTGTAGCGGGCCACTTCGCGCAGGTTTTCGAGGTTCTCATTGCGGACGGATACTCTCTCCGTCATGCCGCTGTCGGCAATGTTGCGGTGGGCAATCGCCAGCGAAGGCTCCCAGATGTCGATGCCGGTGACGCGCAAGTTTGGCCAAACTCGGGCTGCTTCAATGGCGATCCAGCCAACACCCGTCCCGATGTCGAGAAAGGCACCCGGTTGCCTCATTAGCTCAGCCAGGCGAGCACGTTTGGTGGCTATGGCCTGAATTCTGCTAATGATAAGTTGCGACGCCCTGCCTTGAGAATCCAAGACGGCCGGATCATCATGGTGCCATCCCAGAGGACGGGACGGATTTTCGAGGAAGTCGAGGGATTGACGGAGTGTGGTACTAATGTCGGCCAGAACGACCGCCTGCTGGGCATGGTCAAGGCCTTCGAGAAGATTAGGTTCGAGTAGGTCGACAATCCGGTCGAGCTGCGATTGCAGTCGAGCGTCCGCCGAAATCCCGTCGTGCGCAAGCCGCAGTCTTGCTGCCACTGCAGCCAGCGTGTCAACCGCACCAAGCAATTCGGAACACTTAGCCAGGAGCGATTCAAAACTCATCGGCCCCATCCCTAAACCGCGACGGAAATCCGTGCCCTCAAGATGCTGGGTCTGAACGAACCTGTAAAGTAGCCAGGAAGGGAAACGGCCGGTGCAGTTGGGATTGCGTGGGTGCGCACTGCACCGGCCATTGCAGGACGGAGTTAAGGCGCAGATCGAGGAGATCACGCCGAAGCCGAAAAAGCGCTAGCGTCGACGGGCCGGTATTGATTCGTGCAGCAACTAGGGGGGGAAATGGCGGCAGAGCAATTCGACGCGCTCATTCCTGTGATCGTGGGCGGTGTCATCGGTCTATTGGGCGGCTTGGTCGGCCCGCCGTTAGCCCATTGGCTAAGTGAGCGGTCGGAAAAGAAGAAGAAGAAGGCCGAAAAATTGGAGGAACTGATCGGCGCGCTCTACGCCCATGAGCATTGGCTCGATCTTTTGAAGAACATTAGAGCTTTTGGATTCGAAGATACGCATCCTGCATCGCCGTTACCCAACGCCCGGGCCATCTCAGCAATTTATTTCCCGCATCTGCAAAATTCTTTGACCGAACTCGAGCGCGTCGCGAGAGAGTATGAAGGCTGGATGCTCATCGCAGCAGGGAAGCGTTTGGAGGGCAAAATCGACGGACTTAACGAAGGAATTCATGATGCGTACCGGCCCTACATAGGGGCATTGACGAATTTGCTCGAAGAGATAAGGCAGTACGCTGATCGCGAATTCGCTCAATTCCGGGTTTCCTCAGCCGCACCCCCGGCGCCGCCGCCATTCTCGGGGATGAACTCGACGCCTCATGATGTTCTTTTTGAAATGAAGCGTCGGCAAAACTCTTCGGCCGACTTGGGCCAATCGTGAAAGCCGATCTCCTTCATCATTTCGAGCCAATCTCCGCCGTCGGGAGCATCCTCGAACAGCTCCCAGGCCGCGTCGACGACCTCTTGAGGGCAGTCGTCAACAGTCTCAGCCAATCGACGAAACAGATTTGCAGCTTCAGCATTGCGGCCATCGCCTGGGTACTCAAGCGCCCTCTGGTCTCGCCACTCTGCCTGCCTCTCAAATTCCTCTTTAGTTCCGCTTTCATCTCAGCAACCTCGCTCCTGTCCCTTCGCCATTAGTGATTTCGACTTGGTGCGCCGCATAGGCAGCGACAATCTTTGCCTTGGTCGTCTCGGTCGCAACCCCGGTGTTCTCGAACCTATGCCGCGCAGTTCGAGCGCGAGGTGATCGGCGAGCGCATCAGGGACAAGTTCGCGGCATCGCGGCGCAAGGGCATGTGGATGGGCGGCAACGTCCCGCTCGGCTATCGCGTCGAGAACCGCAAGCTGCTCATCCAGGAGGAAGATGCCGCAACGGTCCGCATGATCTTCGAGCGGTTCCTGTCGATCGGCTCGGCAACCATCCTCGCGCGCACCCTCAATGCCGAGGGCATCACCAGCCGCGGCGGCAGGCCGGTCGACAAGGGCTATCTCTACAAGCTGCTCAGCAACCGGGTCTACATCGGCGAGGCCGTGCACAAGGGCACGAGCTATCCCGGCGAGCACCAGCCGATCATCTCGCGAGACCTCTGGGACAAGGTTCGCTCGATCATTGCCGAGACACCGCGCAAGCGGGCAGGGCACTGCCGCGGGCAGACACCGGCATTGCTGCGCGGCCTGATCTTCGCGCCCAACGGCTATGCCATGACGCCGGCCCACACGCGGAAGAAGGGCAGGCTCTACCGCTACTACGTCACCACCAGCGTCCAGAAGCTCGGACCGGAAACCTGCCCGGTACGACGCCTGCCGGCCGGCGAGATCGAGGCTGCAGTCATCGATCAGGTTCGCGCCATGCTTCGCTCGCCCGAGATGATCGTGAAGACCTGGGCGGCAGCGCGCGAAGACGACAGCGACATCAGCGACACCGAGGTGCGCGACGCGCTCATCCAGTTCGATGCTCTCTGGGAGGAACTCTTCCCGACCGAGCAGGCGCGCATCGTCCAGCTGCTGGTCGAGCGCATCGATGTCGATGTCGACGGCATCTCCATCCGCCTCCGCACCGAGGGCATTGCCAGCGTCATCGCCGAGCTTCGGCCGAACATGCAGAAGGCAGCCTGATGCCCAACCACGAGATCAGCGACGACGGGACCAGCCTGACCGTTCACATCCCGATGGCCATCCGCAAGCGTGGTGGTCGCAAGGTCGTCGTGTCGCCGGCCGGCGCCGAGCCATGGGCGCCGTCGCGCCCGCGCATCGACAACACGCTGCTGCGAGCCGTCGTCCAGGCCTTCCACTGGAAGCAGCAACTGGAGTCAGGCCAGTTCGCGACGATCAGCGAACTCGCCGAAGCCGAGAAGCTCGACCGGTCGTTCGTCTCGCACATCGCTGCGGCTGACGCTGCTGGCGCCGGACCTCGTCGAGGCAATCCTCGACGGGAGCCAACCGCGACGATGGAGCTGCAGCCGCTGGTGCGAGGCTTTCCGGTTGAGTGGGAGCGGCAGCGGCACTTGCCGAAGGGGGCCAGCTTCGAGTGACCGCTTCGCGCCTCATCTCGGTCATAGAATCAGGCAGCGACGCCTCCTGAAAGCTGACATACCGGCGGCTACGAGTTAGTCCTAGTTGCGTCACGAGCCGTCACTCCCTCTATTGCCTAATAAAGGAAGGTCCCGAACCAAGCTCCGTTTGGCCATCGCCTTGTGGTCCTAGGCGTCACATGAAATGATCGAAGCCAGCCAGAAGCTGGGCACAGCTCTGGGTGGGAGAAATGTCGTCATGGTGACGACGCGAGCGGAGCGGCGGCTGGCGGCCATCATGGCGGCCGACATCGTCGGCTACTCGCGCCTGATCGAAGCCGACGAGGCGGCGACGCTCGCCGCGATCAAGGCGCTCCGCGCGGAACTGATCGATCCGCTGCTCGCCGAGCATAAGGGCCGCATCGTCAAGCTCATGGGCGACGGCGCCCTCGTCGAGTTCGCTCCGTCGTCGATGCGGTCGCCTGCGCCGTCGCGATGCAGACAGGCGTCGCCGCGCACCGAGGCGGAGCTCCTGCCGAGCGCCGCATCGTCTTCCGGATCGGCATCAATCTCGGCGACGTGGTGGTCGAAGGCGACGATCTGCTCGGCGACGGCGTGAATGTCGCGGCGCGCCTTGAGCAGCTTTGCCCAGCCGGGCGGCGTGCTGATCTCCGGCACCGCCTATGACCACATGAAGGGCAAGCTCGGCCTGCCGCTCGACTTCGCCGGCGAGCAGCAGGTCAAGAATATCGCCGAGCCGGTCCGCACCTACAGCGTCCGAATGGCAGGGGTAAAGCGCGGCTGGCGCCTGCGCACACGCCGGCTCCGGCGCTTGCTGCCGATGGCGGCTGCCGCTGCTGCTTGCGCTTGCGCTTGCGCTCGCGGTGGCTGGAGCCTGGTGGCTGCGGCCGGTCGATACGCGCCAGCGCAAGCCGTCGATTGCGGTCCTGCCGTTCGACAATCATCGGCGGCGACGAGGCCACCGGGCGGCTTGCCGACGGCATCACCGAGGACATCATCACCGATCTCGCGCGTTTTCCCGACTTCGAGGTCATCGCCCGCAATTCGGTCGAAGCCTACAAGGGCAAGGCCGTCGATATCCGGGAGGTCGGCAGGGCGCTCAATGTCGGCTACGTGCTCGAAGGCTCGATCCAGCGTCAAGAAGGTCGGGTCCGGATCACCGCGCAGCTGATCGACGCGGCAACAGGAACCCATCTCTGGTCCGAGCGATGGGACCGGCCGGCCGAAGACGTCTTCGCAGTGCAGACCGAGATTGCCGAACTCGTCACCAACCGTCTCGGCGGTGGTACGGGACTGGTCGTAGGAGCCGAGCGCAGCTTGGCGCGTCGAAAACGGCCAGAAAACCTGACTGCTTACGAATTTTATCTTCTCGGCGGCGAGAAGATTGAACAGTTGACGTTCGAAAGCATCGAGGAATCGATCCAATTGCTCACCCGCGCCGTCGAGCTGGACCCCGGGCTCGCCCGCGCCTGGGTCGAACTCTACCATGCGCACAGTCTCTCAAAAATGTTTGGCGTCGAGGACGTCAAGACCGCGAACGAGGCAGGGATGGACGCGGCCAAACGCGCAGTTGCGCTGGATCCGCGCGACGCTGAGGCGCATTCCGTTCTAGGATCAGCGCTGGCTGAACGGGGGGAGTTCGCGCTCGCCAAAGCCTCGTTCGACACCTCCTTGCGGCTTGCACCGAACGCGTTCGAGATCCTGATTTTCTATGCCGGCTGGGCCGCTAGTTTGGGCGAGACCGAGCGCGGTGCCGAGATGGCCGACAGGGCAATTCGACTCAACCCGAACTATCCGATGTGGGCGGCTGGGATCCTTCAGCTGGACTTATTTCGCGGCGGGTCGCGACGCTGATGCCTTGCAAATGCTCGATCGCCTGAGACCGGAGAACTACGGGGATCGCTGGGTGGTGCGTGCTGGCGCTCTCGCGTCGCTTGGACGCACGGCAGAAGCCAAGATGACGATGCGCCAAGCTCTTGAGCGGTTTCCCGATCTGACGATAGAAGGTTTCGTCAATAGGAACAACATCAGCGGCGATCTCCGTCTACATCTTATCGAAACTATGCGCCTCGCTGGCTTCCCGCCCTGCGCCAAGTCTCCCGCCGGTTTGTCTGATGAGTCGGGACGCCTGCCCGAGTGCATGGCTAATCGTGAGAAGCAAAATTGACCGCCGGCTTCCCGCGTGGCCGCTTGAGGGAATTCCGACTGAGACAATAGCGTAGCAGTTTTCAAGCGGCATCGGTTCATCAGGGACGAACGACCGGATATCATCGAAGGTCCGCTAGACCACTAGAGGGTCAGTTGGAGACGCCGACCTAATTCCACTCAATGTCTGCTATCGCGTTCTGGACGCCAGAAGCGGACGGT